>CAVPKU010000040.1:0-251119 GCA_963705765.1 uncultured Acidobacteriaceae bacterium | reverse complement strand
CAGACGCACCAGACTTAGGATCTGGCGGGGTAACCCGTGGGGGTTCGAGTCCCCCCTTTCGCACCAAACTTCTGCCTTCGCAGGAGTCTTACTCAGCTACAAACTCCCCGTGGCGAATCTCGCCCGGCGCCATGTCATCCACGTAGCACCACACCCAGTTTTCGTTCGGCTCAATGGATCGCATCAGCGGGTGCTTCGTCGCGTGAAAGTGTTTCGTCGCGTGCTTGTTCTTCGATGAGTCGCAACAGCCGACATTGCCGCACTCCAGACACAGGCGCAGATGCACCCAGCGATCTCCCATCTTCACGCACTCCGCACACACATGCGTCGTCGTGGTCGTCACTTTGATCGTCCCCAGGTGTGAACATTCCGCCGCCATCGCAATCCTCCCTCACAGTCAAAATTCATCGAGGCCCGATTCACTCTGCAAACTATGCCGTGCGTTCGAGCGCGCCGCGATCCCACTGCCCGAACCGCGCCGCAGCCTGATACGTGCTGCGGCAAAACTCCAGCAGCGCTCGGCTCGGCGATGCGCTGGTGCGCACATCTTCGTACATGAGCAAAAACTCTCCGACTCCCTTGTCCCAATGCGCCGCATCGGGCCGCACCCGCGCTTCGGCAAACCCCTGCGGCGACGGCGCCGCATAGGAATAGAAGGCCGCATCGGGAACGCCGCCGCCGCCGGGCCAAAAACCAACGCTGCTCACCTCATGGGAATACGCCTCGCGTGTCACGGGGTCTGCGCCCGGCCGCTCCGGAGCTTTCCGTCCGGAGAACCGCGTCACGGCGAGGTCGAAGCTCCCCCAGAAGAAATGCACCGGGCTGACCTTCCCAATAAACTCCGCCCGAAAATCCTGAAACACGGCATCCACACTCAGCAGGATGCGCCAGAACCTCTCCGCCATCGCTGCGTCATACGATGCGTGCACGGTGTCTTGATCAAAAGGGATCGGATTCGGCACCTCTACCGGCACAGGCCAGATCTTCACCTCGATGCCCTCGCTGTGCAGCATCTCCATGCAGGACTGGTAGAACGCGGCAACAGTCTGTGGTTGCAGAGCCAGCGTCTTCACTGTGCCCTCGCTGGTTTCGAGCACCAACTGGTGCGCCAGAAAATCAAAGCGCAACTCGAAGGCACTTGCCCCGTAAGGGATCCGCGAGGTCGTCAACCCACGCGCGGTTACGTACAACGGCACATTCCACCAGTGATTCACCAGCGGCGTCAGCATCAGCCGGACCTTGCCCACCACCTGCGTCCACATGTGCAGGGTCGCGCAGGTATCTTTCCACTCGCTGAGCGGAAGAGCAGGCCAGCACTCCGGATCATCGGACAGCACGAACTTCGCCATTGAATCCTCCGCAGCAACCTTCTTCATTGATGCAACGACGAAAGATCAGTTTCGGCCTATGCCAATATCGGCACGCCCGCAAACTCCGACTGAATCTTCGCCTTCCACTCCCGCGGACCCGTCTCGTGCACTGACGTCCCCTGTGCATCGACGGCCACCGTCACCGGCATGTCCTCCACCGTGAACTCGTAAATCGCCTCCATGCCCAGGTCCTCGAACGCCACGACCCGCGCCGCGCGAATCGCCTTCGAGACAAGATACGCCGCGCCGCCCACCGCCATCAGATACACGGCATGGTTATCGCGGATCGCTTCAACGGCTGCCGGCCCGCGCTCGGCTTTGCCGATCATCCCCAACAGGCCGGTCTGCTCCAGCATCTGGCGGGTGAATTTGTCCATGCGCGTCGCCGTCGTAGGCCCCGCCGGACCCATCACTTCCTCGCGTACCGGATCCACCGGCCCAACATAATAGATAAACCGATCCGTGAAATCGACCGGCAGTTTCTCGCCGCGGTTCAGCATGTCCGTCATGCGCTTGTGTGCGGCGTCTCGTCCGGTGAGCAGCTTGCCGCGCAGCAGGACCACCTCGCCCGGCTTCCACGTCGCCACTTCCGCCCGCGTCACGGTGTCGAGATTTACCCTCCGCGCGCTCGAAACGTCGTAGGTCAGCTCAGGCCAGTCCTTCAGCGAAGGCGGCTCCAGCGCCACAGCACCCGAACCATCCAGCACGAAGTGCGCATGCCGCGTCGCCGCGCAATTTGGGATCATCGCCACCGGCAGATTCGCCGCGTGCGTCGGATAGTCGCGGATCTTCACGTCGAGCACCGTCGTCAACCCGCCGAGTCCCTGCGCGCCAATCCCCAGCTGGTTCACCTTCTCGTAAATCTCGATGCGCATCTTTTCGAGCCCGTTCTTCGGACCGCGATCCAGCAACTCGCGCATGTCGATCGGATCCATCAGCGATTCCTTTGCCAGCAGCATCGCCTTTTCCGCCGTGCCGCCAATCCCGATCCCCAGCATTCCCGGCGGACACCAGCCCGCGCCCATGGTCGGGACGGTCTTCAGCACCCAGTCGACGACCGAGTCCGATGGATTCAGCATCGCGAACTTCGACTTGGCCTCGCTACCCCCACCCTTCGCCGCGACCGTCACCTCGACCTCTCCGCCCTTCACCATCTCGATGCTGACGACGGCCGGCGTATTGTCCTTTGTGTTCTTCCGCGCTCCTGCCGGATCGGCCAAAATCGACGCCCGCAGCGTGTTATCGGGATTCAGATAGGCCCGCCGCACCCCCTCATCGGCCATTTCCTGGACAGTCATCGTCGCGTCCCAGCGCACATCCATACCGATCTTCACAAAGACCGTGACGATGCCTGTGTCCTGGCAAATCGGCCGGTGCCCTTCCGCGCACATACGCGAATTCACCAGAATCTGCGCGATGGCATCCCTGGCCGCCGACGACTGCTCCCGCTCATAGGCGCGCCCGAGGCTGGTGATGTAATCCACCGGATGGTAGTAGCTGATGTACTGCAGCGCGTCCGCCACGCTCTGAATAAAGTCTTCCTGTCTGATCGTTGCCATCTTGGAATGCACCTGTCCTCAGGGTAACTGACCGCGCCGCTTCAGGTCGCACCGCAACCTCCGCGTCGTAATGTCCTGCTCTCCGGCAGCAAAGGGGCTGGGGCGGATCCGGCTGATTCCCACCTTTGGGGAGGTCTATACCACCTGCGCGTCATAAAATTCGGGACCCGAACTGCCGTTCTTTACCCTTCACCGATTCTCAGACTTGCAGGAGAAATCGGTTTCATATGGAACGGAAAGCCCAGCACAAGAATTCATCGCCACTGGTGTGGCATCTCGCCACCACCTGTACCGCCGTTTTTCTCGGTTTCGCTCTCACTGTCAGGGTGTGCGCGGGACGTTTAGCAGGCGGACAGCAAGGAGCGGCCTTGGGTCTCGCCGAGCTCAGCTCGGTGGGTATCGCGATCGGGTGCCTCCTGTTGGCCGCGCTGTTCTGGCTGGCGGCGCGACGCAACCGTCGGCGCGAACTCGAACGCTATCTTCTGCAGGCCTTTCTCGACCACATTCCCGACAGTGTCTTCTTCAAAGATCGCAAAAGCCGTTTCGTCCGCGTCAGTCGCGGAACGTCAAAGCGCTTCGGCGTGGCCAGCCCTGCCGATCTGGTCGGCAAGACCGACTTCGACTTCTTCAGCGCCGAGCATGCCAATCAGGCCTTCGATGACGAGAGGAAGATCCTCACCTCCGGAGAGCCGGTGGTGGACCAGGAAGAAAAAGAAACCTGGCCCGACGGCCGCGAAGCCTGGGTGCTGACCACCAAGGTTCCGCTGCGCGATCGCTCCGGCCGCATCATCGGCACCATGGGTATTTCCCGCGACATCACAGACCGCAAGGAAGCTGAAGTCCGCATCTGCCACATGGCGCTGCATGACGAACTCACAGGTCTGCCTAATCGCGCTCTTTTGCATGACCGGCTGGTGCAGGCGATTGCGCTCGCTACCCGCAACTGCAAAAGCGTCGGCGTTCTGATGCTGGACCTCGATCACTTCAAGTCCATCAACGATTCGCTCGGCCATTATGTCGGCGACTCGGTCCTCCAGGAGGTTGCAAAGCGCCTGACCAGTTGCCTCCGCGAGAGCGACACCGTCGCGCGCATCGGCGGCGACGAGTTCGTGATCGCGATCCCGCTCGCCAGCAGTTCAGAAGAAATTGAGCAGGCAGCCCAGCGGGTTCAGGCGACCCTGAATCGGCCGTACCGCATCGAGGGTCACGAGGTTCACCTCGGCGTCAGCATCGGCATCAGTGAATATCCCGCTCATGGTGAACAACCCGAGGTCCTGCTGCAGAACGCCGACTCCGCCATGTATCAGGCCAAGAGCGCCGGCCGTGGTGCCTGCCTCTCTTTCACCGCGGAGATGACCGCAGCCACCCGCCGCCGCCAAAAACTACAGACCGATCTGCGCCACGCGCTCACTCGCGGGGAGTTCTCTCTGCACTATCAGCCACTGGTCTGCACGTCGACCGGGGTCATCAACGGCGTGGAAGCACTGCTGCGCTGGCATCATCCCGAGCTGGGCTTGATCTCGCCCGGCCAGTTCATTCCTCAGCTGGAAGAACTGGGCCTCATGGCGGAGGTGGGCCGGTGGGTTCTCGAAACCGCCTGCCGTCAGAATGCCGAATGGCAGCGCCAGGGCATTCCTCCCGTACGCATGGCGGTGAATCTTTCCGCACAGCAATTCGCCAAGGGCGACATTGTCAGCACCGTTGAGGGCATCCTGCATGAAACTGGCCTCGACCCCAGATGGCTCGACCTTGAACTCACCGAAAGCCTCACCATGGACGAGTCCGAGATCACCATCGCCGCAATGCGCAATCTGAAACACCTCGGCGTCAGCCTCTCCCTCGACGATTTCGGCACCGGCTGGTCGTCGCTGAGCTATCTCCGGCGGTTCCAGTTCGACCGCATCAAGATCGACCGCTCCTTCATGCGCGATCTCGCCTCCCAGCCGACCGCTGAGACTGTGGTGCGCAGCATTATCAATCTCGGCCACAACCTCGGCCTTACGTGCATCGCGGAAGGCGTGGAGACGCGCGAGCAGCTCGATTACCTGCAGGAACAAATGTGCCCTGAAATTCAAGGCTATCTCTGTAGTCCCGCTGTCCCTGCGGATCGTTGCGCCGAGATTCTCCGCACCCGCAGCTTCTCGTTCCCGGCTCCGTCCAGCGGTGAACAAGACCGCGACGACAGGATGGGGAGCCATCCTCCCCTCGTCCGCATGCCCTCGTAGAGCGGTCATCGGTGACTCTCCGAACTCGCCCCACGACTGCCCATTTCCGAACAATCCACCTCGATTCCGGACAGCGACGCGTCCCTCCGCCAGCCCCAATCGTCTCCAAAATCACGCATTTGGCCTCGCTCCGGCGATGTTCGGACAGGCGCTACAATTGCTGATCCAAATTCGGAGAGACGCGCATGACTTCTCTGCCCCAGGACCTTCGCTACGCCCTGCGACAACTTAGAAAGTCCCCTGCTTTCGCCCTCACAGCGATCGTAACGCTGGGTCTGGGCATCGGCGTCAACGCGGCCATGTTCTCCGTCATCGAGCAGGTTCTGCTGCGGCCGCTGCCCTACCACTCCGCCTCCCAACTGGTCCTGCTCGCACCGCATCCGCTCAATGGCGGTGGCTTCGACCCGGCCTCGCTGCCCGACGTTCGCGACTGGAAGACGCGCAGCCACGTTTTTTCTGACATGGCCTGGTGGACCATTCAGGTTCCCACACTGGGCAGTCGCGACAACCCGGAACTGGTTGCGCAGATCAGCGCGAGCCCCAATCTCTTCGCCGTTCTCGGCGCGCAGCCGGCCATTGGCCGAGCCTTTCTTCCTGAGGATGCCAAACAGAGTCGCGCGCAGGTCGTCGTCCTCGGCGACAGCACCTGGCATAAGGCCTTCCACGGCGACCGCTCCGTGATTGGCAAGACAGTCCCGATCAACGGCGATCCTTACACCGTCATCGGCGTCATGCCGCCGAACTTCGAATTTCCCCAGGGCACCGGTGACGAGATCTACTCGCCGCTGCCCGTCGATTCCTCCTTCGAGGATCGCGGCAACTCGTCGATCTCCGCCGTGGCTCGCCTGCGGCCGGGCATCTCCGTTCGCCAGGCGCAGGACGAGATCAGCGCGATCCATGCGCAACTGCTCCGTGAATACGCCGACCACGAATCCCCCGAGCCGGTTCGTGTGGAGTCGCTGCGCGATGTAGCGACGGACAATGTCCGCTCCGGCCTTTACGCACTCGATGCGGCCGTCGGCGTGGTCTGGCTCATCGCCTGCGCCAACCTTGCCGGCCTGATGCTGGCGCGAGCCAACGGGCGTCGCCGCGAACTCGCCATCCGCGGCGCGCTGGGCGCGGCCAAATCGCGCCTCGTCCGCCAGTTCCTCACCGAAAGCCTCCTCGTCAGCCTCATCGGCGGAGCCGCCGGGCTTCTCGCCGCCTGGGCTTCGCTGCGCATCCTCAGCCACTACCTCGCCAACGCAATACCCTTCGGCGACCACATCCACATCGACGCAGGCGTTTGTGCGGTTCTGATTCTGCTCTCCTGCCTCTCCGCGATTCTCTTTGGCGCCGGTCCTGGACTCTACGGCGCCAACCTGCCCGTCCAGGAGGGTCTGCGCGACGGCGCCGCTTCATCCGGTACCAGCAAGAAGCATGCGCGCTGGCGCGACGCGCTGGTCGTCGGCGAAATCGCGATGACGCTGGCCCTGCTGATCGCCGCGGGTCTGCTGATCCAGACCCTCTGGCAGCTCCGCCACACCAATCTCGGCTTCGCGCCCGAGCAGGTCGATACCACCTCCATCTTCATGCCGACGCATGGCGCGTGGTGGGAAGGCGGCGACAAGAAGGCCCCCAGCATCGTCACCGGCTTCTACGATCCGCTCGAGGAGAAACTGCGCCACTCGCCCGGTATTCAGTCCGTCGGCATGGCGACCATTCGCCCCTTCACCTCCAACCACTTCACGCTGGACATCTGGCCCGCAGACCAGCCACGACCTTCGCAGAAAGATGTCGTCGGCGCTGCCGTGCGCGGCAGCAACGCCGATTATTTCCGCACCATGGGCATTGAGGTCACCAGCGGCCGCGGTTTTGAAGACGCTGATCGCGCCGGCGCCCCACTCGCTGTTCTCGTTAACCAGGAATTCGTTCGCCGCATCCTCGGCGGCGGCAACCCGCTGGGCAAGCGCCTCAAATGGGATGACGACGACAAGAGCCTCAGCGCGATCGTCGTCGGCACCATCGCCGACGTCCACCAGGATTCAGCACGGGCCGCCTCGATGCCTGAAATCTACTTCGACCTGGAGCAGATGACCCCGGGGCAGGACATGTACTCCATCCTCGCCGGCTTTCACATGGATATCGTCGTGCGGACCCGTCTCGCTCCGGAAGCGGCGTTCCGGGCAGTCCGCGATGCCGTTCATGAGTTGAACCCGAACCTCGCCTTCGCCGAGCAAACCACCATGCAGCAGGTCGTCGATAATTCTCTTGGCCCGCAAACGCTGGCCGCCCGCCTGCTCGCTATTTTTGGCTTTGCCGCTCTCCTCATCGCCGTCGCGGGCATCTACGGCCTGCTCGCCTATTCGGTGAGCCAGCGCACGCGCGAACTCGGCGTCCGCATCGCCCTTGGCGCGCAGCGGGACAACATCCTCTGGCTTGTCCTCCGTCATGCGCTGGTGTTGCTCGCGGTCGGGATGGTGGTCGGCCTGGGTGTGGCGCTGGGCCGCCAGCAGCGTGCTGCGCTCTTTCCTCTACGGAGCCGCCGCCTGGAACGCCGCCACCATCGCGCTCGTCGTTCTCACCCTGGGCCTCTGCGGGTTGGCCGCCAGCTATCTGCCCGCGCGCCGGGCCGCTGCCGTCGATCCGATTGAAGCTTTGCGTTCGGAATAGAAAGTTGTGGATCTGTAACCAACACTGTCGCTGAATGGGGGAAAGGCACGATGTTCTCGCTCGCACAGGATTTTCGCTTCGCGCTCCGCCAATTGCGGAAGTCGCCTGGATACGCCGCAGTCGCCGTCATCACGCTCGCCCTCGGCATCGGCGCCAACACGGCCATCTTCCTGCTCACGTATTCCATCGTGCTCAGGAGCCTCCCGGTCCCCAATCCCGGTCAGCTGATCCGCTATACCTTCCGCTCAGGGCAGAGCGACATCGGCGTCTCCTACCCCCAGTACCGCGCGCTGGTGAAACAACAGAACGTCGCCACCGGGCTTTTTGCCTGGCAATCCAGCGAAGCCACGATCACCCGCAACGGCGAATCGCAGAAGATCCCCATTGCGATGACCACCGGTTCCATCTTTCCTGTTCTGCAGTTGCGGCCGGCGCTCGGACGCGCCTTTGAGCCGAATGCCGGCGAACAGGGCAACGGCTGGAAGCCGGAAGCTTTACTGAGCTATGAATACTGGCAAAGGGCCTTCCACGCCGATCCGTCCGTTGTCGGTCAGTCCATTCGTCTGGAAAAAACCAGCATCACGGTGATCGGCGTTCTACCCCGTGGATTCGAGGGCGTTGCTCCTGAACAACCCATGGATGTTTTGCTCCCGCTGGATTTCGAAAGTATCCTGGACGCGAAGAATTCCATGTTGTATAACCGCGGTTCTTTCTGGCTGACCGTGATGGGCCGTCTGCGCCCAGGCTTGACTCTGGCTGGTGCCCAGGCGAATCTCTCCGCCATTCGCGCGCAGGTTACCGAGACGGCTGATCCTTCCCACACCTTCCTCACCTCAGGGTTCTTTGCAGACTTCCAGCTGGGCGTGGAGTCGGGCCGCAGTGGCCATTCCTGGATGCGTTGGAAATACGGCAAGCCTCTCCTCGCCCTCGAAGGCCTTTGTGGCCTGATGATGCTGCTCTGCGCAGTGAACGTCGCGCTGGTCGTCGTCTCGCGCGTCAGTTCCCGTCTGCATGAGTTCGCCATGCGCAGCGCTCTGGGCGCCTCGCGCAAGCGCCTTCTCAGTCAGGTTCTCACCGAAACCTTGCTGCTGGGCGCAGGCGGCCTCGCCGGCGGCGCCTTCCTTGGTTGGCAGATGGCACGCGCCCTCGTCAACATGATCTCCAGGCCAGGCTCGCCGGTGGTCCTGCAGCTGAAAGCAGGCGTCGCTGTTTTCCTGTTTGCAACCGCCGTCAGCGTGGCAGCTGCGCTGATGGCGGGTCTGTGGCCGGCGTGGCGCGCCTCGCATACCGCACCGGCCCTCGACCTGAAACAAACCGCCTCCAGCCGCACTGCCCAGCGCCTCGGCCGCTGGATCATTCCCGCCCAGGTCGCTCTCGGCGTGGTGCTTCTCAATGCCGCGCTGCTGCTTGGGGGAACTCTTTCCAGCTACCTCCGCGTGAATTCCGGCTTCTCTGCTGACCAAACCGTCCTCGTCGAACTGAACCTTTCCGATATGGGCCTGTCCGATGACGACGAATACACGAAAGCATTCGACTTTCTGCACCGCATCCAGAACTCGCCCGGCGTTCATGCCGCGGCGCTCCTGGGCTTGCCCCCCATCAACGGCGGCTTTGGCGTCGTCGGCTACTACACGCACGATTCGCATGGGAACCTGCTCACCAACCAGCAGGTCTGGCCCGAAACCGCTACCCAGGACTACTTCGACGTGATGGGCACGCGCATCCTCGCCGGCCGTGCCTTTCAGGCGTCGGACTTCTCCGGCGATCGCGTTTGCGTCATTAGTGCTGCCGCCGCGACGTACTTCTTCCCCGGCCATTCTGCGCTCGGGAGTTCTCTCATGTCCGGCGATGGCACTCGGAAGCCCACCGAAGCCGGAACATGCCGCGTCATCGGCATCGCGGAGGATGCTCGCATGCGCAGTCTGCTCGAGCCTGCTCCCCCGGTTGTCTATTCGCCGACTCGGGATGACAACACATCGTTCACCTATGCCAACGTCGGGGTTCGTGCTGCCAATCCCGGTCTTGCCACCGCGGCCATTCGCCAGGCTTTTGCGCGCGTCTTTCCCGGAACGCCCACCCCTCGCATCTGGCTCTTTGGCGACGCGGTCAAATACGACCTCAGCCGCGAGCGTCTGCTCTCCTCGGTCTCCGGCGGCTTCGCGCTCCTCGCCCTGGCCCTGGTCGCCACCGGACTCTACGGCATCCTCTCCCGCTCCGTCACCGAACGTCGCCGCGAAATCGGCATCCGTATGGCACTCGGCGCGCGACGCCAGCAGATTGTCTCCACCCTGGCACGCGGAACCGCTTTGCGCATTGTCATCGGCGTTATCGCGGGAGCTGGTTTAGCCGCCGCTGCCGGCCGTTTCCTGCGATCTCTACTGTTTGGAGTGACAGCGAGCAGTCCGGTGGTGGCGCTGGCCACGCTTGGCGTGCTGCTCGCCGTTCTGACCCTGGCCTTCGTCTTCCCGGCGGGACGCGCGGCCTCCATCGATCCCATGGAGGCTATCCGCGACGAGTAGCACGAGCAGCCGCCGGCTCGGCTGCCGGCTGCCGGCTTCGCACCCTTCGTGGCCGCTCCTTCATCCAATCCACGTGCCCTTGCCCGTCTCCATCCTTGACCTCGTGAGCATGCGTCCCGGCGAACAGCCTGGCACCGCCATCGCGCGCTCCGTCAATCTCGCGCAACATGCCGAACAGTGGGGTTACCGCCGCTTCTGGCTCGCCGAACACCACTCCATTGCCGGCATTGCCAGTGCGGCGACCTCTGTTCTCATCGGCCACATCGCCGGCGCCACTCAAACCATCCGCGTCGGCAGCGGCGGCATCATGCTGCCCAATCACGCCCCGCTGGTCATCGCGGAACAGTTCGGCACCCTGGCCGCCATCTATCCGGATCGCATCGATCTCGGCCTCGGTCGAGCCCCCGGCGGCGACTTCCACACCCTGCGCGCGCTCCGTCGCGACCACCGTCAAACGGGCGACGACTTTCCGCAATTGCTGGAAGAACTCCGCACCTACCTCGGCCCTGAACGCCCCGGTCAGGCCGTAAAAGCGATTCCTGGGCAGAACACCAACGTCCCCATTACCCTGCTCGGCTCCAGCGACTTCAGCGCGCTGCTCGCGGCGCAGCTCGGTCTGCCCTTCGCCTTCGCGGCACACTTCGCTCCCGAGCTGCTCTACGCGGCAACGCGGCTCTACCGGCAGAATTTCCGCCCCAGCGGAATTCTGCAGGAGCCCTGGCTCATCGTCGGCGTGCCGATCGTCGCCGCCGCAACCGACGCCGCTGCGCGTCGCCTCTTCACCACCCCGCAACAGCGTTTTCTGCGCCTCATCCGCAGCCAGCCCGTCGAATTGCTGCCGCCCGTCGACTCCATGGACGCGATTTGGCAGGACTGGGAACAAGCGGCGGTCGAAAGCAAGCTGCGCGCCGCCATCGTCGGCTCCAACGAAACGGTTCAGAAAGGGCTGGAGTCGCTCACCGCCCGGACCGGAGCCGACGAGATCATCGCGGTCACCGATACCTGGGACCATGCGGATCGTCTGGACTCATATCGCCGGGTAGCGGAGGTGGCAGCGCGGATCGAAACGTCGGCGGCTGCGGTGCTCAAGGCCTGATGCAAGGTCTGGTGTACAAACAGACAAGCGCGCGCAATCGCGGCGTAATCGATCAGGAAATGATGGAGGGATTAAAGGGAATCGGGCTGGGCGGGCGCCATCGCTTTGGCTCGCTGCGCCGCCACTTCACCAGCGTGACGAAACAACCTGGCAAACGCCGCGCGGCAAACACCGTACGCGAGGAGAACTCCAAAAGCGAGCGAGGCCAGCGCCGCGCAAATCAGCATCAACGAATTCACTGCGTTCTGCATATCCTGAATACGCTCCCCGTTTGTGCGGGGGTCCTTCTTCACCTGGATTGGATGCAGCCGAGTTGCCTGTCATCCTCGCTGATTCTTCCGATGCGATTCCTGACAGAAAGTGGCGGCACGTTGCCCACTTTTCTGTTGCCGAATAAGATACGAAAAGGATTAGCTTCCCGAATTCTAGACGGAATGTCTCGTTTTGCAACTGGTACTACAGTGCTATTCGCGATACCCGCCGATATAGCCCTCTTTTCGATATACAGCCTGCCTCTCCCGTGTTATGGCCATAACCCAAATCACCGTGCGCGGCGCCCGCCAGCACAATCTGCGCGACATTAATGTCCAGATTCCGCGCAACACGCTTACCGTGGTCACCGGGCTTTCCGGTTCCGGGAAATCCTCGCTCGCTTTTGACACCATCTACGCCGAAGGCCAGCGCCGCTATGTGGAAACACTATCGGCCTATGCCCGCCAGTTTTTAGACCAGATCGAGCGCCCCGACGTTGACTCCATCGAAGGCCTCTCGCCCGCCATCTCGATCGAGCAGAAAACCACCAGCCGCAGCCCCCGTTCCACCGTCGGCACCATCACCGAGATCTACGATTACCTCCGCCTGCTCTACGCCTCGGTCGGCGTACCGCACTGCCCGCGTTGCGGCCGCCAGATCTCCCGCCAGTCCTCGGAGCAAATCGTCGAGCGCATTCTCGCCCTGTCCCCGGGCGAGCGCGTCACTATCTACGCCCCCGTCGTTCGCGGACGCAAAGGCGAATTCAAAGACCTGCTCGACAAGCTCGACCAGCAGGGCTTCCGCGCCCGTGTGGACGGCGAGATTCGCGACCTCTCCGACCCGCCGAACCTCGAAAAGCGCAAGAACCACACCATCGAAGCCGTCGTCTATCGCGCCGTTCTCAAGCCAGGCATCGAGAAGGCCCTCACCGCCTCCGTCGAAAAGGCTCTGCAGATGGCGAATGGCCTCGTCCTGGTCGCAACGCAGAAGGACGAACAACTCTATTCCTCGTCGATGGCCTGCCCCGACTGCGGCCTCGACGTTCCCAAACTGGAACCGCGCAGCTTCTCCTTCAACTCCACCTACGGCGCTTGCCCCGAGTGCCACGGCCTCGGCAGCATCTACGATTTCGACCCCGCCAAGATCATCACCGACTGGTCCAAGCCGCTGCTCGATGGCGCCCTCGGCCCTGGCTCCGGATCGCAGTACCTGATCCGGCTTATCAACATTGCGGCGCAGAAGTACAAGATCGACCTGAAGCTCCCCTTCGAACAGCTCACGCTCAAGCAGCAGGAACTGCTTCTCGTCGGCCCGCCGCAATCCGAAGCGCCCCGCACCGGCTTCCATGGCATCCTGGCGTACCTGCGCGACTCGCTGGAAGAAGCCCGCTCGGACACCTACCGCGAGTGGATGATGCAGTACATGTCGGCCTCGGAATGCCCGGTCTGCCACGGCCAGCGCCTGCGTCCCGAATCTCTCGCCGTCAAAATCGACGGCATGTCCATCGCCGACTTCACCGCGCTCTCCATGGAGCGCTCGCTCGAACGCGCCCGCAAAATCACCTTCACGGCGCGCGAAGCCCTCGTTGCGGAACGTCTAAGAAAGGAAATCGTCGAGCGCCTGCAGTTCCTCAATGCCGTCGGCCTCAGCTATCTGTCGCTCGAACGCAACGCCGCCACCCTCTCCGGCGGTGAAGGCCAGCGCATCCGCCTCGCCACGCAGATTGGCTCGCGCCTCCGCGGCGTGCTCTACGTCCTCGACGAGCCCTCCATCGGGCTCCATCAGCGCGACAATCAACGCCTGATCCAGGCACTCGAGGCTCTGCGCGACCTCGGCAACACCGTCCTCGTGGTTGAGCACGACGAAGAAACCATCCGCCACGCCGACTACGTTCTCGATCTCGGCCCCGGTGCCGGCCGTCTTGGCGGCCACGTCGTTGCCGAAGGAACTCCGGACGTGATCATGCACACGCCGGCTTCGCTCACCGGCCGCTACCTCTCCGGCGAAATCTCCACGCTGCAGCGCCTGGTTCCGCGCCCGCTCACCGGCAAGTGGATCACCATCGAAGGCGCGCGCAGCCACAACCTCAAGGACATCACGGCCAAATTTCCCCTCGGTATCATGACCGTCGTGACCGGCGTCTCCGGCTCCGGCAAGAGCACCCTCGTCAACGACATCCTTTACCGCTCCCTTGCCCGGGAACTCTACGGCTCCCGTGAAGCCCCTGGCGCGCACGGGAAGATCAAAGGCTTCGACCTGATCGACAAGGCGATCCGCATCGATCAGTCGCCCATCGGCCGCACGCCGCGATCGAATCCAGCGACCTACACCGGCGTATTCACCGCCATTCGCGACCTCTTCGCGATGCTGCCGGAGTCGCGCGAACGCGGTTACAAGGCCGGCCGCTTCTCGTTCAACGTCCAGGGCGGACGTTGCGAGGCCTGCCA
Organism: uncultured Acidobacteriaceae bacterium; assembly: GCA_963705765.1. Lineage (GTDB taxonomy): Bacteria > Acidobacteriota > Terriglobia > Terriglobales > Acidobacteriaceae > Palsa-343. The sequence goes on along the minus strand of CAVPKU010000040.1, from coordinate 236,999 downwards.
GGGTGAAGGCCAGCGCCGCATCGAAATGAATTTTCTGCCCGACGTCTACGTCCAATGCGAAGTCTGTAACGGTCGCCGTTACAATCAGGAGACGCTCGCGGTCAAGTTTAACGGCCACTCCATCGCTGACATCCTCGACCTCGCCATCGAGGACGCGCTGCCGGTCCTCGGTGATATTCCCCAGGCGCGCCAGAAGTTGCAGACCCTGGTCGATGTCGGCCTCGGCTACATCCACCTCGGCCAGTCCGCCACCACGCTATCCGGCGGCGAAGCTCAACGCATGAAGCTGGCGCGCGAGCTTTCCAAGCGCCAGACCGGCCGCACGCTCTATCTGCTCGACGAGCCTACCACCGGCCTCCACTTTGACGATGTCCGCAAGCTCCTCGAGGTCCTGCACCGCCTCACCGACCTCGGCAACACGGTCATCATCATCGAACACAACCTCGACGTCATCCGCAACGCGGACTGGATCATCGACCTCGGCCCCGAAGGCGGCGAGGGCGGCGGCCGCATCGTCGGCGAAGGCCCTCCCGAAGAGGTCGCCCGCATCCCCCATTCGTATACTGGCCAATTCCTGCGGCCCTTTTATTCTGGATCGAACGGGTCCATCGCCGGCGCCGTTGCGAAATTGTCCCCGAATGGAAGCCGTGCCCCCCGCGTGAAATCTGCCAGCAAAGTGCCAGGAAAAGAGACCATTCAATGAGCGACGTCGAAACGGGCTTCGAGATACCGCGCGACCCGGAACCAGGTCAGGAAGGTCCGCCCTCTCCTCCCGAATCTACTGGCTATCTGTGGCACCCCATCGAGCGCCCCGTTTCGCAACTGGAGGTCGTCCCGCCCCCGCCGAAGCCGCCGAAGATGATCCCTAACATCGGGCATGTCGGGGTCTTCATCTTGCTTCTTATCCCCGCCATGATCGGCGGATACCTGGTCGCGCTCTTATCTATCTACGCCACCCACCCGCACGAGCACCTCGGCACGCTGATGATGGAAATCGGCCGCAACGTCATGTACGCCATCTCCATGCAGGCGGCCATTTACCTGGTCCTGTGGGGACTCGCAGCTCTTGTCTTCACCCTCTGGTGGGACCAGCCCTTCCTGCAAGGCATCCACTGGAATTTCTCCACCGCTCGCCACTGGTTTCTCGTTCTCGGCGGACTCGGCGTCATCTCCGGCCTCGCGATCACCATCGCCGGCAACTTCCTGCCCATGCCCAAGGCCCCGCCCATTCTCGAAGACCTGACAAAATCCGCTGCCGGTGCGTGGACCCTCCTCATCTTCGGCGTCACGCTGGCGCCCCTCACCGAAGAACTGGCATTCCGCGGATTCCTCCTGCCCAGCCTGGTGAATATCTTCCGCTGGTTCCAGCGCCGCGGCGACATGAGCGAAGCCACGGTTCGTTTCGTGGGCATCCCGCTCTCCATTCTCCTCACGTCGATTCCGTTTGCCCTCATGCATTCTCAGCAGGTATCCAATTCCTGGGGCCCGGTCCTGCTCATCGGCTGCGTCAGCGTGATCCTCTGCATCGTGCGCCTCACCACCGATTCGGTCGCCGCCGGGATCGTCGTCCACTGCGCCTACAACCTGACCCTCTTTTCCGGCCTCCTCTACCAGACCGACTGGTTCCGACACCTGGACAAACTGAAGACTTAGCCGCCTCAACACCGCCGGTAACACGTCGGTGAGCGATAACACATCCTCGTCCTGGCAACAGGCGCTACGCTGAGTCCGTGATGAACGACATCGGCCGGCTCTTCCAGGCGTTCGTGGCTCCAGCGATCTTCTTTTCCGCTACAGCGCTCTTCATCCTCTCCATCAATGTGCGGCTCATGGGAATCGTCAGCCGCCTGCGGCAGTATGTCCAGGCACGGCACGAGGCGGTGAAAAACGGTCACACGGCGGAAGCGGAAGCCTGCACCGCCCAGATCGAATCGATGGAACAACGGGCTGAGATGATCCGCCGCACCTTCCTCCTCAGTCTCATCGCGCTGGTCGGCACGCTCCTCTCCTGCCTGTTGCTGGGCTTTGGGCTCTACTGGAAACCGGCCGCTCCGGCCGCCGCCGCTGTCTTTGTCGCTGCGATGATCGCCCTGCTGGCCGGGGTTCTTTACTACATCCGCGAGGTCACAGTCGCACTCTCTTCCGTTCGGCAGGAGGCCACCGACGAGCGCTTCGAGTCACTGGAATCGGCAGCGGAGTTGCACGAGCCCACCCTCTTCTGAACATCGGAGTGCCCGGCTCAAAACTCCAGGCTCCCAGCTTCACGCTCCCAGTTCCCTGCTCCCTGTACCCTGTATTCCATGGCAGCCCCCGGTCTCGCTTCGCCGCATCACCCTCCCGCTCTCCGTACGGCCGGCCTTGCGCTCTTCCTCCTCACCTGCCTCAATCTCTTCAACTTCATCGACCGCTATGTGCTGCCCGGCGTTCAGCCGCTCATCCAGCGCGAATTTCACATCAGCGACGCGCAAACGGGATTCCTCACCTCCGCCTTTTTCTTCACCTACATGCTCATCGCGCCGCTCACCGGATGGCTCGGCGATCGCTTTCCCCGCAAGCCGCTGATCGTTGCGGGGGCGCTCATCTGGAGCGCCGCCACTTTACTTACAGCGACAGTCCACAGCTACCAGACACTGCTCATCCGGCACGCCGCAGTCGGCATCGGCGAGGCCACCTTCTCCATCTTCGCGCCCGCGCTGCTCTCTGACTTCTACCCGGAAGAAGACCGCAACAAGGTCCTCAGCATCTTCTACATCACCATCCCCGTCGGCGGCGCACTCGGCTATCTGCTCGGGGGCCTGCTTGGCCAGCACTACAACTGGCGCATGCCGTTTTACGTCGCGGCGATCCCCGGAGTCATCATCGCGCTGTGTTTCTGGATCTTCATCCGCGAGCCCAAACGCGGTTCCTCCGACACGCTCAAGGCGACCGACACACGGTCCAGCTTCACCGGCCTCTTCCGCAATCCCGCCTACTGGACGGCCACGCTCGGCCTCGCCATGTGGACCTTCTCCGTCGGTGGCATCTCCACCTGGCTTCCCACTTTCCTCACGCGCTTTGCCGGATACTCCGTCGCCGGCGCTGGCCTCACCGCCGGCGAAATCACCGCGGTCGATGGTTTGCTGGCTACGATCGCGGGAGGCTGGCTGGCGCAGATGTGGATCAAGCGCAATCATCGCGCCTTCTACCTCATCTCCGGATGGGGCGCGATCCTCGCCATTCCCTTTGCCATCGCCGTCTTCTTCGGACCGGCGCGCTTTTTGCTCCCCGGCGCCTATCTCGCAGAGTTCTGCCTCTTCCTCAGTACCGGCCCCATCAATGCCGCCATCGTCAACTCCGTCGCTGCGCCCATCCGCGCCACGGCAATCTCGGTGAACCTCTTCGTCATTCACGCTCTCGGCGACGCGTTCTCGCCCGGCCTCATCGGCCGCATCTCCGATGCGACGAATTTGCGGATCGGCCTCGCCGCAACGTTGGTATCCCTGGTTCTCTCCGGCGCCATTCTCTTCGGAGGCTCTCGCTTCGCGCCGCGCCTGCCCGATCTGGAACCTGGCGGTTTGAATAATTCCTGATGCAAGCGGTCTTTATCGTTGCCATCGTTGGCTCCTGGCTCATCGCCCTCGTCTGGACGCAGCGCGTTCTCAGCGCGATGCGCAATCTTCCTCGAGTCCCCAATCTCCTCGACCCGTCGAACGCCCCTGTACCCTGTCCCCTGTACCCTGCACCCTCGGTCACCGTGATCGTCCCCGCCCGGAACGAAGCTGCTGCCATCGAAGAAACCCTGCGCTCGCTTCTCGCACAGACCGTCCCGGTTGAAATTCTCGCTGTCGACGACCGCTCCACCGATGCCACCGGATCCATCATGGAGCGCGTCGCTGCTGAGGCCGCAGCCAGTGGAAAGTACCTAAGCGTGATTCACGTTGAGTCCCTCCCCGCCGGATGGATGGGCAAGAACCACGCGATGGCTCTCGCCGCCCGGCAATCCGCAACCTCGTGGCTTCTGTTCACCGATGGCGATGTCATCTTTCGTCCCGACACACTGGAACGAGCCCTCGGCTACGCGCACCAGGCTGCCGTCGATCACCTCGTCCTGCTGCCAACTCTGATCCTGAAAACTCCGGGCGAGCGCATGATGTCCGCCGTCTTTCAGTCGCTGTCCCTGCTGGCCTGGCGACCGTGGAAGATCGCCGACCCCAAAGCCAAACGCGAATCCATCGGCATGGGCGCCTTCAACCTCGTTCGCAGCGATGTCTATCGCGCTGTCGGCGGCTTTGAAGCAGCGCCGCTCGAAGTCCTCGAGGATCTTCGCCTCGGTTACATCGTCAAGAGCCGCGGCTACCGCCAACATCTGGTTCTCGGGCGCGATCTGGTTCGTCTCCATTGGGCTGCCGGCGCCCTGGGCATGGTTCACAACCTCACCAAGAACATCTTCGCGACCTTTCGCTTCCGGCTCTCCTTGCTGATCGGAGCCTGGATCGGCCTCCTCATCCTTTGTTTCGTGCCGCTGGCCGGACTCTTCGCCCCCTGGCCCATCCGCGCAGCCGCCATCGTCGCGCTGCTCATGCTCGCGCTACTCTACCGGCTCGCCTCCCGCTACTACAACCGCATTCGTCTGGCGTACGTGTTCACTTTTCCAGTCGCGGTCCTTCTGGTGCTCTACGCAATGCTGCGTTCCACGGTCATCACTTTGGTGCGTCGAGGCGTGGTCTGGCGGGGAACCTTCTACCCCCTCCGCGAACTCCGCCGCAACGCCGGCCCGCTGCGCTAGGAACATTCGCGAAACAGATTAAAATTGACCAGTGTGCCGGCTCCTGGCGTGGATCTCGATATCCCGACAACAAATTCATCGCCGTTGCGTTAGAGGCCGCGATCTGAGGCGAATCAATGCCGCCGCTTTTGGCCTGAATATCGAATGCACAGACGTTCTCCGTTATCAGGCAACAAACTCTCCTAATGACTGATGATTCAAACACTTACTAGACACAGCCGCATCCAGACGTCTGGACCCTGTTCCCTGCACCCTGTACCCTGATATTGAGGTTCTCCATGCCCGAAATTCAGCGCCGGAAGACGGTCACCGTCCGGATCGGCTCCAGCGGCCCGAGTCAGGTCAAGGTCGGTTACGAGGTCCCCGTCGTCGTGCAATCGATGACCAATACCGACACCGCCGACGCGGCTGCGACCATCCAGCAGGTCGCCGAGCTGGTCGAAGCCGGCTCCGAGCTGGTCCGTGTCACGGTCAACAACGACGAAGCGGCGAAGGCCGTTCCTCACATCGTCGAAGGACTCGCGAAGCGTGGATTCTCACCCCCATCATCGGCGACTTCCATTACAACGGCCATCTGCTACTGAAGAAGTATCCCGACTGCGCCAGGGCGCTCGCCAAGTACCGCATCAACCCCGGCAACGTCTCCATCGGTCGCAAAGACGACGACAATTTCCGCACCATGATCGAGTGCGCCGTCGAGAACGACAAGCCCGTGCGCATCGGCGTCAACTGGGGCTCGCTCGACCAGGCGCTGCTCACGCGCCTCATGGATGAAAATTCAAAGCGCCCCGATCCCGCACCTGCGCGCGATGTAATGCTCGAGGCGATGTGCCGCTCCGCGCTCGACTCCGCGGCCGCCGCGGAACGCTACGGCCTCGGCCACGACAGGATCATCATCAGCGGAAAAGTCTCCGGCGTCCGCGACCTGCTCGACGTCTACCAGATGCTCGCGGCCCGCTGCGATTACCCGCTGCACCTCGGCCTCACCGAAGCCGGTATGGGCATGAAGGGCATCGTCGCTTCGACCGCCGGCCTCGCCCCGCTGCTGCTCCAGGGCATCGGCGACACCATCCGCGTCTCGCTCACGCCGAAGCCCGGCGCCAGTCGCACCGAAGAAGTCCTCACCGCGCAACAGATTCTGCAGTCGCTCGGCATTCGCAGCTTCTCGCCGCAAGTCACCGCCTGCCCCGGTTGTGGCCGCACCACCAGCACGTTCTTCCAGGAGCTGGCGCAGCAGATCCAGGATTACCTCCGCACCTCGATGCCCGTCTGGCGGCAGCAATACCCCGGCGTTGAGGAGCTGAAGCTCGCCGTCATGGGCTGCGTCGTCAACGGCCCCGGCGAGTCGAAGCACGCCAACATCGGCATTTCGCTGCCCGGCACCTTTGAGGAACCCAAGGCCCCGGTCTACGTCGACGGCCATCTCAAGACCACGCTGCGCGGCGACACCATCGTTGCGGACTTCAAGAAGATCCTCGACGACTACGTCAGGAACCGTTACGGCAGCCGCGAGCGCGAACTCGAAACGACCGCAGTCTAGCGATGGCCATCGCCGACGACCTCGCCCGGATCGCTCAGCAGGAGCGTGAACTGGTCTTCTCCGAATTGAGCGAAGAAACCGCCTGGCGCATCGGTTCGCGTCTGCGTTCGCTCGCCACGGAGCGCAGCCTTTCTGTCGTCATCGACGTTCGCCGACTCGCCCAGCAGCTCTTCTACACCGCGCTGCCCGGCACCACACCCGACAACGCTGAGTGGGTCCGCCGCAAGAGCAACGTCGTCTTCCGTTTTCACCGTAGCTCGTATGCCGTCGGTCTCGACCTCGAGCAGAAGCAATCTTCCGTCGAAGCCCGCGGCCTGCCCACGGCGGATTATGCCAGCCACGGCGGCAGCTTTCCGATCCGCGTGCAGAACGCAGGTCTGGTCGCCGCTGTCACGGTTTCAGGACTGCCCCAGCGCGCCGACCATGAACTGGTCGTCGAAGCGCTCTGCCTCGAGCTCAACCAGGGTTACAGCGCGCTCCGCCTGGACTAACCGAACGTCGCTCGACCCTAATGGTTCGAATCCGCAGCAGCCGGAGCCTGCTTCTGCGCGATCTGCTGGTCCGCCTGCAGTGGCAGCGGAATCTCCAGCGTTCCGATCCGATCCGTGTTCACATCCCGCACCGCGACCCGCATCCACGCCGCCCTCGGCGGCACCTCCAGCGTTTGCTGAGCCCGGAAGAACGGCTGCGCCTTTTGTCCGGCGACGTCCCCGGCCCGCACCGCATTCTGCGAAATTCCGTTCAACAGCTTCCCATCGGCGTCGAACGCACCCGCCGCAAACTCCAGCACCTGCCCGCCCGGATGCTGCTCCACGCTTCGATCCTGCACCAGATAGTCGATCGTGTAGGCCCGCAGTGGAACTGCCGCCGGCAGCTTCACCGGCTTGTCCTTCTTCCGCACCACAAAATACGCGGGCTGCTCCACCAGATTCGCCATCTGATCCGGTGTCGCCTGCGCCGCCGGCCCCGCATGAAACTGCACGCGGAAAAGAATGTCGTGCGCCGTGGGCGCGCCGTGCTGCATGTATGCATACATCGAGTCGCCCGCGTGATGCGCCACCACCTGATCGGCAACCGCCATCAGCCCTCGCTGTTCTTCATTCGTCAGCGGCGTATCCGGATCTTCGGCGTAGTAGAAGCGGCGGTATTCCAGCTTGTATCCCTTGTGATTCACATCGACCAGAATGGTGCGCTGCTTGCCATCCTCTTTCATGTCGGCGGGCGAATACGTCATCTCGTAGTAATTCGCCCCATCCTCGGTCGCCTTCTCAATCGCGCCTTTCAGGTCGTTCGTGTTGTAGTAGGCTCGTCCGCCGGTCACTGCGGCAATGTGGTCTGCATCCGTATCGATTCCGCCCTGCGCCGCCGCAATCTTCGCTCCCGCCACATTCACCGGATACACGGACACCTGCGCGGCGTTCAGCGCATCGATCGCCTGTTTCATCACCTTGGCATCCCAGCTTTCACCCATCGTCGTCGGCGCATTGCCGTCAAACCCCTGCGCCTGCATCGGCGCGTCGGCGCCCGGCGTCATCACGTTGCCCACGTTCTGGTTTTGCAATCCAAACATCGGCACATCCACCGGAAAATGCGACGACAGCCAGATGAGGTTCTTGCGCCCCGGCAGCCCTTCCAGATAGTGCCCGAGAAACCGCATCACCATGTACGGCAGGGTCGGATCGGCCCGTCCGCAATTCGGACCCATCAGAAACTTGTAGGGAATATGTCCCTGTTTCCGATTCACATCGAAGGCTTCCAGCAGCTTGTTGGGATCGGTCGTGAATCCCTGAATCAGCCGCATGTCGCAGGTCATCAGGAACAAAGCAAACCTTGTGCCCGCCGGCTTCGACGCCAGGAACTCCGCCAGTTGCTTCCGCGCCTGAATCTGGTCTCCGGAATCCTCCGCGTCCTCGGTATCGAATTCCATATGCACCGCGTCGTACACGATCACGTACAGAGGCCCCGCTTCGGGCGTCGTAGCCACATTCATGTAGGTGTCCGGCGGTAGTTGCGGCAGCTTCGGCGCAGTCACATTCGTCGGAGGACTGAAATCGACCTCCTCAAACGACCGCACCTCCTGCTGTTTCTTCTGCTCGTAGACGGTGAAGTCCTTCTTCCTCAGTCCCCGGACCGGATTCCCGTTTGCATCCTTCACCACCACGTCCAGCACCACCCGGCGTACCGTCACCGGAATCGTGTAGGGCGCAGGGGTCGGCGCCTGTTTAGCGCCCATGTTCGGCCGGCCCGCAGCGCCCCGCTGCGCGAACCCGGAGAAAGCCCCCAACAACAAGCTCAGGCAGAGAACCAATACGGGAGCGATATAGCTTGCCCCACGACGAACAGAATTCGACATCACAGCGACCTCGCAGACTCTTCGGGAGTTCCCGTGGTCATTTTAAGTTGACCTGCATGCAATTGGCACTGCGAATAGATACGTTGTACCGCCCAGCAAGGACCCAGAACACCCTGATTTAGTTCGCTGCAAGCGGCAGCCAGAAGGTAAACCGCGCCCCCTTGCCCGGCTCGCTCGCCAGTTCAATGCCGCCGCCGTGTGCCTCCACAATCGCCTTAGCGATCGCCAACCCCATTCCGGTCCCACCAGAGTGACTGCGCTGCTTCTTGCCGCGAAAGAATTTGTCGAAGACAAAAGGCTGCTCTCCGCGCTCAATTCCCGGTCCGCGATCCGCCACCGTCATCCGCAGCCGGTACTCATCCTTCGCCGCGCTGATCTCGATCGGCGACCCCTGCGGTGAATACTTCACTGCATTCTCGATCAGATGCCGCAGCACCCGATGCACCAGCGCTCGGTCCATCGGCGCCCGAGGCACGTCGCTGCCAACATGCACCTCAACCGGGCGATCCTTCAATACCGGACGCATCTCCTCCACCGTCGTCTCAATCAGGTCGCGCACGTCCTGCGGCCGGGCCTCGATCTTCACGGCTTCCGCGTCCAGCTGCGCCATCTCCACCGCCTGCCCGATCAGCCGGTCCAGCCGCGCGCTCTCCTCATCCACCACCGCCGCCAACTCGGCCCGCTCTGCCTCCGCCAGGTCCGGCTGGCTCACCATCGTTGTCGCCGCAGCGCGAATCGCGGTCAGCGGCGTGCGCAGATCGTGCGTCACCGAATCCAGCAGCGCAATGCGCAGCCGCTCGTTCTCTCGAGACGCCTCCAGCCGGCTGCTGCGTTCCGCGGTCGCCGCGCGTTCCAGCGCAATCGCCACCAGGCTCCCGATGGCCTCATAAATCTGTGGCGAATGCTCCCTGCCCGTCACCGCCAGCACTCCCAGGGATCGCATCCCGAGGGTCAACGGAATCAGATGGTATCCCTCGCGCGATGCAACGCCCACATCGTCCTGATTCGCTGCCAGCTTCAGATCTACCAGGGGGAAAAGTTCATTCCGCGGATCCGAATAGTACGCAGCATCCTCCTCACGCAGGTAGAGCGCAACCGCCCCAAATCCAAATACCGCTGCCGCGACCGACGGCGTCGTCCGCGCCACGCTGCTCAGGTCATCCTGCAGCAGCAGCTGCTGGCTGAACTCGTAGAGCCATTCCACCTCCTGGCGCCGCCCTTCCGCCGCCTCCGCATGTTGGTGTTCCTGCTCCGATAAGTGGCTCACCAGAACACTGCAAGCAAGAAACGCCGCCAGCGCGACCCAGTTCCGCGGATCCGCAATCGTTAGCCGCCCCACCGGCGGCAGGAAAAAGAAGTTGTAAAGCAGCGTGCACAACACCGACAGATACACCGAATACGCCAGCCGCCAGCGCGATGCGGTCACCAGAACCATCATCAGAAAGCTGAGCGCAACCGTGGTCTGATTCACCGGCAGAATCCACCGGAACAGCGCCGCCACAACAACCGCCGCCGCCGTCAACAGGACGTACCGCAACAGAATCCTTATAAATTGCGGCGTATCCTTCTCCATGACAGCCGATCATACCCCGGCCGCGCCGCGTCGTTTCCGGGAATCGCGCATCCTTGGGCTATGGCCGAACGCATCCTCGTGGTGGACGACGAAATTCAGATCACGCGCGTGTTGCGCGCCTCTCTCGCTGCCCAGCGCTACGACGTCCGCACCGCCAACGATCCCGAAGAAGCCCTCCGTCTCTTCGAGGAATGGAGTCCCGACCTCGTCATCACCGATCTCGCAATGCCCGGCATGTCCGGTGTTGAGCTTTGCCGCGCCATCCGCCGTAAAGCATCGATCCCCATCCTCGTCCTCTCGGTTCGCGATCAGGAACACACCAAAGTCGAAGCGCTGGACGCCGGCGCCGATGACTACGTCACCAAACCCTTCAGCATTCAGGAACTCCTCGCCCGCGTCCGCGCCCACCTCCGCCGCGCTCCCGAACGCGCTGGCGACAGCCCTGTCGAGGTCGGCGACTTCCTGGTCGATCCAGCGGCGCACACTGTCTCCGTCGCCGGCCGCCCGGTGCACCTCACTCCCAAAGAATTCGATCTGCTCCTGCTCTTCGCGCGCAATGCCGGCAAGGTGCTCACCCATCGCGTTTTGCTCACTGCTGTGTGGGGTGCGCAGTCCGCACAACAACCCGAATACCTCCGCGTCTTCATCGGTCAGCTTCGCAAGAAACTCCAGGGCGACGCGAAAAAGGAATACATCCAGACCGAGCCATGGGTGGGCTATCGCTTTCTCCCCGAAGGCGCTGCGGAGTAAGTGCTTCTTCTATAAGGATCGACCCAGATCTTTACGAATCCCTAACGACTTCCTTCGCCCTCTCTTTCGATCTGCTCCGTAGTCTCCATAATTGGCCGCAACGCTGCCGGGGATCGCCACCAGCGATCCACTCGCGGCATCCATAGGGCAGCAAAGAAAGGGTTACCCATGTCGCTAATCCGCAGGTCCCCCGTGTCTCTTTCTCGAACACTTCACTCGAAGGCCAGTTTCCTGTTCGCCCTCATTCTTGTTTCGCTCCTGATCCCATCGTTCTCCGCGGCGCAAGCGCAGGACGCCACTTCGCAGGTCAGTTCCGATTCCACTTCCGGCGGCACTACCGTCGCGCCCCCGCCGGACAGCGCTGCCATCCTGCGCGAGCTCGCCGCCATGAAGCAGCGCATCGCCGAACTCGAGGGCCAGCTGAACGCGCAGCAGCAAACGGCCGTCACCGCGGCCGCGCTCACCAGCGCACGGCAAAGTCTCTTGCCCGCAGCCAGTTCCTCCAGCCTCATCACTACGAGTCTTCCCGCGGCGGCGGCCATTTCGACGACCGCGAAACCCCACGCCCCGTCAAAATCCGAGCCCTTCGCGTTCGCCGACTTCACCTGGCTTAACGGCAATCCGCGCACCAAAGAACCGGCCTTCGACTCGAAGTTCTTCACCCCGGAAATCCGCGCTGACGTCGATTACACCTACGACTTCCATCATCCCCAGGACGACACCATCGGCGGATCCAGCGAAGTCTTCCGCTCCAGCGAAGTTCAGCTGACCCAGCTCGGTGTCGGCGGCGATTTTCATTACGACAACGTCCGCGCTCGTTTCATGACCCAGTACGGCATGTACTCCACCACGACCCCGCGTAACGACGCCAGCTACTCGCGCGGCAACTGGGACCTTGCCAACGCCTATCGCTACCTCTCCGAAGCCTACGGCGGCTATCACTGGGACGCACTCCATGGAATTAACGTCGACGCCGGTATTTTTATGTCCTACGTCGGCCTCTTCAGTTACTACAATTTCGATAACTGGGCCTACCAGCCATCCTATGTATCTTCCAATACGCCCTGGTTCTTTACCGGCGTTCGCACGCAGATCTTCCTCACGGATAAGTTGAAAATCGAGCCATGGTTTGTCAACGGCTGGCAATCCTACGCCCGCTTCAACAACCGCCCCGGTATCGGCGGACAAATCCTCTGGCGCCCCAACGGCAGACTCTCCATCCTCGGGAACCAGTACGCACTCGGAGAAGATGCTCTCGACGTTCCCGGACGCGTCCGCTATCACACCGACGACAGCATCGAGTACAAGTACTTCGATCGCCCTGGCTCGACGATCGATAAAGCGGCCTTTACCTTCACCGGCGATGCCGGCTGCGAGCACGGCGGCGGCGTCAGCTGCCACGGCGATACCGCCAAAGGCCCCAAGCAGAGCTTCCTCGGCCTCATGGTCTACAACCGCGTCTGGTTCGACAAGGATCTCTTCGCCGTAACCCTCGGCGGCGGAAAAATCAACAATCCTGGCCGCTACCTGGTTCTGCTTCCGCCCATCAACGGAGCCACCGCCACCACCGGCACTCCCTATTTCACCGAGAACCCCGGCGATCCTTACAAAGCATGGGACTCCTCCGCCACCTTCGACTACATGCCTTCGCAATACATGACCTGGCGCATCGAGTACAACCACCGCGTCGCCAATGTTCCCTACTTCACCGGTCCCAGCGGCATCACGCCTCCCGGAGGAAACCAGGGAACACCGGGATCCATCGTGTATCTGCCCAACGGCAATGAGTGGTTCCCGGACCTCGTCAAAAGTGAGAACCGCATAACCGGCGCGATCCTCGTAAAGTTCTGAGGTCGTTGATGCGCCGTTCTCTTCCGACAATGCCTATCGTGGCCGCCCGTGATCGACTCGCCCGGCGGCCCCGAAGCGGCAGTCATCCTTACGAATTTCTTATGACTTCCTTATCCGGCCCTGCTCGTGGAATGGATTTACTAAGAGTGGAATCGCACGGGCCTATGACTCGCCTACCTCTATCAACGGTGCTTTCTGCGCCTCTATCGGTTCTCCTCCTCCTGTCCAGTCAGCCGGGTTTGGCGCAAACCTCCTCCAGTTCCGATGTGGAAGAGCTAAAACAGCTGGTGCTGAACCTCGAACAACGCGTCTCTGTGCTCGAGGATCAGAATCGGCAGCTACGGCGCGACGCCAATTCCTTTCCGGCCAACGGCGCGTTTTCGGCTTCAGCGCTAAGCGAGCAGGGCTCCACCTCGGCCGCAGCCCTCGTCCTCGCCGCCCATCAGCTTCGCGTCCCCGGCACCTCTCCGGCCCTCACGGCTCAGGCCCTGACGCCCGCAGCCGCCACCGCTCCCACCCTTCCCGGCACACTGCCAGGCGGCGCAACCCTGAACTACTACTTCGACGGCTACTACGAGTACAACTTCAACAATCCCACCGGCCGCGTCAACGATCTTCGCGCCTACGACGTCCTCAGCAACGTCTTCAGCATTAACCAGGCCAACTTCATCTTTGACCTCGACCCTGACCTCGCGGCTAACCGCCGCTATGGATTTCGCGTTGACCTCCAGTTTGGTCAGGCGACCGAAACCCTGCAAGGCAACCCGGCCAACGAGACCCGGCCTGAAATCTATCGCAACATTTTCCAGGCCTATGGCTCCTATATTGTGCCCATCGGTCATGGCCTCAATATCGACGTCGGCAAGTGGGCCAGTTCGCTCGGCTACGAAGGCAACTACACGAAGGATCAGAATAACTACACCCGCTCCTTCTACTTCTACTATCTTCCCTTCTATCACTCTGGCATGCGCGCCAGCTATAAGCTGAACGACAAGCTGACCGCCAACTACTGGGTTATTAACGGAACCAATCAGTCCGAACCGACCAATGGCTACAAGGACGAAATGTTCGGCTTCGTCGCACAACCTGCCAAAGCGGTAACCTGGACCGCCAATTACTACATCGGTCAGGAACACCCGGACACAGTGTCATCCACCAACTGCACCGTACCTGTACAACCTGGCCTCTGTCTCGCTCCACTCACACCGGCCCCCAATGGCAAGATTCACATCTTCGATTCCTACGCCACCTGGCAAGCCCGGCCCAATCTCACGTTGACCGCTGAAGGCGACTATGTCATCCAGCGACTCTGGGCGAACGCCGCCCCGGGCGAGTCATCAGCGCCGGCCCACGTTGACGGCGGTGCGGCTTACGCGCAGTACCAGATCATTCCGCGCGGCGCTTTAGCCGCCCGCATGGAATATCTCTCCGATCGCGGCGGTCTGTTCAGCAACCAGACCCAGGCCCTCAAGGAAATCACCGGCACTTACAAATACAGTCTGAGCGACAACTTCGACGCATTTCTCGAATATCGCCACGACTGGACCAACCGCCCCTACTTCATTACCAGCAATCCTGCCTCTCCCTCCAGTCATCAGAACACGGCCCTGCTGGGCCTGGTTTGGTGGTACGGCGGGAAGCAGGGTTCCTGGTAGAAAGGCCATCTATGTCCGATCTCCTGATGATCGTCTTCACCGTCGTATTCTTTGCAGTCTCGCTTCTCTATGTCACTGCCTGCGAAAAGCTGAGGTAAACCATGGGCGTCACCACAATCACGATTCTCGTAATCACCGTCTTCCTGCTCGGCTATCTCATCGTGGCCCTGCTCTACCCGGAGAAGTTCTGACATGACTCTCAATGGATGGCTTCAGTTTATTGTCTATTTTGTCTTGCTCCTGATCTGTATGCGCCCGGTGGGTATTTACATGACAGGAGTCTTCTCCGGCAAATACAGATTCCTGGGCCCAGTAGAGAACCTCGTCTATCGCATCTCCGGCATCGATCGCGAGGAGGAAATGCATTGGCGCCAGTATGCCGTTGCCATGCTTCTTTTCAGTTTTGTCTCCCTGCTCCTGACCTACTTCTTTGAGCGTCTTCAGTCGCATTTGCCCTGGAACCCCCAGCACTTCCCTGGCGTTGAACAATTCCTGGCCTGGAATACGGCCGCTTCGTTCACCTCCAATACCAACTGGCAAGCCTATACCGGCGAAGCGACCATGAGTTATTTCACGCAGATGGCTGCGCTCGCCTACCATAACTTTCTCAGTTCCGCTGTGGGCATCGCCGTAGCTATCGCTCTCGTCCGCGGCATCGCTCGCCGCGAATCGAAGACCATTGGGAACTTCTGGGTCGATACCACGCGCGCCAGCCTCTACCTTCTGCTTCCCATTTGCATCGTTCTCTCGCTGGTACTCGTCAGCCAGGGAGTAATCCAGAACCTTCACCCCTACACCGTCGCTCACACTCTCGAACATCAGACCCAGACCATCGCCCAGGGCCCGGTTGCTTCTCAGGAAGTGATCAAAGAGCTGGGCACTAACGGGGGCGGCTTCTTTAATGCGAACAGTGCTCATCCCTTCGAGAACCCGACTCCGTTCACCAATTTTCTGGAGATGTTTTGCATCTTCCTGATCGGCGCCGGGCTTACTGTGACTCTCGGCCGAATGACCAACTCTCCCGGTCACGGTTGGGCAGTCTTTGCCTGCATGTCCATCCTCTTCGCAGCCGGATTCACCGTTGCCTACTGGGCTGAATCGCACTCCAACCCGACACTGCACAACGTCGCTGAGCATGCCAGTATCCTGCAGGCCGGCGGCAACATGGAAGGCAAAGAAACCCGTTTCGGCATCGCCGACTCGGCGCTCTTTGCCACCATCACCACCGATGCCAGCTGCGGCGCCATCAATTCCTGGCACGATTCCTTCACACCCCTCGGTGGCATGATCCCTCTCCTCAACATCGAGCTCGGCGAGATCATCTTCGGTGGCGTCGGCTCTGGCCTCTACGGCATGATCATCTTCGTCGTCCTGTCCGTCTTTATCGCCGGACTCATGGTCGGCCGGACACCGGAATATCTCGGCAAGAAAATCGAGTCCTACGATGTAAAGATGTCGATGCTGTATGTGCTCATCTTCCCGCTCGTCATCCTTACCCTTACAGCGATTTCGGTGTTGTTTGCCCCCGGTTTGGCCGGCATCACGAACCCCGGACCGCATGGTCTGAGCCAGATTCTCTACGCCTTCTCCTCGGCAGCTGGTAACAACGGATCCGCCTTCGCCGGCCTTGGCGTCAACACCCATTGGTATAACACCACTCTCGGCTTCACCATGCTCGCGGGCCGCTTCCTCATGATGGTTCCCATGCTTGCCCTCGCCGGTAACCTCGCCCGCAAGAAGAGTATTCCTCCGTCACCAGGAACCTTTCCGGTGAACACCGCATTGTTCACGGTACTCCTCATGGGCGTGATTCTCATCGTTGGAGCGCTCACATTTTTCCCGGCACTTAGCCTCGGACCTATCCTGGAGCACTTACTTCTCCACCACGGCGTCCTGTTCTCATAACATCGGATAACTTCAATGGCCAAAAAACAAAACCTCTGGAACTCTGAAATTCTCGGTCAGGCAATCATCGGTTCGTTCCGCAAGCTCGATCCGCGCACGATGATGAAGAATCCTGTCATGTTCGTCGTCGAGATCGGCAGCGTCGTCACCACCGCGTTGCTGATCGAAGAGGCGATTCGCCATCTGCCCATCAGGTTTGATCTGCAGATCACTCTCTGGCTCTGGTTCACGGTTCTCTTTGCCAACTTCGCCGAAGCCATTGCCGAAGGCCGCGGCAAAGCCCAGGCCGACACGCTGCGCAAGGCGAAGGGTGAGACCATGGCCTGGCGCTTCCGTCCTGACGGCTCTCTTGAAACCGTATCGAGCTCCCAGCTTCGTGCCGGCGACGTCATCAAAGTCGACGCCGGCCAGTTCATCGCCGGCGACGGCGAGGTGATCGAAGGCGTCGCCTCCGTCGACGAATCCGCGATCACCGGTGAATCTGCGCCCGTCATTCGCGAAGCCGGCGGCGATCGCTCCGCTGTTACGGGCGGCACACGCGTCCTCTCCGACTGGATCAAGATCAGAATTACCTCCAACCCCGGCGAAACCTTCCTCGACCGCATGATCGCGCTGGTCGAAGGCGCCACCCGCCAGAAGACCCCCAACGAGATCGCGCTCAGCATCCTGCTTGCCGGCCTTACCGTTATCTTCCTGCTCGCCGTCGCCACGCTGCAGCCCTACGCCATCTACTCCCATGCACCGCAAACCATCTTCGTTCTCGTTTCGCTGCTCGTTTGTCTGATCCCGACCACCATCGGCGCCTTGCTGTCCGCTATCGGCATCGCCGGCATGGATCGTCTCGTGCAGTACAACGTCCTTGCTATGTCGGGCCGCGCGGTCGAAGCCGCTGGCGACGTCAATACGCTGCTGCTCGATAAGACCGGCACCATCACCCTCGGCAATCGCCAGGCCACCGAGTTCTTCCCCGCTCCCGGCATCAGCACCGAGCGCCTGGCCGACGTCGCTCAGCTCGCGTCCTTCTCCGACGAAACTCCCGAAGGCCGCTCCATCGTCGTGCTCGCAAAAGAAAAGTACAACCTGCGCGGCCGCGACGTCAGTGGCATGCGCGCCGAGTTCGTGCCCTTCAGCGCACAGACGCGCATGTCCGGTGTTGACCTGCCTGGCAGCAAGATTCGCAAAGGCTCGGCCGACGCCATCGCGCGCTGGCTCGAAACCCAGGGGTCCAGCCTGCCCCGTCCGGTCAGCGATCGTGTCGAAGAGATCGCGCGTCAGGGCGGCACGCCTCTGGTCGTCTCAGAGAACGCCACCGCTCTCGGCGTCGTCTACCTCAAAGACATCGTCAAAGGCGGACTCAAGGATCGCCTTGCCCGCCTGCGTGCCATGGGCATTCGCAGCATCATGATCACCGGCGACAATCCGCTCACCGCCGCGGTCATCGCGCGCGAGGCCGGCGTCGACGACTTCCTTGCCGAAGCCAAACCGAAAGACAAGATGGACCTCATCAAGCGCGAGCAGGGCAAGGGCAAGCTCGTTGCTATGACAGGTGACGGCACCAACGACGCCCCCGCACTCGCTCAGGCCGACGTCGGCGTGGCCATGAACACCGGCACCCAGGCTGCGAAGGAAGCCGGCAACATGGTCGACCTCGACTCCAACCCGACCAAGCTCATTGAGATCGTCGAGATCGGCAAGCAACTCCTCATGACGCGCGGCGCGCTCACCACCTTCTCCATCGCCAACGACGTGGCGAAATACTTCGCCATCATCCCGGCGATGTTCGCCGGCGTCTTTCCCGTCCTCAACGCGCTCAACGTCATGCACCTCGGCACGCCGCACTCGGCGATTCTCTCCGCGGTAATCTTCAACGCGATCATCATCATCGCTCTCATCCCCCTCGCGCTCCGCGGTGTCAAATACCAACCCATGTCGGCGCAGGCTCTGCTGCGGCGCAACCTCATCGTCTACGGCATCGGCGGCATCATCGTGCCGTTCATCGGAATCAAGATCATCGACCTGGCCATCAACGGCCTGCATCTGGCCTGACCGGCAAGGAGACACCATGGCAACCACCTCGCCCACCTACGAAGAACGGCTCGTCACTCCAGTCGCTGCAGGGACCAGCACCTCTGGCATCCGATCGAGCCTCATC
This sequence comes from uncultured Acidobacteriaceae bacterium, assembly GCA_963705765.1. GTDB lineage: Bacteria > Acidobacteriota > Terriglobia > Terriglobales > Acidobacteriaceae > Palsa-343. The sequence continues at coordinate 218,455 of CAVPKU010000040.1, read as the reverse complement.
ATCGCCATCCGCTTCACCCTCGTGACGACGGTCCTCCTCGGCATCGTCTATCCCCTTGTTGTCACCGGCATCGCACAGCTCACCATGCGCGACAAGGCCAACGGTCAAATCCTGACCCGCAACGGCCAGGTCATCGGCTCCGCCATCATTGGGCAGAGCTTCACCAGCGCGCGCTACTTCCATGGCCGCCCCTCAGCCGCGGGCAATGGATACGACGCCACCAACTCGGGCGGCTCCAACCTTGCGCAGTCGAATAAGGCGCTCGTCACGCGCATCGACGCCGCGGTTGCCGACTGGCAGAAGCAGAATCCTGGCCAGCCCGTCCCCATCGGCCTGGTCACGACCTCGGCGTCCGGCCTCGATCCTGACATCGCTCCCGCCGACGCGCTCTACCAGGTTCCCATGGTGGCAGCGGCGCGCCATCTGCCTGAGCCCACCGTGCGGGCGCTCGTCGAGTCGCACATTCAGGGACGGCAGTTTGGATTCCTCGGCGAACCCCGCGTCAACGTTTTGGAATTGAACCTCGCCCTCGATGACGCGGCCAGCGGACGTGCCACCCTCGACGACAAGCAAATCAAATAGTGTGATCACGGCCGCGCGCTAGGCACATGCCGCCTGCACGCACACGGCGGAGTCCGCGTATTTCCGCCTTTCTATTCCCTGTTCCCTACTCCCCGTTCCCTGCTTTTTCAATCGCCGCCGCGGCCAGCGGAGCCATCACCGCAAATCCTGCCGCATTCGGATGCAGACCATCCTGCGTCAGTTCCGCCTTCAGCATCCCGCGACCATCCACCGTCGCTGAGAAATAATCCAGATACTCCAGCCCATTGTCGGCGCAATACTTCTTCAGCCATGCGTTCAGCTGCAGAATCTTCTCCGGCGACCGCTGCATATAGAACCACAGCGCCCGCTGATTGTAGTTATTGATAGGCAACAGCGACGCAAATACGATGCGGATCCCGTGCATCTTCGCCAGCTCCGCCATCGTCTCGTAGTCGCCCTCAATCTGCTCCAACGTTTCTTCGCCTGTGTTGCCGGCGATGTCGTTCGTTCCGGCGAGCACCACCACGACTGCCGGCTTCAGATCGATGACGTCGGGCCGGAAACGCACCAGCATCTGCGGAGTGGTTTGCCCGCCAATGCCGCGATTGATGTAATGCTTGCCCGGAAACGACTCGTCCAGCTTCCAGATATCCGTGATCGAGTCCCCAAAGAAGACCACGCGCTTCTCGCCCGCCGCTGCAGGCCCAGCTTCACGTCATCGTCGTGGTAGCGCGCGAGCTGTCCGTAGTCGTTCATCAGCATTCGTGCGTTGCCTTCGCGATAGAGCTCGAGGCTCCGCGCCGCAGCGTATCCATCCTGGGCGTTCCCTGGCAGCGGAGTTCCTGCCACCGTTCCGGACTCCTGCCCCCACGCCCCGGCACACGCCGACACAATCACCACGAACATCGCCAGTTTTTTCATGCCAACACCCTACCACCTTGCGTCCGAAATTCGTTGCCGCAGATGACAACTGTCATATCTTCCGCCTGACAACTGGTACTGGAGAATCGGCTCCGGACGCGCGATCCTGTATCTTCAGTTCGACGAGGCAAACGCATGTCGTCCCAAACGCTCCCGCAATTCGGCTCCCCCTCCGCGGCCCAGTTCCAGCGCCGTATAGCCGCATGGCATCACGCTCTTCTTCATGGCGCCGCTCGTCGCCGAATACCTCCTCGGCGACCTGCCTCTCAAACTGCTGGTCGCGCTGGTGGCCCTTGCTCCCATGTACGGGGGCGGCGCGCTTCTCATTCGTGAACTCGTCCGGCGCACCGGCCGCGGCTGGCCGTCGATCCTCCTCCTGGGCGCCGCCTATGCTCTTATCGAAGAAAGCTTCACCACCCAGTCCCTCTTCAATCCCGACTATCTCCACCTGCACGGGCATTTCCTTACGCATGCCTGGATTCCGTTCCTCCACATCGGCGGGTGGTGGACGCTGTTCATGCTCAACCTCCACGCCTTCTGGAGCATCGGGGTCTCCATCGCTCTCGTTGAAGGGCTCTTTCCTGCGAACGCGGATCGGCCGTGGCTCGGCCGCCTCGGAGACTCCGTTGTCTTCGTCCTGTTCCTCATCGGGTGCGTGATCGGCACGCTCATTACCCTCAAAGGCGATCGCTTCGTTGCGCCGGGCGCTCAATTCGTCGGCGCCGGCGTGGCGTGCCTCATCCTGATCGTTGCCGCCTTTCTGCTGCCGCGCCGCCAGCCGCATACCGCTGCCGGCTCTACGCCCTCTCCATGGATCACGGGAGCAGTCGCGCTCGCACTCGGCCTGGGCGTTCTGCTGACACCCCCCACCTGGAACTGGGGCGCCTTCGCCGCCATGCTAGCCATCGACCTCGCGTTTCTGCTCTTTGTCCGCGTCTTCTCGCGCCGCGCCTCCTGGACTCGGCTGCACACGCTGAGCCTCGCCGCGGGCGGTGCCCTTGCCTACGGCATTCACGCCTTCCTGCAGCCACCCATTATTCCAGGAACCAGCATCCTCGCCGCCCGCATCAGCAATGCTGTCTTCTTCGCCGCAGCCGTCGAGGTCATCCTGATCGGAACCCGCCGCACCGCGCGTTCGCTTAGCAGCGCGCCGGCCGCCGCCCAACTGATCGCGGAATAGTTTTGCCGCAAACGAAAAGGGGAGCGCCGGAGCGCTCCTCTTTCTAATCCCTATTCTCTGTTCCCTGCCTTCAGGCCACCATCGCCAGCGCCCGAATCTCTTCCTTGCGCACCGTCAGCTTCTCCACCAGATCGGTTCGCACCTCGTAGCCGCGTCCCGGCGTATCCGGAACCGCGATCTCGCCGGTCTTCGACACCACGACCTCGGGCTCGATGATGTCTTCTTTCCAGTAGCGCTTTGACGCCGAGACATCGCCGGGCAGGGTGAAGTTATCGAGCGACGACAACGCGATGTTATGCGCCCGCCCGATGCCCGACTCCAGCATGCCGCCGCACCACACCGGCACGCCGCGCTCCTGCGCCGCATTGTGCACCGCGATGGCCTCGCTGAAGCCGCCCACGCGACCGCACTTGATGTTGATGATCCGGCACGACTCCATCTCAATCGCTGCCAGCGCATCGCGGCGGTTCCGGATCGACTCGTCCAGACAAATCGGCGTCTCCAGCCGCTTCTGCAGCATGGAGTGAAAGTAAAAATCGTCCGCCCACAGCGGCTGCTCGATCATCAGCAGGTTGAATTCATCCCACGTCACGATGTGATCCGCATCGTTCAGCCGGTACGCCGAGTTAGCGTCCACGCTCAACTGAATCTCCGGCCAGCGGTTCCGCACCGCCTCCAGCACCTTAATGTCCCAGCCCGGCTTGATCTTCAGCTTGATCCGCTGATACCCAGCCGCCACTTCCTTCTCCACCTCGGCCAGCTGCTGCTCAAGAGTCGGCTGGATCCCGATCGATACGCCGCAATCAATCGTCTCGCGCGTCCCGCCCAGCAGGCTGGCTAGCGGAATCCGCTTCATCTGCGCCTCAAGATCCCAAACCGCGTTCTCCAGCGCTGCCTTCGCCATGCGGTGCCCGCGCACCTGCTTGAAGATCCCCGGGCACTTACCGCCATGCTCCGGATCCGCCGCTGCCAGTGCCGGCGCCAGTTCCTGCTGCATCACCAGCCACGCTGTGTCGACCGTCTCATCGGAGAAAAATGGATGCTCGCCGGCGACGCACTCCCCCCAGCCCGTCAATCCTTCGCCGCGCAGCTCCACCAGCAGGATGCGCCGCTCTGTTGTTGTTCCAAAACTGGTTTGAAATGGTTGAACGAGGGGAAGGCGTAGTTCGCGGAGGAAGATGGCATCGATTCTCATAAAACTCCGAAGTTTTCCAGTCTTGCGAGTTCGAAAGCGCCGCTACCGTCTTGGTCGACCCGGTATCCCACAACCGCCAGACCGCGAGCAAACGCATCCAGAAAGCGCTGGCGATTCTCCGCCTGCACAGACATCGCCCTGGAGACACCCGTAGCGGAAGCTTTCCAGCTGCTCACTTCCTTCGGGACCACGATTGTCTCCTGGATTTCAGGCCGTGCGTAGGGGGACCCGTTCAGGATCGCCTTCACACGCTCCGAATCCATCCACCATTCCGCGTGGAGCCGGTCCGTGGGAAGCCCACCCTGCAGTCGAGATGAGGATACACCATAAAAATTTGGCGTATAGGAACGCACGATCACGCCGAGTCTGTGGATATTGAGGAAAGCGTTTTTGATCTCCAGCGGATCGAACGTCCACTCCATCAGCCGGATCCCCCGCCCCAACGCCTCATCTCGTTGAAACAGCTTGAGCCTGCGCCCGATGCCAGCGTTGCGATAATCGGCTTTCACCGCCAGCATGTGCGAGTGCAGATAGGGTAATGGCTCTCCCGCCAACCCCTCTCCAGCCTTCACCCCAGGCAAAGACATGGCGAAACCCACCATCTGCTCGCCATTAAACGCACCAACAACCTGGCCCCCAATCCGTTGCGCCACCGTGAACATCCGCCGCGGAATCACATCCCCGTCGTTGTAGCCCCAGGTTTCCACCTGCAGCTCGACACAGGCGTCCAGCTCATCGAATCCTTCGCACAGCCGCAGAACCAGCTCCGTCCCCGCCGGCGTCACCATGGTTGTCGCACTCACGCTGGCCGCTCTGCCTCCTTGCTCCGTTCCCACAAATTCTCCAGCTCAGGCGCCGACAATTTTTCCAGCGGCCGATCCGTCGCCGCCTCCATTGCAGCAAATCTGCGCCGGAACTTCGCGTTCGCGTCCCGCAGCGCCAACTCCGGATCGACCTTCAGATGCCGCGCCAGGTTCGCGACCGTGAACAACAGATCGCCCAGCTCCTCGCTGGCGGCTTTCTGATCGCCGGCAACAATTTCAGTTTCCAGTTCCGCGCATTCCTCGCGCAGCTTCTCCACCACGCCCCGCACATCCGGCCAGTCGAAACCCACCTTCGCCGCCTTCGACCCGATCTTGCCCGCCTCGCTCAACGCCGGCATCGCCCGCGACACGGATTCCAGGATCCCCGCACTCTGCTCGCGCGGCTTCTTTTCCAGCTTCTTGATCTCTTCCCAGTTGCGCAACACCTCTCCCGCGCCAATACCGTGCGTCTCCAGGCCCTCAGCGCGATTTCCTGCAGCCGCCGACGCCTCTTCCCCAAAAACATGTGGATGTCGCCGCACCAGCTTGCGATTCAGATTCGCAATCACGTCCGCGATTCCAAAGTGTCCGGCCTCCTCGGCCATCTCCGCATAGAACAACACCTGCAGCAGCAGATCGCCGAGTTCATCGGCCAGGTCCGCCCAGTGCTCGCGCTCGATCGCGTCCAGCACCTCGTAGGTTTCTTCCAGCGTATATTTCCGGATTGACGCAAAGGTCTGCTCGCGATCCCACGGACACCCACCCGGCGCCCGCAGCCGCGCCATGATCGCCACCGCCTCGGCAAACACTTCGCCCGCGCGCCGTCTCCCGCGCGCTCATGAACGGCGCTCGTCGAAGCTGCGTCCTTTTCAGGGGGCATAGCCTTACTTTACAACGATGCTCTCCGGACTTCCGCGTATGCTGGCTGAGCAAAGGAGAGACTGCGATTCCGGCTTTCGCATCCGTTCTTCAGCAAGTGTTCATTGCGATCTTCGCGGTTCTCTTCGGACTCGCCTTTGGCAGCTTTCTGAATGTCTGCATCTCGCGGTTGCCGCGTCACGAATCCATCGTGCACCCGCGCTCCCGCTGTCCACGCTGCGGCGCCGCGATCGCCTCGGGCGACAACATCCCCATCCTCAGTTGGCTTCTTCTGCGCGGACGCTGCCGCCATTGCAAACAACGCATCGCCTGGCGCTACCCAGCGGTGGAGTTCGCGATGGCTGCGCTCTTTTTGCTGTGTTATTTGCGGTTCGGACTCAACTTCACCGGCATCGGTATCGGCGTTCTCTGCTTCCTGCTTCTCGGCCTCGCCGTGATGGACGCCGAAACGATGCGCCTGCCGGATGCCTTCACATTGCCAGGAATTGTTCTGGGGATTCTTTTCAGTGGTGTTGGTGAGTCGCTCTTTCGTGGAGACCTTCACCACAGTCTGGTCATCAACACCCTGTTCGCTGCAGGCATGGCAGGAGCGGCCGCCCTCTTCCTGCTCATCATCCGCTGGCTCTTCTTCGCGATTCGCCACAAGCAAGGACTCGGCATGGGCGACGTGAAACTCTTCGCGATGATCGCCGCGTGGCTCGACCCTGCGGGAGCCATCCTGACGCTTCTGCTGGGTGCGCTCGCCGCCGCCCTGTACGGTATTCTCGCCGTCACGCTCTCCCGCGGCCGCCGCCCCTTCCTCTCGACGCGCCTTCCGCTGGGATCGTTCCTCTGCGCCGCCGCCCTCTACACAATCTTCGCCGGCCAGCCCATCATCGCGTGGTACCTGCGCTTCTACGGTATCCGATGAGAGTTGTCATTCCGACCGAAGCGCGAGCAACAGCCAGCGCGAAGCGGAGGAACCCGCTTTCACGCCTTCGCCGGCGCGATCACTCCGCGGCATTCCCCAAACCCAATTCGCGGATAGCCCTCGCGTTCGCACCACCCCTTCAGAATCACCTCGTCGCCATCCTCGAGAAACTTGCGCGACTCGCCATTCGGGAGGACCAACGGCTCCGCGCCCCGTTTCGTGCGCTCCAGCAGCGATCCCACACTCTCCGGCGTCGCTCCCGACACGGTCCCCGTCGCCAGCAGATCCCCCGGACGCAAATTGCATCCGTTGCTCGCGTGATGCGTCACCATTTGTGACAGTGTCCAGTACAAATCTTTGAGATTTCCGCGGCTGATCCGCACTGGAGCCTGCCCCGCCGCGCGCATCTGCGCCGTCGCCAGCAAAACTTCAAGGTTTATATCGAACCCGCCCCGCGCCTGATCCTGCTCCGACCATAAATACGGCAGCGGCTTCGGATCGCCTTCAGGCCTGGGCGCCGCCGGCACCCGATACGGCTCCAGCGCATCCAGCGTGACCACCCAAGGCGAGATCGTCGTCCCAAAGCTCTTCCCCAGAAACGGCCCCAGCGGCTGATACTCCCACGCCTGAATATCGCGCGCGGACCAGTCATTCACCAGGCACAAACCGAAGATGTGCTTCTCCGCCTCTTTGAGAGGAATCACCTCGCCCAGATCATTTCCGTGGCCGATATAGCACCCCACCTCCAACTCGTAGTCGAGCATCCGGCTCGGCCCGAAGATCGGCTCGGCCGCATCCGGACGCCTTCGTCTGCCCGCATGGCCTCCTCACCTCAGTCCCGCTGATCACAATCGACGACGCCCGCCCGTGATACCCAATCGGCACCCACTTGTAGTTCGGCAGCAGTGGATTGTCCGGCCGAAACAAACGCCCTACATTGGTCGCGTGATGAATTGAGGCGTAAAAATCCGTGTAGTCGCCGATGCGGATGGAGGCTCCATCGTGACGCCTTTTTGCGGAATCAGAAACGGCTCAACGCGGGCTGTAGGCCCGCTCGCCGAGCAGTTCGCTCGCACCGTAGCTCGCGCACGTCCACGGTTCGCTGAGATCGGTCAGAAAAAACAATCGGGAAACGTGGATCCTCGAACAACCCGGCTTCTATCACCCACGCACATCGAGGATCTGATCGCCGATGGCCAGCCCACCAGTGCCGCATCTTCGCCATCCAGTTCGAACACCCCAAACGGCAGATTCTCCAGCGGAAAATCCGTCTCCGGATCGTTCGCCGACTCCACCCAGCTTCGCCTGCGTTCCGGACTCAAACCCACCCCATCGCTTTCAAATTAAATCCACTGCATCTGCTTTAAGTCTTCTACCGGTTCGGCGAACGAACACGACCCAAAGCCGATCGCAAATTCGCTCCGTGCTTTTTCAATCTGATCCGTGATCAGCGTGTTGTCGTGCCAGCGGATCACATCATCCTCCACCCGAAACGCCGCAGCGTCTTCTTCCAGCAGCGTCTTCACCACTGCCGATTCGTCCGCTCCGAAGTACGCCAGAGCCCCTGCAAGAAACACATTCACAAACCCATGCATCGCCACCCGCGGTCCGCCAGGCACAATCTCGCGCACCCCGTGCACCGCATGATGCAGCCCCGCTGTCGCCTTCCACGCGATGCGCTCCTTCGCACATTCCCGCAGAAATCGTGCCACCACTTCCGCGCTCGGCACCGACTCGGCCGTTACACCGCCCATCCGGATCTTCGCCCGCGCGCCATACTCGCCCAGCACCGGCAATACCTGCGCCGCTTTTTCCGTAGGAAACTCAACGTACCGCGACCGCGCCGCAGGCAGCCGCTCCAGGACTTCTTTCGCCGCGCGCGCATCCGCCGCCTTCGCTTCGAGGCTTCCGATAAACACCGCGCCCTGCTGGAACTCGCCAATCGCCCGCGCATCGTCCGCTGTCTCGCCCGCGCACACCACTTTCAGCGTCCACGGCCGTTCCCGCTCCGTGCCCCACACCCGCTCAAACGCCCCCGCGAACTCCTCCAGCCGGTTCGCCGGCAACACGAAACCACCCAGCAGCCAGAACTCGTCCGTCTTCGTATAGTCCTGGTAATTCCGCAGCGCGCTCTCCATATCGAGCGCCGCCGGCGGAAACAACCCGGCATACTCCAGAATCCGGCCCAGCAGCGCCTGCGCAGCACTCATTTCCTCAGATCCTCTGGCGCGTTACTCGCGCGCTTCGCTCACCGTCTTTAGCTAACAGCTTCCCGCTAACCGTCTTTTCGCTGACCGCTTTCCACCTGACCGCTTCTTAGCTGACCTTAAAGTGCTTTTTCAACCCCTGCCAGCATTCGAAATATTCGTGTTGCAGAATCTTCGTCTCCAGCGCAAACTTCGTCGGACGCACAGGCAATCCCGTCTCCCACATGAACGCCAGCGTGTTGTCGAGCTTTATCGGCTTCAGTTCCGCGTTGCTGGCCTTCTCAAAGGTCTCCGCATCCGGACCGTGCCCGCTCATGCAATTGTGCAGGCTCGCGCCGCCGGGCAAAAATCCCTCCGCCTTCGCGTCATACTCGCCGAACACCAGCCCCATAAATTCATTCATCATATTGCGATGAAACCACGGTGGCCGGAACGTGTGCTCCGCCACCAGCCAGCGTGGCGGAAAGATCGCAAAGTCCACATTCGCCGTTCCCGCCATCACCGATGGCGACGTCATCACCGTGTAAATCGACGGATCCGGATGATCGAAGCTCACGGTGTTGATGCACTGGAACCGCGCCAGATCGTACTTATACGGAGTGTAGTTCCCATGCCACGCCACCACATCCAGCGGCGAGTGGTCGATCTCCGCCTCCCACATGCGCCCCAGGAACTTCCCCACGATCCGGAAATCTCCGTCCTCATCTTCGATACGCCGCCACCGGCGCCAGAAAATCGCGCGCATTCGCCAGGCCATTCGCGCCAATTGCGCCCAACTCCGGCAGCCGGAATGGCAGCCCGTAGTTCTCGCAGATGTATCCCCGCGACGGTCCCTCCATCGTCACCCGAATCTTGATCCCGCGCGGCACCACGGCAATCTCGCCCGGCTTCACATCCAGAATCCCCAGCTCCGTATGAATTCCCAGCCTCCCCTGCTGCGGCATGATCATCATCTCGCCGTCGGCGTTGTAAAAATATCTCCCCTGCATCGGCGCATTCGCCGCATACAAGTGGACTCCCACGCCGATCTGCATCGCAGGATCGCCGCTGCCGCCCATGGTCACGATCCCATCCACGAAGTCCGTCTTCTTCTCCGGCATCGGGATCGGGTTCCACCGCATCTGGTTCGGCGGCGACGGCACCTCCGTGAACGGCCCGCTGCGAAACAGCCCCAGCCCACCCGGAATTTCCGAGAACGGCTTGTGCGTCACCGATGGCCGAATGCGATACGTCCACGTACGCCGGTTCGTCGCCCGCGGCGCGGTGAACGCCGTCCCGCTCAGCTGCTCCGTGTAAAGCCCCAGCGCCGATTTCTGCGGCGCATTCTGCCCCTCAGGCAGCGCGCCTTTTACCGCCTCGGTCGCAAACTCATTCCCAAATCCAGACTGATACCGCAGCTCACTCTGAGCCATTCCACTTTCCTCCGACGCTCCGGTTCACGCACAAAACCTTATACGCTACCCGGAACTCACCAGGCTTGGCAATCGGGGGCGATTCCCAGAAGGATGTGGGCGGAATCGTGGGGCTACGGCCCCTGCACCGGCGCGGAGCCACCCGAGATCAACTGCGCAATGGAGTCATGCAGCTTCGGGTCATCGACAACGTAGAACAGCCCACCCCGCCCGTTCTGTTGCGTGCCGCAATTGCCGGAAAGCGACCCATCCTGATTCATGTCGGCAAAAATGGTGTCGACGCCCGACATCGAAACGCCGATCTTGGCGTGGTTAAAGTCGGCGCCGAGTCCGCCCGTGAGGCCGAGGGTTCTGCCCGCCCACTTCCCGCTGGTCGCGATTTCAACGGCGCCCGGTTTTCCGAGCGCCGGATCCCAGCACGCAACGGGGGTAGAGGCGGTGGTGGAAGCTATTGCTCCCGGATCTTCCCACCAGGTTGCTGCGCGTAAGGCGTCTCCGCCGAGCAGCGCGGAGACCATTTGCCACGGCGGTACGTGCAAGCTCGACGGTTTTGAGATCAGGCGCACACCGGTGGAAAGAGTGGCGACGACAGCGCTCCGGCTGGCGGATGGTTTGCCGAGTGCAGAAACGAGTCGCTGAATATCAGCAGGCCCGCCGTTGCGAACGATCTGCGGATTGGCAGCATCGGTGACCACGCTCGAGTTGGCAAGCGCGTTGAGAACGACGAGAACATCGGGTTTCGTGAGCCGCAGCGCGAAGAACTGCTGGCTGACCAGGACGTCGTCGTCCTTCACGCAGCCCAGCGTGTTGCCATCGGTCAGTCGCGGGAAGAGCTGACTGCCGGCCGCGGGCCAGGACGGAGTCGTAACCTGCAGCACCAGCCCGTTGCCGTTGGCGTCCCAAGCCAGCATCCCCTTCGAATGTCCCCACGGCGTGTCGCAATAGGTGGTGCACCCCGCGATGGCGGGGTCTTCGTAGAACTGATCATTCCAGACGACGTAATTCAGATCGCCGTTATAGATCTCGTCGAACGTCGCGCCCACCGGATCGGTCAGCGTGTCGCCGAGGCAGTCGATGCCTTCCTGGAGGCTTTGATTCTCGCTGCTGGCATAGACGAATTGCTGGCTGAATCCTGAAGAGTACGACTGCGGTTGCCCCCCGAACCGGCAGGCGCGGACGGCGTCCGCTTTGCAACCAGGAAAATTCGCTGTATTGAATTTAAACGCGAACCACCAGTCGACCGGATTCTGTGAACTGAGCAATGGCGAAGGCGGTGGCGGCGGAGCGAAACTCCGCGAGCCGCACCCTGCGATTCCGCCCAGCAGAATGAGCGCAGGCAGAGCGATGCGGCGGAGGAACCGGTTCGAAGGAGGCATACAGAATGGATCGGCCTCTTCTGGCAGTCCTTGAGTTCGCGCCCCGGTTCGCCGCCTATCCGAGGATTTTGCTCGCGATCCGCACCCACCACACTGCCTGCGTTAAGTAGGTGTGCACCACAAACCATTGCCCCAGCGCCAGCACCGGCAGCGCATACAGATAGGTGCGATGCACCCGCCGCGTCACCACCAGGTCCCGCACCACGCCCAGCAGGATCAGCAGGTCTACCCCCGCATAGAACCAGCCATGCTCGATGATCGCCTGCCATGGGAACCTTCCGAACGCCGCCGAGGTCAACACGCAGGTCGCCATCAGCATCAAGCGCCGATGGATCTCCGGCTTCCTGCGCCACGCGATCGCCAGCCAGAACAGCGTGGTGAAGCAGGCGATATCCCAGAACGGCACGATCAGAAAGGGCACTGCAAAGGACTCGTGCAGCACGTGAAGATCGAAGCCGCCCATCGTGATCGCCGCCGTTATCCCCACCACCGTCATCGACGCGGCCAGAGCCGCGCCAAACCATCCCAGCATCCGATGCAGCGGCACATTCCGCGTCCGCACCAGCGCCGATTGCAAAATGAAAAACGCCACCCACGCCGAAAACAAAGCCCCGTGCACCCACAACAACCAGGGCCGCGCCGGAGCCGCATGGATCAGGTTTTGATTGACCGTATGGCTGAAGCCATAGATCACGATCGCCGCAACCAGCAGCGACATGAAGAAATAAAAGTACTGCCCCACCGCGGTCGATGCCCTGCGTTTCGCAATGTGCGCGGAGGTCTGTGCTGTCGTAGCCATAGAACCTCGATTTGGCGAGACTCGGGGAGAGTTCCGCTATGGTAGCAACCGCGCGAAGTCAATGACTACAACAAAATCCCCGTCGCCCGCTGCCTATTGGCTGTTGGCTAATCCGGCTAATCCCTAATCTCTAATCCCTATTCCCTATTCCCTATTCCCTGCCTTTAATCCTCCGCCTTCCACTGGAAGCAAAGCCCGTACCCATCCGGATCGCTCAGCGACAGCTGCTTCATCCCGTAGGGCGCAATCTTTGGCGGCTTCACCGCCACACCTTTATCCCGCAGATCCTCGTACGCGCCGTCCACGTCCGGACAAGGAAAATACAACGTCGTGTCTCCATGCGCAGCCACCCTCGCCCGATCCGCCGGCACCGGCCGTTCGTTGTCGAACTCATACGCCGTGTTCAGCATGATCTCCGTCGTCCCCAGCCGCAGCAGCGCCCAGTGGAATTTCTCCTGGCTCATCACCGGCGACGTCATCACCACTTCAAACCCCAGCTTGTCGCGATAAAACTTCACCGACGTCGGCATGTCATACACCTGCAGCAGCGGGCACACCCCTCGCACATCAATCGCCATCCCCTCACCTCACCTGGATCGCAACCAGCATAGCGCCGCCGCCCGCTTCTCAATATCTTTTTGCTCCCAGCTCCAGGCTCCAGGCTTCCAGCTCCCCTCGCTATTCCCTATTGGCTATTCCCTGCTTCTTCCTCGGCTCCCGCGTCTCTTCCTCCATCAACCACCGCCGCAGTTGCAGGATGTCATTCGCCCGCGCAATCCCGATCGGCTTCCGCGGCCCCTCCGCTTCCACCACCACCACGTTCTCCGTGTTCTTCAGCATCATGTCGCGATGCACCTGGTCCACCAGCTCGCCCGGATACGCCAGCACATAATCCCGCCGCGCCAGCTCCCGCATTTTGAAGTGATGATCCGGCGGCTCTGCACGCAGCAAATCGTGCGGCTCCACAATCCCCACCAGCGCTCCCGCCGCATCGATCACCGGCATCAGCGCAGAATCGTTCGGGACATACCTCTCCAGCACCGACCGCAGCTCATCCTCAGCAGAAAATTCCGTGAACTCCTTCCGCATCACCTGATCGATCTTCGCCCGCATCAGCACCGGCACCGAGTAATCCTGCAGCACGATCAGGCCCCGCTTCACCAGCTTGATGGTCATGATCGAATCGCGGCTGCACAGCCGCACGAATCCATCCGACACCATCACGCACACGATCAGCGGCAAAAGCGCGTTGGGATTGTGGCTCAGCTCGAACAGGAACACGATGCTCGTGAACGGCGCCCGTGCGATTCCCCCGAACACCGCTGCCATCGCTACCAACGCGTAGAACGCCGGATCGCTCACCACCGTCGGCAGCAGATGCTGCATCCCCATGGCGAACGCCGCGCCCAGCCCTCCGCCCACCACCAGAGACGGCGCAAACACGCCACCGGTCGTGCCCGAACCCAGCGAAATCGTCAGCGCCCAGAACTTCGCCACGGAAATTCCAATGAGATGCCCTGGCGTGATGCGATCGTTCAGCATGTCGCGAATCGTGTCGTAGCTCGTGCCCAGCACCTGCGGATAGAAGTAGCCCAGCCCGCCCAGAATCAGCGCGCCGATCACCGGCGACCAGATCGCCGCCTGCTTCAGCGGTAGCCCATCGAACAGATCCTCCAGCCACGCCAGCACGCGGATCATCACCACGCCCACAATCCCCATCAGCACGCCGAGCACAGCAAAGAGCCACAGCTCCTTCATCCCGGTCATCTTGAATGCTGGCGTCGGAAACAGCGGCGCCCATCCCGCAAAATGAATCCGCACCCCGGTTGCCACCGCCGCCGCCAGCGCCACGGGGATAAACGACCGGGCCCGCAATTCGAACAGCAACAACTCAATAGCAACCAGAATCCCTGCCAGTGGCGCGGTGAACGTCGCCGCCATTCCCGCGGCCGCGCCGGACGCCAGCAGCACGCGCCGGTAATAAGGAGTCAGCCCCACCGCCTGCCCAAACAGCGATCCCAGCGCCGCGCCCGTTTGGATGATCGGACCCTCTGCGCCGAACGGCCCGCCCGTCCCAATCGCGAATGCCGTCGCCAGCGGCTTCAGAATCGCCACTCGAATCCGCATCCTGCTGTGCCCGAACAGCACCGACTCCATCGCTTCCGGAATCCCGTGCCCCTTCAGCGTCGGCTCCCAGAAATAAATCATGATGCCGACCAGCAGCCCGCCCAGCGGCGGAATCAGAATCACCCACAGCCCCAGATGATTGTTCGCCGGATTCGTAATCGCAAACGAAAACCGCCCGTAGAAGCAAATGTTCGTGAACAGATAGATCAGTTCCAGCAGCCCCTGCGCTACCAGGCCCGCGACCAGCCCCACTCCCAGCGCGAACAGGCAGATCTTCACGACCTCCGGTTCCAGCGCGACCCCGAAATTTCCCTTCCTGCTCGACTGGAACTCCGGGTTCGTCGCAACTTCGGGAATCGGAAACTCAGCCATCGTGATCCTCCTGCTTCTCTCCTGCCTCGCACACTTACACTGCCAGCGACTCCTCGAAATCACCCGCCGCCATTGCTTTGCGCGTCTTCAGCGCATGCAGGATGTCCGTCTTCGTCACGATGCCCTGCATCTTTCCTTCCTCTGAAACCACCAGCAGCATCGGCTGCGCGTGCTCGCCCAGCAGCAGTCGAAGCGCCTCCGTCACATCGCACTCCGGCGCCACGCGCCCAACGCGCGCGTCGATCAGATCCCGCACAAGCGTCGTCTTCCATTTCTCCGGCGGCACGTGCAATACCCGCCACAGCGTCACCGCCCCCAGCAGCTTGTGCCCGTCGAACACCGGAAATGCATCGTGATGCGAGTGCGGCGACAGCGTACGCACAAATTCCGTCACCGTCATCGCTCCCTGCGCCGCGATCAGCTGCTGCTGCATCACTTCGCTCACCGGCGTATCGGTCAGCTCCTGCAGCTTCACGCCTTCATGCAGCCGCTGGTCGCCCGACGCCGACGCATCGCCTGACACCGCATACGCCACCGCCGCTCCAATCAACGCCGGAATGATGAACGCATGCGCGCCCGTCGCCTCCGCTACAAACACCGCAGCCGCCAGCGGCGTCTTGTATCCCGCCGAAATAAACGCCGCCATTCCCACGGCCGCGTACAGCCCCACATCCGGGCTGTGCACCACCGTCTGCGCAAACGCGGTGCCCAGCGCTCCTCCGGTCAGGAACAGCGGCACAAACATCGCGCTTACCCCGCCCGCTCCCAGTGAGAAAATCGTCGCCGCCAGCTTCAGACCGCTGAACGCCAGCAGTTCCTGGGTTCCCAGATGTCCCGCCAGAATCATCTGCGCCGCTTCATAGTTCGCTCCAATCGGCACCAGCGCTCCGTTGTAGAAATGCAGAAACACCACGCCGCACACGCCGGTCAGCAATCCGCCGATCGCCATCTTCAACCAATGCGGCACGCCCCATCCCACAAAGAAGCTGCGCGCGCGCCGGAACGTCACCACGAACGCCATCGCGATCAGCCCCACCAGCACCCCCAGCAACGCGCTCCAGTACAGATCGCGCCGCGTGAAGTGCTCCGCGTGGATAAAGTTGAACAGCGGTTCCGCGCCCAGGAACGACGTCAGCGTCACGTAGGACACCACCGAAGCAATCAGCGACGGCACCAGCGCCTCATGCGCCAGATCGTCGCGGTACGGCATCTCCAGCGCGAACACAATGCCTGTCAGCGGCGCACGAAATACCGCCGACATTCCTGCCGCCGCGCCCGAGATCAGCATGATGCGCCGATCCCGCGCATCGAGCCCTAAACCACGCAGCCTCGCCCATAGCCACGACCCGATGCCGCCGCCACCGTAGATGCTCGGCCCCTCCAGCGCCGCGCTTCCGCCGAAACCCACGGTCGTCACCGCCGCCAGCAGTTTCACGAAGAACGGCCGCATGTCGATGTCGCCCTGGTGCTCGTGATACGACCGGATAAT
Organism: uncultured Acidobacteriaceae bacterium; assembly: GCA_963705765.1. Lineage (GTDB taxonomy): Bacteria > Acidobacteriota > Terriglobia > Terriglobales > Acidobacteriaceae > Palsa-343. The sequence goes on along the minus strand of CAVPKU010000040.1, from coordinate 202,242 downwards.
CTCCTCAGTCGAATGCTCGTCCGGATCGGGCGTGAAGTACCGCATCAACAGACCCGTCACCACAAACCCCAGCACCAGCCCCGGCACAATCGCCCACTGATGCGCCAGGTAGTAGGCCAGCACCGCCGGCCACATCTTCTGCAGGATCACCACCGCGATTCCCGTGATCGCCAGCCCCGTTATCACTCCGATCACCGGAGCCACGATCAGCCACTTGCGCAGATCGCGCGCGTACACCCGCACCAAATCTTCATGCACCAGCGGCAGATACCGTCGCAGCAGCGGATGACGCACCAACCAGCCTCGCGGCCGGCTCCGCCCGTTTCTCTCTCTCATGCCCGCTTCCCGTCCGCAGCCCGGCGCCTCGGCCCCATTTCTTCTCGCAGGAAGCCCGCCCGCAACCGCCGCGCTTCATCGTGATGCAGATACGTCAGCGTCGACAAAATCTCTTCACCCCTGGGCGTCAGCGTCACCACCACCTGTCTCCGATCTGTTTTGCCCGCGCGACGCTTCACCAGCCCGCTCTCAGCGGCCCGCTCCACCAGCCCCACCACGGAGTTGTTCCGCTCCTGCAGAAACTCGGCCAGTTCGGAAATCGTCGCCCGCCCACGCTCTGTGAACCCCGCGATCCCCAGCATCAGCTGATGCTGCTGCGGCGTCACGCCGCACGCCCGCGCCGCCTTTTCGCTGAAGCGCAGAAAACGACGCAGCGTGTAGCGAAACCACGCCAGCTCCCGCATCATCGCCTTGTCTTTGTCCGTCTTCATGGTCAGGCCATCTGCTCCCCGGCAGCATTTACATCGCATTACGATCTATTTTACATCGCAATGCGATCTTTCTCAAAATTAGACTTCCGGCCTCCATCTCGCATTTCCCCAGCTCAAAGGGCTTACCCTGATCCAAGCATGCGCGTTCTTATCTCGGGCGCCGGCGTAGCCGGACCCACCCTTGCGTACTGGCTCCTCCGCTACGGTTTCACGCCCACCCTCGTCGAATCCGCGCCAACCCTGCGCACAGGCGGCTACGTCATCGACTTCTGGGGCGCCGGCTTCGAGGTCGCCAACCGCATGGGTATGTTGCCCAGCATTCGCCCCTGGGGCTACATCGTTCGCGAGGTTCGCGCCGTCGACGACCGCGGCCGAACCGCCGCCAGTCTTCCCACGCAGGCCTTTTTCAAGATGACCGAGGGACAGTTCCTCAGCATCCCGCGTGGGGACCTCGCCGCCTGCATCTACGCCGCGCTCGATGGCAAGGTCGAGACCCTGTTCGGCGATCGCGTCGTCCGCCTCGAGCAATCCAGCTCCGGCATCGAGGTTGGTTTCGCGTCACGCCCCGCGCGCCACTTCGATCTCGTCGTCGGCTGCGATGGCCTCCACTCCGGCATCCGCCAGCTGGTCTACGGCGACGAATCGCAGTTCGAGAAATATCTCGGCTTCAAAGTGGCGGCCTTCGAAGCCCCCGGCTACGCGCCCCGCGACGAGCTCGTCTACATCATGCACACTGGCGTCGGCCGCCAGATCGCGCGCTTTTCCATGCGCGATAACCGCACCATGTTCCTCTTCACGTTCCAGGACAAGGACCCATCGCTGCCCTCCTCTCTCGACGGACAAAAAGCGCTGCTGCGTGAAAAGTTCGGCAGCATGGGATGGGAGACGCCGCAGATCCTCGACGCGCTCGACCAAACTTCCAGCCTCTATATCGATCGCGCCAGCCAGATTCACATGGGACCCGCGGCCACTTCCTGGTCGCGCGGCCGCGTCACCCTGCTCGGCGATGCGGCCTTCGCGGTGTCGCTGCTCGCCGGTCAGGGAACTGCCCTCGCCATGATCGCGGCCTACATCCTCGCCGGCGAACTCCATCGCGCGTGCGGCGACTACTCCCGCGCCTTTGCGGAATATCAGCAGCGATTCGGCCCCTTCGTGCTCGGCAAGCAGAAGGCCGCGCCCCGCCTGGCCGGCTTCTTCGCGCCCAGCTCGCAGCTGGCGCTCTTTATCCGCAACCAGGCGATGAGCCTGATGAAATTCAACTGGATCGCGAACATCGCCGTCAGCCGCGATATCCGCGACCGCATCGAGCTCCCCGAATACTGAGCGTTCCCATCAGCGCGGCAACGCGCTCTTCCACTCCCTCGGCGCTCGCTGTTTGGTTCGCTTTGAGTGAACAGCCCATCGCCAACAATTCTTCGCTAACCGGACTCCATGTGACAGAACTTCCGCTAACCGCTCCTCAGCCGACCGCTCCCTCCGCTCGTCAGTGCTTCTGCGTCGTCGAGTGCGCGTTCAGCCACGCCTGCACGCTGGCCAGTTCCTGCTGGCTCAGCGAAGGCGCCCCGCGCCGCAGCATCTCCATGTTCCCGGATCGACTTTCTTCTCGGTTGCCTTTGCCGCGTCTCACCTTCCGGTTCCTTCGTTGGGCGCTCCCTCAGCTAACCTGCCCCTCAGAGCGTTTCACCCAGGATGCGCTTAATCGGCGGGAAATCCCACAGTCGCGCCACATTATGGCGGATTGTGACGTGCGTCACATTTTTTCGCCCCCGCTCCAGGTCACTATGCTCGCAGCAGGCCCGCCTGCTGACTCATTCCAAAGGCCCAGTTGTGTCCGTATGTCCAACGAATTCTCTGAGTTAGCCGCCGAGCTGGATCGCACTGCCTCGAACGTCACCCTCCGCAAAGGAACAGCCCTGTTCCATTCCGGCGATACCCTCTCTGGCGTCTTTGTCGTCCGCCAGGGATCGGTCACCCTTTCCGTAGACAAGGCCAATTCCTTCTACCCGCCGCGCACCCTCGGCCCCGGCGAAATCGTCGGCCTACCCGCCACCCTCACCGGCCACTACAGCCTCACCGCCCGCGTCGCTGAGGACTCCGAGCTCGGCTTCATTCCCGGCCCCAGCGTCACCCAGATGCTCGAGTGCTCCCCCAGCCTATGCATGATCGCGATGCGCCTCATGAGCGAGGAAATCGCCCGCGTCCGCACCGCCCTGAAGGAAACACCGCCGCTGGAAGAGAACGTTTAGCGAACGGCGTTTAGCGAAAAGCTCTTAGCCAATCGCCTTTGCGAACAGCTACTCGCTGCTTTCGATCAGTCCCGGCAGCACTTCCCCCGCATGCCCCAACACCAGCCGCGTGAAAGCCGCCGCGTTCATCGGCTCTTCCGGCCCGATGTAGTACTTCCGCACCCGCGGCCCTGCCCACCGCACAAAATTCGCCGCCGGATACACCGCCCCCGACGTTCCCACCACCAACATCACCGTCGCCCGGTCGATTTCACGCTGGATCCGATCCATCTCGAGCGGTACTTCCCCGAACCACACAATGTGCGGCCGCATCCGCCCGCCGCATGCACACCGCGCAATCGCGGCCTCCGTCTCGTAGAGTGCTTCATCGCGAAACGGCGGCCGCTCGCATCCCGACCCCACCGTGTCCCCGGCGCTGCTGTGCTCGCACCGCGACATAAAAAGCTCCCCGTGCATATGGACAACTCTCCGCGATCCCGCGCGCTCGTGCAGATCATCTACGTTCTGCGTGACCAGCAAAAACCGCTCCTCCAGCTTCTCCTCCAGCTCCGCCAGCGCCCGGTGCGCCGGATTCGGCTCCGCCTTCGATGCCCCTTTACGTCGCTCGCTGTAGAACCGCCACACCTGCCCCGCATCGGCCGCCCACCCCTCGGGCGTCGCCACGTCCTCCACGCGATGCCCTTCCCACAGCCCGCCCGAATCGCGGAACGTCTTCAGCCCGCTCTCCGCGCTCACCCCCGCGCCGGTCAGAACAAAGACGCGATCCTCCGGACCAATCTGAATCGGCTCTTCCTGACCCTTCATCCTCACCCCGCGCTTTTAGCCAACAGCTCTGAGCCATCAGCTTTTAGCCAAAAGCTCCCCGCTCCCCGCTGCCCTCAGTCCCGGTTCCCCGCCGACTTCCCCCAGTTGAAGTAGCGCCCGATGATTCCCTTCACGATCAAATGATCGGTCGACGCCGTCGCGCCCCACCCGGCGCCAAAGTTAATCTCCCACTTCGGCGACACAAACAGATTCACCACCGGAAAAAACTGCTGTCCCTGATGGTGCACGTCAACGAAGTGTCCGAACTCGCCCCAGTCGCCGTAATACTCCATTCCCACGTTCCACAGTTTCGATGGCTGATACGTCAACGTCGCCGCCGGCCCAAACGTCACCCCATGCGGCGACACATTGCGGTAGTAGTCGTTGACCTCCGACTGCGGCGTCCCCGCCGGCAACGACGTCGGATGAATCCCCCAGTTCATCGTCGTATTCACCGACCAGTACCACTTTCCCGCCGTCTGATCCACGATGGGCATAATCTGCCACGACCACGTCGGATTCGAATACGCCGCCCGTGCATACCCAATCTCATTTGACAGGCTCACCCCCACCGGCCAGTGCCAGCTTTCCGGAACTCGCACCCGCGGCCGAATATGATCCCCAACCCACTGCACCCCCGTGCCGTTGTGTTCCTCAGTAAAAACGTAGAACCCCAGCTCCGACCACTTGTTCAGCCCCTGCGTAAACTCCACCGTCTCGTGCTCCTGCCCCTGCGTCGGAAGCAGCCCATTCTCCGCGCTCGTACTGCCCTGCACCGTGTAGTTGCTGTGCAGTTCCACCAGCAACACACCCGGCGCCATCGTCTCCGACGGATAGACCTGGATCTCGTAGTTATCCTGCGCCGCCGCGCTCCCGGTCGACAGACCCAGCCAGCAACCGACCCATAGCAGCAGCCAGAACCCAGCTCTCAACTCAAACCTCAACCTAACCCGCAATCCCAGCACCCTCCTCCATCCAAAACCAACCGTCCCGGCTAATCTCTTACTCACCAGCACGAGCACCGAGCTCCGAGCTCCCGGCTCCCAGCTGTCCTTCGCAGAATATCTTCCCTCCATGACGAATTCTTCATAGCCCCAGACTCCGTCGAACCTGCCCTCGCCTATTCTGATTCCATGACGCCCGCCAACGATGCGCAGCTCGTCCAGATCGTTGACGCCGCCGTTGCCGACGCCGCCCGCCGCTCCGGCTCCTGGCTCCTCTGCGCTCCCGGATGCACGCAGTGCTGCATCGGCGTCTTCCCCATCTCGCAACTCGACGCCGCTCGTCTGAGCGAAGGCCTCACATCCCTGGATACAACCGATCCACAGCGCGCCGCTGCCGTCCGCAATCGCGCTCACCAATCCATCGCCCGCATCGCTCCCGATTTTCCCGGCGACCCGCACACCGGCGCTCTCGATGAATCACAAGAGGATCGTCTCGAAGACTTCGCCAACGACGAGCCCTGCCCCGCCCTCGATCCCTCCACCGGCCTCTGCGATCTCTACGCAGCCCGCCCCATGACCTGCCGCGTCTTCGGTCCGCCTCTCCGAGTGGAAGGCGGCATCGGCGTCTGCGAGCTCTGCTACCACGGCGCAACCGAGGAACAAATCGCCGCCTGCGAACTCCACCTCGACACCGAAGAACTGGAATCCGAACTCACCGTCGATGTCGAGCAGTCCACCGGCCGCTCCGGCAACACCATCGTCGCCTTCGCGCTCGTGCGCTGACGCCTTGTTGCTGCTCAGATCTGTCAGATTTCCAAAAACTGTCGCGGCGTGACAATCCGAATCCCGCGAAACGGATCGAGCGCGAGAAGGTCTGCGTCGCCGCTGACGACGTGGGTCGCACGGCCGCTGATCGCCAGAGCAAGGAATTTGTCATCTTTTGGGTCGCGACACTCGACGATTTCCATCGGATGATCGATCCAGGCAGATTGCCGGATCAGAATCGCGAGCAGGAGCCGAGTATCTTCCTCGCTTAGATAACGCTGGAGCTTCTTTCGGCTGAACACTTCGCGATATTCGGCCGTGACGGCCCACGAGAGAACCACGATGCCCTCGCGACGGGCACGATCCAGCGCGGTTCGAGCGGTAGATTCAGGTGACACCAACGCACTCACAAGCACGTTGGTATCGAATACACACCGCAACTAAACGTCCCTGAGGATCGACTCAAGTATCTCCGGCGTCAAGCCCCGGGCCTTCGCCTTCCTGCCGACCTCATCCATCAACTTCTCAAGCGATGGAGGTTCTTTGGAAAAGAGTTCATCGAGCCACAACCCAATCAGCACCTGGACTTTCTGCCTCTCTCCTTCATCGGCGGCGTTCCAGGCCTGTTCTACCCGCTCACCCACCGGAATCGTAATTGTGCTGTTCGGCATAGGCGCCTCTTGTCGTCATGATACGACAACCCCTCCTGCCCCCAGTTAGACCTCCCATGTTAGATTCGTTCTCATTCTTTTCCCCCCTTCGGAGCCCTCATGCCTTCCTCGCGCCGCCAAATCCTCGCCTCCCTCTCCGCCGCTCTCCTCGCGCTCCAGCTCGCGTCCTGCAACTCCGCCGCACCCGCTCCCGCCCCTCAACTAAAAGTCATCGGCTTCATCTCCGACTTCGACGTGAAGGACGACGCCATCGGCATCTGCAAGGCCGTTATGGATGGCGTCGCGCCCGGCGTCCGCGTCATCGACATCACTCACCAGGTCACGCCCTATGACATCGCGCAGGGCGCGCGCTTCCTCGCCGGCACCGCGCCCTATTTCCCCAAAGATGCTGTCTTCGTCGGTGTCGTCGATCCCGGCGTCGGATCCACGCGCAAACCCATCATCGCCAAATCCAAACTCGGCCAGTTCTTCGTCGTCCCCGACAACGGCCTCCTCACTCTCGTTCAGGATCGCGACGGCATTGAAGCCGCGCGCGAAATCACCAACCCCGACTGGATGATCGGCTCAAAACTTTCCTCCACCTTCCATGGCCGCGATATCTTCTCCCCGGCCGGTGCTCACCTCGCGCGTGGCGATGACTGGACCCAGGCCGGACCCGCCCTCGATATCGCGCATCTCGTCCGCATCAACATCCCCACCGCATCCATCGATGCCAAAGGCCTCCATGGCGACGTCATCGGCACCGATGGCCCCTTCGGCAACCTCGTCCTCGATATCCCGCAGCCGGACTTCGCGCAGCTCGGCTATCAACTCGGCGACAACATTCCCGTCACCCTCAACGGCAAGCCATACTCCATCCCCTTCCACAAAACCTTCAGCGACGTCCCCAGCGGCAAGCCGCTCTTCTACATCGACTCGCGCGGCCGGCTCTCGCTCGCGATCAACCAGGGCAACTTCGCCGAGACCTATCGCATCCATCCGCCCGCACAGCTTTTCATCCCGCACAAACCATGACGCATGGCCTCTGTCTATGCGATGATTTTGTGCGCAACCCGTCCGCCCGTCGCGGGTTCCATCGGTTGAACAGCGGCCCAACACCACCAAGCCGCTAACCGATGCAAACTTTCTCCAGAAAGGAACACAACTCACGATGAAGAAGAAACTGCTCCTCATTGCTTCCGCTGCGCTCCTGAGTCTCCCCTCCCTCGCCTCCGCACAACGCATCTACGTCCGGGTCGGGCCTCCTCCCGTCATCGTCGAACATCGCGGCCCGCGCCCCCACGAGGGCTGGGTCTGGGTCGACGGCTATCACCGCTGGGACGGTCATGGCTACGTCTGGGAACATGGCCGCTGGGTCGAGCCGCCCCGCCGCCACGCCGAATGGGTCCCCGGTCACTGGCGTCACGGAGCGGGCGGATACTACTGGGTCGAAGGTCACTGGCGCGGCTAATTGCACCGGTGCACCTCTCACAGCCCGACCCGTCTCGTCCAGACCGGGTCGGGTTTCGTTTTCTGCGCTTCAACGGCTCTCAGCGAACAGCTTCCAGCGAACAGCTCTTAGCCAACAGCTTTTAGCCAACAGCTTCCAGCTAAACGTTTTTCGCTCCCAGCTCCCAGCTCCTCGCTCCCTCTGTACCCTGTACCCTCTACCCTGTACCCTGTCGTCAGCCATGCCCCACTACGCCACTCTTCATACCCATACCGACGCCGGCATCCACACCATCCTCCTCAACCGGCCGGAAAAACGGAACGCCCTCAACCATCAGCTCATCGAAGACCTCACGCACGCCCTCGAGTCCTTCGCCGCCAGCCAGACCTGCCGCGTGGTCATCGTCACCGGCGCCGGCTCCTCCTTCTGCGCTGGCCTCGACCTCGAGCATCTGCGCGCCATGATCCACCACTCCGGCGAAGCTTCTGCCACCGAGGACTACCTCGCCGACGCGCAGCGCATCGCCACCCTGCTGCGCACCCTCTACGATCTGCCCAAACCCAGCATCGCCGCCGTCAACGGCCCCGCCATCGCAGGAGGCATGGGCATCGCCACGCTTTGCGATTTCACTCTCGCCGTCCCCGAAGCGAAGTTCGGCTACACCGAAGTCCGCATCGGTTTCATTCCCGCAGTCGTCTCCGCCTTCCTTCGCACCCAGATCGGCGAAAAGGCCAGCCGCGATCTGCTTCTCACCGGCCGTCTTCTTTCCGCAACCGAAGCGCAGTCCCTCGGCCTGGTCAACCGCATCGTGCCCGAGCCCGAACTTCTCGCCGAAGCGAAAAACCTCGCGCAGCGCCTGCTCCGCAATAGTCCCGCGGCCATGGAATCCACCAAGCGCCTGCTGCGCCACTTCACCGACCACCATCTGCCCAACGACATCGAAGCCGCCATCCGCGCCAGCGTCGATGCCCGCTCCAGCGCCGATTTTCAGGAGGGTGTCAGCGCCTTCCTCGAAAAACGCGAGCCCCGCTGGCCCTCCGCGCACAGTACCGCCAAAGAACCCGCCGCCTCCAAATAATCCAGCCCAGCTTTTGGCTCCCGGCTCCCAGCTCCCAGCTTTCAGGCGCCGAATCGCGCCAGAGACAATCCCCGGCCTCAAATGTGGCATCATCTCCTCCAGGCGCGCGGTTCCGCGGAGGTTCACCGTGAGGATTCGAGGTCTTTCTCTCCTCATCGCAGCCCTGTTTCTGGCACAGGGTCACAACAGCGGCGCGCAACCCCGGCCGCCCGTTTCCTTCCAGTCCGTGACCGCCATGGCTCCGGAAGACGCAGGGGATGTTCTCCTCGCCCGCCAGCAATATCTCGAAGCCATCGACGCCTACAATCGCGCCCCCTACGATGCCACGACCCTGAACAAAATCGGCGTCGCCTGGCATCACCTCTCCGCCGTCGGTCAGGCGCAAAGGAAATATGAGGAGGCTCTCGCCCTGCGCCCGAACTTCCCCGACGCCCTCAACAACCTGGGCGCCGTCTACTTTGCCGAGAAAAAGTACGGCCAGGCGATCCGCCTCTACCGCCGCGCTCTGGCAGTCGCTCCCGACTCACCGGTCACCGCCATCAACCTCGGCACCGCATACTTCGCTGAAGGCAAACACTCCCAGGGTCTCGAAGCCTATCGCACCGCGTTTCAACTCGACCCGTCCGTCTTTGACCTCGACACCGCCAACATCATCAGTGGCCCGGTCACCGACCAGGAACGCGCCCAGCTCGACTACTGCATCGCCGAACTCCTCGCCCAGATGCACAATGACGATCGCGCCCTCGACTACCTCCGCCGCGCCCTCGCCGCCGGTTTCAAGGATGGCAAACGCCTCAACCAGGATCCCGCCTTCGTCAGCCTCCGCCTCGACCCGAACTACGCCCCGCTGATCTCCTCCTTCCATCTCGATTAGCAGAAAACCAGGAGACAGAAGACCGGAGACGGGAGACTCGCTCCTGTCTCCTCGCTCCTGTCTCCAGTCTCCAGTCTCCTGTCTCCTGTCTCCCGTCTCCCCGCTCCCTGCCAATGGCTAACAGCCAGCAGCGAACAGCTGCCCTCCCCCATAGCCACTTTGTGACCAAAAGTGGTCGCCGGACATGACAACTTGCATGAAATTATGCATAACCACTACCATCCCTCAATGCTTGATGTTTCCGCTGGCATCGTCCCTGTCATCCCCATCGATCGCGAAGCCGCCGCGCCCCTCCACCGCCAGGTTTACGCTGGATTCCGCGACGCCATCCTGCGCGGCGATCTCGCCGCCGGCCAGCAGGTGCCTTCCAGCCGCGCTCTCGCCACCGAACTCGAAATCTCCCGCTTCCCCGTCCTTGATGCCTACGCGCAGCTCCTCGCCGAAGGCTACTTCGAGAGCCGCGTCGGCGCTGGAACCTTCGTCGCGGCCTCTCTGCCCCATCGCGCCGCCAGCACCAAACGCCCCGCCGAAGATGCGCCCACGTCGCGCCGCACCTCGCGCCGCTCCATGCAGTTTCCCGCCTACGAGCTCACCCCGTGGCGCAACGGCTGGGGAGCCTTCGGCGTTCACCAACCCGCCCTTGACCACTTCCCCTTCGACCTCTGGTCGAAACTCCTCTCCCGGCACAGCCGCTCGCTCCGCATCCACTCCTCCACCAACCTGCACCCGCTTGGGCTCAAGATCTTTCGCGAAGCCATCTGCTCCTACCTGCGCACGGCGCGTTCGGTCCGCTGCGAGCCCGACCAGATCATGGTCGTCTCCGGTTCCCAGCAGGCCCTCGACATCGTCACCCGCGTCCTGCTCGATCCCGGCGACGCCGCCTGGATGGAAGAGCCCTGCTACCCGCTCGTCCGCTCGCTGCTCCTCGGCTCCGGCGTCCGCGCTATCCCTGTGCCCGTCGATGAGGAAGGCCTCGACGTCTCCGCGGGCATGCGCATGGCCCCCGACGCCCGCGTCGCCTTCGTGACTCCATCGCATCACTACGCCCTCGGCGTCACCATGAGCGCCTCGCGCCGCTTCCAGCTCCTCGAGTGGTCCCGCCAGGCCTCCTCCTGGATCGTCGAAGACGACTACGACAGCGAGTACCGCTTCGACTCCATGCCCATCCCTTCCCTCCAGGGCCTCGATCCCAGCGACCGCGTCATTTACATCGGAACCTTCAGCAAAGTTCTCCGCCCCTCGCTCCGCCTCGGCTACATCGTCATCCCCACCGACCTCGTCGACCGCTTCGCCGCCGTCCGTTTTTCCATGGACATCTTCCCGTCCTACCTCTTCCAGGAAGCGCTCACCGATTTCATGCACGACGGCCACTTCGCCCGTCACATCCGCCGCATGCGCGCTCTCTACAAAGGCCGCCGCACCGCGCTGGTCGAGTGCCTCCGCGCCGAATTTGGCGACTTCCTCCAGATCCAGGGTTCCGAAGCCGGTATGCATCTCGCCGTCACGCTGCCGCAGAGTTTCAAAGGAGCACCCTTCTCGGATACCGCCATCGCCACCCGCGCCGCCCAGGACAAACTCTGGCTCTGGCCGCTCTCCCCCTGCTATACCAACGGAAAATCCCGCCAGGGTTTCATCCTCGGCTTCGGCAACACCCCCGAAGAACAAATGCCCGCCGCCGTCCGCCGCCTGCGCCAGTTCATCGCCACTTAGCCGGTCTCCCATCTCCTGTCTTCTGCCTCCTGCCTCGTCCAGGTATTACTTCTGTTAAAATGTAATGGGAGGCAAAACATCCATGGAATCCGCTCTCACCAGCAAAGGCCAGGTCACCATCCCCAAAGCCGGCGCGCGACCACCTGCATCTCAAGCCCGGCGATCGCATTAAATTCTTCATCCTTCCCGGACGGTCAAGTCGTTATGCTTCCCAGTTCCGCCGGCCTCGGCGCTTCGGGGATTCCTTCGCTTCAAAAAAGAGTCGTCCCGCTCGCCCTTGAGATGGACGCCGCCATTGCGAGGGCCGCCACGGCGGGTTCACAGCGAGCAAAAATAATGATCGGCCTCGACACCAACGTCCTGGTCCGGTATCATCACCCTCGACGATGCCGGCTCAGTGCCCCACGCCACACAACTCATCGAGGACGTCTCACTCCGGAAAAGCCAGGGATTCGTCAGTCTTGTCAGCAATGGCAGAGCTCGCCTGGGTTCTGAGAAGCATCTATCGATTCTCCGGGCGCAGATTGCTGCGGCCATCGATCGCCTGCTCCAGATCGATACTCTGGTCGATTCAGAACCAACACGAAGTCTCGCCGCCACGATGCCGTCCGAAGTGGCATAGCCTCCTTCGACGACGCCCTCATCGCCGCCCTCGGCCGCTGGGCCGGCTGCTCCCACTCCGTCACCTTCGACCGCAAAGCCGCCCGCCTCCCCGACTTCCGTCTCGCCTGACCGCATCCGGTTTGTTTCAGGCCGCCGGCTACAGCCTACCGGCTGCTCCTCGGGGAACCTTCCCCACCCCACCGGGGTCTTTCAAGACACGAGGCGCGAATCTCATGTCGATGAACCCCAGCAGTTCCCGCACTCTCCACGCCGACCCCAACATCACACCCTCATCGATGTCCTGCTTGTCCTGCTCATCATCTTTATGGTGATCGTCCCCGTCACTCCGCGCGGACTCGAAGCCGTCCTGCCTCCATCGCCCAAGCAAGCCCAGCCCGACCCAACGCAAACCATCGTCGTCCAGATCCTCGCCGGTGCTACCGGCCCCACCTGGAAAATCAACGACGAAGCCATTCCCAACAAAGTCGCCCTCGCCGCCGAACTCAGCCGCATCTACTCCATCCGCGCCGAGAAGGTCCTCTTCGTCCAGGGTGATCCCGCCCTCGACTTCGCCTCCGTCGCCGAAGTCCTCGACCTCAGCCGCTCTCTCGGCATCGACCACGTCGGCATCCTCACCCAGCACGCCCACGCAAGCTGAACGCTGATCACTGAGCGCTGATCACTGACAACTGCTTTACCCTGAGCCATGCCTCCGCTCGCCCGCATCTTCGAAGGCTGGGACGGTTATCAAATCCGGCCTCCTCCACGCCATCCTCACTTGCCTGACTCACTTCCACACATGCGGCAGCGCACCCGCCGGCCGATGCTGCGTAATCTCGCCATAAGCAATCGAAAAATCCGTCGTCAGGTCCTGCGGAGCCCAGTCGCGATCGCGATCCGGCAGCACCAGACTCATCTCCGCCAGCGCCTTCCCCGCCTTCACCTGGCTCCCAACCGCCGAATACAAATCCTCAAGAAACCTCTTCTGCCCCTCCAGAATCTCCTCGCCCCCCGGCCTCCCATGTCCCGGCAGCACATGCAGAGGATGCAACGCCTCTGCCCGCTCCAGCACGCGCGGCCAATTCGCCAGATTCGCATCCCACAGCTTATTGCGCGGTCCCTGCTTGCCAGGCGTCGCACTCACTCCGTTAATCGCCGCGTCCCCGGTGCACAGAATCCGCTCCTTCGGGAGCCACACCAATCCATCGCCGCGCGTGTGCGCCCACCCCAAAAAATAGAACTGCACCTCCCGCGTGCTGTCCTTCAGAATGAACGGGCTCGACCGAAACGTCAGTTGCGGACGCGGAGCATCGCTCAACCCCGTCGCCCGCACATCCTCGCGTTCGGCCGCCGTCGCTCTCCACCGCTCCGGCTCGTACCGATCCATCTCCTCCACCACACCCTGATACGCAAACGTCGTCGCCCCTGCATCCGTCCACACACCGTTGCCATAAGCGTGATCGCGATGCGCGTGCGTGTCGAACACAAACCGCACCGGCTTCGGTGATAGCTCATGCACCTGCGCCACCAGTTCCCGCGCCCGCCCCGGATAATTCGCGTCCACCACGATCAGGTAGTCCCGCATCTCGATCACGATGTTGTTGCAGTACCCCTTCGCCGAGTCGCCAGGAACAAACCACACACCGTCCGCAATCTTCTCCGCCCCCAGCCCAGTCGCGTGAGCCGCAGGCACCGCAACCATCGCCACAATCAGACCCACAACTCCCCTAACGATGAATCGCCGCATCCTCACCCCCTCACCCATTCGAAGCTTGCTGACCGCTGAACGCCGAACGCTGAGCACCGTCTTTCTCCTCCCCACGCAGCGCCAGTCCGTACGCGACCGACGTAAACTCGTGCCCCCCGCGGATCCTCTCTTTGCCAAATCGGCGTGTGAAGATCCGCCGCACCGCCGGCACCAGCGACGTTCCTCCCGTAAGAAAAACCCGATCGACATCGCCCGGAGCAATCCCCGCCTGGCGCACCAGGGAATCGACAGCCTCTTCGATGGCTCTCAGCTCATCGGCGATCCACGTTTCAAACTCACGCCGCGTCAGCTGAATCCGTAAATCCAAAGCGCCGTCCTGAAAACGAAACTCAGCGGATTCGTGTTGCGAAAGTGCAAACTTCAGCCGCTGCACCGCCTGATGCAGCTGGTATCCGAGGTCCTGCTCGATCACCGCGATCAGCGCCTCGATCTTCTCCGGCTCGAGCCCGCGTATGCGAGCACCTCGCAGAATCTCCCGCACCTGATTCGTCCGCAGGAACGAGAGATAATGCCAGCGCTCCAGATTCGCGTAGATCCACGCCGGCACAGCAGGAAGCATCTTGTCGAGCGACCGCGCTTCCGATTCCGATCCCAGCGCGGGCGATACCAGCTTCCGGACAATGCGCGCATCGAACGCGTCCCCTGCCAGTCCGACGCCGCTGTGCCCGAGCACTTGACGCTGGCCGCACTTGCGCGCGCCCGGCCCCACCCGCAACAGCGAGAAGTCGCTCGTCCCGCCACCGAAATCGCCAATCAGAATCAGCTCATCATGGTCGAGTGTCGCCTCGTACGCATACGCCGCACCCACCGGCTCCAGTTCGAAATCCACCTCCTCAAACCCGGCAATCTGAAACGCCTCACGCAATCGTCCAACGGCAAAGTCGTCATCCTCCTTCGTCTCCGCGCCGACGAACCGCACCGGCCGCCCCACCACCGCTCGCCGGATCGGCCTTTCAAATTGCTTCTCCGCATGCTTCCGCAAATCGCTCAGCATGCGCGAGATCAGTTCTTCCAGCCGATGACGCCGCCCAAAAACTTCGGTCCCGGTCAGCGTGCGGCTCGACAGGTGCGACTTCAGCGATTGCACCAGCCGGCCCTTATCATCCGCGTCGAGATAACGCTCAATCGCCGCCGGTCCCGACCAGCTGTGCGTCCTCTTCATCCCCGCAGCCGATGCGACCTGCTCGAAATACAGCACCGAACGCGACGAGAGCGTCTCCGCGCCGGCAAACGTGAACGACGCCAGCTCCACCCGCGCATCTCCCGTCGCCAGAGCAACGGAGCTATTCGTCGTTCCGAAATCGATGCCTGCAATACTCAACGGCGGTGTTCCCATCCAGCGGCGCGATTATTTTCGGAGCGAACCCAGTAGCCGCAGCAAGAAGGATAAAGCGTCGCAGACCCCTGTCAAGGCAGCAGCCATAACGACACTCGATGCGAGACCTATGGAAGCCCAAAGGCGCCCCATCTTCGGAGGCGATCCTCATGCGCGCATCGGCGATGGGGCCTAATTCCGGATTATTGCGGGACCTTGGCGCGTTTTTCGTTACTAATCCAAAGTCAATGAGCAGTGAATTACCGGAACTGGCTGAAAGTCTTCAGCAGCTTCATCGTTGAGTCGTATTCCAGCTTGTCGCCCTCGAATTCGCAGCGGTAGAGGCCCTGCAGATTGGACGGCAGCGCCACGCCTTTTTCGACCAGCAGGATGATCTTCTTGCCGTATAGAGCCATCGCCGCGCCAATCTCTATCAGAACGTTGTCATTCAGCTTTGTGTGCTCGTTTCCGTCTGGATCGTGATATTTGCCTTCTCCGCCTACATGGATGATGCCGGCAGCGCATGACCTCATATCCTCGAAAACCTTCTCGGGGACGGAAATCGCTGTAGCCTCGCGCTCAACCGAAACCACGGGCGTGAACTTGCCGAATTCCAGCAGCTCCTGATTTGCGTCACGATCGCACGCTGCTTGCCGTGGGAAATGAAAACGTGATCGGCCTTCGGATCGAATGCTGCAGATGGCGGCGTGGGCTTGGGGGTCGGCGGGGCGGCCTGCCCCGCACCTGCTGGCAGCTCGTCGTGCTGGTCATCTTCCGGTAGGGCTGGCGTCGCCGCCGGCGCGGGGACGCCGGGCGAGTCCAGATTGATAAAGGGACCCGTCGGCGTATCGCGGATCACGCCAGCGTACTTTCCGTTTTCCTTGATGATCTGTAGCGCGTTTTCGACACGATCAACGGGAATGCCCTGCGCCTTAAGGACGTTGGCGCCGATGATCTCGTTCGGAAATTTGGCCCTCCGGTATTTCTCGAAGAATTCCTTCATCAGGCGTGGCTTCATGATCGCTTCGCGCCGAGCGGTTATGTCCGCCCCTTCTTCCTCGGGTGCAACAAGCTTTTTGCCAAGATCAGTGATGGTCATGGCATTGGCGTTCACGCCGCCCGCTGTCAAGCCGTAGGCAATCGATGCGCCGGCCAAAGACGGCCACGCGCTGCTGGTGGGGCTTATACCAATCGCAAGCGCTACGTCCGGCGGAGACCCACCTTCACCTGCGAAATTATCGACAATGGCAGCGGCGATCTTCTGCGCCTGCTGAAGGCTGACCAGCGGAAACTCAGACTGCTTGAAGTAATTCCGGCCTGCCGCTGCTGGTGTGGGAATAGCTTTTTTTGCTGCAACGGCTTTCTTAGTCGCCGCTTTCTTCGCAGGTTTGTTTGAAGCCACGAGGGCCTCCTTCGCGTGACCATCTCTATTGCGGGTAACCGATTGATGTTAGCGCAACCAATCAACAGACAGCGACGAATCATCTCTCGCCGCTCTCAAAGTCCGCATAAGTCGGCCAGTGTCCGCCGATCCGATTCCCGATGCAGCACAACAGGCCGATGCACTGATCAGGCTCCGAAGAACCCCGACGCCAACCCCGGAAACAATCCCAAAGCAACCAGCGCCCCTTCCCATCCCCGAATCGAACCCCTCACCACCATCGTCTAATCTAAAAACATGGGCGCAAGCATCCCCCCACTCCACCCCCCACAGAATCCTTCGACGTCCTCGTCATCGGCGCCGGCCCCACCGGCATGGCCTGCGCCATTGAAGCCCAGCGTGCCGGTTTCCGCTCCGTCCTCGTCGACAAGGGCTGCCTCTGCAACTCCCTCTTCCACTACCCCTCCCACATGACCTTCTTCACCACCTCGGAACTCCTCGAGATCGGCGACATCCCTTTCCCCTCCATCAACGCCAAGCCCTCGCGCAACGAGGCCCTCGAGTACTACCGCAAGGTCGCCATGTTCTATAACCTCGACATCCGCCAGTACCAGCGCGTCGAGCAGGTCTCCGGCTCCGACCTCAACTTCACCATCCGCACCCGCGACGAGTTCGGCCGCGATCGCACCTACACCACCCGCAAGCTCGTCGTCGCTACCGGCTACTACGACCTCCCCAACCTCATGAACATCCCCGGTGAAGACCTCCCCAAGGTCCACCACTACTACAACGACCCCCATCCTTATTACGACCTCGATGTCGTCGTCATCGGCGGCAAAAACTCCGCAGCCATTGCCGCGCTGGAGCTCTGGCGTCACGGCGCCCGCGTCACCGTCGTCTATCGCGGCTCCGCCATGCAGCCGCACATCAAGTACTGGATCCTCCCCGACATCGAAAACCGCATCAAGAATGGCCAGATCACCGCATATTTCAACACTGAGGTCACCCGTATCGATCCCGACTCGGTCACCCTCCAAACGCGCGGTGCCCGTCCTCGCCCGCCTCATCCCCGGCCGCATGAATCCCAGCCGAAACGACTCCGGCACCCGCGTCCTCAAAAACGACGCCGTCTTCGCCATGACCGGTTACCTTCCCGATTTCGAATTTCTCCAGTCCCTCGGCGTCCGCATGGAAGGCGAAGACCGCTGTCCCGCCTGCGATCCGGCCAGCCTCGAAAGCAACGTCCCTGGCATCTACCTCGCCGGCGTCATCGTTGCCGGCGACCGCACCAATGAGATCTTTATTGAGAACGGCCGATTCCACGGCCGTCAGATCGCAGCTGACCTGAAAGTAAAGCTGGCGTCATCGGCGAATGAACTTGCCAGGGTGTAGGATCACTCCAAACCCATGCTGAATCTGCGCCACAGGTCAGGCTCATCCCCTGCCTCAACGCAGAAGCGCTCCTGACGGAAAAACGATACCCCCTATGTCGCTGTTCCGCCCACGCTCGATTCGTGGCCAGTTCATGGCCGCTCTGATCCTCTTTGAGATCACTGTCGTGGGCATCTTTACGCTCCTGCTCTTCCGCCAGCAGCAGAACGAGATGCAGCAGCGCATGCACCGCCGTCTCGAAAGCCAATCCCTCGAGATCGCCTCGCTCGCCAGCTTCGCCTTCGCCGATTCGCGCCCCGACTCTCTCTCCCGTGTGGTCGAAATTGCCGCCGCATCTCCCACCCTCACCGCCGCTCAGATCACCGATCTCCACGGCACAACCCTCGCCAGCACCGACCGTAGCTCCCTTGGCAGAAATATCCTCTCCGATCAGGAGCGATCCCTCCTGCGCCCGCTCACGGCTTCCGTCATCTTCAGAACTCCCCAAAAACACTGGGAAGTCGTCGCCCCCATCGTCGCCGACGGACACATCCGCGCTCTCGCCTGGATCTATCCCAACGACAACCAGGACCGCAAGGATCGCAGAGAACTTTTCCGTATCACCGCCTTCTGGGCCGTTTTTGTTCTCGGCGCCTGCACCATCATTGCCGCCTTCCTTGCGCAATCCATCACGCGTCAGCTCGGCACCCTCACCCGCGCCACCCGCCAGCTCATCCAGCATCCTGAAAACCCCGGCGCCGAATTCCCTCTCCCCGTCAAAACCTCCACCGAAGCGGCAGAACTCACCATCGCCTTCAATCGCATGGTCGCCGCCATCGAAGACCAGCGTGCCGGGCTCAACGAAACCCTCGCCCTGCTCGACTCCATGCTCGCCAATGCCCCCATCGGTTTCGCCTTCTTCGATCGCAAATACCGATTCGTCCGCGTCAACCAGTTCCTCGCCGACATGAACGGCTACTCCTTCGCCCTGCACCTCGGCCGCGGCGTCGGCGGCATTCTTCCGGCAGCCACCGCTTCCAAACTCGAGCGCAATATCGAGACCGTCTTCCAGACCGGCGAACCCGTCCGCAATCTTGAACTCACCTGGGAGCCCGAGCCTCGCCGCTCCCGCACCTGGCTCGTTCACCTCTATCCCGTCCGTACTGAAACCGACGCCACCCGTTGGGTCGGCGCCATCCTCGTCGACACCACCGACCAGAAGCGCAGCGAAGAAACCCTGCGCCGCACCGAGAAGCTCGCCGCCACCGGCCGCCTCGCCGCTTCCATCGCCCACGAGATCAACAACCCTCTGGAAGCCGTCACCAACCTCCTCTATCTGATACGCCAGGAAAACCTCTCCCCCGAAGCCGCCAATTTCGCGTTGCTTGCTCAGCAGGAAGTCACCCGCGTCTCGGAGATCACCCAGCAGACCCTCCGCTTCTACCGCCAGTCCACGCTGCCCACGCTCAGCAACGTCGCCGAACTCCTCGACTCCGTCATCACCCTCCACCTCGGCCGCATTCAGACCCTCCAGGTCGATCTCCAGCGCGATTACGACAAGAGCCTGCAGCTCTTCAGCTTTGCCGGCGAGCTCCGCCAGCTTCTCGCCAACCTCATCAGCAACGCCCTCGACGCCATGACCCCCGACGGCGGCCGTCTCCTCGTCCGCTGCCACGCCGCCACGATCAAAGGCATCGCCGGCATCCGCATCTCCGTCGCCGACACCGGTTGCGGCATCAACCAGGAAGCCCGCCGCCACATCTTCGAGCCCTTCTTCACCACGAAAGAAGCCACCGGCACCGGCCTCGGCCTCTGGGTCAGCGAGCAGATCATTCGCAAGCATCGCGGCTCCGTCCGCGTGCGCAGCCGCGCCGCCGGCCATAGCGGAACCGTCTTCAGCATCTTCTTCCCTGCTACCGGCGTCGAAGCCGAAGCCACCCCCGCCGAACCCGCCAGCGAAACCGTGTCATCCTGAGCGGAGATCCCGCCATCTACTGGCAGCGCAAAGCAACCATCGGATCCACGCGCACCGCCCTGAATGCCGGAATCAAACTCGCGACAATCGACACAGTAACCAGAAACAGCGTGATCGCCGCAAACGTCCACGGGTCGTAGAAGCGGACTCCATAGAGGAAGTCCTGAGATCCAGGAAACGCCAGCGTGCTGTGCAGCACTGCCGATGCCGCAGCGCCGCATGCCAGCCCGATCGCCATGCCGGCGACGACCGGCTTCAATCCCCACACCGTTATGCTTTTCAGCACATCGCCGCAACGCGCCCCCAACGCCATCTGGATCCCAATCTCCTGCGTGCGCTGGCTCACCACGTAAGCCATCACGCCATAAATTCCCACACCCGCCAGCGACAACGCCAGCAATGCAAGACCAGCGGCGAACATCGCCATCACCCGCGCCAGCGTTCTCTGCGGTTGAACCAGCATCATGTCTGCGTTCCACAGCGAAAGGTCCGGCAACAGATTCGCGTCCATACTATTGACGGTCTTCCACACCGCTGCAAGCGCCGCCGCCTGATTCGATCCAACATTGAAAAAGATGGGATAAGTCACCGCTGGGTCAGGCGCCAGATAAACATGCGCCGGATCGATGCGCGTGAGGTTCGTGAAGCGCACGTCCTTCGCGATGCCGACCACCTCGAAGTCCGTCAGCTTGCCGGTGAAGCGCAGATCAAGCTGAAAATGCCTCCCCATCGGATCCTCGCCCGGCCAGAACTGCCGCGCCGCCGCTTCGCTGATGATGGCAACCGGCGCTCCCGCCGCCGATTCCTGCCTCGTGAAATCGCGCCCGCGCAGCAGTGGAATGCCCAGAGTGTTCAGGTAATTTCGCGACGCGTAGCTCGCCAGCGTTCGTCCCCGCGCCACGCCCTCCACCGCGCCTGCTTTCTTCACCGTCATGGGCGGCGTCCACGTTCCCATCATCGGGCCGCGTCCGTACCCGACGCTCTTCAATCCAGGCGCCTCTTCCAACAGATTCACCAGCCGCTGGAACCGCGCTACCGATGTCGCTGCATTGTCGCCATACTCGGCAAAGAGAAGGTAGACCTGCTGCGTGTTGAATCCAGGATCGGCGGTCTGCGAACTCATCAGTCCGCGCACCAGCAGACCGGAGCAGCTGAGCAGCAACATCGATACCGCCACCTGTCCGGCAATCAGCAGGCTGCGCAGCTGCGAGCGTCGCAGCAGATGGCCGAAAGACGTCCGGTCGTCGCGGATCGAAGTCGCGAGCTCCGGTTTGGAAAACTGTAGTGCCGGCGATAGACCAAACACCAGCCCCGCAAAGACGGACAGCAGCAGAGCATACCCCAGAACCCGCGCGTCTGGATTCAGATTCAGGCTGAAAGCGAAATCCCCGCCCAGCTGCGTTCTCAGCATCTGCGCCACCGCCGTCTGCAGAAGCCGGCTCGTCACAATTGAAAGCCCATACCCCGCAACACCACCGGCCAGAGAAAGCAGAACGCTCTCCGTGATGAGTTGCCGGATCACGCGCGCCCGGCTCGCTCCCAGCGCCAGCCGCACGCTGATCTCGCGCTGGCGCACCGCGCCGCGGGCCAGCAGCATATTGGCGATGTTCGCGCAGGCTACAAACAGCACCATCGCCACAATCAACATCAATACCGCGACGCCTGCCTCGAATTGGGGATCGTCTGTGTTTCCGAAGAAGGCCGTGTGCTGCAACGTAACGGTGCGCGTCGGCTCGTGCGTGACGTACGTCGTCGAGAACTGGCCGATCAGCGCCGCCGTTTCCGCCTCGGCCGCTTTCATCCCCGTTTCACGTTTCAACCGGCCAAGAATCTGGAAGCGGTAGTCCCCCGGCTGGTGCAACCAGTCCTGCCCCGGCACCAGCCGCGCCTGCATCGCTACCGGAGTCCAGAAGTCCGGCACCTGAGGCAGCAGCGCCGTCCCCGTGAACGCTTCGGGAGCGACACCCAGAACAGAAAACTCCGTTCCGCCGATCGTCACCAGCTGACCCACTACCTGCGGATCGCTATGGAAGGCGCGTTGCCAGAACGCATCGCTCAGTACGATCACCGGAGGCGCGCCCGCCTGGTCCTCGTCGGGTCCAAACATGCGACCCAACTTCGCACCCACGCCAAAGCTCCTGAAGTAATTGCCGGAAACCACCTGCCCCTGAATCGACCTGGGCGACGCCGAACCGCTTCCCGGAAGCCGCGCCGCCACCCGCACCGGCCAGCTCGTTGCCACCAAATCCGAGAACACATCCTGATGCTGGCGGCAATACAGATACTCCTGCCACGAGAATCCATATTGCATGTCGCCGAGCCAGCCATGCGTGAACCAGCGCTCCATGCGCACCACCCGCCCGGGATCGGCCACCGGCAGCGGTTTCAGAGCCACCGCATCGTAGGCAGCGAACAGCGTCGCGTTGATGCCGATGCCCAGAGCCAGCGTGACCACTGCGACGATCGTGAAACCAGGACTCCGCAACAGGGTGCGGCACGCGTGACGCAAATCCTGCCAGGTCTGCTCCAGCCACAAAATGGTTCGCTCATCGCGATGCGCTTGCCTGGTCTGTTCCACTCCTCCTATTCTCGCGATCGCCGCACGCCGCGCTGCGTCCGCAGTCATCCCCCTCGCCACACACTCCTCTTCCAGCAAAGCCATATGAGCCGCCAGCTCTCGCGCCAGTTCCTCCTCGGCCTGCCGGCTCCGCAACAGAGTCCGCAGCTTTGCGAACAGCTTCCTCCACCGCGCCAGCATCATGGTTCCTCCGTCAGCAGCTTGTCCACAACGCCCGCCACCTGCCGCCAGCGTTCTGTCTCCTCGGTCAGCGCCTTCAGCCCCGCCTTCGTGATCGAGTAATACTTCGCCTCACGATTGTTTTCCGTCATCGCCCACGAGCCGCGAATCCACCCGCTCTGCTCCAGCCGCACCAGCGCCGGATACAGCGTGCCCTGGTTCACCCGCAGCAAATCCCCCGACACCTGCTCCAGCCGGCTCGCAATGGCATACGCGTGCCGCGGGCCCAGCGTGTGCAGCGTGCGCAACACCATCAGGTCAAGCGTTCCCTGCAGAATCTGCAACGGCATCTTCTTCACTTGGCATTCCAGTAGAAAATCATTCCCGAAGAATGCGCCTCCCTTCACTTGGATGTCAAGTAGAAATCGCCTGCTCGCAGTTCGCTCGCAGTTGACTCGCCCTTCGCCCCCCGCTCCCAGCATTTCCTGTACCCTGTCCCCTGTACCCTGTCTTTTCCGCTGTACCCTGTCTCACTTCCCGGAGGAACCACACGCAAATGCACGCCCGCTCTCGATGTCTTCCCGCGCTCTTTCTCCTCGCCACCCTTCCCGTCTTCGTAGCCGCCCAGAAGAAAAAAGCCGCGCCCCCAACTGCCGCCGCGGCCTCCGATCCCGAAGCCGGTCCCTGGTCCGACCCCCAGCCGGCCGTCGAGAAGCTCGACCTCACCATGTATCAGCGCATCCGCGAAGAGGGGCTGCTCCACTCCCACGTCATGGACTACGGCTCCGCCCTCTCCGACGACATCGGCCCGCGCCTCACCGGCTCGCCCAATATGGCGAAAGCCAATGCCTGGACTCGCGATCAGCTCACTGCTATGGGCTGCGTCAACGCCCACCTCGACGACTGGGGCGAATTCGGCATGGGCTGGCAGCAGCTCAATACCTGGGTCCGCATGACCGCGCCCGACACCGCCGTCTTCATCGCGCAGGCCACGCCGTGGTCGCCCGCCACCAGCGGCCCCATCAATGCGGACGCCATCTGGGTCAACATTCAGTCCGAAGAGGACTTCGCCAAATACCAGGGCAAGCTCGCCGGCAAAATCGTTCTCCTCGGCGAAATGCGCCCCGTCCCCCCCGTCGATGCCGCGCTCTTCGAACGCTACACCGACCAGCAACTCGCAGACATCGCCAGCTTCCCCACCGAAGAACGCGGACCCAACGCCGCCATGCGCGATCGCCTGCGCACCTACATGCAGCGCATGAAGCTCACCGACAAGCTCATCCAGTTCCTCGCCGATGAAAAGGTCGCCGCCGTCATCCGTCCCAGCCGCGACGCCGAGCACGGCGGCGGATCCGGCGGCACCATCTTCGACGACAACGGCGCAGCCATGGGCCGCACCCCCTACATCCGCGGCCACGAGATGAAGGTCCCCACCGTCGTCATGGCCATCGAGAGCTACGGCCGCGTCTATCGCCTCCTCGAAGCCCACGTCCCCGTCAAAATCGAGATGGACGTCGAGACAAAATTCACCGGCGACCACGAGCACGGATACGACACCGTCGCCGAGATCCCCGGCACCGACCCCACCCTCAAGGACCAGGTCGTCATGGTCGGCGGCCACCTCGACAGCTGGATCGCCGGCACCGGCGCCACCGACAACGGCGCAGGCTCCATCGTCGCCATGGAAGTGATGCGCATCCTGACCGCGCTCAAAGTCCAGCCGCGCCGGACGATTCGTATTGCTTTGTGGTCCGGCGAAGAAGAAGGCCTCTTCGGTTCACGCGGCTATGTGAAGGAGCACTTCGGTTCCGCGCCCGTCTCCACCGCGCCCGACCAGGCTGCGCTGCCCGAGTTCATGCGCCGTGCTTCCGGCCCCCTCGAACTGAAGCCCGAGCAGCGCCTCATCTCCGGCTACTTCAACCTCGATAACGGGTCAGGCAAAGTCCGCGGCATCTACCTCCAGGAAAACGCGGCGATCGGCCCCATCTTCGAGCAATGGATCGCGCCGCTGAAGGACCTCGGCGTCACCACCATCAGCATGCAGAACACCGGCGGCACCGACCACCTCTCCTTCGACGCGGTCGGCATCCCGGGCTTCCAGTTCATCCAGGACCCGCTCGACTACGAAACCCGCACCCACCACTCCAATCAGGATGTCTACGAGCGGCTGCAGCCCGCCGACCTGAAGCAGGCCGCGACCGTCGAAGCCATCTTCGTCTACAACGCCGCCATGCGCGACCAGATGCTCCCGCGCAAGCCGCTCCCGCATCCGGAGCTCCGCCAGCAGCAGGACGCGCCGCTGAAGAACCTCTTCCCCGACGCCATCCCGGAGCAAACTGCACCACAGTAGCAACGTCGGAAATTCGCTAACCGACCTGGCCCGCGTCTCTTGACCCTGCATGCATGGAATGGGACGGCGCCAGGTCGGAATGGTCCAAACGGGCGCAATTGCGTCCAGTGTTTTTTGCCGCATAGAGAGCGGCGTCGGCCCGGCCAAGAATATCCGGCAATTCAGCTGAATCGATTTCTGGTCGATAAACCGAGACGCCGATGCTGCAGGTCATTCGGATCTTCTGTTCCCCTGTAGAGAACGGCTCACTGCGGATCGATTCCAGCAGGCTGTCGATCCGGTGCGGCGCCATATCCGGATTCCAGCCCGGAATGATAATCAGAAATTCTTCCCCCCCATAGCGTCCTGCGACGTCGTATTTGCGCAGGGCGCCCTGCAGCCGGCTGGCCGCTTCTCGAATCACATCGTCTCCGCGGAGATGTCCGTAGCGATCGTTCACTTGTTTGAAAAAATCAAGGTCCGTGATCAGAACTCCCAACGGCGTCCGGTCGCGATTGGCGCGATGAACCTCCCGCGACAAATGCTCAATGATGGCGGCCCGGTTGAACAGTCCCGTCAGTGAGTCGTGCGTCGCCAGGATTTGCAGCTCCTGGCGCGCAGCCTCCAGAGCGCGCTTTTCCTCTTCCAGCTGAGCCGTACGCTCGGAGACGATGCGGTGAAGCTGGACCTGCCGGTGCACCAGGGCCCGCGTCCGCAGCGCCAGCACCGCCCATGCAGCCAGAACGATCAGGACAACGTAGGCCGCATACGCGAGCGGCGTGCGCGTGAGAGGCGTTCGAAGCACAAAGCTGAATGAATCCCCGACCGTGTTCCAGATCCCGTCACTGTTCTCCGCCTGCACCGCGAACTTATACGTCCCGGGAGCGAGGTTGGTGTACCACGCGCGCCGCCGATTCCCGGCCTCGATCCAGTTGCGATCGAACCCCAGCAGCCTGTACCGAAATCTCACGTTCAGCGGCGCTGCGAAGCTGGGGGACGTGAAACCGAACTCCAGGCTGCTGATCCATGGGCCTACCTTCTCGCCGGAGCGCAGCGGCATCGACCGCCCGTCAAACGTCACGCTTTCGATCCATACCGGAGGCGCAGCCGCAACCTGCAGGTGATTGGGATCGATGACCGCTGCGCCTTCGATGGTCGCAAACCAGAGCCGTCCGGCACGGTCCTTCCATCTCGATGGCATGCATCCGTACACCGTTTCACGGGAACGCAAACCGTCGGCCACTCCATAAATTCGATAGGAGCCCGCATCGATATTCCTCGATGCGTTCAGCGCCTTCTTCGACAAACGGTAGATGCCGGCGTCACCGCCGATCCACAGATTTTGATGGTCGTCTTCAATGATCGACCCCACCGTCGGCTCGGGCAGCCCTTGCTCCGGTGTCCACGACGTGACTTTCCCATCGCGGATTCGGCTCAGACCCCCGCTGGCCGTTCCCACCCAGATGTCCCCATCGCCATCCGCATAGAGCGACATCACGTGATCGCTGGGAAGGCCTTCCGCGGTGGTAAATCTCCGGGTTGTGCCGTTCTGAAAACGAAATACGCCCTCATCATCCGCGCCCCACCAGATCGCCCCATCGGGCGCCTGGGTGATGTCTGTAACCCGGCCGGTTTTGGTCAGGTGCTCGATGTGCCCATCCCTGAACCGGGCCGCACCAGCGCCATAAAAGCCAACCCACAGGGTTCCTTCCCGATCCTGGTAGAGTGCGTCTGCAGCCGCGTGTTTGGAATCGGGATCCTGATAAACCCGGACACGATGGTCGTGAATCTGCGCGATCTCCCCGGTCCGGAACCCCGTCCACAGATCCCCATCACGCGTCTCCCCGATCGAAACCACCGCCTGATGCGGCAGCCCGCGTGCCCCATTCCATACCTCGACCTTTCCATCCGGGTACAGGTGATTGAGCCCTTCGCTGTCGCTTCCAATCCACATCGTTCCATCGCGCGATTGCAACACGCTGTCGACGTAGTTGCCCGCAATGCCTTCCGGAGTTCCGAAGACGAAGAACTTCCCGTCGCGAAGCTGAACGACGCCTTTGTCGATCGACCCGATCCAGAGATTGCCTTCGCGGTCTTCAAACAAACCCCGCGTGGTCCGGTTGCTCGGCATCCCCTGTGCCACGCCGCACAGGGAGAATCGGCCGTGGAACAGCCGCCCCACTCCGCGGCCCGGAAATGCCACCCAGAGAGCCCCGTCGCGATCCAGAAGCAAGGCGCCGATTTCTTTCCCTGGCACCGCCGGTTCCGGCAAACCGCGCCCCTCTTTGAAATGGACCAGCCCGCTGCCCGTCGTTCCCAGCCAGACCGAGCCGTCCGGGTCCGGCGCAAGCGCCACGATTCCCTGGTGGACCTGCGGCCTCCAGTCCACAAGATGACCGTGATCGATCTCAAACAGGCCTCGGTCGGTGCCAATCCATACCCGCCCCCGGTGATCGGAGACGATTGCCTCAACATCGATTCCGGCCAGGACTCCAGGCCCGGCCTCCACGCGGCCGCCACGGATCAAATTGAGGCCCGCTGTGGTGCCCACCCATAAACTTCCGTCGGGATTCTCACACAGTGCGGTGACCCAGTCGCCCGCCAGCCCGTTCCTCGTACTGAAATTGCCGGACATCACGCTGTTCGCAAGCGTGGCCTGCGTCGATTCCGGAGAGGGAGCGAAATGACTTAGCCCGCTGTCCGTCCCGATCCAGAGACTCCCATCGTCGCTTGCAGCCAGAGACGAGATGTAGTCCGAGGCCAGGCCTCGAGTATTGCGCGTGTCAAAGACCTTGAATTGCGTGCCATCGAAGCGAGCCAGCCCCTCTTCGGTTCCCATCCAGATAAACCCGTCGCGGGTTTGCGCAATCGCATGGACGGAATTCTGCGGCAGACCGGCTTCGCTGTTCCACGTCGTTTGAATGTATTGGGAAATCGCCCGGGTGGGATTCAGGCCATGCGCGTCGACCGCGGACACCAGCGCCAGCGACACGACGACTGCAAGCGTGAAAACACACGTCCATCTGCCCCGGGGTTTTCCACTAACGTCCATTCCTCGGTGTCTCGAACCCGGCTCTCGCGCTCCCGCCCCACGCAGTCAGCGGTTCATGGACCGGACGGCGCGGTTTCTCCAAATATCGGCCAGTTGGGGTCCGTTGTTTATGCCTCGGAAGGGTCAGATCTGCTCCTCAAGTTGCGCTCAGAAAGACGCCCGGCAAGTCCCAATGCACAGCATGCTGACAAAGTCGGCCTGCATCAGGTGCCGCGAAGCGGCACGACGGTAGAAGCACCGGCCTTTAGGCCGGTGAATGAGGCACGCTGCAAAGGGGCCTTCAGGCCCGGCAAACTTTGAAGGCGCACAACTTCACAGCTTGCGGAAAAGCTCGTCAGCTTTGAAGGGGCACGGCTTCACAGCTTGCGAAAAGCTCGTCAGCTTTGAAGGGCATGGACTTCACAGCATGCTGACAAAGTCGGCCTGCATCAGGTGCCGCGAAGCGGCACGACGGTAGAAGCACCGGCCTTTAGGCCGGTGAATGAGGCACGCTGCAAAGGGGCCTTCAGGCCCGGCAAGCTTTGAAGGCGCACAACTTCACAGCATGCTGACAAAGTCGGCCTGCATCAGGTGCCGCGAAGCGGCACGACGGTAGAAGCACCGGCCTTTAGGCCGGTGAATGAGGCACGCTGCAAAGGGGCCTTCAGGCCCGGCAAGCTTTGAAGGCGCACAACTTCACAGCATGCTGACAAAGTCGGCCTGCATCAGGTGCCGCGAAGCGGCACGACGGTAGAAGCACCGGCCTTTAGGCCGGTGAATGAGGCACGCTGCAAAGGGGCCTTCAGGCCCGGCAAGCTTTGAAAGCGCACAACTTCACAGCATGCTGACAAAGTCGGCCTGCATCAGGTGCCGCGAAGCGGCACGACGGTAGAAGCACCGGCCTTTAGGCCGGTGAATGAGGCACGCTGCAAAGGGGCCTTCAGGCCCGGCAAGCTTTGAAGGCGCACAACTTCACAGCATGCTGACAAAGTCGGCCTGCATCAGGTGCCGCGAAGCGGCACGACGGTAGAAGCACCGGCCTTTAGGCCGGTGAATGAGGCACGCTGCAAAGAGGCCTTCAGGCCCGGCAAGCTTTGAAGGCGCACAACTTCACAGCATGCTGACAAAGTCGGCCTGCATCAGGTGCCGCGAAGCGGCACGACGGTAGAAGCACCGGCCTTTAGGCCGGTGAATGAGGCACGCTGCAAAGGGGCCTTCAGGCCCGGCAAGCTTTGAAGGCGCACAACTTCACAGCATGCGGAAAAGCTCGTCAGCTTTGAAAGAGCACAGCTTTAGCTGTGTCATAAACCACTGTCAAATCAGTCCGTCTTTAGCCGCTGAGGGATGTTTTTCTTCTCACTCGGGGCAGAAATCGCGCCGCAAGGCGCTTCCTTGCCGCCGCAAACCGTGGGTGGAAGCGCGGCCCACTCGCCCCTTCTCCCTAAAACCTGTCAAGCCCACGGGAGAAAATCCAAAGTAATGACCCTTGACTAATCACGACTTACACCACAACTTACCCTGCGAATGTTGGCGCTCTTATTCTTCAACCCTGCTATTCTGATAATAGAGGGGAAGAAATAAATTCTTCCCTCTCCCACTTAGAATCCGGAACACCCAGGGCTCGCCACCGGCGAGCCTTTTCTCTTGCCGGAAGGGCGGTCCATCGATGCCCGCGAGCGATCGCGTCAAGTGACTTAGATACCGCAAATCCGCGGGCTCAGCAAAAGTTGTCAAATTAGTAAACCACGCTATGCATTTCAAAACAAAGGACCTGCAACTTGTGCCCCGGCCAGCAAACAACACGCCCGGCAAAAACAGCGCACAAAAAGCGAATCGACCCGCAAAAGCGTCGCCCCTGTTTTCTGTTTTAAGGACAGGTGCCGCAAAACCAGGCGACCGCCCAACAACCGCCGGCTACCGGCGAAAAGCAACGCCAAAAAGTTTTGCCCCTTGGGACCTCATGAATGCGGCACTCACAACCACGAATGCAGCACTCGCAGGCACAAACCTGGCATTCGCAACTGCCAATGCCGCATTCGTACCCACCAACCCATCTGCCCCCGAATCAATCATCAAGCTTGTTCGCAAACACGAATGCTGCATTCACAACCATGAATGCAGCACTCACAACCATCAGTGATCTGACGTTGCGCCCATCACTTAGCTATTTGTCAGCTTGTCAATACGCCGCAAATCATTGAAAACAGGGCACCAGAGTTCTTCGCGATGGAAAAATCGAGAAAGCGCTGCACCAGAAACGGTGCAACCTCACCCCGAATGCCCGCCTCTACTTCAGCGTTTGCAGTTTTTGCGTTGCGATCTGAGCGGCATCGGACTGCTTGTCCTGGTCCTTAATCTCTGCGTACAGGCGCCGCGCTTCCTGCGGTTGCGTCGTCTCGTAGATCTGGGCCAGTTGCAGTTGCGCCGAGCTCTTCGGCACCGTCGTCGTCGGATGCGCGATCACGTCCTGCAGCAGCGTGACCGCCTGCGAGTTGCGGCCGGTCTGCGCGTACAGGTTGGCCAGCGCTACCTTCGCCAGCGCCGCCAGATTGCTGTTGCCGGCATGTGTTGCTTTTTCAAGATCCGCCTCGCCCTGCGACTTCTGTCCCATGTCCAGTTCGCTCAGGCCGGCAAAGTACCGAGCCATCTGGCCGGCGCCCAGCCATCCGTACTGGTCTGCCGTCTGGCTGAACAGCGGATACGCCGCCTTCGCCCGGTCCGCGGCCGTAGCGTAGGTCTTCATTCCTGGTTCGGCCGGCTGGTTCGGCTGCGTCAGCGGGGTCTCGTAGATGTCCATCGCCTGACCGAGTTGCTGGTTCGCCGCCGCGTCCCGCTTCTGGTACAGGATGAAGCTCACCACGACAATCGCCACCGCCAGCACCACGCCCACCGACCATGCGATGACGTTGCTGCGGTGCTCCCCGACCCATTCCAGGCTGGAGGTCGTGACGTTGACGAATTTGTCCTGTTTCAGCGCGTGACGGGTCTGTGTATCCACCGGGTTTGCCGAGTTTCCTTTTGGCGGGAGTTGCGAACGCGCACCACAGGCGCGCACTCGCACAAGATACACCTCAGTTTATCACGCACAGCAGAGCAGGGAGACAGGAGGACGGAGACAAGAGCACCAGGGAGAGGAGACGGGAGCGAGGAGACAAAAGCGAGGAGAACCAGGCGGTCCTTTGTCTCCTGTCTCCTGCCTCCTGTCTCCTGTTCCTACGCGGCTCGCACCACGCCGTCGATCTCGCCGCTCTCCACCTTCTCCTGGCACTCGATGCAATAGGGTGTCCAGGGCAACGCCTCCAGGCGCTTTTCGCCGATCGCCTTGCTGCAGTGCAGGCACTCGCCAAAGCCTCCCTCGAACAAACGCTCCAGCGCCAGGCGCACCAGCGACAACTGGCTGTGCCCCTCGGTGCCCTGGGTAAAGATCAGTTCCTTTTGATACGACATCACCGCCTGGTCGGCGACATCCAGTGTGTCCTCGGCAATCGTCCTGCGGCCCTCTTTCGCCGCGCTGATCATGCTGCGCTCCAGTTGCCGCTGTTGATGGCGAAGCCGCTCCTCGAATCGCCGCTGTTGGGGGGTTTGCGTTGGACGGGTCACGAAGAATACTCCTCAGATAAAGGCTGGTCCCAGGTACACCCTCGTTCAGGACATACATTGGACGCACAAACCCCGCGAAGATTTGTTTTTCTTTTTGCACTTTCGAGACGTTATTTTCTGGTCAACCACCCACCCATGTATTGATTGTTCGGTACCGCACAGAACGCCGGTTTCTTTTCCGCCGCTCGCCCGGATGCGCACCGCAGCAAAATGCTCTACGCTGAAAGAGCTATGTACGAAGATTTCCACTCCACCGACCGCTGGACCGGCGAAGACCTGCACTGCCGCTGGAAGGCCAATATTGTCGCTATCGCCACCCGCCACGCCGACGCGGTGGACGTTCGCTTCGACGTCAACAACCGGCCGGTCTGGATCGCAATGCCCTGCCTCGCCTGGGTGGAACAGAAAAAGCGCACCGGCCACACCATCACCGATACGCTGGCTGCGCAGGCCGCTGGCCGTTATCTGAAGAAGGCCATCGAGTCCGGCTACGACAACGGCCGCGAGATGTACACCATGACCATCGAAGAGGTGCTGCAGCAGGTGGACTCCGTCCTCCACGAGGCCGGCCACACCCGCAACCTGCCTCACCTTGTTCCCATGGACGACGCCCAGCCCCAGTTGTGAGCAACCAGCCCGGTCGCCCGAACCGCGCTTCGCTAACCCACACCTGCGGCTCGGCTTCCGTCCACATGCGCGAACGATCCCGTTACCTCAGCACGTACCTTTGCCGACGTATCGTTTCCCTTTTCCCTTTGCAACCCATCCCCTGAATGGGAAAATAATTTGTTCTTTCTGACCGCCGGAGGCATTTCCACCTATGGGAGCGACCGCGACACTGCAGGATCTGAAACGCCTGACCGAAGGCCTGCACGCCCACCGCAACCTCTCGACGCCGCAGCTGGTCGAAACGGCCATCGCGCGCGGTGAAGGCCGCCTCGCCTCCAACGGAGCTCTGGTGGCCATGACCGGCGCTCGTACCGGCCGCTCTCCGCGCGACAAATTCACCGTCGACGACGAGGAAACCCATTCCCGCGTCGACTGGGGCAAAGTCAACCAGCCCTTTCCGCCCGAGAAGTTCGAGGCCCTGCTGCAGCGCGTCATCCGCCACATGGCCGAGCGCGACCTTTTCATCATGGATCTGGCGGCTGGAGCCGATCCGACCTATCGCCTCCCCATTCAGATCATCTGCGAGTACGCCTGGCACGCTCTGTTTGTGAAGCAGTTGTTCGTCCGGCCTGAGGGTCAGGATCTGGCGAGCCACAAGCCGGAATTCATCGTGATCGCCGCGCCGGAGTTTGAAGCCATTCCCGAGCGCGATGGCGTCCGCTCCTCGACGTTCATCCTGGCCGACTTCACGCGCAGGATTGTCCTCATCGGCGGCACCAAATATGCCGGCGAAATGAAGAAGTCCATCTTCGGCGTAATGAATTACCTGCTTCCGCCGCGCAACGTCTTCCCCATGCACTGCTCGGCCAACGTCGATGATGCTGGCGCCACGGCGCTGTTCTTCGGCCTTTCCGGCACCGGCAAAACCACGCTCTCCGCCGACCCGGACCGCCGGCTGATCGGCGACGACGAGCATGGCTGGAGCCCCGACGGCGTCTTCAATTTCGAAGGCGGATGCTATGCCAAGTGCGTCGACCTGACGCTGGAAAAAGAGCCGCAGATCTACAACGCCATCCGCTTCGGCTCCGTGCTTGAGAACGTCGTTCTCGACCCTCGTACCGGCGAGCCCGACTACTCCGACATTCGCTACACCGAGAACACCCGCGCCGCTTACCCCGTCGACTTCATCGCGAATGCTGTCATCCCCGGCATCGGTGGCCATCCGCAGAACGTGCTGTTTCTTGCTGCGGATGCTTTTGGCGTTTTGCCGCCCATCGCGAAGCTCAACCCCGACCAGGCGATGTACCACTTCCTCTCCGGATACACGGCCAAGCTTGCGGGGACGGAAGCAGGCCTCGGCAGCGAGCCGGTGCCTGAGTTTTCCACTTGCTTTGGCTCGCCGTTTCTGCCGCTGGCGCCCAGCATCTATGCCGAAATGCTCGGCCGCCGGCTTCGCGAACATGACGCGCAATGCTGGCTGGTCAACACCGGCTGGACCGGCGGCGCCTTCGGTGTTGGCAAGCGCATGAGCCTGCCTCACACACGAGCCATTGTTCACGCAGCACTCAACGGCGGTCTGGCGCATGCCGAATTCATCACCGAGCCGGCCTTCGGTCTCAGCATTCCGACCACGTGCCCCGGCGTTCCAGCAGAGTTATTGAACCCCCGCAACGCCTGGCCCGACAAGAACGCCTACGACGCACAGGCTCGCCTGCTGGCGTCGAAGTTCGCGGAGAACTTCAGGAAGTTTGACGTGCCGGACAGCGTGCGGCAAGCGGGCCCGAAGACCGCGTAGGACGGGCCTTCGGCGATCGGCGTTCGGGAAAGGCCTACGCCGCTGCCGCGCTCTCCGGCGCGATGTCCGAGCCAGCTGCGGACGCTGGCGGTTCCAGCAGGGGCCAGCCTTTGCGCAGCACGTACTCCAGCCACGCGCCTGCCACTTGCGACGTCAGCACCGCCGCCACCACC
Source organism: uncultured Acidobacteriaceae bacterium (assembly GCA_963705765.1). Taxonomy (GTDB): domain Bacteria; phylum Acidobacteriota; class Terriglobia; order Terriglobales; family Acidobacteriaceae; genus Palsa-343. The sequence goes on along the minus strand of CAVPKU010000040.1, from coordinate 168,267 downwards.
AGCGTCGTGTAGAACTTCGAGCTGATGATGCCGGCATCGAAGGCAACGCTGGCCAGGACGATCCCTGGACCCCCGCGAGCATTCGTCGTGATGGCGAGGTTCAGCAGATCGAGCCCGCGAAATCCTGCGAAACGGCCGGCGAGGGTGACGGACAGAATCTTGACGACGCAGGTACCAAGGATGAACGCGGCCATCATCCAGAGAGAGACGCCGCGCACCAGGTCGAGCTTCAGCCCGACGATCGCGAAGTAGACAGGGATGAAGAAGGCGAACGCCACCTTGCCGATGGCGTCGAGTGCATCGGCGAAGAGGCGCCGCTTCCTGTGCACGACAGCAAAGCCGGCCAGGAACGCTGCAAACACCAGGCTCACGTCCAGCGCGCCCGCTACGGCGCAATAGGCCAGCAAGACCGCGAGCGCGTAGGCGGTGGGCGCGGATTGGGCGAAGACGTTGAAGCGCGCCTTGTTCAACCGCTTGATCGCGCGCGGCGCGAGGGTCAGGCCGAGGACGAAGAAGGCCACCGTTGCCAGCAGGTGCGCGCCCATCGCTCGCGGATGCAGGACAGCCTTCCCCGCCATCGCGGTGGCAATCGCCAGGGCCAGCCAGAGGACGATGTCTTCAATGACGGCGACGCTCAGCACGAGCCGGGCGAAACGGGTATGCAGAATCTTCAGGTCGGCGAAGATCTTCGAGACCACGGGGACCGAGGTGACGGCCACTGCGACGCCCAGCACGATGGTGAGGGAGATCCGATTGCCGGCCGGACCCGCCATCGACGGCCGGATGATCCACGGCGCCAGCGCCAGGCCGGCGATAAACGGAAGCCCCGTGCCCACAATGACCAGCCAGCCCACGCTGCGGCGGTCTTCGCGGGTGAACAGCTGTTGCGTTTCCGCACCGGCGAGGAACATGAGCAGCAGGAGTCCGAGCCAGTAGACGAAGTCGAAGACGTCGCCCTGCCTGCGGACGTGATCGATGAAGTGCGCGGCCACCGGCCAGCGGCCCACCACGGCGCTCCCCATCACGACGCCGGCGAGGATCTCGCCCACGACCTTCGGCTGCCGCAGCTTGACGAACACCCAGCCCAGCAGTTGCGCCAGCCCCACCAGGAGCAGCAGAAGAAACAAAACCGATGTCAGATCCGCATTCGACATGGCACCGCCTGCCACGTCGGATGCGATGGCCCTTGCCTCCGTTTGTATTGCTCGGAGTCGTTTCCCGCACACGGAATCCCCTCCACCCGCTTTCCTACTCCTGTCCCTCCCGTAACTTGACTCTTGACAACCGCAGACTTAGTCTCGAAATGGAGGCAGCGGCAGTTCCCCATTCCTCCGCTCGGTTGTCGTTGTCCAGGAGAACGGCCTTGCAGAACCCAGACTCCCCCTACATCTGGAATTACCTTCCCCTGCTGATGCAGATCGTGGTGGTGGGCGCCCTTTCCGGCGGGATGGTTGGCATGTCCTGGTTCATCGGCCGCCACCGCAACATCAAAGAAAAGCTCGAGACCTACGAATGCGGCATCCCCGCCGAAGGCGATGCGCGCGGCCGTTTTTCCGTGCGCTTCTATATGGTGGCGATGCTGTTCATTCTGTTCGACGTGGAAGCGGTATTCATGCTTCCCTGGGCTGTGATTTACCGCCAGTTACCCCGTATCACCGGTTCGCAGATGTTCGGATTCTGGGAAATGCTGGTCTACCTCGGATTCGTGGTGATCGGCATCTTCTATGTATGGAAGAAAGGCATCCTGGACTGGGCCTCGGACAAGGCTGACCTCTAACCCCCCAACCAGCAAGCCACGCAGAAGAACCGCGCAGAAGGAACAATGGGAGAAGCGCTGCTCAATCAACAGGCTGTGTTTGAAGCTCTCGCGCAGAATGTGGCCATTCAGGCCCTCCGCGCCGCGCATCCCGACGCCATTACCCATGCGAAATTCGACCGCGGCGAGCTGACGCTGGTCATTGCCGCCGACCAAATCCGCGCCGCCTGCCGGACGCTGCAGACCGCCGGCTACAACTTCCTCGAAGATGTCACCTGCGTCGACTGGTACCCCGCCGAGCCGCGCTTCCAGGTTACGTATCACATCCTGTCGCACAAGCTGAAGGAGCGCGTACGGCTGCACGCCATGGTCGGATCTCTCGACCCCTCGATTGACAGCATCACGCCGGTTTGGCCCTCGGCCAACTACTACGAGCGCGAGGTGTGGGACCTGTTCGGCATTCGCTTCCACGGCCATCCCAGCCTCCGCCGCATCATGATGCCCGAAGAATGGGAAGGCCACCCGTTGCGCAAAGACTATCCGGTGGAGGGCTATCGCTGATGGCGGAAATCGATAACCCGCACGCTCCCGAAATCCCGGGCTTCGTCGAAACATCGACCCTGGTCAAGCCGCGCCCCGAAGAAGGCTCGAAGGATCACACCATGGTCCTCAACATGGGGCCGCAGCATCCTTCGACGCATGGCGTGCTGCGCGTCGTGCTGGAAATCGACGGCGAGACCGTGGTCAAGCTGGTTCCCGACATCGGCTATCTGCACACCGGCATCGAGAAAACGTGCGAAGCGAAATTCTGGCAGCAGGTGGTTCCGCTCACCGACCGCATCGACTATCTCTGCCCGATGACCAACAACCTGGCGTTCTGCCTGGCGGGTGAGAAGCTGCTGCAGTTGGAAATCCCGGAGCGCGCGCAGTGGATGCGCGTCCTGCTGAACGAGCTGACGCGGCTCAACTCACATCTGGTGTGGCTGGGCACGCACGCGATGGACATCGGCGCGCTGACCGTCTTCCTCTACACCTTCCGCGAGCGCGAAGAGATTCTGCGCATCTTCGAACACGTTTCCGGCCAGCGGATGATGACGTCGTACTTCCGCATCGGAGGGCTGGCGCTCGATCCGCCGCTCGACTTCTTCGATTCAGTGCAGGCCCTGGTCAAGGTCTTGCCCGAGAAGATCGACGAGTACGAAAACCTGCTCACGGGCAATCCGATTTTCATCAACCGCCTCAAGAACGTCGGCTACCTCAGCCCCGATGACGCCATCGCGCTCGGCGTGACCGGACCGCCGCTGCGTGCTTCCGGTGTGGACTGGGACCTGCGCCGCGACATGCCGTATTCAAGCTACGAAAAATTCAAATTTGAAGTGCCCATCTCCAACGACGGCGACGTATGGGCCCGCTATATCGTGCGTCTCCGCGAAATGCGTGAGTCGGTGAAGATTTGCCAGCAGGCTCTCGATGGCATGCCTGAGGGACCGATCAAGTCCGATGCACCGCACGTTGTGCTTCCCGATCGGGAAAAGATGAAGACGCAGATGGAAGCGCTCATCTACCACTTCAAGATCGTCACCGAAGGGTTCCAGGTTCCTGCTGGCGAAGTCTACCAGGCGGTCGAATCGCCGCGTGGCGAGATGGGTTACTACGCAGTTTCGGACGGCACCGCGAAGCCCTACCGCGTGCACATGCGGAACCCGTCGTTCGCAACGTTGCAGGCACTGGAAACGATGTGCGTCGGCCGGCTGATCGCCGATGTGGTCGCTGTGATTGGGTCGATTGATATCGTGCTGGGGGAGATCGACCGGTGATCGACACCGTTGCTGAGCCCATGATCGAAACCGAACTGTGGATGTCGTTCGTCTCCATGCTGCGATCCTATGCGGCCGCGGCGAGTTTGCATGCGGTCGAGGTTCGCGTTGTTTTCTCCGCGAATACTGTGGAGGTCGCGGCCCGGGACGCACAGCTGGAGATGAACTTCGATCCGGATTCGAGTCTCGTTCGCTGGACGAAGCGCACAGGCCCCGACGTCGCTTCCGGCAGTTTCAGCATCGAGCCCGGAGGCACGCTCTCGATCGACGGTGCTTCCCGTGATCTCGACCACGCCGCCATCGACTTCATCGCCTCCGTCACGGACAGCGCGAAGGGAGGCGCCTGATGGCCACCACCCTCTTTTCTCCGGCGCTCGCCGCTCGCTTCGACAAGCTGGTCACGCTCTATCCCGTGAAGCGGTCGGCGCTGGTGCCCATGCTGCTCTACGCGCAGGACGAGGTCGGTTATCTCTCCGACGCGGTCATCGCCGAAATCGCCGAGCGCATTGGCATCACCGAGCTGGATGTCCGCAACGTGATCAGCTATTACTCCCTGCTGCGCACCAAACCCGCCGGCAAATACCACGTTCAGGTCTGTACCAACATCAGCTGCATGCTGCGCGGCGGCAACGAAATCCTAGATCACTGCAAGAAGAAGCTCGGCGTCGCCAACAAAGGCGTTACGTCCGACGGCCTTTTCTCTCTGGAAGAAGTCGAGTGCATCGGCGCCTGCTCCTGGGCACCGGCAGCGCAGGTCAACTACGACTTCCATGAGAACCTGACGGCGGAGTCCATTGATAAGGTCCTCGACGACTACCGGACAAAGTCGAAAAGCGGAGGGATGAAATAGTGGCGACGCTCTCCACGCATCCTGACTGCGTCCCCGTCGTCTCCTACCGCTTCGGCCAGGGCGCGACGGACATCGATCGCTACATCGAACTCGCCGGCTATGAGTCCGCGCGCAAGGCGATTGCGCTGGGGGCTGAGGGAATCATCAACGAGATGAAAGCCTCGAACCTGCGCGGCCGCGGCGGCGCTGGCTTCCCCACAGGCCTGAAGTGGTCGTTTGTGCCGAAGCAGGCGAGCAAGCCGAAGTATGTGCTGGTCAATGGCGACGAGTCCGAGCCCGGCACCTGCAAAGACCGCCTCATCTTTGAGCACGATCCGCACTCGGTAATCGAAGGCACGATCATCGCCGGCCTCTCCGTCCAGGCCAAAATGGGCTTCATTTATCTGCGGGGTGAGTATCGGTATCTGTTACAAATCATGGAACGCGCCGTCGCTCAGGCTTACACCAAGGGCTTTTTGGGCAAAAACATCTTTGGCTCCGGCATCGACTTCGACATCGTCACGCAGACCGGCGCCGGCGCGTATGAAGTTGGCGAAGAATCCGCCCTGATGGAGTCGCTCGAAGGCAAGCGCGGCATCCCACGCATCCGCCCGCCCTTCCCCGCGGTGGTCGGGCTCTACGGCGGTCCCACGATTATCAATAACGCCGAGACCATCGCCACCGTTCCCCACATCTTCCGCATTGGCGCCGCGGATTACGCCAAAATCGGCACCGAACGCAACGGCGGCACGCGCCTCTTCTGCCTCTCCGGCCACATCAATCGCCCCGGCGTCTACGAGCTGCCCATGGGCTACAACCTCAAAAAGATGATCTACGAAGTGGGCGGCGGCATTCTCAACGGCAAAAAGCTGAAGGCTGTCGTTCCTGGCGGTTCGTCGACCCCCGCGCTGACGCCGGAAGAGATCGACATCGGCATGGACTTCGATCAGGTTGGCAAGGCTGGTTCCATGCTCGGCTCAGGCGGCGTCGTCGTTCTCGACGAAACGACTTGCATGGTTGAGTTCGCGCTGCGCACCATGAAGTTTTACGCGCACGAGAGCTGCGGCTGGTGCATCCCCTGCCGCGAGGGCACCGACTGGCTGAACAAGTCGCTGACGCGGTTCATGAAGGCGGCGCCGTCGATAAGGACATCGACAACATCCGTTATCTCGCCGAGAACATGCTGGGCCGCACCTTCTGCCCGCTTGGCGACGCGGCCGCGATGCCCACCATCGCTTTCGTGAAGAAGTTTCGCAAAGAGTTTGAGGATCACCTGGACGGCAAAGGCTGTCCGTACCACCACGCCGCGGAACCGGAACCGGCGCTGGTCTGAAGGATCTGAATGGCTGACGTATCGTTTACCGTCGACGGCAAGAAGCTCACCGCACCCGCGGGCACGCTGCTCATTGAAGCCTGCCGCGCGCACGGCATCGAGATTCCCGCCTTCTGCTACTACCCCGGCCTCTCCCTCCAGGCCGCGTGCCGCATGTGCGTCGTGCGCCTCGAGAAAGTGCCAAAGCTCCAGACCGCCTGCACCACGCCTGTCGCTGAAGGCATGGTGGTCACGACGGAAAGCCCGGAGATCGCGCAGGCACGCAAGGCCACCATCGAACTGCTGCTCGGCAATCATCCTCTCGACTGCCCGGTGTGCGATGCCGGCGGTGAGTGCGAACTCCAGGACATGACGTTCAAGTACGGCGCGGCCGAATCGAAATTCGTCGAGATCAAGCAGCACCGAGAAGAGCAGCAGTGGTCGCCGGTCGTGTTCTTCGATCGCCCCCGCTGCATCCTCTGCTACCGCTGCGTCCGCGTTTGCGGCGAAGGTATGGACGTCTGGGCTCTCGGCGTGCAAAACCGCGGCGCCGGTTCCGTGATCGCGCCCAACCGCCAGGATCACCTTGACTGCGAAGAGTGCGGCATGTGCATCGACATCTGCCCCGTCGGCGCGCTCACCTCCGGCGCTTACCGTTATAAGACGCGCCCCTGGGAAATGTCGCACGTCGGCACCGTCTGCACGCACTGCGGCGATGGTTGCAAGACCACCCTCGGCGTCCGCCGCTCCAACGATGGCATGGAAATCGTCCGCGGAGACAATCGCGATAAGTCCGGCATCAACGGCGACTTCTTATGTATCAAGGGCCGTTACGCATTCGACTTTGCCAACCGCGAAAAACGACTGACGAAGCCGATGATCCGTAAGGCAAGCGGCCGCCTCGAAGAAGTCAGCTGGGAAGAAGCGATCGAGTTCGCCGGCAACAAACTGTGCGAGATTCGCGACAGCAAGGGTGGCTCGGCCATCGGCGTTATCGGCTCCAACCGCACCACGAACGAAGAATCGTATCTGCTGCAGAAATTCGCGCGCACCATTCTCGGCACCAACAACATCGACCACCACCGCACCGCCGACTATCCGGCCTTCGCGGCGGCGATGAGTGGCAACACCGAAGCCTCGCTGCGCGACATTGCCGGCGCAAAGGCGATCCTGCTCCTCGGCAACGATCCTACGGAGCAGCACCCCGGCCTCGCTTGGCAAATTCGCACCAATGTTCGCCTCAACCAGGCGCGCCTCTACGTTGCGAATCACAACAACATCAAGCTCCGCCGGCAGGCCACGGCGTTCCTCGAGATTCCCGAAGACGGGTACGCGGGTCTGGTCGCGTGGCTCGGCGGAGAGTCCGCTCCGCTCGACGACGACAAGAATGCCGTCGCCTTCCGCGATGCGCTCCGCAAAGAGGAGTCCGTCGTCATCGTCTTCGGCTCGGAGGTCCGCGGACACGACGTCTCCGCGCTCGTTCACTTCGGTGCAGCGCTGCCCAGCGTCAAATTCGCCTGCCTCGGCGACTATGCCAACTCCCGCGGCGCCGCCGACATGGGCCTCTATCCTGACCTGCTCCCCGGCTATGTTCCCGTTTCGGCTGCGGCGCAGTTCGCCGCCGAGTACCCAAGCCTTCCGAAGGCGCCTGGCCTCAACCTGCTGCAGATGTTCGATGCCGCCGAAGCCGGTTCGCTCAATGCACTATATATAGTTGGCGCAAATCCGGTCGCCCGCTACGCCCGCCACAGCGATGCCCTGCACAACACCTTCATCGTGGTGCAGGACATGTTCCTGACCGAGACGGCGCAGTTCGCCGACGTGATTCTGCCAGCCGCGAACCTCTACGAGAAGACGGGAACCGCGACCAACACCTTCGGTGATGTGCAGTTGGTGAAGAAAGCCGCCGATCGGGCCGGCGTGCGCACCGACTTCGAGCTGATCGTCCGGGTCGCCGCCGCGATGGGCGCCGACGTCAAAAAGCTTGTCCCCTTCGCCACCGGCACCGTTCGCGCTGACATGGGCCAGGCCCGCGGCGCGCAGTCCGGCGAAGCTGACCGTCATGGTGTCTGGCTCGCCGCCAATCACCTCGAGCCGAAGCTCAGCCCCTTTGACCCCTTCGCGATCTTCGACGAGATCCAGCGCCTCGTGCCTTCCTACGACATTCCGCGCCTCGATCTGCTGGCCGGTAACGATCAGCATCTGAAGCCGGCATTGGTTCAGATCGAAGGCATCGCCACGCGGCCTGATCTGGTTTTGCCCTCCAACGACACGCTCTTCACCTCCGGATCCCTCGGCCTCTACAGCAAGACCCTGCACTCCGTTCTGGAATCCCACAAACCCGTCGAAACAGCAGCGGACTAACGCCGAAAGACAGTATGGATACAAGCCTGATTCCGTTTCTGCTGTTCAACCTCGCCAAGGTCATCGTCGTGGTGGTGATTTTCCTCATGTGCGTGGCCTACACAGTCCTGCTGGAGCGCAAGCTGGTCGGCCGCATCCAGAATCGATGGGGACCGAGCCGCGTGGGACCCTTCGGCCTTTTGCAGCCGCTGGTCGACGGCGCCAAGCTGTTCCTGAAAGAAGATCTGATCCCCGAGGCGGTTTACCGGCCGCTGTACATCCTTGCGCCCATCATCGCGCTCAGCTGCTCGCTCTTGTCCATCTCCGTCATTCCCTTTGGCGCGGACATCCGCTGGCACGGGCTACAGTTTTTTCAGATCTCCGACAACAACATCGGACTGCTGATCCTGCTCGGCATCACCTCCGTCGGCGTCTATGGCATCGCGCTCTCCGGCTGGTCGTCGAACAACAAATATTCGCTTCTGGGCGCTCTGCGCGCGTCCGCGCAGGTCATCAGCTACGAGTTGGCACTCGGGCTCTCGCTGGTCGGCGTCGTTCTTCGTTCCGGATCGCTGCGCCTCCGCGATATCGTCGGCGTCCAGGCTCCGCATGGCTTGCTCTCCTGGAACTTCTTTGGCGGATTTCAGTTCGTTGCGTTCTTCATCTATCTCATGGCAGCGTACGCGGAGACGAACCGCTCGCCCTTCGATCTGCCCGAAGCCGAATCCGAGCTCACCGCCGGCTACCATACCGAATACAGCTCGATGAAGTTTGCCATGTTCTTCATGGCCGAGTACGGCAACATGATCACCGTCGGCTGCGTCGCCACGTTGCTTTTCTTCGGCGGCTGGACCAGCCCCTTCGGCAACTTATTCCACTTCGGCACCGGACCCGTCGCCACCGCGTTCTTCTCCATCTTCTGGTTCGTCGCCAAAGTTTTCGGTTTTCTCTTTCTCTATATCTGGGTGCGCGGCACGCTGCCACGCTTCCGCTATGACCAGCTCATGGGCTTCGGATGGAAATTTCTGGTGCCTGTGGCCGTGGCCAACATCGTCGTTACCAGCTTCTGCATCGGCCTCTGGCTGCCGACGCAGTAATACAATTTTGGTTTTGGACCGTCTTGCTGTATCCCGCAGGTTGCGGGCAAGTTAAAAGATCATGCATCTGGCTCTCTTCATCATTTTCGCGGGGCTGTGTGTGGCGGGGGCGCTGAACCTCCTGCTCCAGCGCCATCCCATCAACAGCGCGCTCTCGCTCATCGTCGTCATGAGCTCGCTCGCCGTCCTCTACCTGTTGCTCGGCGCAGAATTCCTCGCGGCCGCCCAGGTCATCGTCTACTCCGGCGCCATCATGGTTCTCTTCACGTTTGTCATCATGCTGCTGAACGCAGGCGAAGAAGAGCGTACCCACGGCAGCAAGCTCGCCTACATTGCAGGATTTCCCGGCGCCGCAGCCCTCCTCGGCTTGCTGACCTATGTCTTCATCTCGCGCCGCGGCGACTTCGGCCAGGCTCGTCTCGGCGAATATCTCGCCACCACCTCAGACCTCAGCCGGGTTCTCTTCAAAGATCTGCTCCTGCCCTTCGAAGTCACCTCCGTCCTCATCCTCATCGCTATCCTCGGCGCTGTCGCGCTCGCGAGAAAGGAGCACTGAGCCGTGGTCCCGATTGCCTATTACCTCGTCCTTAGCGCTGTCCTGTTCTCCATTGGTGTCGCCGCGTTTCTCATCAAGCGCAACATCATTACCGTCTTCATGTCGATTGAGCTCATGCTCAACGCTGTCAACCTGGCCTTTATCGCCTTCTCGCGCCAGTGGAGCCAGACAACCGGCCACTTGCAGGTCAACGGCCAGATTTTCGTCTTCTTCGTCATGGTCGTCGCCGCGGCCGAAGCTGCTGTCGGCCTCGCCATCATCATCGCCATCTTCCGCGCCCGCAATACGCTCGACGTCGATTCCATCAACCTGATGAAACTATGAACCCCGACCTTCACCTCTGGCTCATCCCGCTTGTCCCTTTCACCGGATTTCTGGTGAATGGTCTCGCTCGGCCGCAAATTTCCAAAGCCGCTCGTCAGTCGATTGCGCTCATTTGCGCGCTGTCCCAGCCCTTCAGGTCTCGGCGATTGTTACAAAATTGGCGCCCTCGCCATGCCGTATATCGAGAATCACGGCGCCTGGATTGTTGCCGGCTCGTTTCACGCCGACTTCTCCATCCAGCTCGATCAGCTCACGCTCGTCATGCTCTGCATCGTCACCGGCGTCGGCTTCCTCATCCACGTTTATTCCGTCGGCTACATGGCCGAGGAAGAAGGCTACTGGCGGTTCTTCGCCTACATGAACCTCTTCCTCTTCTTCATGCTGACCCTCGTGCTGGCTGAGAATTTCCTGCTGATGTTCGTCGGATGGGAAGGCGTCGGCCTGGCCTCGTACCTGCTCATCGGCTTCTACTTCACCCGCGACTCGGCCGCCAAAGCCGGTAAGAAGGCTTTCGTCGTCAACCGCATCGGCGACTTCGGTTTCCTCATCGCGATGTTCCTGCTCATCGCGCACTTCGGCAGTTTGAGCTTCGGCGATGTCTTCAACCAGATCGCTGCGCGTCCCGACTGGCAGGGCGCTGGATTTATCACCGCCATCGCCCTCTTCCTCGTCCTCGGCGCCACCGGCAAATCCGCGCAGATTCCGCTCTACGTCTGGCTCCCCGACGCGATGGAAGGCCCGACGCCGGTCTCCGCGCTCATCCATGCCGCCACCATGGTCACCGCCGGCGTCTACATGATCGCGCGCACCCATGTCATCTTCGATCGCGCGCCCGCTCGCACTCGCCGTCGTGGCAACCATCGGCGTCGCCACCGCATTCTTCGCGGCGACGATCGGAATCCTGCAAACCGACATCAAGCGCGTCCTCGCCTACTCGACCATCTCGCAGCTCGGCTACATGTTCCTCGGCTGCGGCGTCGCCGCTTACTCGGCGGGCATCTTTCACCTTGTAACCCACGCGTTTTTCAAGGCGCTGCTGTTTCTCGCGGCCGGTTCGGTCATCCATGCGCTTTCCGGCGAGCAGGACATGCGCGCCATGGGCGGACTACGCAGCAAAATTCCCGGTCACCTTCTGGACGATGACCGCTGCGGTCTTCGCCATCTCCGGCGTACCCCCGCTGGCCGGTTTCGTCAGCAAAGACGAGATCCTCTACCAGGCTTTCCTCTCACCGAATGGCGGCAAAATATTCTGGGCTGTCGGGCTGCTCACCGCCGGGCTCACCTCCTTCTATATGTTCCGGCTCTGGTACATGACCTTCTTCGGCGAGCGCCGTACGCCGGAAGCCGCCCATGAAGAAGACCTGGCCCCGGTCCACGCGCGCTCCGACACCAAGCTCGTCCTCGAAGCCGATCCGGACGATCACGCTCCTGGCGATCACGCCCATCCCGTCCACGAAAGCTCGTGGATCATGCTCGGACCGCTGGTCGTCCTCGCCATCCTCTCCGTCATTGGTGGCTTTATGGGATGGCCCGAAGCCCTTGGCGGCAGCAACTGGTTCGCGCGCTTCCTCGAACCTGTCGTGAACGCCGCGCATCCCGCCACCGGCGGAGACTCGCATCTTGAATTGCTTCTTGCTCTCACTTCCACCGTCGTCGCGTTCCTGGGCTGGCTCACAGCGCACATCCTCTACTACGCGAAACCCGGATTGCCCGCGCGACTCGCTCAGAATCTCCACGCCGTCTACACGCTGATCAAAAACAAGTACTGGGTCGACGAAATCTACGGAGTGCTGATCGTCACTCCCGTGCTCTTCATCGCCCGCTGGCTCCTGGGCGTCCTCATCGATCGCGCCGTCATCGACGGTGGCACCCTGACCGCTGGATATACCGCACAGGGCTTTGGCGCTCTCGTCGCTCGCATTCAGTCCGGCAACATCCGTTCCTACGCGGGGTGGCTCGCGCTTTTTGCCGCCGTCCTGCTCGCCGTTTCCTACTTCGGTTGGACCAACCACTTTTTGCTGCGATGAAGGACGAAAGACGATACCGTGCTGACTGACCACATCCTGACGCTGATCGTCCTCGTGCCCACCGCCGGCGCGATCGTCGTCGCGTTCCTGCCGCGTAAGGGCCGCATCGTGCCGGCCTTCACTCTGCTCGTCACGCTGGTCACCTTCGCCCTCTCGCTTCATCTGCCCGTACACTTCGACTACTCGAACCACGGCTTCCAGTTTGAAGAGAACCAGCCCTGGATCGCCGCGCCCGCCATTCGCTATCACCTCGGCGTCGATGGCTTGTCGCTGTGGCTCGTTCTGCTCGCTACCTTCCTCGCCCCCATCGGCGTTCTCGTCTCGTGGCGCGCCATCCGCGAGCGCACCAAAGAGTTCTACTTCCTCTTCCTGATCCAGCAGACCGCGATGATCGGCGTCTTCGTCGCGCTCGATCTCTTCCTCTACTACGGCTTCTGGGAACTCTCCCTCGTCCCCATGGCCATCCTCATCGCGCTCTTCGGACCCAACCGCGGACGCCAGGCAGCCATCAAGTTCTTCCTCTACACATTCATTCCCTCGGCGCTCTTCCTGGTCGCGATCCTCTACCTCTACGCGAAAGCCGGCACCTTCGACTTTGTCCAGTTGCAGAGCCGCCTCGCCTCGGGTTCTCTCGGACTCACACCCCAGGCGCTCTTCTGGCTCTCTCTCGCGTTTCTTGTCGCCTTCGCCGTCAAGGTTCCCGTTTTCCCGTTACACGGCTGGCTTGCGGACGTCATCCAGGAAGGCCCAGTCGCCATGACGATGGTGGTCGCCGGCAAGCTCGGCCTCTACTCCATCTTCCGCTTCAACCTCGGCCTCTTCCCTGCTCAGGCTCGCGCGATCGCGCCGCTCATGATCGTCCTCGCCGTCGTTGGCGTTCTCTACGGCGCACTCGTCGCGCTTGCGCAAACCGACATGAAGCGCCTCGTGGCCTACTCCATCCTCGGCAACCTCAGCTTCTGCACCCTCGGCATCTTCTGCTTCGCGCTCGCTGGACTCAACGGCGCGGTCTATCAGACGCTCAATGAAGGACTCACCGGCAGCGCGCTCCTCGTGCTGGTCAGTATTCTCTACGAGCGCTATGGCACCTACGACATGACCCTCTATGGCGGACTCGCCAGCCGCCTGCCCTGGCTTGCGACGCTGTTCGTTATCACCTCGCTGGCCCTCATCGGCCTGCCGCTGTTCAACGGCTTCGTCGGCGAATTTCTGGTGCTCAGCGGTTCCTTCTCTTCGCATCCGCGCTGGGTCGGCGCCGCTGCACTCGGCGTCATCTTCAGCGCCGCCTACATGCTGTGGATGGTCCAGCGCATCTTCTACGGCAAGGAGTCGTCGCTGGTCGTCAATCGTCCCGCGCCCGATCTCGAATTGCGCGAGCACCTCACGCTCTGGCCCATGGCCATCCTCATGCTCGCAATGGGTGTGCTGTCGCCTTACTGGATCAAAGCCATTGAGCCCGCAATGACGCCTCTCTCCGGCACGACACCGTCGGTTGCCACGCCCGTCAGTCCGATTGCAAGCGCGGCGCATGTCCCGGCACAGCTTTCGGAGTCAGGGGGTGGGCAGTGAACGATTTCACGCGCATCGCTCCTGAAGTCCTTCTCACTCTCGGCGGCATCATCGTGATGCTTGCTGACGCGATGATGCCCAAAGCCGCGAGCCGCAAATCGCTCGGCTGGCTCGCCATTCTCGCCACGCTCGCCGCTCTGGCCACCAGCTTCTGGCAGGCGCAATTGCCGCCCGGCACCGCCTACGATGGCGTCGTCCGCACCGACGCCTTCAGCGTCTTCTTCCACGTCCTCATCGCCGGCATCGTTCTGGCTACGCTCCTCATCGTTCTCGACGCCGTCACACCGGAGACTGAGGGCCTGGGCGAACTCTTCGCGCTCATTCAGTTCGGCGCCGTCGGCATGATGCTCATGTCTTCGCGCCGTCGAGCTGCTGCTCGTCTTCATCGCCCTCGAAATCTCCTCGATCTCGACGTACATCATGGCGGGCTATCGCCGCAAAACCGGCAAGAGCCCCGAATCAGCCCTGAAATATTTCCTTCTCGGTTCCTTTGCGACCTCGTTCTTCCTCTACGGCATCGCGTTAATCTTCGGAGCCACCGGCACCACGCGCATCGATGACATCGCGGCCGCAGTGGGCAAAGCCGTCGCCGGCGGGCCCATCAGCCCGCTTCTCACCATCGGCCTGGCCATGATCATCGTCGGGCTCGGCTTCAAGGTTTCTGCCGCGCCGTTCCATGTCTGGACGCCCGACGTCTACGAAGGCGCACCCTCGCCGGTTGTTGCGCTCATGTCCACAGGCCCCAAGGCCGCCGCATTCGCGGTCCTGCTTCGCATCGCCTACGGAGCGCTTCCCTCCCTCCATGCCCACTGGGTACCCATCCTGTGGTGGCTGGCCGTCATTTCCATGACCATTGGAAACCTCGGCGCGCTCCGCCAGCGCAACGTCAAACGGATGCTCGCCTACTCCTCGATCGCGCACGCCGGCTACATCCTGGTCGCCTTCACCGCGCTCCCCTCGGAAGGCATCGCCGCCGCCAGTTTCTATGCCGTCTCCTACGCGGCGATGAATGTCGGCGTCTTCGCCATCATCAGCCACACCGGCGGCTACGACGACCACCTCACCCTCATCGACGACTACCGCGGCCTGGCCTGGGCTTCGCCGGTTCTCGCCGGATCCATGGCCTTCTTTCTCATCTCGCTGATCGGCATCCCCTTCACCGGCGGATTCTTCGGCAAGTTCTACGTCTTCTCTGCCGCGCTCCATTCCGGGATGGTCTGGCTGACGATCATCGGCTTGATCAACAGCGGGATCGCTGCGTACTACTATTTGCGCGTTGTCGCCGCCATTTACTCGGAACCGTCGGGTGCGGCACCCATTATGGCGGTCTCGCGGCCGTCGTTCCCGCTGCTGCTCGCCATCTTTCTCACCGCCGCGACGACGCTGATCCTCGGCATCGTCCCTGGCAACGTGTTGAACGCCGCCCGAGCCGCCGCCCAGACGTACATCTCCACCCCTGCGTCGCACTAGCGAGACCACCTTCGCCGCTACCGCTTCTTCAGTCGTACCGACTCCCAGCTCCCGTCCGAACTCCACCCACCATCCACCGTCAGTGTCGCGCCATTCACAAAAGCGCTCTCTGTTTCGTCCGCGAGAAACGCAATTGCCCGCGCCACATCCTGCGGCGTCGCAAACCGCCCCATCGGCACCCGCTGCGTGATGTCCTCGTCGCTGTAGCTCCCGCCCTTCTGATCGGCCACGTCCATCTCGGTCTTCACCCAACCGGGACACACCGCGTTCACCCGCACGCCACGTCCGCCCCATTCCGCGGCGAGTGTCCGCGTCAGGCCGACAAGACCATGTTTTGACGCGTTATACGCTGCGCGATCCGCCACCGCCATCAATCCTGCAATCGACGCCACATTCACAATCGATCCGCTCCGCGCCTCCAGCATGTTCCGCCCGAACGCCCGCGCCAGCAGAAACGGCGCCACCAGATTCACTTCCATCATCCGTCGATACTCCGCCGCCGTCGTCTCCTCCGCTGCGCGAATCAGGCTGATCCCGGCGTTATTCACCAGCACATCCACGCGCCCAAACCGCTCCAGCACCCTGTCGCGCAAACTCCTCAACGGCCTCTTCATCCGTGATGTCTCCGGCAAACCCGAACGCATCCGCATCACGCGCTTCGAATGCCGCGATCGTCGCCTCAGGCTCGCGCAGATCGATAATCGCGATGCGATATCCGCGCTCCGCTAACATTTCCGCCGTCTGCCGCCCGATGCCCTGCGCCCCGCCCGTCACCACCGCCACCCGCTTGCCACTCGCCATGTTCAGAGAGTCTCCTTTGAACGGAACCCCTCGCTCCGCCTCAACCAGCTTACGTTCCCCTGTTGCACGCTGCCCATTAGCCGTTCGCGCCCGCCGCCAGCGTGCCCCGCAGCGCCTTGACATCCCGCATCGGCGGCTGTCCGAAGAGCCGGCGATACTCGCGATTGAACTGGCTCGCGCTCTCATATCCGACCTCGAACGCCGCACTCGCCGCATCCAGATCGTCGCTCAGCATGCGCTCCCGCGCCACATGCAGCCGCAGCTGCTTCTGATACTGCAGCGGACTCATCGCCGTCAGCGATCGGAAATGATGGTGCAGCGTCGATACGCCCATCCTCGCCATCTCCGCAAGTTCCTCTACCCGCAGCGGCTTCGTGTAATTCTCCCGCAGCCACGCCACCGCTTTCGCCGTGCGGTGACTCTGATCCCCCAGTGTTGCAATCGCGCGCAGATGTTTCCCTTGCGGACTCCGCAGCAGCCGGTAGATGATCTCCCGCTGGATCAGTCCGCTCAGAAACGCAACGTCCTCTCGTGAGTCCAGCAAATCCACCAGCCGCGTGCACGCGTCCAGCAGTTCCGGCGAACTCACCCCCACCGCCATCCCGCGCGCTCCCACTGGCTCCCCGCCTCGGGCAAATTCCTCCTCGCTCAGGATCTTTCGCACCTCCGGCATCGCCAGTTGCAGCAGCATCCCCAGCAGCGGCTTCTCCAGCGTCGCCTGCACAATCTGACTCACCACCGGCAGGTCCACCGACGTCAGCAGAAAGTTCACCCCACTGCACACATGCGCGATCCGGCCCACGTTGATGCGTTTCTGTCCTTGCACAAAAACCACCAGGCTCGGTTGATACGTGGTCGAGTTACACGCCGAGGGTGTGGACCTCCGCGTCAGGATCAGACCCGGAATCGCTGTCTCCGTGGTCCCCTCCGTGCGGGCATGCGTCGCAATCTTCGCAGCCAGCGCGGCTCGCAGATCCTCCGCGCGGGTGCGCCTGCTTCCGTTTCCGTCCTTCCTCGCCATCATTGAATGCATCCCCTTCAGCCTCAGGCTACCGCCGGAACGCAGTCCGTTGCACAAAAACCTCTCCACATCGACAGAATCAGGCAAGAAACAGGAAGGATCGGGATACCGCATCGAGCCCTGGTTTCCTTAGTCTCATGTTTGGACAGGAGCACCAATGCAAAAACGCAAACTCGGCAAAAGCAATCTTGAAGTCTCCGCGCTCGGCCTCGGCTGCATGGGCATGAGCTTCAGCTACGGCCCGCCAAAAGATAAGCCGGAGATGATCGCCCTCATCCGCGCCGCCGTCGATCGTGGCGTCACCTTCTTCGACACCGCCGAAGTCTACGGACCCCTTACGAATGAACTTCTCGTCGGCGAAGCGCTCGAGCCGGTGCGCGACCAGGTCGTCATCGCAACCAAGTTCGGCTTCGATGTCAGTTCCGGCAAGAAACCGGGCACGCAGAGCCTCAACAGCCGTCCCGAACACATCAAAGAAGTCGCCGACCAATCACTGAAGCGCCTCCGCACCGATCGCATCGACCTCTTCTATCAGCATCGCGTCGATCCCGACGTGCCCATCGAAGATGTGGCCGGCGCCGTGAAGGAACTCATCCAGTCCGGCAAAGTGAAGCACTTCGGCCTCTCTGAAGCCGCCGCGCAAACCATTCGCCGCGCGCATGCCGTGCAGCCCGTCACCGCATTGCAAAGCGAGTACTCCCTCTGGTGGCGCAAGCCAGAAGCCGAAATCCTCCCCACACTCGAAGAACTCGGCATCGGCTTCGTCCCCTACAGCCCGCTGGGCAAGGGCTTTTTGACGGGCAAAATCGAGGCGAACACTACGTTCGACTCGACCGACTTCCGCAGCACTCTCCCCCGCTTCACGCCCGAGGCGCTGCAGGCGAATCAAGCGCTCGTCGATTTGCTGGGCACGATCGCTGCGCGCAAGAAGGCCACGCCTGCGCAGATCGCACTCGCCTGGCTGCTCGCGCAGAAGCCGTGGATCGCCCCCATCCCCGGCACCACGAAACTCCATCGTCTCGAGGAAAACATCGGGGCTCTCGCGGTCACACTCACGCCCGACGATCTGGGCGACATCGAAGCCGCCGCTTCGCAGATCGAGGTCCAGGGCGCGCGCTATCCTGAGAGGCTGGAGCAGATGACGTATCGTTGATCGAGGAGCCCCCAGCCATGGAAATCATTCCCAGCGGGTCTCAACCCTCGCGTCCCGGACCCGCGGACTACTTTACCGGCACAGTGCGCGTCGATCCCCTCTTCGACGCGCCTGAACCCGCGCGCGTGGTCGGCGCTCACGTCACCTTCGAGCCCGGCGCGCGCACCGCATGGCACACACACCCGCTCGGCCAGACCCTCATCGTCACGTCCGGCGCCGGCCGCGCACAGCGCTGGGGCGGTCCCATTGAGGAAATCCGTCCCGGCGACATTGTCTGGTTCTCACCCGGCGAAAAACACTGGCACGGCGCCTCTCCCAGCGCCGCGATGACCCACATCGCCGTCCAGGAAAAACTCGATGGCAAGACGGTCGACTGGCTCGAACAAGTCTCCGACGATCAGTACCGCGGCTAGTCGTTGATTCTCCGCGTCCCACGACGACGATCCACACCCGTTTCCCTGCTTTCTTTCCTGGGGGATTGCGTTCCCGCCCGATGAGCCCTAGTCTGAATCGTCATCAAGGAGCACGAAAATGGACAGACGGGTTCTTGCGGTTCTCCTGGCAATTACGATTTTCGGAATCACCGGGTGCAGCGTGGCCTCCCCCGATGCGGGTCATCAGGTGGTGTGGGTGGAAAAACCCGTCCTCTTCGGTCATGGTGGAATCGATCCGCAACCGGTGACCACCGGGCGCTCGTACGGCGCCATCACCAGCCAGGCCATCGACGTCAACATGCTTCCGCAACGGATCGATATGGAATTCGACGACATGATGACGAAGTCAGGAGTCCCGGTCAACTTCCATGTCGTCATCGCCTATCGGATCACCGACTCGGTCAAACTGGTCAGCCAGTTCGGTGCCGATATCGACGACAAGGGAGCCGGCGGCTTCTGGACGCGCAACCTCGACCAGCCCATTCGCACGGCGGTCCGCGACGCCGTCAAGCAGCGCGACATGAATGAAATTGCCATCTCCCAAACCGCTGCGGATGCCGTTGGGCAAGAGGTCACAGCCTCGGCCCTCAGAATCGTCCAGCAAAGCGGCGTGCCGATCGTCATTACGGAACTCAACGTGGGCCGCGTCAATCCGCCGGACGCCGTCCGCGATCAGCGCATCGCCACAGCCCAGCAGGAGCAGCGTGCCATCACCGAGCAACAGACTAAGCTCGCCGAGGACCAGCGCAAGGCGGCCGAAACCAGCCGCGCCCAGGCGGACAACGCCTATCGCCAGGCCATGGATCTTTCTCCACAGCAATTCATTGAACTGCAGCGGATCAATATGCAGCGCGATGTCTGTGCGCATCAGGGCGCAAACTGCACCTTCTTCATCGGCGGCAGCATTACCCCGGTTCTCGACGCCGGCAAGCACTAGTGTGGCGTTTCTGATCTTCCTTGACCTTGTCATCCCGACCGGACCCTGAGCGCAGCGAAGGGGGAGCGGAGGGACCCGCTTTTTCTCGGACCTCAATCCATAAAGAAACCTTCGAAACACGACACTAGCGGAATAGGCGCCCCCGGCAGGGCCGTCGACGAGTTACCCTCGTGAGTTTCGTCGCCGGCCGTGATTGCGAAGACCCATCGGCGGAAGGGTTTGACGGAGCCTCAGACCCAACCAGGGGCTGGTATGCTGGCAGGAACTCTGCACCTCTGCCCTGTCTCACTCTCGGAGCCATCTCACCACCATGGATATCCTGGTCGAACTGGACCGCGTCTCGAAGTCCTACGAAGAGAAAGCCGCCGTTAGCGATCTCAGCCTGAAGATCGAAGCGGGCAGCATGTTCGGGCTGCTCGGGCCGAATGGCGCCGGCAAAACCTCCACCATCCGCATGATGATCGGCATCACCTTTCCGGATGCGGGCAAGGTATCCCTCTTCGGCAAGCCCTTTGGCGCCCATGCGCTCAAGCGGGTCGGCTACCTTCCCGAAGAGCGTGGCCTCTACAAGAAAATGAAGGTCATCGATCAGCTCGTGTTTCTCGCCGAATTACGCGGCCTGGGAGCGCTCGAAGCGAAGCGCCGCGCGAAGCAATGGTGCGAAAGGCTGCAGATCGCCGACTCCATCGACAAGAGAACCGAAGAGCTGTCCAAAGGCATGCAGCAGAAGATCCAGTTCATCTCCACACTGATGCACGACCCGGAGCTGATCATCATGGATGAGCCCTTCTCCGGGCTCGATCCCGTCAACGCCGTCCTGCTGCAGGACGTGCTCCTCGAACTCAAGAAGAGCGGCAACGCCGTGTTGTTCTCCACCCATCGCATGGATCAGGTCGAGAAGCTCTGCGACTCCATCTGTCTCATCAATCACGGCAAGGCAGTGCTCGCAGGAGGCATGCGCGAAATCAAATCCCGCTACGAGCGCAATCGCGTCATCGTGCAGTTCGACGGCAGCGACGCATTCCTTCAGCATCCGGCCATTGCCGAGTCCAAAAGCTATGCAGGACATGCTGAG
This sequence comes from uncultured Acidobacteriaceae bacterium, assembly GCA_963705765.1. Lineage (GTDB taxonomy): Bacteria > Acidobacteriota > Terriglobia > Terriglobales > Acidobacteriaceae > Palsa-343. The sequence goes on along the minus strand of CAVPKU010000040.1, from coordinate 147,746 downwards.
ATCAAGCTCAAGCCACATGCCGACGCCCAGGACCTGCTGAAGACGGCCGTCGCAACCGCAACGATTACAAAATTCGAGCTGGTTGAGCCGTCTCTCGAGGAGATCTTCATTGAGACGGTGGGAGGACGCGCCGATGCGTGACGAATTGCTGCGCAACACCTTGCTGATTGCCAAACGCGAATACCTCGAACGGATACGGAGCCGGGTGTTCCGGATCACCACGCTCATCGTGCCGATCGGGATGGCGGGGATGGCCTTCCTGGTGTCGATGAGCGGAAAGAAGCTGGAGGGCGTACAAAACCTGGCAATCCTGTCGGACAATCCGGGACTCGCCCAGCAGGTGAAGGCGGCGATGGATGACGGTCCGTTTGCGCCGAAGCAGGTCGATGTCTACGCACCCTCGACGGACGCGGATCTGACCCGAGTGAATCAGCAGGTGGCGACGCACCAGATCCAGGGATATCTAACGCTGAAGACGGTCGATGGAGTGAAAGAGCCGGAGGCTACGTGGATTTCGGGCAGCTCGATCAATCTGGTTGGTAAGGAACAGACGGAGTCGGCGGTCCGCTCAGCGCTGATCCGCGAGCAGCTGCTGGCGCGGGGGATGAGCGAGGATCAGGTCCACGACCTGATGAAGGAAACAAAGCTGGAGACCAAGCAGCTGAAGAACGGCACGACGGTTACGTCGGATTCCGTAAAAAGCTTCGCCGGGGCAGACGTGTTGATCATCCTGCTGTATGCGTCGGTGCTGATTTACGGGATCAACATCGCCCGGTCGGTCGTGGAGGAGAAGACGTCGCGGATCTTTGAGGTGCTTCTGTCGACAGCGTCGCCCGACTCGCTGATGCTGGGCAAACTGCTGGGCGTGGGTGCAGTGGGGATGACGCAGATGGGCATATGGGTGGGGCTGGTGGTGCTCTATGCCGGCTCGGCGATGGCCGCCAGCCAGGGGATTCACGGACTGAGTTCGCTGGGTCTGACACGCGGAGAGCTGTTGTTTTTCCCGATTTTCTTCCTGGGCGGATTTCTGCTGTACAGCGCGCTGGCCGCGGCGCTGGGATCGAGCGTGAATGGGGAGGGAGAGATTCAGCAGTTCAGTTTCATCCTGATTTCGCCGCTCGTAGCAAGCGTGGCGATGCTGCCCTATGTGCTGGGAAATCCGAACTCGACAACGGCGGTCCTCCTTTCGTTGCTGCCGCCGTTTACCCCGATCATCATGTACATGCGGATCTGCGTGCAGATGCCGCCGGCGTGGCAGGTATGGCTGTCGATCGGATTGCTGGGAGCGACAGTGTACGGGATGATATGGCTCTCGGCGCGTATCTACCGGATCGGCGTGCTCATGTACGGCAAGCGTGCAACGCTTCCTGAAATGCTGCGCTGGTTGCGCTACAGCTAGTGTGGCGTTTCTGATCTACCTTTACTTTGTCAGACCGAAGAGGAGCGGAGGGACCTGTCTCTTCTCGAACCTCAATCCGTAAGAAACCTTCGAAACACCACACCACACCAATGTGGCGTCCTGGAAGTTCTTAGCATGAATCGAAATTGTCATTCAGAGCGAAAGGGGCCCCAAACGCTTTTCAGTTTGGGGGTGGTGAGCCGAGGAACCTGCTTTTGCCTTCCCCTGTTTTGGCAAAGAACTTTGGGGACACCACACTAGCGCGAGCCACCAGTCCCGCACCCAGCCGGAAATCAAGGCACAGGATCGCGCGTCCCCATCGGCACCGATCCGCGACAGGAACGGATGCGCCGGAAGCTGAGGGCCAGTCCTTTCGCGATCCCGTATTTCTGCACCGCCTCCACCGCGTAATGCGAACAGGTAGGTTGGTAGCGACAGTGAATGAAATGGCTGGTCAGCGGATGCAGGTAGTAATGGTATCCAGCAACGGCCGCCGTAAAGAGATGCACGCTCGCCTGCTGAGCGGGCGGCCGCAACGAATCCGCAGCAGCCAGAACAACAAGCAACGCCAGTAGACCGAGCCAGAATGCCGGGCTCCTCAAAGCTCGGGCGATCGACATTCCGCCCTGATCTTTCACGCTCCGCAATTGGGGCATTTCACGGCGGCCTGCAGGCGCTTGTTGCCGCAGTTCGGGCACACCACCAGGTCGCCCTGCGGCCTCGCCAGCAAATAGACGATCAGGCCAACGATGCCGGTGAAGAAGACCAGCAGCATCCACAGAACGCCGTTATCCAGTCCCCGCGCTTTGGCATCCCTCGCTACCCAGACCAGAATCGCAACGTTGAGCGCGATCAGGGCCAGCAGGAAGAAGAGGAAGAACGAACCACAGATGCCGCAACCGGCGGCGCTGGCGGCTGCGGATGCGTCGTCGTTCTGAGCAAGGGCGGAGACGGTAGCGAGCCAAACTCCGGAACAAAGCAAAGCTGCGGCAGACTTCCTCATGAGGAACCCTCTTCCAGTCCGTTTTCGGGGAGGAGGCTATTTTGAGGCAGACTGCACGAGCCAGGCAACAGAAAACCGCGCCCGGCGAGCCTGGTGGCTCACCGATCTCCGCTCCGAGCAGCGGCGTTACGCTCCGCGCAGGGTGCGCCGCGGACCGCGCATCGCCGAGAAGTTCACCGCGCTGGAAGAACCAGGACTGGGAAAGTTCGCGATCGAATCCGGAGGAGTGTTCGAGCCCCCGGATTCCTGGGGCCGTCGATCGACCATTTGCGGCCGCAGGTTCGTCGGTAGAAACATGCTGAACACCGTGCCGTGGCGCTCCGGGTGCACCGAAGACCGCAGCTGAATCTCACCGCCGTACCGCTGAACGATGGACCGCGTCACCCACAGCCCCAGCCCGGTGCCGCGCTGCCCCTTGGTCGTGAAAAACGGCTCGCCGAGCCGGTGCTGCACCTCGGGCGAAATTCCGCTGCCGTTGTCGCCTACCGAAACCCGGATACCCCGCACTCCAGGATCCGTCCAGCTGCGCGTGCATCGCACCCGCAGACGCAACCGGCCGTTCAGCGACGACGCCTCCACCGCATTCGTCACAAGGTTCGAAAGCACCTGGCGCATCTCGCCGGGAAAAGCCATCGCCTCTTCGGTGCAGTTGTACTGGCGCTCCACGCGGATATTCTTCTCCAGAATGCGCCGCGAATAGAGCGAGAGAACCTCTTCCAGAAGCTCCTCCAGATGCACCGGCACCGGATGGGTGGTCTCGCGCGAGAACTTCAGCGTCTGACGGCTGATCTGTGCAACGCGCTCCAGTTCCCTCTGCGCCAGCGCCAGATAGCTCACCATCGTTTGCGAAAGCCCCTGCTCCTCGCCGAGCAGATAAAGCAGGTTCATCACCGACTCAAGAGGATTATTGATCTCGTGCGCGATCGACGCCGCCAGGCGTCCAATCGTGATGAGCTTCTGATTTTCGCGCAGCATGCCTGCAGAGCGATCCAGCTCGTGCTGGGCATTGCTGTGCAGCACAGCGGTCTGGCGCACCTTAAGCGCGCGCGCAATGGCCGATGGCAAACGCTCCATTTCGCCGGACTGCAGAATCTCGGTCGCGCCGTCGCGCAGAATCCGAATCGCTTCGGACTCCGCCACCCGCCCGCCCGCCAAAACCACCGGCAGCGGCGGCTCGGCAGCGCGAGCCCGCTCCACCACTTCACGAATCTCGATATCTGGCAGACCCTCTGGACCCGCAATCACCACATCGGCATTTCCCTGGCGCAGTTCGTCGAGAAATTCCCGCCGATTCTCGGCAAATTCAATGGCCAGCGTGAGGCCCGCATGCAGCGCCGCAGCGCGCACAGCATGGTGCGAGAGCGCGGAGCACCGCAGCATCAAGACCTTCGGGATGGGAGCCGTATTCATGGGGATACGAACCGTTCGGCCGAGTGGCGAACTGGTCCTCGGCGGGTCTTGCTCATCTCGAACCGGGAGCCTCTCGGCTTCCAGCGCTGCCATACGAGCCTCCTGAAATCCCGCCCGGTTTGCATTCACCCTGCCAACCGCTCGGGCGGATCGTAGCAAGGCGGAAGTTGGCGCTTACGGGGCCCGCAAAATAACTTTCTCCAAAATTTCGATGTGAAGGATGGAAGGCGCGTTGCTTGCATGCGATGACTCCAGGAACCCCAAAATGAGGATTTTGCGTCCCCTACCCCCTCTTTTCCCGAAAACCGGAACAGTTTCGCCCGCGCTGTGCGAAGTTTTTGGCAACGCGGAGCGCGTATTCTGATCTAAACAGAAGAATCTCGATGGGTTCACGGACGATGAACAGGCTGATCACAGGGCTGGTTGCCGCGGGAGCGCTTCTCAGCGGCTTCGCGGCACCGGCGCAGAGCAATCCGGCCAATTCCGCAGCCAATCCCTACGTGGGCAGTGTGCAGGCCGTACCGTTTTCGGCCGAGCCAAAGGCGCTGTCCATGGACGACGCGATCAAGCTCGGGATCGAGAATAATCTCGCGCTCACCCTGGCCCGTGAGCAGCAAAAGTCCGCCGACGCCCAGAAGCTGAAGCTGGTCACGGTGCTCTTGCCCGACATCACTCTCCATGGAGAGACCGGGGTCCACCAGTACAACCTCGAGGCGCAGGGGTTTCACCCGTCTACAGTCGGCCTGTTCACTCCCTTGTTGCCCCCCGGCACCAGCGCCTCTTCGATTCACCTGATCACGAGGGTGGACACCACTATCGGCCAGGTGAACTTCTCCCAGGCGCTGTTCAACTGGGCAGGGTACGACGTGTGGCGTGCCTCGCAGGCCTTCACGAAGGCCGCTTACTACAACGCACAGTCTTCACGCGGCCTGGTCGTTCTTAACGTCGGCAATACCTATCTCCAGGCCCTGGCCGCCAAAGCCCAGCTTGACTATGCCCAGGCGCTGCTCAAGACCGACGAGACGGCCTTTAACCAGGCACACGAGGAACACCTCGCTGGCGTCGTCGCCAATCTCGATGAGCTCCGCGCCCGGGTTCAATTGCAGAGCCAGCAACAAACGGTCATCGCCGCACAGAATAATTTCGAGAAGGCTAAGATCGCCCTGAATCGCCAGATTGGCCTCCGGCCCGAGCAGGCCATCGTGCTCACGGAATCGTCGCCCTACGCCGAGCTTCACCCGATGGATCTGGTTGACGCGCGCGGAGAAGCCTACGCCAACCGCCAGGACTATCTGGGCCTTAAACAGCAACTGATCGTTGCCCAGCGGGAACGAACGGCTACCCGGCACGAGCGCTTCCCTACCCTCACCTTCGGCGGCAACTGGGGCGTCACCGGAGTCTCCGGCGGGGTCTATCACGAGACCTTTGCGGCGGTGGGAACGCTGAGCATTCCGATCTTCAAGGAAGCCATGTTCCGCGGAGACCGCGACGTGGCCGAAGCGCAACTGGAGGAGATCCAGTCGCGGCTGGAAGACCTGAAGCAGAAGATCGATCAACAATTGCGCGACAGCTTTCTTGATCTGCAAACTGCCACCGAGACCGTGCAGGTAGCGAAGAGCAATGTGGATCTCGCCACCACCGCTCTGGACCAGACGCAGCAGCGCTTTACCGCCGGCATCAGCGACAACCTGCCCGTCGCCGAGGCGCAATCCACACTCGCCCAGGCTCAGAGCCAGTACGTGAACAGCGTCTATTCCCTCAACCAGGCGCGGCTCGGGCTGGCGCGGAACCTGGGCATTGTCGATACGCAGTACCGCACCTTCCTGCAGGGCGGCCACCCGCCGCAGGTCAAAAGTGACCAGGGCGTCGGGGAGCCGAAGAAGGAATAGGCTCGGCACTGGCGGACCGGCGCGGAGTATCATCACCCTCATGGCAGTCATTCACATCTCGGAAGCCGACGCGGCACGTGACTTTGGCTCTTTGCTGGAGCGTGTCCGCGCAGGCGAGGAAATTGTGATCGGACCCGAAACTGCGCCGGTCGCGGTCTTGAAACCGGCCGCTGGACCCTACGTTCGGAAGCTGTCGGAGTCTCTGAGGATTTTGAAGAAACGCGGTTCGACTGTGACGCTCGATGGCGATTTCGGCAAAGATCTGGAAGACATCATCAACAGCCATCGCGAGCCGCTCAATCCTCCGGCATGGGATTGATTCTGGATTCGAGTGTCGTAATTGCTGCGGAGCGGCGCGGCGACAATACTCAACAGCTGGTGGAACAGGCGCTCAGCGCGACGGGCGATCAGGAAGCCGCTCTGTCGTCGGTCGGCCTGACCGAACTTGCTCATGGAGTCTACCGAGCCAACTCATTCGGCGCACGCCAACGGCGACAGGATTTCATTGAAGAGCTGATTGCAGGGCTCACCATTTACCCGTACACAACTGAAACCGCGCTTCTGGCGGGTAGGATCGATGGGGAGCAAACCGCCAAAGGTGTTGTCATTCTTTCGTCGACCTGCTGATTGGAGCCACCGCGCTCTCCCTCGGTTTTTCGCTGCTTACCGTGAATGCTCGCCACTTCCGATTAATCCCGAACTTACAAGTCCTTCAACTCTGAGATCGGCGGCTCCCATGCCCGCGTGCGATCCTTGTTGTGTGGAATCGGTGGAAGGCGTTTATCGCCGGCTGCTGGCTGAGAGCCAGGCGCGTATGGAAGCGGAGCGCCGTCGTCACATCGTTCTTGGCTACGCCAAGCTCGCCGACTTCCTCGCCGGCATCATCGCTGCGGCCGTTCTCATCCGCATGCACGGGCCATTCAGCCTGCTCCTCATCCCCGTTTTGATCTTCGTAGTCCTCGTCATCGCACACGACCGCGTCATCCGCAGACTGGCCCGTTTCGTACGCGTCACCGATTTCTATTCCCGCGGTCTGGCCCGCATCGAGGACCAATGGGCCGGAACCGGAGAAACCGGCGACCGCTTCTTTGACTCGGCCCACCCTTACGCGCGCGATCTGGATCTCTTCGGCAAAGGTTCTCTCTATGAGCTCCTGTGCACGGCTCGAACCCGTATCGGCGAAGAAACTCTGGCCCGCTGGCTGCTCGCGGCCGCGGCTCCGGATGAAGTCCGCGCCCGACAGAACGCCATCGCCGAAATGAAGGATCACGTCGCGCTCCGGGAGCAATTGTTTGCCGCCGGCGAGGATGTGCGGGCTGGAGTGCATCCGCAGGAACTCGCCGCCTGGGGGGACGGACGGCCGCTGCTCCAATCGCGCTGGCTGCCCTGGGCGCTGGCCTTCCTCGCGGCCCTGTGGGTGGCCTCGATTGTGCTTTGGGGCCTGACCCGAAGCTGGGACCTCGCGCTCCTCGTCTCCCTCATCAACTACGCCGTCAGCTACGGGCTCAACCGCAAAGTGAGCGAATCGGCCGACGCCGTTGAGAAGGCGGCGCAGGATCTCAAGGTCCTCGCCGAGGTGCTGGAGATCATAGAACGCGAGCCGTTCACCGCCGAGCGGCTCCAGGGTCTGCGCGCGCGACTCGATCGGACGCTAAAGACCCGACACATTCCTGCCTCGAAAGCGGTCGCGAAGCTGGAGCGCATCTACGACTGGCTCGAGGATCGCCGCAATGGCTTTGTGGCTATCTTCAATGCCTTCGTCTTCTACACAGCGCAGCTCACCATGGCCGCCGAACGTTGGCGGGCTCAGTTCGGGCCCGCCATTCGTGGTTGGCTCGAGGCTACAGGCGAGTTCGAGGCCCTGGCCGCTCTCGCCGGGTACGCCTATGAACATCCTTCGGACGTAATACCGGAAATGTGCGAGCACCAACCGTGCTTCGATGCGGAAGGACTCGCCCATCCGCTCCTCCCGGCCAGCAAAGCAGTCGGCAATGATCTGCATCTCGGCGCATCGCCGCAGCTCATCGTGATCAGCGGGCCCAACATGGCGGGCAAAAGCACGTTCCTGCGCGGCGTAGGGCTCAACGCCGTCCTCGCCCAGTGCGGCGCACCGGTGCGGGCGAAGCGGCTCCGCATGTCACCCCTCACCGTGGGCGCGTCCATCTGCGTTCTCGATTCGCTCGCCGGCGGCGTGTCCCGTTTCTATGCGGAGATTCAGCGCCTCAAGGTGCTGTCCGACCTGGCTGCCGGACCAACGCCGCTATTGTTCCTCCTGGATGAACTGCTGTCCGGAACCAACTCCCACGACCGCTTCGAAGGCACGCGCTTTGTTGTGCAGGAACTCGTGCGGCGCGGCGCCATCGGCCTGGTCACCACCCACGATCTGGCCCTCACAGCGATCCCCGAAACGATGGGGGCCGCGGCGGCGAATTGCCACTTCGAAGACACCATTGAAGACGGCAAGCTGAAGTTCGACTACCGGCTCCGGCCCGGCATCGTGCAAACCAGCAACGCCCTCAAGCTGATGGAAGCCGTTGGCCTGATGACAGCTCCCAACACAAAATAGCCTGCAGCCAGCCGCTAGTGCTTTTCGTCCGCGGGCTGCCAAAGCTCAACCCGGTTCCCCTCCGGATCCGCAATCCAGCCGAATTTTCCGTAATCCGCGCTCTCGCGCTTGGGATCGACCTGGACGCCCTCGGCGGCAAGCTTGTCGAGAAGCTGCTCCAGATCGTCCACCTGAAGGTTAATCATCGCAGGCTGCGACGTCGGAAAATAGGCGTCCTTTTCTGAAAAGAGGGCGAAGGCGATCATAGCGCGCTCGTGCTCCGCAGGAATCGCAAAGCTCCCGTGGCTCAAAGGAAGCCCGAGATGCTTCTCGTACCACGCATAGAGCGCTTTTGGGTCGCGGGCGCGAAAGAAAACGCCGCCGATGCCGGTGGCTTGTGCCATGTCACTGCTCCTCGGAAAGAAGTTTGGCCAGAGTTTTCGGGTGCTTTCGCCCGCGCTTCACCTCGCGAGCGGTATTCGGCAGGATGCGCTCCGGTTTAGGCTGCCCCACGCGCTCCCGGGCGTTGGCCTTCACAGCCTTCACCGCGGAGAAAGTTCGTTTTTTGGCGCGCTTCTTCGGCATTTGTGCGTGCTGCCGATACAAATAGGCATCCGTGCCCCATGGCGGGACATCCTCGTTGCTCCGATTGTCCTATAAAACCGCCTCCATCGGCGGCGCAATGTGAAATACTGCCCATGGAATCTTTTGTTGGAGTCGTATGCCGATGGAAGAACGCGATTTTTTCGACGAAAAGTCTGAGCAGCGGAAGCACACTCTGACTTGTCCGCATTGCGGGCAGGCCGGCGAGTACGAAGTACGCTGGCTGGTCCGCACCCGGAAAGCGCAGCTGCCCAAACATGCTGACGAACGCGACCGCGCCCGGTTCGCCAAGGCCCAGTCCTACATGGTGCGCCAGGACGACCTCGTGGGCTGCAAGAACATCCGCTGCCGCAAGCGCTTCGAAGTCACGAGCCTGCAGTCGGTGGCGTTCCTGCAATCGGCCTGACCAGCGGCAGATTCGCGCCGCGGCGCCAAGCCGGCGGCGCACCCGCAATGGGTAAACGTGTATGAGTCACGAAGGGATTCGCCTCGTCAGCGCCGAAGAGGCGCAGCGCACTCCCGAACAGGAGTTGCCGCGCGAAGCGGTGACGCCGGCAAAGGTGCGCGTCCAGCAGTCCTCCGGCGAGGGCCTTGAGATCGATTGGAAGGATGGCCACCGCAGCCGCTGGAGCTTCGCCTGGCTCCGCAACGCCTGTCCGTGCGCCACCTGCCATGAGGAGCGCGAAGCCCAGGGCCGCAAGCCCGGCGAGGCCAAACCAAAACCCGCCTCGTTGCTCCCCATGTACGAAGCGCCGTCGCGCCCCACTTCAGCCAGCCCGGTAGGCAACTACGCCATCAGCTTCCACTGGAACGACGGCCACGCCAGCGGGATTTATTCCTGGGATTTTCTCCGCCACCACTGCCTCTGCGAGGCATGCGCCGCGAACTTCGGGTGATCCAACCTGCAGGAATCTACTTTTCCGACGCGTGTCCCTGGCGCGCGTCCAGAGCCACGGCGACTTTGACGTAGAAGGCGGCGAGGTCCTCGGTCGGCCCAATCGTCATGCGGCGAAAAACCTTCAGCAGTGGGTAGACATGCGAGCCCCGAATATCCAGCGCCGGCATGGCCATCTCGGTCTCAGCATCGGCTCGCCCCGAGTTCAACTGCCCTGGATAGACGGCCATAATCCAGTCCGCCGGATATTTCCTGCGAAAGATTTCCCCGTAATAGGCGCCCCACAACCGCGTGGCCGCTTCCTGCTCTGGCTCAGGCACCGGACTGCGCGCCGACAGCACCGTTTCGAGACGCGGAATGGACTCCGGCGTGTAATCGAGCGCCATCCCATGATCCGTCTCGGCTACGCGCACAGCTTCCTTCGCATACGCTTCCATCATCGCGTCCAGCGAGTCGAAGGATTGTTGGGAAACCGGATCGGCGGTGGACATCCTTACCAGAGTACAGGACCCACCGCACCCGCCCTCGCAGAGTAGGACAGAAGGCGCCCCGGCCATGTATCTTTGAGTTTTGCCATACATTTTCGAGAACCTGCCTGGTGCGGGAGGGTTTGTTTGTTGAACAGGACGTGGAGTGTTCGCGCGGGATTGGCAGCAGCAGCCGCTGTTTTGTGCCTCATGGGAATCAAAGCTGAAGGACAGGTGGTCAGCCCGCCGCCGAATCCGCAACTGCCCCCTCCAGCGCCGCTGGCCGGCGTGAAATACAACTTCCCCTGGGAATTCTACGGCGGCGTCGCCTATTCGCACTTTGATGCCGGACCGCAGACCTTCCAGGGAGCCAACCTCGGCGGATTTGATGCCCGCGCCATCCGCGAATTCGGTACCCGCTGGGGCGTCGGCGTCAATATCCGCGGCTACTATGGCACCAGCGGGACCACGCCGAACTGCGGCAGCTGCACCGGGAGTGGATCGAACGCCGGCCCCATCACCGGTCCGTTCGTCAGCGAGCACCTGTTCCTGGCGGGTCCCGAATACCGCCTTGCAGCCAACGAACACGCAGCCATGATGCTGCACGCCTTTGTCGGCGGCGCCTACGGCAATTTCACCTCCGGTCTTAACGGAGTGCCCCCCCAGAATGTCGGCTTCTTCTCGAATCAAATGGCCTTCGGAGGAGCATTCGGCGGCTCGATCGATCTCAATCGCTCCCCCCGACTCGTCTTCCGCATCGCACCCGATGCCACGCTGACGAACTTCGGCAGCGCCGGTCTCAAAGAGCAGTTCGCGATCTCCGTCGGCATCGTTTACCGCATGGGCAGGCCCAGGAAATAGCACACGCAGTTCAGAAAAACAAACGGGGAGGAGCCAGGGCTCCTCCCCGTTTGCGCTTTATGCGCCCAGCGACGCCATGTCGATCGCGAACCGATATTTCACGTCGGCTTTCACCACCCGTTCAAACGCTTCATTGATCTGTTGAATCCCGATCACTTCAACGTCCGCCGTGATTCCCTTCTCTGCGCAGTAATCCAGCATCTCCTGCGTCTCCGGCATCCCGCCGATAATCGATCCCGACCAGCTGCGCCGCTTGAAGATCAGGTTTCCCGGAAAGATCACAGGCGGCTTATCCGGCAGGCCCACCTGCGCATACGTCGCATCGCGCTTCAGTGCTTCCAGATACGGATTGATCTCGTGCGGCGCCGAGACCGTATCGATAATAAAGTCGAAGGAGCTGGCCTGCTTCTTCATCGCGGCGGCGTCCTTCGAAATCACAACCTCGTCGGCTCCCAGCCGCTTGGCGTCGGCGACCTTCGATTCCGACGTCGTGAACTGCACTACATGCGCGCCGAACGCGTGGGCGAACTTCAGCGCCATGTGCCCCAGCCCGCCCAAACCCACCACGCCCACCTTCTTGTTCGGGCCAACCTTCCAGTGCCGCAGTGGCGAATAAACGGTAATGCCGGCACACAGCAAAGGCGCAACGCCGGCAGGGTTCAGCTTCGGCGAAACACGATGTACGAAATGCTCGTCCGTGATGATGTTGTTCGCGTAGCCCCCCTGCGTCAGGTCGCCATATTTGTCCTTCTGACCGTAGGTGAGCGTGATGCCCACTTCGCAGTACTGCTCTTCGCCCGCCTTGCAGCTGGGACAAGTACGGCAGGAGTCAACGATCACGCCAACACCGACCAGATCGCCAGTCTTGAACTTCTTCACTGCGGAACCAACCGCTTTCACGGTGCCGACGATTTCGTGGCCTGGCACCATGGGGTAAACCGCGTTGCCCCATTCATTGCGAACCGAGTGGATGTCGGAGTGGCAAACGCCACACCACTGAACATCGACATGAACGTCATGGTCGTGAAGTTCGCGACGATCGAACTTGAACGGTGCCAGTGGGGTTGTGGCGCCTTGCGCCGCGTAGCCGTGAGACTGCGTCATGGAAAATGGCTCCTTACGTTCGTATAGGTTGCAGCAGAGGTGATGGAGGAGATATAAAGTTTGCTTACTCGATTAGCTTATCGCGGTCATCCTCATCGCGTCGTTAAGGGTTCTCGATCGCAGCGTTCAACACGGGATGATCGAGGCCGCGCATCTGCCGCCCCGCCTGGCCCTCCAGATCGAAGATCACAACCTGATTCACTCCCGGCTTCAGCCAGGATGCCGGCAGGTACAGCGCCTTCTGCGGGCCAATGTGCCAAAAACGCCCAAGCGCCTTGCCGTTAACCCACACTTCACCCTTGCCCAGCGCGCTGGTGTCGAGAAACGTGTCAGCCAGTTTGCCGACGGTAAACGTCCCACTGTAAAAACAGGCCCCAGCACACGCCTTATCGGCGAAAGACAGCGAGCTGGAATCCGACATCGGCAGCGAATAATTCTCCCAGCCGTTCAGCGCCTTCCCTGCCAGCGTCACGCCTTTGAGCAGTCCAACCCGCTCGCCCGGTAACACAGACCCGAAGTTCACTCTGCCACTGTTCTCGAGGAGAATATCGAGCCGTGCATGCGCGGCCTTAATGTGCAGCGGCAACGACTTCTGGTTGAGACGCCGGTCGATTGTGCCCGCCAGTTTTCCATCCACGTAGACTTGTGCGTAGTCGTGCACGGCGCCAATCGCAAGGTCCCCGCTGACCGGCCCATCGACCGTCGTTCGATAGAGCACGTAGCCGTAGCTCTGATCGAGTTCCTCCATCGTCAGCGGCTGGTCGGAGTGAACTGGCGCCGGCAACTGGTCCCAGAGCGAAGCAGAGCGCTCCAGAGTAAACGCCGGGATGGTCATTGCGGCCGGAGCCCCGGGCACCGCCGGCAGCGTCTTGCCGGTGTCTCGCGCGATCACATCGCGGAAAGCGTAGTACTTCGGCGTTGGGTGCCCGCTCTCATCGAGCGCTGCGTCGTAGTCGTAGCTCGTCACGTCTGGCTCGTAAGGCTTCTGGTCCGAATTCGCTCCGTTCATCCAGCCAAAGCTCGTTCCACCGTGGAACATGTAAATGCTGATCGAGTAGCCCTGCCGCAGCGTCCAGTCCAGATCATCCGCTTGTTGCTGTGTTTTGGTCTGCGCATGCGCCGCGCCCCAGTGATCGAACCAGCCGTCCCAGTACTCGCTGTTGAAGAAGGGCCCGTCGGGCCGCAGCTTCTTCAGCTCCGCGAAGCCCTTCTGCGATCCACCAGGCCCAAAGTTGATCGCGACAGGCAATTCCGGCAAACTCCCCCGCGGCACTTCCTCCGGCCCGTCCGCGGTGTAGAGCTGCGACTGCGTGAAGCCGGCCTCCACCAGGTCATGGTGGATGGCTTCCATGTAGTCGTGGTCGTCGCCGTAGGAGCCGTATTCGTTCTCTACCTGGGTCAGAATGATCGGGCCTCCGTTGCCGATCTGCAGCGGCGCCACTTCCTTACCGAGTCGCAGCAACCAGCTGTGCGCAGCAGCCAGAAACTGCGGATCGCGCGAACGAACCACCAGCTTCGGATCTTTCAGCAGCCATGAAGGAAACCCGCCAAACTCCCACTCAGCACAGGAGTAGGGTCCGGGCCGCAGGATGACGTAGAGCCCTTCCTGCTGCGCCTCACGAACGAACTCGGCAATGTCGAGGTTGCCGGAGAAGTCGAAGACCCCGGGCCGCGGCTCGTGCGCGTTCCAGAAGACGTAGGTCGTCACCGCATTCAAACCCATGGCCTTCGCCATGCGCAGGCGGTCGCGCCAATACGCACGCGGAATGCGCGCGTAATGCATTTCGCCGGAAATCACCTGGAACGGTTTCCCGTTGAGCAGGAACTGCCCATCGCCCACGCGAAACGAAGGCTGCTGCGTGCCCGCGGGCCGAAGGCTCGCTAAAACAAGAATGGCAAGCGTTGCGCACGGCAGCGCGAAGTGGGTCACAAAGGACGAACGGAATCGGTTTCTCACGTCGTCATGGATTATATTTCGCCAGCCAGTCGCCGAGTTCCTGCATCACGTTCATGCGCTGCTCCCACAGGAACGGGAAGTGCGGCGATCCCGGATAAGTCACCATGCGAACCGTCTTCCCCCGCGCCGCCAGCATCTGGAAATACTCCGTCCCCTGGAACGTAGGCACGCGATGGTCGGCCTCCCCGTGGAGAATCAGCAGCGGCGTCGTGACGTTCTTCGCAAAATAGACCGCCGAGTATTGGCGGAAAGCCCCCGGGTCCTCGTCGGTCCAGCGCTGGTCGTAGTCGATCTGCTGAACGTCGCTCGTCCACAGGAAGGGTTCCCAGTCCGTAATGCCCGCGCCTTCCACCGCAGCCTTATAGCGATGCGTCTGCGTCACCGTCCACGACGTCATGAACCCGCCTGCGCTCCAACCGAAGATCGCCAGCCGGTTGGCATCGGCCCATCCCTGCGCGACAGCGTAATCGGTCGCGCTGTCCACGTCGTGATACGCCCGATCGCCAAAGCGCTGGTAAATCGCCGCCAGAAAGTCGGCGCCATATCCGGTCGAGCCCCGGTATTCCGGCTGCAGAACGACATAGTCAAGCCCCGCGACGATCCGCGACAGCGAATCGAACACCAGCTCGTCGTTGGCCTCGGGACCACCATGCGGCAACACCAGAAACTTGTACTTCTGCCCCGCAGCGTACTCCGCGGGAAACGTCGCGATGCCTTCGAGCGCGATCCCCTCCTGGCTCTTCCAGTGGACCACGCGAACGTCACCCAGTCTGACAGACGCCAGCTGCGCGTCGCCCTCTGTCGTGATCTTCTGCAGAGGTCCGCCGTCAGGAACCGCCACATTCCGCGCGTGCGCTGGATCCCCGACCGTCAACGCCACCTGATCGCTCGTCCCCGAGTACGGCGAGTTCACCGGCAAGCTCGAAACCACTCCATCCGGCCACGTGTATTGCGGCGTCAGCTTGCCATCCCGAAATTCGTCGACTTCAGCGCGAACCCCATGCGCTACCAGAACCCAAACGTGACCGCCGACATCGCCCGCCAGAGCCGTCGCCGTTCCCTCCAGACTCGCCGTGCGATCCGTCGCGGTCCCACCGGTAGCCGCCACCGTGTAGACGTGCTCCGGCGTCAGCACCTCAGACTTCGTCGAGATCACTGCGATGTTGCTGCCCCCATCGGCCCACGCAATGCCCGTTGCTGAGTTAGAAATGTCCGTGACGTGACGTGCCCCCGACGCAGAGCACACATCAATCGAGCTGCTCACGTCGTGGTGTCCAATCACCGGCAGTGCCGACAACACCGCGAGGCTCTGGCCATCCGCACTCCACGCGATTGCGTCCGATCCGCCACCGGTCACACCCCCGGAAACGTCTTTCAGCCCGGGGCACCACCACTGGCCGCCGGTACCGTCGCTCTTCACCACATAAATGCTGGACTCATCCGGCCCCTGAACATGCCGAACATCGTCCAGCGGATCCGGTACCCGCGGATCCGCAACAATAGCAAATGCCGTCCCCTGCGGATTCGGCAGAGCGGCGTCGATCCCACGCGGGAGCAGCACCACCGTCGCCGGCACCGGCGCCGCCTTGCCATCGTGAATCGCAAACATCGCCAACTGGCGGTCGCCGTTGACCTTCCACGCGCCATAGAGTCCGTGCCCATCGCGCGTGAAACCCATCGGCGAAAATCCTTCGGGCAGGTCGAGCTTCGTAGCATGCGATCCATCGTGCGCAATCGTCCACCACTCCTGGTGCGTCGGCCCCCTCTCCGCTCCAAACGTCACCACATAGAGGATCGTTCCGTCCGGAGATACCGCCGTGACGCCCGCGCTGTGCAGGCTGGCCCAGTCACGCGCCGTGAAGGGATGTTTTGCGGCGCTGCTGGTCTGTCCCAAAGTCGCCGCACTCAAAAAAGCACAGCCGAACCCAAAAGCAAGAGCAGTGAAACGTCGCATAAGTCGATCCTTGGTCAAGATGCGAACAAATCCAGGCCTGCAGTCCGATTCAAAATGCCAGCAGAACGTGCGTCAGCACACTCATCGCGGGCCGGATCATAAACCCGACCACCCGACCACCCCAGATGAAGATCACAAACAGGCTCACAATGCCCAGCGAATCGTAAATCCGCAGCGCCTTGTACGGCAGCATGTGCCGGAATACGTGCGAGCCATCGAGCGGCGGCAGAGGCAGCAGGTTGAACGCGGCCAGCACCAGGTTCAGCACCATCCCCAGATAGAACAACAAAACCAGAGGCACCAATACCGGACTGGAGGCCATCAACGTCTCGTCGAAACCGCCAGTGGCCGCCATCTCGTGGACCAAAGCCGCCCCGGCCGGGCTCGTGCGCGACAGGACCAGCAGCACCACCATCGCCCCAATCGCGGCCAGAACATTGCTGCCCGGGCCGGCCACAGTCGTCAAAATGTCATCGCGCCGGATGTTCTTGAAGTTCGACGTCGTCACCGGCGTAGGCTTCGCCCATCCGAAGAGGAACCCCGCGTTGACGATCAGCATGATCGCGGGCAGAATAATCGTGCCCCACAGATCGATGTGCTTGACCGGGTTCAGTGTCACGCGGCCGAGCATGCGCGCCGTCGGATCGCCAAGCCGAGACGCCATCCACGCATGCGCCGCCTCATGCAGGCTGAGAGAAAAGAGCAGCACCGCGAACTCGAAGATCGCAAGAATGAGGTGATTTGCATCCATCGGGTAGCGAAATCGATGGTATCACTCAGCCACTGGTCTTCCATTGCCCTCGCCACCGTCAGTCGTTCGGCGGCAGCTCCGCGCATGGGTCCTTCGGGTCCTTTTCGCCCAGCCGTCGAGCCTCCTTCTTGGCCATGATCCTGCGCCCCGGCACCCCTCCCACAATCGAATGCGGCTCCACATCGTGCGTCGCCACGCCCTGGGCTCCCAGCATGGAATCCTCTCCTACGCGAACACCTGGCATCACCAGCGATCGATAGGAAACGCGTGCGTTGGGGCCGACTTCGGTCCGCCGATGCTCAATGATGCACGCCTCCACCGGATCGTGCGCGTGCGAAAACACCGCCGCGTGTTCTGAGATCGACGTGCCCTTGCGGATGATCAGTTCTCCCCGGTCATCCAGCAGCACGTGGTTGTGGATGATCACATCGTCCTCCAGCGTGAGGTTATAGCCAAAGGTGAACTCCACGCCGTGGTAGATCTTCACGTTGTTCCCGATGCTTTTGAAGATGTGTTTGCCCAGCATCGAGCGCAGCCGGAATCCGAGCCAGTGGTTCAGCGCGATCGGCGACCGGTCGAACATCCGCCAGAACCATACCAGCGGCTTGATCGTCGCATAGCGCTCCGGATCGATATCGCCGTAGTACTCCGGCTCCAGCGTCACGTTCGCTGGATCGAGCGACAGCTCCAGAACGTTAAAAGGCAGCTCCGTCGCCAGGGTAAAGTTGAGCCGCCCGCCGTGCGGACGCCCCAACAGCAACTGGTGAAGATTGTCCCGCACGATCTCGCTCCGCAGGACAACATTGGTGTGCCGGGAAAACTCGTCGTCCAGGTAATCGACCCAGCGGTTGAACACTTCTTTGGCTTCGCGGGTAGGCTCCATCTCGCGGTATTGATAACGAGGCATATCTCATAGACTATCCGCTGCCCCAGCGGGTTGCAGAACAAGCACCCGCGCCGACATTGGTCATTGCGCGTCAGGCCCTGCTGCGATACATTGCGCTCAAGCAGTTCGGAAAGGACGCGCGAAAGACTATGGACGAAACACCTGAAGTGCCGGTGCAAAGAAGCTACTCGGGCCTGTTTATCGGGGCGCTGGCCATCGCGGTTCTCTGCGCCATCGCCGGCCTCGTGTGGAGTTACAAGCTCGCCGGCCGCCTCACCACCGCCGAGGCAGAAGTCGCGTCAGCCCAACAGCAAAATGCCAAGCTCGCCTCCGCCCTCGATCAGACCAATGCCCGCCTCAAGGTGACCACCGAGACCCTGGGGCAGTCCCTGGGCATGACCCAGAAGCAGCTCGAACAGAAGGCGCAGGACCTCCTCGCCCGCCAGCAGGCCGATGCGAAGCAGCTGCAGGCCGCCCAGCGCCAGCTGAGTTCCGTGTCCAGCGACGTTTCCGGCGTTAAGACCGACGTCGGCGGCGTCAAGACCGACCTCACCAATACGAAGACCCAGTTACAGACCGACGAAGCGGCGATGACGGCCATGAAGGGCGACCTCGGCCTGCAGAGTGGCCTCATCGCGACCAACGGCAAAGAACTCGATATCCTCAAGCACAAGGGTGACCGTAACTATTACGAATTCACCCTGGGCAAGAACCAGAAACAGGCCGTAGCCACTGTAGCGCTCGAACTCAAGAAGGCCGATCCCAAGCACAGCAAGTTCACTCTGGTCGTCTACGCCGACGACAAGGAAATCCAGAAGAAGGATCGCAATCTCGACGAACCCATCCAGTTCTATACCGGCAAGGACCACCTGCTCTATGAGCTGGTCGTCAACGGCGTCGAGAAGAATCAGATCAAGGGATACATCGCGACGCCGAAGGGTGCGCCGGTGCCTGTCACCACGTCGGGAGAGTGAGCCCGAGCCTCTGTCGGGCCGCAAGAACCGCAGCGGGCAGTTCTAGGCCATCGCGCAGAGTGCGCAGGCCAACAGCATCAGCGTAATCACAAGACGTTTCATTGGTCTCAACTCAAAGCCGAGAATGGGCCCCATACGCCACTGTGGTGCTTCTGATCTTCCTTTACCTTGTCATCCCGACTGGACCCTGAGTGCAGCGAAGGGGGAGCGGAGGGACCTGCTTCTTCTCGAAACTCAATCCGTAAAGAAACCCTCGAAACACGACGCTACTATCTTCGGCCCATTCAGGCTCCCTTTCTCTAGCACGATGGTGGGAGCGCCCACGCCGTTGGGGGCGATCCCCGGTGACCACCGTGGGACGCGGCGCATCTGTGGCACCCATCATGCGTACTTCCCAGGCCACTCATCCCGCTGGCTACAATCGGAAGCGTGAGCGAAAGCGGCAACCTTAGATTCAGCTTTGCCCAGCGCGTTGCGCTCTGGTGGATCCCCAAACTGACGGCTCTGTTGCTTGCCGCGATCGGCGCCACTCTGCGGTTCGAAGTGATTGCCGAAACCGGCGTCACGCCGGCCACGCCACCCGCTCGCGGTATCTTCTGCTTCTGGCACCGCTGCACGCTGCCCGCGGGTTGGTATTTCCGAAAATTTCGCTGTTCGATTCTCATTAGCCAGAGCTTCGATGGCGAACTCATTGCCCGCACCCTCGGGCTGCTCGGCTATGGCACCGTACGTGGCTCCAGTTCGCGCGGCGGCGCGGCCGGGCTCATGGCCATGCGCGACGTGATAGCCCGAGGCGAACCCGTCGTGTTCACAGCCGACGGACCTCGCGGCCCCATCTATCAAACAAAAAATGGGCCGATAAAGTTGGCAGCCATGACCGGCGAACCAATCGGATGCTTCTACCTCCTGCCGCGGAGCGCCTGGATTATGCGGTCCTGGGATCGATTCCTGGTGCCGCTTCCCTTCTCCCGCGTCATCGTCAGCTGGGCGCGTGCGGTGGGCGCTCCATCGGCCGATGCGGATGCAACCACCCTGGCCGCGAAACGCACAGAACTGAATGATGCTCTCGAGCGGGCCCGGCACAACGCAGAAGCACATCTCGCCCGCCGGCACAGCAATTAGAATCCCCTTCGCATGCTGGTCTCGGATTTCAATTTCGACCTCCCCGAAGAATTAATCGCTCAGGAACCAGCCGCTGACCGTGCCGCATCCCGCATGCTGGTCCTCGACCGCGCAACCGGGGCCCACCAGGATCGCTGGTTTCGCGAGTTCCCATCCATGCTCCGGCCCGGCGACCTCCTCGTCCTCAACGACAGCCGCGTCATTCCCGCACGCCTCTTCGCCCATCGAACCGGCCTGTACACCCAGGTGAACCATCAGACGACAGGACAAGTCCAAGTCCTTCTGGCCGAGCAGCTTTCCGAATGGGAGTGGAGAGCGCTGGTGCGCCCCGGGCGAAAAGTGCTAACCGGCGAGCATCTGGACTTCGGCGACGGTGCGTTACGGGCCGAGGTCATCGCCCACGGCGAATTCGGCGAGCGCACGCTGCGCTTCGAACCGGTACCTGATTTCTTTGCGACGATCGAGCGGCTCGGACACATGCCTCTCCCGCCTTACATCCATCGCGACGATCGGGCCGGCGATCGCGAGCGCTATCAGACCGTCTATGCGCGAGAACGCGGATCGGTGGCCGCTCCGACGGCGGGCCTCCATTTCACGCCGGAGATTCTGTCGGAAATTCGGGCCCGCGGCGTTGAGATCGCCACTGTGACCTTACACGTTGGCCTGGGCACCTTCCAGCCCGTCCGCGTCGAACGCGTCGAAGAAGTCAAGCTGCATGCCGAGCGCTACACTCTTTCCGAAGAAACGGCCTCGGCTCTGAACGCAGCCCGCCGTGACGGGCGCAGGATCGTCGCAGCGGGAACCACGACGGTGCGAACCCTCGAACACTGCGCCCAAACCAGCAGGGAATTCACCGCTCATTCCGGATCGACCAGCATCTTCATCGCGCCAGGATTCGAATACCAGGTCGTGGGGGCTCTTCTCACCAACTTCCACCTCCCCCAATCAACGCTGCTCATGCTGGTCAGTGCTTTTGCAGGACGCGAACCCGTCCTCGCCGCCTATCGGCACGCAGTCCTGGCCGGCTACCGCTTCTTCTCCTACGGCGACTGCATGTTCATCGAGTGACATCGACCGCCGGCCCTTTCTGAAGGTTGAACAGCCTGCCCAGAGCGATGCCTCGTAGCGCGAGGCGAGTCGAATGGGCTGAGAACTGAAGGGAGTAGCCAATCGCCGAACGCCGTCTTCAGTGACCTTCGTACCGTCCAGCCCTCCGATTCTCCTTGCCTCCAGCATCTCCACTCGCTAGCCTAAATACAGTCGAAAAACTGTGCGAAAAGCCCGCCATCCAGCGGGCTTTTCCATTGGCAGCCAAGGTATTCGGGAGAGACGATTCTGTCGGCAGGGTAAAGAATCAACCTGAACGCTGAACGCTGCTCTTCTCCGGCTCAGGCCGAGTCAACGCGCTCTTTGAAAATATGGCATCCGATCCGGCATCCTTCGCCGCGTTTCTGTCCCGCACGCGAGTGTGACATTCGCAGCCGTCTGGTTACACAAGCGACCGCCTGGGTTACCAAACGGCCGTCTCAGTAACCAAACGGCCGTTTCGAAACTATTCTGTTTTCAGCAACTTAGAATGTTGTCGAACCTGTAAACAAGAGCTAAACCGCACAGAATCATATTTATACGAGAAACAAGGCTCCGGAACTCACTCACCAGACCTTGCACACCTTCGCGCTCACCATCGGCTGTCCCGCCTTACACCCAAACGCCTGGGCGAACTGTGGCAGATCGGCCACAATCCCATCCACCCGGTATTTGCCCGGCGAGTGCGGATTGGTAATCGCGCTCACCCGCAAGTTCTCCGGACGCTCGTTTTCGCAAGCCCACTGCGCATAGCCGATGAAGAAACGCTGGTCCGGCGTAAAACCATCCCGTTCCTCCAGCCGCATTCCGCTGGTCTGCTTCTTCCACGCCTGATACGCCAGCAGCGTGCCGCCCAGATCGGCCACGTCTTCGCCGCTGGTCAACCTGGAGTTGATGCGAATGTCGTCGACGATGACGTACTGCGCATATTGATCGCGCTGGCAGTCGATCCGATCCTCAAAACCCTTCGCATCGGCAGGCGTCCACCAGTCCTTCAGATTGCCCTGGCCGTCGTACTGCCGACCCTCGTCGTCGAACCCATGGGTCAGTTCATGCCCGATGGTGCCGCCGGTATCGCCATAATTCGGCGCATCGTCTTCCTTCGGATCGTAGAGCGGAGGCTGCAGCACGCCAGCCGGAAAATTGATGTTGTTCATCTGCGGATCGTAGTAGGCGTTCACCGTCGGCGGCGACATGAACCACTCGCTCCTGTCGAGCGGCTTGCCAACCTTGGCCCAGTCGCGTTTGCCCTCAAAGACCCGGGCGCGGACGACGTTGCCGAAATAGTCGTCGCGCGCAATGGTCAGCGATGAGTAGTCGCGCCACTTACTCGGGTAGCCGATCTTGTTGTCGACCTGATGGAGCTTGGCGATCGCCGCCTGTTTGGTCGCCGCGCTCATCCAGTCGAGGTTTTCAATCTCGCTCTGCATCGCCTGCTCGATCTGATCGGTCATGACAACCACCTTCTGCTTCGTCTCCGGCGAGAAGGTGCGAGCGACAAATTCCTGTCCAATGGCCTCGCCCAGCGCCCGATCCACCTGACCCGCACAGCGCTTCCAGCGCGCCGGCATCTGCGGAACTCCGCGCAGATACTTCGAGTAGAACTCGAAGCGCGCATCCTCAAACTGGCTGGAGAGACCGGTCGCCGCACCGTTGAGCGCGTGAATGCGCAGATAGGCCTTGAGACCGTCCAGCGGTTCGGTCGCGATCTCTGTCTGGACAGTGGCAAGGAATTTCGGCTGCGCGACGTCAACGTTGGAAAGCACGGAATCGGGCACCTTCTCCTGCCGGAGGTAAGCGCCCAGTTCCAGTCCCGGAACCAGCGAATCCACCGCATCGATTTTCATCGGGTGATAGGTGTTGTAAGGATTGCGCCGCTCCACGCGCGTGAGCGAAGCCCCGGCCAGCGCTGTCTCAATCTTCATCGTGGCAGCGGCATCCTGATCCGCCTGGCTCTGCGGCTCGCCGGCGAGCACGAGCAGATGCGCCATATAAGCGACGTAGTGCTGCCGGATATCCTCACTCTTCGCGTCGGTCTTCGTATAGTAGTCCCGATCCGGGAGTCCAAGGCCGCCGACTTCGATTCCGACGATGACGGTGCCGGCGTTCTTCGGATCGGGCTCCGAACCCGCGTTCAGAAAATAAAGCCCGCGCTGATCGGCTCCTTCGCGAAGGAAAGCCGCAATGTCTTTGCGGTCCTTGAGAGCCGTGATGCGGTCCAGCTCCGGCTTCAACGGTGCGAGGCCATGGGAATTAATGGCATCGGTGTCCATGCATGCGGCGTAGTAGTCGCCGATCTTCTGTTGGGCCGCCGTACGATGCGTCAGCTTCGCATCTTCTTCGAGAATGCCCCAGAGAAACTGGCGATTGTCTTCCGTTAGTTTCCCGTAAACACTCCATGAAGCTTGGTCGGGAGGGATCGGATTGTTCTTCATCCAGCCGCCGCAGACGAACTGATAGAAATCGGTGCAGGGGTCGGCGCTGCGATCCATATCCGCCAAATCGAGACTCGGCGAGTAAGGAATGGCGGTGAGTGGACGCTCGGCCGATCCAGGAGCCGTTTGCGCGAAACACGCCGAAAGCGAAGCAGCCACAAGGGCCAGAGGCAGAAACCGATGCGTCATGTTAGTTCTCCGTGCGCATTATAGCGGCTGCAGGCCCGACCTTTTCGACGGGCGAGAGGAAGACGATGAAGGGATACACTCGAATCCGTGGCCAAAGAAACAGACAAACCCACAGTGTTTTTGCTGGACTCGATGTCCTTCATCTTTCGCGCCTATCACGCGATGCAGCGCTCGCGTCCGATGTCCACGCGGACGGGCGTGCCAACGGCGGCAACGTATGTGTTTATCAACATGCTGAACAAGCTGCGCAAGGATTTCGAGCCCGAGTATTTCGCAGCCGTGTTCGATGTCAGCGGCCCCGTATTTCGCGACGAGCGAGCACGCGGCATGACCGTGAAAAAGTTCAGCGCTGAGACGCAGAAGTTCGAAACCGTAGAGACAGGCGGTTACAAGGCCAAGCGCGAGGCGATGCCGCCGGACCTGGCACAGCAGCTCCCTTATGTGCGGCGCGCTCTCGATGCATTTCGGATTCCGATTCTGGAGGCGCAGGGATTTGAAGCAGACGACGTGATCGGTACGCTGGCCGCAAAGGCCGCCAAGGCCGGGCATCCAGTGTTTGTCGTGTCGAGCGACAAAGACATGATGCAGTTAGTCACCGATCAGGTGAAGGTTCTGAATCCAGTCAAAGACAACCTCGTGCTGGACCGCGAGAAGGTGATCGAAACCCTGGGAGTGCCGCCGGAAAAAGTGATCGACGTGATGGCGTTGCGTGGCGATTCGATCGATAACATTCCCGGCGCACCGGGCATCGGCGACAAAGGGTCCGTCGAGCTCATTCAGCAGTTTGGCAGCGTTGAGGCAGCGCTCGATCGGGCAGAGGAGATCAAGCGGAAAACCTATCGCGAATCGCTGCAGAACAATCGCGAAGCGGTCCTGTTGAGCAAGGAACTGGTGACGATTCACTGCGAGGTTCCGGTAGAGTTCGAGCCCGAGGCGATGCGGACGCAGGAGCCAGATGTGGCGGCGTGTCGAACGCTGTTCAGTGAGTTGGAATTCACGACGCTCTTGCGTGATCTGGCTCCGGCCATACCGGCGAAGGCCGTGGAGTACGTGCTGGACCCGACGGCAGAGCAAATCGCGGCCTTTATCCAGCAAGCGCGGAAGGAGGGATTCGCACTGGCGCTGCCGGCTTCTGATCTGGAGGCGGCGGCCGAGCAGGTGAGCGAGCAGGAATCTGAAGCATTGGAGGAACGCGAACCGGAACTGAAGACCATGTCGTTGCTGGATCTGGTGGAGGCCGCTGAGGCAAAGGAAAAAATAACGCCGGACGCGCCGGAATACCGGATCGGCGTGGCAGTGGCTGAGGACGGCGCGCTCCTGGTTCCGCTCGATGCAGTCAGGGAACTGATCGAGGACGAGAACGTCCCGAAGCACGTCCATGACCTCAAGGCGGCGCTGCGAATCTGCGCAGCGCGCGGCGTGATGCTGCGAGGCGCAACGGACGACCTGATGCTGTACTCCTATCTGATCAATCCGACGCACGCCACCCATCGGCTGGGCGATGTTGCGGCGCGGTTTGGAGGTGGACCTCCGCGCGAAACCGGGGATCGCGCCCTGGCTGAGGCTGCGTATTTGAGCGAGGCGCTGACGAAAACCCTGCGTGATGAAGTCGACACTCTCGATGAACGGCGCGTGTACGACGAGATCGATTTGCCGCTGGTGCCGGTGTTGCTTGGGATGGAGAAGGAAGGCGTGCGAATCGACTCGGCTGAGCTGTCCAGAATGGCGGCGGGGCTGTCGAAGGAGATGGATCGGCTCGGCGAAGAAATCTTTTCGCTCGCAGGTCAACGGTTCAACATCAATTCGCCGAAACAGCTGGGCGATGTGCTGTTCAACAAGATGGGGTTGCCGCGCCCGCTGAAGTACGGCAAGGGTAAGGTGATTTCGACCGCGCAGGATGTACTGGAGGAATTGGCGGTTCACAACGATGTCCCGCGGCTGGTGCTGGAGTTCCGGCAACTGGCAAAGCTAAAGTCCAACTACGCCGATTCCCTTCCCTTGCTGGCCGATACTGAAGGCCGGGTGCATACGACGTTTAACCAGGTAGGAACGGCGACGGGACGCCTGTCGTCCACCAATCCGAACCTGCAGAACATTCCAATTCGCACAGAACTGGGGCGGGAAATTCGCGCCGCTTTCATTGCGGCGCCTGGGTGTGTGCTGTTGTCGGCAGACTATTCGCAGATTGAGTTACGTCTGCTGGCGCATTTTTCGGCGGATCCGTTGCTGGTCAATGCCTATCGGACGGGACAGGACATTCACACGCTGACAGCAGCGGAAGTGTTCGGAGTTCCGGCAGAGACGATGAGCAAAGAGACTCGGAACCGGGCTAAGGCGGTGAATTTCGGGATCGTGTACGGCATCTCGCCGTTTGGACTGGCAGCGCAACTGGGCATCGACCAGCACGAGGCGCGGCTCTATATCGAGACTTATTTCGAGCGCTACGCCGGGGTGCGTGCTTACATTGACCGCATGCTGGAGGAGACACGACGCGAACAGAAGGTGCGGACGATGTTCGGGCGAGTGCGGCCGATTCCGGATATCCAGAGTCGCAATGCGAATCAGCGCGGCTTTGCGGAGCGGACGGCAATCAATACGCCTCTGCAGGGGACGGCTGCCGATCTGATCAAGCTGGCGATGATCCGAATCGACAAACGGCTCGCGAAGGAGAAGCTGAAATCGCGCATGACGCTACAGGTGCACGACGAGTTGGTTTTCGATGTGCCACAGGATGAGATTGAACCGATGCGCACCCTGGTGCAGCAGGAGATGGAGCACGTGATTGAACTGAGCGTGCCGCTGGTGGCGGATGTGGGAGTTGGCAACAACTGGAGAGACCTGGAGTAGTTCAGACTCCCAGTTCGGCGCTGATCGCTGCGGCGATCCGATCCGCGTGGCGCCGCATCGCCTCTTCTGACTCGGCTTCGATCATGACGCGCGCGAGCGCCTCTGTGCCGGAGTAACGGACCACCACGCGTCCGCTGTCGGCCAGTTCGGTTTCGGCGGCGCGAATTGTATCCGTGACGGCGGCGATTTGATCGAGGGGCTTCTTTTCGCGCACGCGGACGTTGACGATGACCTGCGGAAATACTTTAAGGTCCGCCACCAGTTCGTGCAGTGCCCGTCCGGAGCGCCGGACGACATCGAGCACAACGAGCGAGGTCAGCAAGCCGTCGCCGGTGGTAGCGAGATGGGGAAAGAGAATGTGTCCTGACTGCTCGCCGCCGAGAGAAGCCTGTTCCTGCTGCATGCGTTCCAGAACATACTTGTCGCCGACCGGGGCCCGCAGCATGCGGATCGCGTCGCGACGGAGCGCGGCTTCAAGGCCCATATTGGACATGGTGGTGGCGACCACCGTGTCGTTGCGGAGCAGATTGCGGGCCTTCATATCGCGGGCAGCCAGCAGCATAATGGCGTCGCCATTGATAACATTGCCGTTCGCATCGGCAAACATGGCCCGATCGGCATCGCCGTCGAAGGTCACGCCGAGGTCGGCCTTGAGGTTCTTTGTTTCGGCAGCGACGACTTCGGGATGCAGGGCTCCACATTTGGCATTGATATTGCGGCCGTCCGGCGAAGCGTGCGTGAGATGGATGGACCCGCCAAGGTGATCGAAGAGTTCCGGAGCGATCGCGGAGGCAGCGCCATTAGCGCAATCGAGGACCACACGAAGACCGCTGAGATTGAGCCCCGCAAAAGCAGAGCGCAGGAACTGCTCGTAGTCTCTGCGGTATTTCTCGTCCACAGCCGGAGCAATGCCGGAGAGGGGAGGTTCGAGGTTTTCGAGGCGCTTGAAGATCTCTGCTTCGATGCGAAGTTCAGTTTCGTCGGGTAGTTTGTAACCGTCACCGCCGAAAACTTTAATGCCGTTGTCCTGCCAGGGATTGTGAGACGCGGAAATGACGATGCCCGCAGAGAATCCGTGTTGACGGGCGAGATACGCAACGGCGGGAGTGGTGACCACACCTGCGCTCTCGACGTGGGCGCCACCCTCGGCGAGTCCCTGGGCTATGGTGGCCGCGATCCAGGTGGAGGATTCGCGGGTGTCCATCCCCAGAAGAACCCGCGGATGAGTTTGCGAACCGTTGAGTTGATGAGCAAGAGCCAGGCCGACTGCGTAGATGGTTTTTGGATCGAGCGGCGCTTCGCCGGCAACCGCACGGATACCGTCTGTGCCGAACAGTTTTCTCATGAGCCCTGCGCTTCCTTCTCGACCGCCGTAACCCGGCTGCGGATGCGACCGCGAGCGAGCCGGGCAATGATCGACTGCCCTTCTGTGATGTTCTCAGTATCTTTTACCAGTACGCCGTGCTCGTCGTATACCAAGGCGTAACCTCGCCTGAGAACCGCGAGGGGAGAAAGCGCGTTCAGTTGACGGGCTGCTGCCGTTTCTCGCTCGCGGGATTGGCTGATGCGGTCGCGTTGAGCACGGACCAGCCGGTCGCCCAGCGAGGTGAGGCGTTCGCGCACGATGCCGCTGCGGACGAGGACATCCTGACGGTTGAGCCGAACGGTGAGACCATGCAGCGCCTCGGCAAGACGGCGATGGCGGGCGCGCCATTGCACTTCCGAGCCAAGCGTCAGATCGTCGACCCGCTGTTGCCGTTGGCGAAGTTGATTCCGCTCGCGGATCAGGATGGATTCGACTCGTACGCCGGCCATGGCTTGCGAGGACTGCATGAGGCGATAACGAACTGCGCGAACCAGGCGCTGATCGAGGGTGTAGACGCCGTCCGCGATTTTGTGGAGAGCAGCCGTGACGAGTTCGGCAGCGGCAGAAGGAGTGGGAGCGCGCAAGTCCGCGACGAAGTCGGCAATGGTGAAGTCGGTCTCATGGCCGACCGCCGAGATGACAGGAATGTCAGAATTTGCGATGGACTCGGCAAGGAATTCCGAATTAAAAGGCGCGAGGTCTTCGAGCGAGCCTCCGCCACGTGCAATGACGATGACGTCGACCGTTCGGGACCGGTTGAAATATGCAATGCCGGCGCTGACCTCGGCTGCCGCAGCCTCGCCCTGAACCAAGGCAGGATAGAGCAGAACCTCAAGGCCGGCATGACGGCGATTGACGATGTTGATGAAGTCGCGGATCACAGCGCCGGTGGGTGAGGTGATGATGCCCACACAGTGTGGAAATGCAGGAAGGGGCCGCTTGCGCGCAGGGTCGAAAAGTCCGCGCGCCTCCAGCCGCTGCTTGAGCTGTTCAAACGCAATTTGCAGGGAACCGGCGCCGACGGGCTCGACGAATTCCGCGATGAATTGCATTTGTCCACGCTGCTCGTAGATGGAGATCTTGCCGCGGAGCAGCACATGGAGCCCGTCGGCAGGTTTGAAACGAAGGAGCGAGGCCTGCTTGCGGAACAGGACTGCGGGGAGTTGTGCGTCCCCATCCTTGAGGGTGAAGTACACGTGGCCAGAGGGCGCGGGGCGCAGATTGGAGATTTCCCCTTCAACCCAGAGGTCGCCGTATTCGCGCTCAACGTGGAGGCGAACGTCGCTGACCAGATCGCCGACGGCCCAGATATGGCGGGTTACGGGCAACGGCGCCGACTCGAAGGAAAGGCCGAGCTGGCTTTCGGGGTCTTGCCTGTGCGCTGGGCGAAGGGTTCACAACTGCTGAGTATAGAACCGGGCGGATTTGAAATCGGGAGGGTCGATCCGGATAATGGGCGAATCTCGAACATCCGGGGATTCCTCATGATGAAACGGCTTGCCGTCGCTGTCTTTGCCTTTGCCTTTTCTGTTGCCGCCTGGGCGCAAAGCTTCACACTGGAGCAGGTGCTGAGTGCTCCGTTCTCCTCCGCTCTGCAGGCTGCGCCGCAGGGCGGCCGCTATCTATGGATCGCGAACCAGGAAGGCAAGCGAAACATCTGGGTGGCCGAGCCCACCGGATCAACCTACACCGCGCATCGCGTGACTGGTGATGATGCCGACGATGGGGTGGATGTCGGCGACATCGCGTGGACGCCGGATGGCGAGCACATCGTCTACACGCGCGGGGGAGACTTCGAGTTTCCGGAGAAGACGGCGGCGAACCCGGCGATGCTGGCGGCGGGGATCGAGGAAGAGATCTGGATGGTCGGCGTTCATGGCGGCGATGCGCGGAAGCTGGCCGAGGGCCAGGCGCCGGCGGTATCGCCGGATGGCGCGACGATGGCGTACCTCGATAAGGACCAGATCTGGACGCTCGATCTGCGGGACGCCGCTGCTAAACCGGCGCAGTTGTTTCACGGACGCGGGAGGCTGGGGTCGCTCGTGTGGTCGCCGGATGGGAAGTGGCTGGCGTTTACGAGCGGGCGTGGGGATCACGGGTTTGTTGGCGTGTTCTCGTTTGCCGATCAGACGCTGAAGTATCTCGATCCTTCAACCGAGATCGATCGCGAGCCGGTATGGTCGCCGGACAGCCGGCAGGTTGCGTTCGCCCGGATTCCGCCCGATACATCCGGAATCGACTTTAAGCCGCGGCGGAGCGCACAGCCGTGGTCTCTGCGGGTAGCCGATGTGAAGGACGGCGTGGGGCATGAGATTTGGCGCGCGCATGATGGGCCGGGGAGCGTGTTTCATGACACCGAGACCGAGACGCAGCAGTTGTACTGGAGCGCGGGTGGGCACATCGTGTTTCCCTGGGAAGGGAGTGGGTGGCTGCACCTCTATTCGGTTGCGGCGAGTGGAGGCACTGCGACGGAACTGACTCCGGGCGAGTTCGAGGTGGACTATGTTGCGTTCAGCAAGGACCGCAAGACGCTGGTGTATTCGTCGAATCAGGATGACATCGACCGGCGACATCTGTGGGAGGTGAGCGCGGACGGCGGATCGGCGCATGAATTGACGCACGGCGATGGATTGGAAATTGTGCCGGTCATCGCGCCGGATGGAACGGTGGCGGTGCTGCGGTCCGATGCCAGGGTGCCGATCCGGCCGGCGGTGGTGAAGAGCGGTGGCGAAATGCAGGATCTCGCGCCGCAGATGATCCCGGCCGAGTATCCGGCGGCAAAGATGATCACGCCCCAGCAGGTCATCCTGTCGGCCGCGGATGGGATGAAGATTCATGGTCAGTTGTTCCTGCCGGCATCGGCGGAGGACGGGAAGAAGCATCCGGCGCTGATCTTCTTTCATGGCGGGTCGCGGCGGCAGATGCTGCTGGGCTGGCATTACATGGACTACTACTCGAACGCGTACGGCATGAACCAGTACCTCGCGAGCCTGGGCTACATCGTGCTGTCGGTGAATTATCGGAGCGGCATTGGCTACGGGCTGAACTTCCGCGAGGCTCTGAATTACGGTGCGGCCGGGGCGAGCGAGTTCAACGACGTGCTGGGCGCCGGCTTGTATCTGCGCAATCGGCCGGATGTGGATGGCGCGAAGATCGGCGTGTGGGGCGGAAGCTACGGCGGCTATCTGACCGCGCTGGCGTTGTCGCGCGCGTCGGACCTGTTTGCTGCCGGCGTGGACTTTCATGGCGTGCACGACTGGAACCTGGAGCTGGAGAACTGGACGCCGAAGTACGATCCGAATGCGGACCAACAGGCGGCGCGGATTGCGTGGGAGTCTTCGCCGTTATCGACGGTGAAGGGGTGGCGGTCGCCGGTGCTGTTGATCCAGGGCGACGACGATCGCAACGTGCAGTTCTCGCAGACGGTGCGGCTGGCGGCGGCACTGCGGGCGCAGGGGACGCCGTTTGAGGAGCACGTGTTCCCGGATGAGATTCACGGGTTCCTGCTGCATCGGTCGTGGATCACGGCGTACGGGCTGACAGCGGACTTCTTCAACCGCAAGCTAAGAGGCATGCCGCAGTAAGCCCCTACTCGAGGTTGCGGCCGCCGATTTCGTAGGCGGCGCGCATCTCGTCGATGCGATGGCGCGTGACCAGGATCATGCACTTGTTGACGACGATGGGCTGGATCGATCCGCCCTGGAGTTGCTGGCCGGCGGCGAGGCACTGCAGGTCTCGGTATTTGGTCCAGGCGGTTTGGGCGGCTTTGAGGTCACCGATGGCAGTGGCGTCGTACTGCAGCTGGCCCTGGTCGGAGCGCTTCTTGAGCGTCGGCGATGTCGGCTTCAAAGGCGAGCAGGGCGTTGCGGTAGAGGCGGTTCAGGTCCTGGTCGGTGAGCTTGAACTGGTCGGCGTAGCAGGTGTCGAAGTCGACGTTCATGGCGTTGGCTGCGCAGGGGTCGGTGTACTCGGGGACCGGGGGCGGGTTGGGGCTCGCGGGCGATTGCACTGTTTTTGGTGCAGTCGTTTTGGGGGGGCGATTTTGCGCGGGCGTCGGATTTTGCGCGACCAGCGAGATTGCGAAGAGCAGCAGGAGCGCGGTCAGAGTGCAGGTTCGGACGGGCATACGTTTGCCTTCCGTTGTAGCACCAGGACCGAACATCGCGTTACCGGAACCAGGCGCGCGCGATAATCGCAGGATGAGGCTCAGTGGTCGCGACGCTCTGATCGTGGTGGATGTGCAGAATGATTTCTGTCCGGGCGGGGCGCTGGCTGTGCCGGGAGGCGATGCGGTGATTCCGGTGATTCATCGGATCGCGCCTGCTTTCGAACATATTTTGCTGACCCAGGATTGGCATCCGAGGGGGCATGTCTCGTTTGCGTCGAGTTATCCGGGGAAGAAGCCGCTGGACGTGGTCGAGCTGGGCGGGGGCGAGCAGCGGTTGTGGCCGGATCACTGCGTGCAGGGGACGCCGGGGGCGGAGATCCATCCCGATTTGGGACTGGAGCGGGCCGAGTTGATTCTGCGGAAGGGGTTTCGGAAGGACGTCGATTCGTATTCGGCGTTCTTCGAGAACGACCACCGGACGCCGACGGGATTGGCAGGGTATTGCCGGGAGCGAGGACTGGAGCGGATGTTTTTTGCGGGGCTCGCCTATGACTTTTGCGTTGGGTTCTCGGCGCTCGATGCTCGGGCGTGCGGGTTGGAGGCGGTGGTGCTTCGGGACGCTTGCCGGGCGATTGATGTGGAGGGGTCGGTGGAGTCGATGGAGGCCGAGTTTGAAAGGGCGGGAGTGAGGGTGGTAGCGAGCGAGGGAATTTGATTCTTCCCTTCCGCAATCTTTCATGTGACTTGTTTTCAGCGAGTTAGCCTTTGTTTACAAGCTCGACAACATGGGATCTGATTGAATCCGCGTCACTTGCATCGTGCCCATGAATGCCGCATTCGTGGTGGTGAATGCGGCATTGGCCATCGCCAACAGGCAACTGATTGAGAGCAGGGCAGATCGCTCGTGTACGCGAGTGCGGCATTCGTGGTGGTCAATGCCGGTTCGTGGGTACGAGTGCTGTATCCATGAGCTACGAGTGCTGCGGCGTTTGAGTGCGGATGCGAAAAACCTGAACCACAGAGGAACACGGGTGCACTGAGAATAAAACTATGTTTCGAGTGGTGAGGTTTTTCGTACGTAATTGATTCTTTTGTGGTTAGATCTTGTTTACAGATTCGACAACATGCTAAGTTCCTGAAAACAGAATACTTCGAAGCGCCCGTTTGTGTTACTGAGACGGTCGCTTGTGTAACCACGCGGTCGCTTGTGTAACCACGCGGTCGCTTGTGTAACCGTGGCGGCTGCGAATGTCACACTGAGAGTCGCGTGTGTGACAGAATCGGCCGCGAAGGATACCGGATCGGATGCCAGATTTTCAAAGAGCGAGTTGACTCGGCCTGAGCCGAAAAAGCAGCGTTCAGCGTTCGGCGTTCAGCGGTCAGGTTGATTCTCACCCTACCGACAGAATCGTCTCTCCCGAGCACTTTGGCTGCCAATGGAAAAGCCCGCTGGATGGCGGGCTTTTTTGCACACTTCTCTACTGTATTGAGGCTAGCTGGATGGGAGTTGAGAGGCAAGGGGAATCGGAGGGTGGGACGGTACGAAGGTCATGAAGGACCGCTGGTAGCCTGGAGCGGGGAGCCGGGAGCGTTGGGAGGGAGCCCTTCGTGAATCTGTGGAGGTCCGTCTTCAGAGAAGGCGTCGCGAAGTTCGGTTGAGGTCGATGGACTGAAAGAGTTTTTCGGTGCGGGCTTCGTGGGCGGGGAAGAGGGACTCGACGCGGCTGATTTCTTCTTCGAGAAATTGCGCGATGGAAGGCCAGGCGGCGAACAGAGCGCCACCGACGCGACGGGCTTCGACGGTGGCGTCGGGATTGAGGAAGTAGGCGAGGTTTTCGTCGTAGGAGTAGGGGCTGGCGCCGAAGTGGAACTGCGACGGGGAAGGGCGGTATTGGCGACTCCACGTGGCGTTGGCGGCGCCGAGGTCGAGGGGTTGGCGGGTGGAGCGGTTGAGCAGGGGGGTGGGTGCGCAGAGGCTGGGCGGCAAGCCATAGAGGTGGAGTTGGTAGAGTTCGGCTCCATTGAGGACGTGCAGGACCTGGAGCCAGGCGGGCGGGAGGATCAAGTCGCCGCGGAGACCGGTGGAACGCGTCTTGAGGTAAGCGAGGACGGTGGATTCGGAGATGCCGGGGTAGAGGACGACGGCGTACGCTTCGGGACCGATTTTGGGTTTGGGCGCGATGAGGACGGTGTCGGAGGATGGATCGAGACGTGCGGCGGAATCGAGGAGGCGTTCTGCGAGTTGCCGGATGGGAAGCAGGTCACCGGCGAGGTTCTGGAGACGGGTCTGGATGGAATCCGGCATGGGACCAGCGTGGGGATAGGATGAGCGGTTTGTGGTTGGAGCGCAAATAATTCGGTGTTCGGTTGTCGGTTGTCGAGCGTTCAGAAAAGGTCTGCGGGTGGGAGATGGGCCTTTTCAAAATGACGGTCATCTTCCCGCAAGCCAACGAGTCGTGCACGGACAAGGCCGTGTTCCGATCAGGCGGCGGGTTCGCGGGTGGCGGGGGCGGCGTAGAGGCGGAGTCCAAGGGCATGGACTACGCGGAGGACGGTGGCGAATTCTGGATTTCCGTCCGCGCTGAGAGCGCGATAGAGACTTTCGCGGGAGAGGCCGGCTTCGCGGGCGACTTCGGTCATGCCGCTGGCGCGTGCGATGACTCCGAGGGCGTCGGCGATGAAACCAAGAAACAACGACCTGTGGTTTTGGGAATTACAATGTTTGACACTTACTGCCATGGGAAAGAGATCCACTATCAGCACTAGTCGGATCGCCGGCATCTTCCTCGCAACTTGTGTCGTTCTGCTCACTGTCTATTCAACGGCATGGGCGGATGGGCCTTCGGGGTCAACTGAGGTTGGGCCAGCACCAAGTGTTCAATTATCTTTGAAGGCGCACGGCCTCCCGGACAATTTCTTTGAACCCGGTGCTGACACAAAATGTTCGAGCCAGATCATCGGATATCGCTTTGTTGTTTGGCTGAATAGCGAGAACGTTGCAGTTGGTTTTAACACCAGCCCCAACTGCCGGCGTTCGCCGGATGAGTCGGTTAGTGGTGCCCTTCGTATCCTTGTCTTCGATTTGAAGGGTGTGCTGAGGGCGAACCGAGAGCTGTCTTATCTTGCTGATGGAAATGGTGAGCTTGTGGCTGATGGTGAGGCCATGTCAGGACCGGGCGGCACGCTCCTTGTGAGAATCGAATCTGTCAACCTCGACAGGGAGGGTCGACACGAATCCAAATCCGGCGTCCGGCTACTTGATGCAAATCTGAAGGACACTGCCGAAATCGATGAATTTCTGCAACAGACAACTTTTGTGGATCACGATCTTGTCTTCCAGAATGGTTTCACGCTCAGCGGACCGAGAACATACTCGACATTCGCAGGGGCCGCAACGAAGAAGATCAGCGAAAGGGAAATCGGTTGGCCAACCGGCGCTATGGACCGCAGGTTTGGTGAACATGGCTTTGCGTTCATGTCATGCAGTCAGGAACTGCGCTCGGGCACACAGGTAAATACGAATGTGGTTCATGCTGGTGCCAAGTTTCAATGCTCATTGAATACCCTGGACGGTGAAGGCACAAATCAGAAAGGGTGGGAGTTCGCTTTACAGGACGGCCAGACTGCAGCTCTGGTTGGAATCCTTGCCGATGGCAGTGTTGCGGCTTTGGTTCACTCGCCGGGTTCAAGCCGCGAGCAATTGACCGTTTTCGCCGAGGGTGGTCGATCTTCAACAAGGCCGTGGCTTCCTGCTGGTTACGTTGGGACCTTAAATACTGCCACCCCCGATCTTTCCAGATACAGCTCATTCGCAACAAATGATGCACGACCTTGCAATGCTCTTGTGAGGGTCCTTGGAACTGGTTGCGATGAGAATGGCGATGGTCGTTTGTTCATATTCGACAGATGGTCGCCGTTGCCGCTGGTTAGCCGGACATTTCCGAAGAGTGGGCGCGCAGCTCTATCGCCCGATGGCCTCCACTATGCATCTTTTGAAACGAATGAACTCCGCATATATTCGCTGCCGGTGGGCCATTAGCTTAGGAAGATTTGCGCGAGGATATTGGGTGTTGAGTTCCCCGAATGCAGGTCCATTCGACTCGCGTCTGAATTGTTTGTCGCGCCAAAAGCGGGCGCGACAAAATTTTGAAAGCTCGCTCAGGATGACAGAGTTTTTGCTTTTCCTTTGAGGGATGGTGGAGGTCGAGATCGCTGTTGGAGCGCATTGGTCCCACCCTCTCGCGCCGAACAACAGCGGGCGAGAAGGATGGGGCACCCGGCGTGAGAAAGATCTCAGTGGAAGTCGTGGGAGCTTACCTGGACGGATCGATCGTCGAGTGGAGTGAGGCGGGCGGCTTTTACGTGGACTACGTTGTCCTGGTTCTGGAGCGGGCCTTCTACGAATAAGAAGCGGGCGCGGGTGACGGTGACCTGGTTCTGTTCGTACATCTGCGGCGTGACGATGACGTTGGCGATGCCGGTCTCGTCTTCCATCGACAAAAAGACGAAGCCTTTGGCGGTACCGGGGCGCTGGCGAGCGATGATGCATCCGGCGGCGCGGACCCATTCGCCGTCGCGGTGGGTGCGGAGTTCTTCGGCGGTGAGGACCTTCTGCGCGCGGAGCTCGGCGCGGCGGTAGGACATGGGATGGCGACCAGTGGTGAGGCCGGTGCCGGAGTAGTCGGCGACGAGGCGCTCTTCGGGGGTCATCTGGGCGAGGGGGGAAGGGTTTTGCGGATCTTTGAGTAGAGCGCCCGTATGCGTGAGGAGCGGACCTTCGGGCTTGCCGGCGCGCTCGACCTGCCAGAGCGCGTCGCGGCGGTGACCGATGCCGGTGACATTGTTGAGGGCTCCGATGTTGGCGAGGAGGGTGATTTCTTTTTTGTTCAGGGAAGGGACGCGGAGGACGAGGTCGTCGACGGAGGTGAAGGGGCCGTGGGTGCGGCGGGATTGGACGATCGCTTTGCCCACTTGTTCACGGAGTCCTTGAGCATAGCCGAGCCCGAGGCGGAGGGAGAGATTGTGGGAGGCCGGGGCTAAAGCCCCGGTTTCATCGGGAGTCTGTTTCCCCGGCCTGAAGGCCGGGGCTTTTACCGTCGTCCCGCTGATGTGGGACGCGCTGCGCGCGTGCTCTGTGCAGGCGCAGGGCGATATTCCCGGATTAGATGAAAACCATCCCTCAGCGGCTAAAGCCGCATTCTTCTTGTTGCTGTTATGGCACGGCTGAAGCCGTGCCCCTTCACTTATTCGTGCTGGAGGTAAGAGGGTGGCTGGTGGAAAGCAGGGGCTAAAGCCCGGATCTTTGGGATCTGTTTCGGCACCCATTCGACGCGCACCTCGCTGCACTCGGAGCTCGCTCAGGGCAGGCTCAACAAAGTCATGCCCTGATACAAAGGCAACCGCAGGTCCCTCGCCTTCGCGCTCGCGCTCCGCTCGGGATGACAGATTTTTATTTGTCACATTATTTGTGACAAATAAAGAGTGCGATGATGCGCGCTCTTCGTGCTCCACCGTACAGGGCCAGTCGGAGATCTGGATGTCGATGGGGCGAACTTTTAATCCGTGGCGTTGGGCGTCTTTGACTAAGACTGCGGGCGCGTAGAAGCCCATCGGCTGGTTGTTGAGAATCGCTGCGGTGAAGGCGGCCAGGTATTTCACCTTGAAGTAGGCAGAGGCGTACGCGATGAGCGCGAAGCTGGCTGCGTGGGACTCGGGGAATCCGTAGAGCGCGAAGGAGCTGATGGCCTGGACGATTTCGTCCTGGGTTGCGGCGGCGAGGCCGTTCGCGGTCATGCCTGCGCGGAGTTTGACTTCGAGGTCCTTCATGCGTTGCCAGGAGCGGCGCATGCCGACGGCGCGGCGGAGTTCTTCCGCTTCGGCTCCGGAGAAGTTGGCGACGGTCATAGCAATACGCAGAAGTTGTTCCTGAAAAAGCGGCACGCCGAGGGTGCGTTTGAGGACGGGCTCGAGTGAGGGGTGCGGGTAGGTGACCGCTTCCCTGCCCTGACGGCGGCGCATGTAGGGGTGCATCATTTTTCCAACGATGGGGCCGGGGCGGATGATGGCGACCTGGACGACGAGGTCGTAGAAGCGGTCGGGGCAGTTGCGCGGGAGGGAGGCCATCTGCGCGCGGCTTTCGATCTGGAACATGCCGACGGTGTCGGCGCGTTGCAGGACTTTGTAGACTTCGGGATCTTCGGGGAGGTGGGCGAGGTCGATGGGTTCAGCGTAATGCTGTGGGATGAGGGTGAGGCAATCTTTGAGGACGGCCATCATGCCGAGGCCGAGGAGATCGACTTTGACGATGCCGAGATCGGCGCAGTCTTCCTTGTCCCACTGGATGACGGTGCGGCCGGGCATGGAGGCGCGCTCGAGCGGAACGACGCGGTTGAGCTGGCCCTGGCAGATGACCATGCCACCGGAGTGTTGGCCGAGGTGGCGCGGGAGGTCCTGGAGACGAACGCAAAGCTGGAGGTATTTTGCGATGCGGGGGTGGGCGAGGTCGAAGCCGGCGTTGTTGAAGGAATTGGCCATGGTGTCGTTCTCGCCGCGCCACTCCCACTGGCTGACGAGTGAGGTGAGGCGGCCGAGGGATTCCTGATCGAAGCCGAGGGCTTTGCCGACTTCGCGCGCGGCCGATTTGCCACGGTAGGTGATGACGTTGGCGGTCATGGCGGCGCCGAGTTCGCCGTAGCGCTGGTAGACGTACTGGATGGCCTGCTCGCGTTTTTCTTCGGAGGGGAGGTCGAGGTCGATGTCGGGCCACTCGCCGCGATTCTCGCTGAGGAAGCGCTCGAAGAGGAGGTCCATGCTGATGGGGTCGATGGCGGTGATTTCGAGGGCATAGCAAACAGCGGAATTGGCGGCCGAGCCGCGTCCCTGAATGAGGATGTCGTGTTGTTTGCAGTAGCGGACGATGTCCCACACGATGAGGAAGTATCCGGCGAATCCGAGCTTGGCGATGAGGGCGAGTTCGCGATCGATTTGTTTGCGGGCGCGGGCGAGGAGGTCGGGATTGTTTTTCGCGCCGTATCGGAGCTGGACGCCTTCATCGACACGCTTGCGGAGGAAGGTGTCCATGGTTTCGTTGGCGTTTTCATCTTTTGGGACGGGGTAGTGGGGGAATTCGTAGCCGAGGTCGGTGAGCTGGAAGTCGAGGCGCTGAGAGATTTCTTTTGTGTTGGAAATTGCTTCGGGGAGGTCGCGGAAGAGGGCTTCCATTTCTGCGGGGGAACGGAGGTAGCGGTGGTTGTTGGTGGCGAGAAGGCGGCCGGCGTGGTCGAGGTCGACGTGGTTGCGTATTGCTGTGAAGACGTCGAGGACTTCGCGATCGTGCGGCGTGGCGTAGCGGACGCCGTTGGTGGCGACGATGGGGAGGCGGAGGGAGCGGGCGAGGCGGATGGCGGCCTGGTTGCGGGCTTCCTGGTCGCGGAGTTGATGGCGCTGGAGCTCGACGAAGACGTTGTGGCGGCCGTAAAGGTGGGTGAGATTTTCGAGCAGGGCGCGGGCAGCGGGTTCGCCCCCTGCTGTGAGCGCTGCGGCGAGTGGACCTTCGTCGCCACCGGTGAGGCAGAGGAGGCCTTCGCTGTACTGGGCGAGGTCGTTGAGGTTGGCGGCTCCTTCGGCTTTGGTGGGCTCACGCATTTTGAACTGCGTGATGAGCTGGCAGAGGTTTTGATAGCCGGCGCGGGAGGCGCAGAGGAGGGGAAGACATGCGGGACTAGCCGTCGAGGCAGACGCGCCTTCGGCGCCTGCAGTCCTGAGTTCAGCGGGGTCACGCCTGTTTTGGTGTGGGAGCCGGGGTGCATGCGTGAGTTGGGGTCCGAAGGCGGAGGTGGAGATTTCTGCGCCGACGTGGGCGCGGATTTTGTTGCGCTCGCCGGAGGTGTGCATGCGCGCAGAGCCATAGAAGCCATTGCGGTCGAGGAGGGCGACGGCGGGGATTTCGAGTTCGAGCGCGCGCTCGATGAGGTCCTCTGGCTGGGAGGATCCTTCCAGGAAGGAGAAAGCGGAGGCGGCGTGGAGCTCGACGTAATTTGTAACTGACTTGGTCACATTTACTCACGAGTTAAAACTGGAGCTCTTGCTGCGCTTTGGAGAGCGACTTTCCTGCTGCAGGCTTGTTCCCGGAATGGGATGAGGGACGGTACTGAAGATTTGAAGTATGGCAATGAGTTGTATGCATTGCGCGGGATATAGGCCACGCTTCTTGCTATGGGGTGAACCTGGCTGCCCCTGATTTTTTGGTTTTGGCTGTGAAGCGGCCTCACTTTTGCCCTCGCGTTTCCGTTTCAGCGCGTCGGTAGCCAGTTGGCTTGTGTAGTTGCAGGACGGTTGTTCCGAAATGGGATGAAAGACGGTACTGAAGATTTGAAGCCGGGCAATGAGTTGTAGGAATGGCGCGGGGTATAGTCCACGCTTCTTGCTGTGGGGTGAACCTGGCGCGCCTGATTTTTTTCGTGTTGGTTTTGAAGCGGCTCAATATTTGGCTCGCGTTTCCGGTTCGGTGCATGGGTAGACGATTGATATGTTGTATTTGCAGAACGGTTGTTCCGAAATGGGATGAAAGACGGTACTGAAGATTTGAAGCCGGGCAATGAGTTGCAGGAATGGCGCGGGGTATAGTCCACGCTTCTTGCTATGGGGTGAACCTGGCACGCCCTGATTTTTTTCGTGTTGGGCTTTGAAGCGGCGCTGGGATTGGCCGCTGGGAAGCGACTCCTATGGATTTGCGATTCCAGTTCAGTGCGCGGGTAGTCGTTGGCATGTTCTGTTGCAGGACGGTCGTTCCGAAACGGGATGAAGGACGGTACTGAAGATTTGAAATCCCGCAATGAGTTGTAGAAATAACGCGGGATATAGTCCACGCTTCTTGCTATGGGGTGAACCTGGCACGCCCTGATTTTTTTCGTGTTGGGCTTTGAAGCGACGCTGGGATCGACGCTGAGATGGACCGCCGAGATGCAACGCTGGGAAGCGGCTCTCCTATAGGCTTGCGTCTCCGGTTCAGAACGCGCGTAGCCCGTTGGCATGTGCAGCGAACTCACGGTGGTTTTAGTCATAGAGCTCCTCGAGGCGCCAGTCGTTCATTGTGGATGGGCGAAGAGGGTTGCGGGCGATGGCGCAGGAGATCGTGGCGCAGTCGCGGTCGGAGTGGGCGACGAGGTCCCACTTTTCGATCGACCAACATTCGATGCCCCACCAGTTTCCGGAGAAAAACCAGGGTCCCCAGGCGCGATCGATGGTGTAGCGCTGGTTGCGGAAGACGAAGGCGACGGGACGGCGTTCGCGGAGGGTGACGGCGATGGGCTCAGGCGGACGGAGCCGGCGGCGCGCGGCGTTCGCTTGGGATTGAGGGATAGGGAGGGCTGCGGTGATTTGGGTTGTGGATCGGGTTTCTGTGATGGAGAACGGCTCGACGCGAAAGGTATCGGGACGGTGCGTATCTTCGAGAACGGCGCGACCGACGCGGTTATCGCC
Source organism: uncultured Acidobacteriaceae bacterium (assembly GCA_963705765.1). Classification (GTDB taxonomy): domain Bacteria; phylum Acidobacteriota; class Terriglobia; order Terriglobales; family Acidobacteriaceae; genus Palsa-343. The sequence goes on along the minus strand of CAVPKU010000040.1, from coordinate 106,415 downwards.
GACGAGGGCGCGGATACGAGCGAGGGTGATGTCAAGACGGTCGGGCTCGGGGAGTTGCGGAGTGAAGAGGCCAAGCTGGACTTTGCTTGTTGCTCCGGGATCGGCAGTGACGGTGACAGCGAGGATGGGGGCGGAGGGTGGGTGCGCCTGCAGGTCGAGATGGAGGAGGCGAAGCCAGAGGCGGCGGTCATTGCCGGGGAGGGCGGGGCGGACGGTGCGGGTGTGGATGCTGCCGCCATCGAGCGCAAGGGTGACGGTGACGGAGGCGAGGGCGAGGATTTGGGCGGCGGCTCGGGCGATGAGGTGATCGATGAGGACACCGAGGATGAAGAGGAGCGAGTCGAGCAGTTCGATGGGGGCTTCGAGTTCGGTGCGTTCTTCGAAGACCAGGGGCGGGTCGGCGGGGACGAGATGGTGTGGGGCTTCTCCTCGAGCGAGTTGGCGCAGGCGGCGACCGGGCTGGCCGAGGCGGGCGATGAGTTCCTTCTCAGGAAGCGTGGCGAGGGCGCCGAGAGTGAAGATGCCCCAGCGAGTAAGGGTCTCGGCGGGTTCGGGCAGGAGGGGAAGGACGGAGATGGGGAGCGGGGCGAGGGCAGCGGCTTCTTCGCCGGTGGGGATGATGGCGGTGGACCATCCTGCAAGCGGCATGGAAGTGGCGGACGCGGCGCGAGGCGTGAGGCTGCGCGCCAGGCAGAGGGCGGCATCGATATTGGCGCTGATGACGATGGCGGCGTGGATGCCAAGGGCACGGACGGCGGCGAGGAGTTTTTTGGCGAGCTGTGGGGGAGGGCCGAGGAGTTTTTCGGTGCCAGCGATGTCGAGGACAGCGACGAAGGCGTACGTGTCGGACATTGACAGCAGGTCCCTCCGCTCCGCCTTCGTTCGCATACGCTCACTAAGGCTCCGGTCGGGATGACAAATTTTTGAGTCGGATTTGTCGGACGCGGATTTGGATTGGGCGACAGGGCCGGTGTCCTTTGTCAGACATTCAATGCGGGGAGAGAATCGGCCGGCGCATTGGAGCAGGGCAGTGCGGGCGCTTGTTTCTTCTGTGAGGGAGCGTGGCAGGTGGGTGACGCCAGGGAAGACGTCGAGTTCGGCGCGGGTGAGGGCGGTGTCGATACCGAGGGCTGCAGCGCGTGCATTGCGCGAGCAGACTGTCTGACGCGGCGGCGTTCCTTCGAGGATGACTACCGGAGTTTTTTTGAGATTGGGGCGGAGGCGCAGCATGGCCTGTGCGGGAAATTCGCGGACATAGAGGCAGGCGTAGAGGGCGGTCATCGGGGGCCCGCTTTTTGGGTGTAGTTGCGGTCGGTGGTCGACCAGGGTGTGCGGGTATTCCAAAGGATGGTGTGGTCGCTTTGCGGCGGTTTGCGGCTGTTGAAGTCGACGAGGTTGGTGGGACGGGTGAATCGGTCGCGCGCGATTTCGATGCGGTGTTCGGAGCCGGTGAAGACGGTGGTCGCGTTTGGATCCGCCTGGCCGGACTGACAGTGAAGGACGAGGCCAGCGCTCGACTTCGAGCAGGGATGTTGAGTGAGAAGGACGACGCTCGAGTGGGTTCGTTCGGCGGCGGCGCGGTAGCGGAACCAGGTGGCGAGGGGAACACGGAGGGCGAATTCTGGCGCGATGGAACCGAGGTCGAGAACGATGGCGCTGAATCCTCCACCCTGGAGGAGGAGGTCGGTAACGCGGAGGGCCTGGTCGAGGCGGGAGTACGGCTTTTTGCGGGGGTAGAGGGTACGGGGAACAGGGTGCAGGGGCGCGGAGTTTAGAGTTTGGAGTTTAGAGTTTGGTGGCGCAGGGCTCAGAGTTCCTGGTAGGGATGGCATCGCGTCGGACGCGTGTCCGACGGGCTGATTCACCTGGACCACTTCCCTGCTGTGGCGTCGGACTTTTGGCACCGGCTCACAGCAGCGAGGGGTGAGGTAGTCGTGGCGGATGGGCGAAGCGGCCACCGAGTTGCGGGCATCGGTCTGGGGGCTCCGGGCGAGTTGAACAGCAGGTGCCATTCGACTCGCCGGCTGCGCCGACTTGCTCAGGCCAGGCTCCTCCGCTCCGCTGCGCTCCGGTCGGGATGACAAATCATAAAAGCCGGGGAGGGGGAGTTGCACGGGTTCGGAGCCACAACGAATCCAGAGCAGGCGGTTGAGGTCGATGCCGGAGGCAGCAGCGGATTCGGGGTGGAGCGTGTCGGACACATCGACCCAGGCGCAGACGCGGTTGTCGTTTGTCAGACGCGCGATGAAAGAGAGAGCGAGCGATGTCCGACCGGAGCATTCGGGGCCGGAGAGTTCGGTGATGGCACCGATGGGAAGGCCGCCGTTCAGGGCGTCGTCGAGGGCGGGGATGCCGGTGGGAGCGGTGGGACGGATGACGCGGGGGGGTGGGGTGAGCGCGGAGGGGATGCGCTGGGCGAGGGCGGCTTCGATTTGGAGACGGAGGTAGGTGGCGGTGGGCATGCGGCCGAGCTTTCGCCTTATCTTCGCCTACCGAGGAAGGGAGAGCAAGGGGCGATTTGCACAGCGGGCTAAGCGATTAGCAGAAAAGTGGTTAGCTGAAGAGCAACCAACATCGACGGTCTGCAGTGCGTATTATCTTGCTGAATATGAGCCAACACTGGATATTGGGGCTGCTCACCTGCGGGCCACTTGCGCTCGCGCTGACTGCCCGGGCAGGCCAGTTCTGGATGTGGCGAAAACAGAAGCCCAGGACGATGACGCTGACCGCTTTGGGCATTTTCAGTGCGAGCGCATCTCTGGCTATGTGGACTTTTTTCTATTACGACTTCAGGCCGCCTTCGAACCTGCCACCCTGGCAAGACCCGGAAATTTTCTTCATGGCGATCTTGTTATTGCCTGTCCTGGTTGGCATGCTTTTCGCCTTAGGAGCCGTTCTGCGTGGCGCGCCAAAATGGCTGATGGCGGCGGTTGAAATCGGCTTGTTGCCGCTGCTCTTTCTCAGTTGCATGGCCATCGGGGCGGTTTGAATCACGACGAGAGCCTTCGAGGCACTCGATCTTGGACTGCGTCGGAACTGCGTTTCAAAATGAAACTCGGTACGGTACTTTCGGGTGAGGTGGGCGACGTTTTGCCTTGATGTTCGGATGGCGAGGGAGTCTTCTGCTTGCTGTGGGGTGAACCTGGCCGTCCGCATTTTTTGTTTTTTGGCGGGGCTTGGTGACCCTGCTATCACCCTGCAATCATCTGTGACTACCCTGCGACGATCCTGCGACTACCCTGCGACGATCCTGCGACTACCCTGCGACGATCCTGCGGCTACCCTGCGACGATCCTGCGGCTTGCTTGCGACGATCCTGCGGCTGGCCTGCGACGATCCTGCGGCTTGCCTGCGACGATCCTGCGGCTTGCCTGCGACGATCCTGCGGCTGGCCTGCGACGATCCTGCGGCTTGCCTGCGACGATCCTGCGGCTTGCCTGCGACGATCCTGCGGCTGGCCTGCGACGATCGTGCGGCTGGCCTGCGACGATCGTGCGACTTGCCTGCGACGATCCTGCGACTTGCTTGCGACGATCCTGGCTTGCTGCGACGATCTGCGACTTGCTTGCGACGATCCTGCGGCTGCTGCGACGTTCTGCGGCTGGCCTGCGACGTTCTGCGGCTGGCCTGCGACGTTCTGCGGCTGGCCTGCGACGTTCTGCGCTGTCCGGGCGCGCGTCGTTCGCGTGGATGCTGGTTAATTTAAGCGAATGCTTTAGCATCGCTTGCAGTGCTCACGCTTGAAACCCCGGTTCAGTTTGTGAAGGGCATTGGGCCCGCGATTGCTCAAATGCTGAAGGAAAAGGAGATCCTGACGGTTGAGGATCTGTTGCTGCATTTGCCTTTTCGGTATGAGGATCGGCTGAATCCGCGGGCGCTGAGCGAGTTGAAGCCGGGCGAGACGGCGAGCGTGATTGGCGAGGTGCGCGGGGCTGTGCTGCTGCGCACGAAGAAGATGCCCATCTTCGAGATGACCGTGGGGCAGGGCGTGCAGTCGCTGAAGGCGATGTGGTTCCACGGAAAGTATCTCGAGGGGCGATTCCACGCGGGGCAGACGGTGGCGCTGTACGGCAAGGTGGATGCATCGCGATCGGGACGCGGGCTGAAGATGATCCAGCCACAGTTTGAGATCTTGCCGAGCGGCAATGACGATGCGCTGGATCGGGTGCTCGAAGTGGGGCGGATCACGCCGGTGTATGAGTCGCTGGGCGGGAGCAAGCTGGCGTCGCGATGGATCCGGCGGACGGTGTGGAACATTCTCGAGGAGCTGAAGGGGATTCCGGAGACGCTGCCCGGTTCCCTGGCCGCGTCAGTTCTGAAGAGGCTGGATTTGGCGAGCCGGGAGCAGGCGTTGCGCGAGGTGCATTTTCCTCCTGCGGGAACGGCGCCGGGACAGTTGCAGGCAGCGGGGACACCGGCACACAAGCGGCTGATCTTTGAGGAGCTGTTCTATCTGGAGCTTGGCCTGGAAGTGAAGCGCAGGAAATTCCAGGAGAAGACGGGAATCACGTTCGAAACCGATGAGAAAGTGCGCGCGGCGTTGCGGGAGATTCTGCCGTTTCATCCGACGGTGGCGCAGAAGCGGGCGCTGGGAGAGATTGCGGCGGACATGCGGCGGCCGTCGCCGATGCGGCGGCTGCTGCAGGGCGATGTGGGATCGGGCAAAACCATTGTCGCGCTGCAGGCGATGCTGATCGCGATTGAAAACGGGCATCAGGCGGCGCTGATGGCGCCGACAGAGATTCTGGCGACACAACATTATTTGTCGGCACGGCGGGTGCTGGAGAAGGCGCAGCACAAGTATCGGATCACGCTGCTGACGGGGTCGCTGGATGAGGATCGGAAGAGGTCGGCGCGGCGGCGGATCTACGCGGGCGAGACGGATCTGATCATCGGGACGCACGCGCTGATTGAGGAGAAGGTTGAGTTCGCGAAGTTGGGGCTGGTGGTGGTAGATGAACAGCATCGATTTGGCGTGCTGCAGCGATTCCGGCTGATGAAGAAGGATGGCAGCGAGCCGGATGTGCTGGTGATGACGGCGACGCCGATTCCGCGAACGCTGGCGCTGAGTTTGTATGGGGATTTGGATTTGAGTGTGCTGGATGAATTGCCTCCGGGGCGGACGCCGATTGTGACGCGACGGGTGAGCGACGAGCGCGCGGATGAGGTTTGGGATTTTGTGCGGAAGCAGGTGAAGAAGGGACACCAGGCGTATGTGGTGTATCCGGTGATTGAAGGGTCGAAGGACGATCAGCCGGAGCTGGATTTTGCGCTGCCGGATGAGGCTCCGGAGGAGGACGGCCCTCAGGGGCTAAAACCCGGTTCTTCCAGGGCTGGCTACGGCACGGCTAAAGCCGTGCCCCTTCAAAGCAGAAAACCTGGTGCAAAGAAGCCGGCGGCAAAGACGGCGAAGACGGAAGCGTTGTTTCCGAAGCTGCCTTTGAAGTCGGCGACGGATATGTACGAGCGGCTGCGGGAGAAGGAACTGGCGGGGCTGAAGGTGGGCTTGTTGCATGGACGGCTCGATGCCGACGAAAAAGAAGTGGTGATGCGGCGGTTCCAGCGGGGCGAGATCGATGTGCTGATCGCGACAACGGTGATTGAAGTCGGAGTCGATGTCCCGAATGCGACGGTGATGGTGATTGAGCATGCGGAGCGGTTTGGGCTGGCGCAGTTGCATCAGCTGCGCGGGCGCGTGGGTCGCGGTGGGGCGAAGTCGTACTGCATCCTCATGACCGGGGGGAAGATTTCGCCGAGCGCGGAGGAGCGGCTGGGGGCGATGGTGGAGACGCAGGACGGGTTCGTGCTGGCGGAGCGGGATCTGGAGCTGCGCGGGCCTGGGGAGTTTTTTGGGACGCGGCAGGCGGGGCTGCCGGATTTTCGGGTGGCGAATCTGGTACGGGATCGGAAGCTGCTGGAGTTGGCGAAGGTGGAGGCTGCGCGGTTCGTCGAGAAGGCGAAAGAAGAGGCGACGGAGGAGGAGCGGTCGCGAGTGGCGAACCGGCTGAAGGTGGCCTGGCAGCGGAGGTATGGGCTGGCCGAGGCGGGGTAAGGCCAGGTTCCGGGTTACAGGTTACGGGTTATGGGTTACAGGCTGGGGCGGGTTCGCGCGAAGGGCGCGAGGCGCATATGCTGAAGGCTGCCGACGTTTTTCTTTCCTTCTTCCTGCGAAGGTGTTGCGGGCAGGCTCCGGGCCAACAGGCTGCGCCCAGGTGACGCAGAATCCGACGGAGTCGGCTCACTTCAGCAGGGAGGAATCGATATGCAAAGCAGAAAGATTGTGGTGGGTGTTCTGGCGTTGATGCTGGGCGCTGCAGGCGGGCATGTGGCCGGAGCAAGCGCGATGGGCGCCGCGGCTGGGCAGGTTTCATTGCAGGTCCAGGTGGGCGGGTGGGATGCGCCGCCACGGGAGCTGAACGATCTGCAGCGGCAGGGATTTCACGACGGAATCGAAGGAGCGCGACGAGATTTCGAGAATCATCGGCCGATGGATGTGAACAACCGGGATGAGTATCGGCATCCGCATTTGCCGGGCGAGCAGCGCGAGGCCTATCGGGATGGGTTCCGGCGCGGGTACAACGTAGCGATGTCGCACTTGATGAACGGGCCCGGGCCGGGGCCGGGGTATGGACCGCCGCCAGGACCACCGCCGCCACCGCGCGGGGACTGGGATACGGTTCCGAACGAGTTTAACGATGCGCAGCGGCGCGGTTTCCACGATGGGATCGAGGGAGCGCGGCGCGATTTCGATAACCATCGGCAGCCGAATGTGGAGAATCGGGATGAATATCGGCACCCGAATGTGCCGCATGAGCTGCGCGAGGCCTATCGGGAAGGGTTCCGGCGCGGGTACGACCGCGGGTGGGCGCACCTGTCAGGGCGGCAGTGGAGGTACTAGATGACAGGGAATAGCCAATAGGGAATAGCGAACAGCCAATAGGGAATAGGGAATAGCCAATAGGGAATAGGGAATAGCCAATAGGGAATAGGGAATAGCCAACAACAGGCGGCGTTTTTGGACGCCGCCTGTTTTCGTCTGATGGGGTTGTCTCGTTGGGCTGACGCGGGGGACGGTGGTGGTGGGCCTTTTGAACCAGACGGCGCGTGTGAATCTGCGTTAAGCCGCGACTCGCCGGGACTAGCGAAGCGAAAATTGGGATCTGATGGGTTGGTGCGGCGCTGGGTGTAATCTGGACGACTATTTGTGCCACGAATTCGATCTGCCGGGCCGCAAGCCCTGGCCCGAGACGATGCGGGAGATTGAGTTTTGGGACGTGGATCGAGGGTAGAGCATTCGATGGTGAGCCACCACGAAAAGCCTCAGGGGCTAAAGCCCGTTTCCTATTGAGGCCTGATCGGCACGGCTGAACAGCTTGCGGAAAAAGCCGAGTGAGAAGAAAAACATCCCTCAGCGGCTCAAGCCGGACTCATTCGACAGTTCTTATCGCACAGCTAAAGCTGTGCCCCTTCAAGGCTGACGAGTTTTTCCGCGGGCTGTGAAGCCGTGCCTTCTAAGGTTTGTTTCCGCAAATGGGAAGAGGATCGGTACTTTCGGGTGGGAGACGGTGGGAATTCGCTTGAGAAGTGAATCGCCAGAGCACAGGCTTCTTGCTGTGGGGTGAACCTGGCCATCGCTTTTTTTGGGGGGGCTTTGCCCAGAACGGGACGAGTCTAATTCGCCGGCGAACCAGTTTGACTGGCCGAGGACGGTCCCCGCGTCGTCGACACCTAAAAGCGGGTTGAGGCGGACTTTCCCTCAGGATCACTTCATCGCCTTCTCAGCCAGTTTGATGCACCCGTATGCGATGGCATAGTCCAGGATTCCAAACGGCAGAAGGCTCACGTGCGACAAGTGGCTGTCCATCCATGGAACAAACAGGATGAAAGGCACCTGGAGAATGACCGCCGTCAGAATTGCCATCCAGAACCATAGATGGTTTCTTAAATCCCAGCGGGCTCTCATTGCGATCAGAATAATTCCAGCGCAAATCCAGGCCCCGATTCCCCTCGCGGGTCCCCCAAGATAGAAAAACAGAAGGCCCAGAGGTGACGAGCACAACATAGCCATCATGGCCCAGCCTCGGGTCACTCCGTCAGGAGATTGTTGGCCGGTCATTTCTTACGTCGTCATCTGCTTAGGTTGGCAGCAAGCTCAGCCGAACTCCCGTCTGGTTCAGCGCAGGGTGGTTTCGACTTCGTTGAGCCAGTCGGGGGGTTTGAGGATTTCGCGGGGTTTGGAACCTTCGGCGGGGCCTACGATGCCGTCGCGTTCCATCATGTCGATCAGATGGGCGGCGCGGCCGTAGCCGATGCGGAGACGGCGCTGAAGGAGCGAGGTTGAGGCCTTGCCGAATTCGAGGACGAGTCGCACCGCATCCTCGAAAAGATCGTCATTGCCCTCTTCTCCCCCATCGCCTTCGAATCCGCCTTCGCTGGCGCTTGCATCTTTGGGCGCTTCGAGGAAGCCGGTGACGTAGTCGGCGGTTCCCTGCTTCTTCCAGAAATCTGTAACAGCGGCGATTTCTTTTTCGGTGACAAAGGGCGCGTGGATGCGATGGAGACGCGAGGTTCCGGGCGGGAGGTAGAGCATATCGCCGCGGCCGAGGAGCGCTTCCGCGCCGTTGGAGTCGAGGATGGTGCGCGAATCGACCTTGGTGGCGAGGCGGAAGGACATGCGGGTGGGGACGTTGGCCTTGATGAGTCCGGTGATGACGTCGACCGACGGGCGCTGGGTGGCGAGGACAAGATGGATGCCGACGGCGCGGGCCATCTGGGCGAGGCGGGTGACGGATTCTTCGACGTTGGCCTTGTCGAGCATCATGAGGTCGGCGAGCTCATCGATGATGATCATGATGTAGGGCAGCGGCTTCTCTTCCTGCTCGGCCTGATCGAAGAGCGAGGGGGTGGCGCCATCGAAGAGGCGGTTGTACTGATCGATGTTGCGGACGCTGCGCGAAGCGAGGAGCTTGAGGCGGCGCTCCATCTCTTTCACGGCGTTGCGCAGGGCGTTGGCCGCCAGTTTGGGCTCGGTGATGATGGGGGTAAAGAGGTGCGGGACGCCTTCGTACATGCCGAGCTCGACGCGCTTGGGGTCGACGAGGATGAGGCGAACCTGCTCGGGCGTGGCCTTATAGAGCACGGACATGATCATGGCGTTGATGGCCACGGATTTGCCGCTGCCGGTGGAGCCGGCGATGAGGACGTGGGGCATGGTGGCGAGGTCGGCGACGACGATGCGGCCGTTGATGTCCTTGCCCATGGAGATGGTGAGTTTGGAGCGCGAGGTGGCGAAGTTTTCCGACTCGATGACGTCGCGGAGCCAGATGGTTTCGCGTTCGTGATTGGGGACCTGGATGCCGACGGTGCTTTTGCCGGCCATGCGCTCGATGAGGATGGACTCGGCTTTGGTGGCGAGGCAGAGGTCGTCGGAGAGGCCGGTGACGCGGCTGTACTTGATGCCGGCGTCGGGGCGGAATTCAAAGGTGGTGACGACGGGACCGGGATTGATCTGCACGACCTGGCCGGTGACGTCGAACTCGGCGTATTTTTCGACGAGAACCTGAGCGGAGGCGCGGAGCTCGTCTTCTTTGACGGGCGAAGGATCGTCGCTGCGATGGAGGAGCGTGCTGGGCGGCAGGCGGTAGCCGCTGACGTTTTTGGGCGCGACGGTGACGGTGCGGAGCTCGGTGTCGGCGCGCTCTCCGATCGACGGTGCGGCTTCCTTCTTTGCTATGGGTTGCGGACGCGGAGCAACCGATGCGGTGATGGGCTGCGATTGTGCAGGTGGAGGCGGCTCTTTGGCAACGGTGCGCGGCATCGCGTCCCAGGTGGCGTCTTTGCAGACGCCGGCTCGGGAGTGACAGAGAACGTTTCGGCAAAGCCGGACTGACGATGCGGCATGTCGGCACGATCGTCAGCGAGGGCTACGGGGACCGGAGCCTTCTGAGCCTTCGCGGCTTTCTCGGCGGCTTTACGAGCCTTGATCTGTTCCTTCTCGCGTTCCTTGTCGGCACGGACGGCGGCTTTGAGTTCGCGCTTGCGGGCGCGGTTGCGGCGCCAGTTCGCGATGCGGTCACGCCAGGCGAGGAAGAAAGCGAGCTTGATACCGAGCCACTCGCGCGCGGTGTTCAGACTGAAAGTGGTGGAGAGGTAGACGGCGGCGGCGACCAGGGTGACGGTGACGATGCAGGCGCCGGGATAGGCGAGGAAGCGGATGAGGAGATCGGTGACGAGACGGCCGGTGAGTCCGGCGATGGGCAGGCCGTAAAGGAAGGTCGAGTGGCCAGAGATGAGCGCAAAGAGCGCAGGTGCAAAGAGAAGGATGAGGACGATGCCGATGATTTTGGAGCCGGGAGAACCGGCGGGACGGGAGAGCATCCACGTCCAGCCGAGGGCGCCGAGGAGGATGGGCAGGATGAAGGCGGAGATGCCTTCAATTTGAAGGAAGACGTCGCTGAGGTACGAGCCGACGGGGCCGATCCAGTTGCGGACGGGGCCTGAGCCGACGGTGTTCAGGGAGGGGTCCGTGGGATGGAAAGAAACCAGGGAGAGAAAGAGGAGGACGGCAGAGGCGAACACCAGCAAGCCGATCAGCTCATTGAGCCGGCGGTTGCGAGTGGGCGTAAGCACCAGACGGACGGGTTTCATGGGCAGACAGGTCGGGGGATTCGCCGAGCCTGGAGGGGCGGGGCGAAAACGTGCTGAACTGCCAGAGCAAAATCATTATCCCAGAATGCGGGGGTGGAGGGGGGAGAAAAGGGGCTGGGGGGAATCGGGGTGGGTATGCGGGAGTGCAGGGTACAGGGTACGGGGTACAGGGTACAGGGTAGAGGGTGCAGGGTACAGGGTGCAGGGTGCAGGGTGCAGGGTGCAGGGTACAGGGTGGAGGGTGCAGGGTACAGGGTACAGGGTGCAGGGTGCGGGTTGCGGCAGGGGGCGGGTTGCAGGGGGCGGGTTGCGGGGCAGGATTCGCAATGTCGGATAGGAGACGGTCTTTGATTCACTTCGGCAGACGCAACTTGTCTAACTTAGCTAAGTAGGTTACGCTGGAGGTCATGAAGACGGTGAATATCGGCGAACTGAAGAATCAGCTGAGCGCTTATCTGCAGTATGTGCGGAAGGGTGAAGAGGTAATTGTGAAGGACCGGAACAAGCCGATCGCGCGCATTTTGCCGTTCGATAGCGAATCGTTGTCGGAGGTGGAAACGCGGCTGGTGGCCGAGGGCAAGTTGAAGCTGCCCGAGCGTGAGATGGACTGGGACGAGTTTTTTGCGATTCCTACCGGCAATGTTCCTCGCGAGGTGGCCATCCAGGCGCTGATTGAGAGCCGAGGCGACCGTTGAAATCCGCATATTGGGACAGCAGCGCGCTGGTTCCATGTTGCGCACGACAAAAGGCAACTCCAAACGTGCATCGTCTGCTCCTGCAATACGAGATCGTCACCTGGTGGAGCACTTCGGTGGAGATTCGCAGCGGGCTGGAACGTTTGGTGCGGACAGGCCACCTTACCCCTGCGGAGTATTCAGGTGGAGAGAAGCGCCTGGATCGTCTGCGCGGCAGCTGGCGCGAAGTGCGACCCGAGGATGCGGTGCGATCCGAGGCAGAGGTATTGCTCCATCGATTCCCGCTCACTGCGGCGGACGCCTTCCAATTGTCTGCGGCCCTCACCTGGTCGGGCGGCAAACCGCGCGGCCGAGTTTTTATCTGTGGAGAGGCACGTCTGCTGGATGCGGCGCGACAGCTTGGGTTTCAGTCGATCGAGGCGTAAACGCCGCGCCCTGCTGGTGTTGTGTCCCCAAGGTTCATTACAGAAAAGAGAAAAGCAGGTTCCTCGCTCGCCTACCCCATCCGCGCCTGTCGGCGCGACGGGGCCCCAAAGCGCTCGCTTCGGAATGACAATTCTATTTTTGCTGAGAATTTCCGGCACACCCGGCTAGCTGGCCATCATGCGGGTGGCGAACAGGAAGAGGGCTGCTCCGAGGAGGAGGCGGTAGAGGGCGAAAAGCACAAAGCCGTGGCTGCGGACCCACTGCAGGAACCACTCGACGACTCCGAGGGCGACGAAGAAGGAAATGACGAAGCCGACGATGAGGACGAGCCAGTTGTGGGAGTTCATGACGACCGGGGCGAGCGCGGAATGGCTGCCGGTGCCAACGCTGGGCTTGTGCCAGTGCAGGATGTGGAAGTTGGGAAAGAGGCTCTTGATGAGGTCGTAGAGGGTGGCCGCGAACATGGTGGGGATGGAGACGAGGAAGCTGAACTCAAGGGCAGCGGGGCGCGTCATGCCGGCAAGCTGACCGGCGGCAATGGTGGACATGGAACGCGAGGTTCCTGGAAATACCGCAGAGGTGACCTGGCAGAGGCCGATCCAGATCGCCTGGGGGAGGGACATCTGCTCGACGTCGGAGACAGCGGCGTCGGAGCGGACGCTCCAGGCATCGACGATCCACATGATGATGCCGCCAACGATGAGGGCGATGGCGATGGCGCGAATGCTCTCCAGATGCGCACCGATGATGTTGGTGAGCAGGAGCGAGGGGATGGCGGTGCAGACGAAGGCTACGAGGGTGAGGGTGAGAGGGTGATTCCAGACGGTGTGCTTGCCGTCTTCGCCGCGCGGAAAGGTGCGAACGAACTCGATGATGCGGCCGGCGAAGAGGAGGGTGAGGGCGAGGATGGCACCAAGCTGGATGACGATGGTGTACATCTTCCAGTACGGGTCGTCGAGGCTGATATTGAAGAGCGCTTCGGCGATGCGGAGATGGGCGGTCGAACTGACAGGCAGGAATTCAGTGAGGCCTTCGATGATCCCGAGCATTACAGAGACCACGTAGTCGTTCAATCTGGCTCCGACCCGGGGGAGAACGGCGGGATGCTTCGCGATGGAAGGTGCAACGCCACGGATGCGATGCACCCTGTATAGCAGAGTTCAACAGCGAGCAGGGATGGATGGGGGGAGAAATTCTCGGCGGAGGGTGCCGCTATGGATAACCTGCGTGAATAGCGTGGCGAGAACGAAAGAGTCGAGTCTATTCGCGGCTGGAGCCGTAGACGGGGATGCCCTGATCGACTTTGTAGATGAGGCTGGCGGCACGGGCAGTCTGGGTCGAGTCAGGAAATTTCTGCTGCATGCGATCGAGGATTGCGTGGGCGTGACCACGGTCTTCCTGAGCACGCTTGTTATCGCCATCGGCGGCCCACATGTCGCCTGCGGAGGCCTGACGCCAGAGCGCGTCATAGAGTGCTTCGGCGGCGGTGGGCGAGTTGGGGTGCTCGTCGGCGTATTTGAGGTAGTAGTTGGTCTCCTGCTCGGGACACTTCTCTGAGCCCTGCCAGTCGCCGCAGAGTTTGTTATCGATGAGATCGAAGGCGGCCATGTCGGCCCATTTGGTGCCAGCGAAATACTTGATGACCTTCTTCATCTCGTCTTCATCCATCTGCTCGCGGAGGTAGTTCTCTTTTTCGTGGGCAGAGGGGAGCGAGGCGGCGTCGGATTTCTGGATCTGCCAGCGGATATCGGCGGCGCGGTACATGGCTTCGGGCGTTTTGGGCGAGTCCGGGAACATGGTGACGATGCGGCGGTAAAGGAGACGGGCTTCTTCAGCGACGTGCGGAGGCGGGTTGGAGACGGCAGCCTGTTGTTCGAGGTCATCGGCGGCGCCGAAGAGGATCAGGTCGGCGTGAGGAGTATTGGTGTCGACGATGCCCTTGTCGAGGATCCAGCCGGAGATGGGCTGGGCCTGGCCTTCGGTGCCGAAGACGGGGACGTCGGCCTGGCGGGTATCGGGCGCGTCGGTGTTGGCGAAGACGCGGAGCCATTTGCCGTTCTTTTCCGCGACGACCAGTTCGCGGCCGGTGAGGATGTTCGAGATGGGGCCGCCGGAGTCGTCGGGATTGGCATAGAGGTTGGCGTCGCGGACGAGGGTGGCGAGGGTGCCGTTGCGGGGCATTTGCTGGCGGGGCAGCGGCTTTTGCGGCATAGCCATGCGGGCGGTTGAGAGCAGCAGGATGAGGGTGAGAGACGAGCGGGTCACGGAGATAGGACGTGAGAAACGGGCGGTTCGTCTCACGGGGAAAGAAAACCCTCCCTCGGCGGCTAAAGCCGAGGTCATTCCGGAAACCTTTACGGCGCGGCTGAAGCCGTGTCCCTTCACGTTTCGTGTCCACAAGATTCGTGTCCACAAGACGGGAAGTCTTGGGAGAACGACGGAAATCATTGGGGGTCTTTCTCGGCGAGGACGGATTGCAGGACCTGCGGCTCGACGTTGCCGCCGCTCATGATGACGGCGACTTTGTTGAAGGGCAGGAGCTGGTCGCGGTGGAAGAGGATGCCGGCGGCGGCGCAGGCTCCGCTGGGCTCGGGGGTGAGGCGGGTGGCGTGGAGCAGGGTGCGCATGGCCGAGCGGATCTCGGCTTCGGTGACGGTGATGATGTCGTCGACGTAGGTGCGAATGTGCTCGAAATTGCGCTCGCCGAGGGATTGGGTGCGGAGGCCGTCGCAGATGGTGCGGGTGGTCATATCGGCGGGCCAGGTGACGACATGGCCGGTGCGGAAGCTCTCCTGGGCGTCGGCGGCAAGTTCGGGCTCGACGCCGATGACGCGGACTTCCGGCTTGGAGAGCTTGACGGCGGTGGCGACGCCACTGAGGAGTCCGCCACCGGAGACGGGCGAGAGGACGAGATCGACGTCGGGAAGGTCTTCGAGGATTTCGAGGCCGCAGGTGCCCTGGCCGGCGATGATCTGGTCGTCGTCGTAGGGGGGGATCATGATGTAGCCGTGCGCTGCCTGGAGTTCCTCGGCTTTGCGGAGGCGGTCGGAACTGGCGGGGCCGACTTCGACGATTTCGGCGCCGAGGGCGGCGGTGGCGCGCTTCTTGATTTCGGGTGCGTTCGAGGGCATCACGATGACGGCCTTCGCGCCGACCTGGCGGGCTGCGTAGGCGACTCCCTGAGCGTGGTTGCCGGAGGAGTAGGTGATGACGCCGCGGGAGCGCTCTTCGGGCGTAAGCTGGGCAATTTTGTTGTAGGCTCCGCGGATTTTGAAAGCGCCGATGGGCTGGAGGCCTTCGGCCTTGACGTAGATTTCGGCGGAATCGAGATCAGGGATGGGCAGGCGGACGAGGGGCGTGTGGAGGGCGACGCCCTGGATGCGGGTTTGCGCTTCGGTAAAGGCGGAGAGGGTGAGGAGGGCCGAGTCGGTGGTGGTGGCCATTGGCCCATTGTAGAGGGCCGCGGCGACCCACAGTTATTCGGACGCTGAGTCCAGGAGCGCTTTGAGCAAGGGGTGTTCGGGATGGGCAAACGGGTTCACGACCGTAACGCCTCTCTCTGTAAACCCGTGCTGCATGTCCTCCGACAACAGCACTCTGCAATTCGCTTCGGCGGCAGCGCTAAAGATGACGGCGTCCCAGATGTCGAATTTTCGCGTAGCGAGATCGGCCGCCGCCAGCAGAATTGAGCTGGATGTTTCAACCAAATTGAACGCGTCACTCCACCTATATACAGCAGTTCGTGCGACAGCCGGTGCGAAGCCCGCCTTCCGTACGAGGACCCGAAACAGTTCGCCAAGCACCTGGACGGGAACGACTGTATCGTAGGGAAGTTTCTCGAAAAGATCCCAGGCCCTCCTTCTCTTCCCGGCGTCGTTAACGCCTTCGGCGTAAACGAGGATGTTGGTATCGAGGGCGGCTTTCATCGCTCATCCTCGTATAGTTCGTCACGCGTCCAGGGGCCGGCGTGGGTGATGGGTTGCCTGCGCAGTCTCGTAAGAAGGGCCTTGCGGGCGTCCGCCATCGTTTTCTCGGTCTTGCTGACGGGAGAAAGCTTCGCGACGGGCTGACCGTGGCTGGTCACCAGGTAAGTGCGACCGCGACGGACTCCCTCCAGGAGCCGGGAGAACTGGCGGTTGGCTTCGGTGGCAGAGATCGCTTTTTGCATGAGAATTTCCTTCGTTCCAGACAGTAGTGATATTCACTACTATACAGCCTTCGGAGAAACGCTTGCAGGATCCAGGTCAGGGATCAACGAGCCCACGACGATGTTTCTGAAGGCGGCGTGACGGTGGCCCAGCGCTCGGCGATCTTGTCGCCTTCGAAGCGCCAGAGGACGAAGCCCTGGAAGGACAGCTTTTTGCCGGAGGCGGGATCGGTCCAGCGCCAGACGTTGCGGCAAACGACTTTGTCGCCGTCGGCGATCATGTCCTCGATGGTGAGTTGCAGGTCGGGCATGCGCTGATACATGGCGAGCATCATCTGCTCGTCGCCCTCGACGCCGGCGGGCTGCCCCCCGGGGCCGTCGTGGTCGCGGAAGTCAGGCGTCATGTTCGTGCGAATGACCTCGGCTTTGCGATTGTTGACGAAGTCTTCGAAGTGGGTGCGGACGCGGTGCTTCATCTGGTCGGGGGTTAGGGTCGTGGGCATGGGCGGGCTCCGGTGTTGGGGAGAGTATGCCACTGGTTTGTGGCGGGGAAGTTAGGGTTTTGTGACGGGGCAGCGGGAGAGTTCGAGGATGCCCAACGTGTCGAGGGCGGCTGACGCAACCGAGGCGGACGAGGTGGGAACCAGATGCGGCCTTTGCGCGTAATTCATCGTGCGGCCGTGTGACGGTATAACTTGCCGGACGGGGCCCTCGGGCCATGCAGTGAATCTGACTGATTCGCGGAGGGCATCTTGCACCCAGAATGGCCTTTGTATCTGCGCTGTCTTCTCGTCGTGCATATCGGCATGGGCCTGGTCGCGTTTGTTTGCGCTCCCGTGGCGCTGGTGACGGCTAAGGGCGGAAAGACGCATCGTCGATGGGGAAGGATTTATTTCTGGGCGATGGCGGGGGTGGCGGCGACTGCGCTGACCTTGTCGATCCTGCTGCCGATACTGTTTCTGGCTCTGGTCGCGGTGTTCAGTTTCTACGCAGCGTTCTCCGCGTACCGCATTTTGCATTTGAAGGATCTGTCGCGCGGAGGCAGAGCCCGGTGGTTCGACTGGGCGGCGGCGCTGGTAACGTTTGCCACGAGCGGGGCGCTGGCGTGGATTGGAGCCTTTCGGCCGCGGCTGGTGCCGGGCACGGGGATCATCGCGGAGGTCTTTGGCGCAATCGGAATGGTCATCGCGGCGCGATCGATGGGGACATTTCTACGCCCGCCGGTGGAGAAACAGTTCTGGTGGTATCTACACATGAGCGGAATGATCGGCAGCTACATCGCGGCGGTGGCGGCATTTTCGGTGGTGAATCTGTCTCCGCATTTTGGCAATGCATGGTGGGTTTGGCTGTGGCCGGTGATGGTGGGGGATTCCGGCGCTGGAAATCTGGAAGGGGTATTACCGGGCTAAGTTTGCGGGGAAGACGGACGCGGCAATCTCGCAGGTTGCGAGTTAGATCCGCGCTGGCTCGATCACCGGTTTGCCTTTTTCGTTGAGCTGGATGTGCGCGAAGGGCGTGTGGTGGTCGTGGGTGAAGAGGACGAGCCACTTCTCCGGGATGGCGCGCTGGTAGAAACGCTTGCGCTCGGCGATGCAGGTGACGGGGTCGAGGTCGTAGCCCATGACCCAGGTGATGTCGAGGTGGGCCGACGTTGGGATGAGGTCGGAGATGTAGACGGCGTGTTGTCCACCCGATTCGATGTGGATGCCGAGAAGCTGCGCGGTGTGACCGGGAAAACATTCGACCGAGATGCCGGGAACGATGGGCGTCACGTCGCCGGGCTCGGTGTCGAGCAGGGTCATCTGGCCGGAAGCGATGAGGGGATCGTAGTTGTCGGAGATGTAGCTGACGGCGTCGCGCTCGAGTTGCAGGTGGCCGTGCGTGACTTCGCCGCGATGGGCGAAGTAGCGGGCGTTGGGGAATGTCGGAACGATGTTGCCTTCGGGAGTGCGGGTGGTGTTCCATCCGCAGTGATCGAAGTGGAGATGGGAGTTGATGACGATGTCGATCTCTTCGGGGCGGATCTGCGCGGACTCAAAGGCGCGCAGTAGCTGCTGCTGGACTCCGAAAATTGCGTTGAGTTTCGGCGAGAGCTTGTTGCCGATGCCGGTCTCGATGGCGATGGTGTGCTGACCGGTGCGGACGATGACGGTGTTGAGGCCGAGGAGGATACGGTTCTGGTCGTCGGCGGGGGCGCGCTTTTCCCAGAGCGGCTTGGGGACGACACCGAACATGGCTCCGCCGTCGAGGAAGTAATGGCCGTCGGAGAGAATGGTGAGTTCGAAATCGCCGATTGTGGTGCGGCCGCGGATGGGGTTGGCGGAATCGGGTCGCTCGCTGGGGTGCATTGCAGAGTACAGGTTACAGGGTGCGGGGGACAGAAACCAGGAGACGGGAGGCAGGAGACAGAAATCAGGAGAAAGGAGATCGCGCTTTGCGCGATTCCCACCGTGATCGCCAAGAAATGGCGATCAGAATTGGGCACCCAGCTCAGAATGACAGCTCAAAATCAAACACTGGGTCCTTCGCTTCGCTCAGGATGACAACTCAATACTCAGGATGACAGATCTTTTTCCTGATGTATCCTGGCTCAGGGTTTCGCAGGCGCCGGCTCCGCAGGTTTGGCCTGCATCAGGTAGCGGTCGAAGTGGTCGAGGATCTTTGCGTAGAGCTCGGTCTGGTCTTCGGGACCGGAGACGGAGTGGGTCTTGCGCGGGAAGATGTTGTAGTCGTAGGGGACGCCGGCCTCGATGAGCTTCTGAATATATTGCGTGTCGTTTTCGATGTGGACGTTGTCATCGCCGGTGCCGTGCAGGATGAGGATATGACTCTTGAGGTCGGCGGCTGAATTGACATCGGAATCGTCGTGGTAATTCTGCGCGTCCTCATTGGGCATACCCAGGTAACGCTCGGTGTAGATGGAGTCGTAGTCGCGCCAGTCGGTGACGGGAGCGCCGGCGACACCGGCGAGAAAGCTATCGGAGTGTGAGAGGGCGAAGAGGGTGAAGGAGCCGCCCCAGCTCCAGCCCCACCAGCCGAGGCGATGCGGATCGAGTTCCGGAAACTGAGCGAGGGCTTTGTCGATGGAGGCCATCTGGTCGGCGAACTGCGGCGGACCGAAGTTGTGGAACGCGACCTGTTCGAAGTCGCGGCCGCGGCCGGCCATGCCGCGATTGTCGACGTGGAGGACGGCAAAGCCGCGCTCGGCGAGAAGCTGGTCGAAAAGAAAATGCTTGCCGCCCCATCGATCGCGAATGGTGCTGACACCAGGACCGCCGTAGGGGTTCACGATGAGCGGAACGCTGTGCGGGGCACGGTCGCCGGGAGGAAGAAGGATCGAGCCCAGGAGCGGCGTCACTTTGTCGGAGGCGATGAACTGAACCGGCTGCGGCTCGAGGAGCGTGTGGTTCTTGAGGGGCTGCGAGCGCCAGAAGGGCGTGCAATTGACCGAGGCCGAGGAAGACGCTGCTGCAAAGCAGGCGGAAACCGTGGGCGACGTGAGGATGCCGGACCAGGTGTCGATAAAAGAGCCGCCCTGATCGGAGAAGACGGGATCGTGGAAACCAGCGTCCTGCGAGATTTGACGGCGGCCGCCGCCATCGAACTGGATGGCCCATATCTGCTGCTGGCGCGGGTCCCCCTGGTTGGAGAGGTACCAGAGGGTCTGGGCACTCTCGTCGACGGCTTTAATGGCGGCGACATCGTAGTTGCCGCTTTCGACCTGGTTGGCGAGCTGGGCGAGCGTGGAGAGCGGGTTCACCGGGATCGAAGGTGTAGCGGTAGATGTGCGTGTGGCCGTCGCGCCAGCTGAGGAGGAAGAAGGTGTGATCGCCGACGAACTTCACGTCGTAGGACTCAGGGAGGTATTTCGAGTCGGACTGCTGGAGGACGCGGCGGTAGTCGCCGGTGCGGATGTCGGCGAACCAGAGATCGAGGTGCTGATGGTTACGCGATAGAGTTTCGACCCAGACGGTGTGAGGATTGACCCAGCCAAAGCGCGGGATGTAGTCGTTACCGGCGTCGAACGGGATTCTGAGCCAGCGTATATTGCCGCCGCCGGCGCCGACGATGCCGACGCGCACGGTGGGATTGGGATCGCCAGGCTGAGGATAGCGCTGCATCTCGACATTGGCGTGGACGGGGATCCAGTCGACCAGCGGGTATTGCGGGACGGCGGCTTCATTCATCTGGAGGAAGGCAATGTCGCGCGAATCGGGGGACCAGAAGTAGTTGCTGCGGACATCGAGTTCTTCGAGGTAGACCCAGTCGGCGGCGCCGTTGAGGATGGTGGCGTCGGTGGAGGTAGTGAGAGCCAGGGGCGAGGCGGAGCCGTCGACGTGCTGAACGTAGAGATTGCCATCGCGCAGGTACGAGAGCATCTGGCCGTTGGGCGAGAACTTTGGATCGTCGCCGGACATAGCACCGGTGTTGCCGATTTGCACGCCGGTACCGGTCCTGAGGGTAAAGAGCCAAAGCGAGCCGTTGGTATTGAAGAGAACGTGCTCGGAGTCCGGAGTCCAGAGGTAGTCGGGCTGATCGTAGCGGGCGCGGTGGTCGCGGTCGCGCTCGGGGATGGAGGCATTGAGCAGGGCGGCGATTTTGGCGTAGGGGATGAGTTTTTTGGGTTTTGGATCGGGCGCCTGAATCTGCATCAGGTCGCCGCTGGCATCGATCCAGGTTGCAGATTTGCCGTCGGGAGACCAGCTGATACCTTCGGGCGGATCGCCGGTGTTGTCGCCGGGGCGGCCGAAGATTTCTGCGATGGTCCAGGGGCGATCGGATTGGGCGCGCAGGAGCTGCGGCAGAGCCGCGAGGCACAGGAGGAGCCAGGAGAAAAAGAGAAAGCCAGGACGAATCTTGCGCAGCAAACGAGTCTCCAGGAACGAACCCGGGCAGAGGAAGAACCGGGATGGGTTGCGTGAACAAGAATTCTAAACCTTTGGGGGCGGGGAGCCCGGGCAAAGCAGGCGGGGAGATCAGTGAGCTGCTGCGGGCCCAGCGGCCGTGCGTTTCTTCATGAAAAAGACGAGGGGGATCATGCAGGCGGAGCCGATGGAGAGGATGGCAACCACATCCAGATAGGCAAGCTGGGTGCTTTGCTGGACGAGCTGGCGGTAGATGCTGCCCTGGGCGAGGGCGCGCGCCTGGGCTGTTGAACCCGTGAGGCCGCCCTGCAAGAGGTGACGGGAGAGGCCGTCGATGGCCTGGCGTAGCTGCATGCTGGCGCTGTTCAGGAACATGGCGAGGCGGTCCTGATGATCCTGCGCACGACGAGCAAGGACGGTGACGAAGAACGAGGTGCCGCAGCTGCCGCCGATGTTGCGGGCGAGATTCATGAGGCCGGAGACGTCGTTGTTCTTTTCGCGGGGGACATCGGTATAGGAGAGGGTGTTGATGGGGATGAAGAGGAAGGCGAGGCCGCTGGCCTGGAAGATGCGCATCCAGGCGACGTAGGCGTAGCTGGCCTGGGTATCGATGGTATGGAGCGCGGCGAGGGCGCAGGCAAGGACGGCGAATCCAAAAGCAATGAGGTAACGATTGTCGACGCGGCCGACGAGGAAGCCGACCAGCGGCATGAGGAAAAGAATGGCGATGCCGCCAGGAGAGATGACGAGGCCGGCCTGCTCGGCGGTGTAGCCCATCAGTTGCTGGACGAACAGCGGGATGAGCACGGTGGTGCCGAAGAGGGTGAGGCCGAGAACGAACATCAGCACCCAGGAGATGCTGAAGTTGCGGTTGCGGAACATGGTGAGGTCGAGGATGGGGCGGTGGCCGCGGCGAATCTGGGCGATCTCCCAGAAGATAAGCGTGACGAGGCTGGCGATGCAGAGGAAGGCGAAGGTGGAGATGACATGGGAGCCGAACCAGTCGTTCTCCTGGCCTTTGTCGAGGACAAATTGCAGTGAGCCGAAGCCAATGGCGAGAAGGCCGAAGCCCATGTAGTCGAGATTGAGGCCGCGTTTGCGCTGGGCGGCGACTTCGTTTTTGATGTGGGGCGGGTCTTCGACCATGCGCGAGGTGAGGAAGAGCGACAGGATGGCAATGGGGACGTTGATGAAGAAGATCCAGCGCCAGGTGTAGTTGTCGGTGATCCAGCCGCCGAGGGTGGGGCCGATGGCCGGCGCGAGCACGACGGCCATGCCGTAGACGGCGAAGGCCTGGCCGCGTTTGCGGGCGGGAAAGTGTCGGCGAGGATGGCCTGCTCGCTGGGCTGAAGGCCGCCGCCGCCGATGCCCTGCAGGACGCGAAAGAGGATGAGCAGCGGCAGCGTGGGCGCGAGGCCGCAGAGCATGGAGCTGATGCCGAAGAGCGCGACGCAGATCATGTAGAAGCGCTTGCGGCCGAGGAAGCCGACGAGGTAGGCGCTGGCCGGCAGGATGACGGCGTTGGAGACGAGGTAGGAGGTCAGGACCCAGGTGGCTTCGTCCTGGAGGCGCCGAGGCCGCCGGCGATGTGGGGGATGGCGACGTTGGCGATGGAGGTGTCAAGGACCTCCATAAAGGTGGCCAGGGTGACGGTGAGCGCGATGGCCCAGGGATTATGTTTTGGCTTCCAGTCAGCGTCGGGATCCTGGGGCATGGATAAAGGGTTGGAGGCTGGGGACTGGGATGAGGATGCAGGAAAAGTGGGTTAAGGGCAAGGGGCTCAGTCGGCGGTGGACGAAACGATCATCGCCAGCACGAACAGAAGAGGCAGCGGCCCGCGCGATGATAAACTGCAGATTCCACGATGAAAACTGAATTAGAAGCGCTGATGCGTTTGCAGACAATTGATGGGGAGACGACGCAGCTGCGTGCGGCGATTGCGGCTCTTCCAAAACGGCTGGCGGCGCTGGAGACGAAACTGGCGGCGGAGAAGGCTGCGGTCGAGCAGGCCGGGAAGGCGCTGAAGGATGAAGAGGCGCTGAAGCGGCGGTTCGAGAGCGACCTGAAGGACCAGCAGCAGAAGATTGTGAAGCTCCGCGACCAGATGTCGAATGTGAAGACGAACGAGGAGTATCGGGCGTTTCAGCACGAGATCGAGTTTGCCGAGGCGGAGATCAAGAAGATCGAAGACAGCGAGCTGGAGAGCATGGAGCGCTCCGAGAAACTGACGCAACAGCGCAAGGCGGCAGAGAGCGAACTGGCCGACAGCACGAAGGCGGTCGAGATTGAGAAGGAAGACGCGCGGGCCGAGTCGGCAGAGCAGCAGAAGAAGCTGGGGGAGCTGACGAAGCGGCGGGCGAAGGAACGGGCGCTGGTTCCGGAAGATTTGCTGCGGACCTACGATCGCGTTTCGACCTCGTCGCGCGTGACAGGCATTGTCTATGCGCAGGGACAGCGGTGCATGGGATGCCAGATGGGGATCCGGCCGCAGATGTGGAATCAGATTCGCGCGGGAGAGATTATGACGTGCGAATCGTGCGGGCGGCTGCTGTTTTACGATGCGTCGCGGGAGCCGCAGCCGGAGCCGGTGGTGGAGAAGCCGAAGAAGCGGGGACGGAAGGCGCCGGAAGCCGGAGTGGAGTAAGACTTCCCTCAGGGGCTGATGCGTCGATACTTGCCCGATCCTTTCGTGCACTGGGATAATGGCGCCAGTACCAGGAGAGACGTATGGCACAGGAACTCAACTCCACGAAAGTGACTCATCTGGCCGCTGAACTGGCGGCCATTACGGGTGAGGACATGGAGACGGCGGTGGTGTGCGCTCTCGAAGAGAGGCTGGCTCGGGTCGGTCGTGCGGCGCAGACCGAGATCAGTGATGACATCGATGCATTATTCGATCAACTGGCGAGGATGCCTGTGCGGGACGGGCGGTCTCCGGATGAGATTGTGGGCTACGAAGCGAACGGTCTGCCCCGCTAATGGTGATCGATACCTCCGCAATTTTCGCAGCGGTCGCCAACGAACCGGATGGCGAGCTTTATCGCAGAGCCATTAAGACCGCACAAATTCGCTTGATCTCCGCCATCACTCTGCTCGAAACGCGAATCGTCCTTTTTTCGCGATTCGGCGAAGGGTCGATTGTGACATTCGATGAACTCATAGAGCGGGCTCGCATTACGGTCGTCGCATTCGATCGGGAGATGAGCGATACGGCATTCGATGCCTTTCGCAAATTTGGCAAGGGCCAAGGGACAGCAGCGCATCTGAACATCATTGACTGCGCCGCATATGCCCTGGCCAAACTGCGAGGCCTGCCCTTGCTATACAAAGGTGAAGACTTCGCAGCGACGGATGTGCGATCCGCCTTGTCAATTCTCTGAGCGGCGGGATACGTGCCAAACCAGAAACCACATATGAAGCGTGTTGCCATCGATATGGATGAGGTGCTGGCCGATACGCTGGCCGAGCACCTTGCTCGTTATAACCGCGACCACGGCGAGGCGATCACCAAAGCCGATCTTGAGGGAAAGTGGCTGTGGGATATCGTGTCGATCGATCGGCACGAGCGGCTGGAGGGGTATCTGCGGTCGGAGGATTTCTTCGAAGACCTGCCGGTGATCGCGGACAGCCAGCGGGTGCTGGAACTGATGGCGCAGCGGTATGAGGTTTACATTGCAACGTCGGCGATGGAGTTTCCGAATTCGTTTGGGCCGAAGTATCGCTGGCTGCGGCGGCACTTCCCTTTTCTCGATCCGCGGCATTTTGTGTTCTGCGGGGACAAGAGCGTTCTGAAGGCGGACTACCTGATCGACGATCAGGTGCGGAATCTGCGCGTTTTTGATGGACGAGGGATTTTGTTCACGGCTCCGCATAATTTGGGGGCGAGTGGGTATACGCGGGTGGATAACTGGGAGCAGGTGGAGCGGCTGTTTCTCGCGGACGGGGGAGTGAAGTAGGACAGGGGGCAGGGTACAGGGTACAGGGTGGGGGTACTAAACGGCTGCAGCGGAGTACAGCAGTTCGACAAAACCGTTCTTGTAGGCGGTGACGTTCTTCAGGTTCCAGTTTTGTTGTGCGGATGATTCGTCGAAGAGGCGGAGGCCTTCACCTAACAGGACGGGAGCGATCGTCAGTCGGATTTCGTCTACCAGGCCGAGTTCGAGAAAGCGCCGGCACAAAGTGGCTCCGCCGACGAGCCAGATGTTTCTGAATCGAGGCGCCAGCTTCTCGTCGACTAAGGTGCGGAGATCGCCTGCGCAGAATTCGACGATTTTTCGGGTTTCCGGCCATTCTCGGTTCGTGACGACGACGACCGGAGTATCGCCATAGGGCCAGCCGAGTTCGAGCGCGTGTTCGTAGGTGCGCGAACCCATCACGTAGCAGTCGATTGTTTTCAGAAATGCGACGACTTCTTCCTCCGAGACGGAAACTCCGGCTTCGTAGATTCCGGTGCTTTCCATCCAGGAGACGGTATTGTCGTTCTTTGCGATGAAACCATCGAGGCTTGCGACCATGTGCAGGGTCACACGGGTCTTGCGTTCAGCGCCTGACATGGTCCGGTTCGACTACATCAGCTCGTCAATGAAGGACTGCGCCGCTGCAGCATCGATGTGGAGCGGATAGGAGAGCATGGTGCGGCCCTGGGTCACCGGCTCGGCTTCGTGCAGCGCGGGCAGATCCGTCCGCTCAAAGAATTTGCCGATGGGAATCTCTTCGCCCCAGACGGTCGACTTGTCCATCGCAGTCAGCCAATTTGTCGAATCGTAAGTGGGGTCGTCTTCGAGGCGCTTCACGCGCGGGCGAAACCACTGGAAGGTGTTGTCCTTGTTGTAGGTGACGCAGGGGCTGAAGACGTCGAGGAAGGAGAAGCCCTTGTGCTGGATGGCCTGCTTGATGAGGTCGGTCAGGTGCTTTTGATCACCGGAGAAGCCACGGGCGACGAAGGTGGCTCCAGCAGCGAGCGCCATGGTGATGGGGTAGAGCGGGCCTTCGATGCTGCCGAAGGGGGTGCTCTTGGTCTTCATGCCGATGCGGCTGGTGGGCGATGTTTGCCCTGTGGTGAGGCCGTAGATCTGGTTGTCCATGATGATGTAGGTCAGATCGACGTTGCGGCGGATGGTGTGGGTAAGGTGATTGCCGCCGATGCCGAGGCCGTCGCCATCGCCGCCGGTAACGAGCACGGTGAGGTCGGGGTTGGCCATCTTCACGCCCGTCGCCACGGGCAACGAGCGGCCGTGGAGCGTGTGCATGCCGTAGGTTTCGATGAAGCCGGGAAAGTTCGACGAGCAGCCGATGCCGCTGATGGTGCAGATCATGTGGTTGGGAATCTGCAGGTCGACGAGGGCCTTCTGCACCGCGGCGAGAACGCCGAAGTCGCCGCAGCCCGGGCACCAGTCAGGATCGACGCGGCCCTTGAAATCGGCCATCGTAAGAGGCTTGGGGGTTTCGACAATGGTGGCCATAACTCTCTCCTGAACGGTCTCCTAGACCATGATCTCGTGCGTTGGGATGGACAGCGTGGTGTCGCCAGCGAGTTGTTCGCGGACCGCTTCCACAATGTGGTGCGGCATGAAGGGCTCGCCGTCGTACTTGCGGATGTGGCCGTCGGGAACGAAGCTGGTTTCGCTGCGCAGGTAGCGGGCGAATTGTCCGCTGAAATTGTTCTCGACGATGATAGTGCGCTTCGCGTTGCGCAACTGATCGACGATCGCGTCGCCGTGCAGCGGGACGAGCCAGCGAATCTGTAATTGATTGGCGGTAATTCCCTGCTCTGCGAGCTGGGCGCGGGCTTCTTCAATGACGCCCTGCGTGGAGCCCCAGCCGATGAGGGTGACGTCGGCGTCTTTCGGTCCCTGCAGGCGCGGCGGCGGAACGGCGGCGGCGATTCCCTGCTCCTTGCGCATGCGCTTTTCCATCATGGCGCGGCGCTTGCCGGCGTTGGTGTACATGTCGCTGATGAGGACGCCATTTTCGTCGTGCTCGTCGCTGGAGACGACGTGCGTGTATCCGGGGACGCCAGGGATGGCACGGGGAGAGACGCCGCTCTCGGTGATGAGGTAGCGATTGTAGGCGCCGTGGTCGCCGTTCGGCTCCGTGATCATTTCGCCGCGATCGATGGGCGGTTTGAAGTCGAGCACTTTCGGATCGACGCTGAGGCGGCCTTCGGAGAGCAGCAGGTCGCAGAGGACAAGGCCGGGGACCTGGAATTTGTCGGCGATGTTCCAGATTTCCGCCATGAGCGTGAAGCAGTCCCCGATGTCGAGCGGGGCAGCAATGACGCGAGGGTAGTCACCGAAGGCGGCGCCGAGCATCTGCCAGAGGTCGCCCTGTTCGGTCTTGGTGGGGACGCCGGTGGACGGGCCCGCGCGCATGCAGTTGATGACGACGATGGGAATTTCGGCCATGGCGGAGAGGCCGAGAGCTTCGGACATGAGGGCAAATCCACCGCCGGAGGTGGCGCACATGGCGCGGACGCCGGCTTGCGCGGCACCGATGACCATGTTGACGACGCCGATTTCGTCTTCGACCTGGCGGACCATGATGCCGGCTTTGCGTCCGTTGGACGCGAACCAGTGGAGCACGCCGGTGGAGGGGCTCATGGGATAGGCGCAATAGAACTTGACGCCGGAAGCGGCTCCGCCCATGGCCAGCGCGGTATTGCCGCTGAGGACGGCGTATTTGGTGTCCGTCATGGGGACGGGATTCGTGAAGGGCTTGAAGTTCTGCGTCGCGTAGTCGTAGCCGGCGCGGGCGACGGCGATGTTTTCGTCGGCAACGGCTGCGACTTTTTTGCCGAACTGCTCGCGGATGACGGATTCGAGGGAGTTGAAGCCGATGCCCATCATGCTGAGGGCGGCACCCATGGCGAGCGTGTTCTGCGCGACTTTGTTCTTGGTGATGTCGGCCAGGGTGGAGACGGGGAGCGGGCAGAGCTGCACCCCCTCGGCATGCTCGACGGGCTTGATCGAATCCGCGTTATAGATGCAGGCGCCGCCAGGACCGAGCAGGCGGAGATGGCGGTCCATGGTGTCCTGATTGAGCGGGATAAGGAGCTCGAGGGTGTCGCCCATGTTGGTGACGGGGTCGACGCCGGCGCGAATGGTCAGAAAAGTGTGGCCGCCGCGAATGATGGACTGGTACGCGTTGTAGGCGTTCAGGTGGAGGCCGCGCCGGGAGAAAATCTTGGCGAAGATGTCGCCGGGGGTGGCAACACCCTGGCCGGCGGCGCCTCCGATACCGATGGAAAACGTTTGGGTCATAGTACTCCCGGAAAAAGACAGGACACTGCGTGGCGATGGTCCTGAAGTTGCGAACCAGAATACAACAGCGGATAGACGACTCGACAGTGGCTGGAGGTCAGGTCCAAATTGCGTGGAGGAGAAATTCGCGATTGCCTTCGGCGCCGGTGATGGGCGAGTCGATGACTTCGATGCCACTGTGCGCCGAGTTCGGCGACACAGGTGCGGACGCGGTCGATGGCGAGCTGGTGGGCGGCGGGATCGCGGACGATGCCGCCTTTGCCGACGCGCTCGCGGCCGGCTTCGAACTGGGGCTTGATGAGGACTGCTGCGCGCAGGGCGGGCGTTTCCGGAATCGCGGCCAGAACCGAAGGCAAGACGAGGGTCGCGGAGATGAAGGAGACGTCCATGGCGAGGAAGGAGATGCCGGACGGAAGGTCGCCGGGGTTGAGGAGGCGGGCGTTGGTGCGCTCCATCAGCGTGACGCGGGGATCGTCGCGGAGGGTTTGGGCGATCTGGCCGTATCCGGTATCGATGGCGAGGACGCGGGCGGCGCCGTGCTGGAGCATGCAGTCGGTGAAGCCGCCGGTGGAGGCGCCTACGTCGAGGCAGAATTGGCGGGTGAGGTCGATGTGCCAGTGATCGAGCGCGGCTTCGAGCTTGAGTCCGCCACGGCTGACGTAGGGCAGGTCGGAGCCGAGGAGGCGGATGGGAGCGTCGTCGGGGACGGCGTGGCCGGGCTTGTCGGACTTTTGTTCGTGGACGAGGACTCGACCGGCGAGGATCATGGCCTGGGCGCGTTCGCGTGTCGGGACGAGGCCGCGTTCGACGAGGAGCTTGTCGAGACGGGTTTTCATGGACGGGTTTTCATAGCCGGGTTTTCATCAGCGGATCTTCATGGCGGGGCGGCAGTTGCGCATTTGACTGTGAGACTCGACGTACTGAGGTCGCATCCTACGATAAGGTACGAGCTGGGAGCTAAGGTACGAGGTGGACGCGTACCCAGATATTGTGCGATGGCAAACGAGACGATACAAACGAGACGAAGTTCCGCGCTGACCTGGTTGGGTTGGTTGCTGGCGGCTGTGTTCGCGGTGACTGCGGCGGTGCTGGCGCATCACGCGGCGTGGCTGCGAGGCGAATTGAATGCGGCGCAGGGTGGCACGGCGCAGATGAAGGTGCAGCTGGATCACGCAAATGAGATTGTGGCGGTGCTGAGTTCGCCGCAGTCAGCCCATGTGGTGCTGAGCGAAACGCGGCAGCCGGTGCATCCAGTGGGACAGGTGAGCTGGCTGCAGAGCCAGGGCGCGCTCGTGTTTGTGGCGGGCGGACTGCGGGATCTGCCGGCGGACAAAGCGTATGAGCTGTGGCTGATTCCGGCAGGCGGCAAGGCACCGATTCCAGCGGGGCTGTTTCGGCCCGATCCGGATCATGGCGCGACGGTCGTGCTGCCACCGTTGCCGGCGGAGACTGAAGCGAAGCGGTTCGAGGTGACAGTGGAACCGGGACGCGGGTCGGAGACGCCATCGCTGCCTATCGTGATGCAGGGGGAATGACGATAAGCACAGCATGCGGCGTCCGCGCTACCGATCGAGAGGCTTTGACGCGAATCGCCGACGGAGCGCGTTACACTGTCCGGGGTCTGTTCACGAATGATGAGTACACAACCTCTGGTCACACTGGCGGTGGATATTGGGGGCACGGGGCTGAAGATGCTGTGCCTCGATGCCGAGGGCAAGCCGCTGACGGAGCGGCTGCGTGTGCCGACGCCGGATCCGCCGACGCCGGCGCGATTGCTGGCGACGCTGGATCAGTTGCGGGCGAAGATGCCGGAGTTCGATCGGGTAAGCGTCGGGTATCCGGGCGTGATCAAGAAGGGTGTGGTGCTATCGGCCGCCAACCTGCACCCGAAGTGGCTTGGGTATCCGTTGCAGTCAGTCCTGCAGAAGCGCTGGAAGAAGCCGGTGCGGGTGGCGAACGATGCGGCGGTGCAGGGATATGGCGCGATTCAGGGGCGCGGTGTGGAAATGATCATCACGCTCGGCACGGGGATGGGATCGGCGATTTACACGGACGGACATTTGTGTCCGGGACTGGAACTGGGGCATCATCCGTGGCTGAAGAAGACGTATGAGGATTATCTGGGCAAGCGCGGCCTGAAGAAGTATGGCGAGAAGAAGTGGAACAAGCTGCTACGAAAAGCGGTGGCACAGACGGCGGCGACGTTCAACTGGGACCACCTGTATCTGGGCGGCGGAAACACAAAGCTGATCACGCTGCAATTTCGGCCCAACGTCACGATCGTGTCGAACATGGACGGACTGTTGGGTGGCGTGGCGCTGTGGCGGGACACCAGTAGCCAATAGCCAAAAGCGTTGGACGCGCTAGCGCGCGGCCAGATGCTCCGCGTGGAGTTTCTGTAGCGGGTTCACCGTAATCTTGCGGCTCTGCAGCGCGGCGATGCCTTCGGCGGCGGCCTTGGCAGCGGCGAGCGTCGTGATGGTGGGGATGCGAGCGATGACGGCAGCACGCCGGATCGCTTTCTCGTCGAAGTAAGGATCCTGACCGCGGGGCGTGTTGATGATGAGCTGGATGCGATCGCCTTTGATGAGGTCGACGACGTTGGGACGGCCTTCCTTGACTTTGTAGACGCGATCGACGGTCATGCCGGCTTTCTCGATGGCATTCGCCGTGCCCTCGGTTGCGACGAGGTGGAAGCCGAGCTCCATGTACTGGCGCGCGAGGTTGACGAGGTTGGTCTTGTCGCGATCGCTGACACTGAAGAAGACTGTGCCTTTGAGGGGTAGCTGGAGGCCGGCAGAGAGCTGCGCCTTAGCGAAGGCTTCGCCGAAGTTGTCGGCAACACCCATGACTTCGCCGGTGGATTTCATCTCGGGACCGAGAACGGTGTCGACGCCCTGGAATTTACTCCACGGGAAGACGGGCGATTTGACGTAGAAGTGCGAGCCGGTCTCGAGGTCCTGATGCGAGGAGACGTCGAGGAATTCGCGCAGGCGGCGGCCGGTCATGAGGCGCGAGGCGATCTTGGCCAGCGGTACGCCGGTCGCTTTCGAAACATAAGGAACAGTGCGTGAGGCGCGCGGATTGACTTCGATGACAAAGACTTTGTCCTGCATACCCGGCCTGCGCTGGATGGCGAACTGCAGATTGACGAGGCCGATGACATTGAGCGCGAGCGCGAGTTGGCGCGTGTAGCCGCGGATGGTGTCGAGGGTCGCGGGCGCGAGATCGACCGCAGGCAGAACGCAGGACGAGTCACCGGAGTGGATGCCGGCTTCCTCGATGTGCTGCATGATGCCGGCGATGACGACGTCTTCGCCATCGCAGAGTGCGTCGACGTCGACTTCAACCGCGTCTTCGAGGAAGTGGTCGACGAGGATGGGGCGGTCCTGCGAGTACTCGACCGCTTCTTTCATGTAGCGGGAGACGCCTTCGGCGTCGAAGGCGATGACCATGGCGCGGCCGCCGAGGACATAGGAGGGGCGGACGAGCACGGGATAACCGATGCGCTCAGCGCCTTTCAGGGCTTCTTCGACACTGGTGACGATGGCGCCGGGTGGCTGAGGAATTTGCAGATCTTCGAGGAGCTTTCCGAAGCGCTTGCGGTCTTCTGCGAGATCGATGGATTCGGGCGAGGTGCCGAGGATGGGAACGCCGGCGGCTTTGAGGCGAAGGGCGAGGTTGAGAGGCGTCTGGCCACCGAACTGGACGATCATGCCGATTTCGGCACCGCCAGAGGCTTCGTGCTCGTAGACGGCGAGAACGTCTTCGAGGGTGAGGGGCTCGAAATAGAGACGGTCGCTGGTGTCGTAGTCAGTGGAGACGGTTTCGGGGTTGCAGTTGACCATGATGGTCTCGTAGCCGTCTTCGCGCAGGGCGAACGCAGCATGGCAACAGCAGTAATCGAACTCAATGCCCTGGCCGATGCGGTTGGGTCCGCTGCCGAGGATGATGACTTTGCGGCGGGTTGTCGGTGGGGCTTCGTCCTCTTCGTCGTAACTGGAGTAGAGGTAGGGGGTGAAGCTCTCGAATTCGGCGGCGCAGGTATCGACGAGCTTATAGACGGGACGCAGGCCGTAGTGGTGGCGCAAGAGGCGGACCTGCTCGATGCCGTTGTTGCCGGCCAGGGCCCAGGCTTCGGCGAGACGCTCGTCGGAGATTCCGAGTCGCTTGGCCTTTCGTAACTGCTCCTGTGACATTTCCCGGGGATCATCGGGAAGCGCGGATGTGAGGTCGGTGATTTCCTTGATCTGATAGAGGAACCAGGGATCCATGGAGGTGAGGCGTGCGACCTCGCGGACGGAGTGGCCCTGGCGGAAGGCGAAACGGATGTAGCTGAGGCGCTCGGGCTGCGGCGTGACGAGCTTCTGGGTCATGCGGCGCGGATCGAGGATTTCTGAGCCGGCTTTTTTTCCGGTTTCGAGAGAGCGCACGGCTTTCATGAGCGCTTCTTTGAAAGTGCGGCCGATGGCCATGACTTCGCCGACAGATTTCATCTGCGGGCCGAGGTTTTCGTCGGCGCCGGGAAATTTCTCGAACTGCCACTTGGGGATTTTGACGACGACGTAGTCGATGGTCGGCTCGAAGCAGGCCGGCGTCATTTTGGTGATGTCGTTGGGAATCTCGTCGAGCGTGTAGCCCACAGCAAGGCGCGCGGCGATCTTGGCGATGGGAAAACCGGTGGCCTTCGAGGCGAGCGCCGAGGAGCGCGAGACGCGCGGGTTCATCTCGATGACGGTCATGCGACCGTTGGTGGGGTGGACGGCGAACTGCACGTTGGAGCCGCCGGTCTCTACGCCGATTTCGCGCATCACGCGGATGGCGGCATCGCGCATGGCCTGGTATTCGCGGTCGGTGAGGGTTTGCGCGGGGGCGACGGTGATGGAGTCGCCGGTATGGACGCCCATGGGGTCCATGTTTTCGATGGAGCAGATGACGATGACGTTGTCGGCGAGGTCGCGCATGACCTCGAGCTCATATTCTTTCCAGCCGAGGACGGATTCTTCGATGAGGCACTCGTGGACGGGTGAGAGGTCGAGACCGCGAGCGAGAATTTCCATCAGCTCTTCGCGGTTGTAGCTGATGCCGCCGCCGGATCCGCCGAGCGTAAACGACGGGCGGATGATGACGGGGAAACCAATTTTGGTGGCGAAATCGAGACCGTCGCGCAGGTTGTTGACGAGAGCGGAGCGCGGGACGTCAAGGCCGATGCGCGTCATCGCATCCTTGAAGAGGAGGCGGTCTTCGGCTTTTTTGATGGCTTCGAGCTTCGCGCCGATGAGTTCAACGTTGTACTTCTCGAGGATGCCGGAGTCGGCGAGTTCGACTGCGAGGTTGAGAGCGGTTTGTCCGCCAACGGTGGGCAGAACGGCGAAGACGCCGTTTCGGCCTTCCTCTTTCAGCATTTCGGATTCGAGGCGAAGGACCTCGTCGAGGTATTCCTTCGTGAGGGGCTCGATGTAGGTGCGGTCGGCGAGCTCGGGATCGGTCATGATGGTGGCCGGGTTCGAATTGACCAGCACGACTTCGTAGCCTTCAGCCTTGAGGGCTTTGCAGGCCTGGGTGCCGGAGTAATCGAACTCGGCGGACTGGCCGATGACGATCGGGCCGGAGCCGATCACGAGGATTTTGGTGATGTCGTTGCGGCGTGGCATTGCTGTTCGCTGCTTTCAGTATGTCAGTATGTCGGTTTCATAAAAATGGCGGGAAATGAATCCCGCCGATTGGCAAAAATCTTCTGGAAAAATCGGGTCATCCCTTCCACTCCTCCATCATTTTGCGGAAGTCTTTGAAGAGGTAGTGGGAGTCGTGGGGGCCGGGGCTGGCTTCCGGGTGGTATTGGACGCTGAAGAGCGGCAGGGTGCGATGGCGGAGACCCTCGAGGGTGTTGTCGTTGAGGTCGATGTGGGTGAGTTCGACCTCGCTGGGGTTCAGCGAGTCCGGATCGACGGCGAAGTTGTGATTGTGCGCGGTGATTTCGACCTTGCCCGTGTCGCTGCATTTCACCGGGTGGTTCCCGCCGTGGTGTCCGAACTTGAGCTTGTAGGTTTTGCCGCCGAGAGCGAGGCCGATGAGTTGATGGCCCAGGCAAATGCCAAAGATGGGCGTGCGGCCGGCGAGGCGGCGGATGTTGTCTTGCGCATAGGTGACGGGTTCAGGATCGCCGGGGCCGTTGGAGAGGAAGACGCCGTCGGGTTTGAGGGAGAGCACGTCTTCAGCGGAAGTCTGCGCGGGGACGACGGTCACGCGGCAACCTTCGCTGTTCAGCATGCGGAGGATGTTCTTTTTGATGCCGTAGTCGTAGGCGACCACGTGAAGATCGGTGCGCACGATGGAATGCTTTTCGAGGGAAGGAAGCGGGTTCGGGCCGTCGGACTCGAATTCGTAGCGATCTTTGGTGGAGACGACGCTGGCGAGGTCGGTGCCATCCATTTTGCGGATGGAGCGGGCGCGCTGGATGAGAACGTCGGGGTCGGTCTCGGTGGTGGAGATAACGCCGCGCATGACGCCGTTGGTGCGGAGGTGGCGAACGAGGGCGCGGGTATCGATTTCGGAGATGACCGGAACGTGGAAGCGCTCGAGATATTCGTCGGCGACCTGGGTGGAGCGCCAGTTCGAACTGATCGGGGAAAATTCGCGCGTGACGAGACCTTCAATGTACGGCTTCGTGGCTTCGTCATCCGAGGGGTTGGTGCCGTAGTTGCCGATTTGGGGATTGGTAAGGACGACAATCTGGCCGGCGTAGGAGGGATCGGTGAAGATCTCCTGATAACCCGTTAATGAAGTATTGAAAACGACTTCTCCGCGGCATTCACCCTGGGCTCCGTAGCCTTCGCCCCTGAAGATGCGCCCGTCTTCGAGCGCAAGAATTGCCTGCATTGCCGCTCCGATGAGTGGATTCAATAGATTTTATCAGGGAGTGACGGGCGAGGGGGCGACGGGCGAGCGAAAAACGAGTGGAAAAGATGAGCAAGCGAAAAGCGTCTGGCAAGAAACGGTTAGCCTGGAAGATTTAGCGGGTAGCGCGACGGCGCGCGCAGGACGAGCGAGAGGCGAACATCGAGGGGAAGACGAGTGCAGAACAATCCACGTCGCGCAAAACGAAGGCCCGGATCGTAGCGGGCCTCCATCTACCGCAACTAAGTCTTTGTGTTCAACGGTGCTGCTAACAGCTCTTTGCTAAACGCCTTTTTGCTAACTGCTCTCCGCTACTGCGGCTGCGGTGTAGCCTGGGGCTGGGTTGGCTGTGGCTGGGTTGGCTGTGGCTGTTGCTCCTGCTGCTGCAGTTGTTGCTGCTGGCTGGGCGGCGTCACATCGGGCAAGGTCTTTGCGGGCTCGAGGCCGGGGATGATGGGAGCGGTGTGCACCTGGCCGCTGGCCGCATCGACGATGGAGATGCCGTAACGATCGAGCGTGCTGGCAAGAGCCTGTTCGAGAGCGGCGCGGTCAGTCGCATAGCGAGCGCGAGCCGCGATGAACTGCGCATCGGCAGCGGCCAGACTGCGCTGCTGTTGCAGGACGCTGGCCGTAGTGGAGGCGCCGAGGTGGAGCTTCTTGATCTCGGCGTCGAGGCTCTGGCGGTTGAACTCCTGATTGGCGGTGGCGGAGCTGACCGCGGCACGATCGTTGGTGAGCGCGTACTGGTCGTTGATGACCTGCATGCGGATCTGAACGTAGAGCTGCTGGAGCCGCATCTGGGCCTGGCGGTATTCAATCTGCGAACGAGCCTGCAGGGCCTGCGCCGGACGGTTGCGGATGGGAACGTTCAGCGTGAAGCCTGCACCTTTGTTGGGGCCGGTGCTGTTGAAGAGGTGCGCCACGGAAGTTCCGTAACCCACGGTTGGATACTGGTTCGGCGTGCAGACGGTTCCGGTGAAGAAGTCCACGCAGTCAGGACTCTGCGCACCACCGAGGCCTTCTGCGCCATAGAACGCGTAGGCATTGAGGGTCGGCAGCAGACCGTTTTTGGCTCCCTTGAGCGAGATTTCGTCGTTGCGAAGGTTCAGGATGGCCTGCTCGACGGCGGGGCTGTTGGCTTCCGCCTGGCGAACGAGGTCGTCGACCGACTGGTGTTCTTCGGGAGTCTCGGCGAGGCTGACGCGATCGGTGGGAATCACGGGCGCGCTGACGAGGCGAGGATCGTCGAGGTTGCGGGCGATCGCCTGCTTCATGTTGAGCTGCTGATATTCGAGGTTGCTTTGTGAAGAGATCAGGGCCTGCTGGTCGCTGGACAGCTGGCTGCGGGCATTGACGACATCGAGAGGCGCCATGCTGCCGATCTGGAGCTGCTTCTCGTCATCTTTTTCGAGCTGGGTGGACTGATCGAGCGCGTGCTGTTTGGATTGCACGTCTTCATAGGCGCTGACCAGGCCCCAGTAGATGTTCTCAACCTGGTTGATGGTGTAGAGCAGCTGCGAGCGGAAAACGGAATCCGCAATGCGGCGGTTGTTGGTGGCCTGCACGATGAAGCGGCTGTTGAGGCCCCATCCAAAGCCCTGCAGGAGGGGTTGGGTGAGCTGCGCATTGAAGGTGGTGGTCAATGCCGGACTAAAAGTATTGAAGGGGCTATCGCTGGTGACGCGATTATTTTGAAAACCGACCTGCAGCGCCGCACCGGTGCGGAAGCCCTGGTTGTAGGTGAAGTTGTACTCGTCAGTATTGGTGGTGAGAGAAGATTTACCGCCACTGAAGAGAGTGTTGAGCTGTGGCGATTTCTGGCGCTGCAACTGGATGGTGCCCTGAAGAGCCGGATCGAAGTTCGGCGGCAGGGGGCCGGCGCCACTGGTGGAAACGGCAATGCCTCCCACGCCGGTTCCGGCGACACTGGATCCACCAGGACCGCCTCCAGAGGTGAGGGCGGAGCCGCTGCCTCCGAGGGTATTCGTGACCAGCGAGGTAGGCGTGCCCTGGGGAAGCTGTCCGGCTTTGGTGCGGAGAATGTCGGTGTCCGCAATGTCGAGGTCAAGGCGCTGAATGGCGATGTCGTAGTTGTTCTGCAGAGCAAGGAGGACGGCGTCGCCGAGACTGAGATAGATTTTTCCGTCCCTGATGAGGTTGTCGAGCTGAACGGAGTTCAGAAAGTTCGGCGGCTGCACCGTGGTGGGCTCGTAGGGGGCGATGGGGTTGGGAAAGTGGCTGTGCGGCTTCGAGAAGTCACGCGCAGTGTCGTGGAGAAAGAGGGGTTGGGTGTAGTTGGGCGTCGGCTCGGGAGGAAGGCCGGGGGCGGCGGGGGCAGTCTGTTGGGCCTGAGCGTACGAGGGCACGGTGCCGGCGAGCAGGCAAGAAATAGCGGCGGCGGCTCTTAACTTCGCGAAGAAAGCAGCAGATTTGGACTCAGGATGATTGCGGGAAACTAACATTGGCCGTCTCCACTCCTCTGGAAGAGCAACTAGAGTTGCATGAACAAGCGGTAGGTTTGCGCTTTGCAAACAAGGCAGCAGAAGGCGCTCCAGGGCCGCAAAAAACCGTTTTGGCTTCACTCGAATACGAGGCGAGCCTTCGCCCGGTTCCGTAAACTCGTAAGCACACAGGAAAGCTGAGTATATCGTAGCGATTCGATGGGTCAGGTGGAAGCGCAGATGCGAGAAATCGTGCGACAAAGTGACGGAAAAAGTTAAGAAGTGGCGATAAAAGACGAGCAAAAACGGAGCTGAACAACAAGCCAACGGACACCGTGAGAGGTATTGACAGGACGCATGCATGAGCCCGGCAAATTTGGGTCGAACTGGAAGGTAACCCTGGCCTACGACGGTACCGATTTCTATGGCTGGCAGGTGCAGCCGGAGCGGGCGACGATTCAGGGAACCCTGGCGGAGGCGATCGAGCGGGTGACGGGGGAGCGCGTGCTGCCGCAGGGGAGCGGGCGGACCGACGCGGGGGTTCACGCGCGGGGGCAGGTGGCGTCGTTTTGGCTCGAAGCAGGGATTCCGGCGGAGAATTTTCGCCGGGCGTTGAACCGGAAGCTGCCGGAGTCGGTGCGCGTGCTGGGAGCAGAGACGGCTGAGGCGGAGTTTCACGCTCGACATTCGGCGAGGGCGAAGACGTATGAGTACCGGATCCACCGGGGCGAGATTTGCCCGCCGTGGGAAGCGCGGTTTGCGTGGGCTCTGCATTGGCCTCTGGTGGTGAGTCGTATGCAGGAGGCGGCGGCGCTGGTCGTGGGCGAGCACGACTTCACGTCGTTTGCGGCCAGTGATCCGGATTTGGCGATGCGTCGGGCGGAGGCGGAAGACTGTGACGAGGTGGAGGGTGTGGGGAATGTGCGGACGATCTTCGAGTCGGGGTGGAGAGAAGAGGGCGAGCTGCTGATCTATCGGGTGCGGGGCGATGGCTTTTTGCACCACATGGTGCGGAATCTGGTGGGGACGTTCGTGGATGTGGGGCGGGGGACGGTTGAGGCGGGAGCGATGGTGCAGATTCTCGACGCGAAGAGCCGGGGTGAGGCAGGGCCGACAGCGCCGGCGCGGGGATTGTTTCTGGACAACGTGGAGTATTGAGGCGAGCCGAGGGCGAGGAGCTGTTGGCAAAAGGCTGTTAGCGAGGAGCGTTTAGCGAAGGCGGCCAGGATGCTACGCTGAAATCTCTTATGGCTTCGCCCGCGCCGGCAGCATCGTGTGTTGCACAGATTGCGGCGGATCGGCGTGTGCATCAGGCGTTCCAGTGGCTCCATTTGCAGGAGCAACGCATTTTGCAATGGCAGGCGGAGATGGTGTCTGTGCCGGCTCCGCCGTTTGGGGAGAGGCCGCGCGCGGAGTGGCTGTGCGAGCGTTTTCGCGAGCTGGGGCTGGAGAATCCGCACCTCGATGAAGTGGGCAACGCGATTGCGGTGCACCCCGGAACAGGCGGCAGCGGATGCAAGGTGCTGCTGTCGGCGCATGTCGACACAGTATTTCCAGCGGGAACGCCGATCAGCGCCGAGCGCGACGGAACACGGCTGACCGCGCCGGGCGCATGCGACAACGGCGCAGGCGTGGCGGCGATGCTGGCGATCGCTGCGTCCCTGAAGCAAACCGGGATCACGACCGAGTGCGACCTGGTCTTCATCGGGAACGTGGGCGAAGAAGGCGAAGGCGATTTGAGGGGGATGCGTCACATCTATCGCGCGAGACTGGGAAGTGCGGGCAACGGCGGAGCGGAGCGCGGCGAAATTGCTGCGCACATCGTGCTCGATGGCGCGGGGCACGAGTCCGCGGTGACGCATGCACTGGGGAGCCAGCGGCATCTGGTGACGATCACCGGGACCGGGCGGGCATTCGTGGACGGATGCAGGGCGACCGAATCCGATTGTGCTGATGAGCCAGGCGATCCAGCGATTCTCGATGGTGAGTTTGCCGGATATTCCGCGAACGACGATGAACGTGGGGACCATCGAAGGCGGGACCGCGGTGAATGCGATTCCAGAGCGGGCGGCGGCGCGGTTCGATCTTCGATCGACTGATCCGGAACAGTTGATTCGTCTCGAAGTGGAGTTGCATCGAGCGGTCGAAGATGCGGTGATGGAGGCAAATCGCGGACAGCGGGGAGAGTCCGGCCTGGTGCGATTCACCATCGACAAGATTGGAGACCGGCCGGCAGGGCGCTTGCCGGCGGGGTCGGAGTTGATGGCGCTGGTCGAAGCGGTCGATCGGCACCTGGCGATTCGGACCGAGATGCGGCTGGCATC
This sequence comes from uncultured Acidobacteriaceae bacterium, assembly GCA_963705765.1. Taxonomy (GTDB): domain Bacteria; phylum Acidobacteriota; class Terriglobia; order Terriglobales; family Acidobacteriaceae; genus Palsa-343. The sequence continues at coordinate 66,714 of CAVPKU010000040.1, read as the reverse complement.
GACAGACGCGAATATTCCGCTGTCGCTGGGCGTGCCGGCGGTGAGTATTGGCGGCGGCGGCGAGGGCGGCGGCATTCACACCTACGGGGAGTGGTATGACGCGAAGGGGCGCGACCTGGGGCTGCGGCGAATTCTCTTGCTGCTGTTGGCGGCTGCGGGTTAGTAGACTGGCAAGCGTGAACGCTCCTGGAATTTTCCTGGCATTGGTTATTGCGACGGGATCAGCTTGCGCGCAGAGTGCGCCTGCCGCTGACGCGATTTATTTTCACGGCAACATATTGACCGGCATTGAACTCGATGGCGCCGCGCCCGAGCACGTGACGGCTATTGCCGTGGCGCGTGGCGAGATTCTCGCTGCAGGCGACGATGCCGCGATCACCGCGAAATACAAAGGCGCGAAAACGCAGATGGTGGATCTGGGCGGCGCGTTTGCGATGCCTGGATTCAATGACGCGCATACGCACCTGGGCGATGGCGGGCGGATTCGGCTGTCGGTGAATCTGCTGGGAGTGAAGTCGCTCGCCGAGATGCAGGAGCGGATACGCGCAGCCGCGGCGAAAACGGCGCCAGGGCAGTGGCTGAGCGGCGGCGGTTGGGATCACACGCTGTGGGCGAGCGGGAAGCTGCCGGATCGAGCCGATATGGATGCGGCGGCGGGCGGTCATCCGGCAATTTTTGTGCGTGTGGATGGGCACATTGCTGTGGCCGATTCGGCGGCGTTGAAGGCGGCGGGGATCACGCGGGATACGAAAGATCCGGAAGGCGGGAAGATCGATCGCGACGCGCAGGGCGAGGCCACGGGAATTCTGCGGGAAACGGCGCAGGGGCTGGTGCATGTGCCTCCACCATCGCCGGAGTTGCGGAGGAAGGGCCTGGAGCTGGCGATCGAGGATGCCATCTCGCATGGGGTGACCAGCGTGCAGGATCTTTCGGACTGGGATGATTTTCTGGTCTTCGAGCAGATGGAGAAGGAAGGCAAGCTGCCACTGCGGGTGTCAGAGTGGCTGCGATTTGGCGATCCGGTGAGCGTGGAGAAGGAGCAGGCGACGCATCATCCGGCATCCGACCGCATGCTGCACACCACCATGCTGAAGGGATTCATGGATGGGTCGCTGGGGTCGCGCACGGCCGCGATGCATGCGCCCTATGCCGATGATCCCGGCAACTCGGGGATTCCACGCTACACGCAGGAAAAACTGAACGCGATGGCGGTGGAACGGGCGAAGGCTGGATTCCAGCTGGGGTTCCATGCCATTGGCGATCGCGCGGTGGACATGGCTCTGGATGCATTTGCGTTAGCGGAGGCGGCGGCGAAGGCGGGTCCAGTTCAGCCGCAGGTGGTCACTCCGATAGCGGGGCCGTCTTTTGAGGTGCATGGCCGCGACTTCCGCTTCCGTATCGAGCACAGCCAGGTGGTGAGCCCAGGAGATTTCGAGCGCTACAAGCAGCTGGGCGTGATCGCGTCGATGCAGCCGAATCATCTGCTAACGGACATGCTGTGGGCGGGGCAGAGGCTGGGTCCGGAGCGGGAGAAGTATGCGTACGCCTGGAAGTCGTTTCTGGATGCGGGCGTGCCGCTGGCGTTCGGGACCGACTATCCCGTGGAGCCGATTACGCCGTTTCGTGGGGTGTATGCCGGTGTGACGCGGATGAATGAGGCGGGCACGGCTACCTTTCATCCCGAGGAAAAGCTGACCATTGGGCAAACGCTTTTCGCTTACACGCAGGGATCGGCGTATGCGGAGTTCGCTGAGAAATGGAAGGGCAAGCTCTCCCCGGGGTACGCTGCGGACTTTGTGGTGCTGGACCACGACCTGACGAAGGGGTCTCCAAAAGAGATTCTCGGGACCCAGGTTTTGCGGACCGTAGTGGGCGGCAAGACTGTTTACTTGCAACACTAAAGGTGCATTCACGGACGGTCTGGAACCATTTAGGCTGAGCCTGTCGCCGTCCGCTGAAAAGCGGCTGGGAAGACGCGCGGCCCAGTTACAATCGAAGAGATAACGCTAACAGGAGATCCCCGAACCATGGCTACAGCCGCCGTAGAACGCACGACCCTGCCCTACAAAGTCGCCGACATGAAGCTGGCCGACTGGGGCCGCAAAGAGATTTCGATCGCAGAGGCTGAGATGCCGGGCCTGATGTCGATCCGCCACAAGTACGCCGCTGAGAAGCCGCTGAAGGGCGTGCGCGTTTCCGGGTCGCTGCACATGACGATCCAGACGGCCGTGCTGATCGAGACCCTGGTGGACCTGGGCGCGACGGTGCGCTGGGCCAGCTGCAACATCTTCTCGACGCAGGATCACGCGGCGGCTGCGATTGCCGCGGCCGGAATTCCGGTGTTCGCCTGGAAGGGCGAGAGCCTCGAGGAGTACTGGTGGTGCACGCTGCAGGCGTTGAGCCACACCGACGGCCAGGGACCGCAGCTGATCGTCGACGACGGCGGCGATATGACGCTGCTGATCCACAAGGGCTACGAGCTGGAAAATGGCGACAAGTGGGTGGACTCAGCTTCCGGCAGCGAAGAAGAAGCGGTCATCAAAAAGCTGCTGAAGCAGGTTTACGCGGAGGACAAGCAATACTGGCACAAGGTGGTGAAGGAATGGCGCGGCGTTTCGGAAGAGACGACCACGGGCGTGCATCGGCTCTACAAGATGAAGGAAGTGGGCAAGCTGCTGGTGCCGGCGATCAACGTCAATGACTCGGTGACTAAGTCGAAGTTCGACAACCTGTACGGCTGCCGCGAGTCCCTGGCCGACGGCATTAAGCGCGCGACTGACGTGATGGTGGCGGGCAAGGTGGCGGTGGTTTGCGGCTACGGCGACGTGGGCAAGGGCTCGTCGCATTCGCTGCGCGGCATGGGCGCTCGCGTCATTGTGACGGAGATCGACCCCATCAACGCCTTGCAGGCCGCGATGGAAGGATTTGAAGTCACGACTATCGAAGACACGCTGGGGCGCGGCGACATCTACGTCACCACCACGGGCAACGTGGACATCATCACGCTCGAGCACATGAAGAAGATGAAAGACCAGGCGATCGTGTGCAACATCGGGCACTTCGACAACGAGATTCAGATGGATAAGCTGAATCACTCGAATGCGAAGAAGCTGAACATCAAACCGCAGGTGGACATGTACACCTTCCCGGCGGAAGGCAGCGCAAAGGAGCACAGCATCTTTGTCCTGGCCGAAGGCCGGCTGGTGAATCTGGGCTGCGCGACGGGCCACCCCAGCTTCGTGATGAGCAACAGCTTCTCGAACCAGACGCTGGCGCAGATCGACCTGTGGAAGAACAAGGACACCTACGCGGTCGACGTCTACACGCTGCCCAAGAAGCTCGACGAAGAAGTGGCGCGGCTGCATCTGGAGAAGATCGGCGTGAAGCTGACCCGGCTGACCAAGGAACAGGCGGACTACATCGGGGTTTCGCCGGACGGACCGTACAAGGCGGAGAACTACCGGTACTGAGAAACAGGGATTAGGGTTTAGGGATTAGAGTTTAGAAGGACTGGGCCGGGGATGGTCGAAGGACCGTTCCCGGCTTTTCTATTTCTGATTCAATTGTTTTCTGAATTTGCCTCGCCTGAGGATCGACGCGTCTGTGCGCTCAAGCTTTGCGTTCAGCCGACTTTCGTGGAAGAACCGTGGCCGCTCTGCATTTTGAGCACGTGTGTAAAAACTGCAGCTCGTACATAAAAACCAAGTGCGGAATTCCTCGGGCGCTGGACGCGTGAACGACACTGACACGCTGTTTCGATGACAGCTCGGGCATGCGAGGCCGTCGAGGCGACCAGCTTCGGCTTCCTTCAATAAATGTACTTGGGCAGAGATCCTGTTTTCCCGATGCGGATCGAAGCTCTTTGAACACATGGCGGTCGTGTCCGCTTACTTTGCGGCGGCTTCGGCCAGGTGCTTTTTGTAGACCGGGGAGAGTTCGCGCAGGTGGGCGACGGCTCCGGGGACGAGGTCGAGCGCGGCGTCAACATCCTCATCGGTGGTGAGGCGCGAGAGGCTGAAGCGCAGGCTGGCGCGGGCGCGATCCTGCGAGATACCCATGGAATTGAGCACGTGCGAGGGCTCGGGCGAGCCGGAACTGCAGGCCGATCCGCCAGAAACCGCGAGGCCCTTGAGGTCGAGGGCGATGACGAGCGCTTCGCCTTCGAGATGGTCGAAGTAGATGTTGGTCGTGTTGGGGACGCGCGACTGATCGGCGCCGTTGATGCCGCACTCGTCGACGCGGCTGAGGAGTCCCTGCTCGAGGCGATCGCGCAGAGCGGCAGATGCGATCTTCGGTGCCGTCGGTGAGGGCGGCGAGGGCGATTTCGCAGGCCTTACCCAGGCCCACGATACCGGGGACGTTTTCCGTTCCGGCGCGGCGCTGGCGCTCGTGCGATCCGCCAAACGTGAGCGGCTCGAAATGCGTGCCGCGGCGGACATAGAGGACGCCAATGCCCTGGGGGCCGTGAAACTTGTGTCCCGAGATGCTGAGCAGATGGCAGCCGATGGCGGCGACGTCGACGGGAATTTTGCCTGCGGCCTGGACGGCATCGGTATGAAACGTGACGCCGGCCTCGGCGGCAATTTTGCCGATTTCCGCTCACCGGCTGAATCACACCGGTTTCGTTGTTGGCCATCATGATGCTGATGAGCTTCGTGTTCGGCTTGAGAGCGGCTCGAACCTCAGCAGGATCGATCACGCCGGAAGGGCCGACGGACAGAATGGTGACTGCAACGCCTCGCGACTCGGCTTTTTCGGCGGCGTGCAGCACCGCATGATGCTCGATCGAGGTCGTGATGAGGTGATCGCCAGGCCGCAGGATGCCGAAGATCGCGGTGTTGTCGCTTTCCGTGCCGCAGGAGGTAAAGACGATTTCGGCGGGGCGGCAGTGCAGGAGCGCGGCGACCTGCTCGCGGGCATGCTCGACGGCGGCGCGGGCACGCTGGCCGAAGTGGTGGATGGAGGAGGCGTTGCCGAAGGATTCGATGAAGAACGGCCGCATGGCCTCAAACACCTCGGGGAGCAGAGGCGTGGTGGCATTGGCGTCCATGTAAACGCGGCGCATAGGGCTTCATTCATTGTAACGAGGGCGGTCTTTGGCGTGATTTCGGCCGGCTGAAAAAGCCCGCGACGGGGGCGGGGGAATTCATGCAAAATTAAGGAGGTAGAGGTAATCCTGCAGCCATGCGCGCGCTGGTGATCGAGGACGAGGCACGGGTCGCGGAGAATATCGCGACGGCACTGCGTGAGAGCGCGGGCGTGGCGGTGGACGTTGCCACAACCGGGCAGGATGGCGCTGAGCTGGGACGCCGGGCGAATTACGACTTGATCGTGCTGGACCTGATGTTGCCGGGCATGGATGGACAGGCGGTGCTGAAGGCCATTCGAGCCAAAGGGCAAACCGCGCCAGTGCTGGTGCTAACGGCGGTGGGGGAGAAAACGTCGATCGTAAAGCTGCTGAATGCGGGCGCCGATGATTATCTGGCGAAACCGTTCGACCTGGGCGAGATGCTGGCGCGGGCGAAGGCACTGATCCGGCGCGGCAAGGGCGTGAGCCATCCAAGGATTGAACTGGCGGATCTGGTGATCGATACGCTGGAGCGAACGGTGACGGTGGCGGGGAAAACGGTGGAATTGTCGCCGACGGAATATCGCGCGCTGGAATACCTGAGCCATCGGCCGCGATCGGTGATTTCGAAGCAGGTGCTGCTGGAGCATTTTACGACTACAACTGGGAGCATCACTCGAACGTGATTGAGGCGCACATCTCGAATCTTCGCCGGAAGCTGAACTGCGAAGGCGAGGGCCGCTGGATCGAGACGCTGCGCGGGCGGGGCTACCGGCTGATGGCAGGGGGTGCAGTATGAAGCACCACTCGCTTCGCCGCAGGCTGATAGCGGCTGTGCTGATCCTGGAATTCGGATTGATTGTGGGCTTCAGCATCGCGATGCATTTGTATCTGTGGCGCGCACATATGCACGGCTTCAACGCCATGATTCGGGGGCGCGCGGATTCCCTGCTGGGCCAGGTGCACGATGCAGAGGATGCCAACGATAACGTGGCGATCGACGCGCAGGCGCTGGACCTGAAAGCCGACGATCTGTGGATGGCGCGAGACGACAACGGCAGGATTCTGGCGCAGTCGGCGGGATGGAACGCTGAGGCGGTGAATGGGATTGGCGCTTCAACCGCGCCGCACAGTTTTCGCGACAAGGAAAGGATGTTCCGCGGCCTGGCGATTCATGGGGTTCGGCAGATTGACGCGGAGGACGGGAAGCCAGGCATTGCGCGACCGGTAACGATTTTCTACGCGGCGCCGCTCGAGCCGCTGTTTGAGGCTATTCACCGCGACGAGCGATTCCTGTTGCTGGCTTGCTCTTTGCTGTTGCTGGCCACCGGTGGCGCTCTGACGTACTTGCTGCGACGGGGATTGGCGCCGCTGGAGGAATTGAGCCGCGCGGCTGCGGAGATGACGCCGAAGCATCCGCGGTTCAAAGCGCCACGGAGCGCACAGGCAGCGGCGGAGCTGGCGTTGCTTGCCGGGGCGCTGGAGTCGGCAACGCAGCGTCTGGATGAGGCTTTTGTGCAACAGCGGGTCTTTGTGAATGATGCCGCGCACGAGCTAAAGACGGCGGTGACGATCATCAAGTCGTCACTGCAACTGCTGGCATCGCGGCCGCGGTCAACGCGCGAGTACGCGCGGGGACTGGAGACGTGCATGGCCGACTGCGCTCGCATGGAAGAGCTGGTGCAGAGGATGCTGCAGCTTGCGCGTTTTGAGCGGGAGGCGAGCACGGGCAACGTGGAGTGCGACGTGGCCGAAGTGGCGCGGGATGTGGCGGCGCACATGGAGCGGCTGGCAGAAATTCGAGGCATTACGGTTGCGGTGGCGGCGCCGGCGTCGGCTCCAACGCGGCTGGAGCAGGATGCCTGCGCTTCCCTGCTGGCGAACCTGTTGCTGAACGCGGTGCAGCATACGCCGGAGGGCGGTTCAGTGACGGCGGCGATTTCAGTGGGTACGGATGTTGTGGTGGAGATTCAGGACACCGGCCGCGGGATTGCGTCGGAGGATCTGCCGCATCTTTTCGAGCGCTTCTGGCGCGGCGACCATTCACGGGCGCGGAGCACGGGCGGCGCGGGACTGGGCCTCTCCATCTGCAAGGCGATTGTGGATTCGTGCGGCGGCGAGATTGCGGTGAACAGCCAGATCGGGGCAGGCACGTGCGTGACGGTGAGGCTGCCGCTGGTGGGATCGACGGAGACGGTGCGGGAGCTGGTTGAAGCGGGAGCAGGGAATAGGGAGTAGAGATCAAAAAAGGAGGGGAGACCAGGAGCGGTCTCCCCTTTCTGCTGCTGCGAAACTAAATGGCCATCTCGCCGTGCATCAGGCCGTCTTTCTCGGAGAGTGCGAAGCCAAGTTTCATCGACAGATTGCGCATGCGCGCATTTTCCGGAAGGAAGTAAACGATGACCTGTTCGATGCCCTCGGCGCGGGCGGCGGCGAGAGCGCGACGCATGAGTTCCTCGCCGAGACCCTGACCCTGGAAATCGTCGGAAATGACGACAGCGATGGTGGCCGACTTGCCGTGATCCTGGCGAATCATGCGACTAACGCCGGCGATTGCCTTGCCGCTGGCGGGGTCGGTGACTTCGGCGACAAGGGCCAACTCGCGGTCGTAATCGATGAAGCAGATGCGGGTGAGGCGTTCGTGCGCGGTGCGGGCGCTGAGATCGAGTGATGTGAAGTAGCGCTGGACCACGGTTCGCTCGGAGAGGCGATCATGGAATGAGACGATGAGGGGCTCGTCTTCCGGACGGATCGGCCGGACGAGCACATGGGCGCCGGAGCGGGATTTCCAGGGCGCAACATACTGCGCTGGATACGGTCGAATCGCGGGGCGCGGGAGCTGATCTTCTGGAGTGCCGGGTTCGTGCAGGACAACGCGAGCATCGAGTGCGATAAGACCGTCAGGCGACGCGAGCAGCGGATTGATGTCGATTTCCCTGATCCAGCGCTGCTCGACGACGAGTTCGCTGAAGCGAACGACGAGAGCGTCCAGAGCATTGAGATCGACGGGCTTGCGTCCGCGAACGCCTTTGAGCGCTTTGAAGATCTTTGTCTGCTCCATCTGGTGGCGCGCGAGCGTAGCGGTGAGGGGCGGCAACGCGAGGGAGCGATCTTTGTAGACTTCGACGAGCTGGCCGCCGGTTCCGAAGAGCAGCACCGGACCGAGCTGCGGATCGATGCTGGAACCGAGGATGATCTCGTAGCCTTCGAGTTTGGCAAAGGGCTGGACGGTAACGCCGAGGAAGTGCTCGGCGCCAACCTTTTCGGTGACGGATTTCTGAATGTCAGCGAACGCGGTGACAACGTCGCCAGCCGAGCGAAGGTTGAGCTTCACCCCGCCGACGTCAGTCTTGTGGGTGATGGTTTCGGAGTGCAGCTTGAGGACGATGGGATAGCCGATCTCCAAAGCTTTCTGCGCGGCCTCTTCGGGTGTTTTGGCGAGCTCGGTGCGGACTGTGGGAATGCCATACGCGGAGAGCAGCTGTTTCGATTCGTATTCGGTGAGGATGGTGCGGCGGCTGGCGCGAACGCGATCGACGATGCTGGTCGCAATGTGGCGTTTCGTGTCGAGGTCGGAGCCGGAGCGAGCCGTGGGGGTTTCGTAGAGATCGCGCAGATTGCTGGTGTGTTTCCAGGTCGCGACAAAGGCCTCAGCAGCCGCGTCGGGATAGGGAAAGACGGGGATGCCGGCCTGGGTGAGCACGTCTTCGCCATCGGCGACAACGTCTCCGCCCATCCAGCTGGCCATGACCGGCTTGCCGGTGGAGCGTGCGTAGGGAACGAGGTGCTCGGCCACCTGAGTGGGATTGGTCATGCCCTGCGGCGTAAGAACGATGAGCATGCCATCGGTGTTCTTATCCTTCGAAGCAATCTCGAGGGCTTTGGCGTAACGGCTGGGCTCGGCATCGCCGAGGATGTCGACCGGGTTGTTGTGACTCCACGCATCGGGCAGGAAATTGTTGTAGGCGGAGATGGTTTCTGCGGACATCTCCGTCAGCTCGCCGCCGGCACTGATTAACGCATCGGTAGCGAGGACGCCGGGGCCTCCGGCATTGGTGAGAATCGTAAGCCGTGGACCTTTGGGGCGCGGCTGTTTGGCGAGGACTTCGGAGATGTTGAAGATCTCACTGATGGACTGAACGCGCAGCACGCCCGCGCGCTGGAAGGCGGCGTCGAGGACATCGTCGCTGCCAGTGAGAGAGCCGGTGTGGGAGGCAGCGGCCTTGGCGGCAGCGGCGGTGCGACCCGCTTTGATGACGAGGATGGGCTTATTGAGGGCGACGGCGCGCGCGGCGGAGAGAAAGCTGCGAGCGTCGCCGATCGACTCCATGTAGAGGACGATGGAGTCGGTATTGGGATCCTGGCCGTAATGATCGATCAGCTCACCGAAGCTGATGTCGAGCATGGAGCCAGCCGAGACGCAACCGCTGAGACCGACACGCTCGCTGATGCACCAGTCGAGGATGGCAGTGAGGAGGGCGCCACTCTGGCTGATGAAGGCGAGACGTCCGGCTGGAACCATGGCTTTGGCGAATGTGGCGTTGAGGCCGCCAACGGGATTCATGACGCCCAGGCAGTTGGGGCCGATGAGGCGCATCTTGCCGCGGATAGCCTGAGCGATCTGGCGCTCGAGGGCTTTGCCGGTCTCGCCGACTTCTTTGAAGCCTGCGGAGATAACGACGGCGGAAGGAACACCGAAGTCGACGGCTTCCTGGATGATGCCGGGGACCGTGCCCGCGGGCGTGGTGACGACGATCAGATCCGGAACAGCGGGGAGTTCCCTGATCGACTTGTACGCGGGAATGCCGAGGATGCTGGGGCTTTTGGGATTCACGGGCCAGACCGGGCCACCGAACGAGGTTCCAGTCAGGTTCTCCATCACGGTGCGGCCGACGGAGCCAACGCGCTCCGTGGCGCCGATCAGCGCGACAGACTTCGGAGTGAAGATCGAGGCCAGAGGGCTGCGCTGGATACTGACGAGGTCGTGGGCAGGATCGATGATGAGCGGTGTTTCAGGGGCGGCCGTTGCGGATGCCATGCGGGACTTCTCCTTCGAATCTCGTTCAGTGTCCATAGCCGGCTTCTGCGGAGACTTTACCGCGGAAGAGCCAGTAGGACGTAGTGAAGTACGCCAGGGCGAGAATGAGGCCGAGGGACCACCATATCAGTCCCACATGAAGGGAATGCGGTCCGGTAAGAGCGCTGGCGATGGTGATGTTGCGGGCCGGGTCGCTGGAGGAAGGCAGGAGCGTCGGATAGAGTCCGGCGGCAGCGCCCACCAGCATGAAGACCAGGTAGAGGCAGGAAGAGAGGAAAGCGGCGAGCGGCTTGTTCTGTTTCGTAAAGGCGAGGATGCCGATCAGCGTCGCGACGACGAGTGCGGGAATGATGAAGAGAACCGGAAACGCCTTGTAGTTCTCGAGCGCCGAGGGGCGGACGGCGATGGTGGCGGGAAGACTGATGAGGGTAATCACCAGCAACGCGGTCCACAACGGCGTGATGGCGCGACGAGCCCGGGATTCAAGGTCGCCGGGAGCCTTGAGGGCGATCCAGAGAGCGCCGTGCGTGGCGAGAGCGACGAGGGCGACGACGCCGCCGATGACGGTGTACCAGTCGAGGATGCCGGGGGCGGGGCCGACGCGCCAGTTGGTCCACAGCGGCAGGAAGAAGTAGTTGTCGGCGCCGATCGGCACGCCGCGAATGACGTTGGCGAGTGCGGCGCCAAAGAAGATGGCGAGCAGTGCGCTGGCGACGAAGAAGAGGCCGTCAAAGAAACTCCGCCAGACATTGTGATCGATGTGCGCGCGCAGTTCAATCGAAGCACCGCGCATGATGAGCAGCCACAGGACGATCATGAGCGGCAGATAGAAGCCGCTGAACGACGAGGCGTAGAGCAGCGGAAACGCGAAGTAGAGGGTGCCGCCGCCCGCGAGCAGCCAAACCTCGTTGCCGTCCCAAACCGGGCCGATGGAGCGGAAGAGCATGCGGCGGTCGTCTTCGCTGCGGCCGAGAAAAGGAGAGAGGATGCCGACGCCGAGGTCGAAGCCATCCAGCACGACGTAGGCGGCGATCATGACCGCGACAATCCAGAACCAGACGAATCCCATAAAGTTTCTCCTCCCCTAGACCGTCGTCAGGGTTGCGTGTTCAGCATCGGGGACCACGACAGCGGCAGCTGCGGGACCCATGCGAATGAAGCGGTAGACGAGGACGATCCAGAGGATCGAGAGCACCGAGTACATGCCAAGGAAACCGAGCAGCGTGAAGAGCGCGTTGCCGGCGGAGACGTGGATCGAGTAGCCCTGCGAGGTGCGAATCAACCCGTAGACCAGCCACGGCTGGCGGCCGATTTCGGCGGTCATCCATCCGGCGGTATTGGCGATGTAGGGCAGCGGGAAGCTAAGCAGGATCGGCCACAGAATCCAACGCGCGGACCATAGCTTGCCGCGCCACAGCTGGACGGCCGCGACCACCATGAGCAGCAGGAACCATGTCCCGAGTCCCGCCATGATGTGGTAGCTGTAGTAGAGCAACGGCAGCGGTTCAGGCCGCTGATCGGGCGGGAATTCGTTCAGGCCCTTCACTTCCGCGGCGGTCGTCCCGTAGATCAGGAAGCTGAGGACGTCGTTGATCGGGAGCGGATTATCGATGGTCTGCGTGGTCTCATTGGGCTGGCCGATCAGCACAACGGGCGCGCCCTTCTGCGTGCGGAATAGGCCTTCCATACCGGCAATCGCTGCCGGCTGATACTTCGCGACGTAGCGGCCGTGGAAGTCGCCGGTGGGAAAGATCTGGACGACGCAGGAGATGAGGCCGGCGATGACGCCGATCTTCAGGAAGAGACGGCCGAATTCCTCGTGTGATTTTTCGAGCAGATAGAAGGCACCGGTGGCGGCAACGACGAAGGATCCTGTGACGACCGCACCGCACATATTGTGCGCGTACTGGATCCATCCCCACGGGTTCATCATGAACTGCCAGAAACTTGAGACTTCATAAGTGCCGTTGGGGAGAAGGTGGTACGCGACGGGATGCTGCATCCAGGCGTCGGTGATGATGATGAAGAAGCCGGAGATCCAGGAGCCGAGCCAGACCATGAGTGGCGGCGCCAAAGTGCTGGAGCTTGGAGAGACGCTTCTCACCGAAGAGGAACAGGCCGAGGAAAGTGGACTCGAGGAAGAAGGCGAAGACGCCTTCCATGGCGAGCGGCTGACCGATGACGCCGCCGGTGCGGCGCGCAAACTCCGACCAGTTGGTGCCGAACTGGAATTCCATCGGGATGCCAGTGACGACGCCGAGGAGGAAATTGATGGCGAAGATCTTTGCCCAGAAACGCGCGGCCTGGTTCCAGCGTTCGTTGCCGGTGCGGAAGGCGATGAGCTTCATGACCACCATCAGCAGCGCCAGACCCATGGTGAGCTGCGGGAAGAGGTAGTGGAAGGTCACCGTAAAAGCAAAGTGAAGGCGGTGGAGAAGCAGGGCGTCCATACCGTTCTGAAGGTACCCGGGCAGGGCGCTGCCGGACTGTGATCTTTATCACAACTGGGCCATGGAAAAGCCGGAAGTCACAGAAACGAAACAGGCGGCTGCCAGAATGGGCGGCTAGAGAACGAGAGACACTCCGCCGTGGCGCCGGCGCGAGGGCCGGACAGTAATTTCCACGTCCTGTCCGAGCGCGACGAGGAATTCCATGAGGCGCTCGACCGAGAAAGACCCGGAGCGATTGCGCATCAGAGCGGAAACATGGGGTTGGCGAATGCCGAGCAGCTTGCCCGCATCGGCCTGGGTCAGGCCGCGTTCCCGGATGAGACGGTAGATCTCCAGGGTGAGCTTTGCCCTGAGCAATTCCCGCTCGGGATGCGGCAGGCCGAGGTCCGCAAAGACATTCGCGGTGCCCTTTTGCATTCGGACGGGGGTGGTGGCTTTCACGCGCATCTCAGTTCTGCCTTTCGCGGTGCAGTCGTTCGGCTTCCGCAAGACGGCGCCGAATCAGATCCAGATCCTGACGCGGGGTGGCGATGCCGCGCTTCGACTTCTTCTGGAAGGTGTGGAGCACGTAGACTGCCTCTGCAAAACGAACGGTGTAGACCGCACGCCAGGTGTCGCCCCGAAAATCCGAAACGATCTCGACCACGGAGCTCCCGCCAAAGCCTTTCATCGGCCTGGCGGCGGGGTCAAGCTCATCGTTTTGTGCCGCGTAGAGGGCCATGCCGATGTCGCGCCGGACCGGACGCGGAAAGGAGCGCACATCCTTCCGGGTCGACCCGAGCCAGACCGTAGGCCGGCCTGGCCGATCTTCATTATACATGAATACGTATATCCGTATGTTGCGCCATTACTGCAGATGAATCTCGTTCTGCAACTGCAGGTCGTTGAGCACGTTGGGGTGGGTTTCGTCTGTGGCGAGCAGGTTGTGGCAGAGGCTGCAGTCGTTCGACAGCGTCTTGCCGTCCTTGCTGGTATGGCTGCCGTCGTGGCAACGGAAGCAGCCTGGATACGCCATGTGCCCGATGTTGTTCGGGTACGTCCCCCACGTGACCTTCATATTGGGAAAAACATTGCGGTCGTAGATGCCTACCAGGCGCTGAGCCGCAACATCGATCTGGCTACGCTGGGTGGACCAGATCTGCGGATACTGCGTGCGGTAGAAGTCCTCGAGACCGGCGGTGATCTTCTGGCCGGCTTCGGCCTGGGAACCGTAGGTGGCCTGGATGAGCTGCAGGGCTTGTTTGTGCACGAACGGCAGGCCGGGGTTGGGATTGCCGTCGAGCATCGCTTCGTCGACGGCCTCCTCGGCAGTCTGGAAGACGTGAGTCGCCTGGTTGTGGCAGTCCATGCAGTCCATGGTGCGGCGCACGCCCTGGACGGGGCCCTTGGCGTCGGAACTGACGTACTCGGTTTTCGAACCGTCGGGATTGGTGGCGGTCACGGACAGGATTGTCTGCAACGTGTTGTCGGAAGCCACGTATTCGAAGTTGTTGAGGTGGTGGCCGTGAATGCCGGTCATGTGCGAGACGGAATCGACGCCGCCCAGGTGCAGGACCAGCACGGTGCGCGTCATCGAGTTCTTATCGTCGTCGCCGAAGGTGGTTTTGACGAGGAGCTTTTCGCCAACGAAGCGCGTCGGAGAATGGCAGGCTTCGCAGGTTTCACGCGCGGGACGCAGTGCGTTGAGGTTCGCGTGGATGGGCGTGGGCCAGGTGTGGGCGGTGACCTCGATCAGCTGTTTGGTGCCGTTGATCTTGGCGTGGACGTAGGACTTCATTCCGGAACCGACGTGGCACTGGACGCACTCGACGTGAGAGTGCGGTGATTCCTGATAAGCGGCCCACTGCGGCGCCATGACGTGGCAGGACTGGCCGCAAAAGTTGGGTGAGTCCATGTAAGAGACGCCGCGGTAGGTCGCCGTGCCGACGATGACGAAGTTGATGAAGGTGGCGATGACGACGACTTCAATCCCGTGGCGGAAGGCGGGATTGCGCAGGTCGATGGTGGGATAGGTGGCGGGAACCGTACCCGCAGCAAGGAGCTGACGGCGACGGAACCAGATACCGATGGGAATCAGGACCAGTCCGAGGACGAAGAGGCCGGGCAGGAAGAGGTCGAGAATGACGCCGATGTAGGGATTGGACGATCCGCCATGGCCGAAGATGGCGACGATCCAAAAGCCAACCAGCACGAAGCCGGCTGCGGTAGTGAGCGCGCCGCCAATCAGACTAAGAAGGTTATTGCCGTAGAAGAAGAACGGCTGGAGCCAGTTTTCCTTCAATCTCTGCCACATAGATTCCTCTTATTCAGCGATGTACGCGCTCAGCGTCAGCACGAGGAGAGTCAGGCCAATGACTATAGCCGTGAACCCGACCACCCGGCTGAAATTTATCAACCAGCGCGGCGGCGCGTCTGTGATCCTTATCGCAGACCTGCCTTCGGCGACCATGCGCTGGTATTCGTCGGGGCGGCGGTGTTTGAATTCCTCTTCGCTCTCGCGGCCGGTGAAGATGACCATGTCCATGGGGAAGCTGTCGGGGCGCAAATGGGTGTTGACGAAGTGGATGGAGAAGATGAATAGGATGGCGAGCAGGCCCTCTTCACTGTGGATGACGAGTGCGGCGTTGAGCGCCCAGCCGGGGAGGAAGCGCGCAAAGAACGGCGCGAACCACATCGCGTATCCAGAAAAGCCGATGACGACCATGCCCCAGAAGACCGCCCAGTAGTCGAACTTCTCCCAGTAGGCATAGCGCTCGAAGCGCGGTTTGGGACCGAGGCCGAGGAACCAGCGCATGTGGCCGAAGAGGTCTTTCACGTCTTTCCAGTTGGCCACCATCGAGGTGGGTCCCCAGAAGATTCCCTTATCGCGTTTGAAAATGCCGCGGGCGATGATCTCGCGAACGTGAATGATGAAGGCGAGCGAGAGGACCAGCGCGAAGAATTTGTGGAAGAAAAGGATGGTGCCGAAGCCGTCGACGAGTTTGGCAAAGCGAATGGCCCAGGGGGATCCGCTGAAGCGCATCATGAGGCCGGTGGCAGCGAGGACCAGGAACGAGGTGAAGAGAACCGCGTGGAGGTAACGCTGCGCCAGGGTGAAGCGCAGGAACCACCGCCGCGGCTCAGGAGCGGTCGTTGCGGGCGCGACTTCAGCGGCGGGCGCCGGAGTGGGAACGGGCGCAGGGGCTACGGTTGGTTCAGGCATTTTTCCCTCCCGGCAAATTGCCGTTGCCCTTGAAGCGCGAGCGGACCAGCCACAGAACGGTGTGCAGAGCGAAGAAGGTGAGCACGCTGGCCAGCAGCAGGTTCATGAAGAGCCGGATGTAGTAGAGGGCGGGGTTCAGCCTGCGATTGCGCGCGTTGGCATGCGGTTGGTACTGGACGAAGCTGGCGTTGGCGCCGGCGTGGCATCGGCCGCAGGTCTGGATCAGATGCGCCGGCGCGATCGGCGAGTTGGGATCGGAGGCCGGGCGAACATCGTGCGCCTGGTGGCAGTCCCAGCAGCGCGCGGTTTCGACGTATCCGCCGAGAAGGCCGAGTTGCGAGTGGAAGGTGTCGCGGTAGGTCGAGAATTTATCGCGATGGCAGGAGCCGCAAATCGGCGTCGACTGCATGCGGAAGTCCGACGACGTGGGCTCGATGATGCCGTGCGCCGTGTGACAGTCTGTGCAGACCGGAGCTTGCTTGTTGCCGGCCGCAACCGCCTGGCCGTGGACGCCTTGCTGATATTGCTCGTTGATGCCGACGTGGCAGCTGCCGCAGGTGGCAGCGATGTTGGCGCGGTTGGTGCGACTTTGCGGGTCGGTGTGAGGCAGGATCTTGTGCGAGCCGTGGCAGCTGGTGCAGTTGGCCGCGACGAGCAGGCCTTCCTTGCCGAGCGCGAAGCCGTGAATCGAGTCGATGTAGAGCGCGTAGACATTGGGGAGATGGTATTTCTTCGCCATGTCCGGGTTGCCGTGGCAGGAGCCGCAGGTCTTCGGAATATTCAGCGGATAGACGGCGGATTTTGGATCCGTCTTCGGGACAATCTCATGCGCGTTGCCGTGGCAACTGGTGCAGGGATGTTCCGCCTTGTTGGAGTGGACGCTGGCGGCTAAGGCTGTTGCTTCATCGGCGTGGCAGGACTCGCACTGCACTTTGGCCGGATGGTCGGGATGCGGATAGTCGTGGATATCCTTGTGGCAGTCGTTGCACTTGAGGACACCGTGAACGCCGGCGTGGAACTTATTGGTGTCGACGCCAACGTTTTTCCCGTTGGCATCCTGCATGGTGGTGTCGCTGTGGCAGGAAAGGCAGTCGACGTCCGCGTGCAAGGGTCTTGCGGGGCCGAAAAGAAAAAGCGCGGCCGCAAAAAGTGTCAGGCCGAAAGACGAAAGGGTCCTCATGCGTGCTCCGGTACTGCGTTGCCGCCGGCTGCGGAGAACGGAAGAGGCAGACCGACAGGACTGCCTCTTCCCTTCTGTTTCACCGCATCGCCAACGGCTGGTGTCTCCAGCTCCGCTATTTCTGCAGGGTGCGGATGTAGGAGACGACTTCCTTGATCTGGGCGTCGCTGAGCGTGCCGGCGTAGCCCTTCATCTTGCCTTTGCCGTCTTTAACGGCCGCGGTGAACTCGGCATCGGATGCCTTCACCATGGTGGGGTCCTTGAAGGGGACGATTTTCATCGCCTTCGCGACCGGCGTGGCGGCGGTGCCGTCCGGACCGTGGCACATGGCGCACTTGGCTTTGTAGGTGTCAGCACCGGCGCTCTGCGCAAAGGCAGGCGCCGCAATGGAGGCGGCGAGCAGGATCATAGCCGCGGTTCTGATGCGATTCATTCTTCAGCTCCTTCAGCGGTACTTGGGTCCCAAGTCCTTCCCGTTGATACCGCACGGGAAATAGCCGGGTCTGTGATATTCGCCACAGACCGGGCGGGGTTCAATCTTAGCCCTGGTGGTCGGGCGTGAGGCTGGGTGGATCAGTCGTCGCCCTCCGGAGGGTGCTGGGTACCGGGGTTCGCAGAGGCGTCCTGTCCGGGCGCAGCGTCCTGCTGCATCTCGCGGACTTCGGGCTCGGGAGCGCGGCCGGTGAGCACGGTCCACTTGATGGGGTAGACGTCCGGATCGAAGATGACCGCGTAGAGGTGCCAGACAACGATGGCCAAGGTGGCGAGGATGGCTTCGTAGAAGTGGATCGCGGTGCTGACGGTGAGGATGGTCCCCGAATGCGGCAGGTGGGCGAGGATCCAGTCGTTGAGCCACAACAGAACACCGGTGATGGCCATGACGATGGTGCCCCAGACGAGCGCCCAGTATTCGGCCTTCTCCGCATAGTTGAAGCGGCGGTAGCGGGGCAGCTCCTTGCGGCGGCCGAGGTTGTATTCGACGGTCTGGACGGCCTCTTTGGCGTCGCGCAGGTCCGGGAGCATGTCTTTGAACCAGCGCCGCCCGCTCTTCTTCGCCGCCATGTAGACGATGTGGTAGACCGAGGCGCCGATGAGGACGACTCCGGCAATGCGATGGATCCAGCCGCGAATCGGCAAGTGGTGTTCCCAGCGGACGATGGGCGCAACCCAGAACGCATGGGGATACTTGAGAGCAAAGCCGGTGATGACGAGCACAATGAAGCTGACGACGAGCAGGACGTGCTGCCAGCGCTCGCTCAGGTTGAGGCGGACCTGGCCGGGGTGGAGCCGGTAACGTGCCAGAATCGTGCGAGCCTTGCGCCGCAGATCGATGAAGTTGTGCAGCAGCATGAGCCCGATAGTGACGGGAATGACGATGAGGTAGAAGATGCGGACGACGTCGAGGAGGCGGCCGCCCGGCGTCGTTTTGGACAGCGTGTGGACCGGTCCTATGGCGAAGCGGCTGCCGGCATCTTCGTGGCACTTGCCGCAGGTCTTGCTGAGATTGGCGTGGTTCACCGTCGAGCGCGGATCGCTGGACGGATAAATATTGTGCACGCCATGGCAACTGGCGCAGTTGGCGACGGTCTGCCGGCCTTCGCGGGCGGCGAGTCCGTGATAGCTGTCCTGGTAGGTGGGGACGCGGTCCTGCGGCATGGCGAAGCCCGACATTAGCTGCGTGTCGGCATGGCAGCGGGAGCAGGCCTCCTGCGAGACATTCGCCATGTAAACGGGCGAGCCGGGGTCGCCCGGCGCAAGAATGCGGTGCTCGCTGTGGCAGTCGGTACAGGTGGCGGCCTGGAGCACGCCCTTGGAGACGGCCTGGCCGTGAATGCTCTGTGCGTAGGTGTTGTAGACGCCTGCGTGGCAGCGGCCGCAGGTGGAAGCGACGTTCTGCTTCCAGATCTTCGACTTCGGATCGGAGACGGGCAGGATGTCGTGGGTGCCGTGGCAGTCATTGCAGGAAGCGGCGTCTCCATTGCCGTGCAGAATTGCCCGTCCGTGCACGCTTTGCTTGTACGCCTCCACCGGGCGGACCTCGGTGAACATATATTTCGCCGCGAGCTGCGGATCGGAGTGGCAGGAGCCGCAAGTGTCGGGCAGATGCCGTTTGCTGACCGGCGACTGCGGATCGGAAGCGGGCAGAGCGACATGCGCTGAGCCGTGGCAGCTCTGGCAGGTGGGAACATCGGCGTTGCCATGATCGCGAGCGCGTCCGTGGATGCTGGCGCGATACTGTTCGACTTCGCCGGCGTGGCAGGTGGCGCAGAACACCGGACCCGCGACCGCCTTGCTCACATTGCCGGTGCCGTGGCAGGTGATGCAGGTTTGCGGGTCGTTGGGATTGCCCAGGACAGCGTGCGCGCCTGAGGTCATCTGTTTTGCGGCGTCAGCGTGACAGGTAATGCAGGAGGCGGAGGCTGTTTTCGAATTGTGGGTTTGAGCCGAAGCGCCGGCGTGGCAATCGAGGCAGCCGAGTACGCCATGCGGGCCCTTCATGTGCGTGGAGGGACTGATGGTGATGCTTTTGCCCTGGGAATTCTTCAGCCCGGTCGACGGACCGTGGCACAACACGCAGTCGGAGGCCTGCTGCGCGCGAGCGTGCGGGAGAAGCACCAGGGTTGCGAAAAGAGGGAGGAGGAGGGAGATGGTGATGCGGCGCTGATGAGCGCGATTGCCGGTTGAGCAAGATTCCGCAGCCAGATCGTCCGAATGGGTCCCCATACCTCAACTTCCCGATTCCGCCTGGGAGTGGCTGGGATCTCCCGGTGGAATCTCCGCGCCTGCATGCGTGGCCGCGTCAGGCACGGTAACACGGTGGCGGGGTCCGGCAAATTCTGGTCACTGCCGGCCGCCGCTCTCGTTCACTGCTTCTTACTTCTGCAACGTGCGAATCCAGGCGACGACATCGGTGATCTGAGCGTCGGTCAGTTTGCCCGCATACCCCTGCATCTTGCCCACGCCGCTCTTCGTGTCCTTAAACAGCTCGGCGTCGGTGGCCTTGATGTCCTCAGGAGATTTCAGCGAGCGGACCTTCATGTTCTTGCCTACAGGCGTGTTGCCGGAGCCGTCAGCGCCGTGGCACATGGCGCACTTCGCTTTGTAGCTCGCCTCTCCGGAATTCTGAGCAAAGGCGGGCACAGCAAGAGAGACACTCAGCAAGGCCAGGGTTGCAATACGGAAGTTCGAATTCACGTGGTGCTCCTTCGTACGGCAGGCCGGGGCGATGAACCCCGGCCCGGTTGTTCACTTTCCTGCCTCAGAATTCGTAATGGAATCCGAGGAGGATGTTGTTGGCGCGGAAGGTCCGCGGCGCGGTTTCACCCGAGTTGGGCAGCGTCATACCGACCTGCGCGCCGGTTGCGCTGCAGGCTACAACCGTCGCCGGAGTGGTGGCTGTAGGGCCATTGGTGGAGCAGTAGGGCGCACCTGAAGCACCACCTTCCGCGTAGCCGTAGTAGGAGTACTCGGCTCTCCAGATCCAGCCAGGATGCACCGTCCATGCAATCTTCGCGAACGGAGACTGATATTTGGAAACCAGCGAGCCAGCGACATCGCGGGCATCGTTATAGAAGCGGCTCCCGTTGACGTCCGTGATGCGGTAGCCGAGATCCCAGCGGAGCTCGTCGTTCGGCGAGAACTGGACGGCGGCTGAGCCATAGTTGGTCGGAGCGTCCACGAAGTCCTTCACCGGACCGAACTCCAGGTACGTCGCACCGCGAACCGTTGCGCCCGGGCAAGCGGTTCCGCTGGCTGATGCTGCGCCGGGGTAAGTAGCGCTGGGTGGAGCATTGAATGCGTTGTAGCAGATATTGGTCGACGCGTAGACGTCGCTGTAGGTGTAGTTGAGGTCGAGGCTGTAATGCGCGTTGGGAGAGAGCTGGGCGCCCACGCTGGCCACGCGGCTGTGATCCACGTGGTTCAGCGGGCCGTCTGCCGAGGGGCCGATGTTGTTGGTGTTGTTGTGGCGCTCGAGGTCGTTGTAGGCGCCGGACAATGTCGCCCACGACTTCGCCCGATAGAGCGTGTGCACGCGATAGTGCTCGAGCCGCCGCGGTCCAACCGGGGTAAAGGCATTGTCGTCGAAGAGCAACTCAGCGCTGCCGTTGATGTCCCAGTTGCTGGTGGGACGGAGGACCGCGTTGAAAATGCCGCCATCTTCGTTGATGGTGACCGTTCCGTCGGTATCCGCACCCACCGCCAGCGGATCGCTGTGCGGGATGCCTTCACCGATGAGGTGATTGCGATGACGATAAGTGAGCGAGAGAGTGGCGCGCGAGAAACCGTCCCAGGTCGCCGTCAGGTCGTTAGTGATGAAGCGCTGACCGAAGAAGTCAGGCAGCGGAATATTAACGAGGCTGCTGTGGCCGATGCCGGTGGAAACACCCTGGGCAGCGGCCGTTGTGATCAAACCACCGGCATTGATGGTTTCGTTTCCGGCGGTTGTTGGTGTCGCGACCGTCACCACACTGGTGGTCGTGCTGGTGCCTGGCTGCTGCGTGCTGGAGTACGTCGCCTCATCGGAGATCCGAAACAGCGGCGTAGCCTGCCAGACGATGCCGTATTCTGCCGCCATCACCTCACGTTTTGCGCTGGAGTTGGCGTTGTAGGTGAGCGAACGGGTGGTCTTCGCCAGCCCCTGCCAGTTCTCGAAGTAGTTCGGCAGGTTCATCTTCGCGTAGGTATAGCGAACATCGCCGTTCATCGAGACGTTCCGAATGCTGGAACTCTGGAAGCGGAAAATTTCTGTTGGATAGAAGAGGCGAGTCGCCTGGTTGCGCAGATAGCTGAGCGTGACGGCGCAGGCCGGATTCACGATGGGCAGACCGCCGGTCGTTGTTGGCGCTGACAACATCGGGGTTGTGCCGACGCTGTTGGCGTTGCAGGCGCTGGCGGCATAAGGCACCAGCGAGTCGTAGTTGTACAGCAGCGAAACCCTGGTCCCATCAGGCTCCTGCACGTTGAAATAAGCAGGATCGGGGGTGAAGAACGAATCCAGCTTGATGTGCTCGAGCACCTCTTCAAAGGTCAGGCGCGTGTCGCGCACCGGCTTCACGTCGGCGCCGAGAATGATGGAGTCGGTGCCATTCCTCAGATATTCGCGCATCAGGAGGGAATAGGAGCCGGCAACCTCATAACCGCTGGGAGTCCGGCTCGGCCCTTCGAACGTCTGGTGCGAATAGGCGATACGATAACTTACTTTGTCCAGCGGCAGCACCGACAGGTTGACATCCGTCATGCGGCGGACGGTGTTCGCCAGGAACGGCGAATCGACCAGCTGCGGAAACGCCAGAGTGCCAGTCGTCGCGCCAGTGGGACCGATGGGAACGGTCTGCCCTGAGGGAACGTTCGGATTGCCGAGCAGATCGTAGTCGAAGTACTGACGATCGCGGCGGAACATGCCGGAGAATTCGTAGGTCTTTCCCTTGTAGAAATCCATTTTTGCGAAGCTGTAAGGGTCGCCGCCAAAACCGCTGCCCCGGGCCGTAAGAACGTCGAACAGCGTGTTCTTCGTATTCGGGAGCGCGCGCAGCTCGAAGGTCTCGTTCAGAATGCGAGGACCGGACTGCTCGTTCACCAGGGTGTCGTACATGGCGCCGCTGCCGTTAACATTGGCCATGCGTCCGCCAAGGTCGATGGTCTGGTGGACCGAGTATCCCTTCGGTGCGGTCACGGGTTGCGCCTCGGGCGCCGGAGCCTGGGCGACGGCAATGCCGGTCGCGAGCAGAATGGCAACTCCGATGCTTCCGGCCGTGCGCCCGCCCCATGCGGGAGAGGGCTGTCGATTGGAGCGCCGCGATAGCCAGCAAATCTTATTCATAAGAAGCCTCTCTTGAAAAACCACATCGAATCTCCTGGATCCGGACCGCGTCTTCCGATGTGGAGGGCGCGGCCCGTTTCCAATGGCCTACCTGAGGAAAGCGTTGTTGATGTTCGAGCCGTGAATGAAGGTGTGGCAGCCCGTGCAGGGTTGCTGATCCGAAGACCCAACACCCATTCCGTGAACGGTGCCGGCCGAAACGGGGCTGTGGCACGTGTTGCACAGGGTGTTGATGGACGGCATGTTCAGCAAGCGCGCGTTCTGCGAGCCGTGGGGCGTGTGGCATCCAACGCAGCCTTCCGCCTTCACCGCTGCATGCTCGTAGACGAACGGCCCGCGTGTTTCCGCGTGGCACTTCGTGCAGACTGCATTCTGATCGGCGGTGGACTTCAGGTTGGCTTTGTTGAATGTGCCGTGCGGATCGTGGCAGTCGCTGCAGCTCACCGCGCCCTCATTGACCGGGTGATGGAACGGCATGTCGAACGCCGCCTTCTGGTCGCTGTGGCACTGGAAGCAGAGCTTGGGCTGTTCAGCCTTCAGCAGCTTCTCCGGAGTTTTGGAATCGTGAACGCTGTGGCAGCCGAGGCAGCTGACGCCGGATTTGGCATGCGGCGAGCGATCGAAGTTCGGGTGAGCGCCGGCGTGGCAGCCGAGGCAGGTGGCGTCAATCTCTTTGGTACCGAGCTTGCCGATGTTCTTAATCTTTGTGACATCGCCGCCGCCTTCGACGTGGGCCTTGCCGGGACCGTGGCAACTCTCGCACGTGACGCCCTTGCCGGCATGTTCCAGGGCGAGACGCGAGTGGGGGTTATCTCCGAACTTCTTCACCACGTCCGCGTGACAAGTGGCGCATGTCTCCTGACCGACAAAGTCAGTGGAAGCTTCCGCCGCCCTGGTTGGGGAAGTCGGAGCGGGCTGCTGACCCAGCGCCAACCTGGTTCCTGCGAACCCGGTCAGTAACAGAAGACACGCGATGCTGAATTGGAAACGGCGCATGCGTATTCACCTCGCACAGCAAGTAGGGCGTTTGGAGAGATCCCGCCAACCCCAGGCTCGCTGAAATTACGGCTCATGTTCAGGTGGAGAATAGCGGTGTGCGGAAACGGGACACAGTGATGCAAATCACAGGGCGGGGTTACCGCTGGCGCAGTGATTTGTATCACTTAGAGCAGGGGGGCCGCCGCAGGGCCCGATCCGGGGCGATGCGGTGCGAAGTGCCCGTAAGTCCTTCAGAATTGGCTTGAGGACACGGAAATTCGATCCATCCTGTGCCCGGATCGAGGGATTACCTTAGTTCAGAGAAGGGCGCCGTCAGCGCGAAGAAAGGTACGCGCTCGCGCCAGATTCAGGCTTTGCTGGTTGCTGTGGCTCCCGGATGTTTCGCTCGGCGCGCATCCAGCCACGTCCGCCACTGATCCATGCCCTGGCCGGTCGAACAGGAGACCTCCAGAATTTCGATGCGGGGATTGATCTGCCGCGCATTGGCTTTGGCGGCCTCCATGTCGAAGGGAACATACGGCAGAAGATCGACCTTGGTGAGGATGAGCAGGGAAGATTTCAAAAACATGGAGGGATACTTCAGCGGTTTGTCTTCGCCCTCGGTGACGCTGAGCAGCACGACCTTGGCTTCTTCGCCGAGATCGTAGCTCGATGGGCACACGAGGTTGCCGACGTTTTCGATGAAGAGAACGTCGATGTCGGCGAGGGACCAGGGCTCGAGGTGGCGCTCGATCATCCGGCCATCAAGATGGCAGACGCCGCCGGTGACGATCTGCTGCACAGGAAATCCATATCGCGCCAGACGGCGGGCATCGTTTTCGGTCTGGAGATCTCCGGTGAGGACAGCGATTTTCTCTTCCGGCCCAAAGGCGGCGAGAGTCTTTTCGAGCAGCGTGGTTTTGCCGGAGCCGGGCGAACTGACGAAATTGAGGCACAGCACATCGTTGTCCGCGAAGCGCTGGCGGAGTTCGAGCGCGATGCGCTGATTCTCGTTGAGGACCTTCTGTTCCACGCGGACGACGGTCATGGCTCCTCCACTTCAATGAATGCGATGTCCAGCTGATCGCCGCTGACGAAGCCGGTGCGGGCACTGTGACAGCGGGGGCAGGGCTCGTCGGAAAACGGGGTTCGATGCGAAGACGGAAAATCGTGACCGCAGTCGTCGCACCGATTTACGCGAGGACAGCTCTCCGTGGTCAGGACCACCTTCTCATCTTCAGTTTCCGCCGTAATGCATTCGAAAGCAAAGCGCAGGGCATCGACGTCTACGCCGGAAAGAATGCCGATGCGCACCCCGATGCCGATCAGCTTCGAGCCGGGGCGGCGTTCAACTTCGCGATGCCCGGCCTCGAGGATCGACGTGGCGATGCCGACTTCATGCATGGGGCGAGCCTCGACGCGCGAAAGTTGTGCGGTGCATCATCGATCCTTCCGGGTTGGGTCGCGATTACGATCTGACGGCTTTCTACCAATACCAGGTTTCTTCAGCGGCTGCCAACTGCGGGAGGACGGCCGCGGACTGCGCCTCCACAGGAACATCGTCAGAAATCTCAGCGCACCACTGGCCAACCTGGGCGATGGCGTGGGAAACGAGGGTGTCCAGGACCGCTTCAACCTGCGGTGTCAGCTCGGTGCCCCAGCCAATCGTGTGCGGCTGCACGCCGAGCACAACGATTTCCGAGGGAGCGTTGCCCATGAGCCGCATGGAGCCGATCAGATCGGAAAACCCGAGGAGATGCACGCTTTTCGAGACAGGGAGGCTGGCGATGGCGTTGCCTGCGTAGCGAATGACCGTCCCCGCCGGGGCGCCGGCGTCGATGGCATCGAGTGCGAGCAGGTGCGTGACGCCGTCGAGTGGATACAGCAGGTCGAGGCCGAGGGTACCGCCTTCGATGAGGGCGACGTCCTTCGG
Source organism: uncultured Acidobacteriaceae bacterium (assembly GCA_963705765.1). Classification (GTDB taxonomy): domain Bacteria; phylum Acidobacteriota; class Terriglobia; order Terriglobales; family Acidobacteriaceae; genus Palsa-343. Next base: position 41,044 of record CAVPKU010000040.1, on the reverse strand, counting down.
AAAATCAGGCACGGCACGCAGGCGCTGCAGCGCGAGCATGCCGACGGCGTCATCGGTGCGCATGAGGTTGCCAAGGCCCAGAACCGCAATATGAGGAACGACGATGGGTAAGCCGTTCATCGATCCCAGTCCCGGGTGCGGTGAATTTTGCGCTTGCTGAAGATGTGTCCCGGCTCCAGCCGCGCGATCTCCAGCTCTTCGTCGATGGTCTCGTCATCCACAAATTTGTAACCGCTGAAGATACTTTCCATCTCTGCATTGCGCTCCGTCATGGCTACCAGCACGGCGCTGTAGACGTGGTGGATGAAAAAGCCCATCAGGAAGAACAGGAAGAGGAAGTGCACGAAGCGGATCCACTGGATGTCGATGGCGCTGCGGGATCCAACCCACGAAAAAGCGGAGCGTCGGCGAGCCTTCGACGGTGGCAAAGAGCACGAGTCCAGTGATGCACTCGCAGGCGATCAGGAAGTAGACAACGATGTACGTCAGCCCCGCCAGGGTGTTGTGGCCGATCTGCTCAAACGGTTTGCGCTGCTGGAAGGTGTAGTAGCGGAACATCGCTTTCAGGCTCTTCCACTGCCGCTGCGTCAGCGGAATGAACTGCCGCCAGCGCGCCCAGTGATTGCCGGCAAAAAACCAGTAGATGCGGACCAGCAAGGCGCCGATCAACTCAAACCCGGCCAGTTCGTGAATGAAGCGCACCGTGCCCATCGTCCACTGGCGCGGGCCGGGGAAGATCAGGAAGGGGTGGTTCATGTAGAGACCGGTCCACGTCAGCACGGTTACCGCGGCCACGATGCCCCAATGACTCAGGCGGACGGGCAGTTCCCACACATAGACGGGGACGAGGTGTTCTTCGCCCGCCGCCAGATGCTTCTTCGGGACGGGACGGACCAGAGTCGCCATCACAGACCTCCCTGGACCGCCGCTAACAACTGAATTGCCGGAACAGAAGGAAGCGACGTGGATCCCTCCAGCTCCGGCCCAGCCACGACTTCGTGGCCGTAGCTGCGGCCCTTCGCGTCGACCACGTGCACGGCGCAGGCGAGGCACGGATCAAAGGAGTGAACGGTGCGGAGAACCTCCAGCGGGCGCTCCGGATCGGCGATGGGCGTGTTCAGCAACGCAGCTTCATACGCCCCGCGCTGTCCATGGGCATCGCGTGGGCCGGCGTTCCAGGTCGAAGGAACGATGCACTGGTAGTTGACGATTTTCTTGTTCTCGATTTCGACCCAGTGTCCCAGGGAGCCGCGCGGGGCCTCCTCGAGCCCGAAGCCGGCGCAGGACTTCGGCCAGGTGTCGGGATCCCATTTGTCACCGTTGTGGATACGAATATCGCCATGCGCCATGTTGTCGTCCAGCTGCGCGATCCACTCGGGCAGCTTTTGCGCCATCAGATCGGACTCGATGGCGCGCGCGGCAATGCGGCCGAGCGTGGAATAGAGCGCCGTGGGCGGAGCATTGAACTTCGCCAGCACCGCGTTGACGGTTTTCTTCACCTGCTCGTTGCCCGAGGCATACGCCATCAACGTGCGTGCCAGCGGGCCGACTTCCATCGGCTTGTCGTCGTAACGCGGCGACTTCAGCCAGGAATACTTCGCGTCGGTGTCGAGTTGTTCGTACGGCGGCCTCGGACCCGAGTATTTCGGATTCGTCTCGCCTTCGCGCGGGTGCCGGCTGGTCTGATCTCCAACTGAGTACTCGTACCAGGAGTGCGTGACATACTCGGCCACCTTGCCAGGATCGAGCGGATGGACGGTAGAGAGGTCGCGGCCGAGGATCACTCCGCGCGGATAGAAGAAGCCGGCAGGATCGTTGACGCTGCCTGAAGGCAGATCGCCGTAGGCCATGAAGTTGCCCAGCCCCTCGCCGTAGCCGAACCATTCCTTGTAGAAGCCGGCGATGGCGAGAACGTCAGGAACGTAAACCTGCTGGACAAAGGTTTTGGCACGAGCCGCAAGCTCATTAAAGAGCGTAATGCGTTCCGGATTAATGACTGCTTCCGGCTCGTTGCCATCAATTGCGGTCGTCATCCCACCTACCAGGTACGTCTGCAGGTGTGGATTTTTACCGCCCAGGACCGCGTGGATGCGAATAAAGTCCCGCTGCATGTCAAGCGCTTCGATGTAATGCGCGACGGCCAGCAGGTTCGCTTCCGGCGGCAGTTGGTAAGCAGGGTGTCCCCAGTCACCGCTGCTAAAGAGGCTCAACTGCCGACTGGCCACAAGGGCCTTGACGCGGTCCTGGACTCCCTTGAAATAGGTTGTGCTCGACTTCGGCCATTCCGAGATCGACTGCGCCAGCTGCGAAGTCTTTGCCGGATCGGCCTTCAAGGCTAAGGTCACATCGACCCAGTCGAGCGCGTGAAGGTGATAGAAGTGCACTACGTGATCGTGGATGTTCTGCGCGCCGGCGATGATGTTGCGCACCAGCCGCGCGTTGTCGGGAATTTCGATGCCAAGAGCATTCTCTACCGCGCGGACTGAAGCCAGAGCATGAACCGTGGTGCAGACGCCGCAGATGCGCTGTGCCCAGATCCACGCTTCGCGCGGATCTCGGCCGCGCAGGATCAGCTCGATGCCGCGGAACATGGTGCCGGAACTCCAGGCGTCGGTGACGCGGCCGCCGCTGACTTCGGTTTCGATGCGGAGGTGGCCTTCGATGCGGGTGACAGGATCAATGACGACACGTGCCATTTCAGTTCACCCCCGCAGTGGTCTTTTCGGTCTGCTCTTCTTTGGCGGCGTCCTCGCCGTTGGGATGGAAGTGATCCCGCACCACATGCCCCACAGCGTGAGCGGCGGTCGCAACCGCGACGCCAGCCACCACCGTCCAGCCAATCTCGGCTGCGGTGACATCCACACCGAAGCCCGCCGGGCGCGGGAGCCTTTCGTAGAACGGCGATTTCGTATCCCAGAATCGCGATGAGGCGCACCCGATACAACCATGCCCGGCCTTGACCGGCCAGCTGGTCGAGTCATTGAAGCGAACCGTGGGACAGTTGTAGTTCGCTTCAGGACCCTTGCAACCCATCTTGAAAAGGCACCAGCCTTTGCGATGGCCTTCATCACCCCACGTCTGCACGTAGCGCCCGGCATCGTAGTGAGCGCGGCGCTCGCACTGGTCGTGAATCAGCTGTCCGTAGGCAAACAGGGGGCGGTTGTAGCCATCGAGCGCGGGCAGGGTTCCAAAGGTAAGGTAGTGCACCAACACCGCCGCGGTGTTCGTGGGGTTGTGCGGGCAGCCAGGCAGATTCACTACGGTGATTCCGGGAACGGCCTCGTGCAGACCCAGCGCGCCTGTGGGATTCGGATTCGCCCTGGGCAAACCGCCATCCCACGCGCAGGATCCGATCGCGATGCAAGCTGCCGCGCTGCCACAGACCTCACGCGCTATGTCTAGTGCCGTGCGTCCGCCGATGGTGCAGTAAATGCCATCGTCGGCGGTCGGAATCGAGCCTTCAACAACGACCAGGTATTTGCCCTTCTCTTCCTCAACGACGCGCCGCAGAGCCGCTTCAGCATGCTTGCCGTAGCCGGCCATGATGGTCTCGTGGTATTCCCACGACAGCGTTTCGAGGACGACTTCCTCGACCGTGGGGTGCGTCGAGCGCAGCATCGCTTCTGAGTTGCCGGCGCAATCCTGAAATTCCAGCCACACCAAAGTGGGTTTGCGTTTTTGTCCCAGGGCGTTGGCGATGGTCTGCCCGTACCCCTTTGGCAGCGCCAGTGTCGCCGCCATTGTGGCGCAAAACTGCACGAAGCGACGGCGTGACACGCCACGCCTTTCACATAGATTCAGCACCGACTCATCTGTGGCCATGCGGCCCTCCTGCCTGCACTCAGAAACCTGGAGATTTGCAGACAGACCGTATCCCTGGGGAAAAACGGCTGTATGTGACTGCCATCACCGGGAGCGTTCCCTGGGGTTACGTCCCGGCCTGAACCATTAAGCAACGGCCAACCGGCATGTGCGCGTGACCCCCGTCACAAGAGGTTGTGGCAGCAGTCACAGCGACAGGGAAGGGGTGGCGGGAGACTCTCCTCCAGGGAGGTTTTTCTCTATGAAAACCCTCGACGAAACTGTTTCGAGCAAGCACACCTTTGTGGCGCCGGAAAAGATTTTGGTCGCAACCGATCTGGTCGACCTGGATTACCTGCTTCCGCACGCCCTTGCCCAGGCACGCGCCTGCGGCAGCACGCTCACCCTGGCTCACGTGATTCCACCGGGGCAGGCGATTCCGCTGGACGCGAGCGCGATTCCCTATCTCGATGTTGCTGAAATGAAGCTGGAAGCGGAACAAACGCTGAAATACGTGGCAGAAAAGGCCCAGGCGCAGGGCATCGAATGCGACTTGTCGTGACGGAAGGCAATCCTCGCGAGCGGATCACAGCACTGGCGCATGAACTGCACGCAGGGCGCGTGATCGCGGGCACGCACGGTCGACGCCATCTGAAGAAGCTGCTCCTTGGTTCGGTCGCGCATGAGATTCTTCGTTCGGCTGCAGTGCCGGTCTGCACTATCGGCCCGCACGCGCACGAAGCATCTTCTTTTGGAGCACCGCAGAAGATCCTTCACCCGGTATCGCTCTGTGCCGGATACGAGACCAGCGCCCGCACGGCGATTGAGATGGCACAGTTCTACCGCGCGGACATCACGCTGCTGCATGTGCTGTCGCGCAGCGTCAAGAACCAGCCGGATGCCGATCGCGTGGTGGCGTGGACCAAGTCGGAGTTGCAGCGCGTTATTCCTGACGAGGCACCACTGTGGACCCACATTACCGTTCAGGTAAAGATCGGGGATGTCGTGGACGAGGTGCTGAACATCGCGGCCGAAATGAGCGCGGATCTGATCGTGCTCGGCGTCAATGCGGATGTGTCGTTCTGGCCGATCCGCGGCGACGACACGGTGTACAACATCATTGCTCAGGCAAAAATGCCTGTGCTGAGTATTCGGCATATGCCGGGAATGGTGATGTAGGCGTCGTTCAATTGTCATCCCGCGCGGAGCGCGCCAGGAGCCCGTCGTCCGAGCGATGGGACAAGCGAAGCGGGGGCTCGCTGTTTCCTAAATAGCGAGATACCCGCCGGGATGGCCAGGCCGCACCACAGCGACCAGAGAACTCCTTTTTTCCCCTGAGGCCGCAGCTGCAAAGCATCGAAGGCTTCTCGGTATATTGTCGCGAGCAGATAAGTTATCCAGTTATAAGATCGAACTGCGGATCAGGTTCAAAAGCCGGTATATACTCCGCACACCGGTCGATATCGATGGTTCCCAGGCACGGATTGATCCTTGTTTATTTGCTTGGTCTCGCAAGCTGCGATGCCCAGCAGGCGAATGACCGTAATACTTCTGACGGCGCTGCAAAGGCCCCGCCGGACGCGACAGTTACCGGTCACGTCTATCTTGACGACACGAAGGCGCCTGGCCGCAAGGCGACGGTCTATCTGGAAGCAGCGGCAACCCTACAGGCGGATGCAGCGCCGAAGCGGAATGGGAATGAGCAGAACGGCCGAGTCACCGCATCGGTCGAGACTCAGTTTGACGGCGGTTATTCGTTCACCCACGTCCCCTCGGGCTCTTACTATGTGATGGCAACCTGCCCGGGGTATATATCGCCTTTTGTCGCGCTGTCTCTCACCGGCGAATCCGTAAACGAAGAGCGAACGCTTCTCGGCCCGGCGCAGAAGGCTGCTAAGGACCGAATCCTTGATGCTCTGCCGCGAGTCGATGTCCTACCCGGTGTTCCCGCCACCGCGGACATAACCCTGCAACGGGGCGGCGCAGTGAGCGGCAACATCGCGTACGACGACGGCGGACCCGCGGCCGGCCTCGAAGTGAAGGCCCTGGTTCGCCGGGGCACCCACGGCAAGGAGACCTGGTCTCCGCTAACGTACGATCCCCATTCTTTCGCGAACTGGAACCGCACCGATGATCGTGGAAACTACCGCATCAGCGGATTGCCTCCGGGAAAGTATGTGGTGGAGGTCGCGCTGGACGTCATCGATACAAAGAATTACGACTCGCCGTCCCGTGGGGCGACGTACTCTTCAAATGCTCATGGCGCGCGCTTATCTATCTATTCGGGGAGCACGCCGCACCAGTCCGAGGCGACCGGTTTCACCCTGCAGGCGCGGGAGGAACGCACCGGAGAAGACATCCAGCTGCCGATGAGCAAGTTGCACACCATCAGAGGTAACATTGTCTCGGCGCTTGACGGCCACGTGATCAACAGCGGCCAGGTTGATCTGCTGCGCGCTGACGATCACTCAATTGCCGGATATCAAAACCTGACCGAAGACGATCCGGGCTTCACCTTCAGTTTCATCTTCGAAGGCGACTACGTTCTCTGGACGCCCCTGTCCTCGGATATGGACTATGAGCCCGTTGGACAGCCCGGCAGTTTGGGCCCGCCGGAGTTCAAGACCCACATTGTCCGCTTCTATGGCACCGCTTCTCAGCCGCTTCATGTCACTGGCGATATGCAGGGAGTAACGATCGCCGTACCCGAACCAACACCCCAGGAAGCGCAGGCCGATGAGGACATCAGGCGGGCGCAAGAGGCGCAGGAGCAGAGGCAAAATCAGAAACCAGCAACGGCGCCGCAGTAGAAATCAGTGGATCGAGCCAATCAGGGTGCTGGTCAGGATGCCACAACCGGTAAATTGCTTTAACCCCGCACCCCGATCACCGACAGCAGGCGGCCGGTGGACCCCTGCTCGGCTCGATAGGAGAAGTAGCGGTTGTTCTGGCAGCGGGTGCAGTCGCCGATGACTGTGATGGACTCGGCGCGCAGGCCGGCGTCGAGCAGTTGCCGCCGGTTCGCTTCCATCAGGTCCAGATGCAGCGATGGCCCCAGGTTGCTGTGGCCTGGCGCACGCGCCGTCAGGAACAGCATGGGGTACTTCTGGCGGACCGGATCGGAGTCCGAGACCTCATGGAAGAGGTCCGCGGCGTAGCTGAACTGGGAACTAAACTCGGCACGCACCTCTTCGCCGACGGCATAACAACAGGCGCCGATGCCGGGACCAATGGCGGCAACCAGGTCTTCCGGCCGGCTACGGAATGCGACGCGCATCTTGCCCACGCCGCTCTCGACGATGCGCTTGACGGTGCCGCGCCATCCTGCATGAAAGGCGGCCACGGCTTTCTTCTTCACGTCGGCCACCAGCACCGGAATACAGTCAGCCGTCTGAATCGCGAGCAGGATGCCGGGCTGGTTCGTCATGAGGCCGTCCCCCTGGCAGCTCTGCGCAAGGTCGTTCTCGCCGACGCTCAACACGCTGGAGGAATGGATCTGCTTCAGCGTGATCAGCTTCATGTCCGGCGGAGCGCCCACGGCCTTGAGAAAGCGGCGCCGGTTTTCGAGCACGTTGTCGCGCGTGTCCGACTCGGTGAAGCCGAGGTTCAGCTCTCCCGCCCGCTGATCCGGTCGGTAGGCCGTCGAGACGCCGCCGGTGCGGGTGCTGAAGCCGTGGACCAGCCACGGGTAGGCCTCCAGGGCTGAGGCACGAACGACCTCCACCCGCGCCTTCGCAACGCGGCGTTGGGCCTGGGGCTGGATCTCCTTCGACTCCGGCTTCGGCTCGCGCTTCCGCTCGCGGCTGAGCGCCGAGCGCGGGTTCGCGGCCAGTTCGCCCTTGCCGACAAGTTCGTCGATGGGATCGGGAGCAGCAGTGTGAGGGGACGGCATGCTGACCTCATTCTATCCGGGTAAGCTATATTGTTCGGGACCCGAATTGAATGGCCGAATGGCAAAGGACGGTGTGTCGATGCGCTGCTCAAACGATCCTGCAACCACGGCCTTCGCTCGCCCGGCGCGCCGATGGCTCGCGCCCCTGCTCCTGGCGATGCTCGCGGCGTTTCCAACGCGCGGCTTTGGATTGGGGGAGCCGCAGCACGTAACAACGACGGCCGCTCCGGGGAGCTTCGCTCTGGCTCACAACGCCGCGACCGCGAAGCTGTGGATCGATGCCAACGACTGGCCCGGCGTCCTACGCGCAGCGCACGATTTTCAGGCCGACGTCCAGCGCGTTACCGGGATCGAAGCCGCGCTCAATGATGCGGCGAAACCGACGGGCGACGTCGTCCTGATCGGCACCATCGGCCGCAGCGCGATTCTCGACCGCCTCATCCGCGAACACAAGATCGACGTGAGCGAAATTCGCGGCAAGTGGGAGGCAACGCTCACGCAGGTCATCGATCATCCTTTGCCGGGGATTGCGCGGGCTCTGGTCATCGCCGGCAGCGACAAGCGCGGCACGATCTACGGGATCTACGACCTGTCGGAACAGATCGGCGTCTCGCCGTGGTACTGGTGGGCCGACGTCCCAGTCGATCACAAGGACGCGCTCTACGTGAGCGCCGGCCGATGGATCAACGGCGAGCCAGCCGTGAAGTATCGCGGCATCTTCCTGAACGATGAGGCGCCCGCGCTCACCGGTTGGGTCAACGAGAAGTACGGCGGCTACAACCACCAGTTCTATACGAAGGTGTTCGAGTTGCTGCTGCGGCTGCGCGCGAACTTCCTGTGGCCTGCGATGTGGAACAGCTCCTTCGCGGCCGACGATCCGCTGAACGCGAAGCTGGCCGACGAGTACGGCGTCGTGATGGGCACCTCGCACGAAGAGCCGATGATGTGCGCGGAGAAGGAATGGAAGCGCACGGATGGTCCCTGGAACTACGTCGAAAACCAGCAGCGCATCGACCAGCACTGGCGCAACTGCATGGAGCGGGACAAGAACTACGAAGAGGTCGTGACGCTGGGCATGCGCGGCGTCAACGACACGCCGATGTCCGACTCCGCGAACACCGATCTGCTCGAAAAGATCGTCGCCAATCAGCGTCAGATTCTGAAGGAGACGGTCAACCCCGACCTGACGAAGGTGCCGCAGGTGTGGGCCCTCTACAAGGAAGTGCAGGGCTACTACGAGAAGGGCATGCGCGTTCCCGATGACGTGACGCTGCTGTGGAGCGACGACAACTGGGGCGACCTGCGCCGCGTACCGACGGCGGAAGAGCGCAAACGCAGTGGCGGCGCGGGCATCTATTACCACTTCGATTACGTTGGCGGACCGCGTTCCTACAAGTGGCTGAACACGAACTACCTGCCGAAGATCCAGGAGCAGATGAACCTGGCGCTCCAGTATGGCGCGACGCGCATCTGGGTCGTGAATGTCGGCGACCTGAAGCCGATGGAGTTTCCCATTGAGTTCTTTCTCTCGATGGCGCGGAATCCGCAGCGCTGGGATAAGGACCATCTCGCGGAGTTCACCCGGCTATGGGCCGCGCGAGAATTCGGCCCGGAGCATGCGGCGGAGATCGCCGATCTGATGACCGGTTATACGCGCCTGAACGCCCGCCGGAAACCTGAGCTGCTGGCGCCGGACACCTTCAGCTTCCTCCACTTTGAGGAGGCCGATCGCGTCTTCGACGAGTGGAAGTCGCTGACCGAAGAGGCGGAGAAGGTCGGGCAGGAGCTACCGGAAGCGTATCGCGCGGCGTATTTCGAGCTGGTGCTGTATCCGCTGAAGGCGTCGGCGGTGGTGAATGAGCTGTACATTACGGCGGGGCGCAATCATCTGTATGCGACGGAAGGCCGAGCGAGCGCCAACGATCTTGCCGATCGAGCGCGAGCGCTCTTTGCTGCGGACGCGCAGCTGAGCGACGAGTACAACCACAAGCTGCTCGACGGCAAGTGGGACCACATGATGGATCAGACGCACATTGGCTACACCTTCTGGAACGAGCCGCCTGTGAACGCGATGCCGGCGGTAAGCCAGGTGCAGCCACTTGCAGGGCCGAATATGGCGGTGGCCGTGGAAGGATTCCCGATGGCTGTGGCGGGTGCGTTTCCGCCGCTGACTCTGCCTTCCTTCGACGACTACAACCGGCAGACGCGCTGGATCGATGTTTTCAACCGCGGCGATCAGCCGTTCTCGTACACCGCAACCGCTGACCAGCCGTGGATTCACGTGACCCCGGCCGCGGGCGAAGTGGCGAAGGATCAGCGGCTGTACGCAGGCATTGATTGGGCCGCGGCTCCGCAGGGCGACGGCTCTGGTTCGATCACGATCCAGCAGAAGAACGGGCCTTCGGTCACCGTGCGAGTCCAGGCGCTCCATCCGACAACGCCGGCACGCGATGCGATCGATGGCTTCGTCGAGGCAAATCACCTGGTCTCGATCAACGCCGAACACTTCACAGGCAAGACAGCAGCCGGCGATGTCCAATGGGAGAAGCTGCCCGACTATGGCGAGACGCTGAGCGCGATGACGGTGTTTCCGGTGACGGCGGCGAGCGTCGAAGGCACGCAGCCGGCCGCGACGCTCGAATACAGGATGTATCTGTTCGACAGCGGGAAGTGCGATGTGCAGGCCATCCTCGCGCCGACCAACAACTTTGTTCCGGGGCGCGGACTGCGGTACGCCATTTCGTTCGACGATCAGCCGCCGGTCGTGGTCGACGCCCTGGCCGACAACTCGCAGAAGGTCTGGGAGCAGGCGGTCAGCGATGGGGTGCGGAAGGTCACGACGACGCTGACTGTCGATCAACCCGGATACCACACGCTGAAGGTGCGGATGGTCGATCCCGGCGTTGTCCTCGAAAAGCTCGTCGTTGGATTCGCCGATCCGTCAGCGCCCCGCTTCCCCGGCGCTCCGGCCGCCAATCGCTCCTTCATCCCCGACAGCTACCTTGGCCCTCCGGAGAGCTATCACGTATTTCCATGAATCCCGGAGAAATAGTCTGAGCCCTGTGCCCTGTCCATCACCGCCCGTGCGAGGGATCGGGCGACCGGCTGACGTCCATATCGATTTGAGTCTTGTCGGACTGGGGCACACCCGGGGCGTAGCATCGCTGATCGGCGGCGAAGGTCGATCGGCAAGCGGAAGCCGTCTTTGCATCGAGCGGCGAACGTACGTATTGCCACACCAGGGTCTGCGCTGTACCGCTCTTCGCGGGATCAAGAGCTTTGGGCACGGCGCAGCCCGGAGCCGGCGGACACTGGTCGTTCCAGACCCAGAGCTTCGCCGTCGGGAAGCGGTGGGCCATGTCCTGGGCAGTGGAGATCTGCTGAGCCCCGGAAGGCACAGGGATCCCTGAACAATAGACGCCGGCCCTGAAGGCGGATTGGCTCACGGTGCTGATCCAGGCGCCGATATAGGCTGCCTGCTCGGGCAGGAGACTACCGCCTTCTTCCTGATCGAGAAAAATGATGGCGCCCGATGGAAACCCTTCCTGTTTTGCAGCAGCAACGGCGCTGGCGCCATCTTCGCGGCCGAGCGCAGCAGCATCCTGCCCTTTGAGCTGCGCGTCGAGGCGGCCGTTGAAGAGGATGAGGAACCCGAACCCAGCCGGGCGAACGACAGCCCGCTTTCCTGCCCATGGATTGCTGTTCATGCCAGGCGGATTGTTCAGCCAGTAGCCGGTGTAGGCGAAGGTCTGGTGCAGATTCGGCAGAAGGTCATCGCCGGGATAACCATTCTTGTCGAATCCGACGTAGGTTCTTTGTGCTGCAGCGGAGACCGACAACAGGAAGGCAGCAGTGAGCCAGCTCAACAAAGCTGTCCACTGCCACCCGATCCTATGCAACCGGCGCGGCACTTTGGCTGCTACCACTCCACGAGTTCGACGCGGCGATTCTTTGCTCGCCCGTCTTCGTTGCTGTTGGTCTCAACCGGCGAATAGAGCCCGCATCCGAACGCATCCAGCCGACTCGCTGCGATGCCCATCTTGCCAGTCAGTTCCCGCACCACGCTGGCCGCGCGCCTCCGGCTCAGATCGAGGTTGTAATCCGATTTGCCCTGGTTATCGGTGTGCCCAACAACGTGCAGCCGCATCGTCGGATTGCTCTTCAGCAGCTTGGCAATTTCGTCCAGCGTGGGCTGAGACTCCGCTTTCACCACATCTTTGTCGCTGTCGAAATACAGGCCGTACAGCGCCACCTTGCCGGAATCCTGCAGCGCCTGCTTCATGTCGTCCGCGTTCACGAACGCCATCTTCTTTTCCATCTGCTGGGGCGTCACCACCACCAGCTGCGCCACAGCAGACTGGCCTTTCTTCACCTTGCCCTGCAGGCGGTCGGGAAGGACGCCATCCTTGTAGATCGTGACAAACGCAACATAGTAGGTTGGATTGGCGTCCTTGCTTTTCCCCACCAGCATGCGTTCTTCCGCCTCGTTGTAAGCAAGCATTTGTGCGACGCCGCTGTCTTCCGCAATCTTGTTGAACGTGGGCCCGAACCAGCCGCGCTGGCCAACCTCTTTGTCGTACAGAGTCACAATTCCCAGCCGCTGAAATTCCATCTTGTAGTTTCGAAACAGCTCCGTGGGCGTGCGCCCGTCCGGCGCCAGGTAGGTGTAGTAGCTGACCAGCCCTTCGATCGGTTGGCTCTTGGTGTAAGCAGGCGGGTACATATCCGTCGGCGGCCCGAGCGGCAGTAGGTATTCATCGAACCTCGGCTCGCGATATCCGACCAGCTCGCTTCCCTCGTAGCGTTTCATTCCCGCCGGATCTTTCGAACCCGGCACGTCCTGCGCCCTCGCAATCGAGCCCGCCGTGAAAGCCGAAAGCATGGCCGCCGCAAACATCGCTGCAGCGCCCCACCTCAACCGATGCCGAAAATTGCCCCTGCTCTGTACGCGCTTTTGTTCGCTGGCCATGGATAGGTCTCCCTCTCATTCAATGCAGTGCATCGTACCTGAGGGACCGTTTCACGAGCACCAGGTATTCTTCAGGACCGGATGCGAGGATTCACCACGGTATAGAGCACGTCGGTGGCGAGATTGACCAGGACGTAGGTCAGCCCGATGGCTAAGATGCAGCCCTGCAGCAGCGGATAGTCGCGGTTGGAGATGGCGGAGACGGTGAGGCGGCCGATGCCGGGCCAACTGAAGATCGTTTCGGTGACGATAGCTCCGGCCAGCAGCGCGCCGAACTGGAGGCCGATCAGGGTCATCACCGGGATCATGGCATTGCGCAGCGCGTGCTTGTAGACGACGGTGCGCTCGGGCAGGCCTTTGGCGCGCGCGGTGCGGATGTAGTCCTGGCTCAATTCTTCCAGCATGGAGGTGCGGACCATGCGGGTGAGGATCGCCGCGAGCGCGCTGCCCATGGTGATGGAGGGCAGGATGAGGTGCGACAGATCGCCTGCCCCGGACACCGGCAGCCATCCCAGCTTGATGGAGACCAGCAGGATCAGAATGGGGCCCAGCGCGAACGCCGGAAAGGACAGGCCAAAGAGACTCACAACGCTGAGGAGGTGGTCGCGGAACTGGCCGCGATGCAGCGCGGCGCTGATGCCGGCGGGAATAGCAAGGAGCAGCGCGATGAAGAGCGCTGCGGCGGTCAGTTCGACGGTGAAGGGATAGCGGGTAAGAACCAGGTGCGTGACGGAATCATTGAGCCGGATCGACCGGCCGAGATCGCCATGCAGGACGCCCCTCCAGTAGCGCGCATACTGCGTGTGCAGCGGCAGATCGAGACCATAGGCGTGGCGCAGAGCGGCGATGTCGACCGGGCGCGCGCCTTCGCCGAGCATCTGCTCAATGGGATCGCCAGGAACGATGTGGATCAGCAGGAAGACGATGGAGACGACCAGCCACAAAACGGGCAGCGTGAACCCGAGGCGCATGAGGAGCGAGCGGAGGAGCCGCTTCATCCAGCGGCCTTCGTCGTGTCTCGCATTTCGGGGTCATGCCCTTCGGGGACTGGCTCCAGCTGTTCGACGCGGACTCTGCTGATGCGACGGCCGCTCATCTCGAGCACGGTGAGACGCCGGCCCTCGAATTCGAGGATCTCGCCCCCGTGCGGGATTTTTCCGAGGCGGGCGAGGAGAAACCCGGCCAGAGTTTCAACGCCACCATCGCGCGGCAGATGCCAGTTCATCTGCGTCTCCAGATCGCGGAGGCTGACGCTGCCATCGAGAACCATGGCGCCGGTGGTGCCGGCCAGCATGGCGCGCGGGGCGACGTCGAATTCGTCATCGACCTCGCCGATGATTTGCTCGATGGCGTCTTCGACGGTGACCAGGCCGACCGTTGATCCGAATTCGTCGACCACGATGGCGATGTGCCGCCGGCGCTGCTGGAACTCATGCAACAGGTCGAGAACCGGCTTGGTTTCGGGCACCACGAGCACTTCGCGCATGACCTGCTTCAGGCGCAGCTCGCTGAGAGGGGCGGTGGAAAAGCGCGTGGATGCGGTGGCGCGGAAATGCATGATGCGGCTGATGTCCTTGGAGTAGACGACGCCGACGATGGCTTCCGGACCGCGGGCAGGATCGTAGACGGGGATGCGGGAATGCTGCTCATCCACGATGCGGGCGCTGGCATCCTCAACCAGCATGTCGGAAGGCAGGGAGAAGATGCGCTGGCGCGGCGTCATGATTTCGCGGGTAACAACTTCATCCACTTCGACGGCGCGGTGGATCAGCGACTCCTGGTACGCGGGCAGCATGCCCATGCGGCGAGCTGCGGTCGCCATCAGCTTCAGCTCTTCGGGCGAGTGGACGGCGCCTTCGGTTGTCATAGGCGCGCGGAAGAGGCGCAGGACCAGAGCGGCGGATCGGTTCATCAGCCGGACGATGGGCCGGGCAAGGCGGATGAAAACATCCATGGGACCGGCGACGGCGACGGCGATCTGGTCGGCTCGACGGAGGGCAAGGGCCTTGGGAACGAGCTCGCCGAGCAGCACGTGGAGGTAGGTGATGAAGGCGAAGGCCAGAGGCACGGCGGCGAGGTGGGCGTAGACGGGCGCATGCGGCAGCGGGGCAAGAAACTGCTCGAAGACGCCGGCGATGGCGGGTTCGCCGATCCAGCCGAGGGCGAGGCTGCAGAGGGTGACGCCAAGCTGGACGGCGGGAAGGAAGTCGCCGAGATTCTCCTGGAGACGACGAACGATGCGGGCGCCCGGTTTGTGCTCGGCGATGAGTTGCTCAATGCGCGTCTCGCGGACGCTGACGAGCGCGAACTCCGCCGCCACAAAGAAGCCGTTCGCCAGGATGAGGATGACGATGGCGACGCCATGGAAGAGGAGAAACTCCGACATTGGCTCCGAGTCTATCGCGAGAGGCTTTTCAGGTCCCAGGGCGAGGGTCGTGTTGGGATTCGGAAGGCCGGGTTTAACGCGTTTTCAGGTCGCCCGCCTGGGTTGGTGCCCTGTTTTCATGGACTTAGCTTTGGTTTACAAGTTCGACAACATGGGATGTGATTGATACGGCGTCACTTCCGTGGTGGGCATGGATGCGGCATTCGTACTCGCGAATGCTGCATTCATGGTTGCGAACAAGCCCGATGATTGAGAACAGGACAGATGGCTCATGCTCACGAGTGCGGCATTCATGGTTGTGCATGCCGGGTTCGTGAGTGCCAATGCTGCATTCATGGTTGCGAGTGCGGCATTCGCGGTTGTGACCGAGAGACGTCTGAACTGGAAGGACGAAGACATTCCAGCTGAGGGAGCCTGGGGAGCGCGAAACGGGAATTCTGTGTTTCCGGTTGTGAGGCTTTTCGCACTTATCTGATTCTTTGGGACTTGGCTTCTGTTTACAAGTTTGACAACTTTTTCTGCCTCCTCAGTGGGAGCGATTCGGGGCTGCTTTTCGCAGGCTGCCAGATTTTCAAAGAGCGCGAGTTTCAGTCGGCCTGGGCCGAGGAAGGAACCAGAGATTCGTGCTTGCGAATGACAAAAGCCCGCGACGATGGCGGGCTTTTGCGTAGTTCTACTTATGCTCTTAGCGTACGTGGGTCAGGACGAGGAAAGCAACGAGAATCGGAGGGGAGACGGTACGAAGGTCATGGGGTAGGCGGTAGGCGGTAGGCAGTAGGCGGCAGGGAACGCGACAGGTGTCGGCACCCATCGCGACCCATGCGAGGAAGGGTCTCGCAGGGGCCCTTGTGCACGCCGACTCTCGATGGGCAGGACTGAAGCCGTGCCCTGATGCAAAAGCCGATTCTTATCTCGACAGGGATCGGAACGTCCTGGCCAGGGATGCGCGACGAACATGAGGAAGAGCCTGGGCTTAGTGCTGCTGTCGCGGATAACTTCCGTATTGCCGACGGCCTCCAGGATGGCGTCTGATAATATTCAGCGCCAGAGACAATGAGGCCAAGGCAGGTCCGATCTACGGTACCGGTTGTACCCGTAACAGAATATGACAGAACGCGCCAAGGCGCAAAAAGGAGTGGCAGCGCTAATGACATCTGTGACCAGTTCCCTGAATCGCTGCTTCGTTGGCTGGTCAGGCGCAGACGGCCAGAATTCGGGCCACGGCCAGGAGCGAGCCTATGCTGCCGCTCAGGGGATAGCGAAGAGCCGTTTCCCTGAGGAGCTGAGAACCCGTCCGCTCCGGGGAACACCGACGACTCGTGAGCGTAACCGAATGACAGCACTGCGGACGGCACACCAGCGACGATATTCGCCGTCTATCCAGAGACGATGCGCGGCGTGCTTGGTGAGATGTGGGTATTTCTGAAGAAAGGCGGGGATCAATACAATGCCCTGCCCGTTACGCCCTCAAATTTCGATTTTGGTGGGGCGCAGTGCACGATCAGCACGATCGACGGCGGCGCTGCTCATCGACAACACATCATGGTTTCGCTGGCTGGTGAGAAAAGCTCTGGAGAATACATTTTCGACTGGGATGGACATCAATTGACCAACCTCGGACCGACAGTCAGGAACGGCTCTACGGTGTGGCCGGGGCTAACGGAAGCGGAGGTCATTCACCTCTACCAAGGCGGGACTCCAGGCGTCTTGAGTAAAGAGTTTGGGGCAGGCACAGATCCCGACGACACAGAAATCGCCATTTACCGATTCGATGGCATACGCTATGTTCGGGAAGGCCGCGCCATTGTGGGGGAGACAATACTTTGTGGACCTCGGTCCTGTTTTTGGGCAGTCCCCCGATAGCGAGTTTTTCTGTCAAGCCCGATCGCGGGGACCATATCTGCTACGCGTTGCGAACGGGAACCTTCGCGGTCAGAACCGAGTATCGGGTATCCGGATCGCGATCAACGGGATTGACATCGTACGCGACGGAGATCGACGCGATGACCGATGCGCTTGTGGTGCGGCTAGCCAAATTGCGCATTGGGACAAACAAGATCGTCGTGGAGGTCTCAGCCCCGCAAAGACCATGATCAGGGAGAAATCAACGTGTTCATCGAGGATCTCGGCCCTTAGCGGTAGGTGGACTCCTGTTTCGAGCAGGCTCGCAGTCCCCTGCATGGCTTAGATTCTGATTGTCGCAGTTACCCCAAAACGGGAGTGCGAATCTGCCGGATCACCGGCATCCATGTAAGTCATTGTCAACAGAAAAGCACGAGTCATCCGTTCGCGCTCTGGAGAGCGCGTTGTTAGTCCGATCAGGAGCTGCCGCTGCGCACGTTTGCCTCTCGGCGGTTGGTTCCTGCACCCTGCAGAACCGGACATCCATTTGCTGCCTCGGGCTCCCTGGAGCCGTCGCAGAAGATTGAGTTTGGATTCTCTGCCAGTCCCGAAACAATCCGAAGAGAGCCTCGGGAGTCGCCTCCGTCGCCCAGCCGGTGATCTGCGGGACCTGGCAGCCTGCGCATCGATGATCCTGATGTTTTTCCTTCTCAGGAAGGTTTTTACGCCGCCGCGGTTCGTCGGAACTCGGCCGCAGGCACGTAATCGCTGTTGCGTCTCTCACAGCCAGCATCATCGCAACCATCTTCCTGGCCACCGCGAGCGTGGCCCGGTTGCCATTGCCGCGCTGTCGTTCCTTTTCGTGCAGCAGGGCCAGTTCGTCGCTGTAGCGCGGAGCCAGTCGGGCCGCTTCCACCAGCACCTGCTGGATATGCTTGTTGCGCTGCTTCGAGATCGGTGTGCGCATCACCTTGTCGGCTGAGCTCTTCTCGGCGCTGCACAGGCCGCAGTAGCTGATCGCTTGTTTGGTCGACCGGAAGCGTGAAGTGTCGCCCACCTCGAGCGCCCAGGTCAGCGCCGTAATCGGCCCCACCCCCGGGATCGTCCTCAGCCGCCGCAGTCTCTCGGCCAGCAACGGATCCTGCTCCAGCGATCGCAGCAGAGTTGTATCCAGCTTGATCGCCCGGTCGATGTGCTCGCGGCAGAGCTTGAGCAGCGGACGAATACTCTCGCTGACCTCTTCGTTGGTCGACATCAACTCAGCGAAGTAGCCCATCCGATGCAGCCGCAGCTTGTTGTAGCTCACGCCGGTCTCCATCAGCAAGCCGGAAACACGGTTCTTCATCTGCACCGCCTGCCGCAGCACCAGGCCGCGGTAGCGCAGAATCCGCCGCCGATTCCGGATCTCGGTCGATGCCATGTGGCACTCGGGCAGGAAATCGCAGCGCAGGCAGTCGGCGATCTTGCCGGCATCGATCCTGTCGTTCTTCCGCTTCGCCGCTGCAATGGCCCGCAGCATCAGAGGGTGCGCCACCTTCACCTTTTCAGCATGCGGAAGCAGGTGATCGTAAATCCAGCCGGTGAAGATCGTCGCTTCCATGGCGATCATCCGAGGTTGAGGAAGGGTCCCGATCCAGGCGTCCAGCTCGCGCCGCGTCGAACCGATCTTGCCCTCCCGGTGCACACAACCAGCTGCGTCCTTCACGCAATAGCTGATCGTCTTCTTGTGAACATCCAGTCCGATGTAATACATATCGTCTCTGAGGAGCCTCCGAGGTCGTTCTCTGAATCAGCTTGCCGCTGAGTTCAGCTTATGCAACACCTCGCGCTCCTCCTCGACTTAGCATTCAAACAATACGGAACAATCGCAGTCGACGTGGAGGAATGCAGGTCCGTTCGCCCGTTCGACTCGCCGAGCGATCCTCGGCGTGCGCTCAGGGTGACAGCGTCTGCATTGATTGTTGCGCGCAAAAGCAGCGCGCAACGAATTCGGAATGTCGCTCAGGATGACAGAGCTTTTGTTTCCCTGTGGATTCGCCGGGATGTCAGCAGAGGGCAATCCGCTTCAGCGATGTTGTTGGTTGACCGGCATCCAGGAAGTTTCGGGTGGATAGCCCGGGCCTGAAGGCCGTTTTATTAGCGAGGACATCTCCACGGGCTGAAGCCCGTGGCTTCTACCGTCGCGCCGCTGGTGCGGCGCCGGAAGCATGGATGACCTGTCCGCCATCGGAATGTCGAAAGACCGGCATCCGGACGTTTGGCGACGACGAATACACAGGGGCTAAAGCCCGGACTCTGGGGCGATCGTTACGGCACGACTGAAGTCGTGCCCCTTCAAAACTTGCCGGGCCTGAAGGCCTCTTTTGCAGCGCGCCTCATTCACCGGCCTGAAGGCCGGTGCTTCTACCGTCGTGCCGCTTCGCGGCACCTGATGCGGATCCTCGAGTGAGGCGTGGAAGAGAGCCTCAGGGGCTAAAGCCCGGATTCAATTTGGTGGTTTATGGCACGGCTGCAGTCGTGCCCCTTCAAAACTTGCCGGGCCTGAAGGCCTTTTTGCAGCGCGCCTCATTCACCGGCCTGAAGGCCGGTGCTTCTACCGTCGTGCCGCTTCGCGGCACCCGATGCGGATCCGCGAGTGAGGCGTGGAAGAGAGCCTCAGGGGCTAAAGCCCGGATTCAATTTGGTGGTTTATGGCACGGCTGCAGTCGTGCCCCTTCAAAACTTGCCGGGCCTGAAGGCCTCTTTTGCAGCGCGCCTCATTCACCGGCCTGAAGGCCGGTGCTTCTACCGTCGTGCCGCTTCGCGGCACCCGATGCGGATCCGCGAGTGAGGCGTGGAAGAGAGCCTCAGGGGCTAAAGCCCGGATTCAATTTGGTGGTTTATGGCACGGCTGCAGTCGTGCCCCTTCAAAACTTGCCGGGCCTGAAGGCCTCTTTTGCAGCGCGCCTCATTCACCGGCCTGAAGGCCGGTGCTTCTACCGTCGTGCCGCTTCGCGGCACCCGATGCGGATCCGCGCTTTTCCGCAAGCGGTGCAGTCGTGCCCTGTTACAAAACCGCTGCCTCACCTGGCGTCCGTTTCCGTGTGACCGGCAATCCAGGAACATTCGAGGTCTGGAACGGAGGGACCTGGCCAGGCTTCCAAATGTCCGAATCGCGGACCTTCCCGACATTGCGATACCGATGCGCGTTTTTGGTCTTGATGGGAAGACGAACGGATTATTCGGAATGGAGAATCTTTGCTATGTCGAGCGCGAACGCACGACGGAGGGGCAGCATGGCGGCCGCTGCGAGGATGGCGATCAGCAGCGCCATCGCTCCCGCGTAGCTGATCGGGTCCAGGCCGCTGATTCCGTAAAGGACGCGACGGAGAATGTGCGAGAGACCGGCGGTGATGGCCACTCCGGCGACGAGGCCGAGCAGGACAGGCCAGGCGAATCGGCGCAGCACCGCGGAGAGGATTTCGGCGCGATTGGCTCCGATCGCGAGGCGGATGGCAATTTCTTTGGTTCTTCGCGAGACGGCGAAACTCACCAGACCGAGCAGGCCCACGACGGCGAGGAACATGGCAAGGCTGCCCAGCAGGCTGACGATGGTCGCGATCTGCTCCGCCTGAGAAGCATTTTTGCGAAAGCCGGCGGTGAGCGGGATGATGGTCGGAAAAAGCTTTGGGTCGATGCTGCCTGCGATGGATTGGATGATGGGCGACGCGGTCCTGGGATCGCCTGCGGTTCTGACGAGGACGGACATCGTCGGCAGAACATCGGCGGCGGGTGGGTAGTAAATCTCGGTGGCGTCGGTGTTGTTGAGTTCCATGGCGCGTGTGTTGCCGACGACGCCGACGACGATGTCTTTGCCATCCTTCCAGGGCTTTCCGATGGGGTCATCGTTGGGCCAGCGCTTGCGGGTGAGCGACTCGCTGAGGATCACGGCATGTTGTTCGCCAGCGTGGAAAGTGCGACCGCGCAACAGGGGAATGCGCAGGGTGCGGAAGAAATCGGGACTAACCCAGTTGGGATAGATGAGGACGCGGCGGCCATCGACATCGATGCTGGTAATCCTGACGATGGTGTTCACGAGAGGTGGATCCATGGCGGTGGCAACGGAGGTGACGCCGGGTGCGGCCTGCAGCCGGGTCTGCAATTGATCGAGGTAGCTTTGCGCATTGGCAGACGTGTAGCCGTGCTCCCTGAGTCCCGGATCGATGGAGAGCACCTGCTCGTAACCGAATCCAGGGTCGGAGTACAAGGTGTGGAGCGCTGCACGCACCAGCAATCCCGCAAGAATCATGAGCACGCAGCTGGCGCCTACCTGCGCACACACCACCAGCTGATGCCATAAGAAGCGATCCTTCTTGCGCCGGACCATCTGCAATGTGGGTAGAAATCCGAAGCCGAGCGCGGCGACTGTGCCCATCGCGGTGGTAAACAGAAGCACTCGCCAATCCGGGACGGCGCTCATCCACGACGGTGCGTTGGAGTAGATCAGGACGGCGCGGAGGACCGCGTAACTGAGGGGAAGCGCAGCGAGCGAACCGAGCCAGCCGAGCAACAGATTCTCGGTTAACAACTGGCGGAAGACGCGCAGCCTGCGGGCGCCGAGATCGAAGCGCAGCTGGATCTCTCGTTGTCTTCCGGCTCCGTGCGCCATGACTAAACCGCCGAGATTGGCACAGGCAACGGCAAGAATCAGGAATACCAGGAGGCTCGCAAACCCGAGCACCGGCCCACCATCCTCGAGCGCAAAGAAATGCGCGCCGGGGGTGACGAGGATGTGCTCGTGGTCCCAGATCACGGTGGGATAGATTTTGCGGAGCTGGTTGGTGAGGGAGAGCAGTTCCTGTTCTGCCATTGCGGTAGTGACGCCGGGAGCCAGGCGCCCCCACATGAGGATCAGGCCATCGAACGCTGGATCGGAGAGAGACTTGCTGCCATCGACAAAGTAAGAATGCTGCAGAAGAGGAAGCCAGAGGTCGGGATTGTCGGTACCGAGGTTGGCAAATCCCTGTGGAGTGACGCCGATGACGGTGGCCGATTTTCCGCCGAGACGAATCGACTTACCGACGATGGATGGATCGCTGTCGAACTCTCTTTGCCAATAACGAAAGCTGAGGACCGCAACCGGAGCCGAACCGGCGTTATCGCGAGCGGGATCGAACAGACGTCCGGCGACGGCCGATGCGCCAAGTTCATGAAGTAATTGGAGGTGACAAACTCGGGATGGACGCGCTGCAGTTCCTGGTTGAGGACCATGGGGGGCGCCTGCATGGTGGCCATGACGGCGGAGAGCGACTTCGCGTTGTCGCGATACCAGGCGATGGATGCGTAGGGCACACCGGGGGTAATGTTTTCCGGAGAGCGGCGCTGGATGCGCACCAGGGTGGCGGGATCGCGAACGGGGATCGATTGCAAGGAGATGATGCTGTAGAGACTGAAGGCGAGGGTGCTGACGCCGATGCCGAGAGCGAGCACGACAATGGCGGTGACTGAAAATCCCGGCGACCTGGCCAGAATACGCGCGCCGAAGCGCAGATCCTGCAGGATGGACACGAGCCACAGCGTGCCGCGGCTTTCGCGGCAGTCTTCCTTGATCTGATCGAGGGCTCCGAACTCAAGGCGCGTGGCGCGGCGAGCCTCGGCTTCGGTCAGGCCTCCACGAACTTTGTCGGCGACCTGCGATTCGAAGTGAAAGCGGAGCTCGGCGTCGAGTTCCTTTTCCATGCGGCCTGTCTTTGTAAGGCGCTCGAACCAGTTCATGAGGGTTCTCCGAGGGGATTCCTGAGGATCGCGGCCACGACGTCGGTGAGGCGGCCCCAGTTCTCCGTTTCGATTTTGAGTTGGGTTCGGCCCTTTGCGGTGAGCCGGTAAAACTTGGCGTCGCGGCCGGTGTCGGTGGGACCCCATTCGGCGACGAGGAACTTTTTGTTTTCGAGGCGATGGAGCGCGGGGTAGAGCGAGCCCTGCTGGATCTGGAGAGCGTCTTTTGAAATGACCTGGATGCGCTGGGCAATCGCGTAGCCGTGAACGGGGCCGAGCGCCACCACGCGAAGGATGAGCAGGTCCAGGGTGCCCTGGGGGAGGTCGAATCTGGTAGGGGTCGTCATGCCTATGCCTTCTACCTATACGCGATCATAGGTAGAAGCGCAAGGGGTCAGGGAAAAAGGCACGGCCGAAGCCGTGCCTTTTTGGCAAATGCGGAGTCCAGGACTGAACTGACTACATGTTTCCGGCTTCGGTGCTCTTGATGAACTCCGCGACGCGGTCGTGCAGTTGTTTGAGGCAGTCGTTCTTCACGTAGACCATGTGACCGGACTCGTACCAGGAGTACTCGATGTTGTTGGCGAGCTTCTCGGAGATGGGCAGGTGCTTGTCCTCATACTGAGCCGCGAAGAACGGCGTAGCCAGGTCGTAGTAGCCGCCGTTGACCAGCACCTTCATCTTCGGATTCATCTTCATGGCGTTGGCCAGGTCGTTGCTGACGTTCATGAGCGGGAAGCCCTGGCGCTTGAAGTCCCATTGAAAGCCGCCGCCGAAGTCCGCCTCGGGCAGATAGGTCTGGCCTTCGCCATACTTCAGCGTGTTGCGCACGTACTGGTTGAACAACGCGACATAGGCTGAGGAGATGGCCGAGCTTTGCGGATCGTAGTCGGCGGTTTCGCTGAGCGGGTTGACGGAGGGACCGCTGAAGCGCGTGTCCAAACGGCCGGTGGTCTCGCCGGTGTCGTCCTGCAGGGTCTTTTCGAACTGGCCGCCGGCGATGCGGAGGTCGCCTTTCATCAGGTAGTCGACGGGGAGGCCGGTGTACTCGTGGAGCTTTTGCGCGATGGCCTGCTTGTCGGTCTGGCTGAGGTCCGTTCCCTTCGCCAAGGCACCCGCGTAGGGACCCATCGCGAAGTCCTCGACTTCTTTCATGAAGGCGGGGAGGTCGGCATGCTCCGCGGGAAGTTTGTGATGGTAGCGAGCGGTAGCGGCATACGTCGGCAGCGCCAGCTCATAGGTGAGGTCGATGCCGGGGTTCTGGTGGGCTCCGTCGATGTCCGTACTGAAGTTGAAGATCTGCGAGAGCAGGATGACGCCATTCAGGTCGATGGTCTCCTCGTTCTCGAGGATGTTGGAGAGGACGGCCGAGCGGGTGGTGCCGTAGCTTTCGCCAAAGATGTACTTGGGCGAATTCCAGCGGTTGTATTTGGAGAGGAAGCGCTTGATGAAGCGGCCGTAGGCGTGGCCGTCCTCGTCGATACCCCAGAAGGATTTGCCGGCATCTTTGCCGGTGAGGCGGCCGAAGCCGGTGCCAGGCATATCGATGAAGACGAGGTCGCTGACATCGAGGAGCGAATTGGCATTGTCGGCGAGCTTGTACGGAGCACCGGGGAGGTGCGTGTCCATTTCGGTGACGACATGCTTGGGACCGAAGGATCCCATGTGGAGCCATACGGTTGAGCTGCCGGGGCCGCCGTTGTAGATGAAGGTGATGGGGCGCTGCTCCAGATTGGCGTCGCGCTTGAAGTAGGCGACGTAGAAGATGCGTGCGAGCGCGGGCGCCTGGGATGCGTCCTTGGCGGCGGCGAAGGCAGCGGCGAGTTCGGTGTCGGGCTGGGGCTTGCCGTCGGGGCCGAGCTGGGAGTCCTCACCGTTGCTGGCGCCGACCGTGATGGTACCGGCGACGGCGTTGTAGAGGACGTGCTCGCCGCCGGCATCGAGGGAGCCCTGAGTGGTGACTTCCTGGGTTGGTTTGTCGGCCGGTTTATCGGCAGTTTTTTCGGCGGACTTGTCGGCCGGCTTATCGTCGGATTTGGCCGACTTGTCGGACTTGTCTGGCGCGGCGGCGGCAAACGCAAAGGCGGGCGAAACCGCGAGAGCGGCGGCGACGAGCATCGCCCACGTGCGATGGGTCTTCAACATTCATTGGCTCCTGGGTAAACGAAGATGAGAACAGTGGGGGGAAACGAAATTATAGTGGGCTGCGAGCGAAAGCGGTCAAAGATGTGACCGGTGGGTGCTTTGTGGGGAGGTCTGTGACTGCCGATCGAGAACGATCATTGCGCCGCAGGTTTCTCGCGGCTCAAGACGGCGGTATCGATAGGGAAGGAAACCGACCCGCGTGTGTGCAGGCGCTCGCGGAACTCGGCCAAAGCAGGACGCGCAGCGATCTCGCGGAGTTCCCCGAGCAAATAAGCGGAAAGCGACATGCCCGCCTTCGCCGCTCTCACTTTCAGAGCACGGTGCAAAGTCTCCGGAACATTGCGAACCTGGATCGTCCGTCCCATGCGCTTCAGTATTGCATTTGGGGCGCGGGTCGACGCGGAGAACGAGGATGGTCGCTTTACAATCACCACTCATGCGAGGACTTGAGTTCGAGGTCGTGTGGTGGGATCAGGATGTAGTCGAATACGGCGTCACCTGCGCGAACGGTTACTTCGCCGGCAACGTGAAAATGTATGCCAACCACGATGACTTGCGTCAAGCGGGAGAGGGCCTGCGTGGGTTTCCGCGTGATGGAAAAGACTCTCGAATACTCGAACTGGGCACATTTCAACCAGACGCGGCAGGTGGCGGGATTCAGGCGGAGTTTCGCTGCGTGGACTCAGTTGGCCACGCAATCGCATTCGTGAAACTGAGGGATGATGCTTGCACAGGCATGGGAGAGGCGCAGTCGGTTTGTCTTCTGGTCCCGGTCGAGGCTGGAGCTATCGACTCCTTCGTATCCCAAGCCTGCTCTATTCGAAGCATGGCGGGCGCAAAAGCGTATTTGCATATGGCCGACCCCACGAGAGACTGGGTGCGAAAGTGGTTCGAAAGGCGCCCCAAGCCGTAGAGTCTCCTCGCCCATTCGACTCGCGTCGCGATGCTCAGCCTTATGCCAGTGCACGCTCTCGCGATGCTAAGCATCAGAATGACAAACTGAGAGCAGGGACGACAAATCCGCATCGCAGCGCTATGATCGCCCGTCAGAAACAGTGAGGAGAAAAAGCATGAGCGGGGCGAAACTGCTGATGATCGTGGGCGATTACGCCGAGGATTACGAGACGATGGTGCCTTTTCAGGCGCTGCAGATGGTGGGGCATACGGTGGACGCGGTGTGTCCGGGAAAGAAGGCGGGGCAGCAGGTGCGGACGGCGATTCACGACTTTGAGGGGGACCAGACCTACTCCGAGAAGCGCGGTCACAATTTCACGCTGAACGCGAGCTTCTCCGATGTGCATCCCGAGGACTACGACGGGCTGGTGCTGCCGGGTGGACGGGCGCCGGAGTATCTGCGGCTGAACGAGCAGGTGCTGGGGATCATCCGGCACTTCAGCGAGGAGCATAAGCCGATGGCGGCGATCTGCCATGCGGCGCAGATGCTGGCGGCGGCGGGGGTGCTGCGGGGCAGGAAGGTGAGTTGCTATCCGGCCTGCGCGCCGGAGGTGGAACTGGCCGGGGGAACCTACATGCCGGTGGAGATGACGGCTGCGGTGGTGGACCGGAACCTGGTGACGGGGCCTGCGTGGCCGGCGCATCCGGCGTGGCTGGCGAAATTCCTGACGGTGCTCGAGGAGTATGTGGTGCACAAGGTGGAACCGGCGGTCACGGCGCGGTAAGTGTTTTACCGGTTGTGAACCTGGGTGAGACAAAAGCGGCTGGGGGAGGGTCTCGCGTTCCCACATCTGCCAAAACCGGGCAGATAGGGGGCACCCATGTGTCATGCTGGGCTCAAAATTCGGGAAATATTCAAACGGGAGTATTGACTGGGGGGTAATCCGGGGCTAGTCTGACGGCAACTTCGACCGATTTGTTGCCGATTGCCAATCCGTTTCGCAAGCTCCGCCGGAAGCATCCAATCCGTGTGGAGAGACAGCGGTTGCAGACATCGGCCAACCAGCCCCAAAAACCAACTTCAGCCGCATGGCAGAGGCATTGTCATGCTCGGAGGTCTATTCCTCGCCTGATGAGAAAACATCTCGAGATCACTCCCAATCTTGAGCCCCTGTTCGGGACCCGCGACGAAAATCTGAGACTGATGGAGGATGCTCTCCATGCGCGCATCGATCTGGTGTCCGATGCGGTGATGGTGGAAGGCTCCGACGAAACGATTGCGCGCGTGGAGCGCATCTTCCAGGACTACGAGGCGCTGCGACAGCGGGGAATCCTGCTGCAGAACGGCGAACTGAACGGCATGCTGCGTCTGGTGACCGCGGATCCCGACTGTGTCGCTGCGCAGTCTGGCGGAGAGCGGGAAGCAGCGCTCGGCCGGCATCAAGCGGATGGTGCAGCCGCGGTCGATCAACCAACGGCTGTATGTGGAAGCCATCGAGCAGGAAGATATGGTCTTCGGCATCGGGCCGGCTGGAACGGGAAAGACGTATCTTGCCGTGGCGATGGCGGCTGCGGCTTTGCTGGCCAAGAAGGTCAGCCGCATCGTGCTGGTGCGTCCGGCGGTCGAGGCTGGGGAGCGCCTCGGATTTCTGCCCGGAACGCTGCAGGAGAAGGTGGATCCATACCTGCGGCCACTCTACGACGCGCTGTACGACCTGCTGGAACCGGCGCGCGTGGACAAGATGCTGGAGCGCAACGAGATTGAAGTGGCACCGCTGGCGTTTATGCGCGGGCGGACGCTGAACGATGCGTTCATCATCATGGACGAGGCGCAGAACACGACCAGCGAGCAGATGAAGATGTTTCTGACGCGTATGGGCAACAACGCCAAGGCGGTGATCACCGGCGACATCACGCAGATCGACCTGCCCAACCCCAGAAAATCGGGGCTGGTGGAGGCGATGAACATCCTTGAGGGGGTGGATGGAATCCGGTTCATCCGCTTCGAGGACGGGGATGTGGTGAGGCACCACCTGGTGCAGCGGATTATTCGCGCCTACGAGGGCTTTGGACGGCAGCGGGAGTTGCCTCTGCAGATCGATGGCGAGGACGAGGTCCGGTTTTCGCAACCGCAATAGGCTTCCCACCCTGTCGCGCGAAATAGCGCCACGCGACAAGGATGGGGCACCCGTCGTGATTCAGAGTTAACATCAGGGAGGGAGGGTACAGCGGCCCTCCCTCTGTTGTTTTGTGCCCCAGCCGCTCCAGAGGCCGGCAGCACCGGACCATGATCCTGATCGAGCCCACCATACAAGCCAGATTCGGCCGTAGCCTGCGGCAGCGGGCGCTTAGCGCGTTCCTGAAGCAGGCGGCGGACGCTACGGGCCTGAGGGGGGACGTGTCGGTTCTGGTGACGAGCGATGAGGAGATCCGGAGGCTGAACCGGATTTACCGGGGAAAAAACAAGGCGACGGATGTTTTGTCGTTCCCAGCTCCGGAACCGGTGAACGGACCTGATCCGGTGGCTGGGGATCTGGCGATTTCAGCAGAGACGGCGGCGCGGCAGGCCGAGGAGATGGGGCATCCGCTGGCGATGGAGCTGCAAATTCTGGTGCTTCACGGGGTATTGCATCTGGGCGGGTACGACCATGAGAACGACCAGGGACAGATGGAGCGTAAAGAGGCGGCTCTGCGCTGGCGCTTCGGCTTGCGGGCGGGACTGATCGAGCGAGCGGGACCGGCATCGAAGCCGGCCGCATCGAAGCGAGCGCGGCGACGGAGCCAGCCATGAGCATTATTGCGGCGCTGATGATCGTTCTGCTGCTGACGGTGCTGACCCTGTCGTCGTATGTCGATCGGCTTTACGCAGAGATGGGGAAATTCCTGTCGCGGGAGTTCCAGGAAAACATCGACATGTGGGAGCAGCGGGTGGAGCCGCGGCTGGGGATGAACCGGGACCGGATCACGCTGTCGGCGGCGATCCTGATGCACCTGTCGCTGGCGTTTCTGACGCTGGTGTTCGGGATGCTGCTGTTTGAGCGCGCGCGGGCCGGAGACCGGGCGACGGTGCCGGAGATCGCGCAGGTGGTGCTGGGCATCGTGCTGGTGATCATCGTATTCAACCGGCTGCTGCCGTATGCCTTCTTTGCGCGCACGCAGGGGTCGTGGATCGCGCGATGGCGCTGGTTCCTGTTGCTGTTGTTTTGGCTGGTGCTGCCGATTACGCTGTTCGTACAGTTTCTTCTCTCGATTGCGGCTCTGGCCGAAGAGCAGACCAATGCAAACGGCGACACCACGGCCGCAGAGGCGGTGGAGGCGCTGATCGAGGCAGGCGAAGAAGAAGGGATCATCGAGGAGGGCGACCGGGAGCTGGTGCGGTCGGCCGTGGAGTTTGGCGATAAGGTGGTGCGCGAGGTGATGACGCCGCGGCCGGCGATGTTTGCCGTGCCGGGAACGATCACGCTGGAGCAATTCCTGGAGCTGATTCGCGCACAGCCGTTTTCGCGCGTGCCGGTATACCGGGACTCGCTGGACAACGTGACCGGGATTGCTTTCACGCACGATCTGCTGCAGATTTCGGACGCGGAGGCGCGGTCAAAGACGGTGGCGTCGATTCAGCGGCCAACGGCTTTTGTTCCGGAGACGAAGAAGGTGAACGAGCTGCTGCGGGAGATGCAGCGCGAGAAGCAGCACATGCGGATCGTGATCGACGAATACGGCGGCGTGGCCGGGCTGGTGACGATTGAGGATCTGCTGGAGGAGCTGGTGGGCGCGATTCGCGACGAGCATGAAGACGAGGACAACGCCGCGGTGGTTCGGGAACCGGGAGGGACGTGGGTGGTGCCGGGTAATCTGGAAATTGCACGGGTCGAAGAAATTTTTGGGGGAGTGGAATTGCCGGAGGATCTGGAAGCCACGAGCGTGGGCGGGCTGGTGAGCGAGACGGCGGGGCGGATTCCGCAGTCGGGCGAGGTGGTGGAGGGCTATGGGCTGCGCTTCGAGATTATCGCTTCAACGGATCGCAAGGTAAATCGCCTGCGTGTATCGCGGTTGGCGGAAGCCAGCTAGTCTGGGATCAGCTATGAAAATGCGGTCCGGCTTCGTTTCGATCATTGGGCGGCCCAACGCGGGCAAATCGACACTGCTGAATGCGCTGATCGGCGAGAAGGTCGCCATTGTGACGGCGAAACCGCAGACCACGCGCACGCGGATTCGCGGCATGGTGGAGGTGCCGGAGCGCAAGGGCAAACATCCGGTGACGCAGGTGGTGTTCGTCGATACGCCGGGGATTCACCGACCGGCATCGCAGCTGGATCGCAGCATGATGCAGGAGATCCAGGAAGCGCTGATGACGCGCGACGTGGTGCTGCTGGTGGTGGATGCAGTGCGTAAGCAGCCGCATCGGATTGAGGACGGGATCCTGAAGCTCGATCGGGCGAGCGAAGAGGCGCTGGCGTTCCAGATGCTGAAGGGGGTCGACTGCCCGGTGTTTCTGGTGGTCACGAAGGTCGATCTGGTGGCGAAGGAGGCATTGCTGCCGCTGATCGAAGGACTGAGCACGCTGTACAAGTTTGCTGAAGTGATTCCGGTGTCCGCCAAGAAGGGGGACGGGCTGAAGGTGCTGCTGCACAAGATTGCGGAGTATCTGCCGGAAGGAGAACGCTGGTTTCCGAAGGAGCAATTCACGGATCAGCCGGAGCGGTTTCTGGCGGCTGAATTGATCCGGGAGCGGATTCTGACCGAAACCGGCGAGGAAGTGCCGTACGCGACGGCAGTGATCGTGGAGAGGTTTGAAGAGCCAGCGCCGACGACCGGTAAGCCTCGTCCTGGGAGCAAGCTGCCGGTGACGCGGATTTCGGCGGCGATTTACTGCGAGCGCGACGGACAGAAGGCGATCCTGATCGGCAAAGGCGGCAGCAAGCTAAGGGATATTGGGGCCGGCGCCCGGCGGGAGATTGAGGCTTTGCTGGGAACGCGCGTTTATCTCGAGTTGCGGGTGTTGGTCCGCGAACGCTGGCGCGATTCGCGGGTGTTTGTCGAGTCGCTGGACTGGCGGAAGCAGCTGGAGGAGATTGCGGAGCGGGAAGGATAGCCGTTAGCCGTTAGCCGTTAGCCGTTAGCCGTTAGCCGTTAGCCGTTAGCCGTTAGCCGTTTGATTGGAGAGGCGATCTCCTATCGCCGTTTCCCTTTTCATCCGATTCCTCATTGCGTCCACTTTATCGTGCACTTCGAGTGCGGCCATTTTGCGGTCTGAATACGCGGAGCGATCGGGAAAGAACTCGACTTCAGCAGAGACTCCGGTGCGCGCCAGGGTCCGCACGAGATGGGGCACGAAGGGGGCATCGCCATACCAGCAGAGCTGGCGCTCCTCAACACCGGGCGCGCGGTAGGAGATGGCCGCTGGGGCGATCTCCATGGAGAGTTGAACGGCCGGCTGCAGAAGCGTGGGGTGAAAGCGCAGGACCTCGACTCCGTCGGTACTGGTGCCTTCGGGAAACAGCAGAATCGGAACTCCGGCTTCGAGCACGGCTGTCATTTGGCGGGCAGCCTTTTCAGCGCTGGCGCGGCTCCGCCGGTCGAGGAAGATCGTTCCTCCTGCGCGGGCGAAGAAGCCGAAGACGGGCCAGCGGCTTACTTCCTGTTTGGAGACGAAGACACAAGGGGTAGTCGCGGCATAGACCAGAATGTCGAGGTAGCTGAGGTGGTTGGAACAGATCAGGCCCTGGCTGGGGCGCCGGCCGCGGAACTCCAGGCTAATTTTGAGACGGCGGAGGATGAGAGCGCAGGAAGCGTGCAGCCATTGAGCCCGATGCCAAAGCTGGAGGCGGGATCGGTGTCGAAGGCGAACAACCAGGAAACGAACCGCAATTTCCATCAGGGTAGCGAGCAGGATCAATAGGCGCAGACCGGACCGGAAGAAGCCGGGGACGGCGCCAGGTCCGGCATGAAGCGGCTTCTGGCGGCTGGGGAGAGTTGCGCCAGATCGAGAAGAGTCAGAAAGTCGATCGTTCCGAATTCGCGATCCCATGCCGGTGCGCCGCAGATTCTGGCTCCCACTGCAATATACGTCTTGAGAAGCTTGGGAACCTTAACCTCATTGAGACCTTCGAGGGGAGATTCGGGTAGTTCATACGAGCGGGTGGGCTGCGTACGCAGAGGCTCGGGTGCGAGGAATGGCTGGAGCTGGTTGTACATCAACCAACCTTCGCGTGGATCGCGGGAATTAAGGGAGGAGCAGCCGATCAGGTATCGAAGGTGATAGAAGCGCGCGTAGGATACGATGCCGCGCCAAAGGAGAGTGAGGACTTCGCTGGTGCGGTGGTCGCGATCGATGGAGGCTCGGCCCAGTTCAAGGACTTCAGTACGGATGGCATCATAGGGGGAAAAATCGAATTCCTGTTCGCTGTAGTAACCCAATTTGAGCGCGGCGGTACTCCCGGACTGCATGCGATAGGTACCTACGACTTCCCGGCTAGAACGGTCCTCGACGATGAGGTGATCGCAAAATAAGTCGAAATGGTCCTGGTCGAGTCCGGTTTGGTAGGACGATTCCAGCCCTTCGCCGAGCTCGATATTGAAGACTTTAAAGCGGAGATGGCAGGCAGCCTCGCGGTCGGCCAGAGTATCGGCGAGTCGAATCTCATATTTTCCTAACTGCAGGGAAATATGCGGAGTGAGCGGCGCAAAGGCTTCGGAAACAGGAGTTTTGCCCCCGTGATGAACATCCGCGGGGGTACCAACGCCAGAGGCAAGCCGGCGAGGGACTGCAGAAGACTGGAGGGTGTGCACGGCCTCATGGTGGGGGAGAAGCGAGAAAAGGAGCTTACAGGACCAAGAAAAGGAGGCAAATTCTAAGTTAATGTGCTGTTTCAGTACAACTCGGGATCCGGGCCTCAAAATCGGTACGTGGATGGCGAATTTTTTGTAACAAGCTCGTCAATTTGCTATGGTAGGCGGTGTTGTATCCGTTCCCTGGATAACTTGGCACTACGAAAAACGAGAGAATAAAAAATGACACGCGAAGAATTAGTAGCTGCAGTCGATGAAGAAATTAGCCGCCTCGAAAAGGTTCGTGCACTGCTCCAGAGCACGGGAGGCTCCCGAATTTCATCTTCCTTTGGGAATAAACCCCGCAAGAAGCGCGTTCTTAGTGCGGACGCGCGGGCCCGCATTGCCGCCGCGCAAAAGCGGCGCTGGGCCAAGCAAAAGGCAGCTCAGGGCGCCAAGAAATAGCTTCGGATCCAGGGCAGGTGACTGAACGACTGCCTTGTTCCTCGCGATAACGGGACTCGTCACGTTTATCGTGAGGAACACCGTCGATGTGTGCCTTGACGGGGCTCATCGGCACCGACCCATTGAACGCATTTGTCGCAAATCGCTTTCGCGAGGGCGAAAAGCCCTCGTATTCCCTGGCGATGGACAGGCTATAGATTAGAATGCCTGTCGGCGACCTGAAGCTGACTCGAACGAGGTCATAAAACTCGGTTCCGGATGCCAGGTTCGTCCGAAGGTCAAGCGCCGGCTACGCCGGTGCGCTGACCGGGACAGCGATGACACCTGCGTTGCAAACCACTTTCGCATCCGAACTGGGTCCCGGAGGCGACCTGCTGAGTGTTGTGGCGGGGTCGTTTTTCCCTGAAACGCTGCTGGGATGGATTCTGGTGGTGTTTGCTGTGGTGGTTCTTTCAGGCGCCTGTGTGCTGGCCTGGAGATATGCCCGGAGCCGCCTCCACGGACCCGGCGAACACTTCCCAGGGGAAATGGATTTACTCCGGGCGGTGATGGACAGCGTGCCCGATCTGATCTATGTGAAGGACCTCGAGAGCCGCTTCCTGTTCGCGAATCAGTGCACCGCGGAAGTGATGGGTGCTGCATCGGGCAAGGAATTGCGCGGCAAGTCTGACTTCGATTACTACTCGACGGAACTGGCTGCGGGGTTTTATCAGGACGAGCAGAACGTCATCCAAAGCGGAGTTCCGCTGGTCAGTCACGATGAACATATCCGCGAAGCCGACGGCCGGGTTCGCTGGCTGCTGACGACTAAGGTGCCCTTCCGCGACGCCTCCGGCAAGACGAAGGGCGTGATCGGCATTGGGCGGAACATTACGGCTCTGAAGGAAACCGAGGCTGAGCTGAAGCGAGCGCGGGAGAATCTGCATTTCAAAGCGACGCATGATTCACTCACGTCGCTGCTGAATCGGGAAGCTATCCTGGACATGCTCGGACGCGAATTGGCGCGTGGCTCCCGCGAACACTCCGCAACAGCCGTGCTGATGGCAGACCTGGACCACTTCAAGGCGGTCAACGACCGCTTCGGACATCCGGTTGGCGACGAGGTATTGCGGGAAACGGCGAAGCGGTTCCTGCGCGCTGTCCGCGCGTACGATCTGGTGGGACGACTGGGCGGCGAGGAGTTTCTGGTGATTCTGGGAGGCTGTGGCCCGCAGGAGGCTTTGGCGCGCGCCGATCAGCTGCGCGAGAGCATTGAGGAGGCGCCAATGGCGACGGCCGTCGGACCCATCTCACTGACGATCAGCATCGGGGTTCTGCCCGCGCGGGAATGGGGTTATCCGCGGCGCGAGGATGTGCTGCGGGAAGTGGATGTCGCGCTGTATGCGGCCAAGGCAGACGGGCGGAATCGCTGCTGCCTGGCGATGCCTCCGAACGAGGACGCGGAAAGCTCGAACTGAAGTTCAGCGCGAGCGCCTCAGTGCGGTTCGCGGCGGCCCGGTTATTTCCTCAGATAGGCATCGGTGCCGGCGATCCAGTCGGCACGCGGCGGCGCGAAGACGTCGAGGTCGAGTGTGTCCTCGAGAGCCTCGGCCTGGTGCGGCATGTTGGACGGGATGACGAGAAGCTGGCCGGCACTTACCGTGATCACGCTGCCGTCCCCCATGGTGAAACGCAACGCACCCTGGAGGATGTAGGTGATCTGCTCATTTTCATGACTATGCCGCGGCACGATGGCACCTTTGCGCAGGATGATGCGCGCCAGCATGGTGCGTTCGCCATGGACAAACTGACGGTCGATGAGGGGGTTGAGGTGCTCGACGGGAATCTTGTCGAAGCTGGTGTACTGCAGTTCCATGTCGTCGGCCAATGGGGTATCTCCGGGGATGATGGATTTCGGATCGGGATGTTTTGACTCGACTATCATAGGGCGCATGGATACGGGACTGAAAGGCAAAGTGGCGATTGTTGCCGGCTCGAGCTCAGGCATTGGGAAAGCCACGGCGCTGGCTTTCGCGGCCGAGGGCGCGCACGTGGCGTTGTGCGCGCGTCGTCAGGCGGAGCTGGAACTAGTCGCGGCCGAGGCGAAGAAGCGGTTTGGCGTGGAAACTTTCACGCAGGCGGTTGACGTCGGCGATCCGGCGGCAGTGCAGGCTTTTGTTGCGGCGACGCATGCGAAGTTGGGACGGGTGGACGTCTGCGTTCCGAATGCCGGCGGACCCCCGGCCAAGCCATTTCTGGATACGACGCTGGACGACTGGGAACGGGCGTGGCATCTGAATCTGCGCAGCGCCATCGTTTTCTCCCAGGCCGTGCTGCCGCAGATGCAGCAACAACGTTGGGGACGCATCGTGACCCTGACGTCGTACACGGTGAAGCAACCGGTGCCGGAGCTGGTGCTGTCGAATACGATTCGCGCGGGAGTGATGGGGCTGGTGCGATCGCTGGCGGGGCAATTTGGCAAGGACGGCATCACGATCAACAATGTGGGGCCGGGATTTACTTCGACGGATCGTTCGCGGAGTCTGCTGGAAACGCGGGCGAAGAACCGCAATGTTTCGTACGAGCAGGTTCTGGGCGATCTGGAGCGGGAGATTCCGATCGGACGGATGGCGACCCCGGAAGAGGTGGCGGAGACGATTGTGTGGCTCTCGTCGGAGGCGGCTGCGAGTATTACCGGGCAGACGATTCTGGTGGACGGGGGTAGTTACAAGGGGCTGTAGGGAGGCAATCAGGACGATCTTCGACGTTGAGATCGTCGATTATCGCTGAGGTGGCTGATATGGCGAAGGTATTTGCGATGCATCCAGGAGAGATTCTGCGGGAGGAGTTTATGAAGCCCATGGGGCTGACAGCCTACCGATTGGCCAAAGACATCGCGGTGCCTCTTCCCCGCGTCCATGACGTTGTGCGGGGCAAGCGCGGCATTACGGCTGATACCGCGATACGCCTCGGAATCTACTTCGTGCTGCCGGCGCAGTTCTGGCTCAACCTGCAAAACGACTATGACTTGAGACTGGCTGCGCGCAAAGATATACACAGCCAGATCGAACGCCGTCAGGCTGCCTGATCCTTATCGGTCGATACGCGGGGTTTGAAGGGCGCGGTGATTCTCTATCCTGCGCTGCGAAATGGATTTCGAATCCGGAGTGTCTCGATGGTTTGGCCATCCTGCATGTCTTCGGAATAGAGAACGGTACAGCGACAGGCGAGCGCGGAGGCGATCACAAGCGAAACGTAGATTTGATACCTGAATCGCTGTGCAATGCCCACTCCTTTGTCGTGCACGTCCAGTGTGATCGGAACAGGCGGCTCGCAAAGCGACCGGATCAGCTGGGTCGTCTCGAGCACCTGGTTCCAGGGCATTTGCAGCTTTCGGCGGGTGACGGCTACCAACTCATTCAATACCTGGACGCTGACGAAGCCGCCCGAAAGGAGAAGCTGTTCAGCGACAGCTGTGCGATCAGGATCCTGAGCGACTGCATAAATCAGGACCGAGGTATCGAAGAAAACATCAGCGGGCATTCGCTTCTTCGCGATCGAATCTAAATCCTGAAGGGAGGGGACGACGCAACTTGCGGAGGCGCTCTATGGTCCTTTGCCGACTGCGATCGCGGCTAACTTCGAATTTACCGGTACCCGCCACATGAATCTCGATCTGGTCGCCCTCCTTCAGATCGAGGGCTTCGGTAACTGCCGCGGGCAGGCGAATCGCCAGGCTGTTTCCCCACTTCGAGACACGCATGCCGTCCTCCGGATATACGTTGAGATCAGTATATCCGGAAAACTACCAGTTCAGGACAAAGCTACTACTCGGCATCGGGTCTCTTGTAGGGCGTCTGGATCCAGTGGCGGGCTTCGTTGAGCGCGCCTGCGGTGTTGTCGTTGGTCTGGAGGGCCTGGCGGTACTCCTGGATGGCGCGATCACGCTGTCCGGTGAGGTCGAAGATTTTGCCGATGGCGATGTGGCTCCAGACCTCGGTCCACTTGGGCTCGTTGTCGCCGTTAAGCGCGTCGCGGTAGGCGTTGACGGCCGACTGGTAGTTGCGCATGCGTGAACAGGAGCTCGCCGATGCGGTAGCTGGCGAGTGAGCTTTGCGGGTTGGCTTTGAGAGCCTTCTGATACTCGGCGAGAGCGCCACCGGTGTCGCCCTGGGCTGCTAGCTGCTGGCCGCGCAGGATAGAGACGCGGACCTGAAGGTCGGGCGTGTTCTTGAGGATCCATTCCTGGGGATCGATGGTGACACGACGCGGCCGTCCGAAGGTATCGATGACATATTGCGAGTCGGTGCCGACGACATCGACGCGCTTGTCGACGGTCTTGCCCTCGGTATCCACGCGCAGATTCACAGGCATG
This sequence comes from uncultured Acidobacteriaceae bacterium, assembly GCA_963705765.1. Classification (GTDB taxonomy): domain Bacteria; phylum Acidobacteriota; class Terriglobia; order Terriglobales; family Acidobacteriaceae; genus Palsa-343. The sequence continues at coordinate 3,774 of CAVPKU010000040.1, read as the reverse complement.
TTGAAGAGGTCCATGTCGCCCTGGATTTCGCCTATGGTGCGGAAGCCCTTGTTATTGCCGAGGCGATAGACCGCGTACTTGTCGGTGAATTCGGGCGCGCCGGTGCCGTCGAGCCATTCGGAGAAGAACGGAGTGAGCTGCTGCTGCGACTGCTCCTCGGCGAGGCGCGTGAATTCGCCGGTGCGAATGCCTTTGTCTTTGTATTGGGTAATCGCGGCGCGCAGGATCTTCTCGAAACTGTCGTCGCCGACTTCCCAGCGAAGCATGTGGAACACCATGGCGCCTTTGTCGAGGGTCATGGACTGGAACTGCGGCGAATAGGCGGCCAGCGTCCCAGCGCTGGAAAGCGGAATGGTGTCGTAGGCGAGCGCGCCGGCTGAGATGTCCGTGCAGAGCCGCCTGGAGGGCGGATTGGCCGGCGTCGTCTTCCAGGTACATCAGCTCGCTGTAGCGGGACATGCCGTTGATGATCCAGGCATCGTTGAGCGTAGCCGGGCTGACTTCACTGCCCCACCACTGGTGGGCGATGGTGTTGGCGAGCAGGCGGAAGTCGTTTTTGCCGCCGATGTGGGAACCGGCGACGGCGGCGATCTCGGGAGCCCAGGACGACGGGGACAGTATCGTCGGGCAGCTCGACGACGTTGAGCTGATTCGATTCGGGAATGCCGAAGGTGCTGGTGAAGTAGGCAAATTCGCGGAGCGCGGTGCCGGCGTAATCCTGCGCAGCGGCCTTGTGCGCGGCCGTGGTGTAGACGTGGATATTGGGGGCGGCTCCGGAGACGGGCGGCTCGAACTTGCCGGCAATGATGGTGCCAGGAAAGCCGGGCTTATCCCATTTGAAGTCCCACTCGGCGCCACCGGCGGTTTCCTTGGGCTTGCCCGTGCTGCCGCTGCCGATGACCCGATAACCTGCCGGGGCTTTCACGTGAATCTCGGCGGTGAAGCGGTCGGTGAGATAGCCGGTCATGGGGAACCAGCGTCCGGCATACAGCAAATAGCTGATGGGGTCGCCTACGTAGGCCAGCTTGAGTCCTTCAACGGGGCCGCCGGCGTCGGTTTCGAGCTTGCCGGTGTAATGGAAGGTCCAGGTGAAGGTTTGGCCTTTGGCCAGAGGCGTCGCGGGAGTGACGACCAGCGTCGCGCCAGGGCCTCGCTGACCGTTCAGGGTGGCGCCAGTGGCGTCGGTGACCTTATCGACGAGCAGAGCGCCATGGAGGTCAAAGATGGCCGTGGGGAGGTCGGCCAGAGGCGTGAAGGTCACCTGCGCGGTGGCATTGAGCGAGTGGTCGGCCGGCTGGAGCTCGAGGTTGATGTTGTAGGCGGTGATATTCAGTGTGGGTTTAGGGGCCACGTTCTGAGCAGCGGCGGGAATGGCCGGCAGAAGAGCGGCAATCGCCCAGCAAAATACGGCAATGCGCGAAGAGTGGCACCGCTCGGGCGCGTGGGTCAATGGGGAATCCTTCATGGAAGCTGGCTCTGTCTTTCTTCCGGCGTGGATCGTTGTTGCAGCATCTCGCAAGTAATTCGGGCGACACGACCGTCGGCGTTCTGTTCGCCGCGGAGCATCTCTCCCACACGCCGCAGGTTGGTCTGCATTCGGGTCCGCGGCTCCCCGTCATCCAGCAGCAATCTGAGTTGTGAGACGACTTCAGCAGCCGTAAAGTCACCCTGAATCAGTTCAGGAACGACGCGTTTGCCGGCGATGAGGTTGACCATAGCCACGTGAGGAACGTCGACGACCCGCCTGGCCACGGCGTAGCTGAGCGGTGAAATCCGGTATACCACGACGAAGGGATTGCCGATCAGCGCCGCTTCGACGGTTGCGGTACCACTGGCGACGATGCTGGCCCGGGACAGGTGCAAAACGGCGCGCGCGTCGTCGACGAGGGTGATTCTTGGGGGAGATGACTCAGTGGTGAGCAGGCTTGCCAGCAGGGCCCGGATGTGGTCGCGCTGGGGGCCGGTGAGGGTGGAGGCGAGAGGCAGCAGGAAGTCGATCTCGGGACCGAGGAGCGATGCGGCCCGGACCATCTCCGGCAGGTTGAGCCGGATTTCCTTGCCGCGGCTTCCCGGCAGCAGGCCAACCCAGGTTCTGGACGGATCGAGGCCGTGCTGGCGAGCGAAGTCGTCGCGGGTGACGGTGGGCAGTTCCCGTTCGGCGAGGGGGTGGCCGACGAATTCCGCGTCGACGCCGTGGTCGTGGTAGAAGCGCTCTTCGAAGGGGAAGATGGTCAGCATGCGGTCGACGTACCGCTGCACGCTGCGGATGCGGTACTTCTTCCAGGCCCAGAGCTGGGGGCTGACGAAGTAGATCACCGGCACGCCGAGGCGCTTGAGGCGCCGGGCCAGGGAGAGGTTGACGTCGGGGAAGTCGATCAGGATGGCGATGTCGGGCTTTTCGGCCGCAATCGAGGCGCGCAGGCGGCGATATTCGCGGTAAATGCGGGGCATGTGGCGGACGACTTCGGTGATGCCCATGACGGCGACGTCTTCGGAGCGGACGATGGGGCGGAAGCCCAGGGCTTCCATGCGCCGGCCGCCGAGGCCGAAAAACTCGCGCCTCGGGGATCAGCTGCCGGATGGCCTCGATCAGCAGCGTTCCGTAGTACTCGCCGCTGGCTTCTCCGGCGGAAGGAAGATTTTGGGGGTTACGGTCATTCGAAAGGGTGCCCGTTTGATGGTAACGGGTGGAATGGGGCCTGGTGGGGCGGTTTTGACTCATCAGCATGAGTCAAATAAACTACAAGTATGGCTAAACGTGTGCAGGTCATCGTTCAGGATCCTGAATACCGCGATATCCAGCGGGCGGCGCGTTTGCGGCGCATGACCATTGCGGAATGGGTGCGGCAGGCGCTGGTTCAGGCGCGCAGGAGGGAACCCAGCCGTGAGGCCGCGTCCAAGCTGGATGTATTCGGGCGGCGGCACGCATGGACTTTCCCACCGCGGACATCGACCGCATGCTCGAAGAGATCGAGCAGGGTTACGGGTTGGGTATGCCTTCGTGATCTTTGTTGATTCCAACATCCCAATGTATCTGGTTGGCGCTGCTCATTCTCACAAAAGCGATGCCAGGCGCTGGCTGGAGGAACTGGTGAGTGGCCGAGAGCGGCTGGTAACTGATGCGGAAGTGCTGCAGGAAATCCTGCATCGCTACGTTTCGATCGCGCGGCCGGATGCGATTCAGCCTGCGTTTAACGCATTGCTGGGCGTGGTCGATGAGGTTTTTGCCGTGGACCGGGCCGCAGTGGAACAAGCCAAGCAGATCGTGCTCGGGAACAAGGAGCTTTCGGCGCGTGATGCGGTGCATCTCGCGATCATGCAGATCAACGGCGTCAGGAGAATCCTGAGCTTTGATCGGGGATTTGACGGTGTGCCGGGGATTACTCGGTTGGGGTGAGATGAGAGTCGGATGGCTGCTGATCTCCGAACCAAAACGTTTCATTCCGGAGTCCTGCTGTTAGGAGCGGCCTTTCTGCCTTGGCTGGCTTGGGTTTTCTGGCTGGGGAGAAACGATCCTTCGATTGATCCAGCAGCTCACCATAAGTGGCTCATGAGGATTGTCGTCGCGTTTGCTGCCGGAGCCCTCGCTTCGGTCACCGCCTCAATTCTCCTGCTGTTTGGTACGGGATGGAAGCGCGTAGTGGGCGTTGTGGTGGGGATGTTGTGGCTACTGTTCTATGTAGCCCAGCTGCTGGTGGGAGACTGAAATGACAGATATCGGTTTTAGCTTTGTGGTCAATCCGTTCCCAAGGCGAGCGACGGCGTTAATCCAGT
>CAVPKU010000039.1:0-141892 GCA_963705765.1 uncultured Acidobacteriaceae bacterium | reverse complement strand
TTCAGAATCCCCTTGATTGGAGCGGCCTTGGGACGTTTCGAGATTTTCGGTCACCGGTCTAGTCACCACTTGAGAGGCGCGAACCGCAGGAAAGGGGCGGACGTGTAGGCTAGGCATACTACTGCGATTCCTTGCAGCTTGGTGCGAAAGGGGGGACTCGAACCCCCACGGGTTGCCCCGCCAGGACCTAAACCTGGTGCGTCTGCCAATTTCGCCACTTTCGCACATCCCCGCGCTACTTCACCCGAATCGTCAAGTCCTTCTCGACTTCGGCCGAACCGGCGGTTTGGTCGCCACTTCGAGAGAATCGACCAGGCGCTCGACCGCAGCCTGACTATGCTCTGGCGCCAGATGAGCGTAGCGCATGGTCATCTGAATTGTACTGTGCCCCAGGAGCTGCGCAACAGTTCGAATATCGACTCCCGCCATGACGAGACGTGACGCGAACGTGTGCCGATTGCAGTGCCACGTGTAGTCCGCGATCTTGGCTTTCAGTAGAGCAGGCTCGAACCAGTCACGGGGACCGCGCAGGGATTCCCCTCGGTATTGAGAAAGATCTCTTTGTGTGTGCCCTGCTCGCAGCGCAGATCACTGAAAGCGACCAGCGCCACTGTGTTCAGTGGAATGTGTCTTGTCTTCCCCGATTTCGTTCTGTGCAAGGTGATCAGTTTTCTATCGAGGGACACATCGGACCACCGCAGTCCGAACTGCTCTCCCGCTCTCATCCCCGTGTGAATCGAGATCAGAAAGGCCGGAAGGTATTTTGGCCAAGACTCGCGAAGGGCGGCGAGCAGACGCTCTTCCTCATCACCACTGAGAAAACGAATTCGATCATTGTGCTCAGGTTTTCGCTTCAATCGCGCGGCAGGGTTATGATTCAGCTTTCCGTTTTCGACAGCCACGCGAAAGACCAGTGAGAAAGCCGCGTGGTAGCGGTTTCGCGTCGCGGGTGACCAGTCACGCTCTTCGCTCTGCTCCAGAAGCCACTGCTGGATGTCGCTTTTGGTGATCTCGTCCGCGGACAGGGTATTGAAGCGCTCGCCGATGATCCCGAGCTTCAGTTGCAATTCAGCGGTCGAACGCTGGCCATTGGTCTCTCGAGAATGAGTTAGGGCATCACGCGAGAGATCGCCAAACGTGGCAACTCTTCCATTCAAGTATTCGGGGATTTTCTTGCGAAGTATGGTTTCGTGACGGCGCTTGGCAATTAATGCGAGAGCATCACCGCGTCTTCCGACCTTCTCAAGGTGCCTTTTCCCGACGTGATCAGTCCATCGAATCCACCAAATCCCTGAATCGGGAATCCGCTCGACCAAACCCGGGGTCCTCTTGTTCTCCGACGCCACAGTTCGAACTCCCACCGCACCAGACTATCGTGCGCCATAAGGATTAAGGAGGTATCCCAGAAACGTCAGCTCGCCATGCGCTCGGGATGGTCCGAACGTGCAAACCTGCGAATTTCGTCGACGGGAATCAGAACGCGATTGGCGATTCTTCGGGTCGAGAGGCGTTTCGCTGAAATCATGTAATCGACGCCACGAATGCTGATGGAGAGCATCGCCGCGGCTGCTTTGCGGCTTACGAGGACCTTGGCGTCTGGCGTGATGGCATCCGCGGTGGCTGATCCCGGCGTTTCATTTCTCCTTCTTCGCCCACCGATATCACGGACCGCGGACTGTGGCTCTGGCGGCGCGCCGGCAGACTGAGTCCTCATTGGGGAGTGTGTGTCCGAGAGTGACGGCTCAACCGGAACTCGGTTCTGATCGCTCGTGAGTACAGAGTCCGGAGAAAATGGCAGCGCGAATTGGGCGGAATCGCTCGCCAGGACAGAGCGCGGTGGACGGCGTGGAGGGAGGGAAGCAGGACGCAAGGAACACCTCGGCGGCTTGCACACTTGACAGTAGCGCACGAGTATCCATAGAGTCAACTGTAAGTTTACGAATTGCCATGACAATTGCAGGCGCACTCTCGGACAGCAAAATGGAGAAAGGAAAACCCGTGACCGAAAAAGGCGGATGGCCGCAGCAGCCGGTCATTTCCATTCGCGTCTCGGAGGCATTGCGCTCCCGACTCGAACGGCTGAAGGAACTCCTCTCGGAAAGAAGCGGAGAGAACGTCACGACATCGGAGGTGGCGAAACAGCTTCTGGAGTCGGCGCGAGAGAACCGGCTGGAGGTGGCGGAACTGCTGGCCGACGCCACCGCGGCCCTCGCCGGAGCCCGACGCAAAGCAGAAGCCGGACTGAGTCTTTCCCGGGCCGAATGGATCGTCCTTGCGCACTACGTCCAGCTCGGAGTTGAGAGCTCCATCGCTGACCCCATTTCACCGGAGACGATGAAGGGAATCCTTCAGGCTTTCCTCGCCGCTTACCAGGTGCGCCGGGGAAAGAAGGCGAGCCGGGATACCCATTACCTTTCGAATCTCCCGATCCTCAATAAGCAGGGCCAGCCGGTTCCGGGATCTGAGGCCGAAGGCATCGAGATCACGACGGCCGTCGAGCGCCTGATCCGGAGACTGGAATTGCCGGAAGCGGAGAAGGTGTGGCCGCAGTTCGCCGCCCGGAATCTGTACGAGTTCCTGGAGGAGGAATCCTTCGGCATCGAGGCGATGAATCAGGCCCTGAAACCGTACTGGCCGCTCCTGTGGAGAGCGGCTGCCCGAGGGCATTATCTGGTGCGTGGAACTCCCGTGCGAAGCGCAGCCGGAAGGGCCGTTGCCGATCGCCCTTGGGGCCCGGCGATTTCCTCGGTGTTCGAGGGCGGATTCGTGCTGTCGTTCGCAGCGGGAAGCGATGGCGATCTGGCCGTGCTGGTGAACCTGCCCGAGGCTCGTCAGACGATGTATGAGATGAGACCCTGGCCGATGATTGCCGAGTTCCGGTCGATGCTCGATGCATGGGAAACGAAGCGAAGCCGAATTCGTTCTGGCAGGGGCGCTGGTTCTATGGCTACACGGCGATGGAATCCGCGGTTCCGCCCATCTGGGTTCGCTGCCCGAGCGGGGTGACCTTCGGGTTCACGGCTGGCGAGTGGGCATCGCTGCAGGAGGCGTTTCGCGTTGCCTGGCAGAAGCCTGAGCTGCAGCGGATTTCAGCTGAGCTGCTGCTGGAGTACGGCGAGATTTAAGAACGACGCTGCTGTCGCAGCGGAAGTAAGTGGGACACGTCACCCCCAACTGGGTTGCTGCAGAGCGCCCTGAGGCGCCGTGACGTTTACAAATGTCAACTTCCGCTGCGACAGCAACTTGAGTCTTTGGCGTTTACAAACGCAAACGCGCGTTTACGCGGGTCGTCGAACAGAGCGCGCCAGAGCGCTTCGGCGTAAACACGTTGAACCGAAAGAGCGTTTGCGTAAGTTCGGTTGAACGAGCTCAGCACGGCCAAATCTGCACGTCAGCCAAGGAGGTTCTCCCCATGAACGCCTTCCAGACGACGACTGAGCAAGCGAAGAAGTCGTCCTCGATCGACGAAAGCAAGCCAGGCTTTCGCACCAAAACCATCTCCATGCGGTTGACTCCCGAGCGAGCTTGCCGAGGTGGAATCGGCCGCCGAGAGAGCGGGCAAGCAGCCCTCGGAATGGCTGCGAGAGACCGCGTTGAGTGCCGCGAGAGAGCGGCCTGCCGATCCGATGGAATTGCTTCTCGCCGAAGTCTGGGCACTGCGTTTTGCACTCCTGAATCTCTTCCACGCCGGCGCTCAGGCGACGGTCGAAGGTCGCCCGTTGCTCCCCGAATCGGTCCTCAAAATCCGTGACGGAGCCGACGCAAAGAAGCTCGAACAGGCTCGCAGGATGCTCGCCGATTTCTCAGGCCAGCGGACCAAAGAGGGTGCGGAAGAGCGATGAACAGCAGGCGCATTCTTCTCATCCTGGTCCGGCTGCTGGCATTTGCGGCAGTGGCCGAGGCGCTGACGATCTGGATGTTTTGGCGCTCGCCCTGGACACCTGTCGAACGCCATTACCTGCCCGCATATTTCGCGAGTTCACTTCCACTCGTCGGCCCATCGACGGTCGAAGTCCAGTGGATTTGGAAGGTCGGACGGCATCAGAAACGGCAGCTGGCCACGGATGACGACGCGGTGGATTCCGCAGATGGAATCGGTATGGCGCTCTCGCAGTCCGCCCTTGATGCCGGATGGAAGACGCTTGTTGAGGGTCCGCGGCAGCAGGTCCCGGCGGACGAACTCAGGCCCTATCTGGCCAATCTCGCATTCGAAGGCCAGAGCCTCGGGGAACTCCTCCTTTTCCCGGAATTGTCCGCGCTCGCCGCGCTGTGCGCCTCGCTTTTTGTCTGGTTCCTGGTTGTCGGATTCCTGCGGGCTCTCGTCGCCGATTATGCCTGGCGACGGCGGCTGTATTCCCGGCGGGAGCTGCTTTCCACTCTCTCCAAAGACTGCACGGCGCTGGCGCAAAGCGTCTGTTCAGGACTCGCAGCGTTGTACCGGAAGCAGAGCGCGGCACATCGAGACGCACCCGACTGCAATGAGTACAACGGTCCAACAAATCCGGCCACCCGCGAGGCCGGCATCCTTCGCGTTTCCGCTCTTCGGCGTCTGCAACGGAGCCGGAAAGGGATTCCTCTGGAGCGATAAGGACGAGATCGACTGAACGGAAACCATGGCCCGGTACAGGTCGGGCCATTCAGGAGCACTCTTCATGCTCACCATCTCGAAGCCGCTATCGGCCAGCCAGGCGCGGATGTATCACGCCAAGGAATTCGCATCGCAGCAACAAAACTACTGGACCCGGAACCAGCAGGGTCACAGCGAATGGCAAGGGCAGCTCGCCGACCAGTGGAATCTCCACGGACCGGTCCATGACGAGCACTTTGCCCGGCTCGCCGAGGGCCAGCATCCCCGGACCGGCGAACAACTCGTCCGGCATCAGGTTTCGCGGACCTACGAGGGAAAGGGCGGTAAAGAAGTCACCAGCGTCGAGCACCGCGCCGGATGGGATGCCACGTTCTCTGCTCCGAAGTCAGTCTCCATTACCGCTCTTGTGGGCGGCGACGACCGGGTTCGACTGGCGCATCGGGAAAGTGTGCGCGCGGCGCTTGCAGAGCTGGAGCGATACACGCAGGCGCGCATCGGCAACGTCCATGCCCCGGAAACCACCGGAAAGCTTGCCGCAGCCACATTCGAGCACGACACCGCCCGGCCAGTGGATGGGTACGCGGCCCCGCAATTGCACACCCATGCCGTCATCTTCAATGTGACGGAGCGCGACAACGGCCAGACGCGCTCCCTGCAGCCGCACGAGATCTTCGTTTCGCAGCGGTACGTGACAGCGGTATATCGTTCGGAACTGGCGTTGCGCCTCGAAAAACTGGGCTACGAACTGGAACGCGGCAAGCATGGTCAGCCGGAAATCAAGGGATATACGAAGGAGTATCTGGAAGCGTCCAGTCCGCGCCGGGAACAGATCAAAGATCATCTGCGCGAGCAGGGAATCGATGGAGCCGCGGCGGCGCAGATCGCCGCGCATCACACGCGTGACCGCAAGGAGCTGCTCTCTCAGGAGGAAGTCTTGCGACGGCACCGGGAGCTGGCCGCGCAGTATCGGGAATCAGGCGGATCGAGTGGTCGCTCAGGCGCGAGCGCACGGTCAATCCCAGACGCGAGAACCAGAAGTCAGCGCACAACGGGCGGTAACGTGGGCGCGAGATCACGTTTTCGAGAGATCGGCGGTCATCGACCGGCGTGCGATTCTCGAATCGGCCCTGGCGCGCGGCATGGGAGAGACGACGTATGCCAGCATCCAGCAGGAGTTTGATCGCCGGGTTCAGTACAGGCGAATTCCGCGAGGTTGCCCACGACGGCGCAGGATCGCACTTCACGACCACCGACATGATCCGCATGGAGCGCGAGATCATCGCGCGGATGCAGGAAGGCAACCGCGCACGACTACAACGATCCGATGCTGGTTTCGCCACAGGTGCGGATCAGGATCGAAGACCAGCACCCGGAACTGAGCGCCGCGCAGCGCAGTGCCGTTGATGACATCCTCATTTCACGCGAGAAGATCATTGGGCTGGATGGGGTTGCGGGAGCCGGGAAAACGACGGTGCTTTCCGTGATCCGCGAAGCGGCAGAAGCCGAAGGATACCGCGTCGAAGGGCTTTGCGCCCACGTCCCGCGCGGCACAGAAGCTCGCCGAAGCGGGCATGGAAACATCCACGCTGCAAAAGCATCTGACGCGCGGCGAGCAGCCCGACACCGGCGAGAAGCGCCTCTATGTGCTCGACGAATCCTCGCTGGCATCGACGCGGCAATTGCATGAATTCGTGCACCGGCTCCATTCCGAATGATCGTGTCCTGCTGGTCGGTGACCGGCGGCAGCATGAAGCGGTAGAGGCCGGGCGGCCTTTTGCGCAGCTTCAGGATGCAGGCATGGTGACGGTCCGGCTGGAAGAGATCGTGCGGCAGAAAGACCAGGAACTGAAGCAGGTGGTTGAACAGCTTGCGCGCGGCCAGGTCCATGAGGCAGTCGAGAACCTTGACCGGCAGGGCCGCGTCCATGAGATTCCCGATCACGACGAGCGCATCACGGCGATTGCGAAAGAGTACGCAAACTCGCCGGAGCGCACTCTGGTCGTTTCGCCCGACAATCGCTCGCGCATGGAGATCAACGAACGCATCCATGCGGAATTGCAGGACCGCGGAATCGTCAGCAACACAGAACACCAGATCCGAACGCTCGTGCCGCGCCAGGACATGACCGGCGCGGACCGCACCTGGGCTGAGCGATACGAAGTCGGCGATGTGCTGCGCTATTCGCGCGCATCGAAGGAAACCGGTATCGGCAAAGGCGAGTACGCACAGGTCAAATCCATCGATGCACGCAGCCAATCGGCTGACAGTCGAATTGCAGGACGGAACCGAGCGAACCTACGATCCACGCCGGCAGCAGGGCGTGACCGTGTACCGCGAAGAGCTGCGCGCGTTTTCCCAGGGCGACCGCATCCAGTTCACTGCGCCAGCGAATGACCTCAAGGTAGCGAACCGCGAATTGGGCACCATCGAATCCATCGGCGGCGATGGGCGATTGAATCTGAAGATGGACGATGGCCGCTCCGTGCAACTCGATCCGAACCGGCAACTGCATCTCGACTACGGCTATGCTGTGACCAGCCATTCGAGCCAGGGCCAAACGGCAGATCGCGTGCTGATCCACGTGGACACCGAGCTTGGTGCAAAGGATCTGCTCAACAGCCGCATGGCCTACGTCGCCGTGTCCCGCGGCGCACACGACGCGCAAATCTTCACGAACGACGCTGCGGCGCTCGGTCAAGCACTCAGCCGCGATGTGTCCCACGCGCCAGCGATCCAACCGGCAGCCAATCTTCACGCCATCGAGCAAGCGTCAGAACAACGGCCCGCGCAGAGCATGAGATCGGCCAGGGATTTGGTCTGGGCATGTAACCCAGACCCGTGACATTCCCCGGATTGCAGAAGTGTAGCCGAGGCCCGGCCGGTGTCAAGATGGCATGAGAAGCCGATAGCAATGGCCACGTAAGCTTTTTCCATCGCGCTGTTGCGCGCAGGAGGTTCGATATGAGCAGAGTTGTAGGGATCGATCTCGGCGACCGGAAGAGCCACTATTGTGTGTTGGACGAAGACGGACGCGTGTTCGAGGAAGGTGCTGTACAGAGTACGCCGGCGGCGTTCAAGGCGCACTTCGGAGTGTTGGAGTCGAGCTTGATTGCGATAGAAGTGGGCGTTCATTCGCGGTGGGCGAACCGGGTGCTCGGCGAGTGCGGTCACCAAGTGATCGTGGCGAATCCGGCCCGACTCAAGCTGATTCACAAGAGCAGCCGAAAGAGCGATCGCGTGGATGCCTGTGCACTGGCCCGTTTGGTACGGGTCGATCCTCAGTTGCTCAGCCCGGTGCAGCATCGCAGTGAGGAGGATCAGGCCATGCTCTCCGTGCTGCGCGTGCGTGACATATTGGTGCGCACTCGCACAAAACTGATCAACTGCGCACGTGGATTGGTGAAACCTACTGGGACGAGGATACCGAGCTGCAACGCAGAGTGTTTCGCCAATCACGCGAGCCGTGCAGTTCCACAAGAGTTGCGACTTGCGCTCGATCCGCTCATCGAGCAGATCCGAAGCATCACGAACCTGATCAGGCGCTACGACCGGAAGATCGAAAGGATCGCAAAAACGCGATATCCGGCGACTCAGGTCCTGCAGCAAGTCAGAGGTGTGGGATCCTTGACCGCGCTGGGTTTCGTGCTGACGATAGGACGGAGCGAGCGTCTCGTTTGCAGCCGCAACGCCGGAGCTTACTTCGGCCTTCGACCGCGACGCTACCAATCCGGGGAAAGCAATCCACAACTCGGAATCAGCAAAGAAGGCGACGGATTCATGCGGCGATTGCTGGTCCATTCCGCGCAGTACATCCTGGGTCCTTTCGGACCGGACACTGATCTGCGACGCTGGGGCGAAAGCCTGGTAGCGCGTGGGGGGCGGGGAGCAAAGAATCGCGCAGTCGTGGCCGTGGCCCGTAAGCTGTCCGTTCTTCTTCATCACCTATGGGTTACCGGGGAGGTCTACGAGCCGCTGCGGAACAGCAGGATCAATCAGCACATTCCGCAGCTGGTTTCGGCGTAACCATCCATCTGCATGGTGCGGAATCGTCGAAGCCGGATACGGGTGACTGCGGGCGCGGCCCGGCCACAGCGAGTACTGTTGCTCCTGTAGACCGAAGTCAAGGTAGCAGCACTCGCCAGGATGACAAGGTGCACCGGACCAAATGGGTCCACACAGAGTGCGGATGGAAGGCTGGCGGGCGATTGCTATTAACAAGGGTTACATGGGCAGAAATGGGTTTTCTTTTTTGCTGGCCGCCGTGTGTAGCGCGTTGCGCAGAACCCGTCAAGGGTTCGCTCCGCCGGCAAAGAACGCCGTCCTTGACTGAACCTGCGCAACGCACGGAGGAAATCTATGCCAGCAAAAAAGAAAAATTAGTTGACATCAACCCGGCTTCTCATGGAAGGCCGCGCTTTGCGCGCCGCTTCGCGGTCAGGAGCCTTGACACCGGCCTCGCAGCCTCGGCTTATCGTTCAGCTAATTCGGGAATGTTATTTCGACGCTGCTTTCGGAAATTCGAGTGGAGCAGGGTCTATCCAGGATCGGTTCGGTCCCATCAAAAGTCAACGCGCAAGATCATTACGATCACGTTTCGTCATTTCCGACCGTTACACATCTCCCGCCGTCTGACCATTGCGCATGGGTTAAAAACGAGCGGTTACTTAAGCAGTATACGCTGCACAATACTCATGGGTATTACCGTTGTGACGCTTGACCGTGACGGCGATGCGGGATAAGGTCAAGGCGCAATAACACAAGACAAGGTTACTTAAGTGGTACAGCTGATTCATGTCGGCGCGGGACATCTTGTGTGTCTACCGGCCGAAAGAGAGATAGAACACCGGTGCGCTTCTTAGTCTCTGGTCTCTGCATGAGGCCCTTTCGTCAATTGGCTCTTGGAGAATTACTGTGCAGGCGGGTTCTTCGGCAAGGTGTCGGCAAAAGGTGCGGGCGAGCCTCGGTCATGATGCACAGTACATAGTTAACACTTGCATGAAGAGTGCAAGCTGCGGAATAGAACTTGTGTGAGGAATCAAGGTGAAATCGGCTCGACTGCATCTTTGGCAGCTTTTGGCTCTTTTGTTCATTTGCGCGTCGGCGCATTTGACGTCTTATAGCCAGTCGGTGCCGAATGACACCACGACCGTTGTCAATCGACTTTTCCCGGGCAAACACTACGTATGTACCGAGCCGTATTTTACGAATACAGGACAGGTTGCCGGCATCTGCACGGTGGAGCAGCCGAAATTGGGCGGCCCGATAAGAGCAGCAACGATAAATCTCGGCTCAATACCCGTAGGAAACGGAGGGTCGCCTACTTCGGTAACAGTCAATATTGGCGTGTCCGGGATGCTCGGAAACATATCGGCAGTGACCCAGGGGCGATTGGGCTGGACTTTGCGACGGCGGTAGGCGGCACTTGTACCGTAGGCGCGAGCTACAACGCCGGGGATAGCTGCACAGTCAATGTGATTTTTACTCCGACAGCGGCAGGGGTCCGGTATGGAGCAATAATTCTTCAAACTAGCGGCGGCACTGTAGTAGGCACCAGTTATCTGCAGGGTGTTGGGTCCGGTCCACAAATCGAATTTCTGCCCGGCACCGAATCGACAGTCCCGAACAGTGGGTCGGAGTATCCCTTTGGGGTCGCCGTGGACGCCAGCGGCAACGTCTACGTCGCGGACACAGGGAACAACCGTGTCCTGAAGGAGACGCTGGCGGGGAACTCTTATACCGAAACTACGGTCGCGACGAGCACGCTCAGTTTTCCCAGTGCGGTCGCGGTGGATGGAGCGGGAAGCCTATACATCGCTGACACAGGAAACAACCGAGTACTAAAGGAGACGTTCTCGGCAGGAAATTACGGGGAGACGACTATCCCGAGCAGTGCGCTGAGTTATCCGGCGGCGGTGGCAGTGGACGGAAACGGGGACGTATACGTCGCAGACAGCGGCAACAACCGGATCCTGATGGAGGCGCTTTCCGGCGGAAGCTATACGGAGAGCACCATTTCAACGAGCAGTCTCAGCTATCCATCGGGGCTGGCTGTCGATGTCTCCGGCAACATCTACATCTCGGACGCAGGTAATAATCGCGTGCTCAAAGAGACAGTTTCTGGAGAAAGTTACTCAGAAAGTGTTCTCACTACCAGCACTCTGAGCTATCCGGCAGGTATAGCCGTCGATGGCACTGGCGATGTCTACATTGCGGACTGGGGAAATGCGCGTGTCTTAAGGGAGATATTGCAGGGCTCGAGCTACGTCGAAAGCACCGTCTCGTCCGCAGCGCTTACGAGTCCATCGGCTGTGGCAGTTGCGAGTAAAGGTAATTTGTATATCGCCGATGTCAGCAGCGGTCAGGTGTTGGAAGAGGACTACGTAGACGCGCCGGTATTGAGTTTCGCACCGACGGCGCCTGGGGCGACCAGCAGCGACAGTCCGCAGGTGATAACAGTGGAGAACAGCGGAAACGCGGCGCTGAACTTCCCGGTGCCAGGCAGTGGCACCAACCCGAGCATCGCGGTGAACTTCAGTCTGGGCGGTGCATCGACCTGCCCGGTCGTGAACGCCGGAGCCTCGTCGGCCGGGGCACTGGCCGACGGGCAGAGTTGCACGCTGGCCGTGAGCTTTGTACCAACCACTACGGGCATTCTCAGCGCTTCGCTGACCCTGACGGATAACTCGCTGAATGCCAGCGGTACGCAGAGTATCCGGCTGCGCGGGACGGGGACGGGTAGTACCTCCCAGACGATCAGCTTCGGGTCGATTGGGGCACAGAACGCGAACACCACGCTGGGGCTGGTGGCGACGGCCACCTCAGGTCTGCCGGTGAGCTTCAGTTCCATGACCCCAAGCGTATGCACGGTGTCGGGAACAACGGCAATGCTGGCGGCGGGCGGGACGTGCACGATCCAGGCCAGCCAACCTGGCAACAGCACCTATGCGGCGGCCGCACCGGTGACACAGAGCTTCGCTGTCAATCTGCTGTCACAGACGATCACCTTCCCTGCGATTCCCAATCAGTCGATCAACACGGCGGTGCCGGTGGCGTTGGGAGCGACAGCGAGTTCCGGACTGCCGATCAGCTACACGTCGCTGACCACCGCGGTGTGCACCGTCTCGGGATCAGCCGCGACCCTGGTCAAATCGGGCACCTGTACGATCCAAGCCAGCCAGCCGGGAGACGGTGTGGTGTATGCGGCTGCGGCCTCGGTAACGCAGAGCTTCACAGTGACGACAGCCAATCCGCTAACCGGGACGGGGTTCGGCTCATTAAACATCGGGAGCACGAGCGCGGCAGCACCGGTGACGGTGACGATGAGTGCCGCGGGGACGGCAGCCCAGCTGTCCGTTGTGACCGAGGGAGTGAGCGGGCTGGACTTCGCGGCGGCCACAGGCGGGACCTGTGCAATCAACACGGGCTACAACGCTGGCGACAGCTGCACGGTAGAGGTGACGTTCGCACCGCGGGCAGCGGGAAGCCGCTACGGAGCGGTTGTGATTGTGGATGGATCGGGGAATTGCTGGGGACCAGCTACGTGTTGGGGACCGGAGTCGGACCGCAGGTCAGCTTCCTTCCCGGCACCGAGTCCACTCTCGCCTACCACTCGACTCGCCTATCCCTTCGGATTCGCGCTGGATGCCAGTGGCAACGTCTACATCGCCGACACGGGGAACAACCGTGTTCTGAAAGAAATCGCAGTCGGGAACCTCATACATCGAAACCACGATTTCAACGAGCGTTCTGAATTCGCCTCTGGTGTGGCGGTGGATGGAGCGGGCAACCTGTACATCGCGGACACGGGGAACAACCGAGTACTGAAGGAGGCGTTCTCGGCAGGAAATTACACGGAGACGACGATCCCGAGCAGCGCGCTGAGTTATCCGGCGGCGGTGGCCGTAGATGGCAACGGGGACGTATACATCGCGGACAGCGGCAACAACCGCATCCTGATGGAGGCGCTCTCAGGGGAAAGCTATACGGAAAGCACGATTCCGACCAGTACTCTTAGTTATCCATCGGGGCTGGCTGTCGATGTCTCCGGCAATATTTACATCGCCGATTCCGGCAACAACCGAATCCTGATGGAATCTTTCTCGGGAGGAAACTACACAGAACGCTTGTTGCCCACGAGTGCGTTGCTATTCCCAGAAGCCGTGGCACTCGACGGGAACGGCGACGTGTATATTGCAGACTCGGGTAATGCTCGAATTCTCAAAGAGACAGTCGTCGCTCGGAGGGTACGCTGAACACAATGTCTCCACGAGTCAACTCGCCGGCCCGTCAGGGCTGGCGGTTTCGGGAATCGGAAACGTCTATATAGCGGATGCATATAACAGCCGAGTCCTTGAAGAGGACTATGCTGAGGCGCCGGCATTGGGTTTTGCGCCGACGGCACCGGGCGGAACCAGCAGCGACAGCCCGCAGGTAGTGACGGTGGAGAACAGCGGGAACGCTGCGCTCAGCTTCCCTGTGCCCGGCAGTGGCACCAACCCAAGCATTGCAGCGAACTTCAGTCTGGGCGGTGACTCCACTTGTCCGGTGGTGAACGCAGGAGCCTCAGCGGGGACGCTGACTGCGGGCCAGAACTGCACGCTGGCAGTGAGCTTCGTGCCGACCACGACGGGCGCTGTCACGGGATCGCTAACGCTCACCGATAATGATGCCAGCGGTACGCAGACCATCCGACTGAGCGGGACGGGGACGGGTAGCACCTCTCAGACGATCAGCTTCGGACCGATTGCGGCGCAGAGCGCGAATACCACGCTGGGGCTGGTGGCGACGGCCACCTCAGGTTTGCCGGTAAGCTTCAACTCGCTTACACCATCGGTGTGTACGGTCTCGGGACAGATAGCGACGCTGGCCACGGCTGGGACGTGCACGATCCAGGCCAGCCAGCCTGGCAACAGCACGTATGCGGCGGCCACCCCGGTGACGCAGAGCTTTGCTGTGAACCTGCTGTCACAGACGATCACCTTCCCTGCGATCCCCAATCAGTCGATCAACACGGCGGTGCCTGTTGCGTTGGGAGCGACGGCGAGCTCCGGACTGCCGATCAGCTACACGTCGCTGACCACTGCGGTGTGCACCGTCTCAGGATCATCGGCGACGCTGGCAACAACCGGGACGTGCACGATCCAGGCCAGCCAGCCGGGAGACGGTGCAGTGTATGCGGCTGCGGCTTCGGTAACCCAGAGCCTCACAGTGACGGCAGCTAATCCGCTGACGGGGACCGGGTTCGGCTCGGTAAACATCGGAAGCACGAGTACGGCAGCACCGGTGACAGTGACGATGAGCGTTGCGGGGACCGCAGCACAGCTGTCCGTCGTGACCGAGGGAGTGAGCGGGCTGGACTTCGCCGCGGCCGCAGGCGGGACCTGTGCAACAGGCACCAGCTACAACGCCGGGGACAGCTGCACGGTAGAGGTGACGTTTGCACCGCGTGCGGCGGATAGCCGCTACGGAGCGGTTGTGATCGTGGATGGATCGGGGAACTTGCTGGGGACCAGCTACGTGCAGGGGACCGGAGTCGGCCCCCAGGTCAGCTTCCTGCCTGGTACCGAGTCCACTCTTACCACCAGTCAACTCGCCTATCCGTATGGGGTCGCAGTGGACGCCAGCGGCAACGTCTATATCGCCGACACGGGCAATAACCGTGTGCTGAAGGAGGTTCAGTCGGAGACCACATACACAGAGACCACGATTTCAACAAGCGCTCTGAACTCGCCATCTGGTGTAGCGGTGGACGGAGCCGGCAACGTCTACATCGCGGACACGGGAAACAACCGAGTTCTGAAGGAGGCCTTCTCCGCGGGAGGCTACGCGGAGACGACGATCCCGACCAGTGTACTGAGTTATCCGGCGGCGGTAGCGGTGGACGGAAACGGGGACGTATACGTCGCTGACACCGGCAACAACCGGATCCTGATGGAGGTGCTTTCCGGGGAAAGCTATACGGAAAGCACGATTCCGACCAGCACTCTCAGCTATCCCTCCGGGCTGGCTGTCGATGGTTCAGGCAACGTATACATCGCTGATACCTATAACAATCGTGTGATCCAGGAGGAACGGGCATCGAGTGGATACAACGAGACCACTATTTCAACCTCGTCATTGAACTATCCATTTGGTATCGCAGTCGAGCGAAATGGGAGCGTTGTCATCGCAGATGCGTTCAATGATCGCGTGCTGGTAGAGACATCTTCTTCTGGTGGATACGTCGAAACAGTGCTTTCAACCAGTGCCTTGTCGGGACCGTTCGGCGTAGCTGTGAGCGGGACCGGAAACATATACATTCCCGATACTTTCAACAGCCGGATACTAAGTGAAGACTATGCCGATGCGACGGCATTGAGTTTTGCGCCGACGGCGCCGGGCGACCAGCAGCGACAGCCCGCAGATGGTGACGGTGGAGAATAGTGGCAACGCGGCGCTGAGCTTCCCTGTGCCGGGCAGCGGCACCAATCCGAGCATTGCTGCGAACTTCACGCTGAGCAGTGCAAGGACCTGTCCGGTGGTGAGCGCAGGAGCCTCAGCGGGGACACTGACTGCGGGCCAAAACTGCGAGCTGGCAGTGAGCTTCGTGCCGACCACAACGGGGGGCCTGACAGGTTCGTTGACGCTCACGGATAACTCGCTCAATAGCACAGGGACGCAGACTATCCGGTTGAGCGGGACGGGGACGGGTAGTACTTCCCAGACGATCAGCTTCGGGGCGATTGCAGCGCAGAGCGCCAACACGACACTGGCGCTGGTGGCGACAGCCACCTCAGGTCTGCCGGTGAGCTTCAGTTCGCTGACTCCGAGTGTGTGCACGGTGTCGGGAACAACGGCAACGCTGGCTGCGGCAGGGACCTGCACAGTCCGGGCCAGCCAGCCTGGCAACAGCACGTATGCTGCGGCCATACCGGTGACGCAAAGCTTCGCTGTGAACCTGCTCTCACAAACGATTACCTTCCCTGCGATCCCCAATCAGTCGATCAACACGGCGGTGCCGGTGGCGTTGGGAGCGACCGTCGATTCGGGGCTGTCGGTCAGCTATACGTCGCTGACTACTTCGGTGTGCACCGTCTCAGGATCATCGGCGACGTTGGCAACAACTGGGACCTGCACGATCCAGGCGAACCAGCCAGGAGATGGTGCAGTGTATGCGGCGGCGGCCTCGGTGACGCAGAGCTTCACAGTTACGACAGCCAATCCGCTGACGGGGACCGGGTTTGGCTCGGTGAATGTGGGCAGCACGAGCGCGGCGGCGCCGGTGACGGTGACGATGAGCGTTGCGGGGACGGCAGGACAGCTGTCGGTTGTGACCCAGGGAGCGACCGGGCTGGACTTCGCGGCGGCCGCTGGCGGGACCTGTGCAACCGGCACGAGCTACAACGCCGGCGACAGCTGTACGGTGGAGGTGACGTTCGCACCGCGGACAGCGGGCAGCCGCTACGGAGCGGTAGTCGTTGTGGATGGATCGGGAAACTTGCTGGGGACCAGCTTCTTGGAGGGAACCGGAGTCGGACCTCAGGTCAGCTTCCTGCCCGGCACCGAAGCGGCGATTCCCACGACTGCGCTGAGCTACCCACAGGGAGTTGCGGTAGATGCCAGCGGCAACGTCTATATCGCCGATACCGACAACTATCGTGTGCTGAAGGAAGCCCCGGGTGCGCACAGTGAAACCGTCGTGACGAGTACCTCATACAGAACCCTTTCCTCGCTCGTCGTCGATGGCGCGGGCAACACGTACGTTATTGACTATGGCGATGGCACGTTGCTAAAAGAAACGCCATCGGAATCCGGCTACAGTCAGACCACAATAACGACAAGCGCTCAGAGCCCATCCGGAGTGGCAGTAGATGGTAGTGGGAACATCTACATTGGAGACAATAACGCGAATCTCGTCTTCATAGAGGCCCCGACGGCCGCGGGGTATACAGAGACAATTGTTCCCACGAGCACCTTGTACAACCCGGCTGGACTGGCAGTGGATGGACAAGGGAACGTCTACATCGCAGATAGCGGAAACAACCGTGTTTTGAAGGAAACGCTGACCGGGGGAAGCTATGCCGAGAGCATAATCGGGGCAAGCGCGCTGAGCTCGCCGTCCGGAGTGGCAGTGGATGGACAGGGGAACATCTACATCGCAGATAGCGGGAACAACCGTGTTTTGAAGGAGACGCTGACCGGAGGAAGTTATCTCGAAAGCACAGTCGGGACGAGCGCGCTCAACACGCCGTCCGGAGTGGCAGTGGACGGGCAGGGAAACATCTACGTCGCCGACAGCGGAAACAACCGGATATTGGAAGAGGACTACGCCGACGCGCCGGCATTGAATTTTGCGCCGACGGCACCGAGCGGAATCAGCAGCGACAGCCCGCAGGTAGTGACGGTGGAGAACAGCGGGAACGCTGCGCTAAGCTTCCCTGTGCCCGGCAGTGGCACCAACCCAAGCATCGCAGCGAACTTCGCACTGAGCAGCGCATCGAGCTGTCCGTTGGTGAGCGCGGGAGCCTCGACGGCGGGAACGTTGACTGCGGGCCAGAACTGCACGCTGGCAGTGAGCTTTCTGCCGACCACGACGGGTGCTGTTACCGGATCACTGACGCTCACCGATAATGGTGCCAGCGGTATGCAGAGTGTCCAGTTGAGCGGGACGGGGACGGGTAGTACGTCCCAGACAATCAGCTTTGGATCGATTGCGGCACAGAACGCGAACACCACGCTGGGGCTGGTGGCGACGGCCACCTCAGGTCTGCCGGTGAGCTTCAGTTCCATGACCCCAAGCGTATGCACGGTGTCGGGAACAACGGCAACGCTGGCAGCGGGCGGGACCTGCACGATCCAGGCCAGCCAACTTGGCAACAGCACGTATGCGGCGGCCACCCACGTAACGCAGAGCTTCGCGGTGAACCTGCTGTCGCAGACGATTACCTTTCCTGCGATTCCGAATCAGGTGATCAACACAGAGGTACCCGTGGCACTGGGAGCGACGGCGAACTCCGGACTGCCGGTCAGCTATACATCACTCACCACTTCGGTGTGCGCCGTATCGGGATCGGCGGCGACGCTGGTTACAGCCGGCACCTGTACGATTCAGGCCAACCAGCCAGGAGATGGTGCGGCATATGCGGCTGCGGCTTCGGTAACCCAGAACTTTACGGTAACGACAGCCAATCCGCTGACGGGGACGGGGTTCGGCTCGGTGAACATCGGAAGCATGAGTGCGGCAGCACCGGTGACGGTGACGATGAGTGCCGCGGGGACGGCAGCCCAGCTGTCCGTTGTGACCGAGGGAGTGAGCGGGCTGGACTTCGCGGCGGCCACAGGCGGGACCTGTGCAACAGGTACCAGCTACAACGTTGGTGACAGCTGCACGGTGGAGGTGACCTTCGCACCGCGGGCAGCGGGTAGCCGCTACGGAGCCGTAGTGGTTGTGGATGGATCCGGGAATGTGATGGGGACCAGCTACGTGCAGGGGACCGGAGTCGGACCGCAGGTCAGCTTCCTGCCCGGTACGGAAGTGGCGATCCCCACGACTGCGCTGAGCTACCCGCAGGGAGTGGCGGTGGACGCCAGCGGCAACGTCTATATCGCGGACACCGACAACAATCGCGTTCTAAAAGAGAGTCTGTCTGGTCGTTCCTATACAGAAGCTACCATCACGACAAGTGTCCAATTCCCATCTGCTGTCGCAGTGGATGGAGCCGGAGATTTGTACATAGCCGATACGGCTAACAACAGAATCCTCAAAGAAACGCCTTCGGGATCTTCATATGCTGAAAGCATCCTTCCAACCAGCACGCTCTCCTATCCGTTTGGTGTTGCGGTCGATGGAGATGGAAATGTCTATATCGCCGACACCGGCAACGACAGAATACTAATGGAAGCTCCGTCAGCCGGCGGCTACAACGAGTCGTTGCTTCCTACCAGCAATCTGACGGGGCCAAATGGCGGCCCATTTGGAGTTGCCGCCGATTCGGGAGGAAATGTTTACGTTTCTGACACTGGGAACGGTCAGATATTGAAAGAAATCCTGAGGAATGGCGCATATTCCCAAATCACAATACCGACGAGCGCAACCGGACCCTATGCCATCGCGGTTGATACAGTCGGGGATCTCTACGTCACAAATTGGGATGGTCCAGGTTCATCAAGTGTGCTCAAGGAAACCGCCGTCTCCGGAGGATATCGGGAGACCAGTGTATCGACCAGCGCTCTTAACGAACCCCTTGGGGTTGCAATAGACGGTTTGGGCAATGTCTATATTGCCGACGCCAATAACGGTCGGATTCTCAAGGAGGACATGTCTGACCCGCCGACCTTGATCTTCCAGCCGACGGTCCCGGGCGTCGCCAGCAGCGATAGTCCGCAGACTGTAACGCTGGAAAATACGGGTAATAGCTCCCTGAATTTGCCCATACCTGCCAGTGGCGTCAATCCGGCAATCGGGCAGAACTTCAGCATTGACAGCGGTGCCTCCGGTGCCTGTCCGTCATTGACAACCAGTTCCTCTCCCGCTGCCGTACTGGCTCCTGAACAGTCATGCCAATTGCTCATCAGCTTTGCTCCATCGGACTACGGTACTTTCAATGGCACCCTCAATCTTACCGATAATGCACTGAATGCCTCCGCGCCGGCATTTGCGACGCAGGTCATCAATCTTGTCGGCATTTCTGCGGGCACGACGCAGCAGACGATAACGTTCAGCCCCATCTCCGCACAAAGCGTCAATTCAACCGTTTCTCTGGTCGCAACCGCCACCTCGGGTCTGCCGGTCAGCTTCCGTTCTCTCATACCAGCAGTGTGCACGGTATCAGGCACGACTGCCACAATGATCGCAGGTGGAACCTGCACACTAGAAGCGGATCAATCTGGAAGCAGCACGTACGCAACAGCTCCGCCCGTAACCCAAAGCATGACAGTAAATCCACTCGCGCAGACCATCAACTTTGGTCCGATCGCGACGCAGAGCATCAGTTCGATGGTGTCCCTCACAGCCACGGCTAGCTCCGGTCTGGCCGTCACCTTCATGTCTACCGACTCCTCAGTCTGCACGGTGTCCGGAACCGTGGCGACGCCTGTGACGGTGGGGACCTGCACAATCCAGGCCAGCCAGTCGGGGAATAGGCTTTATGCTGCCGCCGCTCCTGCCTATCAGAGCTTTACGATATCGATCACAAGTGGCTATGAACGGGCAATTACCATCAGCCATACCCAGGTACCGAACACAGACCAGACAAGCTTTCCGGTGCTGATTGCGGGGACGTATCCCTGGCTGGCCACAGTAGCGAACAGTGGAAGAGTTCTGAACCCGAGTGGGTACGACATCGTATTCAGTTCCGATGCCGCGGGCCAGAATCTGCTGCCATTCGAGATCGATACCTACAACGGGTCGACAGGTCAGGTGGCGTTCTGGGTGCGGATCCCTATCCTGTCGCACACTACGGACACGACCATCTACATGTTGTATGGGATACCCGGCATCAGTTCGAGCCAGGAGAACAAGGCTGCTCTCTGGGGAAGCTATGGCGGCGTATGGCATTTGGGAAGCAAAACGGGTGTTTCAGCGGTCGATTCAACAATCTATGAAAATGATGGAACCGTTACTGGAGCCACGTCAGCAACGGGACTGATCGGCGGCGCGGCAAACTTCAACGGAAGCAGTCAGATCACGATTCCAGTGCAGCCATCGTTGCAAGTGGGGGCCGGGACGTCGTCTTTCTCTGTGTCGGCGTGGGCAAAGACTGCAACGAACTCTTCGCAGTCCGTCATTTTTGGGGGAGATCAATGCGGCATTGGCGAATCTTGGCTTCTGGAGTCGTTCAATAACAACGCATCCTTCTCGACGTTCGGACCGGGATCGGCGGGCTATCTTCAGTCTTCCACGACGATAGACGATGGAAACTGGCACTATTACACGGGCGTACACCAAGGCACCAACGTATATACATACCTGGATGGTGCTCTCGTTAATTCGTCATCTGTCGCTGGTAGCTACGACTCGGACACTGAAGCCCTAGAGCTCGCCATCGGAAATTCTGCGCCGGGCGGAAGTTGTGGAGGACTGAACTGGAACGGACTCATTGACGAAGTCCGGTTCTCACGTATCGACCGGTCAGCGGACTGGATTGCTACCGAATATAACAATCAGTCAACGCCATCGAACTTCTACAACGTCGGCCAGGAACAAGACTTTGCAAATCCACTTCCAGTCATCAACTCAATTGCGCCTAATCCGGCTGCGCCGGGCGGATCAGTAACGGTAAGCGGCTCGAACTTTGGCTCAAACGGCACCGTGACGCTAAATGGTGCCGCGCTAACCGCGAGCGGTTGGAGTGACGGAAGCATCGTCGTGGCGCTGCCTTCGGACGCGAGTTCGGGTCCATTGGTGGTGACCGTGGGCGAAATGGCAAGCCTACCTTTCGCCCTTACGATTCAGACTTCACCGATCATTGAAAATCTGTCTCCTTCCTCTGGAGTACCCGGCACGTCTGTCACGATTTCGGGCAGCAACTTCGGGGCTGTACAAGGGTCAAGTTCGGTCACCTTCGCGGGCGCAGTGTTAACTTCTGTGAGTTGGAGCGACACTGCCATCGTGGCAACAGTTCCGGATGGAGCCATCACCGGAGATTTCGTTGTTACGGCGGGAGGGCAGACAAGCAATCCTGCGACGTTCACTGTAGTCGATGCCGGCTGCCGGTGACCGAGTGAGCAGCAGTTTTTCTGGAGTAGAGAATCCGCTTTCGGAAAACGGCATGTGGAGCATCACCGGCGACTGGGCTGCTTTGCAGAAAAATAACGGAGTATTTGCAGCGGGTGTCAACGGCGGCGAGATGCTGGCGAACCCAGGGGTGGGGGCCGAACCAGTTCTCGGAGATTACTTTCGATCAGGATCCGGGCAGCGACAGCTGGGTGGGAGTCATGACCCGGGTTCAGGGGACCAGCAACGGAAGCGGCTATCTCGCCATAGCGTATTCCGAACAAGTGAGACTGTATCGAACTGATGACAGCGGCGGTCTCAATTTCACTCAGCTCGCCTCGGCTAATACGGCGCTGAGCGCAGCGCCACGAGATCTCCGGCTGGAGTCGGAGGGTTCGACCCACCGGGTTTATTTCAACGGAGCTCTGCTGATTACCTATACAGACCCAAACAACACCTACAGCACTGGCCAACCGGGAATCGCTGCCACCGTTGCAGGGGGACCCACAGTCAAAATCCTTACCTTCACCGGCGGGTCAAACGGCCCGACGCGATCGGCTCCGGAGCCTACCGGCGTTCTTACGGCCGGAACCACACAGACAACACTGAGTCTGAGCACCGATGAGCCCGCCACATGTCGTTATGCAACAACACCGGGCGTTGCCTTCAGTGCGATGATGAATACCTTCTCAACTACCGGGGGAACGACCCAGTCCACGTCGGTCACCGGGCTCCAAAATGGCCAAAGCTATAACTACTACGTGCGCTGTCAGGATGGTGCAGGAGATACGAATCCGAATGATTTCCTGATTTCATTCTCCGTCAGCAACGGGAGTGCGGTAAGCAGCAGCTTTTCGGGGGTGGAGAACCCGCTGTCGGAAAACGGGATGTGGAGCCGATCCGGGGACTGGAATGCTCTGCAGAAGAATGGCGGAGCGTTTGCAGCCGGGGTTAACGGCGGTGAGATGCTGGCAAGTCCTGTGATTACGGCGAACCAGTTCTCCGAAATCACCTTCGACCAGGATCCGGGCAGCAGCAGTTGGGTCGGGGTCATGACTCGCGTTCAGGGACAGAGTAATGGCAGTGGCTATCTTGCTATCGCTTACTCCGGGCAAGTGCAACTGTATCGGGCCGACGACAACGGCGGGCTTAACTTCACGGAGTTGGCCTCAGCGACTGC
Organism: uncultured Acidobacteriaceae bacterium; assembly: GCA_963705765.1. Lineage (GTDB taxonomy): Bacteria > Acidobacteriota > Terriglobia > Terriglobales > Acidobacteriaceae > Palsa-343. The sequence goes on along the minus strand of CAVPKU010000039.1, from coordinate 119,431 downwards.
GACGCTGGGCACGGCGCCGCGAGATCTGCGTCTGGAATCGGAGGGGGCGACCCACAGAGTCTATTTCAACGGGACCCTGCTGATTGCTTATACAGATCCCAACAATAGCTATAGCACCGGTCAACCGGGGATCGTCGCCACAGTTGCCGGCGGACCCACGGTCAAAATCCTTACGTTCACCGGCGGGTCGGACGGACCGACGCGATCATCTCCGCAGCCTACCGGCGTTCTGACGGTCGGAACAACACAGACAACACTGGGTCTGAGCACCGATGAGGCCGCCATTTGCCGTTATGCAACAACGCCGGGAATTGCATACAGCGCGATGACAAATACTTTCTCAACGACCGGGGGTACGACGCAGTCCACGGCGGTGAGCGGGCTGCAGGACGGGCAAACCTACGACTACTACGTGCGCTGCCAGGATGGCGCTGGCAATACAAACCCCGATGATTTCACGATTTCGTTCTCGGTCGGTACCGGCAATGGAGTGAGCAGTAGCTTCTCAGGAGTGGAGAATCCGCTGTCGGAAAACGGTATGTGGACCACAACCGGAGACTGGAATGCCCTGCAAAAGAACGATGGAGCATTTGCATCCGGCGTAAACGACGGAGAGATGCTGGCGAGTCCGCCGGTTGGAGCGAGTCAGTTTTCGGAGATTACGTTCGATCAGGATCCGGGTAGCAGCAGCTGGGTAGGGGTGATGACCCGTCTTCAGAGTACGGCCAACGGCAGTGGTTACCTTGCCATCGCCTACTCCGGGCAGGTAGCGCTCTACCGAACCGACGACAGTGCCGGCAGCCTGAATTTCACAGAGTTGGCCTCATCAACTGCGGCCCTGAGCACGGCGCCCCGAGGTCTCCGACTGGAATCGGAGGGTTCGACGCACTCGGTCTACTTCAACGGAACCCTGATGATCACCTATACAGATCCGAACAGCACTTACAGCACCGGCCAGCCAGGGATCGCCGCTGCCGTTTTCGGCGGACCTACAGTAAAAATCCTCACCTTCACCGGTGGTGCTCTGCCGTGAGACCAAGGATACGGCAATGCCTGGGCGATTGGCAGACACACATCAGCAATACGACAAAAGCATGATTGAGGACCTGCAGCATGGCTGATCACAATAGGGTTAGCATTTGGAAACAGGCGTCGGCACGCAATGGCAGCATCGACATGACAGCCCCGGACCAGTTAATCAGAATGATTCGAAGCCGACCAGATATTGGTATCCGCGTGCTGTTGGTGGCGCTACTCGTAATCGCAGCTGGGTCGGCGTCCGCGCAAGACGGCACGTGCATCCCTGCGGGCGAGGAGCTCATTTTTCCAGCCGGAGCGACCTTGACGGAAGGCCCGTCCGTCATGGTACCTGGGAATACATACACCCTCAAAGTGCTTGGAGGCTATACAGTCCCGAACCCTGGCCTCGGGGAACAGTGTACAACCAGCGTATTTGCTTCCTTGACCAGCTCCCAAGGCACGCCCAGTATTGTCGAAGTTCAGGTCGGCCCAACATCGACGATTACCGTATCGACTTCATCCGACACCACGGCCGGAACTTTCTACCTAACAGCTGCGCTAGGTTCACCGAACGAATATGGATTGTTTGTTTGGAGGATTCCGGTCCAACAACCCACTCCGCCGGGGCTGCCATCCCCCCGGGACAAAACTGCCCGAACCCATCCATTACCAGCGTTGAACCCTCCGACTGGCCTGCGGGCAAGACAACCCCAGTGAAGATCTTCGGTTCAGGATTCAGCTGTTCTAACGGGGGAGGGTCTCCGTCTTCAGCGATCTCTCAGTTGACCATCACCCCGGCGGACAACAGTTCGACTGTGGACGTCACGTCGTGGAATGTTGTCAATTCGGGCGAGATTGATGCGACCGTGGTTCCCCGGGAAAGATGACCCCATTCAGAGCGCCGAAATCGATCTATATTCTCAACCAATAGCAGCTCTTATTGCTACTCCTAGGCCTGGCGCCCCGGCCGCCTCAACCCAACCATACTCGAATCCAACTGGGATGACTCCCGTGGCGACGACGAAAGCCATGATCGAAAACCCTGTGTTGTATATCGTTGATCCCTACCTTGGCAATTTGAAGGGCTCAACGTCCATTAGTCAAGACGATGTGCTCGCAGCCGTAGGGACGGACCAGTCCTATGGGCAGGTTCAGGCATCAGGCCTCATTACAGACGGCACGGCTACCGCAATTGCGGTCTATAAAAGTAGTATCAACTCCCCGGTAAAATTCAGTGGCACTGACGGTTTGCGGTTTTCGGGCTGGAGCGGATCGTTTCTCGCACAATCGCCATCGACCTGGACATCGGGTAATTCCAATTCTGTTCAGCCATACCAGAAGAATGGCATTTATTACTCTTTGGTCTTGGTTCTGGCTCCTGTGCAACACAACAGTCCGAACTATCCATACGGGCCGAATGCTGCCCAAATCAGCGCGCAACTGACCCAACATTCTGATCAGAGCGTAACAAAGCCGCCGATCCCGCTGGACATAGAGCCGACGCCCATCGTGTTTATTCACGGGTTGTGGGGGAGTGCCTCAAGTCTATCGACGATTGCCAGTGAGTTCGTAGGAGGGCCTTGGGGCGCCGCGCCTTTTGGCGTGACAGAATTAGAACAGATATGTTACTCCACTACCTTGCGCTTCGATGCCCCGCCGACTGGTGGCGCTGGCTGCGCCGTATCTTCGCAGGACGCTGTTAATGGGGGTATAGCCCAGATCGATGATGGCCTCGACTCCGCCCATTATGTCGGAGGAAGGGTGGACGTCGTTGCCCACAGTATGGGAGGGTTAGTTGCTCGGCACTACATTGCAGCAGGCAAGTACTACACTGCCCGAAGTGCCAACAGAGGGTTGTTCCGGACGGTGATAACGATCGACACTCCGGAAAATGGATCTGCGCTCGCTGGATTTCTCTTGAATCGGGACGTTGCTGGCGGGACGTGCGACTGGCAGAACCAAGGTGGCGCCTGTGTTACGAGCATGGCAATTACACCAGCTGCCGAGGTGTGGTCTCTACTTTGCGGTCATCTTACGTTGGCTAGGTGCTTCGCTAACAAAGGTAACCCACTAGGCCCGCCCGGCGCAGGGCCGGGCGGCTTCAATACAAATTTATGTCAAAGCGATGCGAATTGTGGCGCGGTCGCATCGCTCGTACCAAACAATCCAAGCCTAACTTCTCTTCCCCCACTACAACGCCTAACGGGAACTGGTTCGCGATTACATCGGACTGGACGGATACGCATATGAATGCCGGAAACTCAACGCTTCGGGTGTCGTTAAACTATTTATTGCAAGCGATAGCATTGTCAAACGCCAATATTGCGCTGTTGGCTCGTAGCAATCCACCAAATCTGTCTGCAATATTGCACACTGATCATAACGACGTTATCGTAGCAGAAGATAGCCAAGCTCCAAGTGGCAATTCCTATCCATTCAAAAACCTCGCACATATAGCGCTCCCATGGTTTACTACGAGTCTGCCACCTTTGAACGGCACACTAACCAACGGCGTAACCACGGATGCCGATGTTATCAATTGTGTGGAGATGGTCCTCTTGACATCAGATGGGAGCGATGGCGGGTGTACCGGTGGGGGGGGGGCGCCCACGACTAATGAAATCAGTATGCAAGCTCAGTCCGCGGCAGGCGAGAAGCAGGGTCCTCTATTTAAATATCCGGGCGAGAGTGATGAAGACGCAATGAAGAGGGAGAAGAACCCGCTTACCCTTCACCCCGAGAGAATGTCTTTGGAAGGCCCTGAGACTTTCGTTCCATTGGGAAATCCTGTTCGGTTAACGATAAGGCTGGCGCCTGGCAAGCTGGCCTCAGACACGATTAAGGTCGCGGAGTTAGCAGGCGGGGAGATTATATCTGACAGCGATGCTAATGTGGTTGAGGATGACGGTCTTTTCAAGACAGTGATCGTCATCCCGACTCAGTTGGGAGCGGTGGATTTCGAGTTTCAAGCCGCATACGCGGATAACGCGATCGTTCGTCAAACGATGCACTTAAACGTCGCGCCATCGGTAAAGGGCGTCAAGCGCTTCACTATCGATAGTGGATTGCAGACAGTTAACCTGACTATTGGTGGCCGTGAAATCGATGACAAGAGGTTACTGGAGCCGACAGTGACATATGCCAGCGTGAAATACACCATTAGACTTCATGATTGTTCGCGCTTTCCGGTGACGGTCGCGCAGAACCGGGATGATCCGGTTGTTCGCGTGGATGAACAATGTGTCGTATATGGCTTACGTGAGGGCACGGCGATTATCACGGCCAATTTCGATGGGCTCAAGGACTCGGTGCAGGTTGTGGTGCACAGTCCCGAAGATGCTCCGCCGCGTTGACAGACAGCGACAACGGAAGCTCGCTTTATGAATATTGCGTTCGAGCGTCGCCGTTGATTCGTGGTACATCATAAATCCAAAAGAGGATCGCTGCGCTGTCAGAGCGGGTGACAGTGAATCCGACCCCACCGGCGTGATCACAGCGGTTGGAATTCACAGGGATGGCTCGACGGGAAAGATCGAACAGGCGCTTTGAAGCCTGTCTAACCCTCAGTGGGGTGGCTCGGCCAGATTGTTTGTTTGGAGGAACCCAGTCCGCCCACAGTCTCCGGTGGGCTTGTCCTTGCCACCGGGACAAAACTGCCCGCCCCATTCATCACGCGTGTGCACACTTCAGCAATACGACAAAAGCATGATTGAGGACCCGCAGCATGGCTGATCACAATAGGGTTAGCATTTGGAAACAGGCGTCGGCACGCAATGGCAGCATCGACATGACAGCCCCGGACCAGTTAATCAGAATGATTCGAAGCCGACCAGATATTGGTATCCGCGTGCTGTTGGTGGCGCTACTCGTAATCGCAGCTGGGTCGGCGTCCGCGCAAGACGGCACGTGCATCCCTGCGGGCGAGGAGCTCATTTTTCCAGCCGGTGCGACCTTGACGGAAGGCCCGTCAGTCATGGTACCTGGGAATACATACACCCTCAAAGTGCTTGGAGGCTATACAGTCCCGAACCCTGGCCTCGGGGAACAGTGTACAACCAGCGTATTTGCTTCCTTGACCAGCTCCCAAGGCACGCCCAGTATTGTCGAAGTTCAGGTCGGCCCAACATCGACGATTACCGTATCGACTTCATCCGACACCACGGCCGGAACTTTCTACCTAACAGCTGCGCTAGGTTCACCGAACGAATATGGATTGTTTGTTTGGAGGATTCCGGTCCAACAACCCACTCCGCCGGGGCTGCCATCCCCCCCGGGACAGAACTGCCCGACCCCGTCCATCACTAGCGTAAAGCCTTCCGACTGGCCGGCCGGAAGGACAACGCCGGTAACGCTTTGGGGAACTGGCTTCGTTTGCCAGGGTACACCGCAAGTCAACAATATGACGGTCACGCCAAGTCAGCAGGGTTCCACCGTTCAGGTGTCGTCAATGAATATCATTGGTCCGGATGAAATCACGTTCACCGCGACCCCCGACAGCGACGATCCCACCCAGCCCGCGACGATCGATCTGTATGGAAATCCCGTTGTAGTCTTGGTGGCCAAAGGACCAGCCGCAACGACTAACAAGGAGCAAATTCATAAGGACGTCCCTCCGGTAAGCAACGCTGTCGGCGGAGATGAGGAATCGCAGCCGATTTCGGGCTTGACCCTCAACGAAATTGGTGCCGGTCCATCCGGTACGCCGGTCGCCACCGGACAAGCAACGATTGTTGGTACACCAACACCAACGATTTCCGGCGACGGTCATGATGTCTGGTATTTCGGGCCAGGCGTATCCTCTCAGTCATCGGGGGCAACTCAATTTCCATACAAAATCTCTCTTGCCGCGCATGGCGTCGGCACCGCGACTTGGAACGTGGTAACTGGTAATAGCGAGATAACGATAACACCAAGCGGCGCAGCCACAACCGTTAGCAGTTCGGGAGCGGCGTTCAGTAAGACAGAACTTGACGTTAGCGTTACTGTTACGATGAGCGGCAAGACATCTTCTCCATACAAAATAACGACACACGAACCATTTAGAATGATTCCATCTGGGCATGACCACCGTTGCGACGGGGTTTACGCGCTCTACGGATATTTGGACGTACTTCACTATAAGGTGCAAGATCAACTTGGCAGCGATATGTCCCTGTACTATTTTGACTTTAATGAGCATTTTACGAGCTCATTTGTAAATGACGGTGGCAGCAACTGGCTCGCAGTCGAAGAAGGTCCCGGTACTGATTCAGAGGTCCACGATTCCATATCGGGAGTCGGTATTCGCAGCATTCCTGCACCCAAACCTATGCCCGTTTGCAAAGGTAATGATGTTCAGACACAACATACAACGCAGGAATGGCGCATCGGGAGCCGTTCGAGCGGAGCAGGCGTCAAGCTACAGTCGGACCAATGGACTCGGTACGCGGATAAAGCTAATCACGTTCACATAGTACCCGTTAACTGAAAATGATGAGGATTTATATGTATCGTCGACGCGCTTCACTATTGACAATGTGCGCAATCGCCGCGGGAATGATTGCGAGCGCCATGCCTGTGCCTTCTCTTGACCTCGCGGCACTGTGCGATCAGGCAGATTTGATTGTTGTAGCGCACGTCGGAACGTTCAAGAAGGTTGGAACGGCAACGGTTGTAGTGGGCGGCGATCATGTCACCGAGGCTAGCGTCGAGAGTGCGGATGTTTCGATTCTGGCTGTGCTAAAGGGTGCGCCAATGAGCGGCACCATCCAGATTAGCGTCACGGTGGCACAGCCGCCCGCAGGGTCGATTGGGCTTGATGGAATCTCTGCAGGTAGTACTAGGGTCTTGTTCCTGAGGAGGTTGTCCGCGAATACCACAGACTACGTTGTATCGGATTCGTACCATCCGTCGCTTCCGGCTGGGCCAAGTGTGCCGGGGATCGGCTCCGACCCGTTGACCAATGTAGCGAACATTGAGTGTTCAGTAATGACAGACGGCAACGCCAACGAGTCGGATCGAGTGGCCGCTATTATATCGCTACGCCATGTCAAGAGTAATTGCATAATCCCCAGCCTGCGTAATGTGGGGGCTGATCCATCTTCAGAGGATGAAATGTATTTGGCGCAGTCGGAATTGCTGATGAGAAATGATATCTCATTGTTAAGGTTGGACCTCGATGAGATGACTTCGGGGCCCTTGAGGACGCCTGGGTATCAACGCGATAACCTTCTGGCGGCAATTTCATTCGGCGTGCGAGATGTGAGTGCTGTCCCGGTATTAAGTGAGAGGATTAGTGATCAGAGCGCGGACTTGCGTCTCGCAGATGTCAGAGCCTTGAAGGCCATCGGGGATCTTAGCTGTATTGCACCACTAAATCAAGCACTATCGGATGAAAATCAAGAAGTGCGATATACTGCCGTCATCGGTCTAGCTGATATACTCAAGGAGCCGCAGTATCACCCGAGTGTAGTAGAATTTCAATCTAACGAGGATAAGTATGTGTCACACTTTATGAAGGGGGCGGAGGGGCAACTAATGAGGCCGAGGTAGGACGGGGTAGCCGACTTATAGGTCTGGGGGAGGCGATAATCGGCGTTAGCGCCGAGGTCTCTATTGCGATGCAAAATGCATGCACGATTGAGCGCGCTGAGTGGCAAACAGGAACATCGGCAGGCCTAGCAGGTTGTGAACAGCACAACTGAAGATGAACAGGCGATTCACCCTTACTCAGCCTTCACTGGTCCGCTCTAAGCGCAGCGGACTGGTCTGTTTCAGTCATGTAAATGCTCTTCTCGATACACCGGCGATACATACACCCTCAAAGTGGTTGGAGGCTATACAGTCCCGAACCCTGGCCTCGGGGAACAGTGTACAACCAGCGTATTTGCTTCCTTAACCAGCCCCCAAGGCACACCCAGTATTGTCGAAGTTCAGGTCGGCCCAACATCGACGATTACCGTATCGACTTCACCCGACACCACGGCCGGAACTTTCTACCTGACAGCTGCGCTAGGTTCACCGAACGAATATGGATTGTTTGTTTGGAGGATTCCGGTCCAACAACCCACTCCGCCGGGGCTGCCCTCGCCCCCGGGACAGAACTGCCCGACCCCGTCCCTTACTAGCGTGGAACCCGCCGATTGGCCGGCGGGAAAGACAACCCCGGTAACACTCTGGGGAACTGGCTTCGCTTGCCAGGGAGCTCCGCAAATCAGCAACATGAATGTCACGCCAAGCCAGCTGGGTTCCACGGTTCAGGTGTCGCCAATGAAAATCATTGGTCCGGATGAAATCACATTCACCGCGACCCCTGACAGCGACGATCCCACCCAGCCCGCGACAATCGACCTCTACGGAATTCCCGTGGTTGTCTTGGTGACCAGAGGTCCTAGCCGATCGATATCAGATGCGAGTTCCAACGGCCAAAACGGCAATCCAGTAGCAACTGGTAACGCGACGATACAAGGTCCATGTCATGTGGAGAAACCTGAGGCCGACGCATCTTATGAGTTGTCTGAGAATAACTATACGGCCACGGAGCCGATTCAGTTCAAAGCGGCAGGTGCCGGACCAAGTGAACCTGTCTCATGGAAAGTGACGATACATTACGCAACTTCCGGAGGATTTGCCGACACTACGTTGACGAAGACGTTCACATCTACTGGAAACACGCAAACGTCCCAGACATTTACAGCCGTTGGAGGTCAACTCACGGTCACCGCTACATGTGGTTCTCACACTTCCAACCCCGTTGTCTTTACCGTTACCGGCACCGCAATTCCATCTGGCACCGTCCTTCAGCAATTGACCTCAGCGTACAATGGGCCCACCGCGGGCCTAATGAGGGGCATTGCGCTTATTGAGAGTTCGCGGCTACAGTTCTTTACGAAAACGCTCTTCGATGTGACCGCATTGTGGCCTCACGAGAGCCCCAAATCCAAGTCATTCGGGGCAGGTAAGTATATTGGGTTGCTGTCATTCCCAGCTTCGATAACTGACGCCTTCAACTGGCAAAGCAATATCCAGGACGGTATAGGATTATTTGGGCAGAAATTAGCTATTGCAAGATCATTGGAAGTTCGTATTATAGCCACGCGCCCCGGGCTGCCTCCATTGAGGGCTGATCAGTTAGAAAAGATGGCGGTCGAGTTATACGGCGATTCGCCTGGTCCCACATTCAGCACCCAGTACTACGTTGCTGACTGTGTGGGCGGAACAGTTGCCCAATCAGGCAAGCAATATTTGTGTCAAACTCCCGGGTCGTGGCAGTGGGTAGATAATCCCACAGGTAATCCGGGTGGTTTTTTGTACGTCAGTAGAGTGTATGGGGCCATTAACAGATAAGCTATATGTGCAAGCGTTTCTGCAGGAGGATTGATATGAAGGCCGTCCGGGTAGATCAGATAATCATGTTGATGGTTACTGTTATAATTAACGTCGTGGCCCTGACGGGCGGAGGACAAGAGGTGTCCTCAGGGTCTGAGGGGTCGCCTGTCCCCACAACTTATACCAACGCAAAAGTCGTGTGGGACTCCCTAGTCGCATCCTCACGTTCGCTTCGCGGCGTGTCAAACACGCAGATGAGTGCGTTCGTTAAGGAGGTAGTAGTCGGGTTACCGGACTCAGCTATGGAGACATGGTCGGTATGCAGCACGGCATTTAGTCAAATAGGTGACACGGAGGCAGTTATAGCGTCATTGGACGGGAATGGACGTGGGTTTTGTAACGATCTTGAAGTAATATTCGTTGTGCACGATGTGGTCGTGGATCAGCGTGTGTCAGTGTGGATGGTCGATAATGTATCCGATACTATACGTGATGTAGACAATGACGGACGCAAAGAACTTGTCGTCCCGCTACCCGCGTCAGAATACGAGGGGAGCAGCGGCTGCGTGGCGGTCTGGCCCGCCATTTACTTGATTAGTCGAGGACGGTTAGTGGAGCAAAGCGCTTCTTTCAAGAAGTTCTACCACACGGAGCTTGAGAAAATGCAGAGCGATCTCGTAACAGCGCGTGCACAAGATGAAGGAAATGGTGAAGACCAAGCAGTGTGTTTGCAAATAGAGACAGATAAAATTAAGAGAGTTAGTGGTGTGGCTTCAGATGCTGGTGAGGAGGCCGCACTGCAATGGATTGCAAGCAACGAGGAATCGAAACGTCTCAAGGGTATCGCGGTGCTCGCCGATATTCGAGACAAGCGGTCGCTTACCGCTCTACAAGGTGTCAGTCATGATTCGAACCCCGTAGTTGCCGCTGCAGCAGGACGGGCGTTGAGTGCCAGAAATATAAAATAAGGTAGAGTGCCAGTCGAAGGCGGCCGCAGAAGTTGTTAGGTACATCTACAAGTGGGCCGCTGGTGTGGAACTTGGCCAAGGTCGTCGATCCGTGAGAGGGATGCTGTCGCTACGGCACTTTGTAGCGAACTGGAAGAGGAAACAGGCGTCGGCACGCAATGGCAGCATCGACATGACAGCCCCGGACCAGTTAATCACAATGATTCGAAGCCGACCAGATATTGGTATCCGCGTGCTGTTGGTGGCGCTACTCGTAATCGCAGCTGGGTCAGCGTCCGCGCAAAACGGCACGTGCATCCCTGCGGGCGAGGAGCTCATTTTTCCAGCGGGAGCGACTTTGACGGAAGGCCCGTCCGTCATGGTACCTGGGAATACATACACCCTCAAAGTGGTTGGAGGCTATACAGTCCCGAACCCTGGCCTCGGGGAACAGTGTACAACCAGCGTATTTGCTTCCTTAACCAGCCCCCAAGGCACACCCAGTATTGTCGAAGTTCAGGTCGGCCCAACATCGACGATTACCGTATCGACTTCACCCGACACCACGGCCGGAACTTTCTACCTGACAGCTGCGCTAGGTTCACCGAACGAATATGGATTGTTTGTTTGGAGGATTCCAGTCCGTCCACCCTCTCCGCCGGGCCTGCCTTCGCCCCCGGGACAAAACTGCCCGACCCCGTCCATTACCAGCGTAGAACCCTCTGAGTGGCCGGCGGGAAAGACAACCCAAGTGGCCCTCTGGGGAACTGGCTTCGTTTGCCAAGGAGCGCCACAAGTCACCGACATGACGATCATGCCGAGTAACCAAGGCTCCATTGTTCAAGTCTCGCCAATGAATATTATTGGTCCGGATGAAATTACATTCACGGCGACCCCCGACAGCAGCGACCCAACCCAGCCTGTGACGATCGACCTCTATCAGAACCCGCCCCCCCTCCCTTGGTCGCGAAAGGACAAACGGTTCGAGCTTCAGAGACAGATTCCAGCGAAGAGCATGCAGCAGGCGTTGGATCACGAACGAGCGGTATAGTCTTACAATCCGCGACCACAAATTCTGGAACAGTGGTTGCGGAGGGAATAGCGGAAATCACAAACGAGATCAAGCTGACACTCACACGGCAAGACTTAATGACGGTTCAAGCGACTGGGACGCCTAAGGGATATACCTTCGATCTGACGTCAACACCTGTGTCCGGAACACTCAACGCAGGTATCAAATATCCCTCAGGAACAATAGCTACGCCAAATCCAAACACAATTCAGCTGACCGAACCGAGAAATAACTGCTCTTTGGGCAAGCCTTGCCCAGGCGGACTCGAGAAGATCGAGGTAACATACGGTCCCGACGATAACACTAAAGCCAGCAAAGACTTCTCGGTACCAACCTTTGGTATGTCATGCTATTACACCGCTTTAGAATCAGACTGGTTGAAGCCGGATGGAACCTGTAACAGCGTAACAATTGAAAATACTCACACGCATCAGAGGACAACTTATTCTGGGATGGGTGATCCTAACCCACCGATGCTCAAAGGGCAATATTGTAATGCATTTCTGGCAGAGATGAGATTGCAGGGGTCTGGTACTTTAGATAGCGGTCAGAACGTACAATATGACAGAGGCAGCGGCAGGTATATACCTGTCACCGATATAACCGTTAATGGGCATAAGGTTGAAAGCGGTAAAACATTGGCTAGGGATCCGACCATTATACCTAAGAGCGGCACTTCGGTGGAACTCGACGGGTATGGCGATGGTTTGTCTGCGATTGACTCCGGCAATGGCATTGTGGGCTATAGGTTAGATATTTACGAAGGCCCTGGCAGAGCTGCCTGCGGCAATTACAAAAACGTCATGGCTGTTGGTGCTTGCTCGCCTGTGAGTACCACATGTCCAGGCAAGGCAATTAAATAGGGGGTAGAAATGGGCCGGTATGGCATGAGTGTCGCAGTGTTGATAATCGCGATAGGCGTATCGTTCGCTCAGGATCGCGGCGGAGCAATGAAAGTGGTCTACAGGAGGGGAAATGATTTGTATACGATGGTGGCCGGAGGGGGTGAGCGGCGACTAACGACTGATGATGTTCCGAAGGGCTACGCCACTTGGTCGAAGGACGGGTCAAAGATTGCGTTCTTAAGAGAGGTGGATCGAAGCATAGCCTTGGGAAACCTTGTTGTGATTGACTCTGAGACAGCAAAGACGCTCTCCAACATCTTGATTTGTCCTGCTGTTGACGGGCAGAACTATTTTGTCGAGGACGTAGGCGGGATTCAGTGGATAAGTAATACTCGGATTGTGGTCGTTGGCGAGGTGAACCCATCTTCAAGCCAGAGCATGGTGTTCGATATAACATCAGGCAAAGATATAGGGGACGCCTTTAGCGACGGATGGCCTGCCGCATTTTCTCCGGATGGGGAGCACAGCGCTGCGATAACTGGAAGTCCCCATTGGACTCCAGATGCGGAACGAGAGCCCCGCTTGGAGATTGACGGCACTCCTGTATATCCGACCGAAGGACGCTCGGTTAACTTTTTGTCGAGGCCGGAGTGGTCCCCCGACGGAACCGCGGTTGCTGCGGTGACACAAAATGCCATTTCAGGGGAGGAGGCTGTTACAGGATGCGTTGTGCAGAACGGTTGCCAATCGACGTTGCTTCTCGGCAATGCTGGGGGCAGCGTGGACACATTTAAACTTCAGTGGAGAGATGGCGCTGTGATTGCGTCATCGCGTCGAGGTGGATGGAGCATGCAACTAGGTGATGTGCGCGCGAAGCCCTCGAATCAAATAGGGCAGGTCAGTATTGCCGTGACTGATACAGAAGCCGACTTTGAATCGAAGATACAACAGGTTGGCGGTGATGCGGCATTGGGACTAATAAAAGACGTACGAAAACGGGGTGGCCTTGAACCAGACATGTGGTGCCAGAGTTGTGGATTGCCGCAATTGCTGAAGGAAGCCCATCACCTATGAGCTTAGGAGTGTTTACAGTGTGAAGTATCTGTGGTATGCACACGGAACCGGGAAAGATGCCGCGCCGGATGCGGTTTTTCGGTCAGGTCGCGGAAGAAGCGCTCGACCATATTCAGCCATGATGCCGAGGAGGGTGCGACGTGCACACGGAAGCGCTTGTGCTGTGCCAGCCAGCGCTCCACCGCCGAATGTTTGTGGTGGTGTAGTTATCGCAGATGATGTGAATTTGCTTCTACGCAGCGATGGTCCGGTCGATGCGGCGCAGAAATTTTCGGCCAGTCCTGAAGGCGATGCCGTTCCTGGCGCCGGCCGTAGACCTCCCCGGTGGCAGTGTTGAGAGCGGCGAACAGCGTGGTCGTGCCGTTGCGCTTGTAGTCGTGGGTCATAGTCTGTAAGCGTCATCTTGAGGCCGCATGGACATGACCTAATGGGATGGACCCGCCTCGTAGAGGTGAGTTGGTAGGCTCGCTACGAGGAGGATGATCATGGTGAAGGCGACGACGATTGGGCTGGATATTGCCAAGCAAGTCTTTCAGGTGCACGGAGCCGACAAGACGGGTCGAGTGGTACTGCGTCGGAAGCTGAGGCGGAGTGAAGTGGTTCGATTCTTCTCCGACCTGCCTCCATGCCTAGTCGGCGTCGAGGCCAGCGGAAGCGCTCATTATTGGGCGCGGGTTCTCAGCGGTCTGGGACACACAGTTCGGTTGATGGCGCCACAGTTCGTTAAGCCGTACGTAAAGTCGCAGAAGAACGACGCCAACGATGCCGAGGCGATCTGCGAGGCCGTTGCGCGGCCCAACATGCGCTTCGTTCCGCAGAAGTCTGTCGAGCAGCAGGACCTGCAGTGCCTCCATCGCGTGCGCAGCCGGCTGGTGGCCTGCCGCACTCAACTGATCAACCAGATCCGCGGCCTGCTTGCCGAGTACGGGATCGTATTGCCGCAGCATCCGGGGCAGGTACGCAGCGGATTGCCGGCAGTGCTGGAAGACGCCGAAAGCCAGCTGACAGGCTGTGGCCGGGTGCTTTTCCAGAGCCTCTACGAAGAACTTGCGCAGCTGGATGAGAAGATCGCCGCTGCCGACAAGCGGATTCAGATCGCATTCCAGAGCATCCCGGACTGCCGACGCATAGCAGCAGTCGAAGGCGTCGGGCCACTGATTGCGACAGCGATCGTTGCCGCGATCAGCAATGGGCATGCCTTCGAGAACGGTCGCCAGTTCTCCGCGTGGCTGGGACTCGTGCCCAAACAGAACTCCAGCGGCGGCAAGAGCCGACTACTGGGCATCAGCAAACGCGGCGACCCATACCTGCGAACTCTCCTGATTCATGGGGCGCGATCGGTGGTCTACCGAGCGAAGGCCAAAACCGACCAGCGAAGCCTCTGGATCAACGATAAGCAGCAACGGCTGGGGACATCGAAGGCCTGCGTGGCAGTAGCCAACAAGAACGCCCGCATCATCTGGTCGCTGATTGCCCGCGAACAGGAGTACCGACGCGCAGCATAGCTGAGACCTGACGAAGTACTAAAGCTTTCCCAGGGAGATGCTTGAGCCGCCAACAATGGCGCAACCGGTGAGACCAGCTTCTTCAGAACCTGAAGGGGGCCGGGCCTCAAAAGGCCGATGACCTGATAAGGAGAAGAAGCGCAGATTCCATTATGGCCAGAGTGGAGATCCCCTCCACTCGTTAACAGGCCGGATATATGTATGCGTCTCTTCCCGCTGCTCCATCGAAGAAGGCTCTTGCATACGAGGCGGGTCCATATATGCCCCCTAAGTCCGTACAGGTAATTCTGTAAATCTATTCCGCCGCCGGAGCTGTGGGAGTATGTATGGTCCGCCGCCCGATTGCAAGGAAAATCTCTGTCGTGGGTGGTTGGTCTGCTCAAATGTATCCGGCCTATTTGTGGAGCGATGCTCCTGGCCATAATGGAGTCCGCGCGTCGCCGGTCTATAAAGTGGGTCGAACTTGAGAGTTCTCATTCCCACGCAGGCTTGGGCAACGCCGGTTTGTGACCGTTCACTCACGCATTGATTTCTCTCGCAAACCCGGAAGCTTGTGAAGCCGTTGTTCGTAGCAGCAGGGTCGAAAATGTGGGAATCCGCGTTCTCTGCGGATTTCCAAACGAAGTGGGAAAGTCAGCTCTTCGACTTTTCCACGAAGTGCCATTTCCGAGCCTGCTTTCAGGCTGCTATCGGAGCTGGCGCGCAGTAGCTGGTCCCCTTGCTCAGGAGCGCCCACGCGGTTCGCGCCATCTTGTTTGCTAAAGCGACCACAGTGACGTTGCGATGAGTTCGTGCGGATAGTTCACTGAGCCACATTCCAAGTGCTGTGCGATTTCGATCTATCTGCGCCACAACCGATCGGGCCCCATGCAGGAACATTCGGCGCAGATATTCATTGCCGCGTTTACTGATGCCGAGCAGCCTGGTTTTACCCCCAGTGGAGTGTTGGCGCGGAACCAGCCCCAACCAGGCAGAGAGATCGCGACCTTTGCGGAACGTGATGCCATTGCCGATGGCTGCGACCAGCGCTGTCGACACGAGTGGTCCAAACCCGGGAATTTCCATCAGGCGGCGGCATCCATCATCCTGTTTCGCGATCTGTTGCAGCTGAAGGTTGACTGCTTCGATTCGTGTCTCAAGCTCTTCCCATTCGTGCTTCAGTTCGAAAACCAACAAGCGCAGCTTGGCCGACAAGGGCGTATCGGCATCCTCCAGCAGCTCATTCAGGCGGGTCGACAGATGAGAAGGGCCTTTGCGTATTGTGATTCCTCGCTCCATAAGAAACCCGCGGATCTGGTTCATAACCGCGGTTCGCCTTGCCACCCAACGGTCGCGCACCCGGTGCAAACCCTGCAAGTCCAGTTGGTCGTCCGTCTTGATTGCAACGAAGCGCATGGTTGGCCGCTGAACCGCTTCGGCAATCGCCTCAGCATCCAGGTAGTCGTTCTTATTCGATTTGCGAAACGGCTTCACAAACTGCGCGGGCATCAGTCTGGCGTCGTGCCCCTGAGCCCGAAGGGCACGAGCGAGAAAGTGCGCTCCGCCACAGGCCTCCATACCGATCAGCATCGGCTGTCGATTCGAAGTGAATTGGATCAGTTGCTTGCGGGAGCACTTCCTCCGCAACACAATCTCACCCCGGGCGTTAAGCCCAATCGCATGAAAGCTGGTCTTGCTCAGGTCGATGCCAATTGTCGAAATCTCCATGGAAAACCTCCTGCCAACCAAAATAGTCTGCCGATGGAACAGGCGGCGGACCATTCCAGTAGTGGGAAACGCCGGAGGCGTTTTCCAAGTGGGCGGAGCCCACGTCTTTTCCATAGCTCTGGGTTATGGCCACTCGTGCAAACTCGGCCGGAGTTCGGTAGCCGAGGCTGCTGTGTGGCCGTTGTTCGTTGTACTCCGTCTGCCAGCTCGCAACCTTCCTGCGTGCGTCGAACAGGTTGGTGAACCAACTGACCCGCAGGCACTCCTCGCGCAGGCGTCCGTGGAAGCTCTCCACATGCGCGTTCTGCGTCGGCTTGCCCGGCTGGATGTGTCGCAGCTCAATCTTCCACTCCAGCGCCCAGGCCAGGAAATGACGACTGGTGAACTCCGGACCGTTGTCGCAGCGAATCGCCTGCGGACGCCCGCGCCGGGCGACGATCTCATCCAGCACCCGCGTCACGCGCCGGCTGGCGAAGCCTGTGTCCACTTCCAGCGCCAGACACTCGCGCGTGAAGGCATCGACCACACTCAGCACGCGGATGTTCCGCCCGGCGGCGATAACATCATGAGCGAAATCCAGCGCCCACTCCTGGTTGGCGCCGGTCAGCGCGGGCCGCGGCGATCCCACGCGCACGCAGTGCCTGCGCTTCTTCCTCTTCAGGCATAAGCCCGCCTCGCGATACACCCGCCACAGCCGCTTATGGTTCACTTGCTCGCCCTCTCGCTCTACCAGCACCTGCAATCTCCTGTAGCCATAGCGCGGCTTCTCTCTGGCCAGCCGCACCAGCTTCTCCCGCAGCGACTCATCCGATCGCCGCGTGCAATACCGATAACTCGACGCCGCAATCGACAACAGCCCGCACACCCGGCGCTCGCTGGCCGCGAACTGCCCACGCAGCCAGCTGGCATCCGTCCTTCGGTCTACGAGCTCAGGCCGTTTTTTGCGATCACCGCCTTCAGCATCTCCTTGTCCAGACTGAGGTCGGCCACCAGCCGCTTCAGGCGCGAGTTCTCATCCTCCAGCGCACGCAGACGCTGCGCCTCGCTGACCTCCATCCCGCCGAACTTCGACTTCCATGTGTAGATCGTTGCCTGGCTGACGCCGCACTCGCGGGCTACATCGTCCACCGTGCGCCCAGCCTCAACCTGCTTCAGCGCAGCGATGATCTGCGCTTCCGTATGCCTGCTCCTGCCCATTTTCCTCCCCCTCCGCTTCCAGAAATCCTAATCAGTTCTGTGCGGATCCAGGGGGGCATATATGGACCCGCCTCGTATGCAAGAGCCTTCTTCGATGGAGCAGCGGGAAGAGACGCATACATATATCCGGCCTGTTAACGAGTGGAGGGGATCTCCACTCTGGCCATAATGGAATCTGCGCTTCTTCTCCTTATCAGGTCATCGGCCTTTTGAGGCCCGGCCCCCTTCAGGTTCTGAAGAAGCTGGTCTCACCGGTTGCGCCATTGTTGGCGGCTCAAGCATCTCCCTGGGAAAGCTTTAGTACTTCGTCAGGTCTCAGCTATGCTGCGCGTCCGTGCACCTGAAAGACTTGCTTGGCAATATCCAGCCCAATCGTCGTCGCCTTCACCATGATCATCCTCCTCGTAGCGAGCCTACCAACTCACCTCTACGAGGCGGGTCCATCCCATTAGGTCAACGGCTCCTCGGAGCCCGAGACAGCGAATGGATGTCCGGTTCTGGAGAGTGCAGGATCCCACCGCCGAGAGGCATACACGCGCGCGACGAAACCTGGCATCACGCACTGCGCGCTCTCGCGAGCGCGTCCAATACACCTGCATCTCCTCTTGACAACTGAGGGTTGGGGGTTCGAGTCCCTCCTGAGGAGCCAAACCTATTTATTTTGAATAACTTACTGAATACATCGTTTCGATGCCCATGGAACTTCGCCGAATTGCGCCAAACTTCGCCGAGTTGCGGTCTGTCCGAAGATTTTGTAAATCGCGCGGAGTTCTTTATTCATGGGGGGCAACGACTACACAGCGTCGTTGCCTTTACCATGAATTCGGAATTCACCCGAAGGGTGGTAGATGAACGAAAGCCAGACGTAACAGTGGCGAAGCCACCGATGTGTTCGAGGCGAGGGGACTACAGGTGTGTCTGATTCCAACAGAAGAGGCCTTCAATTGGCCGATGAAATCATCTCGCGCTCAATGAAGACAGTGACCGTGCAGCATTGATCAGAGCGATGTGGGAAAGGGCTTGTGGGAAATTCCCCGTCAACTGGGCTCGATCGGGATCGTATTCCTCTGACAGTAGGCCGACATCGTTCTGTAGAGTGAGAAGCTTTTCGAACAGCCGCTCTCCCTCAGTTCGCCGACCTACGCCCATGAGGTTCTCAACCATCCAGAAAGAACATGCGAGAAACGCCGATTCCTTATCCGCTTTTTTCCCCGGCAGGTGGCGATAGATCAGTCCATCCCGGCCAAGCCTTTTCTGAATCACTTCCAGCGTGCTCCGGGCGCGCGGGTCTTCGAAAGGTAGGAATCCGAAGATCGGAAACAGCAAAACCGCCGCATCGAGCTTCGCTGATCCAAAAGACTGCACAAAACTTCCCAGCTGACGGTTAAAACCCCGTTGGCAGATCTGCCGGTGCAGCCGGTCGCGCTCATGTTTCCAGCGGTATGGCGGTTTGCCGCTCACGGACTTGATGCCGTGCTCCAGGGCGAGCCAGGCCATGACCTTCGAATAAGTGAAGTGGTCCATCCGATTGCGCTGCTCCCAGAGGCCCGACGCCGGTCGCTGACAGATTGAAGCGACGTAGTCCGTGAGGTCGCGCTGTAAGTGCGAGAGGCGCGGATCGGGGTGCATGCCTGCACGCGCCATGCTCACAATAGCGTCAGCGACTTCTCCATACACGTCGAGTTGTAGTTGTTCCGACGCAGCGTTTCCCATCCGGACAGGCTGAGACCTCCCATATCCCTCGAGCCACGGCAGCTGACATTCGGGAAGATGGCGTTCCCCGCGTATCCCGTAGACGATCTGCATGCTGCGCACATTGTTGCCCACGACCTGAAGGAGCCACTCCTGCCAGGCTTTGGCCTCGTCGCGGTAGCCTACCGAGAGCAACGACTTAAGGGTGAAGGACGCATCGCGAAGCCAGCAGAAGCGGTAGTCCCAATTGCGATCTCCTCCGAGACGTTCGGGCAGGGAAGTCGTAGGAGCTGCAACGATGCCTCCGCTGGGACGATAGGTGAGGGCCTTGAGGGTCATCAGCGACCGCTCGACCGCATCCTTCCATGGACCGTCATAGGAGTTGATTCCACACCATCGCCTCCAGAATTGTTTTGTCTGCGTTAGCGCTTTCTCCGTATTAATTCGGCGCGGTGGCAGCTCTTGCGCCTGAGCGTAGGTGAGGACGAAAGAACGTTGCTCGCCGCTTTTCAAGTTAAACTCGGCGGTCGCTGTCGCCTCTTTCGTATGAACAGCCTCCTGCGTACGCAGGTACACGGAGCCGGTTCCTGCGGACGCGACCCAGGTATTTCCATTACGTGGACCGGTCCAGGGAACAGTACGGCCGTAGTCGAACCGGACGCACAACTCCATCTGCACGGTCACCCTCCCGTGCAGACATCGTATGATGCGAACGATGTCGGAGTGGGTCTCACGAACCGGCATGAAATCGGTGAGCAGAAGAACGCCGGATGACGTCTCGAAACGCGTTTCGAGAATCAGCGTTTGGTCGAGATAGCGTCTTGTTATTGTCGCTGACTTCGCGCGCGGACCGAGGAACCATCTTCCATTCTTCCCGGTGCCAAGCATGGATGCAAAGCATGCCGGTGATGAGAAGTCAGGCCAGCACAGCCAATTGATCGATCCATTTTTGCCGACGAGCGCGGCGGTCTCACAGTCGCCGATCAGGGCATAATCTTCGATCTTCAGAGCCAAGCCGTCCACCCTCGATCCAATTGACTAAATCCTTGGATGCGTTTCGTTTTCCCCTGCGCGCATCTCACTATGCTGGAAGGAAATCTTGAGTTGAGGCGGCTATCCGATGAGGCAGGCGATCACTGTCGTTGTCACAGGCGCGTCGGCGGGGCTTGGTCGAGCCATTGCCTTTGAATTCGGAAAAATTGGAGCGAGCGTCGGGCTCATCTCTCGCGATCTGCCGGCACTGGAAAGAGCGGCTGAGGATGTGGAGCGGCGGGGAGGAAGTGCTGCCACCTATGCGGCAGATGTCAGCGATGCCGAAGCAGTGGAAGCAGCGGCCGCCTCGTTTGAAGCGCGCCTGGGTCCTATTGATGTCTGGATCAACGATGCCATGGTCTCCGTCTTTTCGCCGGTCAAAGAGATGGAGCCGGCGGAATTCCGTCGTGTCACGGACGTGAACTACCTCGGCTATGTGCACGGCACTCTTGCGGCTTTGCGTCGTATGCTGCCGCGAAAACAGGGGGCGCATCATCCAGGTAGGATCCGCTTTGGCTTACAGGAGCATTCCGCTGCAATCTGCGTATTGCGCCACCAAGCACGCCATCGTCGGGTTCACTGACTCATTGCGTTGCGAACTGCGTCACGACAACAGTGCGGTGAAAGCGATTGTGGTTCATATGCCGGCTATGAATACGCCGCAGTTCACGTGGGTCAAGAGCCGGCTCCCGAATCTTCCCCAGCCTGTACCACCCATCTATAAACCCGAAGTGGGCGCGCGCGTCATACTGCACGCGGCGTTGACGGAACACCCCAGGCGTGAGTACTGGGTAGGCGGTTCCACGGTGAAAGCCATCGTGGGTCAAAAGATCATTCCCGGCTTCCTCGACCTTTACCTTGGCAAGACAGGCTACAAAGCACAGCAACGCGACCAGGCTGACTCGCCCAACCGTCCCAACAATCTGTGGCAGCCAGTTGCGACAAGCCTCGGAGCGCATGGTCCCTTTGAGCTTCAGTCCAGGCCATTCAGCCTCGAGGCGGAAGTATCGAAACACCGCGGGTGGTTTGTCTTGGGCTGCGGTCTGCTGGGAGCTGCACTTTGCGCCGTCGGGGCCAGCAGGAAACTTCTAGTTCGCTAGGCGATGCGGGGATTTCCCTTGAACCGAGTGTACGGCGGACTCAGGTCATAACGGATGCCCGGTTCCTTCAGATCCCGCCGGTTGGAAAAGAAGATTGCATCTCCCTGCTTGATGATGTAATCCGCAGTTCGCGCCGCAAGAGCCTGGATGGTGAGCCCAGGATTGGCGGAGCCCTGCGTGGGCAGGATACTTCCATCGCAAACGAAAAGGTTTGATATATCATGCGCGCGGCCGAATTTGTCGACCACGGAAGTGGACGGATCGCTCCCCATGCGTGCTGCACCAACGAGGTGCGCGAAGCGGGATTCCTGCACAACCTGCTTCGCTCCTGCCGCCCACATAATTTCCATTACTTTTTTCTTGCCGAACTCAATGAGCTTCTTATCGTTGTCGTGGAGATTGAAAGTAACCTTTGCAACCGGCAGGCCATGCTGGTCTTTCTCTTCGGCCAGTTCTACGCGGTTATCCTCCCAGGGAAGAATTTCGCCGAGGACGCCGATTGTGGCCCAGTGGTTATAGTCCATCATCACGCGACGCATACCCCAGCCCCACGCGCCCATGGCAGCGATCATTTGTTTGGCGAAGGCAATCGGGAGCGGGCCCACGGTCTGGATGGCGAAACCACGGGCAAAGTCGCGGCTCGTGTCTGTCTCGTAAAATTCCTCGCTCAGCGCGTGGGCCGGCGGAGCCTTGTAAAGGCGAATCAACTCATCGAATCGACCGGCGACGACATTACCGGCCTGGGCCATCAGGTATTTGCCAAGGGTTCCGCTTGAATTCGCAAGGCCATGGCGGTGACCGGGACAGGCGGAATTGAGCAGCAGTCTTGGGGTTTCGATGGCGTAGCCGGAGACGATGACCGCGCGGGCTCGCTGAAAATGCTCGGCGCCTTCACGGTCGATGTACACAACACCGTCGACCCGTCCATCGCTGCGCAGGCTGATGCGCGAAGCCATCGAGTGTGCGCGAATCTCGGTGCCGTGGGCGATGGCATCGGGGACATGTGTGATCAAGGTGCTTGCCTTCGCCCCCACCTTGCAGCCCTGCAGGCAGAAGCCGCGATAGATGCAGTGTGGGCGATCTCCATGGGAGGCGGAGAGGATGGCGACGGGACCTCCGGCGACCGAGCGGATGCCAAGTTTCGTGCATCCGCGCACGAGAACATCGCCCACGCCACCGAGCGGGTGCGGTCCATAGGGATGGCCATGCGGGTCGCCCCACGGAAACCATGCGGGGCCGGCAACGGGCATCTCGCGCTCCAGCAGTTCGTAATACGGTTTCAGGTCCCAATAGGAGAGTGGCCAGTCAGCACCGACACCATCCTGGGTGTAAACACGAAAATCCGAGGGATGAAAACGCGGTGCGAAGGCTGCCCAGTGCACTGATCCGCCGCCAACCCCTTTGCCGCAGTTGTTGGCGCCGAGCGCCAACGGGTGCGTGCCGCCGGTGATGCGCAGATCATTCCAATAGAGCTCGTGCGAACCCTTCTCGTCGCTGATCCAGTCTTTGTCGGTATCCCAGAACGGCCCTGCCTCAAGCGCGACAATGCGAAACCCTGCTCGAGCCAGTCGCTGCGCGAGCACGCCTCCGGCGGCTCCTACCCCGACGATGCAGTAGTCGACAATTTCGCTCTCCGCGAATTTGCGCATAGGCGAGGGCAGCGTCTGCATGGGGCCCAGGCGATGGGGCATCAGTGAGTCCCGCCGTGACCATGCAGGGATCCATGCTCGGGAGGAGTACCCTGTTCTTCGAGCTCGGAAAGCGAATCGACGGGCACATTCCACTCGTAGCGTTGTTCGTCTTTCTCCCATGGTTCCGGCAGACCGTTTTCGAGGCGCATGTATCCCCGCGGATAAGCCGGGCCCCCAAAGCCGATCTCATCCCACGCCCACGGATGGGAGTAGTAGGCGGTCACGCAATCTTCCATGAGCAACGCCCAGAAGCGATGGACCGGCATGCGGTGCCAAACCGGATGGTCGGGTTCGGGCTTTCCATCATGGAGGGACTTGAGGATCAGTTCTTGCCGATGTGCGGTGAGGGCTGGGAAAGATTGTTGAAAGCGGGCCTGCGCCATCTCTTCTATTGCCTTGATCGCGAGCCTATATGCCTCCTGATCAGGCGGCATATCCTCATAACGGAAGCCGTTGAGCGAATTGTTGTGAAGTCGTTCCTCAAGAATGGGAAGGACGGGAATGATGCGATCCGGGGTGCGATCGTCCTGTGGCATGACGCGATCGATCACGGCACTCAGCAGAACGGCTTCCTGCTGCGAAAAGAAACGAATCTGCGGAATCGTCTCAACACGGTCATTGACGACGTTTCGTGTCGTCTCGTCCCACTTCTTTTGCTGTGTCAGGGTGTAGTAGCCGGCGTAATAGCCGGGCTTGCTGAGATCCTGAAGGTCACCGCCGGTTGCTCGAGACGGACGTGAGTTTCGGCTCATTCGCGTTCCCGACGGAGCAGGCTAGCCATCAGGCCGAGGAAGCCGCATGCAGCAAAGAGCAGTGGCGCAAAGATGGGGGGTCCATACAGCGCGTTGTAGATGGGCTTCTTTGCTCCTCCGGGGCGACGCACAATGCCGCGCGCGTGATAGTAGAAGCCGACAGTACCGTCCGCGAGTGCCAGAGCGGAAAACGCAGGAAGAGCTGTATTGGCGATGCGGCGGCTCTTGATGGAACCGGTTGCCGCCGCCATCAACAGAGGTGCCAGCACCACGGGAGTCCATTGAGCCTTGTAGCGGAAGTTGGTCTTGTAATGCGAATAGAGCGCTTCGAAGCCGCTGAAGAACGCCCATAGGATGGTGAGGCCAGAGAGATGCTTTTGAAATCTTCCGAAGCGCAGATGGCTTCGCCAGTCAAGCCGGCCTCGCCCAAATCCGCTTACAGAATCCTCCAGCCGACCATCGATCCCCTGAAGGTCTTCTTCACGTCTGAGGTACGAGGCCATCAGGCCGAGATACGCACTAGTTCCAAACAGCAACGGCGCGAAGATAGGCGGCCCCATGACGATATTTGTAACTGGAAGACTCCAGCCGCCGGGTTTGCGCGCCACACCGCGAACATGGAAGAAGAATCCGATGATCCCGTCGGCCAGAGTGACGACACTTACCCAGCGAAGAACGGTTCGTGCTGCGATGCGGCTAAAAACTGACAGTAGCCCAGCTCCTGCGAGGACCCCACTCAAGACGACCGGGGTATACATCACGGGATTGCTGTAGCTGCCTTTGTAATGCTCGTACCCAACTTCGAGTCCACTGGCAACGCTGGTCGCAGTAACGATCAGACAGAGGCTGCGCTGAAAGCACCCTTCCCTGAGGTGGTCCAATGCGGTAGTGACAGCAGTGGAGAGGGGCACCGGAAGATTGCGATTCGCGGCTCGTTCCAGCTCCGTA
Source organism: uncultured Acidobacteriaceae bacterium (assembly GCA_963705765.1). Classification (GTDB taxonomy): domain Bacteria; phylum Acidobacteriota; class Terriglobia; order Terriglobales; family Acidobacteriaceae; genus Palsa-343. The sequence goes on along the minus strand of CAVPKU010000039.1, from coordinate 94,542 downwards.
GTCAGGAGGAAGGTCATGCCATCTCTCCCGCGTCAAACGGCTGGCCCAGGTCGCAGATCATTTGCTTCTCCACGAGAGGAAAGGCTCCGCATCGCTATGCTTAAAAGTGATGCCCAGACCGTGCCGCGAGCGGTCGGGTGTCAGGTCTCCGGCTTTTGGCGGAATGAAGCCATCGAACAGCATCGTTTCGATTCGTGCGTGGTCGTGGAAGTATTCGACGTGCCGGAACCCCGGGATGGCACAGCCGACATGCATATGAAGGGAAGGGGCACAATGCGCGGAGAGCGGACATCCGAAGCTGGCTGCGATTGCTGCTCCCTGCAGAAAGCCGGTAAAACCTTTGCACCGGGTGGCATCCAGTTGTAAAAGATCGACGGCGTCGGTCTCAAGCATGCGACGGAAATAGAGGGAATCGTAACCATATTCTCCGGCCGCAATCTCCATTGCGGCTGGGGCACGATCGCGCACTCGCCTGAGATCGTCGAGACGGTCAGAAGCGACAGGTTCTTCGAACCAGATCACGTTAAATTCTGCGAAACGTTCCGCAAAGTCGATCGCCCTTCGGGCGTTGTAAGCGCCATTTGCGTCCACAAAGAGATCAGTGGCAACTCCGATCGCTTCGCGCGCCACGCGCACTCGCTCGGGATCGGTTGCAGGCTCTGCGCCGATCTTCATCTTGACGCTCTTCAGACCATCGCTAACCCAACCGGATAACTGTGCGACGAGCTGCTGAGTACTGTAGGTTGTGAAACCACCGCTGCCGTAGGCAGCCACACGCGAATCTGCGGCACCGAGCAGATCGAGGACGGAACAGCCGAACACTCTGGCTTTGAGATCCCACAAAGCGACATCGAGCGCCGAGATCGCCATCGACGTTATGCCACGACTGCCGTCGTTACGAACCTTTTCCAGCATGGAAACATAGAGACCGGGGATATCGAGCGCGGAGTGGTCTACGAGGCACTGAGCCGCGAGATACTCAGCTACAACCGCCGTCGCCTTATTCCCATAGGTGTAACCGAATCCTGTCTGCCCCCCAGCGTGAATCTCGCAAATGATCAGTGTCGTCGAATCCCAGCGCAACGTTCCATCGCCTTCCGGAGCATCTGTAGGAATCGTGTAGGCGGACACCTCCACCTTTTCTACCGATGTTTCCGACAGCTGAGCGCTCAAGATTCCTCCTACTTGCATGGTTTATACGAGTTCGCGCACTGTATCGTGGACGTTTGTCAGTGCAATCTTCATTCGGTTCGGTTCACCGCGCACGAGCGCTTCGGCCAGTTTGACCGCCTGGGACGCCTTGATCTTTGCGGGCATGGGAGGAGTGAACTCATCGACCACTGCCTCGATCAGGACAGGGCCCGTGCGTCCAACCACACCATCGAGTTGAGCGCCGCATGTGGATGGATCCTCGATATGGATGGCATCGATTCCGGCTCCGCGCGCTATGGTCACGAAATCAGCGGGGAAGAGATCGCATGCATACTCGGGGTTTCCAAGGAAGACCATCTGCTCCCACTTGATCTGTCCCAGCGTATTGTTCTTGATCACCACGATCTTGATATTGAGCTTGTAAGCGGCGATGGTGATTAGCTCTCCGAGGAGCATACTGAGGCCGCCGTCGCCGATGATGCAGTAGACAGGTCGGTCGGGATAAGCGACGGCTGCGGCAATCGCGTAGGGCAAGCCGCAAGCCATGGTGGCGAGATTTCCGGAGCAACTGTGTTTCTGTCCCCGCAAGGCGGGGACATAGCGCGCCCACCATGTAGTAATCGTTCCTGAGTCGGAAGTAACGACGGCATTCGCGGGTATCCTTTTCCCTAATTCCCAGCCCACGACTTGGGGTTTCATCGGCTTGTCCTGCCGAGTTCCGCGCTCCTCCAGCAATTTCTGCCAGTCGGCCTTGGCGTTCTGCGCCTTTTCCAGAAATTCCCTGCTGTGCGTTTTTAGCAGCGGAATCAGGGCCTGCAGCGTGGCCTTCGCATCCCCAACCAGGCCCGCGTCGGCAGGATGGCGCAGGCTGATCCGTTGCGGATCGATGTCGACCTGCACGACCTTGACCGACCCCGGCTCAGGAAGAAATTCAATATAGGGAAATGAAGTGCCCACCATAATCAGCGTGTCGCAACCTTCCAGCGCGTCCTGCGAAGGCTCAGTTCCGAGCAGACCGATCCCGCCGGTTGTATAGGGACTGTCATCCGGTACGGCCGCCTTGCCCAACAGCGCTTTGATGACCGGTGCACCCAACATCTCGGCGATTTCTTCCAATTCTTGAGGCGCGTGCAACGCTCCCTGGCCCGCAAGAATCGCGATCTTCTTTCCGCGGTTGAGAATGTCGGCGGCATGCTCGAGTTCAACTCGTGCCGGGATCTGCTCGAAATAAACCGGAACTGCCGAGGTATGGTGGATGGGGTTGCGTTCTGAACGACCCTTCTTCATCTCCTGTACCTGCACATCGACCGGGATCGTGATGTGAGCTACTCCTCGGGAAGCCAGCGCCGTGCGAATGGCAAGATCGGTCACGCTCTCCATATGGGCGCCGCTCATGATGCGCTCGTTATAAACGGCAACGTCGATGAACAACTTGTCGAGTGCGACATCCTGCTGGGTAAAGGTGCCTATGAGATCACTGTGCTGGAGGCCTGTAATGGCCAGAACGGGCGCATGGTCCATTTTCGCGTCATAAAGACCATTAAGAAGGTGAATGCCGCCGGGACCCGAAGTCGCAATGCATACGCCGAGTCTGCCAGTGAACTTGGCATACGCGCAGGCCATGAAGGCCGCCGCCTCTTCGTGCCGCACATGAATGAACCGGATCTTCTCCTTCTGTTTGCGAAGGGCCTCGAAGACACCGTTGATACCATCTCCTGGCAAGCCAAAGATCGTATCGACTCCCCAGGCGAGCAGCCGCTCTACCAGCACATCCGACGCATCAGGCATGGTTATCTCCGTTTGGCCAAATCGTTTTAGACGATTGCTCGACATACCGTAGGACGCTTTGGCAGGTGGGCGGGTTGTGGACTCATAAACAGCGGCTGACGTTTCTGGCCCCCATCGCCTCCCGGCGAGGCGTCAAGAGAAAAGAGAACCATCAGGGGGACAACCACTGCATCTAAACCGTTTTTGAGAGGGCCCCGAGCAATGTCAGATCTCTATACCCTGCAGGATCCAACGAAACAATACCCGCTGCCTAAGTTCAAGCGCCAACCCCAGCGCGCTCCGGGTCTCGCCCGGAAGATGGAGCCGAAACCCGATCATGGCGAGGAATCGTACCGGGGAAGTGGCCGCCTCCCCAATCGAAAGGCCTTGGTCACGGGCGGCGATTCCGGAATCGGCAGAGCAGCGGCCATCGCATTTGCCCGTGAGGGAGCCGACGTCGCGATTAATTACCTTCCCAGCGAAGAAGCGGACGCCAAAGAGGTGATCGCCCTGATCGAAGCTGCGGGCCGGAAGGCCTATGCCCTTCCAGGCGACGTCAGTAACGACTCATTTTGTAAGAAGCTCATTCAGCAGGCTCACAAGAAACTGGGCGGCCTCGACATCCTCGCCATCGTTGCAGGCAAACAACATGCCACCGAAAAAATCGCAGACATCACGACCAAACAACTCGAAGAGACCTATAGGGTGAATGTGTTCGCCTTATTCTGGCTTTGCAAAGCGGCTCTGCCGCTGATGCCGAAAGGCGGTTCGATCATCACGACTGCATCCATTCAGGCGACCCATCCCAGCCCCAGTCTGCTTGACTACGCGCCAACCAAGGCGGCCATCCTCGCCTTCACCCGAGCACTAGCCCGCCAGGTCGCAGAGGATGGAATCCGTGTTAATTGTGTGGCGCCAGGTCCTGTATGGACGCCACTCCAGCCCAGCGGCGGACAACCGCAGAAGAAAATTTCAGGCTTTGGCTCTCAAACTCCGATGAAGCGCCCTGGCCAGCCCGTCGAAATGGCTCCGCTCTACGTGCTCCTCGCCTCTCAGGAATCGAGCTATGTCACCGGCGAAGTCTATGGCGCGACCGGAGGACTCGAGGTTTCGTAAAAGCTGACCTGGTAAAAACGCCCACGAATCCACGATTCCGGTGGGGGCCGGGCTCTTCGTTTCTACCGGGGAGCCCGGCACGCATGTTAGTTACAGCTTTTTCTTCAGATCGTAGGCCATGTTCTTGTGGGCTGCAACCACCGTTTTTCCCTTGAGGACCGCCGCCCGGAATTTTGTGTCCTTCGTGTCTTTCGCTTCGGAAGTAAAGAGACTGTAAGCCTTGGCGTGATCCTTGACCATCACGTCCATATATTCTTTGTCAAAGTCGGCGCCGGAGAGGCCATTCAGCTTGTCGTATTCCTTCTGGTGATCGTCGTCGAGCCCGGCCGGAGGTGTGATTGCCCACGATTCTACAAAGGGCTTCATGCTGGCGGTTAGCTGGCGATGCTCCGTCACCATTTTGTGCGCGAACGTCTTGACATCAGCATTAGACGTCTTTTCTTCAGCAAGCTGGCTCAATTTGATTTCGTTTACGTCGGATTGCGCGGCCGTGGCAAGAAACTTCTTATCGTCGTCTGACTGTGCCGTGACGTTCAGTGTCAGGATGGCGGTTCCGCAAATCAGGGAGCAGCAAAGAATACTTCTCAGGGCCTTCATCGTGGGGTTCTCCTTATGGATGGCAACGTTGCCGAAAGTTGGGAGGGTGAATCCCCTGATTAAGTTGTCCGCTGACTGGCAATCGCAACGTTGTCGGTGACGAATGTCGGAGGTAACCAATGAGAGGTCTGAGTTCAGTCCTTGTTCCGGAGAAGCAAACCTGTCGCGCGACTCCCCTTACAGAGAATGGTCCTTCAGGGTCGGGATGGATGGCTTAGTCGAACGCAACAAGAAGAGTGCACCTGTCTTTGGCGGCATTTGTTGAAATTCTGGGGTGCTGTTTAAGACACCGAGCCCTTTCAATGAAAAAGCCACACGCGCTCGACCACCACTGGCCTGCCCCCAAAATCCGTACAGGTTCAGCATGGTCTGCGCCTCCGTGTGCCTGATCCTGGGCCATCTCGTTCCCCCCTTCCAGAAATCCTAATCAGTTCTCGGCGGATCCAGGGGAGCAGGTCTGACGCAACTTGGCATGCAAGCAGCACCCTGAGGCACCAGCGAACGGCGAGGCTGGAAGGCTATACTCCAGAATAATTTAGGACGTTGAGGCTTGGACTCGTCCTTCCAGAACCATCCGCGAACGTTGGCCGACTCTCGGGTCTAATCCTATTGACCGCCATGAGGCCTATAGGCGGCGACTAGACACAGTGCAGAAGTTCCCTCGGCGCGTTCTGGATCGGCGCGTACCATTGGCGAATGACGCGTTCGCACAGAAGCACGAGAAACGAGACCAAATACCTCGGGAGCTGAGGCTATACGGGCAACTCGACAACCAGAACAGGCATCTACCGCCTCCAAGCTTTTTCTCTTCTACTATGTTGAACGGGATGATGGACTTGCCCGCGATAGGGGGACACAGTGAGTTCTTTTGAGACCAGCGCGCAACCGCCGAAGGATTCCATGACCAGCTACCAACCTGCCTGCTGCGGTGGAAGTCACGAAGCGGGAAATCGTGAACCGTGGCAGAATCTCCTGCACGATGCGGCGCCCGCGGAACATATTGTTCAGCTATATCAGGACGAGCAGTTTCTTAACCGGGCAGTCTGCCGCTTCGCCGCTGCTGCCCTGGCGCACGGGGAAGGTGTGATTCTGGTCCCTACAGCTGCTCACTGGGAAGCTTTCTGTCCTCGCCTCGAAGCGGAGGGTGTGAATATCCAGGAGGCGCAGTCACGGGGTCAGTTGTCCGTGGTCGATGCGGATGAGCTCCTGCCTCGCTTCATGGGTCAGGAGATGCCAGATGCGCCCGTTTTCCTGGGGCTTGCCGGCGAAGTGGTGGCGCGCGCCCGGGGCCGGAACCAGTATCCGAGGATTCGCTGGTGGGGCGAGATGGTCAATGTTCTGTGGGAACGCGGCAACGCCACCGCCAGCATGGCTCTGGAGGATCTTTTCGACCAGCTGGCGCACGAACAGGAAATCGCGATCTTCTGCTCCTTCCTCATGGACAATTTTGACGGAGAGATTCACACCCGTATGCTGCCGAGGCTCGGCGAGAATCATTCGCACCTCATTCCCGTCGAGAATTACCACCGTCTGGAAAGTGCCGTTGCCGATGCGCTTCGCGAAATCGTCGGACCAGTAGAGGCGAGCGTTCTTGAAAAGAAGCTGCTGGAGCACTACACTCCGCCTTTCAAGATGCCCCCCTCCCAGGCATTACTTTTCGCTTTGCGCCAGGTGGTCCCCCAGGTTGGGGACGCTGTGCTGCAACGGACTGGCACGTTGTATCGCGCCCTCGACCAATCAATTTGAAGGCTATCCTGAGGCGGAACTAAACCATGCCGGGCGCGCGTCCTGCGTCAAATGCCCCAGGGATGGAGCTCATCGATTGTATCGAGCTTCCCATCCTGATCATCGACCGCGATCTGACCGTCGTCAGCTTCAATACGGCGGCGGCGCGGCTGCTGTCTCTTTCGGATGCCGACTATGGCAGGCACTTGCATTCCATTCAAAAGCCGGCCGGAACGCAACAAATTGAGGAATTGTGCGAGCATGTCATCGCCACTGGCTCCTCGCACCGGATGGAGGTGGCCGATGGCGCAGGATCGCGTTTTTCAGTGAGCATCGGCTGTCACAAGGCAGATCAGAACATCAACGGAGCCGTACTCACGTTCACCAACGTTACGGCCTTTCGTGAAAGCCTCGAACGGGCAATCGAAGAACGCGAGTTTACCAAGGTTGTGCTCAATACCATTGGCGACAGTCTGGTGATCGTCGATTCGGATCTAAGAATTCAGGCGGCCAACCAAGCTTTCTACGCATTGTTCCAAACCTCGCGTCAGGAGTCGCAGGGAGCTCACCTCTATCAACTGGCCAACGGAGGCTGGGATATTCCCCGGCTCCGCGCCCTGCTCGGCGGCAACCCATCTACCATTGAGGGCCCTCAATCGCTGGAGTGCGACCATGAATTCCCAGGCGTCGGGCGCCGAACGTTATGGCTCAACGCTCGGCCTTTGACTCGGGGAACCCACTCCGACCTGACGACTCTCATCACCATTCAGGACATTACCGAACGCAAACGCGCCATGGAAGCCTTGCGCGAAAGCGAAGAAGAACTACGCATCCTCGATCGGGTGGGCGCTGCGTTAGCCTCCGAGCTGGACCTGAAGAAGCTGGTGCAGGCCGTCACCGATGCAGCCCGGGAATTAAGCCAGGCTGAGTTCGGGGCATTCTTCTACAACGACAGGGATCAGGCGGGCGAAAAATATCTCCTCTACACCCTTTCAGGTGTGCCAGAGGAAGTGTTCAGAAATCTTCCGATGCCGCGCAATACTGCAGTATTTGGGCCTATTTTTCGAGGTGAAGGAACCATGCGGGCGGCTGATATCCAACGGGATCCGCGCTATGGAAAGAACCTTCCCCATCAGGGCATACCCGAGGGCCACCCGCCGGTGCACAGCTACCTCGCGACGCCGGTAATCTCGCGGTCTGGGGAGGTGATTGGCGGACTCTTCTTCGGACATTCACGTGCAGGGGTATTTACGGAACGAGCAGAACGACTCGTAGAGGGGATCGCCAAGCAGGCAGCGATTGCGATGGACAATGCCAGCCTCTTCGACGCGATGCGGATTCAGCGAGCCCGTGCGGAGGAAAGCGAGAAACGATTTCGCGCGCTCGTGAACGCGAGTTCGTATGTTGTCTACCGGATGAATCCCGACTGGAGCGAGATGTGGCAGCTGGAAGGTCGGAGTTTCATCTCCGACACGGAAGCACCAACCAAAAATTGGATCGATGTCTATATTCATCCCGATGACCAGGCGACCGTCAGGAACGCCATCCGCCAGGCTATCGAGAACAAGGCGACCTTCGAACTGGAACACCGCGTTCGGCGTGTGGATGGAACATTGGGCTGGACCTTGTCTCGTGCTGTACCGGTGTTCGACAACGATGGAAATATTCACGAGTGGTTCGGCGCAGCCACGGACGTAACAATACAGAAGACAGCCGAACAGGCCTTGCGTGAGAGCGAACAGCGGTTTCGAGTCATCACCGAGGCTGCGCCGATCATGGTCTGGATGGCGGGCACAGACAAGCTCTGTTTCTACTTCAACAAGGGCTGGCTGGATTTCGTCGGACGCACGCTTGAACAGGAAGTGCGAAATGGCTGGGCGGAGGGCGTGCACCCGGACGATTTCGATCGATGCCTCCAGATTTACGTCAGTTCCTTCGATGCCCGCCAGCCATTTGAAATGGAGTATCGCCTGCGCCACCACAGCGGCGAATATCGTTGGATTCTCGATCACGGCGTGCCGCGATACGCTCCAGACGGAACGTTCGAGGGCTACGTGGGTGGCTGCCTCGACATACATGTTCAGAAGGAGGCGGCGGAAGCGGTTCGCATCGCGTCAGAAACCCTGAGAGAAAGCGAAGAGCGTTTGCGTCTGGCACAACAGGTCGGGACGATAGGCACCTTTGAATGGAATCTTCAAACGAATGTGAACCGCTGGACCCCTGAATTGGAGGCCATCTACGGCCTGCGGCCAGGGGAGTTTAACAGCACGCCGGAAGCCTGGGAGCAGATGCTGCATCCAGACGACAGGGCTGCAGTTCTCAGACAGGTCGAGAGGGGATTTGAGACCGAGTCGCCGGTGCAGGGAGAATGGCGCGCTGTGTGGCCCGACGGGAGTATTCACTGGATTCTGGGCCGCTGGCGGGTCTTTAATGATCGATCGGGTCAACCGATCCGATTGACTGGTGTCAATATCGATATCACTTCGCGGAAGGAGGCAGAGCAGGGCCAGCGTCGCCTCGCTGCAATTGTCGAGTCTTCTGACGATGCCATCGTCGGCAAAAACCTGAGCGGAATTGTGACCAGCTGGAACCCGGCCGCTGAGAGGATGTTTGACTACTCGGCCAAGGAAATGATCGGACGGTCGATTACGACCATCATTCCCCCGGAACTGCACGAAGATGAACAGAAGATTCTGGAAACCATCGAGCGAGGAGAACGAATCGAGCGCCGTCAGACCGTACGATTAACCCGGAAGGGCGAAAGAATAGATGTGTCGCTGACCGTATCTCCGGTACGAGATGAAGCAGGCAAGGTTATTGGAGCTGCCTCGATTGCGCGGGACATCACCCAGGAAAAAAAGACTGAGCAGGCCCTCCGCGTGACCGAGCAACTCGCCTCCGTTGGACGGATGGCAGCAACCGTCGCCCACGAAATCAATAACCCTCTCGAAGCAGTAACAAATCTGGTGTATTTGGCTAGGGGCTGCGCCGTTCGCGAAGACGTACAGAAGTATCTTAAGACAATTGATGAGGAACTGGACCGCGTATCACATCTTACGCGGCAGACTCTTGGCTTTTATCGCGAAGCAAAAGCTCCGTCTGCCGTAAGAATCGGTCCAATGGTGGGCTCGCTCGTCTCTTTCTTCGACACGCGTGCGCGGAACAAGGGAATCGAGATTCGCCCGGAGATTCGACGGGATCCGGAGGTATATGCCGTTGCCGGTGAAATTCGTCAGCTCATCACCAACCTTCTCAGCAACAGCATCGATGCGGTCGGCTCCGGTGGTCTCATTCGAATCCGGATCGACGCGACCTGTCTTCATGACGAGCAGTCCCCGGGAGTTCGCATTACCGTTGCCGATTCCGGACCGGGTATCCCACCATCCGTACGCTCGAAGCTTTTCGAACCCTTTTTCACTACCAAGACAGATGTCGGAACAGGCCTAGGTCTTTGGGTTTGCTCCAACATCGTGAAGAGGCATCACGGATCGATTCGAGTAAAGAGCAGCACAACTCCAGGAAAGAGCTGGACTGTTTTTTGCGTCGTACTGCCATCCCGGCAGGATTCGGAGAACAATTCGCTCAAGCCGGAACTGTGAACAACGATCCGACTTTCCAATCACTCAAGCGGCAGTCTCTAGGTCCTGAACCCTGGTGTTCTCTCAGCCACTGTGGTTCGGATCCGTACGATTGTCAATGAGTGCATTATCGCCAATGCACTCATCGACGACTATCACTCCCCCAAAATCCCCAAAATTGACTTGGTCTTTTCAATCGCGTTCGTCGGTGCGAACCTAGCAGGGCGGAGAATGGCGAACCGGATGTAGTCTATTTTGCGTCTGTCAGAGCTTCCAAGGACCTCAATCATCTACAGAGTTCAACCGTGAGACGCAACGCGATCCATTCAAAGCAGATAGAAACTGAGCTGCCCCCTGAATCGGTCCAGATCGGAATACGATCTGGACGAAGGAAAGGGGAAGAAGGGATGAGTCGAAGCAGGCATACGGAGGCGCAGATCATCGCTGCGCTGAAGCAGGTAGAGGCAGGCCGCACGACGGAAGATGTGGCTCGGGAGCAGGGCGTCAGCAAGCACACGATCTATGCCTGGAAGGCGAGGTATGGCGGCATGGAGGTGAGTGAGGCTGAGGAAGTGAAGCACCTCCGCGATGAGAACGGGCGACTGAAGAAGCTGGTCGCCGAGCTGAGTCTGGACAAGGACATGCTGCAGTCGGTGATCCGAAAAAACTCCCTCGGCTCGTAGAGCGGAGGACAGAGGTGCGGCGCTTGCTGGAGGAGTTCAGGGCCAGCGAGCGCCACGTCTGCGAGCTGATGGCGGTACCGAGATCGAGCGGACGATATCGGAGCCGGAGAGATGACAGCCGGATTCAGGAGCGGCTGCGGGAACTGGCGCGAGAGCATCCGCGCTTCGGCTACCGACGGCTGCATTTGTATCTGCACAGGGAGACGGGAGTGAACCATAAGAAGGTGCAGCGCGTGTATCGCGAACTGGGGCTGAGCGTGAAGCGCACGCGGCGCAGGCATCTGCGGCGGGCCCTGCAGCCTCGGCCTGTGCTGACGGCGCCCAACCAGGAGTGGGCTCTGGACTTCGCCAGCGATGTAACGGCTGCCGGACAACGATTCCGAGTGCTGGGCTTGATCGACAGCTTCACCCGGCGGTGCCTGGTGCTGGAAGCCGCCACGAGCTTCCCCAGCCGGCGGGTTACGCGTGAACTCGAACGGGCCATCGCCGAGCATGGCAAGCCGCAGTCGATTCGTTGTGACAACGGGCCGGAACTAACTTCGCGGCGCTTCCTCGCCTGGGCCATCGAGTGGAAGATCGATCTGGTCCACATCCAGCCAGGCAAACCCACCCAGAACGGAGGTATGGAAAGCTTCAACGGAAAGCTGCGCGACGAGTGCCTGAACGTGAGTTGGTTCTGGAACCTGTTCGATGCGCGGCGGAAGATCTCAGCGTGGAAACTGGAATATAACTCCCGCCGCCCGCATAGCTCGCTGGGCTATCTCACCCCGGACGAATTTGCGCGGCGGTTAAGACAGCAGGGCGGTGGAAAAGACGCGGGCTGCGCCCGCTTGGAAAACGCCGTTGGCGTTTCCCACTTTCCCACCGCCCCGACGACGACTATGAATCTCGTATAGTCAATTGGACGGAAAATGGGGTCAGGTCACTCCCGTATTATCCCTTCGGACGGCGGCGAACCGCGAAAACAAAATACTTTCGACTCAGTACCAGTGGAACCCCTTGCAAGAAGTGCTGATACTGATGCGAAAGCATGCAAGGGATTCGGGATATTGAGACTCTTCAATTGAAGCAAACCTGCAGGATCGCGCAAGGGGGGACCGGGATAACTGGCTTGGGCTCAGTTCTGGCCGAAAGGCTTGGGAACAAATCGGGGGCCTAGGTTCGCGATGACCGACCTCATATGGAGTGATCGCTGTAAATGAACGCCCTTTATTTTCCGTCCGACTGCGTTGGTGCAAGGTTTCGCCTGACGCGCGAAGCAGTGCGGACAGAAGTAATTCAGGGCGTCGGGCTTCATGATCGAATAGCGTAGAGCGAGCTCACGAGAAGCACCATACCTCGAAAGGATCGTCGCTCGCGCGATTACCGTCGTAGTAGCCCGAAAGTGGTGTTGAGTTGGTTACTAACGGGAGAATAGAGTTTCACTTAGTAATAAGGGCGTTCTCACGAACGCTTTCCTCTGTGAGGCGCTACCGTTGGACCCGGTGGCGCCTCTTTTCTTTCTCGGCTATGCAGCCCTCATCAAGCGGCGTTAGACCTCTTCGCCGAAATACTTTAGGTATGCTTTGAGGCGATCGAGCACAGCTTGAATCTGCTCCTCCTGAGCCGAACTGAAACCGTTCATCTGCGTCATGGCGAGGAGATCCGTATAGACGAGAAGCGAAACCTGAAGCGTCCCGGATATGGATGAGTCCCGATCCCGTTCGTCGATCGCGGCGAGCGCAATGAGGGCACGGTTGGCTTCAATGAGACCGTGCTTAAAGAGGCTCTCTCTGTCGAAGGTCATAAAGGCAGATGGTCGCTATGTTAATGCAGTGATTGGGGAAAGAGGGGATTAATTTCGGTCTGTGGCGCGACGTGGCGCTTGCCTCATTCCGGCTGATCTTCCCCGTCCGCTTGGTACCACGGCTGCCTCTTTTGCGGGAACATGACTTCTCGCGCGCATGAGCCGTGAGAGCACTCTGCCGGCAACGCGAGCTGCGAAGTCGGCAGTATAGAGAATAAAAGGCGAATACGTGCGGGATTCACAGGTTCTCCACGTGTCAGTGAGAGAGAATTGGGCGACAGAGCACGACCGTGCACGACTGTTTCTAACAATACCTCCTGTGGAGCGCGGTTCATGACATCTGATTCCAACTTCAGACGACCGGATGGCCCGGCCGTCTCGTGCAATGCTATTTCTGCCAATGGGCTCACAATTTTCGAGGCACCCGACTCGGCGAATTGTGATGAGGTCGAGAAGAACTGCAAAACTCCCGGATCGTGTCATCCGGGGAATGAGGAAGAAGACGCTCCGACGTTTACCGAAAGAGTACTTACTCTTCTCGACAAACGTAGCGCATAGCGCGTTCTTTTCGGGAAGTGAGAAGACCATATGGCTAGAGAAAGAAAAAAACCGCCGCCCCATTCAAGGAGTCGCGCGGTGCAAAAGGCTGCGCTTTTAGCTTTACTCCGTAAAGGCCAATGGAATTTCGACCCTCGGCGCGCCCCATATTCGCGCCTAGAGAATATTACGGGTGAAGTGGGGCGTTTATTACGGGTTGGTTTTGAGATCCTTTTTGACCGCCGTCGGATTTTCCGATTGGCGCGCTTTTTGCCGCCGACATCGGAATTTCGGGAATGTTTCGCCCATCCCGCGCTTTTTCCGAGGTAAATATCCTTTTTCATTTGCAGTATCGCGGTTGTTGATAATCGCTCGGCGCGGCACCGAGTGTCGAGGTTGCTTCCGGATACCACGCATGGTCATGCACTGGTTCACGGGTTCGAAATCGGAGGTGCGCCGTGCCGTCGAGCTGGGCTGCTACTTCTCGGTTAACTCACAGATGCTGGTCGGGGACCGCGGACGCGATATGCTCATAGCGCTGCCTCGGGACCGCATCTTGACGGAAACTGATGGTCCGTTCACGCAGTGCGGGAACAGGCCGTCCACGCCGGCCGACGTCAAGAATACGGTCGAAGCGATCGCGGTGTTGAATGGAACAACCTCTGAGGAAGCCGCAGCCCAAATACGTCACAACCTCAAAGAACTACTCGGATCGAGTTGCTGAGGGCGGTGACTAGTGGCCTGTCGCAGTGAATTCGTTAGTGCGGATGCGGCGGAACGGATCTGAGTACTTCCACTGGATAGGTTTGGAGTTGGCCGAATACGCGTTGATGTAGCGACGCAGCTTGCGAGCCAGATCGGCGACGGAAGTGAAGACGCCGCGAGCGATGACCTCGCGTTCCACTTTGGCGAACCACAGTTCGACCTGGTTGAGCCATGAGGAATAAGTGGGCGTGAAGTGGAAGCGGACCCGGGGATTCTGTTCCAGAAACTCTCCCACCAGGGCGGTCTTGTGCGCCGAGAGGTTGTCGAGGATGATGTGGATCTGCTGCCGGGGCGGACACAGAGCGGTGACTTCCTTCAGGAAAGCGACGAAGTCCTGGCTGGTGTGGCGAGCGGCGGTTTTTCCATGCACCCGGCTGGTGGCAGTTTCCAGGGCGGCATAGAGGGAGAGCGTTCCATGCCGGTAATATTCGAAACCGTGCCGCTCAGCGCGGCCGGGAGAAAGCGGCAGGACTGGATCGAGCCGGTCGAGCGCCTGAATGGCGGTCTTTTCGTCGACGCAGAAAACGGCCGCATGCTCGGGCGGGTCCAGATACAGGCCGATAATGTCAGCCGCTTTGCTTTCGAAGTCCGGATCGTCGCTGGCCATGTAGCGCTCCAGGCGATGCGGCTTCAGACCAGCCTCTTTCCAGACACGATGCACAGCGTCTTTGCTGATACCCAGCTCGACAGCCAGCTTGCGGCAGCTCCAGTGCGTCGATCCATCCTTCGGCTTCCTGCGGGTGGCGGAGAGAATCCGCGCCCGCAGCTTCGCAGTGAGCACCGAAGCTGATTGTCCGGGGTGGCTGGTATCCAGCCCGTCGATGCCGGAAGCAAGGAACCGCTGCTTCCAGCGGATGATGGTCGGAGCGGTTGTCCTCAGCTTCCGCTGAATGGTGCTGAACGAGGCACCTTCGGCCAGCATCAGGATCAGACGGGCGCGGAAGACGTATCCGGCTGGCAAAGAACGGGACTGAGCGATGTGGCTGAGCTCGCCCTGCTGGCTCTCGGTGAGGATTACGGAATCGCTGGCCACGTTCTATTAGACGTAAGCGGCACCACTAACGTTATCTCTGCGACAGGCCACTAGGGGACCGGAAGAACACTCGCAACACTCTGTCCACCCGGTGCGCGGCCGGTCACTAGCGAGATCACGATCTATCCATTTGGTTGCAGCTGAACTAAGGCCTGGAGTAAATACCGACCGACCGTCTCGAATCTTTGCGCTTCCTGGAGTCATCAAAAGGGGCGTAGCAACTGTGGAGATTGGATCGCGTGGCCGCTTTTTGTGCATGCTGTGGAGCAGAGATCACATTGAAAACGGAGGCGTGTCCCTTGTGTGGCGCTCCTCAGCACGGAATGTTGCAGCCTGATTTGTTGCCTACGTTCGCTGTAATCACGGAACCATCTCAAGATGACGTCGAATTGGTCCCGGACCGAGAAAGCTGACGCCCAAGTTGGGCAAATCAGCCATCCGCCGGTTCAAAGCTACTGATTTAGGCTGATTTTGCAAGGTACACTTCGACGAAAGGGAAGCGTCGCTGAGCAACACGTTGGGACGTTCCGAGGAGTGGTGTATGCCTTCAATCGCAAGCATCCTCTACCCAGTGGATTTCTCGCCGTCCTGCATCGCCATGGCTCCTTACGTGAAGAGGGCGGCGGCTTTGCTTGAGGCCAGGGTTTCACTGGTTCATGTGGTAGATCCTACCGGCTACAACGGCTTGCAACTTTACGTGAGGCCGATCTCCGAGGTTTCAGAGGAGCATCTGGCTATTGGCCGGGATAGACTTGACGCCTTCCTGACGGCAGAGTTCCCGACGGCGGAGTTCCCAAGAATCCTAACTTCAGGGGACGCCGCGACCGAGATCGCACGAGTTGCGCGAGAAGGATAGATTTGATCTCATCATCATGCCCACGCACTTTGGAATTTTCCGGCAGATGCTGCTTGGCTCAACAACAGCCAAGGTAATTAACGATGCGGACTGTCCAGTATTGACGAGCCGGCATGCTCAGACAATCGCTCCTAGGCCTTTGGAGCACCGAGAATGGCTGTGTGCGGTCGGTTTGAGTTCAAATTCGGAAAGAGTGCTTCGTTTTGCCAGCCAAGTGGCGGCACAAGCGCACGGCAAGCTCTCGATCATTCACGCGGTCCAAGCCGGAGATACGGATCTGCCGATTCAACTCGATTTGCGGGAAGAAATCCATTCCGCCGAAAGGCAGGAGGCGAATCGGCGGATCGGCGATCTCCAGCAGATAATCGGTGTGGATGCTCCGGTCCGCATTGCAGTCGGTCAAGTAAAAGAGGCACTGCTTGAGGCTGCTCGGGAAGCGGATGCGGACGCGCTTATCATCGGACGAAGCCATCAGCCCGGCGCTCATGGCCGTATGAGGGATTTGATGTACGCCATGGTTCGCGACTCACCGTTTCCGGTACTGAGCGTCTGACTTGGCAATCGGGAGGCCCCATCGTTCTTTGTTGCCTTCTGGTAGCGTGTCAGATGATGCCAATTTGTCGCGTTTGTTCGTTATTGTGTCCTTAGTGTGCCCGCGACCCTCCTGGCCCGCGGATGTAGCGAAGCCGATGCGAGTCTGATACCGAGTTACTTCGCCTACAGCTGTGCGCCGCCTTGCGAAGCCTGCCGAGCGTCTCGTCGATGTCGTCCTCGGCGAACATGACGCGGAGGCAGCCTAAAGCGTTCACTGGGGCGTTCCCTTGATCCGCGACGACGGGCAGCCTGAGAAAGCGGGAGAGATTCGAGACAGCCCGCCCACGTAAGACCGGATTCAGAAACGCCTCGATTAGAGACTGCGAAGGGCTGTCATAAAGTTATCGATATTGCGGGTCGACGACGTCTTGACCGGATTTGAGGTTGCGCTCAATGCACAATCCGGAGAAGAAAGAGAGCACCATCTCGGCAATTGCGGGAGGAGCCATCTTGGGCTTTTCGGCTTCGATGTTCATGGCAAGAAGGCGCTGCAACAGCGCACGATTCTCCGTCACGACCCCATAAGCTTCATCCGGAAGAATAGCGAACTCTCGCATGGAGTTTACGGAAAAACATCCCTGCTGCTCACCCTTGTTGAGAGGGCCATTCTTGAGAAAAGACTCGACATTCTTCCAGCCAAGAGGCTCCTTGGTAAGAAGTCCCCTCTTCCCCTGGCTCTCAAGATAGTGCCGCAGACACGCCACAAAAAGATCTTCCTTGTCGCGAAATTCCGTATAGAGCCCTGACTTGTTCACGCCTGTCGCTCGTTCCAGCTCCTGAACGCTCGTATCCGCAAACCCGTGCTTCCAAAAGACAGGCATCGCCTTTTCCAGAACTTGCTCTCGGCTAAAGCCCTTTGGACGACCCATAGCCACATTATCCGATAAAGAACTAAATAGTTCAATATCTCTGAATCCTCGCCATACCCTCGTCATCGTATAGAACTGAATGGTTCATAACCGTCCGACACGGTTGACCAAGAGGCAGCCGAATCGGGTTTTTGAATTGTTCCGCGAATTGCAAAGGAGACTTATGTCTAAGTTGGCGAAAAAAGCGGCCCTCGTTACCGGCGGCTCCCGGGGCATTGGCGCAGCAATTGCGAAGCGCCTGGCCGCCGACGGAGCAAGCGTAGCCATTACCTATGCGAAGGACGCCAGCGCGGCCTCCGCCGTAGTCAAAGCGATTGAACTCGCTGGCGGAAAGGCCATCGCGATCCAGGCGGACGCTGCCAACGTTGAAGCAGTCAAGGATGCGGTCGAAAAGGCCGTCTCGACCTCCGGCCGACTGGATGTGCTTGTGAACAATGCCGGCACGGCCATTCCGAAACCGTTCGAGGAGTCGACGCTGGAGGAAATGGATCGCGTGATCGATATCAACATTCGTGGAGTATTCGCCACCACGCAGGCGGCGCTGAGGCACATGAAGGACGGTGGTCGCATCATCATGGTCGGTTCGGCCGTGGGCGAGCGCGCTGTCGCGCCCGGACTTGTGCCCTACGCGGCCACGAAGGGAGCGGTCAAGATGTTTACCCAGGCGTTGTCCAGAGAGGTCGGGAGCAGGGGCATTACGGTCAACAACGTACAGCCGGGCCCGATCGATACGGATTTGAATCCCGCCTCGGGTGATTGGGCGGTACCACAGAAGGCCGCGACAGCGCTCGACCGCTGTGGACGCGTCGAGGAGATCGCCGCAATGGTGGCATTCGTCGCCGGTCCGGAGTCCTCGTACATTACAGGGGCCAACCTTACCGTCGATGGCGGAATGAACGCCTGATTAACGCAGAGGACAATGACTACACTGCAAAACAAAACAGCGCTTGTGACGGGTGCATCGAGAGGAATTGGACACGCAACGGCAGCGGCACTTGCGAAATCCGGTGCGCACGTCCTGGTTCACTATGGCCGGTCAAGACAGGAAGCGGAGTCGCTTGTTGGCGAGATCCGAAGGAAAGGTGGCAATGCAGATGCAATCTCAGCTGACCTGGGAACTCCAGAGGGTGCTGCGTAGCTCGCCAATAAGGTTCACTATGCGGCTGCGCACGCATCCGGGTGAGCGGCGCCATGACGATGCGGTTAGGAAGATCGATGTCTCCCATTCGATAAGGTGTGAAAAGCGGCTGATTCGACACCACAGAAACTCCTGCATGGATTGACTGAACGTGCTCAAGAGACAACCTCGATTGCATCTATGGCGGAAGCTTGGAAAATCGCTCCCGTTTTCTTTTCGAGGTGGTCGAGGCGGTCCTGAGCGAGGTTGATGCACAACGGGTTGGCGTCAAGATGAGGAATACAACTGACTTCACCGGTACGCCGCTCGAGAAATTGGCCGATGATGGCATCGTGGCAATCGCCTTGTCGCGGAAGGTCTGGCAGATCTTGTAGCGTTCGGCCGTTCCTACATCGCAAATCCCGACCTGGTCCAGAGGTTTGCCGAAAATGCCCCACTTGCTGAGGTTGATTGGGAAACCGTGTATACCTCAGGGCCGCACGGCTATTCCGACTACCCAACCTACCAACCATCACAACTCACACGGAGCTGAACATGCCAAAGACAACACTCGAACAGAACAAGGCGATCGTTCTCGAAGCCTTCGACACTCTCTTCAACAAACGCGACTACGCAGCAGCAGAACGCTTCTGGTCGCCGAAGTACATCCAGCACAGCGCGCACATTGCGCCAGGGCGCGAAGGGCTGTTCGCTCTTGTCCGCGCGACGCCAGATTCGCTGCGCTATGAAAACCAATTCATCGTCGCAGAGGGCGACTATGTCATCGCGCATGGCCGGTTCACTGGGATGGGAAGACCCGCGGCCTGGATTGCGGCCGACATTGTCCGATTCAAAAATGGACTCCTCGCAGAGCACTGGGATGTGCTGCAGGACGAAGCCACGCAGAAAGAATCCGTCAGCGGCCTTCCCATGTTTGGCGAGCGTTTTCCTTCATAAGTGTTCGACATCCACGCAGCATTCACCCACACACAGGTCGGAGAAATCATGAATTTGACGGGAAACACTATCTTCATTACCGGCGGCGGATCAGGTATTGGCCGCGGTCTGGCCGAGGAACTGCACAAACGGGGAAACAAGGTCATCATCTCAGGCAGACGCAAGAGCCATCTGGACTCCGTCGCCAAGGCTAATCCGGGCATCGAGGTCGTCGAACTCGATATCGCAAACCCTGGAAGTATCGATGCAGTGGCGAAGAAGCTGACCGCAGAACACCCTGATCTGAATGTCCTCATCAATAACGCTGGAATCATGGAACCGGACCAGGCAGCGGGCGTCATCGACGACAAGCTTCTCGTGTCGACTGTCACGACCAACCTTCTGGGCCCTATCCGCCTGACCTCGGCTCTCATGGATCAACTGAAGAGACGAAGTGGTGTGATTGTCTACAACACCTCGGTCCTTGCCTTTGTTCCTTTGGCTGTGACGGCTGTCTATTCTGCCACCAAAGCGGCGCTCCACTCCTATGTGCTATCGCAACGCTTCCTGCTACGCGACAGCGGTGTTCGCGTGCTCGAGCTGGCGCCGCCCTGGGTGCGGACGGAACTGATGAATAGCCAGGAGGCTGAGCAGGCAATGCCTCTCGATCAGTTTGTCGCCGAAACGTTGGACGCACTTGGAACGGATGCTGATGAAATTCTTGTGGAAGCGGCAAAGCCTCTGCCAGCGAATCCCGGACCTGGGGAACATGCCTTGGTGAACGGGTTCAACCAGCAAATGATGAAACTGTTCACTTCAAACCAGGCGTAAGCGGGGCTGGGGAACGTCTTTTTTAGGCCGACTGGGAGCAGGGGGAGTGAGGAAACTATCGATGTCGGAAAATAAAAACTGCAGGGAAAAGTGGCAGTCATTACCGGTGGCACATCCGGGATAGGGTTGGCCACTGCAAAGCTGTTCGTAAAAGAGGGTGCCTACGTCTTCGTCACGGGCCGCCGTCAGAAAGAGCTCGACGCGGCCGTGCAGGCGATCGGCCGCAACGTCACTGGTGTTCAAGGAGACGTTGCCAGCTTGGCCGACCTCGATCGTCTCTACGAGGCCGTCAAGACTAAGGGAAGAATCAATGTCGTTTTTGCCAACGCCGGCGCGGCTGAATTTGCCCCCCTCGGCAAAATCACTGAGGAGCATTTTGGCAAGCTCTTCGACACCAACGTCAAGGGAACGCTTTTCACGGTGCAGAAAGCCTTGGCTGTAATGAATGATGGTGGCTCCATCATCCTCAACGGATCGGTAGCGAGTGTAAAAGGCACACCAGCCTTCGGCGTCTACGGCGCGACGAAGGCTGCCCTCCGCTCCTTCGTCCGCACCTGGACCTCGGATCTCAAGGCTCGCCACATCCGCTCAAACGTTGTCAGCCCGGGCCCAACGGATACGCCGATCGTGGATGGCCAACCCGAAGACGCTATTGAGCGGATTGTGTCCACCATTCCAATGGGGCGGATGGGAGATCCTGACGAAATTGCTAAAGCTGCGCTTTTTCTGGCATCGGATGACTCGAGCTTCGTCACGGGTATCGAGCTGTTTGTCGACGGGGGTAGAGCGCAAGTCTGATCCAGAGACGCTTCACCGAAGACCTTGCCATGTCACTTTCAGGCTGGACGCTTCAGAAGATCTGCCACCGTGTTCAAGATTTCCCGCGAAAGGTCTTCGTCCGATACCGCGCGGGCGAGAGACATCGCTCCGACCAGCGCGCTGAAAGTCAGGATCGCTCTCGATCTTGCCTGCCGCTTATCCTTGCCTGGGAGCAACCGGCAAGCAACTCACGATCCGCCTTGACTTGATCAGTAGTGAGCGCACGAGTCCGCTTGTCGCTACGAGCGATTTCAGGGGCCAATGCCCTGAAGGCGCAGCCCGCACCTGGATTCCTGCGGTGCACACCGCTCACATAGTCGATTTCATCATCGCCCGGGACGGCCGGATTGCCGCCATGTATCTCTTCTTCGACAAGCTGCCCTGAGCCAGGCCCGCGTTGAGCCGCTGCTAATGATCACAATATCGTACTCTTCTGTTGAGGTCTTCCTGGCCATGAGAGATTGCAGATGACTGACAATAATTCAACAGCTCTTATCACGGGTGGAACGAGCGGAATCGGTCTCGCGACAGCCAGGAAGCTCGCTCAGCTTGGTATTCACGTCTTGGTTGTGGGCCGAAATGCGGAGCGCGGGAAGAAGGCAGTCGACGACCTTCGGACCGCAGGCGGCACGGCGGATTTCATTTCCTCCGAGCTTCTAGGCGCAGACAGCGCTCGCGAAGTGGCCCAAAAAGCGATCGGACTCGGAAGTGGCCACGTCGATATTCTCATCAACAATGCTGGCATCTTTCCTTTCGGGCCGACGCATGAGATGACGGAAGAGCAGTTTGACCGCGTTTATTCCACAAACGTGAAGGCGCCCTATTTCCTCGTCGCAGAACTCGCCCCGCTGATGGCCAAAAGAGGCAAAGGGGCCATAGTGAATATTTCCACGATGGCTGCCGATTACGGAGCGCCCGGAATGAGCCTCTACGGTTCGAGCAAGGCCGCCATCAATCTGCTAACGAAAACCTGGGCTGCCGAATATGGGCCAAAGGGTGTCCGCGTGAACGCAGTGAGTAGGACCCACGCGCACGGAGGGTACGGAGGCTATGGGGGAGGGTCTCGAACAGCTAGCCGCCCAGGCGCCTGCGGGCCGTCCAGCAACAGCCGATGAAATTGCAGAAGCAATTGTCTTCCTGGCGACAGACCGTGCCAGCTTCATTCATGGCGCAAAACTCGCCGTGGATGGAGGTCGCACGGCCATCTGAATAAATCCGTAACTCAGCCGCTTTCAATCGCCCGATTCTGTTCGCCGGTTTCACCTGTGTAAGACCCAAGGCGAACTTTGGGTAGAGGTCTATAGGGAAGAGGTCGGCGGTCCGATAAGAACCCAATAACGGTTACCACGGGTATCTCAGAGCGCCAAAAGAAGCCATCCGTAACGCGTAGTTTCAATAGGTTGCTGCCCGCCGCTTCTGTTACTGTCACGGCAGTGGTCAACACTCCACGTGGACGCATTCAAACAGCTAGGAACATTCGAGGCCGCCCGAGCGTCGAGACGGCGAAAGGTAAGTATCGCCGACCACCCGCTCCGAATACCATCGTCACTGGCCGCGCACGTGGAGTGCATTACAGTGGACAGCAGAAGATGCCACGTTGGCTTGGAGCCTCGATTTTAATCGCCATCGGAATTATGGGCGCGTACCAAGGCATAGTCGACCCCTGTGTCACGGTTCGGGGTGTCAAGCGCCCCTTGAAGAAGTGGCAAGGTCGACTAGGGTATGGATTCTTTGCCGCGATGTGTATTGGAGCGGGAGTGGCTATTCTTTTCAGCTAATCTTGGCCTTTCGTCGCGTATCAGCAGGCACAGCGAAGGCCATGGAATCTGCTCCCTTTAGGAGTCTCTGGACGTATTACCGGCATCCATGTAAGTCAAAGTCAAGAGAAAAGCACGAGTCATCCGTTCGCGCTCTGGGGAGCGCGTTGTTAGTCCGATCAGGAGCTGCCGCTGCGCTCGTTTGCCTCTCGGCGGTTGGTTCCTGCACTCTGCAGAACCGGACATCCATTTGCTGCCTCGGGCTCCCTGGAGCCGTCGCAGAAGATTGAGTTTGGATTCTCTGCCAGTCCCGAAACAATACGAAGAGAGCCTCGGGAGTCGCCTCCGTCGCCCAGCCGGTGATCTGCGGGACCTGGCAGCCTGCGCATCGATTTTGATCCTGATGTTTTTCCTTCTGAGGAAGGTTTTTACGCCGCCGCGGTTCGTCGGAACTCGGCCGCAGGCACGTAATCGCTGTTGCGTCGTTCTACAGCCAGCATCAGCGCCACCATCTTCCGGGCCACGGCGAGCGTGGCCCGGTTGCCGTTCCCGCGTTGTCGTTCTTTTTCGTGCAGCAGGGCCAGCTCGTCGCTGTAACGCGGAGCCAGTCGGGCCGCTTCCACCAGCACCTGCTGGATATGCTTGTTGCGCTGCTTCGAGATCGGTGTCCGCATCACTTTATCCGCGGAGCTCTTCTCGGCGCTGCACAGGCCGCAGTAGCTGATCGCTTGTTTGGTCGACCGGAAGCGTGAAGTGTCGCCCACCTCGAGCGCCCAGGTCAGCGCCGTAATCGGCCCCACCCCGGGATCGTCCTCAGCCGCCGCAGTCTCTCGGCCAGCAACGGATCCTGTTCCAGCGATCGCAGCAAAGTTGTGTCCAGCCTGATCGATCGGTCGATGTGCTCGCGGCACAGCCTGAGCAGCGGCCGAATACTCTCGCTGACCTCTTCGTTGGTCGACATCAGCTCAGCGAAGTAGCCCATGCGGTGCAGCCGCAGCTTGTTGTAGCTCACGCCGGTCTCCATCAGCAAGCCGGAAACACGGTTCTTCATCTGCACCGCCTGCCGCAGCACCAGGCCGCGGTAGCGCAGAATCCGCCGCCGATTCCGGATCTCGGTCGATGCCATGTGGCACTCGGGCAGGAAATCGCAGCGCAGGCAGTCGGCGATCTTGCCGGCATCGATCCTGTCGTTCTTCCGCTTCGCCGCTGCAATGGCCCGCAGCATCAGAGGGTGCGCCACCTTCACCTTCTCAGCATGCGGAAGCAGGTGATCGTAAATCCAGCCGGTGAAGATCGTCGCTTCCATGGCGATCATCCGAGGTTGAGGAAGGGTCCTGATCCAGGCGTCCAGCTCGCGCCGCGTCGAACCGATCTTGCCCTCCCGGTGCACACAACCAGCTGCGTCCTTCACGCAATAGCTGATCGTCTTCTTGTGAACATCCAGTCCGATGTAATACATATCGTCTCTGAGGAGCCTCCGAGGTCGTTCTCTGAATCAGCTTGCCGCTGAGTTCAGCTTATGCAACACCTCGCGCTCCTCCTCGACTTAGCATTCAAACAATACGGACGTTTCAGCCATCCGGAACCGATCACGGACGTCGCGCCCCCGAAAGGGAAGTATTGCCGACCACACGCCAGGAACGGCTCCGCACCGATCACCGCATTGAATGGCCATGGGAGAATCGTTCTGTGGATGGCCCTTCGATAGCTGAAGTACAAGCGTCTCTCGCCGAAGCGACGCGGAATTACCTTTTGGCCGAACCGAACGAGCGCATCTCGGAAGACGAGGGCCTGCGTCTTGTGTGTATGTGGCTGGGCCGATGGCTCCGCGACATGCTCTCTAGCGATGATCGCTGGGGGCCGTACCGATCCGTGGATGACATTATTCCTTGTACAGCAGTTCGACGTTCACCAACCGATCTCGATTTAACGGGACTGCTGGTTTGGATGGACGACGGCTCTCGGGACTGGAAGGAGCCTTTGTGCGCAGCGATCCAGGTTTCCGGCAATCCGTCGATGCCGTTGGATTGCAAGGTCAACGTTGGGGATGCGGATCGCGGCTTAGGGAAATGCCATTACGGGATGCCGCACGATTATCCATTCGTTCCAGTGCATCGGTGGCTTTTCACGTTCGCTCTTCCCGATACGTGCGAATAACCGGCACACCGGACGTTCGAGGCTTGGACTTGCCTCACGTATTGCATTTTCTCAACGAGCACCTTCAGGCTTCTTCCTGATCTCGTTCCAGTATTCCTCTCGAACATCCTCATCCACCTCAGCTTGGACATTCGTGGCATAGAGGGCGTCGGCACCGTCTATTCGTGGTCCTGAAATCCAGTATTCGTCGCCGGTCTCGACGTCGTAGTAGTTGGCCTTGAAGCCTTGCCCCTTCAGGCTGCGAAACTGTTGGCCTTTGTAGTACAGAGTCGCACCTGTCTTGGAGAGCGTCACGCGCCCGATCCTTGCTGGCCCTGTCAATTCACCAGCCTTGCATTCGATGTACATAATCCGCGTCTCGTGAGCCATGCCGAGCGATCCCAGCCCAGCATACTCAACTGAGTTCCGGTAGCCAAAGGCCCATCATGGACGGTTAACCGGCAACCCGGAACTTTCATGCCTGAAACGTCCGGATGGCCGACTAACCAACCCCAGCCCTGATCTCATCCGGGCTCTAAGCGGAATTTGTTACTTCGGCAAAGGTGTGAAGTTTGAATCGGTCAGCCTGAAGACTTCGAGGAGTCCATCCGGCGGACTGGATGCGTCGTACATGCGTTTTACAGTTCCGTGTGGCGTCGCAATCTCTACCTCTATCTTGTGATTGCGTGGCGGGATGCGTCCATCATCTGGAGGGAGCGTTGCGACGAGTGCTTTGATCCTCTTGAACGAATCCTCGGGAATCCGGGTCGCGGAGGAAAGCGGTCCGCCGTTGCTGGTATTCTTATCGCCCCACCAGGCTGTGCTTCCCAACGTGCCATCGGTCGAAACGTAAATGATCCAATTGTAGTAGCGCCGAGAAGAAGGATCGCTTCCGTGAATTTGATCGCTTGGCAGTGGCTCTTCTTTGAAGACGGTAATGCCGACAAGCAATGGATGTTCGACCTCGTAATCCACCGGCATCGGAGACAATTCGATTTGATCCCTTGGATCCACCGCAGGGCCAACTTCCAGCGGTCGGACGGAGACTGGAGGCGGCACGATCCTGGGTTTTGAAGATGCCTGCGCGGGGGCATGCATCGGAAAAGCCAGGATACTTGCGGCCAGCAGGGCGATCAGGAATTGCCCCCGGAACGTCATTTTGATTGCTCCGATGAGTCATGAACCACAGCACGCCTTGCGAGGAGGAGACGATCCAACTCGCTCACAGACCGCGCAGCATGGAAGACCATCGTACGTTTGACGTCTGGTAAAGAGAATTGCACTTTGGTCCCATTGTTTGGGATGAGGACGTATGACCGGCCATACGGAAATAACGCTTTGGTAAACACGAATGGCCGCTGTTGTCATATGCGTAATTTCCGGATGGCCGACATCCATGTAAGTCAGTTGTCAAGGGAAGACGCAGGTGTTTCGGGCGCGCTCGCGAGAGCGTGCAGGTTGCTGTTTCAGGGTTCATCCGGGCGCACATGTGCCTCGCGGCTGGTGGTTCCTGCTCCAGGCAGAACCGGACATCCATTTGCTGTCTCGGGCTCCGAGGAGCCGTCACAGAAGATTGAGTTGGTGTTCTCTGCCAGTCCCAAAACAATTCGAAGGGAGCCTCGGGAGCATAAGCTCCTTCGCTCAGTCGGCAATCGGCAGGACCTGGCAGGCTGCGCATCGATGATCCTGTTTTATTTCATTGAGCAGTTTTTAAGCTGCCCGTTCCCCGCGCTGTTCTGCAGGGATAAACTCGCGTTGCTGCCGATCCACGGCCAGCAGATACGCCACCATCTTCCGCGCCACGGCCAGAGTGGCTCTGTTGCTGTTGCCTTTTTGCTTCTCCTTTTCGTGGACCATGGCCAGCCCCGGGCTCTGTCTCGGCGCCAGCTTGGCAGCCTCCACCAGCACGCGCTGGATATGCTTGTTGCGCTGCTTCGACAGGGGCATACGCATCACCTTGTCAGCCGAGCTTCGTTCGTCTCCGCACAGGCCGCAGTAGCTGATCGCCTGTTTGATGGTGCCGAAGCGTGCTACATCGCCGATCTCCAGAGCCCAGGTCAGCGCCGTGATCGGACCGACACCAGGAACAGTTCTGAGCCGCCTGATCCTGTCGGCCAGCAGCGGATCGCGCTGGAGAGAACTTACCAGGGCATACTCGGTCTTCTGGCACCTCTCGATCGTCTCCCGGCTCAGCTTCAGCAGCGGCCGGATGCAACCATCGATCTCTGTGTTTTTTGAGAGCATTTCGTGGAAGTAGCCGACCTTGTGCAGCCGCTGCTTGCTGTGCTCCACGCCGGTCTCCATCAACAGACCGGAGACCCGGTTCTTCATCTGCACCATCTGCCTGACCAGCAGATGCCGATAGCGCAGAGTGCGGCGGCGATCCCGGATCTCGCGCGGCATCATGTGGCACTCGGGCAGAAAATCGCAGCGCAGGCAGTCAGCGATCTTAGCGGCGTCGATGGTGTCGTTCTTCTTTTTCGCAGCAGCAATGGCCCGCAGCATCAGCGGATGAGCCACCTTGATCGCAACCGCGTACGGCAGCAGATGGTCATAGATCCATCCGCTGAAGATGGTCGCTTCCATGGCGATGGTACGCGGCTGGGGCAGGGTTCCGATCCACGCATCCAGCTCTCGTCGCGTCGAGCCGATCTTGCCTTCCTGCTGCACATGACCAGCTGCATCCTTCACGCAGTAGCTGATCGTTTTCTTGTGAACGTCAAGTCCGATGTAGTACATATCGTCTCTGAGGAGCCTCCATGGTTGTTCTCTGAATCAGCGTCTCCGCTGAGTTCAGCCTATGTAACACCACGCGCTCCTCACTGACTTAGCATTCAAACAATACGTCTAATGACTGGATGTCTGGCTTGATGACGATCAAACATCTCGGTTTCATTTGTATTGCTGCGGCCCTTGTGACGGCTGTTCCAGCACTCAATGGACAATTGCCTGTCACGGTTGGCGCGGAGAAGGGTGCTCCACTGCCACCCGAGTGCAAAGCGGCAGATCTATCTTCCTACGGCAATCCAGCCTTCGCTCTTGAGCGTAAAGACCTTTCGGTGGGTGTTTCTCTCGTCAAACATCAGTTCCGCGCCGGCGAACCCATCGTAATGCACATTTGGATTGATAACGCCCGAAGCCGCCCGGCGAATGTTTGGAGTTGCATGCACAGTCCCGAGATCGGTTTAGATTTCTTCAAGTGGAAGGGATTTGATCTTTATAGCGACACAACCGGACAGCGGCTTTTGGATCGCTCCCAGCAGGAGGCTATAGGGGATGGTTCGACCCTAAGGGAGCAATGCAGAACGGATATGGGTCGTTTCAAACTACAGGGTGAATTGGTGGACTGTAACGCAAATGGTCCAATTCCGATTCCCGCACACGCTTGCGTCACAGGCGGTCTCAATTCTTCTTTTGATCTGCTGAACCGCTACGACCTGCCGGTTGGACGATACACAATCCGCTTTCGCGACCGCGTTCCCAACGATCCGTGCCGCTCAATCACAGAACTGCCGTGGCATGGTTACGAGGACCCCAATATGACATTTTCTGTGATTCAACACTGAAGACGCATCAAGGGTTGAAGACGGCTTGCGCCTGCGCCCGCATTACGGCAATATGGAACATTCGAGGCGAAGGAACGGCAAAGTTCCGAGTTGCCGACCTTACGGCAACGTCGCGCTTTCGGATCGGAGCTAGCGCATAATCGACGATAGTGCCCACCGAAATTGTTCAATCAGCTCGCCGCTTCCAAATCTGGAAATACGTAGTTGGACACAGTTCATTGCTCATCCGCAGCCCAAAGTCCGTCGAGTTTCCGACACGTATCGACGTGTTTTTCAAAGGAGTGAAGGAAATTCACCTGCCAACGACGTTCACGGGCCTTTCGATGACAGAAGCGAGCGAATCAGAAGCCGAGGAACTAGGCTGCTTACCGCCAAGACTCTCCTTCGGCGACAATGTAAAGGTCTTCAGAATCCAAGGCGATAAATTTGTTGGTTACGTCGTAGCCCTCGTCGCGGTGTGCAGCGAAGACGATGGCGAATACAACGACCCCAGCCCTTTTGCCAAGGAGAATCTAATTTAGATTCTTCGTCATTGGTCCAGGGGCCGCTGACCGCCGAAACGTCCCTATGGACGACCAGCCAGACGGGACGAAAGATTAGGGCTCTCACGCATTAATCTTTCGATGAGGGGTACAGCGTGCCGAGACGTTCTCCTTACCTGCGAGTGATGTGGACATTTCTTGCGGTTGGGTCTTCCTTGCCAGTCTTGGCTGAAACCCTTGGGTCGGCAGCATGGAACGGGGTCAACTGGGTCGTTTGGTTGTATCTGATCGCGTCCGCAGGCGGCTCTATCGGGCTGGTCGCGGGGTTCTGCTCAGCGTTCTCTCAGAGGAGGGTCCTTAAATGGATCAC
The DNA here is from genome assembly GCA_963705765.1 of uncultured Acidobacteriaceae bacterium. Taxonomy (GTDB): domain Bacteria; phylum Acidobacteriota; class Terriglobia; order Terriglobales; family Acidobacteriaceae; genus Palsa-343. The sequence goes on along the minus strand of CAVPKU010000039.1, from coordinate 65,470 downwards.
ATGCGTGGCTGCACTGGCCGTCGTCTCGGTGAGTGCGATCTACGCTGCTGGATTCATCTTCAATCGCACGGCGGGAGTGCCATTGAGCGACCCAATATACTTCGGCAGCTTCCATGCGCCGATACTCCTGCTTTATGCCGTCGCGATTCTCGTTTGCTTGGTGGAGACTTTGCTGTATCTCCCCGGCCACAGAAAACTGGCGGCACGATGACAGGTGCGCTAGACGGTCGGTCAGAAGCGAATCGTGGGTGGTTAACAGGCCTTCCGGAACATTCGGGGACCGAAGGCTGCCCGACAGGACACTGCGCGAAATTTCCTGGTTGCCGACAATAGTTCCAAAACGAAAGGATCATTCGCCCTCGAACCACTGGGCTAGTCTCCTGTTTCTGAAATAGCTTGACTAAAGAGCGGGTTGGGTCCATCCTGGGGTGGATGCCTTTGCCCGATGCCTCGCCGTTGCCGCTGTCGGAAGCTGAGAAGAAGCAGTTATTGCACATGAGCCGTCACCGCAGCACGCCGCGCGGGGTGCTGCTGCGTATCGAGATCGTGCTGGCAGCCGCGCAGGGAGTCGCCAACCGTGCCATCGCCCGCAGACTGTCGAGCTCTGTCCCCACGGTGCTGCTGTGGCGGAAGCGATATGAAGCCGAAGGACTGGCTGGCCTGCTCGAAGACAAGCCTCGCAGCGGTCGCCCGAAGCAGATCACTGCAGAGCAGGAAACCGCCATTGTGGACGCTACGCTGAAGACCACCCCGCGAGACGCCACGCAGTGGAGCGTGCGGACCATGGCCGAGGCACAGAGAGTCAGTCCGTCCACGGTGTACAGGGTCTGGACCAAGCATAAGTTGCAGCCGCATCGGGTGGAGAGCTTCAAGTTCAGCAACGATCCTGATTTCGCACTGAAGGTGCGTGACATTGTGGGGCTGTATATGAACCCGCCTGACAAGGCTCTGGTGCTCAGCGTGGATGAGAAGAGCCAAATACAGGCGCTGGATCGTACCCAACCCATTCTTCCCCTGCGACCGGGTCTGCCGGAACGGCAGACGCACGATTATCAGCGCCATGGAACCACCACCCTGTTTGCTGCGCTCGACGTGCTCCAGGGAACGGTCATCGCCGAGTGTCAGCCGCGCCACCGGCATCAGGAGTTTCTGCGATTCCTGGATCGCATTGATCAGAGCGTCGATGCGGCACTGGATATCCACATGGTTCTGGACAACTACGGAACCCACAAGCATCCCGAAGTGAAGAAATGGCTGGCGGCGCGGCCTCGCTATCATCTCCAATATGGATATTGACCAGAACAGCGAGCGGGTCCAGAAACCCTCAAAGCCGCTATCTATGCGAGGACCGCCGCCGCCCAGAACAACGGTGACCTTCAGCCCCAGATCGAGGCATGCAGGGCAGAAGCTGCCCGGCGTGGCTGGACCGTTAACGAAGACCTCATCTTCTCGGACGAGGGTACCAGCGGCCTCACGACTGCCCGGAAAGGCCTCCAGCGGATGGTCAACACTATCCGCCGCCAGCCCAATGCCTGCGAGGTCCTGGTGGTGACGGACCACTCCCGCCTCGGTCGCAACCTCGCATCTCTCGCCCCCGTGTTCTCGATGCTTCAGTACCGCGACATTCCGATCCACTCCGTTTCCCTTGGTCGGACGGTGTACCTCTTCGGCGTGGCCCAGCGCGAACGGTGCAATGGAGTCCAACAGACTTAAGTGCCCCGGTCGCAATCATCGTCGCTAAGCTCAGGGCCATACTTATCGATGAGGCGTGGCCCTGATTGCGTTTACGGCAGCCCATTCCGCATCTGCACCGTTCGTCGGGTTCGGCATCCGTTCACACGGTGGCGTCGATTCCGGGCGAGACCGATGCGGTGACGACCGGCACCTTGGGCATGTTGTCCCACTCGGAGGGTGTGAGCGGAATTTCGAGATCACGGTCATCCGATTCACGGGTCGCTCCCTTCGTCAGGCGGGAGCCGATCATCACACGGTGGTGAAAGGGAATGGCGAGTGTGTAATGCGCGTCACTTGTAGACGCTGAAGTGCTGAGCAAAACATCGCCTGGAGCAAAAAGACGCATATCGCCGGACACCTCGAACGCACGCCGCCCGTCAATCTCGATCGGCGTGAGCACCAGTTTCTTGACCCGCCTGTCGATTTCCCCGCGAGCAACGACAGGATCACCTTCGATGATCTCTGCCAGTGACGCAAGCTTCCCGGAGAGAAACTCCCGAATAGCATCGGGGGAGGCCGTCACGTCCGGCAGCACGTTCGCTGTCGCGAGAAGACCCTCGATTGCCTGAATCTGGCTCTTCAGGGAATCCAACCGTCCCTGCAGCGCCGGGGAGCCGCCGTAGTTCAGAATGGCGTCGATGGCATTCTCCTCCTGTTTCTGCAGTTCTGCCTTCCGCGCCTTGAGGTCGCCTTCCTGACCCGCGATCTGCTGGGCCTTCCTGGCCTGCTCCTCCAAGGACGCCTTCAACTGAAGCTCGAATTCTTCGGTCAGCGTGCGAGTCGCATGCGGATCAAGCAGGTTCTGAGTCAACGCGCCCACAAGCTGATGCCGCAGCGAGCGCTCCCGGATCATGTGGTTGTTCGAGCACATTGACTTGCCCCGGAACCTCCTGTTGAAGCAACCATACGTAGCGGTCGGGCCAGTTCCTCCGACAATGCTCATCTTTTCTCCACAACTACCACAGGTCAGTGGACCGCCAAAGATGTAACTCCGGCTCGCTCCCGTGCGATTCCTACCCCCAAGGTTGTTCCACCGTCCGCGACGGAAAGCGGCGGCCGCCTCTTTTGCAACCCAAAGCTCCTGAGAGATGATCTCCCATTCGGGCACCTCGATGCGCTCCCATTCACTCTCAGGACGGGGATGTTGTTCCTTTTTGCCTGTATTCGGATTACGAACAACCTTGGTTGTATTCCAGATATGGATGCCGCGATACTTCGGCTGACTGAGGATTTTGCAGATCGTCCGTGCACACCACCGGCGCGGTCGCTTCCCACTCCCTTTCAGGGGCGAAGGGACGCCTTCACGATTGAGAACATCCGCGATGGAGCGATAGCCCAAGCCGGAGATATACATTTCGTAGATGCGGACGACAACAGCCGCCTCTACCGGGTTGATCTTCATCTCGACCGCAAGGAAGCGCGGGTGGCCATTTTGCCGCCGCCGCTCTGGGTCCGGAATACCCTCGTTCTGGTACCCATAGCATCCCCCGCTTGGGATGTATTTGTTCAGGACCCGTCCTCGGTGGGCGCGGTGCACCTTCTCCGCGAGGCCCCGGCTGAAGTTTTCATCCTCTTCGCCGCATTTGATAAAGAGGCTGCGAAAGTTTGGGTCCCGAGAGTCCAGACGCCGGGTCACGAAGTGGAGGAAGACCTTGCGATAGCCGAACTTATCGGTCAGAGGCAAAGTGTCGGAGAGGTTCCGCCCGAAGCGCGACGTGTCATCAATCAGGATGCCGTCAAAAGGGCAATTCGGCTGGCTGGCAAGTTCGAGAAGTTCAAGCAGGCCATCCCGGCCATCGAGGGACTGGCCGCTGGTGGCCTCATCGAAGCGGATGTACTCATCAATGACGGTCCATCCATACCGAGCGGCAGCATCCCTGCATTCCCTAATCTGGTCGGGGATTGACGCGCGGTTTTGCATGTCACTGCTAAACCGAGCGTAGATTGCGCAGCGATAGCTGCGGTTCGGATCGTAAGAAAAATGGAAGGGCATGTTTAGTTAATGTGGCTGCTTGCCACATCCTCCTTGCCCATCGGTTTGGTAGTCGCCTCGTCCTTACTCACTTCAGTTTCAGTCGAGAGGGACCGCTGCTCGGCGAGGAACTCCCGTACGAGCAGTGGCACAATCCATCCTTTGATCGCCGATTTAACGGACGCCATGTCCCGCTCGGCATTCGGTGCGATCACCAGCGACACTTTCGGACGCCGTTCTGATGAGGGTACCTTTTTGCTGGTCTTGGGTCTCATAGTCGATTTGCCCCGATGAGTGACGCTTTGGGGACGAGAGGCTCGGCCTGCCGAGTACCCTATATCCCTGACCTACTCTGGGCAGTCGGACAGCAATCGGCGAAGATCGGAGCCTTTTTCGAGTTCAGGCAAGCTCCGAAGCCAATGTTGCTCTTGGCGCTGACCTCTCGCCGATACGATGTCGTACTCCAGTTCGAAGAATCCGGTGCGAAACTTCGCTCTTTTCCTCCTTGCTCACCAGATTGCGGACGGGAGGAAACAACACCTTGCTCGACCACATTCTCGAACACCTTGAGCTGGCAGAAGCCTTTGACGCCAACGCGGCCCGGATCGCGGGGCTGAAGTACCGCTCGAAGCACTCACGGGACCTCATTCGCCGTTGCCACGAAGTCGCCGAACGCCACCGTACCGAAGCCACCGACCACACGAGCGCGTTCGGTATCGACCCGCAGGTGCTCAGGCAGGAGCATGCGACTTGGCGGAGGCTCCGGCAGTATTCCTTGGGGCGCGTCGAAGCGCTGACCGTCGCCGACGTGCGCTGGCTGCGGGGAGTTCTTCAGCACGGACGGCCCGGCAGCAGGAATTTCCGGAGGGCTGCCGAGCTTCTCCATCTGGTCCAAGGCTTGCTTCCTGTGGACGGGCGGGTGCTCACCTGCGATGACCCAGACGTACAAGCGCGCCAGCGAAACTTCGCCGATTTGCCTGCTGCTGGCCGGATTGCCGGAAGGAGGAAGTGAAGACATGAGCCTGCTGATTAGACTTTCCCTTGACGTGTGGTGCGAAGATTCAGAACCGGGCCAATACATTGCGGTGTACGAGGGTGAAATTTTGGGGAGCGGGGAGTCGGTTGAGGATGACGACGATATTGACGTCGATGAGCCAACCACCAGGGTCGGAAAGATTCACCTTTATCTCGTTGACCGCGCCCGCATCCTCAATGAGCGAGAAAGCTTGTACGAGGTGATGGACGATGTGTCGTCCGAGACGATGGAATGTTTTGAAGCGATCATCGACGTGGATACGGGCGATCTGAAGGAGGAGGTTTCAGACCTGATCAGCGGGGACGCGCTTTTCCTGCACAATATCCTGCTCATCAACCGCTTGGAACTAGATGTGAGGTTCCGTGGGCGGGGAATCGGCGAACGGGTCGTCGAAGAAGTCATTCGCCAATTCGGTTCGAATTGTGCCGTCATCACTTGCAAGCCCTTCGCCCTGCAATACGAAGGACGCGGAACCCCGGAAACCGAAAAAGAACGAAGAACCGCAGAATACCGACGGAAGCGGAGGGAAGCGTTTGCCAAGGTCGCGGGTTTCTGGAAGGAACGCGGATTTCGGAAACTTCCTTCGTCCGATCACTATGTCTGGAGCTATAAAGCAGGAAGGAATCGCCGCCGGCAGTAGACAGCCGCGCGAATTGAAGCCACCCCGAGCGCGGGACTGGGGTGTCGCACGAAACGCGAAGCGAATGCTAAATTCACCTGCACAACGCACCCGAAGATTGACGACCCCGTTTCATCGCATCGGCAATGCGGTCTCCTCTGGCTCCTCGGCGACCCAGGTTTAACTTCGCGGCAAGGGTGGCTGACTCGTATGCAGGATGTGAATAGCCCTTGCGTGGCACTGACCTTCCCCTGAGACCCTCACACCCGGAACAGGAAGTCGGCAAGCAGACGGGCATTTATGGAGTTGGTCACCGGAGCAGCACTCGGATGGGCTGCGAGACTGTCGATTGCCAATGCGCTTACCCATCGACGGGTCTCCATGAAATGCTTCATCTGTGGGCTGACACGGAATGGTCTGCGGCCTAGACGGTCAGGACTTAGCCAGACAGCGAACGCCCTGCGGACAGCGAAGTCGCGGCACAGCTTCCTGAACAGACGCTCGCCACTGATGAGACGGTCGGTTGCCTTCACTTGGGCAGGAGCCAGCACCTTGTACCGACGCCTCGCGTCTTTATGCCCTCGCGTAATATTCCCTACGACATCGTCGTACGTTGACTTCGCTTCATGCCACGACATCAGCCGTAGGTACAGTTCGATGTCCGGGTGTACTTCGTAACGGTGGGCAATCATCCGCTGAGATGGGTAGCCTCCGTAGAAGTGGTGCAACTCGAATTCCTCGAATATTGACCGAATCTGGTTGCTCTTGCCGCCTTGGGGGTCAGCAATGACCATCACGAGAGTGTCAATCATCATTTTGAGCCTCGGCATTCATGCCTCCGCATTCAATATAGCCGCAACATTTGCGGCTCCCGTGCCCTGTCGGGTTGGGGCCTTTACTTGCGGTCGAGTTGATCGGTCATACTCCGAAAGCTCAATGCAGTTGAGCCGGTCATCGTGGCGATCTTGACGTGGTTGAATGGGATCGCTCTCGCCTGATCCTATCCATCGGCTCGCCTCTTAAGTCACCCCACACTACGTCGATTCCAGTCCCACCTTATGACAGTTATTCGGCGCACAAATCCGCGCCGCCGACAACGGCCCTATTTTTCAAACCTCCTCGCCAAGGCGCGAAGGACCGGGAACAGGAAGCACTGGATGTCTTCGATCTCATCCTCGACCACCCGGCCGTTTTCACGATACAACCCGCGCTGCTCTGGCACGACCAACGACGATTCGAGCAGAACCACCAGGTTCCCGACCCCGACACGAGGTACATCGACGTGGAGCACCGGAATCCTATAGTAGAGCGTGTTGAGACGATCTTGGCAGTTCGGATCGCCATGACCCAGAGTCAGAAATCTGTTGGTGATTGCATCGATCGGATCACTCGCAATCCACCATCGGCGGCCATTAATGCTGAGGTTGTTGAGGACCTCCCGCAGGACGGGGAGGCTGACCACGAAACCGACTTCGATTTGGTTCAATTTGATTTGCACACGGAGGCTCCTGTCCGAAGTGTCTCGGCGCGACTGAGGCAGCCGCGTCTACCTAACTCTGGCGGGCTATCCGAAAAACGGCGAAGTTTCCGCTGACTACCGCGCGATCTTCATGACAATGGGTGGTTTGTCGATCGCCCCATCTACCCCGAGCAACGCCGCATTAACAAAAATGGTGTTCTCGGTCTCAAAGATGCGCGGTGAGTTCCTGCCCAGGTGTACATGGCCGAAGACGTGGAGCTTCGGACGGAGGCGCATTACAGCATTGAGCAGGACCGGATCACCCTGGTGGTGATCGGAACCAGATGAGGAGTCCAGGATGCCGTACGGCGGACCATGGGTGACCAGGACATCCGTGTCGCTGGGGATGCTTGCATAAAGCCGTCGTCGCTCATCATCGGACCTGACGCAGAATGCCGGCCCTGAACGGGTGACCGGTGACGCCCAAATGCGCAGACCTTCGATTTCGATCCCCTCGTTGATGAGCAGGGTTCCGTTGCTGAGCAGGGAACGATTTCCGGGATCGGTTTGAAGAAAGGTCTCATGGTTCCCGCCGCAGACCAGTTTCCAGCGGTGAGGCAGGCTTCCCAACCAGTTGTTGAAGTCCATGATCGACCGGAGGCTTCGACTGAACATCGTGAAATCCCCTGCGTGAATCAGGATGTCACCGGGAGGAATTTCGACTTCGGAGTGCTGCTCGTGAGTGTCGCTGAGCAGGATCAGTTGCAGGCTGCGGGATTGTTTTTGACGTCGAGTGATCGTCTTCTGCTTTTCCATACCAGACTCTGGCGAGTTGTCACCGTTTCAGCGAACTTCGGTCCTCCCATCGGAAAAGACCGGTCCGGCTATTACGGAGCCGGACCGGTTTGCGAAACAACAGCCCGGTTGGGACCCGGGCTGCCTTGGTAGCGACGACGACTTCTCTGTCGCTACCTGAATCTGTCGGGCTGAGGGAAAAATGGCGAAGTTCTAAAGTGTACGGCGAAGAAAATTGGTTTCTACCACGCTATGACTCCCCTGGAAAGCTGTCGATCGCAACCGGCGGCACGACTAGAGTTCAATGTGGTCATTTCGCAGCCTGAGGGATTCCTGAAGTCTCTTCTGGCCCTCCTCGAAATCCCTCATCGTTTTCTTGTCGAATTCGCTTCGGCTCACAGGGAACCTCTCGCTTCTGATTTCCACATGTTTGATGTGGTGTACCCGAACGTTTTCCGTAGACAGCGCCAGCGCCGGTTCTCTTTCATCAATAACGGCGTCCACCTCGGTCATCAGTTCCCTGAGGGTGGGCTCCCGGGGCTGCGGGGTCACTGCTTCCGAATCGAACTCTTCGCACACTCGGTAGTCGATTTCTGGACCTGTCTCGTAGTCTTCATAGGCCGTCACGTTGAACTCCACATTGTCTGGGCGCTCCACCGTAGCGACCGCCGCCGCCTTGTGAAACAGAACGACATTCTTCATGCCCTCACCTGCCTGCGCCGAAGGATAGATCATGCCATCCAGATGCGGATGCTGAAGAGATGCGAGGTATTCGGCGATTACCTGAGTGGCGATGTAGCTCAGCGCCTCGTCGTCGGGCATCACGGGCATCGTGATGCGTTCACTGAGTCCGCTAAGGAAAGACGCCTTCTGCTTGCGAATCAGGTAATGCGGATCGAAGGGGCTGACTCCGACGGAGAGCATCTGCAGAGCTTCGACGTCGAGAAGGCGGAGGGGTATCCTGACATCAAACTGGGCGACCACTACTCTGCTTCCGACTGGCGGCCTCACTTCTGCCAACGCCACCTCGGGGTGCGTCGCGCCGTAGAAGACTCGAATGCCTTGGGCATTCATCCGTCCAGCTTTTGCGATCAGCGGCGGAGGCGGCCCGATCGAAATCTCAGGTCGTTCTAGTGCCGTCAGGAGACCCTCTTCAGATTGGAAGACCCGTGCGCGAAAGAGCTTCCTAATCGTGCCTTTGACCCAAAACCCGAAAACTGGTCCGTGTCGAAGTTGAGAGAGTGCAGCCCGTCGTGGTTCTCTGAAGCGAAGAGGAGAGCCAGGAGATGGCGAAGCGGGGACACAGCGAAGAGGCGATTCTGCGAGTGTTGCGGGAAGCAGAGTCAGGCGAGACAGTAGTGGAGATCTGCCGGAAGCACGGGATCAGCCAGCAGACGTTTTACCTGTGGAAGAAGAAGTATGCAGGGCTGGGTCTGAGCGAGCTGCGGGAACTGAAGCAGCTGCGCGAGGAGAACGGGAAGCTGAAGCGGCTGGTGGCCGATCTCTCGCTGGACCGCCACGTCCTGCAGGAGATCGTCGCAAAAAAGCTCTGAGGCCTCGGGCGCGTCGTGAACTGGCGGAGTGGGCCCAGCAAGCCCACCAGTTTAGTGAGCGGCGTGCTGCGGGGCTGATTCCGGTGAACCGGGCAACGCTGAGGTATCAGCATCATCGCGATCCGCAGGAGGCGTTGCGGGTGCGATTGCGGGAACTGGCCGGCAGCCGTGTGCGCTATGGCTACCGCCGGCTTACGGTGATGCTGAGGCGCGAGGGCTGGGAAGTAAACGCGAAGCGTATCTACCGGATCTATAGCGAGGAGGGTTTGATCGTGCGCACGCAGAAGCGGCGGGAGCGAGCACAGCGGCAGCGTGTTGCTTCCGGGCAGGCGATCGGCGCCAACCAGAAGTGGAGTATGGATTTCGTCGCGCAGCGGCTGGCCGACGGCCGCTGGATCCGCGTGCTGACGGTGGTCGACCAGTTCACGCGCGAGTGTCTCCTGCTCCATGCCGACACGGCGCTCAGCGGAGAGAAGGTGGCCCAGGCGCTGGACGCGGTAGTCGCTGGCCGCGGAACGCCGCGGTCGATCACCGTGGACAACGGGACCGAGTTCGCCACCAAGGCGATGGATCTCTGGGCTTACCAAAACAGCGTGCATCTGGATTTCATCAGGCCGGGACGTCCGGTCGAGAACGGGTATATCGAGAGCTTCAACGGACGACTGCGCGACGAGTGCCTGAACGTTGAGGTCTTCTTCACCCTGGCCGATGCTCGCCGCAAGCTGGCCCTCTGGCACCACGATTACAACCATCACCGTCCGCATTCCGCGCTGGCCGATCGGACTCCGGCTGAATTTGCCGCCATCAGCAGCGGTGGAAATGACGGCGATAAAGCCGCCTTGGAAAACGCTCCGCGTTTCCCACATTCCCACCGCACGACGACGACCGGAACGATGAACCGGACAGAGACTTACTCAGGCCTGTTGCTGGAGACCGTCACGTGAGTTACATTAATCGCAATCGTGCCCGCCAAACGGGCACTAACCGAACCACGCAGGCCGAAATCTCTAACTTCCTGCGGCTCAGTTTTCCGGGGCGGGTCAAATTGGCGACGATGATCAGCCTCGCGTCCAAGACCCTCTACAAGCACATCAGCAAGGGTGGGGCATGAAGAAGCCGGTCTGGCACGATTACGGCCCGTAGGGACGAGCCATGATGGCTTTCGGCAGGATGCGTGGCTGTTCCCCGAACCCTTCGCAGTCGAAAAGGGCCGGTCCGGCTACGATTGGCCCGGACCGGTGCGAAACAGCGGCCACGTTGCGAGACGGGACGCCTTGGGAGCGACTTGGATTTCTCTGCCGCTACCTGACTCTGCGGGTTGCAGGAAAGATGGCTAAGTTTCCCGAGCGACGATCCGCTGCAGCCGACCGCTAGGCTCGCATCAGAAGTGGAGTTCCAGACCCAGCATCCCCACAATCAAAGAAAGCCTTTCAGTTTCCGCAGCGCGAATAATGGGCCGGACCGCTCAGGGAAGTAATACCCTCCATGCCCGCCAACGCAATAGTCGGCGACAGCAAAAGGATTAGCTCCCATGAACATTGCCGCCCCCCGCCACCGCTTTCTTCGCCTTCCCCAGGTGCTTGACACCGTGGGCCTCAGCAAAAGCGCTCTCTATGCCCGAATCAAGCAAGGCAGTTTTCCGAAGTCCATTAGTTTGGGTGGCACCTCGGTCGCCTGGATCGAGGCCGAGGTGAACGCTTGGCAGTTTGCCCGGATCGCCGCACGCGATCAATCACCGGCCTGAGCTGTCACACCCAGCTTGTCGTCACGCATCGCGTAGCCGAACGCCAACCGCTGGTCGATGTAGTCGGCCCAACCCTGCATCAGGTCCCTCCGCTGGTCAAGGTACTTCGCGTGGTCGTAGGCCTGCTTGACCCTGCTCCTTTTGTTGTGGGCAAGCTGGACGTCGATATGCTTCTCCTCGTAGCCGAGTTCAAGCAGGATGGTGTTGGCCAGACCACGGAAGCCGTGGCCCGTCTGAGCGCCCTTATAGCCGAGCAGATCAAGCGCTTCGAGCAGGCTATTGCCGTGAATCCGACCTTTTTTCGAAAACACGCCGGGGAAGATGTTCTCGTTCTCCCGATCCTTCAGCTTTTTTAGCGCAGCCAGAATCTCCAGAGCCTGCCGAGCCAGCGGAACGATGTGCGCTTTCTTCTGCGCTTTCCGGCCTTTCATCCGTCCTGCGGGAATGCGCCACAGACTCTCGCTGTAATCGATCTCGGTCCACACGCCGTTGATCATCTCCGATGTGCGCAGAAAGACCAACACCATCAACTTTAGGGCCAGCTTCACAACGATCCGCCCTTTGTATTCCTCGATCGCCACCAGGAGCTTAGGGAGGTCCTCGCGTTCCACCCGCGCCCGGTTCTTTACAACTACCGGCTCAATTCCGACCTCGCTGGGCTTGATGTCCGCTGCAGGGTTGCGCTCGGCGACCTCGTGGACGACGCCAAAACGATAGATTTGTTTAACGACCTGGATGCTGCGCGATGCCAGTTCGGTCGCTCGTCCGAGACGCTTCTCGATCGCCCTGGCCATTCGAATCACATCGCGTGGCCTGACCGCGTTGACCTCCTTCGTGCCGAGGGCGAAGAGGATGTTGTCTGTGAGTCGGGCTCGGGCCTTTTTTACGAACCTCTCATCCTTCCCAACCTTCCAATCGTTGAACCAGGCGAGCGCGAGGGTCCGGAACGGACTCTGTCCGGTAACATCATCAATCGTGATCGCGGCCTCGTCTTCGTGGTCGATCCCGGTGCCCGAGGTTGCGACAATGGCCTCCTGCTTCTGTTTGCGATTAGTCTTCGGGTCGATGCCTCGTTTGGCCTGCGACCTCGCATCAAGTGCGGCGTCGCGAGCTTCTTTGAGGCTGACCTGAGGATAGGCTCCGAGGGGGACGCGCATTCGGCCCTTCCCGAGGCGGAACTCAACACGCCACAGTTTGGTGCCGTTGGGCTTGATACGGAGCAAGAGACCGCTGCCGTCATTAACCTGGTATTCGGTTTTCCGTGGCTTGGCTGCCTGGATTGCTCTATCTGTGAGTGGCATCGGAGGTCCTAGGAGCCGAGGTCTCAGGACCCACGCCCTCATCCACATTAGCACTGCTGGGGGGACATTGGGGGGACAAAATAGCTCGACTTGGGCAGAACTGGGATGGACCAGCTAGGACTGATAAACTGCTACAGGTAAATGATGTACGGCGATAATGCGAACTAGTCAGATCGATGAAGAACGGTCACTTGGGTCCTGGGTTCGAGTCCCAGCGGGCTCACCACGCAAAACAAAAAACTTGTGCAGATCGGCCTGAAGCTCAAGAAACACCTCTGTGATACGAAAGTGATGCAGAAGCTTCACATGCTTCGTCCCGTCACGAATCCATCCAGAACCTGCAATCGGTGGCGAGTGCACGCTCGCTGGGCTGACGGACGCTAACGACCCGGGTACCGGCTAGGCGTCTAAAACCCGGCGGCCGCCGTCTTCCGGGGCAGATGCGGTACGATGCTGCTGCATTGGCGGCCTGGAAGAGAGGCCCGGGGTCCTGCACGATGAGGTGCCTGTTGCGAATTCGGACCGGAGGACTCAGCCCTTCGTCATTTCCCGCTAACTGCGGCATCGTTGCCGACTGCCACAAACCGGTTGCCGCATCGGCCACCGGAACGCCATCATAGGTGATCCCCAGTGAACCCGGCTCCGTGAAACTGGTTGCCTCGCCCGCCCATCCCTGCTGGATGCCGTTCAGCAAAATGCTGTATTTTGTTGCGCCGGTTTCTCCATAGCCAACCACGTTCGCGCCTGGCGTGAACGACACCATCTGCGCGCCGCCGGCCACCGGTCCTGCGGCCGCGATCTGCTTGCGGTCCAGCACGCGCAGCGTCTCCGCGGTCACCATCACATCCGGAATTCAGAATCGCAGTGCACTCCAGACTGCAAGCGGGCCTTCGCGATCGCAGCGATAGAATCAACGCATCTCCCTGTAGGCCGAACCGTGCGTGCTGAACTGAAGGAAGCGATCGTGCTGCTGCGCAGGGGTGACGAGCCCAGCGTTCAAACGGCGCTCGGCCTTTTGCAGCAGACCGTGCTTTCGTTTGGGATCAAAGTGTGCGGCCACCGCGAGGATGGCGAAGATACGGCACAGGAAGTTCTGCTGAAGGCACTGCCGCACCTGGCGAAGCTCGAGGATCCGGAAGCCCTGTCGGCGTGGCTGTACACCGCTGCGAAGAACCGGTGCTGGCAAGGTCGCCGGACGGCAACGTATCGAAAGACGGTTGCGCTGGATCAGTTGCTGCCGGATGAAGGGGAACTGGCCGCATTGCTGGCGGACAAGGGACCCAGCCCGGAGAAACGAGCCTCGCAACGCCAGGATCACCGCATGCTCCATGAAGCGGTCCTGGCTTTACCGCCGCAATACCGCATCGTGCTGGTGCTCCATGACATGGAGGAACTGGACAACGATCTCGTCGCCAGGATTCTTTCGCTGCGGGCGGGGACGGTTCGGGTGCGGCTGCACCGTGCGCGGCTGCTGGTCCGGCAGGAAATGGCCAAGCTGCTGGAGCGGAAGACACCGCCGCCGCCGCGTAAGAAAACCACCGCAAAGCAATCTGCGCAATGCCGGGAGATTTTCGCCAACCTCTCGGAGTATCTGGACGGCAAACTCGAGGCCGAAACCTGCGAGCAAATGCGGCAACACATTGAGGCGTGCCCGGCATGCGTGGCGTTCATCGAGGATCTGAAGCGCGCCATTGACAGCTGCCATTCGCTGGACGTCCGCCCGGAACCGGAAACGCAGCCCATTCTGCGTCGGCTCCTGACCGAAGAGTACTTCCGCCTGAAGAATTCCACTGCCAACCTGTAACACTCGCCCCTCTTCCGTCGTTTAGGGGAGTGAAGGCATCGATAACGGACGCTGGAACCTACCTGCGGACCGCGACTCTCGCGGCACACGCAGACGTGTGCAGCGCGGCCTGTGAGGTTGAACGGGAATGGGCAGAATTCGCTGGAAATTGCGGGTCGTGGGGTGGTGGATGGCGCTGGCGCCGGCAGGTGTTTGGGCGCAGGCGCCCACCCTGACGTTGCGCCAGGCGGTCGATCGGGCGCTGGGACAGAATCCGCAGGCTGCTGTGGCGCGCGCCGATGTGCAGGCGGCAGAGGCGGGTGCCGCACTCGCGAAGACGGGGCTGTGGCCGCGGCTGAATTTTGCTGAGGATCTCTCGCGCGGGAACGATCCTGTGTACGTGTTTGGAACGAAGCTGCGCCAGCAGCGATTCGCACAGAGCGATTTCTCGCTGGAGTTCGCTGAACCGGCCCACTCCGACCGGCAACTTTGCGACGCGTTTCAGCGGACAGTGGATGGTCTTCAACTGGTTTGAGACGCAGCAGCAGATGCGGGGCGCGCGCCTCGGAGCCGACAGCGCCGCGTCGATGGAGAAGGCGGCCGATCAGGGCATCGTCTTCGAGGTGGTCAAGGCGTACCAGGCGGTGCTCTACGCACAGCGGCAGATGGATGTCGCTCGGCACGAGCAGCAAACCGCCGAGGCGCTGGTTCACGATGCGCAGACGCGAGTGAAAGCCGGGCTGGCGATCGATTCGGATCTGCTGTCGGCGCAGGTGAATCTGGCAGCGCGACAGGAGGAAAACATTGCGGCTGAGGGTTCTCTTGAGACGGCCTGGGCGGAGCTCGAGGCCGCGATGGGAGCTGTGACGAGCCCGCGTCCGGAGCTGCAGCCGATCGACGCGAAGACGTTTCCCGATGGCGCTCTGGAGGAGGACGTTGCGATGGCACTGCAGGCGCGGCCCGATCTGAAGGCTCTGCAGCAACGGGTCCTGGCGCAGGACCAGGTGGCTCAAGCCGCCCGGTCGGATTGGTTCCCGCAAGTGAGCGCATACGGCAACTGGGAGATGGACCGGGAGACCTTTGCCGGGGACGGCGGCAACAACTGGGTGGCTGGCGCACAACTCACTCTCGATATTCTCCCCCTCGGCAAACGCGCGCATCTGGAGCAGGCGCGAGCCGCCCAGCAGAAAGCCGCAGCCCAGGAGCGTGGGCAGGAGCAGCAAATCCGCCTTGCGGTGAGCCGCGCGTTGACAGGCCACCGCACCGCCGAGCGCATGGTGGCGACCGCGCGCGCTTCGATGGAGCAGTCCGCCGAAGGATTACGCATCCTGCGCAACCGGTACGACGCCGGACTGGCGACAATGACCGATCTGTTGCGCGGCGAGGATGCCGAGAGGCAGAGCCAGAACAACTACTGGCAGGCCGCCTATGGAAACACGCTGGCGTATGCGGCGTTGCTGTATGCCACCGGACAACTGACTCCTGATACCGCGGAGGCTCTGCAATGAAACAAGTTTTATCTTTAACGTCGGGTTTTGCTTTAGCGTTTCTGCTGGGTTGCTCGCACGCGAGCCCCGCACCGGCAACGGCTCCCACCGCGCAGGCACAGTTGGTGCGCAGCGTCGCGGCTCAAACGCCGCAGACGATTCAGACAACCGGGACGGTCCACGCGAAAGAAACGGCCGTCATCTCTGCGCAGGTGCCGGCGCACATCCGCCAGGTGCTGGTCGCGGCAGGGGATCGCGTGAGCGCCGGGCAATTGCTGGTGGCCCTCGACGATGCGGCGATGCAATCGGCGCTGAGCCAGGCTGCGGCCGCAAAAAACGCCGCGGAGAAGCAACAGGCAGCGGCGCAGGCGAACGCTCAGCTGGCGGCTGGAACGCTGTCGCGCTATCAGATCCTGCGCGACGAGAAGAGCGTGAGCCCGCAGGAATTCGATGAGGTCGAGAAGCGCTCGCAGGCGGCGGCACTGCAACTGGAAGCTCTCGAAGCGCAGAGCGAAGGCGCCAAAGCGGCGGTCGCCGGCGCGCGCACGCAGCTGGCGTATTCGGCGCTGCGTGCGCCCTTCGCCGGCATCATTACAGCGCGCATGGCCGATCCGGGAACCCTGGCCGCGCCGGGCGCGCCTTTGCTGCAGCTGGATCGCGACGGCCCCCTGCAGCTGTACACCACCGTGGATGAATCCCTCATCGGATCCGTACACATGGGCATGAAGGTCCCGGTGCGTCTCGAGGGATTCGACGCAGCCGGATTGAGCGGCGCCGTCGCCGAAATGGTGCCGGCGGCCGATCCGGCGAGTCACAGCTTCGTGGTCAAGCTCGATCTGCCGGCCATGAAGAATCTGCGCGCGGGAATGTACGCGACCGCGGGCTTTCCCGGCGCGACCAAGCCCATGATTCTTGCCCCGCAGTCGGCCGTTGTCATGCGCGGTTCGCTGGCCTGCGTCTATGCGCTCGATCCGGATGGCCTTGCCCAGCTGCGTTACGTCACCATCGGCAACCGGCACGGCGATCAGGTGGAGATGCTTTCCGGCGTCGGGGCCGGCGAAAGCCTGGTGAACAATCCTGGCGACCGCGATCTGGCCGGCAAGCGCATTGAGGCGCAGCCATGAAGCAGGAAGGGCACGGCATCGCCGGGCAGCTGGCCCGCGCCTTTATCCAGTCGAAACTGACGCCGCTGACCATCGTCGCGGCACTGGCGCTGGGTTTGCTTGCGGTGCTGGCGATTCCCCGCGAGGAAGAGCCGCAGATCCTGGTGCCGATGCTGGACGTGATGACCGCTATGCCGGGCGCGTCGCCCCAGGAGGTTGAACAGCGCGTCACCAATCCCGTCGAGAGCCTGATGCACGAGGTTCCGGGCGTCGAATACGTCTACTCCATCTCCAGCCCCGGACAGAGCCTGATCATCGTTCGCTTCCTCGTTGGGACGTCGCAGGAGGACGCGCTCGTCAAGGTTTACAGCAAGCTGTATTCGAATGCCGACCGGATGCCGCAGGGCGCTTCGCAGCCGCTGGTCAAGGCGCGCTCGATCGACGATGTGCCGATCCTCGCGCTCACGTTGTGGGGCGAGCACTACAACGGCTATCAGCTGCGGCAGTTGGCGGACGAAGTCGAGCACACCATCCGCCAGATTCCTGATGTCTCAGAAACGAAGGTCATCGGCGGGCAGCCGCGCGCGATGCGCGTGATCCTCGACAGCACCAGGCTGGCCGCCTTCGGATTCTCGCCCGGAGACGTTGTCGTCCGGCTGCGGGGGGCGAACGCGCGCACCCAGGCGGGCGAGTTCGCGGAGGGCAATCAGGAGATTCGCGTCGACGCGGGCAATCTGTTCCGCGATACACAGGACCTCGAAGGCGTGGTGCTCGGCGTGGCCAACGGGCGGCCCGTGCTTCTGCGCGACGTCGCCAGCCGCATCGTCGATGGTCCGGCCGAAGCGCAGGACTATGTGCTGTTCGGCACCACCCAGGCGCATGCCGGGACCGCGCCGGCGAAAGAATATCCCGCGGTGACCATCACCATCGCCAAGCGCAAGGGCACCAACGCCACCGACATCGCGACCGCAGTGCTGGCGCGTGTCGGCGAGATGAAAGGCGTTACGCTGCCGTCCGACGTGACCGTCACGACCACGCGCAACTATGGCGCAACGGCAAAGGATAAATCGGACACTCTGCTGAAACACCTGCTGCTGGCGACCCTCTCTGTAACGATCCTGGTCGCGCTCTTTCTTGGCTGGCGCGAGTCGGGTGTCGTGCTGCTCGCCATTCCTGTAACCCTCGGGATGACGCTGGCGGTGTTCTATCTCCTGGGCTACACGCTCAACCGCGTAACGCTGTTCGCGCTCATCTTCAGCATCGGCATTCTGGTCGACGACGCCATCGTGGTCGTCGAAAACATGGTTCGCCACTTCCGCATGCCCATGAACGCGCGCCGGCCGCTGAGGGAAGTTGCGGCGGAGGCGGTGGCGGAAGTCGGCAATCCGACCATTCTCGCCACCTTCGCGGTGATCGCGGCGATTCTGCCCATGGCTTTCGTGCGCGGGTTGATGGGCCCGTACATGCGGCCGATTCCTGTGGGCGCTTCGGTCGCCATGCTCTTCTCGCTCATCGTCGCCTTCGTGGTTTCGCCGTGGGCCGCGCTGCGCCTGCTCGGGCGCAGGCATCTGGCGGGCGCGCATACGCTCACGCCGGAAAAGGAAGGCTGGCTGGTGCGCTTCTATCGCCGCATCATGCACCATCTCATCGACAGCTCGCGCAATCGCTGGACGTTTCTCGGTGTTGTGGTGCTGTTGTTGTTCCTCGCGTGCCTGCTGGTGCCGATGAAAGCCGTGCTGGTGAAGATGCTGCCCTTTGACAACAAGAGCGAGTTCCAGGTCATCGTCAACATGCCTGACGGCACGCCGCTGGAGCAGACCACGCAAGTGGCCCAGGCGCTGGGCGTCTATCTGAGCCGCCAGCAGGAAGTTGAGAACTACCAGATCTACTCAGGCACGTCCGGCCCCTTCAACTTCAACGGGCTGGTGCGCCACTACTATCTGCGGCGCCAGCCGAACCAGGCTGACATTCAGGTGAACCTGCTGCCCGCCGACCAACGCAGCGCGCAGAGCCACGCCATCGCGCGGCGGCTGCGTCCGGAACTCAACCGCATTGCCGGCGCCTACGGTGCGCGCATCCAGGTCTCTGAGGTTCCACCGGGGCCACCGGTTCTGCAGACGCTGGTGGCTGAGGTGTACGGGCCGAGTCTCGATGGCCAGACCCAGGTAGCGCGCCAGGTGAAACAAGTCTTTGAGCAGACGCCAGGCGTGGTGGACACCGACTGGTACATGCAGGATCCGCAACAGCAGCTGGTGATGCATGTCGACGAGGCGAAGGCGGCGCTGCACGGCATTCCCGTCGCGGAAGTAGCGCAGACGCTGGCGCTGGCTACGTCCGGGGTGCAGGCGGGGCTGCTGCACGTGCCCGAATCGCGCGAAGCCGTGCCGACCACCGTGGAGTTCGACCGAGCCGAGCGCTCATCGGAACAGGGACTGGAGAATATTCGCCTGCGGGGCGCGGACGGCGGCATGGTATCGCTGCGCGAACTGGTCGAGGTGGAACACACGACCCTGCAGCCTGACATCTACCATAAGAACCTCAAGCGCGTGGTCTACATCACCGGCGATGTCGCCGGCGCGGAAGAGAGTCCTGTCTACGCGATCATGAAGATGAATCGCGCGCTCGATCAGCTGAAGCTGCCCGACGGCTATTCGCTGGCTCGCTACAACTCCGTTGCGCCGGAATCGACAGACCACTTTTCAATGAAGTGGGACGGCGAGTGGCAGATCACGATTGAAGTCTTCCGTGACCTTGGCCTGGCCTTTGCCGCGGTGCTCATCCTGATCTATGTCCTCGTTGTCGGCTGGTTCAAGTCGTTCACTGTTCCACTGGCCATCATGATTCCGATTCCGCTGACGCTGGTCGGCATCCTTCCCGCCCATGCGATGCTGGGCGCCTTCTTCACCGCGACCTCGATGATCGGCTTCATCGCCGGTGCCGGCATCATCGTGCGCAACTCCATCATCGTCGTGGATTTCATCGAGCTCCGCCGCCGTGAGGGAATGCCGCTGGCTGAGGCGGTGATCGACGCAGGTGCGATTCGCCTGCGCCCGGTGCTGCTGACCGCTGCCGGGGTCATCGTCGGCGCCAGCGTTATCCTTGCCGATCCCATCTTTCAGGGCCTCGGCCTCTCGCTCATTGCCGGCGGCGTGGCTTCGACATTTCTTTCGTGGCCCGCGGTCCCAGTGCTGTATTACATGCTGAATGTCGGCAAGATCCCGGTCCCCCAACCTGCTCCGCTGGAGCAAGAAGAGGTTGCGTTATGACGGTGGAACGTGCGGTCCGCTTACTCGCTGGTGTCATGGTTCTGGTCTCGCTCGCCCTTGCTCACTGGTTCTCGCCGTACTGGCTGTGGCTCACCGTTTTCGTGGGTCTGAATCTGCTGCAGTCGGCGTTCACCAACTGGTGCCCCGCCATGTCCTTCTTCAAATGGATGGGGCTGCCGAACACCGGATCGAGTTGCTAGCCGTAGGAAGGAACCAGCAGCCATGGCGAGGAAGCGGATTTCGGCGAAGTCGGTCAACAGGGTCAAAGATGAAGTTTACCGGCAGATGCTTCGCGTGGAAGCGGGACGGTCCGCAGCGCAGCTCCCGCTGGCTCTGGCACTGCTGCAGGCATGGATAACGCTGGGGGACCAGGCAATTCGACAGCGATGCGCGACGATGGCTTAGATCGATTTGCCCAGTCTGTTTGCGCATGATGGAGACGGCGTGCCGACCCCTGAGTGCTCACATAAGCTCGATGGCCCTCGATGGATCGGAGCGCAATTCGAGCATTCACATCTCTTGTATGCGGGAGGCTCGCTTTACCTCTCCGAGGTGCAATTCAAAGATTGCTCTTTCGAGTTCAGTGACGATTCGCGAGGCAAATAGGCTCGCTCGATTATTGAGCAGAACGACGGGAAGCCGGTGAGTCTGTTTCTTCCGCCAGCGTTTTAGTTGCAGGGTTCACAGCAGCAACTCGAAATAAATCAGCCGCGTCTTCCGGTACACCGCCCGCCCCACCTCGCGATAGCCGCACTTCCGATAGAACTCTCCGGCACCAGCCTGAGCGTCCCATGCGTCCAGGCGAATCGCGTCCGCCGGCCACTCCGTCGCGATCCGCCGGGCTTCCTCCATACACATTCTCCCCACGCCTTCGCCCTGATGCCGCGGATCGACCGCCATGGCCGTCAGATACAGAGCGGCTCTCGCTCGGGTGGAAGTACGTCGCGTCAATCGCCCACGGCTTGCGCGTCGAAAGGGTCAGCGACGCGATGATTTTCCCCCGCCAACGCCCTATAAACACGCGGCCTCGCTTCATCCCGGCCAGCGCGCCTTTCTCCGTGGACCGCGCCAGCCAAAACCCCTCGCCGTGCTGATGTGCGAGGTGGAGGTTCACCGCGGTGCGGAAAACCACAAGTTCAGGAACGTCCCGCGCATGGGCCGGCTGCAGGATCAGGCGCATCGAACTCGGTCTCTCCGGTTAGAGTGGCGAAGATTGCTTTGCGTGAGATCACAAGAATAGCGTCCTCCCACGCGCCCAGCCGCCTCGCTGCGACCAGCCTCGATCCTGCATTGATGACCCTTCCGGAACGCCCCTGCGTGGCACATTCTGCTGCCCTTCTGCCCCACTGTCGTAACGGTACCGCAGTTACTGAAGAGGAATGGCTCGTTGTCCACCTAAAGGGTTAACTTAGTTAGACTTCTACTTCACAAGCGGTTTTGGGGCAGTCATCAGGTTGACGCAAAAGCAAACAGTTCTCCAGCGAGTGGAAAACGATGCCCAGCTGGAGAGATGACCACAACGATGATGTCTTGTTGCCGTGGATGAGAGCGCGAAACGGGTCGCAGCAACCCGTCTACCCAGCGCCCAACGCGACATTCGACAAGGGAGCAGCAGATCGGCTGCGATCCGAGGATGACGACCCGATGAAGCTGGATGAGAACGCCCGCAACCCGGACCCCAGCGAACAGGCTGACGACGTCGCGACCCTCTACTCGTGGGCGAATCTGCACGGAGCCAAATATCGCGACTTCAGCGCCTCTCGCCAGGAAATGCGCGCTCAGATGCGGCAGCGCACCCTGTCGGAGAGGGCCCGCATCTCCCGTGAAGAAGTACAGCAGGCCCCCGCTGCTTTGGGCGAAGGACCCCGCTGGGAAGACCTCCTGCCGGGCAGCGAACGCCAGGCGGCCGCAGGCGCAGCTGCGCCGGCTCGCCGCGAAACCTCCCGCGAAATTCCTCTCGACCGGCGCTTTGAGAATTCCATCGAACTGGAGCGGCTGCCCATCACTGCGGCCGCCCCTGCGGAAACAACCGTCCCGACGCGCCATGGCCTCAGCGGCGCTCCCTATTTTCGCGAAGGGATTCCGGCCGACGCTCGACCCATCGAGCTCACCCCTGAGCGCGAAATCGCCGACGTGCGCCCGGCGTGGCTCACCGAAGCGCCCGCCCCACCTCCGCCCGCGCCGCCCGTCACGCAGGCCGCACCAACAGGAAATCTTCTTTCCATGCCGCAGCCGGCCACTCCGCCGCCGCCCGTAGCGCCCCCGGTTCCCGGAACTGAATCGCTCCAGCAGTCGCGCGAGCGAGTCGCTTCGCGCTGGTACGCGTTGCGCGGGGTCTTTGGCCGCAGCACGGAAGAAGCGCAGCCGTCCCGCATGGAAGGCCAGGTCCCGGTCCTGACGTTTTTCTCTCTGGCCGGTGGCGTCGGCAAAACCAGCCTGGTAGCCGCAGTCGGTCGCGCTCTGGCATCGCGCGGCGAGCGTGTCCTGCTCACCGATACCTGCTCCTTCGGCGTGCTGCCGTTCTATTTCGGCGCGCGCGAAATCAAGCCCGGCGTTGTTCGCACCTTCAGCGGCGGCACCAGCGATCCACCCATTCGCGTCCTCACCCTCGAAGCCGAACGCTACGATGCCGATCCGGATCTGCTGCGTCGCGAGATGACCCGCGGCGCCCAGGACGTGAGCCGCGTGGTCATCGACGTCGCCACCGGATCAGCGCCCATGTTGCGCCAGGCTGCACGTCTTTCGCCCATGGTCATCGTGCCGGTCGTGCCCGACATGGCCTCCGTGGTCACGCTCCCCGTGCTGGAAGGTTTCTTCCGCAATCAGGAGGGCCTGACCGGCAAGCCTCTGCAGGCCTGGTACGTGCTCAACCAGTTCGATCCGGCGTCCCCTCTCCAACTCGACGTCCGTGAAGTTCTCCGCCAGCAGCTCGGCGAACGCCTTCTGCCCTTTGCCGTGCACCGCAGTCCCGCCATGAGCGAGGCTCTGGCCGAAGGCATGACCGTGATCGACTACGCGCCCAATTCTCCCGCCGCCGAAGACCTCATGAACCTCGTCAGCTGGATACGCAGTACGTCCGTCGCGGTGGGCGCAGGACAGCGTGGCGCACGCTGGAGCGAACGATGACCCAGGACGATCTCTGGGAAGGGTTCGAAACCGGACGGGGGCCGTTTTTCAAGCTGCTCCGGTTCGCGATGATCGTCTTCGGCGTCGTCGCCCTCTTCTTCTTCGGCTCCTTATCCCTTTCCTGGCCCCAGCAAGCCGTCCTCGGCCTGCTCATGGTCCTGCTCTGCGTCTGGCTCAGCCGCGTTTCTGATTCCTACCTCATCACGCTCACCCTGATGATGCTCTCCATGTTCGCCACCTTCCGCTACGGCTGGTGGCGCGTCAGCAGCATCGTCGCCTTTTTCCAGGATCCGGGCACGAAGTGGGGTCCGGTCGACGTCTTCTTCATCGTCCTGCTGCTCGGCGCAGAAGCCTACGCCTTCGCCATCCTCTATCTCGGCTTTCTGCAAACCGTCTGGCCGCTGCGCCGCGCGCCCGTCGCCCTGCCTGACGATCCTGAGGACTGGCCCGAAGTCGACCTCCTCATCCCCACCTACAACGAGCCGCTCAGCGTCGTCCGTTACACCGCGCTTGCCTCGCTCAACATCGATTGGCCTGCCGACAAGCTCCACGTCTACATCCTCGATGACGGCAACCGCGAAGAATTCCGCGAGTTCGCCATCGAAGCCGGCATCGGCTACATCACCCGTAGCGACAACTCCCAGGCCAAGGCCGGCAACATCAACAACGCCCTCAAAACCCTGAGCGCTCCCTACGTCGCCATCTTTGATTCGGATCACGTCCCCACGCGCAGCTTTCTGCAGATGACCATCGGCTGGTTCCTCAAGGATCCCAACCTCGGCATGCTGCAGACGCCGCACCACTTCTATTCCCCCGATCCCTTCGAGCGAAACCTCGGCCAGTTTCGCGTCATTCCCAACGAAGGCGAGCTGTTCTACGGCATCGTCCAGGACGGCAACGACTTCTGGAACGCCGCCTTCTTCTGCGGCTCCTGCGCCGTGCTCCGCCGCGAAGCCCTCGACGAGATCGGCGGAATCGCCGCCGAAACCGTCACCGAAGACGCGCACACCTGCCTGCGCCTGCAGATCAGCGGCTGGAACACGGCCTACATCAATATCCCGCAGGCCGCCGGCCTCGCCACCGAACGCCTCAGCGCCCATGTGAAGCAGCGCATTCGCTGGGCGCGCGGCATGATCCAGATTCTCCGCATCGATAACCCGCTCTTCGCGCCGAACCTCAGCTGGCCCCAGCGCCTCTGCTACTTCAACGCGATGACCCACTTCCTCTACGCGTTGCCGCGCCTCATCTTCCTCACCGCGCCGCTCATCTACCTCATCTTCGGTTTCACCAACGTGCCCGGCTACTGGATCGCGATCCTGGCCTACGCTCTGCCGCACCTCACGCTGTCGAGCGTCACCAACAGCCGCATTCAGGGCTACCATCGCCACTCGTTCTGGAACGAGATCTACGAGACCGTCCTCTCGCCCTACATCCTGTTGCCCACGCTCATGGCGCTGTTCAATCCAAGACTGGGCAAGTTCAACGTCACTGCCAAAGGCGGCCTGGTCACCCGCACCTTCTTTGACGCGCGCATCGCACAACCTTTCATCGTGCTCCTCGCCTTCAATGCGCTGGGCCTGCTCATGGTGATCCCGCGTTTCCTGCACATTCCCGGTCTTGGCTGGCTCTGGGACGGCACCCACCCCGGCACCATCATCACCAACGCCCTCTGGACCACCTTCAACATCGTCATCCTCAGCGTCTGCGTCGCTGTCGCCCGCGAAGCCCGCCAGACCCGCCAGCATGTCCGCATCAATTTCGCCGCGCCGGTTCGCATTCTGATGGGCGATGGCCGTATCGTTCCAGGCCAGACCATCGACGTCTCCAGCGGCGGCCTCGCCATGGAGTTGCTCGAAGGCATGCACGCCAACACCGGCGACGCCATGAAGGTCATCTTCCCGCTCCGCACCGGCGACGCTGAACTGCCGGCGCGCGTCGTCAACCTCGCCAACGGCGTCCTGCGCCTGCAGTTCGATCCCCTCACCGTCTCCGAAGAAGAGATGCTCACCATGGTTCTCTTCTCCCGCGCCGACTCCTGGCTCGGCTGGGGCGAGTCCCGCGAAGTCGATCAGCCGCTCCGCAGTCTGGCCCGCATCATCCGCATCGCGTTTCGCGGACTCGGCATGGCCATCGCTGCCATGGTGCCGCACCGAACGGAGAAACAGGGAAGTAAGTCACCGGTCACCGCTGAGAGCCTGACCCTCCTGCTGGCCTTGTTCCTGCTCGGAACCGGATTGCCTGCGAAGGCCCAAACCACCGCCCCCGCCACCGCTCCCACCGCGCCCGCCACAACGCCCGCGACCCAGAACAGCACCGCCCTGACAACCACCCCGAACGCCGCAGCCACTCCACCAACAACTCCAGGCGCCGACCAAAGCACTCCGCCCTCGGCCGGAACCTTCAGCACCAAAACCAATCTCTTCGACCTCGGCACTCCCGGCCCCATCAATCTCCACGGTACCGACGCTTACAACACCCTCTACTTCGCCATTCCGCAGAACGAAGTGGTGAAACAGGCGTCGATGCACCTCTACTACCACTTCTCGCCGAGCCTGATCCCCGCCCAGAGCCACCTCAAAGTCACTCTCAACGGAACCACCTTCGCCACGCTGCCCGTCCCGCAAACGCCCAACAACGGCGCCGCTATCGAATCCGACGTCGTGATTCCCCCCGACCTTCTGGTCCGCAACAATCAGCTCACCTTCGAACTCATCGGTCATTACGCGCAGTCCTGCGAAGACTCCACCAACTCCGCGCTGTGGGCCCACGTCGACACCAACACCACCATCGCTCTCTCCGGCGATCTGCTGCCGCTGGCCGACGATCTCAAGTTGCTGCCGCTGCCGTTCTTCGATGACAAGCTCGCGCAGGCGCCCGTCATCCCCATCGTCTTCGGTTCTGCGCCTTCGCTCAAAGGACTCCAGGCTGCCGGTGTCGTTACCTCCTGGTTCGGCGTCCTTGGCGACTATCGCTCGATGCGTTTCCCGGTTTCCGTCGGCAGCCTCCCCACCGGCAACATCGTGCTCATCGCCGAGAACAACAATGCGCTGCCGCCGGGTTTGAATCTCGATCCGCCCGTCGCGCCCACCCTCGCCGTCCGCACCAACCCCGTCGATCCCTACGGCAAAGTCCTCGTCATCACCGGCAATGATCCCGATCAGACCCTCATCGCCGCTCAGGCCATCGCCACCGGCTGGCCCGGCCTGCAGGGTGCTACCGCGGCCGTGACGCAGATGACCCTTCCAGCTAAGAGTGCTCCCGACGACGCTCCCCGCTGGCGCGTTGCCGATGATCGCGGCCGCGTGCCCATCTGGACCGGTCCCGCCGAAGCCGTGCAGGGCGACGGAAACGCTCCGCTCATCGCCTACTACAAGATTCCTCCGGACCTCTTCTTCGAGGACGCGCAGCAGAACGTCCGCCTCCACCTCGACTACCGCTATAACTCGATCCCCATCGGCCCCATCTCCAGCTTGCAGGTTGAATCGAACGATGCCTACCTCGGCTCGGTCCCACTCACCCCCGGCAAAGAAGCCTCGAAGCAGGACGCGGTCAACATGGCCATTCCGGTCGTGAACCTGCGCCCCTTTTCCAACTCCATGCGCTTCAAGCTCACCTTCGAACTGCTGAAGGGCGGCAACTGCAACACCACCATCCCCGGCAATCAAATCGGCGCGATCCTCCGCAGCTCGTACATCGATCTCCACAATCTGCCGCACTGGGCCGCGATGCCCAACCTCGAGCTGTTTTCGAACGCCGGCTTCCCCTTCACGCGCTTTGCCGACCTCAGCCAGACCACCGTGGTACTGCCCGATCAGCCCTCACCGCAGGAAGTGGAAACGTACCTCACCATGATGGGCCACTTCGGCGCTGAAACTGGCTTCCCGGCGCTGCGTGTCACCGTCGCCGGACCCGATGCGCTGCAATCCGGCGCCGATCAGGATTTCCTCGTCATCGCCACCGGCCTGACCAACGGCAACGTCGGCAGGCTCGCCTCCGGCATGCCCGTCACCTTCGGCGACAACAGCCTCAAGGTGCAGGACACCCGCGGCTTTTTCTCCACCCTGCACAACATGTGGTGGCGCATTCCCGCGAACGATCAGCTCTCGTCCGGTCTCATCGGCACCACCGGCGTCCCCGACGCCATGATCGAGGCAATTGAGTCGCCCTACGCCAGCGGCCGCTCCGTCGTCCTCATCGACGTCCGCAGCGCTGCCAATTACCCGGCCATGATGAAGGCCTTCCTCGAAGCCTCGCAGTCCAGCGCCGTCTCCGGAACCGTCGCCCTCCTCGAAGGCCCGCGCTTTGAAAGCTACCGCATCGGCAACAACGTCTACCACGTCGGCGAATTGCCCTGGTGGACCGCGCTGCAGCTCTGGTTCATGCAGGTCCCCTGGATGGTTGACCTCGGCGTCCTCGCCATCAGCTTCATCTTCGCGATCTGGATTCGCAGCTGGCTCCGCTCCCGCGCCCGTCGCCGCCTGCAAGTGGTGGAGAGCCTATGAGCCCGCGCGCGCACACAAACGTTGGGTGCCCCGTATCTGCCTGCGGTTGGCAGATGCGGGAAGGTACGACTCCGCGCTCTATGGCACCGCCGACTGGAACTTCAGTTCCAGTCGCCAGTTCCAGCCGCTTTTGTGGCATCGCGCTGCAGGAAGTCGAGTGATATTCCCATGGGAACGATGACACGCCATCTCCGCACCGGCTTCGCAATCCTGGCCCTGGCGTTCCTCGCATCCTCGATCCCCGCCCGCGCGCAATCCGCCGCGCAAATCGCCCTCCTGCAAAAAGCGCACTCCCAGGAGCAGTCGGGCCACCTCGACCTCGCAGCGCAAACCTGGCAGCAGATTCTTCTCTCCGATCCCAACAATCAGGAAGCTCTTGCCGGACTCGGCCGCTGGGCCAAGCTGTCCGGCAACGACACCGAAGCCCAGACCTACATCGACCGCCTCCGCACCGTGAATCCCAACAGCCCTGAGATCGCGAAGATCGAAACGCTGGTCAGCAACAAAACGCAGAACCAGCTCCTCAATCAGGCCTCCGAACTGGCGAAGAACGGCCACAACGAAGAAGCTCTCAAAATCTATCGCCAGACCTTCGGCACGCATCCGCCCGATAACTGGGCTCTCGCCTACTACGACACCGAAGCCGGCATCCCCGCGCAGCTGCCCGACGCCATCGCCGGCCTCCGCGCCCTCGCTGCGAAATATCCCAGCGACCCGCAATACACCATCGACCTCGGCCGCGTGCTCACCTACGATCCCCGCTCTCGTGCCGAAGGCGAAAAGATTCTCACCCAGTATCCGCAGGACGCCACCGCGCAAACCGCACTCCGCAACGCGCTCACATGGGACGTGCAGAATCCCGCCACCATGACCGCCGTGCGTGACTACCTGAAACTCCATCCCGATCCCGAGCTCGCCAAAGAGCTCGCCGAAACGGAAGCGCGCCAATCCAGCGTCACAGCCGGCATCGCTCGCACTCCCGCCGAGCGCGAGGCTTTCAACGAGCTGGCCGCCAATCATCTTGACCGCGCGCAGCAAATGTTCGTCGACATCAGCGTCAAGGAGCCCACCAACCCACGCGCTCTCGCCGGCCTTGGCTTCGTACACATGAAGCAGAGCAACTTCGCCGATGCCGCCAACGACTTCGAGCAGGCCCAGCAAAACGGCCTGAAGATTCCCCTCATCGCCCAGTCGCTCTCCACCGCGCGCTTCTGGAACGCCATGCAGCTCGGCACTCAGGCCCTCAACGCGAATCGCCTCGATGACGCCGTCCGCCAATATCAGGCCGCGCTCGTGCTCCGTCCCGGCAGTGTCGACGCGCTCAGCGGCGAAGCCGGTGCCTATATGAGGATGCAGACCCCGGACCTCGCCGTCCCCGTCTATCAGGCCTTGCTCCATCGCCAGCCGCAGTCTCCCGCGTGGTGGCGTGGACTCTTCGACGCTCAGGCTCAGGCAGGGCAGGGAAGAGACGCCATTCTCACCGAGAACAAATTCCCCGCAGCGCTCAAAAAATCCGTCGCCCGCGATCCCGACTACCTGCGCAATCTTGCCCGCGCGTACGTTGCCGTCGGTCAGGACGCCCAGGCGCAGAAGGCTCTCGTCCAGGCCATCAACCTGAAATATCCCGCCGGCCAGGAAAAGCTCCGCACCGACATCACGCTGCAGTACGCAGCCCTTCTCGCTCAGGATAAAAACTATCCGCAGTCCCTGGAAATCTACCACCGCGTCATCACCGCCGACCCCAACAACATCGCTGCCTGGCAGGGCCTCGTCGCTATGCAGCACCTCGCCGGCCACGATCCCGAGGCCATCGCATACGTCGAGCGCATGCCGCCCGACGCCTACGACAGCGCATTACGCGACGGTGGATTCCTCGCCGAACTCGCCGCCATCTACCAGGCGCAAAATCATCCTGACGTCGCCCAGGGCTTCCTGCAGCGCGCCGTCAAAATCGATCAGGACAACGGCCAGCCGCTCCCCATTCCTCTGCAGCTGCAGGTGGCCGCGATCGATCTCGACAATAATCACCCCGACGCCGCCTACAACATCTATCGCAGCGTCCTCACCGCGCATCCCGACAATGCGAATGCGTGGAAAGGCCTGATGGCCGCGCTCCACGCCACCGATCACGACGCCGACGCCCTCGCGCAAAACCAGCAGATCCCCGACGCCGTGCGCAAGCAGCTCGCCTCCGACCCCGAATTCCAACAGACCCTCGCCGCCGTCTACGCAGCCAACGGCGACCTTCGCGGCTCGCTCGCTCTCCTCACCCAGGTCGAGGACTACTACCGCACCGCGCGCAAGCTTCCGCCCGCCTCGGTCGACATCGCGAATGCCTGGACGCTCATGAACGTCGGCGCCGATCGCGAACTCTACCGCCAGCTGATGAGCCTCGGCGATCGTCGCGATATGACCGACGAACAGCGCCGCCAGGTGCAGACCATCTGGGCCACATGGGCTCAGCGTCGCGCCGCATCCGCGGCTGCTTCGGGCAACTCGCGCCGCGCCGTCGAAATCCTCATGGCCGCCGCGCAGGCCTTTCCCGGCAACCCCGCCGTCAGCAAAGCTCTCGCTGCAGGATTCGTCCAGGCCGGTCAGCCCAAAGACGCCGTCGCCATCTATCAGAATCTCGACATGACCAGTGCCTCGGCCTCGGACTATCAGAGCATGGTCGGCGCCGCCCTTGGCGTCCAGAACATGAAGCAGGCCGAAGCCTGGCTGCGCGATGCCCTGGCAAAATATCCCAACGACCCGCGTGTCCTCTCCACCGCCGCGCAGTTTGAAACCGCCCGCGGCGATCGCGCCAAAGCCGCCGACTACTGGCGCGCCTCGCTCAACGCCATGCCCGCCGTCAGTCCCACTACCGAGCTGGCTCACAAACTCGATCAGGCCGACCTCGTGCAGCAGAGTCGTCCTAAAGGTCCCGCCGACCTCGTCAAGCTTCTCAACCCGGACTCCGACAGCAACTCAGCCGACAACGGTGGCATCGCTCTGCCCAGCTTCACCCATCCGAATCCCACGCGCGCCAGCAGCGAGCCCCTCGGCCCCGATCCCTATTACACCGGCACCGCGCCCGTTCAACTCGATAACAACGCGCCCCCTGCGTTCGTTCCACAAACCACGATCCCCCCGGCCAACAACACCGGCGGATCCGGCGCCATCATCCCGCTCACACCGAACCCCGCGTCCAGCAACAATCTGCCCCCCGCCTCACCATCGCCGCAATCTTCTTTGCCGCCATCCGGAGATGCGATCGACCTCGGCACGCCTGAAGCCGCCCTCGCACCCGTGCACATTCACACCGGAGCCAGCGCTGTCGGCGCCGCTCCCATCTCCACCCAGGATCAGCCCGTCGAAATCGGACTCGACACCAGCGTCGCGCTCGTTCCGCTCGCCACCACCGTCGATCCCGCGTGGCTCCGAGCCAACTCCACCCTCACCGCAGCAAAGAAACCCGCCGACTCCACGCTCGTCGCAACCCAATACAGCCCGCCCACCGCGGTCATTACGCCTGCGCCGCAGCCGGACTACTTCGAGCGTCCCACCGGCGTCACCGACGACGACCTGATGAAGGAGAATCTGCCTCCGCTCCGCGGCCATTACGAGCGCCCTGCCATCGTCCGCCAGCGCAACCTCCGCGAGCAGGCGCAGATGAACCTCTCCAACATTGAATCCGGCTATAGCGCCTGGGCCGGCGGCACCGGCATCGTTACGCACCGCAGCGGCACCGCCGGCTTCGACGCCCTCACCGCCCTGCAGGCCCCGTTTGAAGCCTCCGCGCCGCTCTCCACCGGCGGCCGCCTCACCATCGTTTCCAATCCCGTCTTCCTTGACTCCGGCGCCGTCACCAAATCGCCGCTGCTTCCCGGCGGCATCGCCGAACGCCTCGGCACCGCCCCCACCAACGCCGTCCTCAATCAGCAGAACGCCGTCGGCATCGGCGGTGAAGTCCAGTTCGCCACCGAGAATTTAGCGGTCGCAGCCGGCTACTCACCCTGGGGTTTCCTCGTCTCTAACATCACCGGCCGCTTCAACTGGAAACCCGCCAACGGTCCGCTCACCGTCACAGCAACGCGTGACTCCGTCAAAGACTCGCAGCTCTCGTACTCCGGCCTCCGTGATCCCGGCTCCGTCGGTCCAGGATTCTCCGGCAACGCCTGGGGCGGTGTCGTCTCCACCGGCGGCCAGGTCCAGTTCGGCAAGAGCGACCCCAGCTCCGGCTTCTACGTCAGCATCGGTGGTCAGCATCTCAACGGCGTCCACGTCCCGACCAATAACCGCATCGACGGCGATGCCGGCGCTTACTTCCGTGTCAAAGAAGTTCCCGACGAAGGCGTCCTCACCGTCGGCGTCAACTTCTTCGGCATGCACTACAGCAACAACCAGAACTTCTTCACCTATGGCCACGGCGGATACTTCAGCCCCCAGGCCTACTACCTCGCCAACGTGCCCTTCTCCTTCCAGGGCCGCTACGGCCCCAACATCCACTACAGCGCGGTTGCAGCCTTCGGCCTCGAAGCCTTCCAGCAGGACAGCGCCCCGTACTTCCCGCTCGACAACGCGCTCGAAGTCGCCAACGCCAACGCCTCCTACTCCGCCGAGTCCGTCGTCAGCGCCAACTACGACTTCAAAGGCGAAGTCGCCTACCATCTCAGCGACCACTGGTTCGCCGGCGGTTTCCTCTCCCTCAACAACACCCGCGATTACAACTCCCAGATCGCCGGCTTCTTCATCCGCTTCACCTCTCGCCCCCAGGTCGAATACGACTCCGGCCCCACCGGCCTCTATCCCTGGGACGGCCTCCGCCCCTATCTCGCCCCCTAGTGCTCCGACCGGATGATTCGGGGTCTTTCGCGAAGCGGTCCCGCGCCAGCGGGACGACGGCAGAAGCCCTGGCCTTTAGGCCAGGGAACAAGCAACTCGAAAATCTCCGGCCTTTAGGCCCGGGAATCTCCAGGCGGTCACGGTACTAGTGTGGTGTTTCTGACCTTCCTTTACCTTGTCATCCCGACCGAAGCGAAGCGGAGCGGAGAGCCTGCCCTGAGCAAGCTCCGAGCAGAGCGAGGTGCGCGTCGAACGGGGACCTGCTTCTTCTCGAACCTCAATCCGTAAAGAAACCTTCGAAACACCACACTGGAATCCTGACCGAAGTCATGACGCCGGGCTCGTCGCGCCGCAATTGGTATATACTGATGGAATAGACCACAGAGGCCGCCCCCATGAGCAATTCCCAAACAGCCCGTCTCTTCCGCAATGGACGCAGCCAGGCGGTCCGCCTCCCCCGCGATTTCCGTTTCGAGGGGGATCAGGTGCGCATTCGCCGTACGCCGGATGGCGTTTTGCTGCAGCCATTGATCTCCGACGTGAAAGAGTGGTTCGCGCGAATGGACCAGTGCGAACCAGCCGATTTGAAGCCCGCAAATCGTAACCAGCCGCGCACACCTGTTCGCAGGGTGTTTGAGTGAGCTACCTGCTCGATACCAACGCGTGCATTGCGTTGATGAATGGCGACCCCCCACGCGTTCGCCGCCGGCTTGAGTCCGCTCTCCGATCCGGAGAGACCATCTGCGTTCCGTCCATCGTGCTGTTCGAACTCTGGTATGGGGTGCACAAAAGTTCCAGACCGGCGGCGAATACCCAGCGTGTTGAACTCCTGCTGGCCGGTCCCATTTCGATTCTCCCCTTCGAAGACAGCGACGCCAGAGTTGCCGGCAACATCCGGGCCGAACTCGAAAAAGCCGGCAAACCCATCGGTGCCTACGATCTCCTCATCGCAGGCCAGGCTTTGCATCACGACTCTATCCTCGTTACCGCGAACAGTTCTGAGTTCCGCCGCGTCCAGTCGCTCCGCTGGGAAGACTGGTCGAAACCGTAAGGGGCCGCATTCGGTCCACGCCAATCCCGTCCCCCCCAAATTTCACACACGTTACTTTCGCTACCTGCCCAACCCCTCTCCCCCCCGGCTAAAATGGGAAGGGAAGCGCCTTTATCGATATATTTCGAGAGAGCAGGAGAGACAAACAATGTCCATCAATATGACCCCCGGCAAACTCGCCGGACTGAAAGCCGTATCCGATAAGCGCGGTGTGATCGCGGCCGCCGCCATGGACCAGCGCGGTTCGCTCAAGAAATCCCTCGCCAAAGAAAAGGGAGTCGCCGACGTCCCTGACTCCGCCCTCGAGGAATTCAAAACCCTGGTCACCGAGGTCCTTACCAAACACGCCTCGGCCATCCTGCTCGATCCCGAATTCGGCCTCCCCGCCGCCAAGCATCGCAACGGCAAGGGCCTCCTCCTCGCCTATGAGAAGACCGGCTACGATGCCGCCCTCCCCGGCCGCCTCCCCGATCTGCTCGACCTCTGGAGCGTCCGCCGCCTCAAAGAAGCCGGCGCCGACTGCATCAAGATCCTCCTCTACTACACGCCCT
This sequence comes from uncultured Acidobacteriaceae bacterium, assembly GCA_963705765.1. GTDB lineage: Bacteria > Acidobacteriota > Terriglobia > Terriglobales > Acidobacteriaceae > Palsa-343. The sequence continues at coordinate 31,564 of CAVPKU010000039.1, read as the reverse complement.
ACGAAGCTTCCCGCATCAACGACCTCAAGCAGGCCTGGGTTGAGCGCATCGCCGACGAGTGCCGCGCGCACGACATTCCCTTCTTCCTCGAGCTCGTCGGCTACGGCGTCAACGGCGAAGACGAGAAGAGCGTCGCCTTCGCCAAGCGCAAACCCGACATCGTCACCGGCTCCATGGAGGAGTTCGGCAAAGAGCGCTACGGCGTCGACGTCCTGAAAGTCGAAGTGCCCATCCAGATGGAATTCGTCTCCGGCACCAAAGCCTTCAAGGGCGAACAGGCCTACACCCGCGCCGAGGCCCTTGAGCATTTCCGCCTCGCCGCCTCCTCCACGCACAAGCCGTTCATCTATCTGTCGGCTGGCGTCTCCAACCCCGTCTTCATCGAGACCCTCGAGCTCGCCGGCGAATCCGGCACCACCTTCAACGGCGTTCTCTGCGGCCGCGCCACCTGGAAAGACGGCATCGCCATCTACGCCAAACAGGGCGCCAAGGCCTTCGAGGACTGGCTCAACACCAAGGGCGTCGAGAACATCGAGAACGTCAACAAAGCCCTCAAGTCCGCCCACTCCTGGTACGACAAGGTCAACGTCCCGGCCCTGGTCTAACCCGGATCAGTTGTCATCCCGACCGGACCCTGAACGCAGCGACCCGCTTTTGCAGCCTCACCGCACCAAAAAAACGCCGGAGCTCAAAGCTCCGGCGTTTTCGTTGATGCGGATTCGAAAACCCACAGACACTCTGCCCCCGGTTCACCGCGTGAAGGCGATCTCACCATAGAATCCGCGCCGGATTCCCACAGCAGGCCCAGGATCGTAGCTGAACTCGACGTGATGCGGCTGAAAAAGATTCTGGCCCGTGGCGGTTAGCCGGATGTGAGGGCTCGCAGCCCACTGCAACGTCGCATTCCCCGTCCAGTACGAGCGCACCTGAATTCCGGGAAGCGCACTCACGTACCGCACGTGAAAGTCTGTGCTGACCGAGTGCGGCAAATCGAAACCGCTCTGCAGAAGCGCCTGGTGCTCCGGACTGGATCCCTGCACGCCCGCCGCGCTGCCGATGTCTCTGGAGTTCGTGCCCTTCTCCACGTGCATATCGAGGAAGGAGTACGAACCGCCCACGCGCCACCACGGTTTCGGACGCCACATCGGTGCCGCTTCTACCCCGGTCGTGGACGCCACCAGCCCGTTTCCAAACTGCGCTGGCAGCAGCAGGTGAGCAGGAGCCGGATTCGTCTCAACGAAAGGAAGTCCAGCCAGGTCCTCGCTGAAGAGGTCCCCGTAATGGTTGTAGAAGCCCGCGACGTCGATGTAGAAATTCGGCCCCGCAAGCCCTCTGTAGCCCAGCTCGTAGCCGTTCAGCTGCTCCGACCTGAACTTTGGATTGGCACTGAAGCGTGCGAAGTACGGCATCCCATTCGGCGCGTATCCCAGCAAACTGGAAAGATTGAAATCGCGCTCAACGTCGGCAGGCGTGCGCAGTCCGTGCGTGTAAGCGGCCCACAGCGTCTGGGTCGACGTCGGTGTGAACAACAGCCGGCCGCTGGGTTCGGCAAGAACTCCGGTGTAGTTCGTTTTCAGAACCTTGGTCCCGGCCGTGAGTGACAGCCGATTTTTCACCAGCGAGATTTCATCCTGAACGAATCCCTGATAAAGCTGATCGGTCCTCTGCGCCGGCGTGAACGTCAGTCCGGAAACCACCTCGGCTTCGTTGCCGTGGCTGAATCGCGCCGTCAGGCCCCACGAGATCTGCTCGCGCGACACCGGAAAGCGATCCATGAAATCGACATTCACGGTGTTGCGAATGTCCCCGAAGTTCAGCTCATTCCGTGTCGTGTGGTCGTAGTAGGCAGCCAGCTGCATGTCCTTGCCTTCTCCCTGCACGCGGGTCCAGTTCCACAGAATATTTCCGCCGTAGAGAGATGCATCGCCGCTGATGTCGCGGTTGGCCGGCGGATTGTAGGTCGTAACCGTCGTTCTTTCGCCAAGACCCTGGCCGTACACATCACCCTGCAGTCGATAGCTGTCGCGGCCCTGTGTCCAGTCCATCCGGAATCCACCCTGGACCCCGTGCCAGTCGTCGTAGTTATCGTGATCGGAGTGATATTGTGGCGCCCATCCAAATCCCTTCACATACACCCGGTAGGTGAACCCCTTGCCGTTGCCGGCGCCGTACCGTACGTCCCCCAGCACCTGTTCGACATCCCCGCCGCCGCCAGTCGCGAGTGCGCCCAGCGTCTCCCGGGTGCTCTTCGTGATGATGTTGATGACCCCGTTCACCGCATTCGGCCCCCATATCGTTCCGCCGGGACCGCGGATAACTTCGATGTGGTCGATGTCCTGAATCAGTACGTCCTGCGTCTCCCAGTAGGTGCCTGCCGTGAACGTGCTGTACACCGTCCGGCCGTCGATCAGCACCAGCACCGACCGCGAGAGCCGGCTGTTGAACCCGCGAATCCCAATCGCGTACTCGCCCGACGTAATGCGCGCCACCTCAACCCCCGGCGCCAGCCGCAACGCCTCCGGAATATTCGCCGCTCCAGCACGTCGAATCTCCTCCTGCGTGATCACGTAAATCGCAGCCGGAGTGTTCCACACCTCTTCCGGTTCTTTCGACACAGTGGTCACCTCGATATTCGCGAGCTGCTCGAGGCTCATCGCTTTCAGGGGAGTCTTCTGGGAGCCGCTGGAAGGCGTTTGCGCGCACGCCGTTCCGCTGATCAGTGACACCGAGACAGCAAAAGGAAGCACCCATACTGCCGGGCAGCGACGTTGACCGCCAGAAAATCGGCGCGGTTCAACCGCCTTGAAAGCCCTCGAACCAGACGTGTGCAAAGCGTGAGACGGCCTCGACCGTCCATTGGGGTAACCCGGCAGAAAGAACATCAGTCTTCAATTCCCAATTTCATTGTGTGCGTGCAGAAATCTGCGGACCCGGGGCAAGGCAACCACCGCAGCCCGTGATTTTCGGGGAACTCCGCGCAGTTGGATGCTACGACCCCCAAAAACGGTTGTTTACGGTTGTCCCAGGGTCGATTCAACCCGAGATCTTCCCGAAGGATCTCGTCCCCCACAATCCCATGCCAATTTCCCAAAACAGGCAATGCAACAGCGAACTTTCCCCTCTCCCCAGGCGTACTCTTAACCACTAACCATCTCTTTCTAACCGAGGCACGCCCATGGGGAACCTGGTCCAGGATCTTCGCTATACCCTTCGCACCCTGCTCAAGTCCCCAGGCTTCTCCTTTGTGGTCATCGTCTCCATCGCCCTGGCATTCGCCGCCAATGCCACAGTCTTCAGCGTTGCCAATGGCCTCCTCTGGGGAGTCCTGCCCGTCCGCGATCCAGGCCGCATGGTCATGTTCTCTGAAGGCAACTCCTTCTCCTGGCCCGACTACATCGACTACCGCGACCAAACCACCGCCATCTTCGCGGGCGGCATCGCCGCGCACTTTCCCCTCATTCCCGCCAGCATCGGCGGCAAGGGGCAGCCCGAGCGCGTCTGGGGTCAGTCCGTCAGCGGCAACTTCTTCACCACCCTCGATGTGCCCATGACGCTCGGCCGCTCCATTCTGCCCGACGATGACACCGCCGCGCGCGATCACGTCGTTGTGCTCAGCAATGGTCTGTGGCGGCGCCGCTTTGCAGCCGATTCCAACATCGTCAACCGCGACGTCGCGCTCAACGGACAGCACTACACCGTCGTCGGAGTCGCACCGCCAGGCTTTTACGGCGTCGATCGCGGCATCGCCTCCGAGTTCTGGGTGCCCCTTGCTGTTTCGGCAGAAATCCTGCCCGACCTGACCACCGGCAGCAGCAACCTTAAAACCGCGCGCGACGATCAGTGGCTCATGCTCGACGCCAGACTCAAACCCGGAGTCACCCGCGCTCGCGCTGCCACTGTCGTCAACGTCATTAAAAAGCACCTCGACGATGCCTGGCACAAGGAAGACAAGACCCACGAAAAGATCACGCTGCAAACCGCCGGAGGCCTCATTGCCGGCTCCGCCACTCCCGCCTTCACGCTCATGGCCGTCCTCATGATCGTCGTCGGATTGGTGCTGCTCGTCGCCTGCGCCAATGTCGCCAACCTGCTGCTCGCCCGCGCTACCGGCCGCGAAAAGGAAATCGCCATCCGTCTCGCCGTCGGCGCCGGCCGTCGTCAGCTCGTGCGCCAGCTCCTCATCGAGAGCTTCCTGCTGTCGCTCGCCGGAGCCGGCCTGGGATTTCTGCTCGCTGCCATGGCCGCCCGCGCCATCTCCAGCTTCCAGCTCCCGCTGCCGTTCCCCATCGCCTTCGACTTCAATGTGGACTGGCGCGTCGCCCTCTTCACTCTCGGCCTCTCGGCCATCACTGCCCTGGTCTTTGGCCTCGTTCCCGCGATGCGTGCCTCGCGCCCCGATCTCGTCGGATCCCTCAAAGACGGCCCCGCCGGCTTCGGACGCTCCACGCGTTCGCGCATGCGCAATACCCTGGTCGTCGTCCAGGTCTCGCTCTCCCTCGTGCTGCTCACCACCGCCGGACTCTTCCTCCGCAGCCTCGGCAATGCCTCCTCCATCGACATCGGCTTTAAGCCCGCCAACATGCTCATCATGTCCATGGATCCTAAAATTCAGAGCTACTCGCACGACAAAACTGTGCAGTTCCTGTCGCAGCTTCACGACCGCGTGGCCGCGCTCCCCGGAGTTCGCTCGGTGAGCTACACCGGCGTCGTGCCGCTCTCCATCGGCGCCACCATGAACAACTTCGCCGTCGATGCAGCCAACGGCCACCCCGCACAGAACGGTATCGCCTTCGTGAACACGGTCGGCGCTGAATATTTCCAGACCATGGGCACGCCTCTGCTGCGCGGCCGCGACTTCGCCTCTCAACTCGATGGCCCGTCCGCCGCCATCATCAACCAAACCATGGCCGCGCATCTGTTCCCCGGTCAGGATCCCCTCGGCCGCACCATGCATCAGGACAAAGTCACCTACACCATCATCGGCATTGCCAGTAATTCCAAAACCCGCACCATCGGCGAAAAGCCCACCGATTCCGCGTATCTCTATCTCAACGCCGTCCCGGAAAAAGCCAACAGCTTCTTCGGCACCACTATCCTCGTCAAGACTTCCATGGACCCTCGCACGCTGGCGTCCTCCGTGCGCGAGCAGATCAACGCCCTCGATCCCAATATGGCCGTCTTCAATACTGAGACCATGCAGGAGCACGTCGATAAATCGCTGCTGCTCCCGCGCATCTCATCGCTTCTGCTCGGAATCTTCGGCGCCATCGGCCTCTCCCTCGCCGCCATCGGCCTCTATGGCGTCATGAGTTATTCCGTACGCCGCCGTACGCGCGAAATCGGCATCCGCATGGCCCTCGGCGCCAAACGTCCCACCGTCCTCCGCATGATCCTGCGCCAGGGCCTCATCCTTACCGCCATCGGCCTGGCCATCGGACTCGCCATCGCTCTCGCCCTCGGACGCTTCACCGCCAGCGTGCTCTACGGCACCAGCGGAACCGATCCGCTCACCTTCTTCTCCGTTTCGCTGGTGCTCATCGCCACCGCAGTCGCTGCCATCCTGGTTCCCGCTCTGCGCGCAGCCCACGTCGAACCCACCATCGCACTCCACTGCGAGTAGCTCCACCCCGTTGCAACATCGCGCGCCGCGAGGCCACTCAGGGCCCTTGCATCGTCGGTGCCTGCAGCCTCGAGATCAATCGATCGTATTCCGCCTGCAGCGATTCCACCTGGTGCCGGATCAACGGAAAATAGTCCGACGGATACGGCTCTCCATGGTTCACAGGATCGTCCTTGATTCCTGCTGCGCGCAGCATCTCGTACACCTTCACGTGGCGCACGTACCGCAGGGATGCCTCGACCACCTTCTCATCGCCCGCCAAATGCAGATTGCCTTCAATCACTGCCAGAGCCTCTTTGTGGTTCGGCAGAATCACCCCGGATTCAATCTGGACACTCAGCTTGCTTTGCGCGCTTTCCGGGTCCTCTGTCCTCTCCCTCAGCCGCTCCCAGATCAGATTGTCCTTTTGCAGGTGAAGATAGATCGGCCAATAGAATCGTGACAGCTGTTCCTCCAGAAACTGCACGCGCTTGTCCAGCACGTATTGCTGTCGGTCGTCCCTGCGCCGCAGCCACGAGTCCACCGCTCCCTTGGTCGAGACTCCGGCTACAAATGTCGCCGCACCCCACAAGGCGGCAAGTACCGAAGTTGGCAGGGAAGTATCAGGCACAGGGCGGGTCGATGATCGGGATTATGGCACGATTTCGCAGCTCGTGTCCCGCGCCCTCGAGCAGATCCGCCCCGCATCGCGCGCCCTTCCAACCGGCAAAGGCTGCCTCTACATCAAGAAGCTCGCCGACGTGGACCCGAAGGTCCTCGAGACCCTCCTCGAAAAAGCCGTTGCAGCCACGAAAGCCCAAAGCCGTGAGACCCGAGCCCTGTAACCCGTGACCCGTAACCTGTGACATCCTCCTTGACCCTCCCCCTTGACACATCCTCTCCGCTGCACCCATCATGGTTCCCCCAGCCACCCTGCACGTCAGAGCTGGCCCTGCTTTTCCTTCCCCTGCTGTTCCTTCCCGAGGACTCCCGTTACCAACGCGCATCGGCGCCGGTCGATTCTGCGCAACGACCGCTGAGCCATCGTGTTCTTACGGTGAACCTGACCCACCCAGGAGGCCTTCCTCATGAAGGGAAAATCTCTGTCTCTTCTTGCTCTGCTCCTCGCCGCGCCGCTATCGAGCTACGCCGCTGAGCAGTTGATTCCAGCCGGTTCTCTGATCTCGTGCACGCTCTCAGAACCCAAACTCAGCTCCAAAAACACCGCCATCGGCGACCCCGTCCTCTGCCAGCTCGGCCACGCCGAACGTTACGGCCGCTCCGTCCTGCCCTTCGGCAGCTACCTCGTCGGCCGCTTCGAAGATTACAAAGATCCCGGCCACCTCGTCGGCAAGGGCTGGATGGAACTCCGCTTCGATCGCATGGTCATCGAGCCGGATACCATCATCCCCGTCGACGCCAAAATCGTTGACGTCCCCGGCTACAACGTCGACCGCTACGGCCGCATCCTCGGCAAAGGCCACGCCACCCGCGACACCGTGACGTGGATGATTCCGATCCTCTGGCCCATCGACCTCATCAACCTGCCACGCCGGGTCCCCGACCCACACTGAAAGAAGAAACTCGCCTCACCCTCAAAGTGATGGACGACCTCGGCATTCCCATGCTCGATCAGCAGCAGCCGCTGCAGCAGGAGCCTTCCGGCCTCTATCGCCGTCCCAGCGCCTACGAGCAACCGGCGCCGCCGCCACCGCCGCCACAGCAGATCACCTACACCCAACCCGCTCCGCAACCGATCTACGTCGCGCCTCCGCCACCCACCTACGTCTACGTCACTCCACCGCCGCCGCCGGTCATCGCGATGGTGCCGCGCAGCGTCATCGTCTACCGCAACGGATACGCCTATCGCGTAGCCGTTCCTTACTGATCGCCGCTGCATCAACCCAAACAGAAAGGGCGTCGAGTCAACCTCGACGCCCTCTATTCCCTATTCCCTATTCCCTATTCCCTGTTCCCTGTTCCCTATTCCCTGCCTTACTTCACTCGCACCTTCGGCTCCACCGACATGCCCGGTCGCAGCAGGTGATCCTTGTTCTGGTCCGGATTCGTCAGATCGATGCGCACCGGCAGCCGCTGCACCACCTTCACATAGTTGCCCGTCGCATTCTCCGGCGGGAACAGGCTCAGCACCGATCCCGTCGCGCCGCCGATCTGCGTGACCTCACCGTCAAAGTCGCGCCCGTACGCATCCACGTGAACGACCACCTTCTGGTGCACCGACATGTGCTGCAGCTGCGTCTCTTTAAAGTTCGCCGTGATCCACACATCGTTCAGTGAAACCAGAGTCATCAGCGCCTGCCCGATCGCGACGTTCTGCCCCACCTCCACGCTCTTGCGTCGTGATGATGCCCGCCACCGGCGCGTGCAGTTCGCAGTAGCTCAGGTTCAGCTTCGCCTGGGCCAGCGCTGCCTTCGCCTGATCCACCTGCCCAGCCGCCTGATCCGCCTTCGCCCTCTGAATCGCTACCTGTTGCGGTCCCGTCTGCGCGTATTTCTGGCTCGACTGCGCCTGCAGCACCCGGTCGCGTGCAATCCGCACCGCATCCTGCGCGGCGATCTGTGTGGCTTCCGCCTCCGCCACTGCCGCCTCACTCGCCGCCGCCGCCGCCACCGCCGCATCGTATTGCTGCTTCGAGATGATGTCTTTCTGCACCAGCGGTCCGTAACGCTCCAGATCCAGCTTCGCTTTGGTGGAGTTCGCCTGCGCCTGCGTTACCCGTGCCTGGGCCGCCTGCAGCTGCTTTTCCGCCTGCGCCACGCCGGCGGTCGCGCTCTGCACATCGGTGTTGGCATTGTTCAGATTAGTCCCCGCGTTGATGCCGATCACCGGCACGTTCACCCGCGACGCTTCGTAGTTCGCCACCGCCGCTTCCAGGTTCGCCTGCGCCTGATCCACCGCCGTCTGGTAGTCGTGTTCGTCAATCTTCACCAGCAGCTGTCCTGCTTCCACGCGCTGATTCTGATCCACCAGAACCTCGGCCACGTGCCCGTTAATCCGTGAGCTGATCTGCACCAGGTGGCCGTCCACCGACGCATCGTCCGTGTCCTCGTAGTACGTCGAGTGCCACCAGAACAGCAGTGCGCCCACCACCAGCACCGCCACGAGGCCAATGATGACAAAACGGCGGCGCGAGCGCGGTGGTGTACCTTCCGGCCGCTCCTCAGTTGGTTTGGACTGCTCGGTCTGCTCCGCCACTTACTTTCCTCCCACGTAGTCCTTGTAATTGCTCTGCGCTATGCCCAGCGCCCGCGCCAGAGACAACTTGGCTACGTTATGACGATAAAGGCTGGCCACATACTGCTCATCCGCCTGGGCCACGGTCTGCTGTGCCTGGGATACTGCCAGATTGTCCGAAACTCCCGCCTTGTACCGCTGCTGCGACTCGCTGAGCGCCTCGTTGGCCAGATCCACGTTGCTCTTCGCCACTTCCACCAGCTTTTCCGCGGCCTGGATATCGAGGATGCTGTCCCGCACATCGGCCCCGATCTGTCCCTGCATGTCGCTCAGCCGCGCTCGCATCTGTTCCAGTTGCGACTGCGCCTGCTTCGCGTCGCCCCGCAGCCTCGCCTCTTCGAAAATCGGTACGTCCAGCGCCCCCACCGCGTCGCCGGTCCCATGCGAATGGCTGGGATTAATTCCAATATCTCCGTAGTCGCCGTTGAACGTGATCGTCGGGAATCGTTCCGCGGTCGCCGCCTTGCGCGCCCTCTCCGCTGCCGCCACCTGCTCCTGCAGAGCTTTCAGGTCTGTCCGGTTGGCCAGTGCCTGCTGCACCGCCTTGTCCGGATCAAGCTGATCGAAGGTGGCGTAGGGAACTGTATCCGACAGCTGAAACTGCTGCTCCAGCGGGAGCCCAATGGTCCGCGCCAGCGCGATCTTGTCTTTCTGGTACGCGTTCTGCGCAGCGATCAGCGTCTGCTGCTGCGTCTGGTAATCGACTCGCGCCCGCAACTCATCGAGCAGCGGCGCCGTTCCTGCTTCATGATTCCCCTGCGCCTGATCCAGCGAAACCTTCGAGGTGTTCACCTGCGCCTGCGCCGAATCCACCAGCGCCGCATCCGCAATCACCGTCAGATACGCATTACCCACCGTCAGCACCACCAGATCCCGTGCGTCCTCGGCCGACAACTGCGCCGCCTTGAAGTTGTGCCGCTGCGCCAGGTAGTTCTGCAGCGACGACAAATTCACCAGCGACCAGCTCAGCGACCCCCGTATATCGGTGTATCCATACGGCCCGATAATCACCGGAAATCCAGGAATCCGCAGACCCTGCGCCTGCAGATCCGTCTCCATCACCGCTTCCTTGATCGATCCGCTCACCGTCGGCAGCAGAGCCTGCAACTGCTCCAGCCGCTGCCCTCGTGCCGACAGCGTATTCTGCGACGTCAGGATCAACCCCAGGTTGAATTTCAAACCCCGCTGCATCGCATCGTCCAGCGACAGCGACAGCACGCCCGGCGTCACCTTCCCGTCGCTCACGCTGCTTTGATACGTCCCGTTGTCGACCGCCGGCTGCGGAATCAGAATCGGTCCCGCCCCGCCTCCGCTGGGCGAACTCTGACCCGCCGCCGCCACACTCAGCAACGCGATCGTCCCCGCCGCCAGGGCGAACCGCCTCAGGCACAGACATCGTGAATCGGTTGCTAACGCCTCCGCCACAAGCAAAAGCCTCTCTGTGGAACCGTGGAATCCGTGGTCCCGGGTCCGGGTATGTGCTTTGGATGCACTACGCGAAGTAAAAAGTTCAGAAGAATCTCTTGCGATAAGAGTAGTCGAAGCGCCCCTGTCCCGTCTCGAAGAATGGGCGAAAAGGAGAACACCGAAGTGCCTGGCCCGAAGGAAACGACCAAATTCTTAACCGCGAAAGGCCTTGCGGTTAAACCTGGGCCACAGGAGCCGCATGCACCAGCGAAGACGCCAGGGAGCACAATGCCTCCCGAAATAAACTGCTCACCGCCTCCGCCGTCCAGATCGATGGCCTCGTGTGCCGGTTGATCGCCTGCGCCGTATCGGCGTTGTTCCTGCCCAGCACCGCCCGCTGCACGAACACCGCCCGCTGTGCCTGCGAAAGCCTCGCCAGCCAATCCCGCAGCGGTCCGCGTCCCGCCTCCGCCACCAGCTCCGAAATCTCTGTACCCGACAGCGGAACCGAATCGTCCTCAAGGCACGAGCCATTCCGGCCCGTTGCCGGAATCTCCGCAAACGACACCGGATCCTGCCGCTGCATGATCTCCAGAGCTCCGTCCAGCACTCGCTCCCGCACCAGACCCCGGGCCGTAGCCGGATCGGCGCACGGATCCACGTCCACCGACGCCACCGTGCTCTCCACCAGATTCAGAGCTTCCGCCTCATCGCCCAGCATCAGCGCGGCGAATTGATACATCTCGACCGCGGCGCTCTCTGCCCTGACCACCGCCTCACTGCCCGAACATGGAGATCCAGCCACGATCCTGCCTCCGAAAGATTCCTGACCCTATCCTCGCCGAGCCGGCCAACCCCGTCAAATTCCACCCCCTTTTCGAAATTTCTCAACAATTCGCCATTTGTTTAACACCACAGGCATGGCCGTGCTTTATAGCCATTCAGGTAAACTTCCCCCGTACGAAGCGTTGCCCTACCATCTATGCGCAAAGAATCCCAGCGCGAGCACACCCTCTTCCTCAGCCGCGACGATTCCTGGCTCGGCTTCAATCGCCGCGTTCTCGAAGAAGCTCAGGATGATTCCAACCCCCTGCTCGAGCGCGTCAAATTCCTCGCCATCACCGCCAGCAATCTCGACGAGTTCTTCGAGATTCGCATTGCCGGCGTCCTGCAGCGCATTGAAGACGGCTATAACGAAGCTCTCCCCGACGGCGCTACCCTCCGCGAATCCCTCGACGCCAACCGCCAGGAAACCCAGCGCTTCGTTGCCGATCAGTACCGCTGCTGGAACGAGCAGCTTCTTCCCGCCATGCGCGCCGAACGCATCCGCGTCCTCTCCTGGGATGAGATGGACGAAGACGCTCGCCGTTTCGCAACCGACTACTACCAGCGCGAAGTCGATCCGCTTCTCACCCCCATCACCATCGACCCCTCGCACCCGTTTCCGCGCGTCCTGAACAAGGCCATGTGCCTCGCGCTCCTGCTGCGCCGCAAGCGCCGCGGTACGGCCGGCCCGGTCCTCGGCGTCCTCACCGTTCCGCGCGCCCTGCCTCGCTTCGTGCGTGTTCCCACCAACAACAACTCCGAGGACTTCATCTTCCTCGCCGACCTCATCGAGCGCAACGCCGGTGGCATGTATCGCGGCTACGAGATCCTCTCCCGCGCCGCCTTCCGCGTCACCCGCAACAGCAATCTCTACTTCCAGGAAGAAGAATCGCGCTCGCTGCTCGAAACCGTTCGCGCCGAGCTCCACAACCGCCGCAAAGGCGATGCCGTCCGCCTCGAAATCGACAGCCAGGCCGACCCCGAAATCGTCGACCGCCTCACCACCAACTTCGAGCTCGACGAATCCCTCGTCTACCACACCGACGGTCCCGTCAACCTGTCGCGCATCATGACCCTCTACGGCTCATCCTCGCGCGCCGACCTCAAGTTCAAACCCTTCGCCTCGCACGAACTGCGCCTCAATCGCAAGTCCACCGACCTCTTCGACGAGCTGCGCCATCGCGACATCCTCCTCCATCACCCCTACGATTCCTACGACGGCGTCGTCGGATTCATCGAAGCCGGAGCGCGCGATCCCAACGTCGTCTCGATGAAGCAGACCCTCTACCGCACCAGCGCCGACTCGCCCATCTTCCAGGCGCTTACCGAAGCCGCGCAGACCAAAGAAGTCACCGTCGTCGTCGAGCTGATGGCGCGCTTCGATGAGGCCTCCAACATCCGCTGGGCTCGCGACCTCGAAGACGCCGGCGTCCAGGTCTTTCACGGCATCGTCGGCCTCAAGACCCACTGCAAGCTCGCCCTCGCCGTCCGCCGCGATCCCGACGGCGTCGTCCGCCGCTACGCGCATCTCGGCACCGGCAACTACAACCCCGATACGGCGCGCTTCTACACCGACCTCAGCCTTCTCACCGCCGACCAGGAAATCACCAGCGCCGTTCACAGCGTCTTCAACTACCTCACTGCGCACTCTGAGTCCGACGACTACCGCCCGCTGCTCGTCGCGCCCCTCACCCTCGCCGAAAGTTTCATCCGCCTCATCCATCGCGAAGCCGAACACGCGGCCGCCGGCAAGCCCGCCCGCATCATCGCCAAGATGAACTCGCTCCTCGAGCAAAGCATGGTCGAGGCCCTCTACGCCGCCTCCCAGGCCGGCGTCCAGATCGATCTCATCGTGCGCGGTATCTGCTCCCTTCGTCCGGGAATCAAAGGCGTGAGCGACAACATCCGTGTCCGCTCCATCATCGGACGTTTTCTGGAGCACAGCCGCCTCTACTACTTCCAGAACGCCGGCGATGAGGAGATCTACTGCGGCAGCGCCGACTGGATGCCCCGCAACCTCTTCGAGCGTTGCGAAGTCGTCTTTCCGATCCGCGATCCCCAGATCAAAGCCCGCGTCCGCGAAGAAATCCTCGCTGCCTATCTCGCCGACAACGTCAAAGCCCGCGGCCTTCGCTCCGATGGCTCCTACGTCTACCTGCGCGATCCCGCCCAGCCGCCCTTCAACGTGCAGGACTTCTTCATCCAGGTCGCCGAAGGCAAAGCCGACATCGCCGACATCCCAAAGCGCCCGCAGCCCGTCCCTCAACTCACGAAACGCCCCGCCCGCACCCCAAAGAAACGCCCCGCGACCGCCACCGCCGCCGACTGACCGAAACCGTGTCATCCCGACCGGAGCGCAGCGAGCGAAGCGAGAAAAGCGAAGCGAAGGGACCTGCTTTTCCACCACCCACCGTGTCATCCCGACCGAAGCGCAGCGCGCGAAGCGAGAAAAGCGAAGCGGAGGGACCTGCTTTTCCACCACCCACCGTGTCATCCCGACCGGAGCGCAGCGAAGCGAAGCGAGAAAAGCGAAGCGGAGGCACCTGCTTTCCCTCCCAACCTTTGTCATCCCGACCGAAGCGCAGCGAAGCGGAGGGACCTGCTTTTTCGCCCGCAGTGGCTCGATGACCCTACGTATGTCCACCCCAAACTGTCATTCTGACGCTCAGCACAGCGAGGCGGAAGAACCGGCGGTTGCTTTCCCAGGCATCCGTTACTCGAAACTTCCGGGTTGCCGAGATTGCATCCATAACCCAAAACCATCTTGTGATAGTGAAGTCTCGTTTAGGATTCCCGTGTGGCGCTATACGGAACAGGAGGCGGTGGTGAAAAATCCGAAAATCTCAGCGTTGTTCGCGATTCTCGTGCTCGGCGTAACAGTGCCCTCATTCGCTCAGGCAACCCAATCTGACTCGCAGACGCTACAGGCGATTCTCTCTGAGGTTCGCGGCATGCATAACGACATGCGCACTACCGCGATCTCGCAGATTCTCCTGACCGAACTGCAAACACAGCAAACAGTCGTCAATGCAGCAACTGAGCGAGTAAGCAACGCACGCCTTCAGTTTTCAAATCTGCAGGCCGCAGAGAAACATGACGCGGCAGCACTCGCGAGTACACAGGAAAAGCTGGCCGATGGATCAGATCCCTCTCTGACGAAGGAGCAGCTTTCCGACGGAATCGATCACTTTAAGTCTGAACTGATCGATCTAAAGACCAAAGAGGAGGGATCGAATACAAATTTACAGGCGGCGGAAAACCAGTTGCGCTCCGCACAGGATAACCTGGACGACATTCAGCAGCGGTTGGATGCGACCGTGAAGAAACTGCAGCCCATTGCGGATATGCACTAAAAGCGGCCGCCATCGGGCGCAATCACCAATCGCTCGTGCTTCACGATTCGTAATAGCTGCCGGATCACCGGCATTCCAGTAGTTTCAGTCCCGCCGGGATGCGTCCGATCCGCTCCCATCCCAACCCTCACGACTCAAGTGCCCCCTCCCTGTTCTTTGCATCGCTCCCCACCCTCCTTCCAATAGAGGCACGAAAAGGTGAAGGGTAGAGGCACGAAAAGAAGGGGGAGAGACACGAAAAAGTGAAGGGTAGAGGCACGAAAAGAAGGGGGAGAGACACGAAAAAGTGAAGGGTAGAGGCACGAAAAGAAGGGAGAGAGGCACGAAAAAGGTGAAGGGTAGAGGCACGAAAAGAAGGGGGAGAGGCACGAAAAAGTGAAGGGTAGAGGCACGAAAAGAAGGGAGAGAGGCACGAAAAAGGTGAAGGGTAGAGGCACGAAAAGAAGGGGGAGAGGCACGAAAAAGTGAAGGGTAGAGGCACGAAAAGAAGGGGGAGAGGCACGAAAAGGTGAAGGGGCATGGCTTTCAGCCATGCCATTTAAAGTCGCGCCGCAGGCGCTTCCTTGTTCGATCCTGCGCGATGCGTCCGCCCGGAGAGACGCACTCGCAGGATCGAACGCCACGCCTTGCGTGACTTTCCACTGTCTCCATTTCTCTTGAATCGCTCCCCCACCCCAAGCCTGAACCAGGAAAGGACTCGCCACGCGCGCGTCCTCTCCATCACCACATCGTCAGCGTCACGTTATCGACCCATTCGTGCAGGGGAGTAGCGCTCGGATCCTGGTCCAGTTGGTATTGAATACCGATCATGTCCGGCCACGTCGTAGTGTTGGCCGTCCACGTCTGATTGAATCCGTAGGCCTGACCGTCGAACACCAGAGTGTCGTAGCGATACTGCGTCGAACTGATGCGCTCATAGTACGCCTGGATGTGGTGCCAGCCCGGCGCCCAGTGTGTACACGGGATTCCATTCAAAACCCACGCGCCGCCCTGGCTATCCCAGGTGGCCCAGTAGCCGTCTCCAAAGTCGCACTGGCCGCCGATCATGAATTCCTGGCCCCCGAGAACCTGCCAGAGATCGAACTCCGAGGCCCAGTAGTGCGCTTCGGCAGCGGGGTCGTGGTAGATCCAGAAGTCCCACAGAAAATGGGAATTGGAACTGGTGCCCAGCATCGTGTCCATAAACAGCACGTTGGTCCACTGCGGCCCGTCGGCGTACATCTCAAGGCTGCTGCCGCTCAGCGAGGGCTGGCTTTGGGAAAACGTCAACGTGTAATTTCCGGTCGTGTTGGTGCCCGCCGCACAGAGGCTGCAGATGCTCCAGTTGGCGGTGTCGTTCTGCATCTCCGACAGCACCTGTGCGTTTGCAGGCGGAGTCGGCAACACAGTACTGCTCGGCGGTTGCGGTCCAACCTGGATCAACCTGATTTCCGATCGGTCGGAATCGCCCTGGGCGTCCGCCGCGCTTGCCCACAGAAGATGCTGGCCGGTGGGGATATCAACCCCCTGGGAGATGGAACTCGCCGAGCTATTCGTCTGATACACGGCCTGGCCGTCGAGGCACACCGTCCACTTGGCAACGGTAGCGGGGCCGTACGCGATTGCATTCACCTGGACATTGCCTGAATTCGGACCGGGTGAGGGGCTTTGCAGCCAAACGCCGGTTATTTGTCCATTGCCGTTGTTGTATCCATATCCTGCACCGTTGCATCCCGCAGTGTTGCCACTCGCCGGTCCGCCGCCACTCCCCGATCCGCTGCCGGACCCCGGGCCGCCGCCCGTGGCGGTCGTTGAAGTTGAAACGCCGCACCCGGCCAGGACCAGCACCTGGAAAGTCAATGCGATCGAGCAAAGAAGGGAAAGAAAGAGCCGAACCATGCAGTACTCCCGATTCGCAGATTGAGATGCGGCCTGACCAGCTTCTTCTGTACCACGGCGAAATTTGGCGTCCAGGTGCTAGCCGCTTCCCTCCGCTCCCTGCTACCGCATGACTTAAGTTTTCCCACATTCCCCTTTTCTCTTGATCTGCCCCCCGCTCCACCGCAAACTAAAGACGAAGCCTGAATCAGGAGGATCCGCCCCGGCGGGTCCTTTTCATTTCCAGGCATTCTCCTGTGCTCTGCGCCACGTGCTCTGAGCCCCGGATTGGGTCCCAGGACCCCGTGCCTCACCGCACGTCCGATCTTTCTCATCGCCGAGCCGCACCACTCCGCATTCTGTTGGCGGCAAACGTCCTCTTCAGGAGGAAACAGACGGACAGCTTGCGAAGAATCGCTCGCTGTTTTTGAAAGGGCGCAGCTTCAGCTGCGCCATAAGGGGCGCGAAATGAATTCGGCTTTTAGCCGCTGAGGGACGGCGTCTTGTACCGTCGCAATCCCGCAAACGAACGCCTCGCGCAGAAGCCGTTTGCGAAGTCGAATGCCGCATTCGTATACGTCTCTGCTTCTGCCCTGTTTTCAATCATCCAGCTTGTTCGTAGTCACGAATGCCGCATTCACAACCATGAATGCAGCAATCAACACCACGAGCCAACTGCCCTCGATCCAGAAAGATAGCATGTTGTCGAGCTTGTAAACTAGAGCTAACCAACGCGGAATCAATCATCTGCAACTTTACCGCAGCTGAATAACGAGACCTGAGCCATGCGACCTGTGCTCTGCACCTTGTCAGCATTCGCAGTCGCGAATGCTGCATTCGCGACCCTCTCCGCTTCTGCCTTGTTTTCAATCATCAAGCTTGTTCGCAGTCACGAATGCCGCATTCGCAACCATGAATGCGGCACAGAACACCACGAGGCAACTGCCCTCGATCCAGAAAGATAGCATGTTGTCGAGCTTGTAAACTAGAGCTAACCAACGCGGAATCAATCATCTGCGACTTGAGACCCGGGAAAATCGCAAAACACCACCTGCGACCTGACCCCCTAACTCCGAAACCCGGCCCCCGGCTTGACTTCTCCCCACCGCCCCCGCAGACTGAAACCCATCCGGCCCCTCGTCGCGCCGCCCGGCGCACGTTTCCGCCTACACAATCCAGGAGGACTCCGCACCCTTGGTATCCGAGGCCGTGAACGTGTATGTCGCCGAGCCCCAGCCGTCCCTCGCCGGCTACGGTCTTCGCAAGGGCGTCCTCTCGCCCGCCGAAACCCTCGCGCAATCGATCTCCGCCATCGCGCCCACCACCACCCCCGCTATGACCATCCCCCTGGTCTTCGCCATGGCCGGCAACGGAACCTGGCTGGTCTACCTCCTGGCCACCGCCGGCATGACGCTGATCGGTGTCCTCATTGGCTGCTTTCGCCCGCCGCTCCGCCTCGCCCGGCTCCCTCTACAAATACGTCACCGAATCTCTTCCTCCCTGGGCCTCGGGACTCGCCGGCTGGGCTTTGCTCCTTGCTTACATCGCCACCGCCGCCTCCGTCACCGGCGGATTCGTGCAGTATGCCAACGTGCTCCTCCTGACCTTCATCGGCAAAGCTGCGCCGGCTGCGCTCCTTGCTATGATCGCGATCCTCATTGCTGTCGCCATGGCCTGGCGCGACATCCGCCTCTCCGCGCGCTCTATGTTGTGGCTCGAAGCCGCCTCCGTCGCCTGTATCCTGGCCATCGTCGTCCTCGTGCTCGTTCGCCACGGCCTTCACTTCGACGCCACCCAGTTCCGCCTCCGCGGAGCCAGCGTCTCCGGCATGAGATTGGGCATGGTTCTCGCCCTCTTCAGCTTCGTCGGATTCGAGAGCGCCACTACCCTCGGAGAAGAGGCGCGCAACCCGCTCAAGACCATCCCGCGCGCCGTCCTGCAGAGCGCCATCGGCCTTGGTTTTCTCTTCGTTGTCTGCGCTTACACCGAGGTCCTCGGCTTTCACGGCCTCAACGAAACTCTGGACCAGAGCCCGGCGCCCTTCCACACCCTCGCGCATCAGGTCGGTGCCGGCGCCCTCGGCATCTGCGTCGACTTCGGTGCCATGCTCAGCATGTTCGCCTGCGTGCTGGCCTGCACCACCGCTGCCTCGCGCGTCCTGCTCACCATGTCTCACCACGGGCTGACCCATGTGCATCTCACGCGCACCCACCATCGCAACGAAACCCCGCACATCGCCGTTCTTGTCACCGGCATGGTTACATTTGTCGTCACCCTCGCCCTCGCCCTACGCGGCGTCCCCGGGTCTGACATCTATGGATGGATGGGCGCGCTCGCCACCTACGGCTTCCTCACTGCCTACGCCCTCGTCTGCCTTGCTGTGCCCAGGTTTCTCAGAAGGGAAGGGGCCCTCACGAAGCTTTGGCTCGTCCTCTCTGGCGCAGGATGCATCGCCATGCTCCTCGCCATCGCCGGCTCGGTCTACCCCGTGCCCGCCGGAGCCTACCGCTGGCTGCCCTACATCTATCTCACCTACCTGATCGCCGGCTGGCTCTGGAATCAAAGCAGGCCGAGACTACAGCCTGTGGCGTAAATTCTCAGCCGCAGCAAACTGGCTCAAGCGATGGATCGCGCATCCTAAGACTTGCGAACAGGAGACGCGCATGAGGAACTTGCTGCTGGCGGTCGCGGTCGCGATGTCGTTGTCCGGGCACGCCTTCGCTCAGGCCGCTGAGAGGGTTAGCGTAACCTTCGCAACGCAGGACGACGGCAAGAGTGGAACAACCCAGGTCCAGGATCGTCTCGTCTGCGACCACCACGACGTCGCGATTCTGCTCTGCTGCAATGGCAATCAGGACCTGGATCGCTGGAACGCCAATACCACGACCTCGCGCGACATGAACATCGTCGAGCCCTTCCAGAAGGGCCGCATCGTGGGCTGTCATTTCGAATTTGGCATCAAGGCCGCTGGAACCGATACCTGGAAGGTGATTCCGTCGTTGACCATCTACTATGACGGAAGCCGCGTCGACTGGCATTTCTCCTCGACCACGCTCACTTCGAGCAATAAGCTCACCAGCAGAACCTTCGACCTGCCCACCGCGAGCCACTGACCCCGTCTACTTCCGCTTCCACCGCGTTCCGTCCTTTGAGTCTTCCAGCAAAATCCCCATCCCCGACAGCTGGTTCCGAAGCTCGTCCGCCCGCTTGAAGTCCCGCTTCCGTTTCGATTGGTCCCGTTCCTCGACCAGCGCCTGAATCTGTGCGTCCGTCACGCCCCGCGTCGCCAGCACTTCGGGACTTGCCTGGTCCAGCTTCCCCTCGCGCTCCGCCCAGTCCAGCGTGAACTTCGTCCACTCCGCGTCGTGATCTTCGAGCACCGCGAATACCTGATCGAACTCCCGCATCGCCTCCAGAATCCCCGGCACGTCCTCAGCAAAAAACTGCCCCGCATCCGCCCGCCCATTCACCGCTCGTACCATCTCAAAGATCGCCGCCCGCGCTTCCGCCGTGTTCAGGTCATCTGCCAGTGCCGCCCGAAACTTCGCCCGGGTCTCCTGCGCCAGCGCCTGCATCTGCCCGCCCGCCTTGTCTGTCGCAGCCCGTGTCGGCCACTTCGTGGTCACAACTCGATCCCGGAACGTCCGTAGTCGTTCGACTGCAATCGTCTCCGCCGCCAGCCCTTCAAACGTAAAGTTCAGCTGCTGCCGATAGGGAACTGAGATCAACAACATCCGAATCGCCGAAGCCTTATACCCGCGCAGCAGCAGATCGCGCAGCGTATAAAAGTTCCCCTCCGACTTCGACATCTTCCGGCCTTCCACCAGCAGGAACCGCACATGGAACCAGTGCCGCGCGAACGTCCGATGCGTCGCCGACTCCGACTGTGCAATCTCGTTCTCGTGGTGGGGAAACATCAAATCCTCGCCGCCGCCGTGCAGATCGAAGCTCTCCCCCAGATACTCCATCGCCATCGCTGAGCACTCGATGTGCCACCCCGGCCGCCCCGGCCCCAGCGTCGTATCCCACTGGTGTTCGCCCGGCTTCGGCGCCTTCCATAACGCAAAGTCGCGCGCGGAATCCTTCTCATACTCGTCCACATCGATCCGCGCGCCGTCCTCGATCCCCGCAAAATCTTTCTTCGACAACTTCCCGTACTCAGGAAACCGCGCGATCCGGAAATACCACGACCCATCCTCGGCTCGATACGCGATGTCCTCGGCCGCCAGGCGCTCGATCAGCTTCACCATCGACGGAATATGTTCCGTCGCTCGCGCAATCACCTCCGGCCGCTCCACCTGCAGCGCGTCCAGGTCCTCAAAGAACGCCTCCTGATATTTCTTCGTGTACGCGTCAATGTCCACGCCCGCCGCCGTCGCGTTGCGGATGATCTTGTCGTCCACGTCGGTGATGTTCATGACGTGCCGCACGTCCGTGCCCAACAGTTTCAGCGACCGCCGCAGCACATCAACCTGCAGAAACGTCCTGAAGTTCCCGATGTGTCCGTAGTCGTAGACCGTCGGACCGCACGCGTACATTCGCAGTGCTTTGCCATCCGCCGGTGTCAGTTCCTCGACGCGCTGCGACATCGTGTTGTACAGATGCATCGCAGGCCGATCAGACGGCACATCTCCGCCAACGGCGCGCGCTTCCTCGCGCATTTCCTGCTTCGTCACATTCATGGAGGCCACTTCGGATTCTACCAGCGCATCCTCACCGCCCCAGCGCCAGCCCCGGTTCCGCCGTCAGCTCCTCTTCCGCAAACTTCCCCGCCGCGAACTTCGGCCACGCCGCGGCTGCAATCATCGCGGCATTGTCCGTCGATAGCGCTAACGACGGGAACGCAATCGGTATGTGCCGCTCCGCCGCCTCTGCCGTGAACCGCACCCGCAATTCGCGATTCGCCGCCACCCCGCCCGACACGATCACCCGCTCCGCACCAAAGCGCTCCGTCGCACGAAACGTCTTCCGCCGCAAATCGTCCACCACGGACCGCTGGAATGAGGCAATCAGATCCAGGGTCGGCTGATCGCACAACGCCAACCCGTCGGCTGATTTTGCATTCTCCATCCCCGACAGCGCCGTGCGCCGCACCTCGATCGACGCCGCCATCTCATGCACCTGCGTGTAGCGCAGCATCGCCGTCTTAATCCCGCTGAACGAAAAGTAGATCTCCTCCGCCGGATCCAGCGCTCCCGGTTGACCTTTGCGATGAACCTTGGCCTTGATCTGCGAAAACGTAAACGGCACCGCCTCCGGATTTCCATATGGCGCCAACGCATCGATCCACGGTCCGCCCGGATACCCAAGCCCCAGCAGCTTTGCCACCTTGTCGAACGCCTCGCCTGCGGCGTCGTCCACCGTGCGCCCCACGTTGCGATAGGTCCACGCGCTTTTCTCAAACCTCGCCAGATACAGGTGCGTGTGTCCACCACTCACTACCAGTGCCAGCGACTGCCCCTGACTGCCAAACTCACTTTCGGTCGCCGTCCGCCGGACCTCGAGCAGGACCGCGTGGATATGCCCCTCCAGATGATTCACAGCAACCAGCGGTTTGCCCAACGCCATCGCCAGCGACTTGGCAAAGCTGATCCCCACCAGCAGCGCCCCCGCCAGCCCTGGCCCTTCCGTAACAGCGATAGCATCAATTTCCGGGTATCCAACGCCGGCAGTCTTCAGCGACTCCCGTACCACCGGCAGAATGTTCCGCAAGTGCTCCCGCGACGCCAACTCCGGCACCACGCCTCCGTAGGGCAGATGCACAGCAATCTGTGACGCCACCGTATTCGACAAAATCTCTGCCCCGCGCCGCACCACCGCCGCCGCAGTCTCGTCGCACGACGTCTCAATGCCGAGGATCAATCCGCCGCCCAGCCCCGAACCCGACTCCATATCCTTATAGTAAGGAAACCCGCGCCGCAAAAACCTACTGCGCCCGTTCGAAGCCCACCGCCTGCCCGTCGTCGTACGTCTTTTTCCAGGCCGCCTCGTGCTCCAGCAAATGCGCCATCGGATACTCCCGCGGCAGCAGCACATACCGGATCCGATACTTCTCCAGCATCGCGTCCGTGTCCTCTACCTTCACCGCTTTCAGATAATCCGCCATCACGCCCGCATGCACAAAAATGTCTACGCGCGAATCGATCATCTCCTTCACCTCAGGCGCTTGCCACTCCAGATACCCCGCCCAGTTGAAGTTCGCCAGCAGATTTCCGCGTCCCGCCGTGCTATCAACCCACGGCACCGCTTTCTCGGGAAAGAACTCTTCCCACCCCGCGTGCAGTTGTTTCTCTCGCGGATACGCGCGCACCATCATCGCCACCAGCGCGACCATCACCAGGCCGCTCAGCAGCCGATGATCCCTCGCCGGACTCTTTTCCCCTTCCACACCCGCGCGAAAATCCACGGCCAGCAGCGGCATGATCAAAATCGCCGGCAGAAATAAAAACCGCACATAGGTCACGCCGCCGTACAGTGCTACTGCCGCAAACGCCACATCTTCCAGCGGCCATCTCCGTCGCCGCACGAGCTGCAAAACAGCCATCAACACCAGCACGCCGATCATGATCTTCCCGCGCGGGCTATGGAAATCCAGGCTGCCCCATTCGGCGATGTTCTCCACCGTCAGCTTCTGCCGGAACGCCACATCCAGCGGATACGCCACCAGCCGCCATCCATAAGGATTTACGAACAGCGCTGCAAAACTCACCATCGCTACCGTCACCAGCTTTTTCCGCTGCGCCGGCGTCCAGCGCACCGCGTACAGCCCGCCCCATTCGCCCTCAACGAAGCCGCACGCCACGAACAGAACCATCAGCACAAACCCGATGAACCATGACCCGTGCGTGTTGATCCAGAGCAGGAACAACACCGGCAAAGCCCACGTCCAGTCGCGACCTTTGCGATAACTCCACAGCACCGCCACTTCAACCACCAGGAACAGCCACCCAAACAGCAGCGGCCGCGGCAATAGCGACACTGTCGTCAGGAGCAGTCCGATGCCTGTTGTGAAGAACGACGCC
The DNA here is from genome assembly GCA_963705765.1 of uncultured Acidobacteriaceae bacterium. Lineage (GTDB taxonomy): Bacteria > Acidobacteriota > Terriglobia > Terriglobales > Acidobacteriaceae > Palsa-343. The sequence goes on along the minus strand of CAVPKU010000039.1, from coordinate 8,245 downwards.
GTCCAGCTTCCCGATCGCAAACGTCCCAGACAGAAAATCCCCGTCAGAATCGCCGCTGCTACCACGAACAAGACCAGATACAGCCCGCGATCGCCCATCCATCGCTGCGCGAAGAAATACGGCAGCTCCCCGAGCCACTCAAAGTTGATCCACGGTTTGCCGCCAACTGTGAATGTGTAACTGTCCGCGTGCATGAAGTGGCCGCTCGCTGTTAGTTCACGCGCGTTGCGCAGGTGCCACCCCACATCGGGATCCACCAGGCTCCGCACCACCGGCCCGCTTGCCGACACGAACAGCATCAGGTACACCAGCAGCATCGCCTGCACCACGGGTAGACTGAAGACGCGCGTGCTCCAACTCGCGCGGGTGAGGCGGGGAACCACCGGAACCGTGGGCTGCGTGATGTTGCGCGGGGTCATGACGAACAGTTCGCAAGCATCGTAACAAAGCGTGGATGTTCGCCTGCATCCCACCTTGGTTCGGGGTTAACTCCTGGCGGCCATCGTTCGAACTCCGCCACCCAATCAGAAGTCCGATGACGAACACGCCCGCCCAACTCGCTGCCGAGCACATCGTCATTCGGCTCCGTGCCGCCGGTCACGAGGCGTACTTTGCCGGTGGCTGTGTCCGCGACATGCTCCTCGGTATCGAGCCTAAAGATTTCGACGTTGCCACCAGCGCGCTTCCTGACGTCGTCCTCGCGATGTTTCCTCGGACGTTCGCCGTTGGCGCGCAGTTCGGCGTCGTCCTGGTCTGTCAGGATCTGGACGACCCCGCCAACTCAGATCAACCTCGCGAAATTGTCACCGAGGTAGCTACATTTCGATCCGACGTCGCCTACCTCGATGGCCGCCATCCCACCGAAGTCCGCTTCTCCGCCACCCCTCAGGAAGACGTGATCCGCCGCGACTTCACCATCAACGGCATGATGTTTGATCCCATCCTCGAGCGCCAGACCTGCAGCCTGACTTCCGCAGTTCTCGATTACGTCGGCGGGCGCAACGACCTGCGCGAGGGCATCATCCGCGCGATCGGCGAGCCGCACCGCCGCTTCGAAGAAGACAAGCTCCGCATGCTGCGCGCAGTTCGTTTCGCCGCACGCTTTGAGTTCGCCATCGAACCGCAAACGGCGCGCGCCATTCGTCAGCTCGCGTCGGGCATTGCGCAGGTCAGCCGCGAGCGCGTGCGCGACGAACTGACGAAGATGCTGACCGAAGGCCACGCGCGCCGGGCTTTCGAGTTACTGGACACCACCGGTCTCCTTCGCGAAGTCCTGCCCGAAGTCACGAGGCTGCACAACGTGGAGCAGCCGCCCGAGTACCATCCGGAAGGCGACGTCTGGATCCACACGCTCCTGCTGCTCGAAAAACTTCCCGCCGGCGTTTCCCCCACGCTCGCCTGGGGCGCGCTGCTCCACGACATCGGCAAGCCCGCGACTTTTTCCCACAAACCGCCCGACCGCATCCGCTTCAACGGCCATGTCGAAGTCGGCGTGAAGATCGCGCACGAGATCCTGCGGCGCCTGCGCTTCTCCAACGAAGACTGCGACCAAATTCTTGCGCTGGTCGAGAATCACATGCGCTTCGGCGACATCGAGAAGATGAAGGAGTCCACGCTCAAGCGCTTCTTTCGCCTGCCGCAATTCGACGAGCACCTCGCGCTCCATCGCCTGGACGTGACTTCGAGCCACGGCGATCTCTCGCTCTACGATTTCGCAAAACGGAGAAGGGAAGAGCTGCCCGAGGAAGAGGTCCGCCCACAACTTTTAGTTAGTGGTCGCGATTTGATCGAAGCTGGATATCAGCCCAGCCCGCGCTTTAAAGAAATGCTGCGCCTCGCTGAGGACGCCCAACTCGAAGGCCGAATCCACACACGCGAAGAAGGCCTCGCTCTCATTCGGCAACGCCCTGACTTTGAAGAGGCGCAAAAACCTCAGTAATCTGTCCCACTCAGTCCGCAGAACCTACCCTGGACTTACCTTCTCTGCGCAGTGCAAAGCGGGAACGCGAAGATTGGTCCGGAAGATTGGGCCAAACGGCTCGCGAACCGCAGCAACGGTCAGCGAGCCGTTCCAACGCAAGGGAGGTGAGGCCCGTGGATGAGAAATCATCCTGGATGCGGGTGCTGATCACAATCGCGATCGATTGGCGGTTCGTGATAGCGCTCGTTATCCTGGCGCTTCTGCTACTACTCAGGTAGCACAACCTGCCGGGAGGGTTGCATCCTTCCGGCAGCCTTAGTTTAACATCGGCTCTTTTCACCCAAACGTAATTTTTCTGCGTCTCCATCGATGTTACTGCGATCTTAGTTCTGCGCCCTGAGCCTTCTCCCCATGAAACGCCGCAATCTGTTCTGCACTCGGCGGCTTGGTGACCGCACTCACCACCACGAGCGCCAGCACCGACACCAGCAGGGCAGGAAAGATTGCATCTCGGTTCGCCACCGCGGCCGGCAGATGGTTGTGGATGAAAGCCGAATCCCAGAACACGGTCACAAAGGTTCCCGCGGCAATGGCAGTCACAGCGCCGGCTGCAGTTGCCCTTTTCGAATAGAAGGCCGCCAGAATCACCGGCGTCAGCGCTGCCGAGTAAATTGTGTACGCGTACAGTGTCTGCTTCAGCACCGACCCGGTGTGCATCGCTTCATATAAAGCCCAGAATCCCAGCAAGACCACCATCAGCCGCGACACCAGAAGGACACGCTTGTTCGAAGCGTCCGGCGCGATGTAGCGCACAAAGACGTCGTTAACCAGGTTCGTTGCCGGCGAGAAAAGGAAGTTATTCGCCGTCGACATGATTTTCGCAAACACGGCGCCCATCAGGAGCGCGCCCAGCCATGCGGGCAAACCATGCAGCGCGGTGTAAGCAATAATTTCGCGTGGATGGTGCGAAACCTCGCCGGTGGGAAAGAGCACCGATCCCACCACCGCGAGGGCCACGATCACCGTCTCCAGGATGATGGTTCCGATGATCCAGCCCACCACCGCGACTCGTGCGTCCTTCTCCGACTTCGCCGAGAAGAACTTCTGATACATCGCCTGGTTGCCGAGCATCAGCAGCATGGTTGGCACCAGAAGCTCCAGCCCCTGCGTGAGCGTCAGATCGCCGAGCACCTCGAAGTGCGTAGGCGGCAGCGCATGGGTCACCGCGCTCCAACCCCCCGCCGAGTGAATCAGGAACGGCAGCGCGGTAATCATGGTCGCGGTGGCCAGCAGCCCGATGAACACATCCATATACGCCACCGACGACATGCCTGCGATCGCGGTGAAGACGACCACGAACGCCGTCATGATGTACTTGCCCAGGTCCGGCGAAACAACGGTGGGGAAAATCAGATGCAGAATGTCCCCGCCGCCAATCAGTTGATAGCTCAGGATCGCGGTGTAGGCGAACAATACCGCGATCACCCCCAGCACCCGCGCGGTCTGGCTATAGCGCGCCTCCAGCAGATCAGGAATCGTGAACTGGGCAAACTTTCGCGCGCGCGGCGCGATGAAGTAAATCAGCAGCAGGCCCACCCATCCGCCCCCGGCCAGCCACAGCGCCGCGAATCCGTGATTGTAGGCATTCTCAGCGCCGCCGAGCAGCGAGCCCGATCCGATCCAGGACGACAGCAATGTGAAAATCAGCACGAACGCCGGCAGCGTGCGTCCCGCGACCAGGTAGTCCGCCTTCGTCTTAACCTTGCCCAGCCGGCTGATGGACACCACCAGCAGCGTCAGGACAATCGCCACCACCACGATGGCATACAAAGATCCCATCCTCGTTCCTCTTCTCTGTTGAGTGCTACGAGTCTACTGGGAGCAGGTGGGTGGACGAAAGCTTCACGGCAAGAAGCTGCTCGCTTCTGGTCCCTGGGTTCGCCGTGCGCTCGTTTCCGGCTAATTCGCAGCGTGCGCCAGCGCCTTCTTCTTCGTCGCGCCAGCCGTCGTCTTCGCGGCGGCCTTCCTACCCGTCTTCGTCGAGCCCTTCCGCCTCCGGCCGTAATGCAGCCCGGAAAGGCGCGCCGGCTCCGACACGTACAGCTTCCGCCCCGGCGCTATCGCGTTGCCGCTGTAGATGCGATTCCATCGCCGCAGCTGCGCCACCGTCACACCAAACCGGTCCGCAATCGTGACCAGCGTGTCACCCTTGCGCGGCTTGTACAGCGTGGTCCGCAGCACGCCCGAATCGCTGGGCGCCTGCGGAATGATGACCGAATCCACGCCATCCAGATCCGCGTCCGGTTTCAGCTGATTCACAAAGGCCAGCTCCGACTGCGACACATGCCAGGTCCGTGCCAGGGTCGCCAGTGTGTCCCCATCCTGCACCTCGTGGAAGCGCCAGTAGCGCCGCTTCTCCACCGGAATCTCGGCGATATCTTTCTCGAACGTTGCACCCGCCCCTGCCGGCAAGTGCAGATCGAACTCCTCATCCGGCGGCGTGCTCATGCGCAGCAGGCTCGGATTCAGCCCCTCGATTTCCTGCACCGGCACCTTCGTGATGTCCGAAACCAGCCGCAGATCCACCGCATAATCTGTCTTCACCGTGTCCGTCACCAGCGGTGGATCCGACTGAATGTCCTCCAGCCCATACTGCTTCGGATTTTTGGCCATCAGCGTCACGGCCAGAAACACCGGAACATAATTCTTCGTTTCCTGGGGCAAATTATTCCGCCGGTAGAGCTCCCAAAAATCCGCATAACCGGTTCGCTGCACCGCTTTTTGAATATTTCCCGGACCCCAGTCGTACGCCGCCATGGCCAGATACCAGTCGCCGAGCTGGTCATACATCTTTTTGATCTCGTGCGCGTACGCACGTGTCGCCTTCTCCGGATCGAACCGCTCGTCGAACCATGCGGTGTGCGACAGTCCATAGGTTCCATAGGGCATGAACTGCCACATTCCGCCTGCGCCCGACTTAGGATTCATCGCCTGGGGCCGGAACCCTGACTCCGCGAACGCCTGATAGATCAGATCCTGCGGCACGCCTTCTTCGCGCAGCACGCGCTGGATCATGTCCTTGTACCGGCCCATCCGCTCCAGAGACGCGACGATGGTGCCGTGGCCTTTGGGACTGTTCTCGAAAAAGTCGATATAGGCCGCCACATAGTCGTTCATCACCAGCGGAAAATCCGACACGGTCGTTTTTAGTTCGGCCTCCGCTTTTGCAGCTACATTCGGATTGGCCGGCGTTGTAATATTTCCGGCCGCCTCCACCGGAGTTGCCTCCTGTGGCTGCTGCGGCGTCCCGCCCTTGCTCAGCGCATCCATCTCCAGGGTGTTGACCGCATCGACGACGTGGTCGAACTCCTCTGACAGCGCCGCATCGCCACGCAGATCGCAATTGCACTTCAGCAGCAGATCGACGGCGTAGTTGAAGTTCGACCGCGCCGACTCCACATGCCCTTGCTGATAATCGTTGAGCCCGGCGTGATACGCCGCTTCGACTGCATCGATCAGCTGTTTGTCGCGGGGCGATGGCTCGGAGGTCCCGGCTGCTTGCGGCGGAGCGGCTTGCGTGCTCTGATTTTGAGATGCCGGATTCTGCGCCGCCGGAGTCGTCGCGGATGGCGGCGCGCTCTGCGGAGCTCCAAGGCCCGCAAGCACAGCCACGCTTACTGCGACGAGCGCTCGTTCAAACACAATCAGCATGAAACGCAGTCCTCATTGTAGGGCCCGAGCCACAATGCTGCCGATGGTAAACTGACCCTTCCGGCGAACTTCTTCCCTCGGCGAACCCGCGTACCAAACGGAGGCCGGGCCGCTTCGAGGTTTTTCTACTCCCTATTGGCTATTTCCTACTCCCTGTCTTTCTCATGGACGCCAAATACATCCGCAATTTCGCGATCATCGCGCACATCGATCACGGCAAATCCACGCTCTCCGACCGCCTGCTCGAGCTGACCGGCTCGCTCACCGAACGCGAGATGCACGCTCAGGTCCTTGATGCCATGGATCTGGAACGCGAGCGCGGCATCACCATCAAGGCTCACTCCGTCCGCATGATGTACCCGGCTCACGACGGCCAGATCTACCAGCTCAACCTGATCGACACGCCCGGCCACGTCGACTTCTCCTACGAGGTCTCGCGCTCGCTGGCCTCGTGCGAAGGTGCGCTGCTGGTGGTCGATGCCTCGCAGGGCGTCGAAGCCCAGACCCTCGCCAACGCCTACCTCGCCATCAACCACGGCCTCGAAATCATTCCCGTCATCAACAAAATTGACCTGCCCAGCGCGGACGTCACGCGCACCCAGGAGATGATCGAGCAGACCGTGGGTCTCGACGCGACCGGCGCTCTCCTGTGTCTGCGAAGACGGGGCAGGGCGTTCCCGACATTCTGGAAGCGATCGTGACCCGCCTGCCTTCCCCGAAGGGCGATCCCGAGGCGCCGCTCCAGGCGCTGATTTTCGACTCCTGGTTCGACCCTTATCGCGGCGTGATCGTGCTCGCGCGCATCGTTAACGGGCGCATGCGCAAGGGCATGAAGATTCGCCTCATGTGGAACGACAAGGTCTTCGACGTCGAGTCGATGGGCGTGCTCACCCCGAAGCCGGTCGAGATCGACGAGCTGTCCGCTGGCGAAGTCGGATTCTTTGTCGCTACCATCAAGAACGTTTCCGATACGCGCGTCGGCGACACCATCACCGAGGACGCGCGCCCCGCCGCCCACGCCCTGCCCGGCTTTGAAGAGATCAAGCCGATGGTTTTTGCCGGCATCTATACGGTCGACTCGCACGAGCACACGCTGCTGCGGGATGCTCTGGAAAAGCTCAAGCTCAACGACTCCTCCTTTTTCTTCGAACCGGAAAGCTCGGTGGCGCTCGGGTTCGGATTCAGATGCGGATTTCTTGGTTTGCTGCACATGGAGATCATCCAGGAGCGGCTGGAGCGCGAGTTCAACCTCGACCTGATCACAACGGCGCCGAGCGTGCGTTACAAGATCCACCGCACCGACCGGTCGATCATCGAGGTCGACAACCCTTCGCGCTGGCCCGACCCGAGCGACATCGAAAAGATCGAAGAGCCGATCATCACCGCGATGATCCTTACGACCGAGGAGTACGTCGGAGGCATCCTCAAGCTGGTCGAAGAAAAACGCGGACGGCAGAAGAATTTCGAGTATGTCTCGCTCGACGCGGGTGATGCTTACGTACGAGTTGCCGCTGAACGAAATCGTTCTCGACTTCTACGACCGGCTAAAAAGTGTCAGCCGCGGTTACGCATCGCTCGACTACCATTTGTCCGGCACCTGGGAATCGCCCATGGTGAAGATGGACATCCTTGTGTCGGGAGAGCCGGTGGACGCGCTGTCGATCATCGTCCACAAAGAGTTCGCCTACGAACGCGGCCGCCTCCTGGTCTCGAAGATGCGCGAGCTGATCCCCCGCCAGCAATTCGAAGTCGCCATCCAGGCGGCGATCGGAGCGAAGGTGATCGCGCGCGAGACGGTTTCGGCTCTGCGCAAAAACGTGATCGCCAAGTGCTACGGCGGCGACATCAGCCGCAAGCGCAAGCTCCTCGAAAAGCAAAAAGAAGGCAAGAAGCGCATGAAGCGGATCGGGAAAGTGGATATTCCGCAGGAAGCGTTCTTAGCGGTGCTCAAGGTCGGCGAAGAGGCGAGCAAGTAGCGAACTAGTCGGCAGGGACCGAGTGATGTTCGTGGACGATGCGCCACGCGCCGTCCACTTTTCGCAGGCCCATGGTCAGGCGAAACTCCAGTTCTTCGCGGTGTCCTTTATCGGTGCTGATGCAGTGCCCGATGGCGGTGGCGAAGGCTACGTCTTGTCCGGCGGTGACTTCTATGTCGCGAAAGTCGAAGGCAACGGGACGCTCGGCGCACGAGTAGAACAGGTCCCAGGTCTTCATGTACGCGTCCAGCCCACGCGCGAGCAGCGGCGGCGGGACGTCGAACATCAGCATGTCAGCATCGTGGTTGGCGCGGACGGCGGCCAGGTCCTCGTCTCGAACGGCTTTTGCCCATTGGTCGATGAGGGCACGAATCTGCTGCTCATCGCTTGAAAACTTTCCTGGAACTGCACTCACAGCGTTGCTCTCCGATTTTGAAGTTTGGTTTTCGGGTATTGTGCGGGCATCACGTACTTCCTGGAATCTAAATCGTGGAGAAATACCTTGCCATGACCACTCCGACTGCAGACCGGTCAGCGGTCGGCGAAAGTGCGTTTGCGAAGTAGCGGGCTCGGCCTTGATCGAGAGTGAGGAGAGGCAGGGAGCGGCGGAGGTTTGTTCGTCGGTTTTTGAGGCGAA
>CAVPKU010000038.1:0-79735 GCA_963705765.1 uncultured Acidobacteriaceae bacterium | reverse complement strand
CCAATTCCGCCACTCTCGCGTTACCAACTTATGAAGGTTCGTCAGATCGGATGGCACTTCTGGTGACAGTTCGCGTCCTCGCGATGCCCAGCCGGCTCCCTCTCCTGACAAGGCGCTCAACCGCGCTCTGCTGCTGATCGGGGCGAGGTCGGCATGTTGTCATCGTCATTTGAATGGTCTGGCGTTCCAATCACTGGCCATAGTGCGGAAATCCACACCGGCCATCACGAGTCTTGACGGCAAAGGTGTGGCGGTTGCAATTCCATGTGTGCCTCCGGATGCCTGAGGGCGCGAGCACCAGCCTATTTGATGGCGAATCCGGGAGGAATGGGCGGCTATAACACTACGGCCTGCCCGATAGGTGCAGGCGGCCCGCTGCACTGGAGCGCGCGCTCCTGCGCAATCCAGTGAGTCCGCTGCCACTCTCTTACATTCGAAAAGCCAGCAACGGTTATCTCTCTTGCTTCGCAGGAGAGGATCATTATTGTTGCGAGGCGTCATGGACGGAGGCGCGGCATCTGCGCTGCTACCCCATTTCACATTCGGTTGAGGCCCCATGACGAGTACCAGAGTAGCCCCGGCGGCTATATCGGATTGACTGAACCAGGGTTTGTTCCACGGCTCGCCGTTCAGGGTGGCCGACTGGATATACATATTTGCTGCGGAGTTATTACGCGCAATGATCGTAAAGTCGTGGCCGTTGCCCAGATGAATCGTTGCTCTCGCAAAAATCGGGCTCCCATGATGTAATCCGGACTCAGTGGATCGACCGGATAGAACCCGAGTGCACTCATGACATACCAGGAAGACGTTGATCCCTCGTCGTCCATGCCCGGAAAGGCTAACCCATAACGGTCACTGCCGTACAACAGGCTGAGGATTTGACGGGTCAGCTTCTGTGTTTTCCATGGCTGCCCGGCCCAGTCGTAGTAATACGCTGCCTGTTGGTCGGGTTGATTGCCCTGCACATATTGTCGATCACACCCGTGCAGTCACGACAAATGCCTTTAGCAGTGTAAGGCGTGTCGAAGAACTGATCGAGCTTTGCCGCAAACTTCTCTCGTCCGCCCAATAGATTGATGAGTCCCTGCACGTCATGGGGAACAAGCCAGAGCGTGGACCAACCGGAAGCTTCCTTCATCATGAAGTTGTAGTAGGGCTCACGCGGATCGAAGGGCGAGATCCACTTGCCATCCGAGGTGCGCCCACGCATAAAGCCCACCGCTGGATCAAAGACATTGCGGTAGTTGTTGGCGCGCTTCATCAACATCTCGTAGTCGTCCTGATGGCCGAGTTTCTGCGCGTAGAGAGCCAGAGCGTGGTCGTCCCAACTATATTCAAGGGTCGTGGCGGCGCCCGCCTTGCCCCCTGCATAAGGCGGACTGGGATTGCGATCGGGAATGATGTCGGAAATCCAGCCATTGCGCATGTACTCCGCAAGAAAAGGCCGTGGCCCGTCGGGATCGGTCGCGTTCTTCAGCAGATAAGGCCAGGCGGAGGCCCAATCGAAGTTAAGACCCCGCAGCCAGTCGCCGAGAAACATGAGATCGGCGTGATCTCCGTGGAAGGAAGTGCCCATATAGCCCGTCTCACTGGCAATGTCGACCTGAGAACGGAGGATGTCGACCTTCACCTCAGGCTCCAGCATCGTGAGCAGAACGACCTGGTTGCGGCCGGTATCCCAGAGCGGCACCTGATCGTAACGGTCAAAGGTCGCAGTGTGAACCTTATGGTCCTCACCGATGAACGGCTCGCCTTTATGCGCGAGGAGCTGCGGGCTGTAGAAGGAATGATAGAGGCAGGAGTAAAAGAGCATCTTCTGCTTCTCCGTTCCGCCCGTTACCTGAATCAGGTTGAGCTTCTGCGCCCAGGCCTGCTCGGCGCGTCGCCGTACGTTATCGAAGTCCCACCCCGGATCCTCTGATTGCAGCCTTGCCTCGGCCATGGCGTAGCTTCGACCTGTCGCGACCTTCACGAGGATCTGCTCGCCCGCGCGCGTCGAGAAACTCACGTAGGCGCCCGCGAAGCGGCCGGAAATGTTTGCTGAGCCGGGGTCGACTTCGCTGTCACCCAGGATGGGCCAGCCAGGGTGGTTGGAGGGATGCTGTTGAAATGTGCCGGAGAGCGCGAAGGGCTGTGAGAATTCCGCAACAAAAAACATGTCGCGCCCGCGCACCTTGCCCCGCACCGTGCGATTGTCAGGGATTTCGATATCTCCGCCTGAGTCGCCTAAATCAAGAATCACATGGGCCTTGTCGGTTTTGGGAAATGTGAATCGGAAGAGTCCTGTCCAGGTGGTTGCAGTCATCTCCGCTTTGGTCTGGAAGTCCTGGAGGTAGACGCTGTAATAGCCGGGCGAGGAAACTTCGCGCGTCTTGTCATAGACGGAAGAGCTGCGTTCCGGGGGAACCGTCCAGTCGCCCACCACTGGCATAACGGTGGGACTACCTTCAGCTCCGCTGGTGAATCCGAATAGGCTGCGATTCGGATAGAAATACGAGGCACGGACCCCGGCTGGGTACATGAGATCAAGGTTGGCGTTGATGGGACCGACCTGCGTGGAGCTGTGCGGCAGCATCGCGGCCGGCGAGGTGAATCCGGAGTACAGTTGTTCGCCGGGCGGAGGTGCGTTGCCGATCAGTTTTTGCTGGTCGAGTGGCGCGGTGCCCACCAGACCGTTGGCATACTGGACGGGGCTCCTCGGCGACGGCGGAGTAGGCTGCGCCAATAGTTCCACAGCAACAACACATAGCGAGAGTGCAAGCAGGCCGGCGGAACGAACCAGGGAATAAGAAACGGTCACGGATACACTCTCCTGTGCGAATATTTGATAGATATTCGAAGTCAACGCGACGCATCTGCGGCGGGTCGCTTCGCGAATTGCTCCCCTGCCGGCGTGCCTCTTCAGCCGCGTCCTGGAACAGGCATCAGTGATTGGCCGGAACCAGCGTCACAGCCAGCACAATGACATCACGATTGCCGGGCAACGTCATGCTGCGCACTTCCTTCTCGCGGTCCAGCGGAAACGAGTAGGCAAATACATTAAAAGGATTGCCGTCTTTCGAGCCATCCTCCGTCAGACGATAGGTTGTGTGCGCGGCGATGGATTCTCCAGGAAGGTTTCCTCCGGCAGACCAGTCGCTGAGGCTCTGGACGAAGGATGAACTGGTGTCGTCGGCATAGTGCACGGTGAAAGACTGATTGTCCTGGCGGCCCTCCACGCCCACAGCAAGAAGCTTCAGACTTGCGAATTTTCCGTGTGGCAGGTCGACAGTCCGACTGGTTACGGCATCGGGAGCATTGGCCGGTCCGAGCCTGAACGCTACGTTGGCGCCAATGGGGTCGGAGCCCAGAGCCTGCTCTGAAAGGGAGTACCCACCTCCATCCAGACTGGCCGAAGGATCGAACTTCTTGCCATCGGTGTAGATGCCTGTGACGTTGTAACTGGAAGAAAGATCAACCGGAACGGTTCCCTTCAAAACAGGCGTGACAGACAGCATGGAAGTGATTCTGTGCGAGAGGCCACCTGATGTTCCGGAAATCGTAACCGTCGCTGTGGCGGGTTCGGCAGTGCTGTCGGCTGTCAGGGTCATCACTGCTGACCCGCTGGTCGGTGGACTGAACGCGGCGGTCACACCTTCGGGAATCCCTGACGCAGACAAGCTGATCCTCCCGTCAAAGCTTCCGCGCGGCAGGATAAGAATGCGAGTTTCGGTCCGCTGGCCCTGCGGCAGCGAGAGGCTTGAAGACGCCGACAGGATAAAGTCCGGAGCGCCCGCGTTCTTTGACGGCAGCACATCATAGAGCGGCTGCGCCGGTTTCACGACCGGATTCTCGCCGGCTACCGAAACGGCAAGGACGCGGATCCTGTCGTTGTCGGGGAGCTTCAGCGTAGTGGCGCCCGCAGGCAGATCGATTCCATACGCGAACAGATAGGAATAGGCGTACGCTGCGTTCCTGCCGTCCGCGTCGTGGTGGTGATCGCAATACCACGCAATATCGGCTCGCTTGATGAAGCCAGGTTTGAGGCCGATCATCTCACCGTAGCTGCGGTGTTCGCCGTCGTGGGAATTCCAGACGCGGTCATCCCACTGGCCGACGAAACCTCCCCAATTCTCAACGTCCAGCTGCGTGGTTGCAGAACCGACCTGAAAAGAAGCTTGCTGATCGCCGTCGGTTGATGCGGCGAGCAGGTACACGCGGTTGTAGGAACCGGCAGGCAGACGGATGGTCTGGCCCTTCGCGACCAATGCGTCCGGCGCACCCGATTCGGCTTTGGCCAGACGAAAGCCAACGCCATTGAAATCCAGTTGCTCGGGCAACATCTCCGCCGGCAGCGCATCGCCCTTGCCGTCAAAGCCGACACTCGAGTGACTGCCGCTGTTGGTTGCCACCGCCAGGTCGTACTGCAGATCGACGGGCGCAGAACGAACGCCCGCAATGCGGGTGGACGCGGGCCGCAGTTTCACTGCGAAGGTCCGCGGTTGATACGCGCCAAAAGAAGTAACGAGAGAGCCGTCCCTCACCGTCGCCGACCCGAGCGGCTGTTCCTGCCCATTGATTTCCCGGGCGCTGACGATGGGGGAGGCGAACGAGACATGGACATCCGGCTGCGGCTTTCCGTCCATCTCGACCATGCGGAGAACCATCTCGTCGCCAGCCTCGGCTTTTTTGAGAGCCATGATCCGAATGCGAGGATTACTGATCCTGACCAGCGAGAAGCTGCGGCCCAGTGCGCCAGGATGGCGGGGCGACTCAAAAGCAAGGAGTGGAGCATTGAGCCGCTCGCCCTGCCAGTCGGTTTGGGTGTCGCGCCAGCCATCTGCATGGCCAGCGATGCCATAGATGAATTCGTGATGACCGATGTCCTGGGTGCCCTGATCGGGATAGCCACCGGCCGTGCCTGGCGTCCGAATCAACGTAAGGCGAATGGTATGGTCGTTCGGCTTGTCGGATCCGTTCTTGCAATCGGTCAGGATCGTGGCGCCGAACTTACCGCTTGCATCGGTCAGATCAATCCATTGGTGCGAAGGCACTTCAAACTTTTTCGGCTGTGCTGTCGGCCGCTCGATGGTGCCAACGTCCCAGTTATAGGTTGCCATTTCACTCGATGCGGTGAGGGGGAATACCGCTTTGAGATTCGATTCGCGCGTATCCCAGTCGATCACGTCACTGAATTCGACCCGCCTCCCGGCATCGCCGGCAGCCAGGCGAATGGTCTGCACAAATCTCGATCCGGCCGTATCGCGGCTCACCTCAATCGCGACGCGCACCGGACCGTTTTCGACAATGCGGACCTTCGCGGGGCCGGAGACATAGTTCTTCGGAGCAGCCTGCTCCTGCTTCCAGTCCATATTCCAGGCCGGCCATTGAACCGGGTTGTCATAGGAGATTGCGAGCCGCGCGGGAGCGGCCAGCAGTTCGCGGCCGAGGTCCTTGTCGAAGATGCTGGCGACGTCGCCATTTTCATCCACACGGACGCGGTAGTGGGCATTCTCCAACTCATTGGCGCTACCATGCAGATTCCCAGGTGCGAGACCGGAAGCAGCGCCGCGCTCGATACTGTACACCGCATATCCAACCGACGGGACTTTGGCCTCGAAGATCACCTTGCCATCGGACATCTGCGCCGGATGCTCCAGGCCGTCGGGCCCGGTGACGTGCACAGCTGTTGGTGTACCACCGGGGAAAAGAACACTCGCTTCGACTACATCTTCGCGGGCTATGTTCAGCGGATTGAAGACGACGACAGGAATGCCTCGCGACTCGGTGTTCATCCCGGCGGAAACCGCTGCCGCGGCGCTCTTGAGTACGTCCGCAAACTGATTCATCGCGATCACATCGTCATTCCAGGCGAATTCGTAGGCTCGCGGCGTGGCTGTTCCTGCAGCCAGATCGTGGAAGTGAGCCGCCATAGCCAGCGTCCACGCATTATTGAGGCGAGTTAGCGGATAACTCCTTCCGCCGAGCCAGGCGGCGGCTACCGAAGACTCCTCGGCGGCAGCAGCCAGCAGTTCTTCTTTGCGAATCCAGCGCTTCTGGTAGGCCTGGGAAGTCAGCGATCCGGCAGAGTGATTCGTTAGCTCCAACTCCCCCGTGTAGCGGGGAAGTGTCGCCTCCTGAGATGGGTCGATGTCGCGGAACATCTGGTCGGCTGTCGCGGATAGCACTCGGACCGGCCCTTCGCCCACCTGCACGGGAGGCTCGCCTGAAGGTCCACGGCGGCTATAGAAGAAGGAACCGGAATCAGGCAGATCAACTTGTCCTTTGGTCGCGATTGCTTCCAGCCGCTTCACCGACTCCTCGTCGGGTGCGCCGCCGATATCGCCGGTGCCGTAGTAGTGATAATCCATGAAGAGGCCCGTCGCCTTGCCGTTGTTCAGAACCCGCGCGGCCCAATCGCCCTGGAACCTGCGGTTGGCATTCTGCTGCTCAGTCTCAGCGAGGCCCTGTTGTTCTTCGCGGAGGAATACGAATTTGCGAGCTTCCTCCTGATCAAGGCGTTTGTGACTTTGCTGCGCCTCGTCCAGTACCTGCTGTGCTTCGGACACTTGCTTTGCAAGGGCAGCCACTGCCGGATTCGCGGGCAGCTCGGGGAGCGGTTGGCTGAGATCGGTATAGATGCCACCGCTGTAGGAGCCTGGATTGAGTGCGGCCAACACACTCTCGCCATCGGGACCGACCCACACCCCGACGTCGAATGGCGTGCCCTCCGGTGTGTTCTCCATCGACTCCGGCCCTCCTGCATTCGCGGAAGATCCCCACGTGAGCTTCTGCGTCGAGAATCCTTTCACACCGGAAGCCGCCAGAATTGTCGGCAGTGAAGAGGGGAATCCAAAGCAGTCCGGCAACATATATTCTTGGCTGGCCACGCCGAACTCGCCGCGAAACCAGTTATTGCCGTAGAGGATCTGGCGAAAGATGCCTTCGGCGCTGGGCGCATTGACGTCGCCTTCTTCCATCGAGGACCCGGCTGGAAACCATCGGCCTTGCGACACATATTTCTTCATCCGCGCAAAGTCGTCGGGATAGTACTCCTGCATCAGGCGGTAGCGATTTGCGCCGCTGAAGTTAAAGATGTAATGCGGATACTTATCGATCAGCCGGAAGTTATCTTCCATCGTTTTGCGCAGGTATTCGTCGATCACCTGAGGGTATTCCCAGCGCCATTCGGTATCGAGGTGCGCGTAGCCGACCGCGTAGAGGGTCGGCTGCTGGTCGGATCGCGATTCATTCGATTGCTGTGCGCAGGCTCCGGCAGTGAAAATGGCAGAGGCAAGCAGCGCTGCCATCAAAGGCTTCTGAGTCATTCCCATTCCTTGTGTCTCCACGATGGATGCAACGGTGTGTTCGGCGATCTAAAGCAGGTCAGTCCAACGGAAATAGAAAAGATGATGGTACCGCTGTTCTTCGTCCAGAAAACACAGGCTCCCGCGCACCAACGCGGGAGCCTTGACGATCCAATGAAACGGAAATACCAGGTACATCAGAAGCTGATCTTTCCGGACACCTGCAGGATTCTCGGAAAGTTCTGCTGTAAAGGCCCTACAGTACCGAAACCACTCCAGCCGGATGTTGGGCTGAAACTCGCCGGACCGTCGCCAGGATTGTTATCCGGGCCGCCAAACAGCACGGAGTTGAGCGCATTGAAAGCATCCAGCCGGAGATGGAAGGTTAAGTTGTCGTGGATAGGCTGGCTCTTCTCCAGCGAAAGATCCAGGCTGGGTGTCGTAGGATTCCTCACTTCGATCGTATGGTCGGAAAGGTTCGCCAGGCCGTAGGTTGGAATTCCTTTCCAGCAACTGGGGTTTGCGTTGAGCCACCGGCCTTGTCCAACCGAGGTTCCACCGCCAGAGCGAAAACTCTGCCCCGAACACGTATACCACCAGCCCGTATTGAGAGAGACCGGAGTTCCGCTTTGTGCATTGAACACTCCGCTCAGGGTCCAGTTATTGATAAAGAAGCCGACCGGGCGCGGTGGAGTGGCAACGAGTGAGCGTCCCCTGCCAAAGGGCAGGTCATACACACTGGTGACAGACAGTACGTGCGTGCGATCGCTACCCGCGATCCAGTGAATCTGTTCCGGATCCTGATAGGGCCAGCCGTTTTCGTAGCCGTCCCCGTTCATTGATTTGGAGTAGGTGTAAGCCAGTTCCATGCTGAGTCCGCGTGCAGCTCCCCCGGTCACTCGCCGATTGAGTTTCACTTCGAGGCCGTTGTAGGAATTGTGCCCCAGACCGGCGTTATACTCTCCGACCAGTCCGGTCCCACCAGGAGAACAGTATTGCGAACCGATGAATAACAAAGCGATAGCTTCCACCGTCGTCGAAGTGCCGCATTGTCCTGGGCCGGACATAGCCGCGACACCGTAATAGGGGTTGGGCACCTGCTGATTCCAGACCTGTGGATTGGCCTGAGCTGCCTTCTGTTCCGCCAGAGTCGCCAACCCGTTCAGCCACAAGCCCACGCGCAGGCGGCTGCTGTAGTTGCCTGCCCACCTCGCGTCGAGCACAAATCCGCCGGGCAGTTCACGCTGGAAGCCGAACGACGCGATCTGCTCCATCGGAATCTTGCGGTTGGGAAAATCGGCCTGAATCGTGCCGTTGCCAACATCCGTCAGCAATCCCGCGCTGTCGCCGGTGGGCGCCAGCAGTCCGGCCGAGAATGGTGCACCGGACTGAAAGTAATTCGTCGGCGTATTTCCCCCATCGAGAGAGGCGGTGTAGTTCGTAGTCTCGGCTTCACCAATGCTCGAACCGCCCTCCAGCCCATAGGAATACATCAACCCGTACCCGCCGCGCAGAACCGTTTTGGAATTGAGAGCAAAGGCGACGCCGATCCTGGGTCCAACACCCGACCAGTCGGTGTTATACGCATCGCGCGACTGTCCATCGAATCCGGCGAACTCAACTCCTCCGTAGACCGTCTGAAGGGACGACGGGTTAATGCCGGCAGCCGTCCAGTCTGCCTGATTCGCGCTGCTCGCGACGTTGGCCTGATACGTTGTATCCTGGGTCAGAGGATTCACACAGGTCAGACAAATGCCGCGATTTAAATGATTGTGGCGTTCCCTCAAGCCGCGCTGCACGTCGTAACGAATGCCAATGTTCAGAGTAAGGCGATGGGTAACTCGCCAGTTATCCTGAAAGTAGCCAGCATAGACCGGATAGCCCTCCATCAGCGAGTAGAACCAATCAATTCCTCCCGGACCGTGATTGTTCGACGTCGAGGACGGCACTCCCAGATAGAGAGAGGCGAGCGACGATCCGTTCGGCGTATTCGAGCTGCAGGTGTTCGGATCTCCAGAACCGGCAACGATCGGATAGCAGTTCTGGTTATGCGGATCGAACTGCGTAAAGCCGGCTCCGAAGCCGAAATTACCGTTCGGGTGACCTCCTCCGTACGGTACGCCGCCGTATTGGAACTCATCGATTTCGCCGCCGAATTCAAGTGTGTGAGCGCCGGCCGTTTTGGTGAAATCGGCATCGAGGGTGAAGTTGTTCGTGACGTCGGCATTGACGTTGTTGCCAAACACGGTGTTGCCGCCCAGCAGGCCGGTGCCCCACCCGTCGGTGACGTTGAACTCGGGCAGATACCTGGAGGCAGTTGTGTTGGGCAGGGGCATGCCGAGACCAATCGACGTCGGATCCGTTTGCTGGCTCAGGTCCCCGTCCGGCGAAGATTCAAAGAAGCGATCAAAGGAGACTTTGAAGTCTCCTACCAGAGTAGGTGAAAAGGTATGAGTCACATCCTGCGTAGCAACCCAGTTCTGGTGCGTCCAGTTGATATTTCCATTGGCGGCGATTCCATTGAGGCCGTTATTGGTGCGATTTTCCGTCCCCTTCCAGTACAGGAGATAGCTATAAAGTCGGGTCTTGTTCGTAAGGTTGTAGTCCACGCGGACCATTGGCTGGTTGTAGTCGTAAAGGTCGGGCGTATGGCCGATGAAGTTGCTGCCCCTTACCAGGTTCTGGGCGCTCGCAATGTTCGGCAGAGGGATGTATTTCATCACCGCAAGAGCTGTTGGGTTTAGTTGCGAGGCGGGAATGGTGTTATTGAGAAATGGCTGCTGCACGACATGATTGCTGTTGCAGGCTGTCGCCGGACCGCCGTCGAGACACTGCGCAGTTCCTGGCTGAAAGATCGTAACGCCATTCGGGTATTCCTGCGGATCCATAGCCTGGACGAGGCCGAAATTCACGCCCGAGTTACCGTTATACCCGGGCCTCAGGAACGCAGGCGGGACGTTAGTAAGAGTCACCCCGGCGAGCGACTGCCGGTAGCCTTCGAACCCAAAGAAGAAGAAGAGCCTGTTTCTGACCACCGGACCACCGGCAGTAATCCAGAACTGATTCTGCACTTCTCCCTGTCGCGGCGTGCCGGTGAGGTTATTCGTAAATGTGTTGGCGTTCATCAGGGAGCCTTCGTAGGCGTAGCGCGCGTCGCCGTGATATTGGTCTCCGCCGCTCTTCGTCACCACATTGACAGTTCCGCCGCTGGTTCTGCCATAGCGCGCGTCATAGGTGGTAGTCATCACGTTGACTTCCTGAATGGCGTCCACGTTGGGCGATACGGTCCACTCGCCCGGTGAATGATTGTCATAACCAAACTGACTGGTGATATTCGTACCGTTCAGCGTGAACTGGTTGTTGCCGACAATTCCGCCGCCGATGGTGTAGGAATTGGTGACATCCCAGCCTCGGGTGCCGGAATTTCCGGCCGCGCCAAAGCCCGTGGTAGTGAACTGGCTGCCCGGCGTGGTTCCAATCAGCATGTAGGACTGGCCGCCGTTGAGAGGCACGCTTTCCAGCTCGCGCTGATCGAGAATTGTATTGTTGGACGCGGTGGTGGTCTCAAGTTCGGGAGGCGCGCTGGTTACGACCACGCGCTCGGCGACCGATCCGAGATCGAGATGAAAGTTCTGATTAAAGGACTCCGAAGCCAGAAGCAGTACCTTGTCCTGCACTGCCATCTTGAACCCGGTGGCTTTCACTGACACCGTGTAGGTTCCGGGCAGGACGTAAGGGATGTAGTACACACCCTTGTCGCTGGTAGTTCCTGTGTAGGTCGTGCCCGACTGCATTTCGACGGCGTTGACCGTTGCATTTCTGACGACGGCTCCCGAGGGATCCGTCACCTGTCCGGTGAGTACAGCGCGGAATTCCTGGGCCGGACACGAAGCACCGGCAATCAGGAAAGCCAGCACAAGCAGGGCACTGACGCTCCAGAACGAGCTCTTGCGCATAATAGCCTCCAAAAACTCGGTTCGGCCGATCTCGCGGGCAGGCATTCGCGAGCCGGAGGAACTGAGATTGACGATTCGGTGTGGTATGGATGCCATCCGTGGATGGTAACGTTGCCACGAATGGCAGCCATACTAGCGCCGCCGTTTTCCGGATGTCAAGTTAGTCAATAGTGTTTTTGGAAATGGCGCACTCTGGCGCGCCAGATCCCGTGGGCCGGCGTCGCAACATCGGGCGCCGCCCCGCTCGCAACTACATTCCACTTGTTAGCGGAGCCAGCAGGAGTCTGGAGAACAGGATGCTATGCCATGACTGGACTGCATCCACAGGAACTGCGCCGGATCAGCCGGGTCTGCAACTGCACGTGCTGCCTCCGCGATGGCGGAGTATGGCGCTGCTCCTGCTCCGCAGCCGTCAGCTCTTCAAACAGAATCTCCGCAGCGATGCGTCCGATTTCCTCGATCGGTTGCTGAACGACCGTGATGGACGGTCGCACCGTGTCGGCTAGTTCAAAATCGTCGTAGCCCACCAGCGCCACGGTACCGGGAACCGAAACGCCGAGCTTCTGCAAGGCCTCGAACGTATAGACCGTTGTGCTGTTCTTCAGCGTAAAGATCGCGTCCGGAGGATCCGCTCCCGCCAACATGCTCTCCAATGCGTATTCGGCGGATCTGTAATTTTTGATGGAGGTGTCCAGAATGCAGGGTAGTCCAGCCGACTCGACCGCCTTACGGTAGCCGCGCATTCGCTCCCGAATCGTATAAAGCGTCGCCTCGCCCGTAAGGCACACAATATGCCTGCGCCCATGATCGATGAGGTGCCGGGTAGCCTGAGTGGCTCCGGTGAAATTGTCGGCGACCACCGATGAAATCCGCGAGCCGGAAAGCGGCCGATCCATCGCAACCACCGGAACCGTCAGCCTCTGCAGGACATCGCGCAACGCCACACTCTGCGAATTGGCAGGCGC
Organism: uncultured Acidobacteriaceae bacterium; assembly: GCA_963705765.1. Lineage (GTDB taxonomy): Bacteria > Acidobacteriota > Terriglobia > Terriglobales > Acidobacteriaceae > Palsa-343. Next base: position 67,525 of record CAVPKU010000038.1, on the reverse strand, counting down.
GATGATGAGCCCATCGGCGCGATGGCGCATCAGCACGTTCACATTTTCGACCTCAGTATGCGGATCGTTCTGCGTGGTGACTACGATGAGCAGCGAGTCGTTGGCACGCGCAACCGCCTGTGCGGCTTCTGCGCAACTGGAGAAAAACGGATCGGCAATGCTGGGAATCAGCAGACCGATGGTTCGAGTACGGCCACCGCGCAGCGTGCGTGCAGCCTCATTGGGGGTGTACCGCAGTTTTTCGATGGCCCGACGGACCCGCTCCTTCGTCTTCGGGTCCACGCGCTGACTGCCGTTGATCACGCGGGAGACCGTGGTGGTTCCCACTCCGGCGAGTTTTGCCACTTCGCTCACCGTTGGCCGTTTGCTGCGCGTGGTCATCTGCCTGGGATCCGACATTCAGAGTGAACTGCTGGCCCCAAGTCTATGCTGTGGGCATACGGAGAACAACCTGCCTGGCGCGCAGACGAGCCTGCGCGCATCGCCTGCAGATCGTTCATGGTATCGTTGCCATGAAGATTCCAGCCGTGATGAAGGCGAAACAACTGACGATCGGCATCGATCTGGGTGCGACCAATCTGAGAATTGCCGCTTACACTCCGGAGACCGGCATCCTGAGTTCCATCGCGATACCAACGCGTGTTCAGGCAGGTCCTGCCGCGGTGGTAGACGATATTTGCGAGCAGGTGCGCAGCTTGCTCGATGCAGTCGGGGACGGCTACCCAGCCGGTATTGGCATCGGTTCTCCAGGGCCGCTGGAACTTCCCGCCGGCCGCCTGCACGTTCCACCGAATCTTCCGGGCTGGGATGGATTCCCTCTGCGCAGGGCGCTCGAGGACAATTTACAAATGCCGGTCGCGATTGACGGAGACGCCAACGTCGCGGCTCTCGCCGAATGCGCGTTGGGTGCCGGACGGCAACTCTCCGTCGACTCACTTTGCATGCTTACACTGGGGACCGGAGTCGGCAGCGGCATCGTGATCAATGGCCGCATCTTTCACGGTGCGACAGGCATGGCTGCCGAGGCCGGCCATCTTACGATCGATCCGCAGGGACCTCTTTGCGGATGCGGCAATTCGGGATGCCTCGAAACCTTTGCCTCCGCCACGGCTCTCACCGGAGCAGCCGCCAGCCTGCCATTCGCCGGCATAACAGACGGTGCTCATCCGCAACTCAGCGGAGACGGCGTTCTGACCGCCGGGCGCCTCGCCGAAGCGGCGAGACAGGGCGACGCGCAGGCACGCGGCCTGTTTACGAAAACGGGACGGGCACTCGGTATCGGCCTCGCGGCGCTGATCAACCTTCTGAATCTTCCTCTGTATGTCATCGGTGGCGGCCTATCTCAGGCCTGGGATTTGTTCTCGCCGGCTCTCTTTGAAGAGCTGAAACAGCGCAGCTATGTGTATCGTTTGACTGCGGCCGGCGGTGCGGCCTCGCACGGTCTACCCAACGGAGGGACGCAGGTCATACCGGCACGCCTGGGGCCGGAAGCCGGGCTTCTGGGAGCCTGCATTCTTCCGCTTTACGAATCGCCTCAGCACCAGATCTCCGGATCAGATGCAGAAAGAGCTGGGCTAACTTAGCCTGAGGTGGGTTGTTCGCTGAACACGCATCACGCGCGGGGAACCGAAGACATCAGGCACTGGAAGGGATAGAGATCGTCAATGCGGCTCAAATCAGCAATCGCAATTCCTGCACTCTGCGTGGTGATGGCCTCCTGCGGCTGGTCACAGCAGCCAATTACCAGCAGGACGCCCGCCACTCCGCTCGTTGTGCACAATCCTTATTTCAGCGTGTGGTCGTTTGCCGACTCGCTGAACGGAGACACGACACGGCACTGGACGGGGACCGATCAGAGTTTGTTCGGCTCGATCCGCATCGATGGCAGGACGTGGCGATTCATGGGGCGCGGTTCCGACGATGTAGCTCTGCGCCAGGTGGCGCGTACGCTCTGGCCCACGCACGTCCAGTACGACTTTGAAGGCGCGGGGATTCATCTCACAGCCACCTTCTTTACGCCCTCCTTACCGCAGAATCTCGACGTACTCTCGCGTCCCCTCACCTATTTGAGCTGGACGGTTCGCTCTACCGACAGCAGGCTACATTCCGTTCAGGTCTACTTCGCTGCGTCCGCACAACTGGCGGTCAATGACGACCACGAAGGCGTTGTGTGGGGCACAAGTCATGTCGGCGATATGACGGTCATGCACATGGGCACCGGCCAGCAGCCGGTGTTGGCAAAGACCGGCGACAATCTGCGTATTGACTGGGGCTGGGCCGATGTAGCCGTCCCCGCGCAGCCCGGCACGACGACAGCCACCATCGGTACCGACGAATTTGAGCAAGCTGTCAATGGAAACACTCTTGCCACCAGCGACGATCTCGACATGCCGCGTGCGCCCCGCAGCGATCTCCCGGTGCTTGCCGTTCGGTTCGACCTGGGCGATGTGTCTGCTTCGCCCATCAGTCGCCGTCTCATGCTGGCTTATGACGACGGCGATGCCATCGAATTCCTGAATCGCAGGCTGAAAGATTACTGGCGCCGTAACCGAACCACGATGGCACAGATGCTCGAAGCCGCCGAGCGTGAGGAACCGTCGCTCGAGCAACAGGCTCAGAACTTCGATCGAAAGATCGTCGCGGATCTCACCACGGCGGGCGGCAGCGATTACGCGCAACTGGCGATCCTGGCCTATCAGCAGACACTGGGCGCGCACACGCTTGTCGCCGATGTCGATGGAACACCGCTGCTCTTTTCCAAAGAAGACTTCAGCAACGGGTGCATCAACACCGTCGACGTTACCTACCCCTCAGCGCCGTTTTTTCTGCTCTTCAATCCCAAGCTGCTCGAAGCGCTGTTGCGCCCGGTGATGGAATACGCCAGCCTGCCGCGATGGCCGTGGCCCTTTGCTCCGCACGACCTCGGCACCTACCCGCTCGCTAACGGACAGGTTTACGGTGGCGGCGAAACCAGCGAAGTCGATCAGATGCCAGTCGAGGAGAGCGGTAACATGCTCATCCTGTTCAATGGTCTCGCCAGAGCGGAAGGCAATGCCCACTTTGCCTCGGAATACTGGCCGCTGCTGACGCGTTGGGCTCAGTATCTAAGGACCAAAGGGCTCGATCCTGAAAATCAACTTAGTACGGATGACTTCGCCGGCCACCTGGCGCACAACGCCAACCTATCCATTAAGGCCATTCTTGCGCTGGGCAGTTACGCCCAGCTGGCGCAGATGCTGGGTCATCCCGAAGAGGCATCGCAGTATCACGACGCGGCGGAACAGATGGCCCACACATGGATGCAGATGGCTGCCGACGGCAACCACACGCGCCTCGCTTTCAATCTGCCAGGAACCTGGAGTCAGAAGTACAACCTGGTATGGGACCGGATTCTTGGGCTCAATCTTTTCCCGCCCTCTCTCGCCAGCGAAGAGATCGCCTTTTACCTGCAGCATCAGAACGCCTTCGGGCTGCCTTTGGACCACCGGAAGACCTACACGAAACTCGACTGGATCACGTGGACTGCGACGCTGGCGACCAACCCGCGGGATTTCGAATCACTCATTCGTCCGCTGGATAAATACATTACCGAGACGCCCAACCGCGTGCCGCTGAGCGACTGGTTCGACACCGTTACCGGCGCCCAGAGCGGATTCCAGGCCCGCTCTGTCGTGGGAGGCGTCTATATAAAGATGCTTGCGGATCCGCGGCTCTGGCATGAGTGGGCAGATCCCTCTCCACAGAAGTGATGTCCGTGTCGCCGGTAATCCGTTGAGACTTGCGTCAGGAATGGGACGACATCGCTTTGTCGACCAGACACCCAGAACTCCACAACGTGGGCTTTGCCCTGAGTACGCTGGACCGGAATCGTGAAAGTGTGCCGTGTGTACCGAACCCGGCAACCTGATTCCTGGTCTGGCGACACAAGTCTGGTTGAATACTGTTTGGGGAGAACCTGAAGATGCAGAGTGCGCGAATCCGGAGAAGAGGTCGATTGTGTTTCGGGCTCTTGTTCGCAAGTGTGTGGGTGCTGAGTGCAGGTCCGCTTGCGACAGCGGAGCAGACAGCGGCAGAGGAGCTGACCCGATGGAAGGCCGAGGCGGCGCGCGTGTCGATCACCCGCGATGACTGGGGAATTGCGCATGTGCATGGCCAGAGCGATGCTGATGCGGTCTTTGGGATGATCTATGCGCAGTGCGAGGATGACTTCAACCGCGTGGAGATGAACTACCTTGCCTCGCTCGGACGCACGGCGGAGGCAGAGGGCGAAGACGCTCTCTGGCGCGATCTACGTCAACAGCTCTTTATCGATCCATCTGAATTACAGCGAGATTATGCGGCAAGCCCGGATTGGCTCAAACGGCTGATGAATGCCTGGGCAGACGGGATTAATTTCTACCTTGCGACGCACCCTGAGACGAAACCAAAGGTGCTCACCCAGTTCGCGCCCTGGATGGCGCTGTCGTTCACCGAGGGCAGCATTGGCGGTGACATTGAGCGAATCGACCTGAAGAAGCTGCGAGCCTTTTATGAATCGCAAAGTCCAAACGCCGGATCGGTCAGTTCTATCGAACGGCAGTCGAATCGGTCCTCCAGGGCAGCGGAATGGTTCGAACCGGAGCCGAGCGGATCCAATGGCTTCGCGATTGCGCCCGCTAACACTCTGGGCCATCATGCTCTGCTGCTCATCAACCCGCATACCTCATTCTTCTTCCGCAGCGAGCTCCAGATGGCGAGCGATCAGGGCCTCGATGCGTATGGGGCTGCGACCTGGGGGCAGTTCTTTATCTATCAGGGTTTCAATGACCGCGCGGGATGGATGCATACCTCCAGCAACGTGGATGCCGTGGATGAGTATCTGGAGAAGGTTGTCCGCGATGGCGGCAGGGCGAGCTATGTGTATGGCGGCCAGACGCGTCCTTTAACGACCAGGCCGATCACGCTCCATTACAAAACGCCGCAGGGGCTGGCCTCGCGCACCTTTACGGCGATGTATACCGTGCACGGGCCGGTGATCCGGCAGGATGGAGAGCACCTGGTCACAGTTCAGCTGATGAATACTCCCGTGGCCGCTCTGGAACAGAGTTATCTGAGAACAAAAGCGCGGAACTATGCCGAGTATCGGAAGACGATGGAGTTGCGAGCGAACTCCTCCAACAACACGGTCTTTGCCGATGCGGATGGAGATATCGCGTATTGGCACGGCAACTTTATTCCCAACCGCGATCCGCATTTCGACTACACCAAACCCGTGGATGGGAGTGACCCAGCTACGAACTGGCAGGGACTGGAGACGATCGATCAGGTGCCGCATCTGTTCAATCCGAAGAGCGGGTACCTGTTCAATGTGAATGATTCGCCGTGGAACGGCGCGGGAGTTAGTTCTCTGCGCAAGGCGGACTATCCGGCCTATGTGGAGCAAGGGATCGAGACGGCGCGCGGGCTGCACGCCATGCGCGTGCTGGCTCCGAATGGAATTCCCCGCCGCGATTTCACGCCCGACAGCCTGATGCACGCAGCGTACGATTCCTTTCTGCCGTGGTTTGCCCGGACCGTGCCAGTGCTGACCGCGGCGTACGACGCGCTTCCGGCAGATGCCCCGCTCCGGACGCGCCTTGCCGATCCGATCGCGGTTTTGCGCGCGTGGGACGACCGCTGGGCCACAGATTCGGTGGCAACGTCGGTCGCCGTGTACTGGGGTACGCAAATGATGAAAACCGTGGGCCGGTCCGCTCACGACGCGCTGGTACCGAGCGAGGAGTGGGTCGCGACGCGGACGCCGGCGGACACTCTGCTGACCGCACTCGCATCATCTACCGATAAGCTGACAGCGGATTTTGGGACATGGCACACGCAGTGGGGACAGATCAACCGCTTTCAGCGCCTCAATGGTGACATCGTGCAACCGTTCAACGACGGCGGCGCGAGCATTCCAGTGCCTTTCACCTCGTCTCTGTGGGGATCGCTTGCGTCGTTTGCGGCGCGGCAGTACCCGGGGACCAAACGATGGTATGGAACGGAAGGCAACAGCTTCGTCGCCGTGGTTGAGTTCGGGGACAAGGTGAAGGCGAAGGGTGTGACTGCCGGTGGAGAGAGCGGCCATCCGGAGTCGAAGCATTTCGATGACGAGGCAGAGCGGTATGCGTCGGGCGATTTGCGCGACATTTATTTCTATCCGGAACAGCTCAAGGGACACACAGAGCGGACCTATCATCCGGGCGGATAGAACAGCTCCCTGAGAGCCCACCCGCTTCAGTGGACGCAGGGATGCCGGTTTCATCGTTGCCTGCGGCGTGCGGTAGTCTGGTGGGGATCATGAATCCATCGCAACCCAAGATTCAGCTGACCCAGACCGATGACTATCGCGAGATTTACTCGAACAGTGTGCAGGTACGCGTAAGCGTGTGGGATTTTCTACTGGTGTTCGGCCTGGTGCATCAGGAATCGCCCGAGCAGGTGAACGTGAACAACACGCTGGGCGTATATCTCAGCCCGCAGCAGGCGAAGGCGTTGTGGAACATCCTCGGGCAGAATCTGGCGCAGTACGAGCAGACCTTCGGCACGCTGGCGCTGGAACCGCAACCGCCTAAGGGACCGGTTCACTGAGAACTGGGGCCGTGAGCACGACGCGGCGAGCGATTCCCTGGTGGGTGATTCTGCCGGCGGCTTTTGCCGCGGTGCTGGCAGCGCATGCGCCTCTTTTGCGGCTTCCTTATTACTGGGATGAGGCGGGCTACTACATCCCAGCCGCCTGGGACTTCTTTCGCACCGGCTCGCTGATTCCGTTCTCCACGCTGTCGAATGCGCATCCGCCACTGCCGTCTCTGGTGTTGGCGGCCTGGTGGAAAGTATTTGCGTTTGCTCCCTGGGTGACGCGGACGGCGATGTGCGCGGTCGCCGCGCTCGCACTGACCGCGGTGTGGCGGCTGGCCATTGTTACGACAGCCAGGCGATCGGTGGCGCTCGCGACGATCCTGCTGACCGCGATCTATCCCGTGTTCTTCGCCCAGAGTTCGCTCGCCCACGCAGACTTGTTTGCCGCGGCGGGGACATTGTGGGCGCTGGCCTTCTGGCTGGAGGATCGGCTTTGGCCAACCGCCGCTTGTTTTGCCCTGGCCGCGCTCTCCAAGGAGACGGCCATTGTGACTCCGCTGGCGCTGGCGCTGTGGGAAAGTTGGCGGCTTCAACAGCCGCGCCGGCTGAGGATCCGGAAGGTGCTGGCGCTGGCGGCGCCGGTCGTACCGCTCATCGCCTGGTATCTCTATCACTGGCGGAAGACCGGCTTTGTCTTCGGCAATCCCGAATACCTGCGCTATAACGCCACGGCGACCATGACGCCGCTGCGGGTGCTGCTGGCGCTGGCCCATCGCACCATGCACGTGACCCTGCACATGAATCTGTTTGTGCCGGTGCTTGCAGCTCTGGCGTGTCTGCTGCTGCCGCCGGTGCGGGAGGCCGCCTCCGGATCCGGCAGCGAGAAGAATACGTCACCGCTGCGGTTACGAATAGCGCCGCAACACCAGGCCGCGTTCTATGTGACGATCGCCGCGAATGTTTTGCTCTTCTCGGTGCTGGGCGGAGCGCTGCTCACGCGCTACCTGCTGCCTTTGTATCCGCTGGTGCTGTTGTTGTGCGTGAACACCTTTCGCCGCCGATTGCGCGAATGGACGGTGCTGGTAGCGCTGAGCGCGGCTGCGTTTGTGGCGGGGCTGTTCATCAACCCGCCCTATCGGTTTGCGCCGGAAGACAACCTGGAATACGCAACGGTGGTCCGCCTGCACCAGGCCGCGATCGGTGAAATTGTGCAGCACATACCGGGTGCAACGGTGCTCACAGCGTGGCCGGCCAGCGATGAGCTAAGCAAGCCGGAATTGGGATATGTCAGCCAACCCGTGCGCGTAGTGACGATCGACAATTTCTCGGCAGTCGAGATTCAGAGGGCTGCAAACGGGGCACGGGACTACTCGGCAGCTCTGGTTTTCTCGACGAAGTACGATCCGCCGCATCTGTGGCTCGGTCTGCGGCGGTGGAATGAAAAATTCGACACCAGGTATTTCGATTTTCATCGCGATCTGTCGCCGGGACTAATTGCGCGGGTGCTCGGCGGGCAAGTGGTGTGGGGCGAGTCGCGCAAGGGGCAGTGGGTCGCGGTCCTGCGATTCGCCAGCACGCCCGGTCCGAGGGAAGCTTCACTCTCGGCGAGCGATCCTCCGGCAGTGCCGGGCCCGTCTCATTCCGCGCGCGCAACCAACGCAGCGACTCCATTCGATTCGCGGTAGAGGATGGTTTTGAGGTCAGGGAAGGCGGTTGCGAGTTCGCCTGGATGCAATGCCGTGCGCGGTGAATGGCCTTCGGTATAGCGCGCATGATCCGACGTGTAGGTTTTGTAGAGCAGCGTGCCGCCCGGAGCGAGTGCAGCCGGCAACGCCGCAAATTGATCGCGCAGCAGGCACCAGACAACGACGATCAGATCGAATCGCTGGCCGGTAGCCGCCCGCGCCAGAGTCTCGTCCGCAGACTCGCGGCGAAAAGTCAGCGGAACCTTCCTCTCTTCTGCTCGCCTGGCCGCGATCGTGAGACCTTCGTCGGATACATCGGCCAGCGTGGCATTCCAGCCGTGCTGGGCGAGCCAGAGAGCGTGGCGTCCGGCCCCGCCCGCCAGGTCGAGGGCGCTTCCGGGAGCCAGGCCGCCACAAACTTCGATCAGCAGAGGATCGGGCTCAACGCCCTGCGCTTCGCCGGCGAGAAATTTGGCGTTCCAGCGATCCCGATCATTGGGAGTGTCGATAGCCATCTGGAAGATGCGTGACGCAGTTGGGGGACTGACGAACGCCGTGCCTGGTCCGTTATACTCGGTGGATGGCGGGGCAGAAAACCTTCTATCTGGAGACCTTTGGCTGCCAGATGAACGTGCATGACTCCGAGAAAGTCATTGGCACGCTGGAGCAGCAGGGCTACGCCCAGGTGGATACGGAGGAGGCAGCAGACCTGATCCTCTACAACACCTGCTCCATCCGCGATAAGGCGGAGCAAAAAGTCTTCAACCGCCTGAACGACTACAAGAAGCTTTACAAGCAGGGAAAACGGTTTGGCGTGTTGGGCTGTGTAGCGCAGCAGGAAGGCGAGCGCATCTTCGAGCGCGCGCCTTATGTCTCGCTCGTTTCCGGGTCAGCTTCGTATCGCAAGCTGCCGGAGATGCTGATCCAGATCGAGCAGGGTGCGACGCGCGTCACCGGCCTCGACGACCGCCAGACCGATGAGACGTTCGAAACCGAATTCACGGCGCGGTCGAATCCGCATCGCGGGTACATCACCATCATCGAAGGGTGCGACAAGTTCTGCGCGTATTGCGTGGTGCCGTACACGCGCGGTAAAGAGCGCAGCCGCAAATCGGAATCGGTGCTGGCCGAAGCACGGCGCATGGCCGACTCTGGATTCACCGAGATTCAGCTGCTCGGACAGAACGTGAATTCGTATCGCGATCCGGAAGGCAAGCGCAGCTTCGCAGAGTTGCTCGCGGCTGTCGGCGAGATTCCCGGCATCCGCCGTGTGCGATTCACCACCTCGCATCCCAGAGACTTTACGCGCGACATTGTAGAGGCGATCGATGCGGTGCCATCGCTGTGCGATCACGTGCATCTGCCGGTGCAGAGCGGATCATCGAAGGTATTGCGCTTAATGGCGCGTGAATATTCACGCGAACAGTACCTGGAGCGCATCGGATGGATTAAGGGCGCGAAGCGGACGATCAGCATGACCACCGACATCATCGCGGGGTTCCCAGGCGAGACCATCGAGGACTTCGAGGAGACGCTGATGCTCCTCAGCGAAGTCCAATACGATGCCGTCTTCGCCTTCAAGTATTCGCCGCGGCCGAACACACCGTCGTTGTCCATGCCGGATTCGATTTCCGAAGAAGAGAAGTCGCAGCGTCTCCAGGTCCTGCTGGAGCGCCAGCGCGAAATCCAGCGCCCGAACTATGAAAAGCATGTCGGACAGGTGCTGGAGACGATGGTGGAAGGTTTGAATGCGCAGCGCGGGCAGGTGGTCGGGCGGACGTCGCAGAACAAGACGCTCAACTTCACGACCACGCAGCCGATTGCCCCCGCCCCCGGCGTGTACCTGCCGGTGCGCGTGACCAGGGCGTTTCCCAATAGTCTTGTCGGCGAGGCAGTGCAGCTTCAGTAGAAAGGGACACGATGGAAGTCGAAATGAAAATCCGGGGACTGATGGTCGATCCGTCGACGAATATGCCAGTCGTGATCCTGAAAGATCCAAAGAGCGAAGCGGTGCTGCCGATCTGGGTGGGGCTGTACGAGGCCAACGCCATCCAGATGGAAGTGGAGAAGGCGACTGCGGCACGGCCGCTGACCCATGACCTTCTGAAGAATATGGTCATTGGGCTCAACGCTCAGGTGCAGCGCGTGGTGGTCTCGGAGCTGCGCGGCGATACGTTCTACGCCGTGATCTGGATGGAGCAGAACGGGGAAGTGGTGGCGATTGACGCGCGGCCATCGGACGCTCTCGCGTTGGCGTTGCGCTCGGATTGCCCGATTTTTGTCTCAGAAGAGGTGCTGCACGCCGCCAAGGTGCTGCCCTCCGCCGCCGAGACCCAACCTACCGAGCAGGATGTCCGGAAGTGGCTGGAGAACCTGGGCGACGAGGATCTGGGAAAGTACAAGATGTAGCCCTGGGTTGCGCTCAACGCTACGTCTCCAGCCTGATAGTAATGACTGAGTGAATACAGCACCACGGGTGATTACGAAAGTTGAGTCTACCTCCGTTATCTTGCGGAATTACGAGCCTCCTCGCTACAACGGAATCACTTAACAACGCAGATCTGGGGAACGGGGCTGATGGCTGGCAGGCGACTGCATCCGCAGCCCCAATTTTTTGTTTGTAATCAGAGAGATTCGCCCCCGCGCCGGGTTTTCAACCCTATGCTCGCGCCGCGCATCGTATCACCGGGACCAAGGGGCAGAAACGCTGAGCATTCCTTTTGGACATCGCGTCGGGCCCGTAGGCCGCTCGCTCGGCGATGGGAAATTCCTTTGGCACCTCATCTTCTTAAACCGCTCGTTCCGCACGGGGTCTGCGGATTTGCGGTACCATAGCGAGGGGCTCCTCAGATCATCTTTGTGATTGGAGAAATTACTGAAATGAAACGACTTGTAGTTCTTTTGTGCGCGTTAGTTCTGACTGCTCCCATGTTTGCCCAGGATAAGACCAAGCTCGATTCACGGCTCGATGCAGCGCGGGATGTTCTGAACCAGGTCATGTCGACTCCCGACAAGCAAATTCCCGATTCGATTCTCAAATCGGCGACCTGCGTCGGCGTCGTGCCCGGAATGCTGAAGGGCGCGTTCATTTTCGGCGCGGAGTACGGCCAGGGCGTGGTTTCCTGCCATACGCCCCGTGGCTGGAGCGGTCCGGTGTTCATCCGCATGGCCGGCGGATCGTGGGGATTCCAAATTGGCGGACAGGGTACCGACCTGGTCCTGGTCGCCGTCAACCATAAAGGCTTTCAGGACCTGCTGCACAGCCAGTTCAAGATTGGCGCCGACGCCTCTGCGGCGGCTGGACCCGTGGGCCGCAACGCGCAGGCGTCGACCAACTGGAAGCTGCAGTCGGAGTTGCTGACCTGGTCGCGCAGCAAAGGGCTGTTTGCCGGCGTGGATCTGAGCGGCGTTGGAGTGAGCCAGAACACTTCTGACACGGATGCCTTCTACGGATCGCCGCACACCTTCCAGAGCATTCTGGACGGCGAAGTGCCGGTGCCGGAGGATGCGCGGCCCTTCGTTCGGACCGTCGCCAAGTATTTCCACGAAGCGCAGTAATCAGGAATTCTGGAGAACGAGCGGGACGCGGGAACCGTGAGGTCTCCGCGTCCTTCTTTTTCGGATTAGATCCTCTCGCCCCTGCAGCCATTTAGACTGACTTTTCGCGATCGATGCGAGAAGCACTGGAATATGCGTTTGCGTGGACGCTGCTACGGCTCATCGGCTCACTGCCGCGGGGTGCATCGCGGCGTGTGGGCGCCGCCCTGGGAGCGGTGACCTGGTGGGTGCTGCCCAAACTGCGCCGCGCCGGCCTGCGCAATCTCGAACTGGCGTATCCCGATATGGCCCCCGCAGATCGAGAGCAACTCCTGCGGCGCGAATTTCGTTATCTGGGCTGGCAGCTGGGTGAGTTCAGCCAGATGCCGCGGTACACACGGGAGAATACCCGCGACCTCATTCGCTATGAGGGGCTCGATCACTACCTGAAAGCACGCGAACGCGGCCAGGGCGTCCTCATTGTCACCGGCCACCTGGGCGCGTGGGAGCTATCCAGCTTCTGGCACTCGCTCATGGGCTACCCCATGACCATGGTGATCCGCCGTCTCGACAATCCACGCGTGGATAAGCTGGTCAACGATATTCGCTGCCTGCATGGCAATCGCGTGGTGCACAAGGATGACTTCGCGCGTGGCCTTCTCCAGGCGATGCGGCGCGGCGACACCGTGGGAATCCTGATGGACACGAACATGACGCCGCCGCAGGGGGTCTTCGTGCCGTTCTTCGGCGTTCCGGCGTGCACGGCCTCCGGCCTGGCCCGCGTGGCGATGCGTACCGGCGCAGCGGTTCTGCCGGGCTTTCTTGTGTGGGACGCCGAGGAGCAGAAGTATGTCCTGCATTTCGGCGAGGAGATTGCTCTCGCGGCAACGGGTGACGACGAGCAGGATGTGCTGACGAACACCGCGCAATTCACTGCGGCCATCGAGGGCTTTATCCGGCGCTATCCGGACCAGTGGCTGTGGGTCCACCGGCGCTGGAAGACGCGGCCGGAAGGCGAACCGCCGATCTACTGAACCACGCGATCAGTCGGCGGCAGCGGCCTTCGCGGGGATCTCGGTGTGCGAGCCGGGCGACGTGGGATCGAGAGGGAGCGGACGGATTTCGACACCGTCTTTGTTGGTCCACCCAGGCAGGCTCTGGCTCCCGTAAATGAGACGAACTCCGTAGGTGAAGGTGAAGTAGCTCCAGATCCACTGCGAGAGCACCGCGAGCCGGTTCCGAAAGCCGATGAGGAAGTAGATGTGGACCACCAGCCAGGTGATCCACGCGGGGAAACCACCCAGGTGCGCCCTGAAAGGCCACTTCACGTCGCCCACGGCGGCGAGGCGCCCGATGGTCGCCAGATCGCCTTTGTCGAAGTAGTGGAAGGGCGGCCGAGGCTGATGGTTCAGATCCGCTTCGATCATGCGCGCGATGTGATCGCCCATCTGCATCGCGGGTTGGGCGACTCCGGGGACCTGGCGGCCGTTCTCCTCGAAATGGGCCAGGTCGCCGCAAACGAAAATCTCCGGATGTCCTTCAGGATTGAGCGTGGAGTTAACCAGAACGCAGCCCCGTTTGTCAGTCGGCATGCCCAGCATCTTGCCCAGCGGTGACGCCTGCACGCCCGCGGCCCACAGGGTTACGGCGGATTCAATGCGCTGTCCATTGGCGATCACGTAGCCAGGCTGGACGTCGGTGACCCGCATTCCGGTGTGAACCTCGACGCCGAGCGCCTTCAGTTGTTCTTCGGCCTTGATGGAGAGGTCTACAGGATAATTGGCCAGGACGTGCTTCTCACCTTCGATGAGGAGCACGCGCGCCGTCGCAGGATCGATGTGGCGAAAGTCCCTGCGCATGTAGTGGCGCGTGATGTCGGTAATCGCGCCCGCCAGCTCGACGCCGGTGGGGCCTCCGCCGATGATCACAAAATTCAGCGGTGGATGGGCACCCGTCTCCAGCATCTCGCGCTCTGCCAGCTCGAAGGCCAGCAGAATCCGCCTCCGAATCTCAATGGCGTCTTCGATGGTCTTGAGCCCCGGCGCCAGCGGCTCCCACGCATCGTGGCCAAAGTAGGAGTGCGTGGCGCCCGTGGCGAGCATGAGGTAGTCGTACGACATCTGTGCGCCGCTGCGAAAACTCACGCGCCGGCGGTTCAGGTCGAAGGCGACCGCTTCGTCCATGAGAACTTCGGTATTGGAACTGCCGCGCAGCATGGTGCGTAGCGGCGAGGCAATGTCGGCCGGAGAAAGCACGGCGAGCCCGACCTGGTAGAGCAAGGGCTGAAAAGTGAAATGGTTACGGCGATCCACCAGCGTCACATCCACGGGGAGCTTGGCCAGCGCCTTGGCGGCGTGCGTTCCGGCGAAGCCTCCGCCGATGATCATCACGCGGGGCCGGCGATTGGTCTCCTCAGCCATTCTTTCCTTCCACCTCTACTAAGAAAGATGCACAGGGAGCCGAAAGGTTCACGGATTTCAGCCGAATCGGGCACGGGCAACGTTGCGCCGAAAGTCTTCGCCGCGCATATCCACCACAACACACATCTCTGAAAGCCGGGAGCGCATCCGTTCGCCGATCCGGTCCCCGAGGGTTTCGTCGCGTACAGCGCGGCTGACGCTGTTGGTGCCGTTTCCATTGCCGCCGGGAGGCTGATCGGCGTAGTTGGTGGTGATAATCGTGGTCCGTTTGTCGTTGTAGCGCGTATTCAGGACCAGAGCGACGGTATCCCAGACCCAGTCCGTGGGCTTGGCGGCACCCAACTCGTCCAGAACCAGGACCTCAGCATCGAAGACCGGCCGCAGGATGTCCATCTCGGTGGTGGCGACCTGCGGGTTGTAGGAGTGCTGGATCTCTTTCAGCAGTTCGCGGTAATCGCAGAACAGACCATGCACGCCTTTTTCGACGATCAGAGCCTGAAGGATGCCGACCGCGAGGTGGGTCTTCCCAACGCCGATCGACCCGGTCAGCAGCAAACCACGGCCGGCGGTGGTTGCGGGATAGCCATCCAGAAAGTTGCGTGCCATGAAATGCGCTCCGCTCAGCGAGCGATCGGCTCCGGGAAAGCTGGCGTCGTAGCTCTCCAGGGAGCAATGTTCATAGCGTTTCGGAATGGACGCGCGGTCGAGCAACCGCGAAACCCGAAGCTGCAGCTGGCATTCACAGGTCTCGATCCTGCTGCCGCCACTGGGAAGAGAAACGACCCGCGCTCCGGATCCACCGCACTTTGGACAAACACTGTTCATGGACGATTCAGTATCGCAGGTTGGCTCGGGTGGAAAAGCGGGCGGCAGTGTGGAGAGAGGGGACGACAATACCCACCCTCCACGATTGCCGCGGTTGAGGGCCGATGCTAGCGTAACCCTGTGAGCCCTGAGTCGGCGCGGATTGTCGAGTTGTACCAGCGGCACGCCGCCGCGTTTGATCGGCAGCGGAGCCGCCATCTGTTCGAGAAGCCGGTGCTGGACCGATTTCTCGCTCTCCTGCCCTCCGGTGCTTCGATCCTTGATCTCGGTTGCGGCTCGGCCGAACCGATTGCACGCTATCTCATCGATCAGGGATTCCAGCTCACGGGCGTCGATTCTGCTCCTGCGCTGATCGAACTTGCCCGGGGACGTTTTCCCGATCAGGAGTGGGTGATCGCTGATATGCGGACACTGGCACTGGGCCGGCGATTTGACGGCATTCTGGCATGGGACAGCTTTTTTCACCTGAGTTGTGAAGATCAGGAGGCGATGTTCTCTGTCTTCGGCAGACATGCAGCGCCTGGGGCTGCGCTGATCTTCACGAGCGGGCCATCGCATGGCGAGGCCATCGGAACCTTTGAAGGGGAGCCGCTCTTTCACGCCAGCCTTGACCCATCGGAGTATCGGGCGCTGCTGAATGCCACCGGGTTCGAGGTGGTGGCGAATATCACAGAAGATATCCGTTGCGGCGGGCACACGGTCTGGCTGGCGCGAGCGAGATGACCCCGCCTGGCCGACCCTCCAAAGTCATCTTCCTGCACGCGCCGGGCTGATATAGGATGAGGAATCGGATGGACTGATTCCCGCATCCGGCCCACCCACGGTTACCTCACATTCATGTTTTGGCTCGTGCAACAGGCAACAGCGAACGTGTGTGCCGGAAGCAGCCGGGAATCAGAAAGAACGGTCTGAATAAATGCGAAAGCAGGCGATCCGGTGACCCAGGCGAAGTCGGCAGTTGTGGTTGGCGCCCAGTGGGGCGATGAGGGCAAAGGCAAGATTGTCGATGTGCTGAGCGAGCGCTTTTCGGTCGTCGCGCGCTATGCGGGTGGCCACAACGCCGGGCACACCGTCATCATCAACGGCCAGAAGTTTATTCTCCAGCTCGTCCCCTGCGGCGTGCTGCGCCCCGGTTGCCGCGGCGTCATCGGCAACGGCGTCGTTCTCGACCCGATGGCCTTCCTCAAGGAAACCGGCCGCCTGCGCGACCTCGGTATCGATGTCGACAGCCGCCTCTACGTTTCCAACCGCGCCCAGGTCATCCTGCCTTACCACCGGATGATCGAGCTGGCCGCCGAGAGCGCGCCCGGACGGCAGAAGATCGGCACCACCAGCCGCGGCATCGGCCCAGCCTACGAAGACAAGATGGCGCGCAACGGACTGCGTGTAGTCGACCTGCTGAACACCAGTCTGCTCCGGACCCACATTGAAAACGCCTGCCGCGAGAAGAATGCCATCGCGCATGCCTTGTTTGGGACCGAGCCGCTCGATCCGGCGCAGATGTACGACGAGTACGCGGCTGCCGCCGAAAAGGTGCGTCCCTTCGTGACCGATACGGCACTGCTGCTCAATAAGGCGCTCAACGAGGGCCAAAGTCTCATGTTCGAAGGCGCCCAGGGCACGCTCCTCGACATCGACCACGGAACCTACCCCTTCGTGACCTCCTCCTCGGCTGCGGCGGGCGGGGCATCCACCGGCACCGGTGTTGGACCGACGCGGATCGGCACCGTCATCGGTGTTACCAAGGCCTACGTCACTCGCGTCGGCGAGGGCCCTTTCCCGACCGAGATCAACGATGCCTCCGGCCAAATGCTGCGCGCGCGTGGTCAGGAATACGGCGCGGTCACCGGCCGCCCGCGCCGCTGTGGCTGGCTCGATCTGCCTCTGCTGCGCTACTCCAACCAGATCAATGGCACCGAGTGGCTGGTGGTCACCAAGCTGGACGTTCTCGACGAGATGGACTGGATTCCCGTCTGCACGGCGTGGGAAGTGGACGGCAAACCGTGCGAAACCATGCCGGCCGACATCCGGGGCATTGAAGCAATCCGCCCCGTGTACACTCGGCTCAAGGGCTGGAGAACTTCGACTGAAGGGGTCAGAAATTTCGACGACCTGCCAAAAACAGCGCAGGAATATCTGCTTTTCATGGAGAAGGAAACCGGCGCAAAGATCGGGATCGTCTCCACGGGCCCGGATCGGGATCAGACGCTGGAAATGCCGGAATTCCGCGAGGCGATGCGGCGGATTACGGGGAAATAAGCTCGGCGCATCGGGCATGCCGGCACGGGTTAACCCACAATGATCACTTTTACGGTTCGTATGAAATTTCGCAGCGACGATCGCGCCCGCGTAGGCGAGATTTTGACAGCGCTTGCCGCAGCGTCGCGCAAGGAGCCGGGTTGCGTCACCTACATTCCCCACACCATCGACGGCGAGCCTGACACGGTTGTCATCTACGAGCAGTATCGTGACCAGCAGGCGGTGGATGCGCACCGGGCTACGCCGCACTTCCGCGACTACGCGGTGGCCGGGTTGTATCAGCTCATGCTGGACCGCCAGGTCGAGAACCTGACCTTCATCATTTGACACTGTGATGCAATCATCGGGGCGTTTCGCGCGTCTGAGAGAGAGGGAGCGGAGCGCGATGCCGGGTGATGCTGCGGCTCCGCTGCCGTCTATGACGATCCGGGATCGAATCTTCGCACTTCGGGCGTTCTTTTTTGACGCCCCCCGCCAACCCGGGCTAACATCCGTTACGACCATGCGCCGCCGCCCGGTCTCCAGTCTGTGCCGGTATCCCATTCCGCACGCCGTCGCGGCGCTCCTCGTGCTTGCCTCCTGCCATCCGGTTTGGGCCCTCCCCCACCGCGAAAAAGGCGAAATTCACAAAGAGATCGAGACCCTGGAAGAACAGTGGCGCCTGGCCACCGTTAGCAACAACATCGGCGAGATGAACCGCCTGCTGGCCGATGACTATGTCGGCATCACCTCGAACGGAACCGTTGAGAATAAACAGCAGGCTCTGGCCCAGCGCAGCGCCGGGACGATCCGCGTCACCCGGCTGGAGATCACCGATACCCACGTTCGGGTTTATGGCGATACGGCGGTGGTCACCTCCCAGGCCCAGCTGGAGGGCACCAATGGCACCAGCGACATCGGCGGCCAGTATCGCTACACCCGGGTCTATAACCGGCGTATGGGGCAATGGAAAATCGTCAGCTTCGAGGCCAGCCGCATGCACGACCTCGACGCCCGCGCCGGCGGTAAGCACTAAATTCTGCCCCCCGCGCGCGTAACGCCAAACGCGGACCAATCACCATGCATCGTATCGTCAGGCGGTTGATATACTAGATTGCCGCGTGGTTTGTTTCACGCCGAGGAGAGAAACCCATCGATAAGCGTTCTGCGAAGCAGTTCGTCCGTATTAACGATCGCATCCGCGCCAGGGAAATTCGCGTGATCGACGAAAAGGGTGAGCAGCTGGGCATCCTTCCCCCGTTTGAAGCGCTCAAGATTGCACGCGAGCGCGGTCTCGATCTGGTGGAAGTATCACCCACCGCTGTTCCGCCCGTTTGCCGCATCCAGGATTACGGCAAATTCCTCTACGAAAAAGAAAAGAGCGATCGAGCCGCCCGTAAGCGGCAGAAAGTGATCGTCGTCAAGGAGGTCAAGTTCTCCGTGACCATCGACGACCACGACTACGTGACCCGCAAGAACCAGGCGGTCCGCTTTCTGCAGGAAGGCGACAAGGTGAAGGCCTCGCTGCGCTTCAAAGGCCGGCAGATGGCGCACCGCGAGCTGGGCTACAAGATCATCAACCGGCTGATCCAGGACGTCGGCGAAAATGCGATTGTCGAATTCATGCCGCGCATGGAAGGCAACACGCTCCACGCCATCCTTGCACCCGGCAAGAAGGAACTGCCGAAGAAGCCGGTAGCTCCGCGTCCCACGGCTCCGTCTCAGGAACCTCCCGCGCAATCCGCGCAGTAGGCCATCCAGCCAGATTCAGGGCTGCTCAATCCGGGCAGCCCTTTTCTATTTCAACTTCTTCACGTGCCGAAGCCGGTATGATGCTCCGCAACACTCCCGAAAGGTTGCGACAGCGTGGCTGCCGATCGAAACAAATCGGAATCGGTGAGCTCGGAGGCAGCGCCGCTGCGCGCCAGCTGCGTGCTGAAGCGCTTCGGTGCGGTCACTGCCGTCGCGGATGTGTCCTTCGAGATTCGTCCCGGCTCGTGCTTCGGGCTGCTCGGGCCCAACGGCGCCGGCAAGTCGACGCTGATCCGCAGCATGGTTGGCCGGGTGCGCCTCGACGCAGGCAGCATCGCGATCTTCGGCCAGCCGGTCAGTTCGACCGAGGCCCGCGCCGATCTGGGCTGGGTGCCGCAGGAACTGGCTGTCTACCCGCTGCTCAGCTGCCGTGAAAACCTGCAGGCCTTCGGAAAATATCAGGGGCTCCGCGGCCAAAAACTCGATGACGCAATCGCGTGGTGTCTCGACTGGGCGGCTCTGGCGGATCGCGCGGGTTCGCCGGTCAAGACCCTCTCGGGCGGCATGAAACGGCGCCTCAACATGGCTGCCGGTTTGATCCACCGGCCGCGTCTGGTGCTGCTGGACGAGCCCACCGTTGGCGTCGATCCGCAGTCCCGCAACCGCATCTTCGAGATGGTCGAGGCTCTGCGCGGCGACGGCACCACCATCGTCTACACCACGCACTACATGGAAGAAGCCGAGCGTCTCTGCGACTGGATCGCGATCATCGATCACGGCCAGATCATTGCTGAGGGCACGAAGGAGGACCTGGTCGCGCGAACCTTCGGCGCCCGCAGCTCCGTGACGATGCACCTCGGCGCCACCCATGTCGATCTTGCAGCGTGGGCGGTAGCCCGCGGAGGCACGGTCCACGAATCCGTCGTGCAATGCGCAGTGGAGAAGCCGGCAGAGATCGCCGCATTGCTCGAAGCCGCCAGCCGCGACGGTCTCGAAGTTCTCGATGTAACCATGCAGCGTCCCAATCTCGAGTCGCGTCTTCCTGCACCTCACCGGAAAGGAGCTGCGCGCGTGATCGGAGCCATCGTGCAGACCAGCTTTCGATCCCTGCGAGAGACCGCGGCGCCTTCCTCATGTCGTTCGTCCTGCCCATCGGCTTCTTCACGATCTTCGGATTCGTCTTTGGCAGTATGCGCGGATCGTCAACGCCACGGGTGACCGTTCTGCTCGTCGATGAAGATCACACCGCCGCATCGCGCGCTCTGGTGCGAGGCCTGCTCCGCGAGCCGTCACTCGATGCGATGACGCAGCCAAAGGCGACGAAAGAAGATTCGGCACCCGTGGATTACACGGCGCCCACTGCCGAGGCGGCGGTGCGCAGCGGCGAAGCGCCCGCGGCGCTGATCATTCCTGCGGGCTTCGGCTCCCACCCCATCGCCTTTGGCCCCGGCTCGGAGCGGCCCACCTTTCAGATCCTGCACGACAGCGCCGACCCGGTCGCGGCTCAGGTTGTAGCCGGCATGCTGCAAAAGACGGTGATGACCGCACTACCGGCCACCATGGCCAGCATGGGGTCGCAGTATTTCGATCGCGAAGTCGGCGGGCTCACGCCGCAACAGCGCAAGCAGATGGACGAAGGCCTCGCACAGCTAAAGAAACTGCAGGAGCAGAACGACACACCGCAGGCCTCCGCGACCAGCAGCTCCGCCCCCGACGCCGGTGGCATGGTCGCCGTCAACATACGCGACGTGGTGGGTGAGAAGAAAAAGAGCCCGATGATTTCCTACTATGCCGCCGGCGTGGGCGTCATGTTCCTGCTGTTTACGGCCAGCGCGGCCGGTGGAAGCCTGCTCGACGAGTCTGACAGCGGAGCGCTCGACCGCGTTCTCTCAGCGCGGGTGACCATGACGACGTTGTTGCTGGGGAAGCTCACCTGGTCGGCGCTGCTGGCCTTTGCACAACTCACCATCATGTTTCTTTGGGCGGACCTGGTCTTTCATCTCGAGTTCTTCTCCCACATTCCGGGATTTCTGGTGATGACCGCGATCACCTCGTTCGCCGTGGCGTCGTTCGGCATGCTGCTGGCGAGCCTGGCGAAGACCCGCGGCCAACTCGCTGCCTTCTCCACGCTGATCATCCTCACTATGTCGGCGCTGGGCGGCAGCATGTTCCCCAAATTCCTCATGTCCGACGCGATGCTTCGGGTCGGCTACTTCACCTTCAATTCGTGGGCCATCTCCGGCTACCAAAAAGTGTTCTGGCGCGACGAGCCGATCCGCAACCTCGGACCCGAAGTGGCCGTGCTGGTCTCCGCCGGCCTGCTGCTCTTCGTCCTCGCGCGCTGGTTTGCGCGCAAGTGGGAATACACCTAGGGACTGGCCGTCCAGGCAGACGGGACTGGCCATCCAGGCAGACGCGCTTCGCGCCGCTCTCGATCAGGTTCTTACTCTGCCCTTAACGCCTCTACCGGATCGACGCTCGCCGTCCGCCTCGACGGCAGATAGCTCGCCAGCGCGGCCGCACCGACCAGCGCCACGCACGCGCTCGCGTAAGTGATCGGATCCATCGGGCTCACGTGGAACAGCAGCGAGGCCAGCAGCCTCGTCACGCCCAGCGCGACCCCGAATCCGCACAATACGCCCATACCGGCCAGAACCATTCCCTGGCGCACGAACATCCCGGTAATGTCGTTGCGCTGTGCGCCGACAGCGATGCGGATGCCGATCTCGCGCCGGCGCTGCGATGCCGAATAGGCGATGACGCCGTAGAGCCCAACCAGCCCCAGCAGCAGCGCGATGCCTGCTGCGATGCCGATCATGACCAGCGTGAACGAGGTGCGCGCCAGAGAGCGGGAATACAGGAATTCCATGGTGCGAATATCGGTGACGGGAAGGTTGGAGTCGACGGACCAGACGGCTTTGCGCAGATCGTTGGCGAGGCTGGCCGAACCGGCGCGCTGGCTGCGAACGGCGAAAGTCACCCAGCGCTGGACGCTGACCTTGTCGCCCTCGAAGTTCCCCTTCATCAGCGGCCACCAGGCAATTTTGTTGGCCTCCTGGCTGATGCCGTCGTCGTGAACATCGCCGACCACGCCGACGATCTGGCGCCAGTCGTCCTTGCTTCCGACGCGGATATTTTTGCCAAGAGCGTTTTGCGGCGATCCCCAGTATTCACGGGCGAAATTCTCCGAGACAATCGCGACCGGAAGTTTGTTGTAGTTGTCTTCCCAGGTGTAGTCGCGCCCGGCGATCAGCGGGATGCCCATGGTCCGGAAATAGCCAGGAGATGCCATCTTGAAACGGCGCAGCGGAGGCAGCTGACCATCGGTGTAGTTGCGGTCCCGAGCAAAAACCGGATCCATCCATCCGGCTCCATCGAGCGGGACAGAGTTCCCGAGGGCTACGGAATCGACGCCGGGGACAGCCGCCATGTTGTGGATCATGGCTTCTTCGGTGCGGATGACCTTGTCCGGGTCGGAAATCTCGGCGTCGGGAATGCTCATGCGCAGGGTCTGGACGGACGTCGAGTCGAAGCCGGGATTGACGTGGTTGAGCGCGCGGAACGTGCGGATCATGAGGCCCGAGCAGATCAGCAGCACAAAGGCCAAACTCACCTGGGTGACGACGAGGATGTTGCGGGTGCGATGACGTTCGCGTCCCTGGCTCAAACTACGGCCGCCTTCGCGCAGCCCGGTGCCCGCCCGTGCACGGGAGTAGCGGATGGCGGGAATCGATCCGAAGACGAGGCTGCACAGGACGGCGAGGGCCAGAGTGAAGCCGAGGACGGGGAGATCGATGCCGATATCGGCAAGGCGCGGCAGACCGGCCGGCGCCAGAGCAGCCAGCAGGCGCAGCGCGCCCCAGGCGATGGCCAGGCCCAGCCCGCTTCCGAGGACGCCGAGGACAACACTCTCGAGGAGAAATTCCTGGGCGATGCGCCAGCGGCCGGCTCCAAGAGCCGAGCAGACGGCGAGTTCCTGATGGCGGCCTTCGGCGCGCACCAGCATCAGGTTGGCGACATTGGCGCAGGCGATGAGCAGCACGATGCCAATCGAGCCCATGAGGATCCAGAGCGACTGGCCAACATCGCCGACAACGTCACGCATGAGCGGACGAACTCTGGGGCTGAACTTCGCCTTTTTGAACAACTCGATGCTGAAACCCATGGGCGCGGGAAAGCTATTCCAGACGATGGGGATCATGCGGGCGACGTCGGCGTTCGCCGATTCAAGCGTCTGCCCTGGCTTGAGGCGCGCAATGCCGTTGTAGCTGAACTGGCCGAGGCTGGTTTTGCTGCGATCGAACTGAAGCGGCAGATACAGAGCGGGCTGGATGGTCCAGTCGAGGAAGCGGAAGCTCTGCGGCATGACGCCGATGACCTGGCGGAGTTTGCCGTCGACCGTGATGCTGCGGCCGACGACCGAGCGATCGCCGCCGAAGTGGCGCTGCCAGTAGCCGTAGCCGAGGAGGACGGTGGGCGCGGCACTGGGAGCGGCGTCGGCGCGGCTGAAGGTGCGGCCGAGGGCCGGTGGGATACCAAGGATAGGCAGCAGGCCGTCGGTCACGTCGACGCCCTGGACCTGTTCGGGATTGCCCTGGCCGGTTATGTTGACCGAGTCGCCCTGGTACATGCCGATGTCTTCAAAGGCTCGGCCCTGCTCGCGATAAATGAAGTAATTGCCCGGCGCCATGTTGACGTCGTCGATGTTGATGCCGGCGGCGCTGTGCCAGACGCCGACCAGCCGGTTGGGCTCAGGGTAGGGAAGCGGCTTGAGCAGCACGCCTTCGAGCACGCTGAAGACGGCGATGGTGGCGCCGACGCCGGCGGCCAGCGTGACGAGCGTGACCAGGGAGAACATGGGCGCGCGCTTCAGGCGCCGCAGAACCTGCTTCAGTTGCGTTGTTAGCTCCACCGTGTCCCCCTCGTCCGGGCGATCCTCTGCCGTCGGTCAGGAGTACGCAGGGTCGCGGATCGGGGTTCCGCCGGCGGTGGGTAGCCGAGAATTCTGTGACGAACGGGCGAGAACTATGCCGGGAAGCGTGCGGCGCTGCGAGCTTTGGCTTTGGCCGCTTCTTCCTCGCGGTTCTTCGGCGGCGCGTTGGTGGCGAGCGACTGCATCAGACGCGACGAAGCCGCGGTGATCTCGTCAATCGCAGCCTGAAACGCGGCTTCATTCGCCTGCGAGGGCTTGTTGAAGCCGGTGATCTTGCGCACGAACTGCAGGGACGCGGCACGAACCTCAGCGTCCGTCACCGGAGGCTCGAAGTTGAAAAGCGGTTTGATGTTGCGGCACATGAGGAAAGCTCTTGAATCCAGACTAACGAATCCTTCGCCACGATAGGATATCGTCATGAGGTCGCCCAGAGAGTTCGAAAGAAAGGCAGACACTCGCTTAAGTGGCGAGAAATCCGACCCGTCGCTCGTATTTGATCTGGGTTGCTCCAAACGCTCTAACATAGCGCAAGACAAAGATGCGGAGATCGGAAAGGCATTCTCCTCTCTTAATTACGCTCACTTGCACCGGCGTAAGCGGAAATAGTTTGCTGGCTGCTTACCCCGCCACGCCAGCTGGCTCTCGCAACCATCCATACAGCGGAAACTGCTCCGCCATCTCCAGCACCTGCCCGCGAATCCGCGCCAGCGCCGCCGTGTCTGTCCGATGATCGAGCGCGTCGGCAATCCAGCCGCCGATCACGCGCATCTCGCCTTCCTTCATCCCGCGCGTCGTCAGAGCCGGTGTTCCAATGCGAATCCCCGACGGCTTCAGCGGCGGATTCGTGTCGAAGGGAATCGCATTCTTGTTCACCGTGATGCCGGCCTCGCCCAGCGCGGCCTCCGCCTCGCTGCCCAGCATGCCCTTTGCGAACACATCCACCAGCATCAAATGCGTGTCCGTGCCGCCGGAGATGATGCGGTAGCCGGCGCTCGCCAGCGTCTCCGCCAGAACCTTCGCGTTTGCGACGATCTGCGCCGCGTACGCTTTGAACCCGGGCTGCAGCACTTCGCGAAACGCCACGGCCTTTGCTGCGATGATGTGCACCAGCGGTCCGCCCTGCTGCCCTGGGAACACGGACTTATCGATAGCAGCGCCCAGGTCCTGTTTCGACAGGATCATCCCCGCGCGCGGTCCCCGCAGCGTCTTGTGCGTCGTTGTGGTCACGATCTGTGCATGCGGAACCGGCGAAGGATGCGCGCCGCCTGCAACCAGCCCGGCGAAGTGCGCCATATCCACAAGCAGCAGCGCGCCCGCCTTGTCGGCAATCGCGCGCATCCGGGCGAAGTCAAAGAACCGCGGATAGGCGCTGCCGCCGCCAATGATCATCTTGGGCTTCTCGCGCAGCGCGATCTGTTCCAGCTCGTCGTAGTCAATCGTCTCGGTATCCTTGCGAACGCCGTACGACACCACGTGATAGAGCTTGCCCGAAAAATTGAGCTTGTGGCCGTGTGTCAGGTGTCCGCCCATCGCCAGGTCGAGGCCCAGGATCGTGTCCCCGGGCTGCAGCACTGCAGCGTATGCCGCTGCGTTCGCCTGCGATCCCGAATGTGGCTGCACATTGGCATGCTCGGCGCCGAAGATCTGTTTCGCTCGGTCGCGGGCGAGGTTCTCCACCACGTCGGCGTACTCGCATCCGCCGTAATAGCGGCGTCCCGGATAGCCCTCGGCATATTTATTTGTGAACACGGAACCGGCGGCTTCCAGCACGGCGCGGCTCACAAAGTTCTCCGACGCAATCATCTCCAGGCCCTCGTGTTGGCGGCGCACCTCAGCGTCAATGGCGGCGGAGACTTCCGGGTCGTCGAAGGGGAGCGAGCGGGACATGGGGTCAGGCATAAAAACAGGGTACAGGGAACAGGGCGCAGGGGAACAGTCGCGAGCACAGTCCCAGCCGGCTGCCGAGTGTGGAAATCAGGACCCTCAGTTGTGGGGCGGCAGCGGCCCCGGCCACTGGACCACCGCATACTTGCCATTGGGCTCGCGGGTCAGCACCGGCGCATACAGACCCAGCAGCGAACGCCGCCACCAGTCGCCAGTCTTCCCCTTTTCCTCAAACGTCGTGAACCAGTACTGCCACAGCACTGCGCGCACATATTTCGGCGGCGCGTTGGGAAAAGGATCGGCCTTGAACAGCGCAATCACGTCGGAATCGCCGTCAAGGAGGCGTTCTTCAGTCAACGGGACAATCTCCGCGCTTTGGAAGTCCGTCAGCGACGCAAACCACAAGTTCCAGTCGAAGCGCGGCTGATACGGTGCGTAGATCCCCGGCCACTCGTTCACCGCCTGCGGCTTGTGGCGAAAGGGATACACGGTCCAGTTCTGGCCGTCGTTCGATCCCTGGAACTCAATCTCGTAGCGGCCGCGCGTCATCACCGCGAACAGACCGTATTGGTTCGCGACCCGAAACGGCTCCAGCGCCGTAACCGGGAACATCGGGAGGGGAAGCTCCGGCCAGGCCATCCGGACCATCTCCGCCATGCTGGCATAGCCAACCCACAGCAGCAGCACGGCCGTGACTGCGACTCCCAGGGCGCGGATGTGACCCAGAACTCCGCGCACACCGATTCGCCTCTGATCGTCTTCCGGTCCGCCGTCGTCCGTCTTCTTCTTCGCGCGCTCCTTTTCCCATTCCGGAGTCGTAATCACCGACAGCCGCTCTCTCGCCACGTTCACGGACTCCTGCGGAACCTGGGCCTCCAGCGGTTGCCGATACCGCTCCGGAATCCACGACAGCAAGCTGCGATCGTCCAGCAACAGGAAGCCGAGGAAAAGGACCAGATAATTCAGGAAGGCATAATTCGCCGTGACGATCACCCCAATTTGCCACGGCGTCACAATGCAGAAGCAAATCAGCCGCAGTCGCCTGGGCAGAAACAGCATCCAGACAATCGCCAGTTCCAATAACAGTGTTCCGCCCGCGGTGGCCACGTGGAACCAGTGCGGAAAGTGCTGCACATACCAGCCCAAAATCGTCGGCAGCGGCCCATTCTGGTAGTACTCGTCCATCGCGGTCAGGTGTTTCCACTGCGGGTCGCCCGACAGCAACTTGACGATGCCGGATTCGAAATAGATTCGGAACCACTCGAACTGCAGGAGAATCAGTGCCGCGCGCGGTGGCGGCGAATAGACTCCCCAGCCGGGCCATAATCCACCGGGCGCGAAGAACAGAGCCAAAAAGCCGGCTTCCAGAAGCATGCCGTCGGACTGGTAGCCGGAAAAGTCTCCCGCCGCGGCGACGAAGGAAAGAAAGCAGATCCAGCAGACGAAAAAGCTCAGCCGCGGCCACACATTCACGAGCGCCAGAACCGAAGCGATCAGCCCGATCCAGACCACCACCATCATGGCGTGCGCGCTGGACGAGAACCAGAACAGCGTCGGCGCATACCAGAAGCGCATCACCCCCGGCGCTTGCCGCTGGATAGCAGCGAGCAAACTCCCGGCCGGCAGAATTCCGTCCGGCCCGATCAGGCCGCGAATCTGAAAAAACAGGGCAAGGAATGCCGCAAAGTAAATGCCGGCCAGTGCGCGCAGAAAAATCCAGCGCGGGGCAGAGCGATTACGCGGGCCGTAGTCCCGGTCGAACAGCAAACGGATGAGATGAAGAGGCGTGCGTGCCATGTGTCCGCCGAGTCCCGCGCAACCAAAGTTCTCTCTGGGGTTCTTCTGGGATCATACCCACTCGACTCGTCAGGAGATACGGGGGCGCATAAAGAGAGTGACGAGGGCCAGAAGGAAGACAACAGCAATCAGCGTCTGCGAAATAACGCAGTAGAGGCACCAGACCTCGAGCACGTGGGCCTCAATGTGACTGAGGTAAAGGGCACAGCCCAGGGCGCCCGCCGACAGCAGAAACGTGATCCAGCGCTGCCGAAACGCCGCGAAGAATGCAATGGCCAGGTAGCCAATGATCCCCACCGTCGCCACCGGAAAGCCAGTCCTCGGGGCTGGACCGGTCACGGCATCGGGGTGACGCGCGGCGCGCAGATGCCACAGTATGCCGGGCACCGTGGCGTAGGAGCTGCGATTCACCGTGCCGCAATCCCAGTGCGAGTTGATGTCGCAGGGTTCCACTCCAGTGCTGTAGTGGACATGAAGAGCCAGGGCGGAGACAACAGCGCCAACCAGAGCCAGAGCGACGATAAGAAAACGCATGACTCTACAGGGTACAGGGGACAGGGGTCAGGTGACAGACCGAACATGAAGGGCGAGGCATGCAGCGCGCCGCTGTAACCCGTCACCCGCAACCTGGCTACTGGAAGAAAACAATCAGGACAAACAGGAACAGCCAGAACAGCCCCATCGCGTGCCAGTACCACGCCGTGCAGTCCACAGCAATCTGCCGCATCTGCACGCTCCGCAGACGAAACATCGCGACCAGCGCAAAGATCAGCGCGCCCAGTCCAAGGAAAAGGTGAGCCGCGTGCGTCCCGGTGACCAGGTAGAAGAAGTAGGCGTTCGGATTGCTCGCAAAGAAGATTCTTTGCTGCGCCAGTTGACGCCACGCCAGATACTGCCCAACCAGAAACAGCCCGCCCAGCGCGATCGTCGCGATCAGCCACGGCATGGCCCTGCGGACGGCAGGCCGCCCAAGGCCGAGCCACTCCTCCATAATGTCGATCTCGCGGAAGAGTTGGCGGCGTGCCACCTCGACCGTGAACGCCGAGAGCAGCAGAATCGCTGTGTTGATCCACAGGATCGGCGGCGCGCTGAGCGGATGCCAATCCGAAACCACGTTGTCGCTGGGCGAGATGTGAATCGAACTCTGGTGCACGAAGAACGCGCTCACCAGCACCGCGAAGAAAACCAGATCGGCGGCCAGAACGGAGAAGGTCGCCATTCGATAGCGGATCAGCTGCTCGCGGGGCCCGTGCCGCCGCGAATGCCGCGAATCCCAGTTCTCGTCTCCGCCTCCGCCGCCCGTCGGCCGCCGATCGACCGGCGGTTTCCCACCAATGCCGGGGTCTTTCCGTTCCGTTTCGACCGTGTGGCGGGTAAAGGTGGCGGGCATGGGGGCTCCGACGCGAGTTCTAAAAGCTTATACCGGTTTGGATGAGGATGAACACAACCTTGGACGACGAGTGGGACTAAAAAGGTTTTTCCGCCTGCCATTGGGGATGAAAATCGTCTTCGCCGGGCCCTCCGTACGCATAGGGACCACCCGTCACGACCGGCGTCTCCTCGGGCGACCACTCCAGCGTCGTCGCTCGCCAGGGATTCGCGCCAACCCGTGCCACCCGGCCTCGCGCGCTCCAAAACACATTGAACAGAAAGACCAGCTGCACAGCAGCAAGCAGAAACGCCGACGACGTAATCCCGCGTTCCACCGGAATCAGCTTCACGAATGACTCCACCGGCCCGGTGAGTTGCGCATAATGGCGCGGCTCGCCTGCCAGCCCCGCCAGATGCATCGGGAAAAAAGTGCCATACGCGGCGATCAGCGAGATCCAGAAGTGGATTTGCCCCAGCATCTCGTTCATCTTCCGACCGGTGAGCAGCGGATACCAGTAGTAGATGCCGGCAAAGATGGAGAAGACTCCAGCCATGGCCATGACCAGATGGAAGTGCGCCACCACAAAAAAAGTGTTGTGCAGATACGCATCCAGCGCCGGCTGCGCCAGAATCGGCCCCGTCAGTCCGCCGGCAATGAAGAACGACAGAAAGCCCAGCACAAACAGCATCGGCGTGTTGATGCGCAGCCGTCCGCGAAACAACATCGCCAGCCACGTCAGCACTTCGGCGGAGCTGGGAATCGCAATCGCCATCGTGGTCAGGCCGAACGCGGTCCCGGCGTACGGATTCATACCCGAGACAAACATGTGGTGCCCCCAAACCCCCAGCCCCAGCACGCCAATGAGCAATGTCGAAATCACCATCAGCATGTACGCCGGAACAGGCCGCCGCGTGAAGTTCGCCAGCAGCGACGAAGCCAGCCCCATCCCCGGCAGCACCACAATGTAGACCTCCGGGTGGCCGAAGAACCAGAACAAATGCAGCCACAGCATTGGCGATCCCGACCCCGCGGCCTGGGGAACGCCGTTCAGCACCAGTCCGGTCGGTAAAAAGAAGCTCGTGCCGCAGTGCCGGTCGCTCAGCAGCATCGTCGCTGCGATGAACAATGCCGTGAAAGCAATCACTGTCAGCCCCGAACTCACCAGCCACGACCAGACCGTGAGCGGCAACCGGCGGAAGGTCATTCCCGGCGCGCGTCGCATCACAATCGTCGCCAGAATGCTGACAGACCCCAGCACCGCCGCCAGACAAAAAACCGTGATCGCGATCAGCCACAGGTCCTGGCCTGCCGCTTGACCCGGCCCAGCCGCGGCGAGCGCGCTCAACGGCGGATAGCTCGTCCATCCCGCGATCGGCGCGCCTTGGGGAACGAAAAACGCTGCGAGCAGCACCAGCAGGGAAGCAGCGGTAATCCAGAAAGCCGCCGCATTCAACCGTGGCAAAGCCATCCCTTTCGCGCCGATCTGCGCCGGTAGAACGAGATTCGGGAAGGCGCTCTGCGGGACGACCGTCAGCACAAAGAACACCATCAGCGTGCCGTGCATCGTCACCAGCGCCAGATAATCCTCCGGCTTGATCACGCCATGCAGCGGCATCGCCAGGTTTGGCCACGTCCGGTGAATGCGCATCAGCAGCGACAGCAGCGTCCCCGTGATCACAGCAATTAGCCCCAGCCATAGATACAGCCAGGCCAGCGCCTTCGGCTCCGTCGTGAAGATCCGCCGCTTCGTCATCGCGCTGCAGCCTCGCGCTGGGCCATCCAGGCTGCAAACTGCGCCGGAGAAACAACGCGCAGCCGTGCCTGCATCCGATAGTGCCCCAGCCCGCAAACCTGGCTGCACAGAATCGGATAGTCACCTGGTGTCTCCGGCGTGAACTGCAGATGCCCGGCCATGCCTGGGATAGCATCCTGCTTCAACCGCATCCCCGGCACGAAGAATCCATGGATCACATCCTGCGTTCGCAAGGTGATGTCCACCGGCGCGCCGGCCGGCAGCATCAGCACCGACGAGACCACGTCGTCAACCGCATGGGGGTCCTCCGGATCAAGTCCCAGAGGATTGCCCGTCGGCGCGCTCACCAGATTGGCCTTTGTCTCTCCGTAAATGCCATCGCGTCCCGGATAACGAAAATACCAGTCGAACTGCACGCCCGTGACCTCGACCTGGAGGCCCGGGCACACGGCGGACTCGCGGCTCGCTGCCCATAGGCGATGCCCGCTGACCAGCATCCACAGGTAAAGGCCCGTGATGGCCAGCAGAGGAAGAACGTGAAGGAACAGGAAGCTGCCGCGCGATTCGGTCGTTGCTCCCCCTGCACCCCCCATCCATCGCCGCAGCAGCGCCGCCACCAGCAGCACCTGCGCCGCGACGAAGATCCAGAAAACGATGGAGAGGTTCAATCCCAGGAGATGATCGAGGGCGATGCCACGGAGCGCGCCGTTCGGTGGGAGCCAGTTCATGAGTCAGCGATGGTGCGGTTAGCGATGAAGCTTTTGGCGGTGAAACGGTTCGCGATGCAACGGCCAGCGATGAAGCTGCCAGCGTTTCGGGACACGCTACAGCTTAAATCAGCTTGCGCTCTGCCGCGTTCTTCACGAGATCGACGAAGCGTTTGTGGACCCGCCGGTCCGACGACAGCTCGGGATGAAATGTCGCCGCCATCAGGTGGCCCTGCTCCACCAGCACCGGGAACCCATCGCGCTCCGCGAGAACCTTCACCCCATCGCCGGTCTTCACGATCCGCGGTGCACGGATATAGACCATCTCCAGCGGCCCGCCCGGCAACTGCGTCTCGCCGGTCTGGATCGCCGAATCAATCTGCCGGCCATAAGCGTTTCGTTCGACGGTGGCGTTCAACACTCCCAGACTCTTCTGTGGAGGATGCGTGACGTCGGTCGCCAGCAGGATGCATCCGGCGCAGGTGCCAAAGGTGGGTTTGGTCTCCACAAACTCCCGCAGCACGCGCAGAAATCCATCGCGCTCGAGGAATTTTAGAAATGTCGTCGACTCACCGCCCGGAATGATCAGCCCATCGACCGCCGCAAGCTCCCCCGGCTTGCGCACCAGCACCGGCTCCGCACCCGCCTCCCGCAGCGCCTGCGCATGCGCGTCGTAGTCGCCCTGAAGGGCGAGCACGCCAATGCGGGGGAACTGTCCAGTGGATGTGACGACAGGGTCGACCTCAGTCAATTGCCCTCCCGGCCACTGACCTCGTCCAACAATTCCTGTAGAAGTCGGGGCGAAACATGAAGGGGCGACGTGTCAGCGACGACGATCATGCCGGGTGCTTCTGCTTATCTGACTCCTTAAACAGGCGGTCCAGCATTGCAGCATCCTCGTGCAGATCGTCCAGAGAGTAGTTCAGATAAACGTCGTGCTGCTTCAGAAATGCGTGCACCTGCATGGGCGTGCTGAAGCCAAGAAGACGCTGCACCTGGCCACCGCCCAGCCGACGCGACCGGTAACCCTCCAGAGCCAACGCTTCAAGCGCAGCGCGCGACAAGTCGCCGGCGTCGAAAGCCGCCGCGATTTCGTCAGGCAATTCGATCTGAATCTGCACGCCGCCCTCTCTTCCCGTCAGTATTTTGCGGCGAAGCCGCGTCCGCCCGAATGGCAAATTCACCAGCCCCTCGTCTGCAGCAGCTGCTTCTCGTCCAGCGCCGCCGCCGCCAAGCCCTTCATCGTCCCCGTCACCTGCGCGGAGACCTCCGCCAGAATCTTCGCATCGTTAAAGTGCGTGGTCGCAATCACGATCGCCTTCGCCCGCGACACGGCCTCTTCGCGCTCCTTCGGATCGTTCTCCACATCGAGCGGCGTGGCGCGTTCCTTCATGAAGATGCCCGACCCCACGAAGATCGCCTCAGCCCCCAGCTGCATCATCAGCGCCGCATCGGCGGGCGTCGCAATGCCGCCGGCGGAGAAGTTTGGCACCGGCAGCTTGCCCGTCTGCGCCACCATGCGCACTAGCTCGTACGGCGCCTGATGCTCCTTCGCCGCCGCATACAGCTCCTGATCGCTCAGCACTGTGAGCGCCTTCATCTCTTTCACAATCTGCCGCATGTGCTGCACCGCATGCACCACGTCGCCCGTTCCGGCTTCACCCTTGGTCCGAATCATCGCCGCGCCCTCGGCGATCCGCCGCAGCGCCTCGCCCAGATTGCGCGCGCCGCACACAAATGGCGTCGTAAAAGCATGCTTGTCGATGTGGTGAGCCTCATCGGCCGGCGTCAGCACTTCGCTCTCATCGATAAAGTCCACGCCCAGTTCCTGCAAAATCTGCGCCTCAGCGAAATGCCCGATGCGCGCTTTCGCCATCACCGGAATCGAAACAACTTCAATGATCCCCCTGATCAGCTTCGGGTTCGCCATGCGCGCCACGCCGCCCTCGGCGCGAATCATCGCCGGCACGCGCTCCAGCGCCATCACCGAAGTCGCGCCCGCCTCTTCGGCAATGCGCGCCTGCTCGACGTTCATCACGTCCATGATCACGCCGCCCTTCAGCATCTCGGCGAGCCCAACCTTGAGCCGCAGCGCGGTCGGGGAACTGGGGGCACGGTGGCCGTTCTGAACGTCTGCCATGTTGAATCTCCTCGGAAATTGCGCGTTCCGCTCGGCGCTCGGGGACCGCGAAGGTACGGCGGCACGAATGCGGAAATGTTCCTGAAACTCTATTTTAACAAGCTTTCACGATGCCTCTGAAGCATCTCCGGCGTCACAGTGACGAACACCGCCTTCGCCGTAGCCAGCACCTGTCCCGACGCGTCCGCCAGCTGCGCCTCGGTGTGATTCCGCCGCCCCGTCGTGCCCGTGTGCCGCCCCGTCAGCGTCAGCGGCACGCTCAGCGGCACCGGCCGCAGATACTCCACCTCCAGGTGCCGCGTCATCGCCAGGATTCCTCGTGCGCGGTTCGACTTGCTCATCGCCTCGTCGAGCAGGGTCGCGATGATTCCGCCATGCGCATGCCCCGGCGGTCCGGCAAAGCGCGCGGCCAGGCGCAAGTGGCAAACGACGTTCTTGTCGGCGTCCAGGAGGAACTTCAGGCGCAGACCCGTGCGGTTCTCCAGCCCGCAGCCAAAGCAGTGGTTGAGGGCCCCATGGCCCAGCGGCGTCAGCGATGTTTTCGACTGGCTTGCGGAATCAGACATGGTCATGGATTTCCTGGGTTGGGTGTGATTTCCGTTCAATAACAGACCCCAGCTTGCCAGGGCTGTCGCCAAAGCGGGACCGCAGAGCCTGATTGGCCGGTTCGGAATAGAGTCGTGCGACCAACTCGCCCAGTCCGCCCGCCAGCGCGATGATGATGAGGAACAAAGGTGCTGTGAACGAAAGCGGCCACCCGAGTTTCCCGTAAACGCCAAAGCACGCGATCACCACAAACATATGCGTCAGGTAAATCTCGTAGCTGCGGCGACCATAGACCAGGAATAAACGGAAAGGGCGCGCAATCTGCCAACCGCTGCTTGCGGCCGCCGCGATCACCAGACAAGCTCCGATCGCAACCACCGTCATGTCCAGGCCTAATCTCTCCAGATGCAGCCACCCCACGACCGGATCAAAAATCAGGCAAAGACTGAGCAGCGCAAGGCCACACCCCGCCAGTATTCGTTGGAGCGCGCGAGAGAAAGTGCGGCCGGAGACGATCAGCGCGGTCAGACAGCCGAGCGCAATGGCATCCATGCTGCCGAAGTATGAGTATTCGCGCCACACTGGATTGCCATGCGCCAACACAGTCCGCGCAAACGGGCCCAGGACGACCAACCCAGCGAGCAGCGCGACAAACAGCTTACCCCGTCCGAGCAGACGGCTCGCGATCGGAAAGAACAGGTAGAACATCTCTTCCACCGAGAGCGACCAGAGAATATCCCAGCTGCCCGGGAAGTAGCCGTTTCTCGCTTCAAACAAACCGACACGCAGTGTCAGCGCCGCAGTCAGGGCTTGTCCCAGGCCGCCCACGCGCGACGACACAACAAAATGCGCAACCCCTGCGAGATGCAGAACGCTGAGCACAGCCAGTAATCCTGTGAACAGAGGAGCGATGCGCGCGAAGCGGATCAGGTAAAAGTCCCGAATCCGTACCCTCCCGAGTTCTCCCCAGCGCCGCAGCGAGGTCGAGGTGATCAAAAATCCCGAGACTGCGAAAAAAATCTGTACCCCGCGCTGACCCTGCCAGATCAGGTCCGTGACGAGCAGGGGTGGCAGATGTTCGCGGAAAGGTACATGCGCAAAAATCAGCTGCAACCCAATGTGGTTCAACAGGACATAAAAGATGGCGAGCGCGCGCAGGCAGTCCACCCCATCGATGCGGGTCCAGCTGCGTGCTGGGTTGGGAGATCGGCTCGCGGCCATCACTGCGACCAGAGTAGCGCGAACGGGTACATCTCCTGCAGGCTCAGGCGGATCTCAGTCCACTCATAGCACTCACGGAATCAGCGCTCCCGTCTGCCGCGAGTAGTCCGCACAGGTCCGCCCAAACTGTGTGCGCATAAGCGCGCTTCCAGCCGCAGCCATGGCCCAGCGGCGTGAGAGATGCATTGGGGTTGGAGTGCATGAGTGACAGAGTAAGGCAGAGGCGGGACCGAACGTTGCAGGGTCAGACGTCAGAAGTTTCCACGGTGACTCGGTCGCCGTCGCGAAGCTGGAAGTGCTCGCGGAGCTTCACGTCGCAGGCCACCTCGATAATGGTCTTAGGATGATGGCCGCTGCCCCGTTCATTGGCGTCCGTTCGCAGAATGAACCCGGGCCGGCCGTTGATCGAGCAGGGAACAATGTTGACCGACACAGTGCCGCCGTACTCGGCGGCCTCAAGCCTTAACGGATCCGCGGGGACTGACCACGGCTCGTCCAGCGCGACATTCAGCGTACCCGGAAAGAACCGCATGCCTGTCTTTCTCAGGTAGTGGTCGTGCAGCTTTTCAATCCAATATGAAAAGTTGCCCATTCCGGAGACCACCTTGCCGCTGAGCGATGCCATAGCAACCAGATGATTGCGCCTGAGACGCCGATTCACAGCACCCAGGGAATCAGCGCCTTCGTATGCCGCGAGTAGCGCACATACGTCTCCCCGAACTGCACCCGCATCCACTTCTCTTCCAGCAGCAGCTTGTACCCCAGCGAGACAAAGATCAGCCCAAACCCCACCAACGCCCGCATCTGTGCAATCGCAATGGCCGTCCCCACAAACGCCGTCAGCAACCCGGTGTAGATCGGATGCCGCACCAGCGCATACGGGCCGAAAGTGATCAGCTCGTGTCCCTGCTTGATGGTCACCGACCGGCTCCAGTTCCTGCCCAGCGTCACCCGCGCCCACACCGAGAACAGCAGCCCCGCCAGCGTGATCGCTGCCCCCAGCCAGAAGGTCAACGCCGTCTGAGGCAGGAAATACCGGTAAAGCCACGGCACCGGAATCCATGGCCAGCACAGCAGGAACACGCCGGTCAGCAAGAGCAGCGTGCGGAAGACACGCGATGCAACCGACTCGATCCTCTGATTCGCCTTCGCCCCGGCCGCCGCAATTTGCCAATAAACCAGGTACACGGCAAAGACCGCGGGAAAGTACCATTCGTAGATCCATCGCATGCCGAAAGATTACGCCCGAGAGTCGCATCTTGTTCCCGTCGAGACGGACGATTCCGCACCCTGGTTACCAGGATTTTCTTCGTCCCGGCACCGGTCCCTTCCATCAGATAAG
The DNA here is from genome assembly GCA_963705765.1 of uncultured Acidobacteriaceae bacterium. GTDB lineage: Bacteria > Acidobacteriota > Terriglobia > Terriglobales > Acidobacteriaceae > Palsa-343. The sequence goes on along the minus strand of CAVPKU010000038.1, from coordinate 30,779 downwards.
CACCGGAGGACTTTCGATGACAGCGGTGTTGGCGGTTTTGCTCAGTGCGCTCCTTGCCGGGACGCTCGACATCGCGGCGACTGGCAGCCTGATGCGAGCGCAGGGCACCCCTTCCGCCGTCTCCTGCAGTTCGTCGCCAGTGGAGCGCTGGGCCCGTCGGCGTTTGAAGGCGGAATCGGCACCGCGATCGCCGGACTCGCTTTGCACTTTGTCGTTGCCGGAATCTGGGCCGCGATCTACTTCACCCTCGCCGATCGATGGCCCCTGCTGGGCGCGCTGCCGGTGTTGTCGGGCGCGCTCTACGGCGTTGCCATCCACGTCCTCATGAGCCGCATCGTCGTGCCGCTGTCTCGCGCCGCAAAACGCCCCTTCTCGTGGAAAGCCTGGTTCACCCAGCTTGCCATCCACATCGTCTGCGTCGGGATCCCGATCGCCTGGATGCAATAGGCTATTCGGCTGTCGCGTTGAGGGCTCGGACGCAGGCTCTTCCACGAACCCAGCTTCACCCTGGGCAGTAATTCCTTCAGCGCCCTGTGCTCCTCGCCCCGCGACTCGCGCAGCCGCGTCCGCACCTGTTCCAGCGCCGCATCGGGATAACCCGGGTGGCACACCAGCTCCCACGTGGCGGAATCCGCCGGCATGGCAGCGAGCAAAGCGCGCAGCGTCGCCGTCACATCCAGAGTCCCCGTCGCCAGCACACCGATCGTACCGCTGGTGGTCGCCAGGCCCGAGCGCTCGACCGCTCGCTGAAAAGCCCGATGCTGCGACTGCAGAGCGACCACAGCAAGACGCCGCAGCCGTGTCGCCGATCCTTTTGTCGCCCGTAGCGCCCAGTCCGGCTCAAATGGATTTCGGATTGCGGGAACGTGGCAAGCGCGGGCGGCTCCGAGCAGGGGCCGAAGAATGCCGGGAAAGAGGTGCGTGTGCTTGTGCGTGTCGAAGTGCGAAATCCTGATCCCGGCACTCTGCAGCCGCCGCATCTGCGCCGTCGCTTCCGCCGTAATCTCCGCGGCGCGAATGCGAAATGAAAACAGATCCCGCACAAACGCTGCCAGCGACGGCCGGAACGACTTTCCATCCGGGCAGAGCGTCGGAATCTGCGACGGTGGCAGCACCGGCGTCCCATCCACCAGCAACACATGGCAACCGACTTCGAGCGTGGGGTTCGCTGCGGCAATGGCAACCGCATTGTCGAAATGCCCGCCCGTAGCCATCAGCGTCGCGGACGACAACGCGCCGGCGCGATACAGCTCCCCCACGGATCGGTTGACGCCCGGGGTGAGTCCAAAGTCATCCGCGTTGACGATGAGCGGCACAACTCAGGGTACAAGGCGCAAGCCCGACGTGGGGCAGAGGTGTCTTCTATCCCCTATTCCCTACTGGCTATTTCCTGCCTTTATAGATCGCCGGATTCAGCGTCGGGTCGTTATACATCTTCAGCTGCCGATACACCTTGAACCGCCGCCCCCCCGCCAGCACCTGCACCCAGAGCGCGTCCAGACACGCCACCAGATCCGCCCGCTGCTCCGTCAACAAGCGCAGCCGTTCGCGATTGCGTTCCGCATGGCCCTCCGGCGCGTTCGGCCGCTCGATCTCCTCCCGCGTGTGGAAAATCTTCAGCGCCAGAATCGACAGCCGGTCGATCATCAGCCCCGGCGATTCAGAATTCAGTTCCGCCCCTGGTTTTGGCAGCTCCGATCCGGCCAGCGATTCGAGCAGCAACGCGTCGCACTGCTCCGCCAGATCGTTCCGCCGCTGGTTGATCGTGTCGATGGCCCGCTTCACGCTGACGATCTCGGCATCCGTCGCGCCCGGCATCCGCGCCTGATCTTCAACATGCCATAGATCGAAATTCGCCCGATGCTGTGCCTGCACCGTCGCGTAAAGAGGCTCCACAACCCCACCAACTGCGTCGTCGCCGTGCCACGCCTCCGTGGCGCGGTCCTGCAAACCGGCAATCTCCACCGCGGAAAAACGAAACACGTCTGCCATAGCTTCGAGGCTATGGTAGAACACCAGTGACCGATGAATCCCTCCGAACAGCCGCGGATCTTCTGCATCAGCACCTACGAGAAGGGCCAGGCCTTCCTTCAGGAATGCGCCGCCCTCGGCTGCCGTGTCGTCCTGCTCACCGTCGACAAGCTCCGCAACGCCGACTGGCCGAAGTCCATCCTCGAAGACTTTCACACCATGCCCGAGGGCCTCACCCTGGAACAAGTCACCAACACGGTGACGTATCTGGCCCGCGCAAAGCGCTTCGACCGCCTCGTTGCCCTCGACGAATTCGACATGGAGACCGTCGCCCATCTCCGCGAGCACATGCGCATCCCCGGCATGAGCCGCACCCTCACCGCCCACTTCCGCGACAAGCTCGTCATGCGCGAACAAGCGCTACAGGCCGGAGCGCTCGTCCCCGACTTTACCCGCGTCCTCGTCCACGGCGAACTGCATGAGTGGATGCAGCGCGTCCCCGCGCCCTGGGTGCTCAAGCCGCGCTCCGAAGCCTCCGCCATCGGCATTAAAAAGATGCACGCCGCCGCCGACGTCTGGCGCACCCTCGAACACCTCGGCGATCGCCAGAGCTTCTACGTGCTCGAGCGCTTCGTCCCCGGCGACATCTTCCACGTCGACTCCATCGTCAGCGAGGGCAAGGTCGTCTTCACCAGCGTCAGCGGCTACGGCAAGCCGCCCATGCAGGTCATGCACGAAGGCGGCGTCTTCACCACGCGCATCCTCGAGCGTGAGTCGGAAACCGCGCGCGGACTCACGACGATCAACGCGCAGCTCATGCCCGCCATGGGCATGGTCCGCGGCGTCAACCACGCCGAGTACATCCGGGGCAGGGAAGACGGCCGCTTCTACTTCCTCGAAGCCGCGGCTCGCGTCGGCGGCGCCTTCATCGCCGACGTCGTCGAACTAGCCACCGGCGTCAATCTCTGGCGCGAGTGGGCCCGCATTGAAGTCGCCAATCTCCGCGGTGAGATCTATCGCGCGCCGCAACCGCATGCGCTCTACGCCGGCAGCGTGCTCTGCCTTGCGAAGACAGCCGATCCCAACACGATCATGTTCAACGCGCCCGAAATCGTCCTGCGCCTCAAGAAGCATCACCACGCCGGACTCATCGTCCGCTCGGGCGACCCGGAGCGGGTCCGCGCCCTGCTCGAGGAATACGCCCAGCGCTTCGCGCAGGAATATCTGGCCACCGCGCCGGTGCCTGACAAACCGACGGCGTAACAGTCAATTTGTCATCCCGACCGGAGCGCAAGCGAGCCTGCGCGAGCTTCGCGAAGCGGAGGGACCTGCTTTCCCTGATCCCCGCTTACAAATCGCCGCTGCAACCGCAATCAATTACTCTCATGGTGTCGCATATAGGGGAGCCCGTTTGTCCGACCTCCAGTTCCCGCATCGCCGCTTCAACCCTCTCCGCCGCCAGTGGGTGCTCGTCTCTCCACATCGCACCGCGCGCCCGTGGCAGGGCGAAGTCAACCCCTCCTCAGGATTCTCCGACGTCCACTACGACCCCGCCTGCTACCTGTGCCCCGGTAACACCCGCGCGGGCGGCCACCTCACGCCGAAATACGAAAGCGTCTACGTCTTCGATAACGACTACGCCGCGCTTCTGCCTGATTCGCCGGAGCCGCAGCGCAGCGATGCTCCCGAACTTCTTCGCGCGGACCGCGAGCGCGGCCGCTGTCGCGTCCTCTGCTTCCATCCCGACCACAGCCTGACGCTCGCCCGCATGGCCGTCCCCGACATCCGCCGCGTCGTCGACGCCTGGACCGAGGAATACCGCACCCTCGGCGCCGAGCCTGACTTCCGCTACGTGCAGATCTTTGAGAACCGCGGCGCCATGATGGGCGCCAGCAATCCCCACCCCCACGGCCAGATCTGGACCACCGAGCACATCCCCGACGAGCCCCAAACTGAAACCGATTCCCTCCGCGACTACCGCGCCAGCCACGGCACCTGCCTGCTCTGCGACTACGCCGCGCTCGAAGCCGAGAAAAAAATCCGCATCGTCGCCCAGAACCAAAGCTTCCTTGCTGTTGTCCCCTGGTGGGCCGTCTGGCCCTTCGAAATTCTGCTCCTTGCCAGGCGCCACCATCGCTCCTTGCTCGACTTCACCGATGCCGACCGCGACGACTTCGCCGCAATCCTGAAACAGCTCACCACCCGCTACGACAACCTCTTCGAAACCAGCTTTCCGTACACCATGGGCTTCCACCAGGCGCCTACCGACGGCGACCCGCACGACGAGTGGCACTTCCACGCGCACTTCTACCCGCCGCTGCTGCGCTCGGCTACGGTTCGCAAATATATGGTCGGCTTCGAAATGTTGGGCATGCCCCAGCGCGACATCACCCCCGAAGCTGCCGCCGAACGACTGCAATCTCTGCCCGCAACCCACTTCATGGACCGTCCCTGAATCATCGTCGGTCGCTTCGGATGCCGTCGTCGACCATGTAAACTGAACCCAGCAGTGAGCTCGTAGCTCAGTTGGTAGAGCAACGCCCTTTTAAGGCGTGGGTCCTGGGTTCGAGTCCCAGCGGGCTCACCAAAGTTATGGTGAATCAGTAAGTTAAGCGCGATAAGGAAAACGCAGGGGGTACGCTGGGGGGACAAAATTGGAAATGCCGTTCCGCATGCCCCCTAAGTTTGTACCCCCCGAAGTTCACACTCCCCACCCGTCGCCACCGGAGACACGAAGGCCCGACTTCAGCACCGGGAGCCTTTTGCAGTTCGGGTTGTTTTAATTCCCGGGTTCGTGCCTGCGAGTCGGATCCTCGGCCATCGCTCCAGACCGAATCGCGGTACAGCCCGATCACGGCGCTTGTTGCGGAAATGCCCATACGCCGGCTTGATCGCAACCTACTCATAACAAATAAACAGAATAATTTGTGGAATAATTTGTGCGCTAATTTTCCATCTCATGATAGATTCCAGTCATGACGACCATGATCGGCGGCAATCCCGCCCAGTACCTCCTTACGCGGGAGCAGGCCGAGGCGCTACTGGAGCCGTACATCACCACTTTGAACGGCTGCATCGATGAGGCGTGGGGAGCCTGGAAGTCAGGCTACCACGCACAAAAGTCGCACATCCTCGATGCCCGCGCACGGGCAGCGATCGTCTACTGCGAAATCGTCTACAGGGCAAAAGCGGCTTTTTCGGGAATGGCCGACGTGAAGGTCGTCGCCACGGGCGGTATGCTGAAGGTCCATATCGGCGACCACATCACCCTGCGCTTTAAGAAGATTGGGAAGAACGGGCGCTGCAGCAACATCATGACGAAGCAGCAGGTACTCTTCCTGGCACAGATGCAACTGCCTGGGATACTGGCGGGAACACTCGTTCACGCTGGTTACGAACTCGACCAGCCTCAGGCGGAGATCGCGCGGAAGGCGGTTGTTTGTCAGCTCGACAATCGCGTCCTATGGCAGATTGAAGTCACCGGCACACCGGGCGAACTGCTGACTATGCCCCCGGTCGCCGCGCCGGAACAACCGCAAACTGGTCCACGGTTCGTGGTGAAAAAGGAACTCGAACCGAAGGCGAACGAAGCACAGGCAGCGAGGGAGTAGCAGTGCCGGGATTCAACAGAGAGATGCTCCAACTCGCGCGGGAATCGCGCGGTTTGACCCAAACGCAGTTCGCACGAGATATCGGCGTCTCTCAAGCAGAAGTGTCGAAATTTGAAAATGGGATCAAGGAGCCGACCGATGGGCAGATCAAGCGCATCGCCGGTCGTTTGGGATACACAGTCGGCTTCTTCTTTCTCGAAGAGTCCATCCGGGCCTTTGGTTCAGGGTGTGTCTATCACCGGAAGCGCAAAGCGGCCACGGACACGAAGCTGAATCATCTCCTGGCGCAGATAAACGTCAAGAGGATTCAGGTCAAGCACTTGATGAAGTCGGTGGACACGCGCACCACGCAATCGTTTCACCGGCTTGACGTTGATGAGTATTCCGGCGGACCGCCCGAGGTCGCTCAGGCACTTCGCGCCCTCTGGCAGTTGCCGCCGGGGCCGGTGCGCAACTTGGTGCGGGCGATCGAGGACGCTGGCGGAATCGTCATCAGGTGCAACTTTGGAACGACGAAGGTTGATGCTCTTAGCCAATGGCTCCCGGGACATCCGCCGGTGTTCCTTGTGAACGATGCCATCCCCACGGATCGGATGCGCTTTACGCTGGCTCACGAAATAGGACATATCGTAATGCACAGCATTCCCACCGAAGAGATGGAGCGCGAAGCCGATCGTTTTGCCGCTGAATTCCTGATGCCCGAGCGAGACATCAAACCTCACCTGTCTTACGTCGATATTCCAAGACTTGCGTCGATGAAACCCTACTGGCGAGTCGCGATGTCTGCTCTTCTTTATCGAGCCGCAGAACTGAAAACGATCGACAGTCGGCGCAAATCCTATCTATGGTTTCGAATGGGCCAGGCGGGATACCGAAAATTCGAGCCGGTTGAGATACCGCCGGAAGAACCGACATCCCTGAAGGAGCTGCTGCTCGTCCACGAGCGGGCGCTCGGCTATCGGAAGCAGGATATCGACGAAGCTGTCTACGAGCCCAACGCTTTTCCCGAGCTGAGCGTCCGCACACCTTCCGGTTTGCGGCTTGTGAACTCCTGACACCGAGGCGCGACGCGAGGCTCCGGCGCTCCGTTCCGGGGCTTTTTACAATGGTCAGTTGTAGCGGTCTTCGGGAGTTTCAGGCTTTGGAACCCAGGTGGGCTCCCATCCGCACCCTCTGCTACGTCATTCCGGGCTCGATTGAAGCCGTGCCGATGAGTGGAGGGGAGACGCTTTTCCTCTTCGATCACTTCCTCAATTTCTCGCTGTTTGAAGGTCATGACAGGCGCTCCTTTGTCATCTATGGTAGCGCTGCGCGGAGGAGAATTAGCAGTCCGCTCACAACTCGTGAAAGCTCAGGTATGGCATCACTGCTTTCTCGATCTTGCCCATTGATTCGAGCAGCCAATTGACGTTCTCCGTCCTCGTCTTGAACGGGTCCATCTGTTCTCGCGGCATCCCCTCCAATTTCTTGCGGGCCACAGTGAATTTCACAACGAAAAACGAGCGTTGATGGAATTCAGACAGCAGATCGAAGACCCGCGACTTCGGCGGAAACATGAACTGCGACTCACGAAACGCCGCGAAGAAGGGCTCCTGTAGTGCGACCTGGTCCTCTCGATCTTCCCACACAACAATTTGCTGGTAGAAGGCGAGGACCCGCAAGTATATCTGGAAGCGCTTTTCGTAAAGGTCCAAACGCAGCTTCTCTCTGTTCGTCTTCCACTGCGAGAAGTTGATCCAGGCGACCCAAATCGCGACGAGGGCGGTCACGATGGCGATCCATGTGCTCATGCCCGGAAGGATAGCCCACGCCGCCTGTGGATGTCTTCGCCTGATTTTCGCCCTATACTGCTTCGGTGGGCGAGATGAAGAGGGCAATTGCACGGGAGAATGAGGACCGGCAACGGGGCCGCTTTGATTCGACCCTCGTTATTGCCGCCGCGATCATTGCTGCGGTTAGGCTGGCCCGCGACGACATCGACACGCCGACGCCGAGGGTTGTGGCGGTGGTCGCGGACTGCGTCGGCCTTGCGAGGCTGATCCTAAAGAGGGTAGTAGGGCATTAAGATAGGGCCGAAGCAAACCAGGGCAGTGAGGAGAGTATGGAGAAAAGGGAACCACGGGTCTCTCGCGACTACCAAAAAGGTACAGATCGTCTCAACGTCTTCGTCGTCAGCCTAACCGGGGGTGAAATCGACGGCGCGATGTATCAGTTCGAAGAGTGGTTGAATAACCAGGAGTGTCACGGCAAGCGCCTTACATCCGGGGACAAATACCAAATTCGTCAGAAGTTCCAAAATCGCTTGGCGGATTTGGAGGAAGACGGCTGGAGGAAGACCGGCGGGTCCGGTGGCGGCGCGGAGGATCAGCGATTCTTCGATCCGTCGGGGCGATGAGGACAGTCGGCGATGAACTACACGCGGCCCCACCACTGGGGAGCAGCGCGGGGGCCAGCGACAACCTCGCGCAGTTCGTTCTGAAGAAGGTAGCGCGGAGATGACACAGCCCCGGGCGCATCACTTCGTTCCGCAATGCTGGCTGGTAGGGTTCACCGACACCGGAGAGCCGGACGGAATGCTCTACGTGACCGACCTGAAAAGGAAGAAGCAGTGGCGGTGCAAGCCTTCGGAGGCGGGTCACCGGCGCGACTTTAATCGGGTCGATGACCCATCCGTACCCGATCCTTTGAAGATCGAGAAGCTGTTTTCCAGCATTGAGAGTGACGTTGCACCGGTGTTCAGGAGTCTGACGAAGGAGAGGAGAGGGCCGAAAGACGGATTTGAACTCGGAGTGCTGGTTGAATACCTGGCAATCCAGTGGGCCAGGGTGCCGAGCTTCCGAGCTGTCGTCCGTCGAGCCCTTGAGTCCCGTTTTCACAGGGAGGTGTTGAATAGCCCTGAAGCCTGGGAGAGGGCGTTGCGACGAGTAGAAGCTTCGCCCGGTGACCCCGGCACCGACTACGCGAAGGCGCTCGAAGGGCTCGCCAGCGGGGAAATAAGGTTCACCGCTGAGCCCGCGTTCTATCTGAAGCAGGCAGCGGGCGTCCTCGAAGATATCGATAAAACAGAGACCCTGACGGAGCGGCGCTGGGGCTGGCTCATCAGTGAGTCAGGTCAGTTCATCGGCTCAGATAGTCCGGTCGCTCTCGACGGTCCGGTTGATGAGCCGATTGGCATCGGCAATGCACCGTGGGTGAGCTATCCTGTGAACCGTCATCTCTTGCTCTATGGGACGACGGAGGTCATCGACCGGCCTCACCTCACCACGAAACTCATCGCGCGGCACAATACATTTGTGATGCTCACGGCTGATGAGCAAATGTACTCTCATCGACCAGACTTTCACTGGCTCGACTCCGCCGATCATTGTCAGAATGATTGGCGGCTCTTTGCCAAAGAAGGCTTTTTCGATGAAATACAAACCTGAGAGGAAAACATGGCCGCTGAACAATCGCCGATCAACCATGACGAAGGTGATACCCAGAACTATGTATTAAGCAACCGCGCCAAGGTCTTCGCTTCTCTGCTGCGAGCGCCTTTCTTCTCGTTTAGGTAACCCGGGAGGTGTATTGCCCTGTATTTCACCAGCTTCTTGTTCAGAAGCTCTGAGTTGCGCTGTAGACAGGTTCCGATCAGCATCTCTTCGAGGGACGAAATCGAGCCGCTGCTCTTCCGCTTGGTCGCCTTCCTGAATCTTCCTGCGCGAGTCTTCCACGCGAGCAAAAACACAACCGGTGTGCCACTGTTACTACAGAGCACATGATTGAAACCCATGAAATGGCCGCCCTGCCAAAGCCGGTCCTGAAAGGATTGCTTTTCCGTTTTACCGACTACCACGGAGTGAATCCCTTCCCCGCTCGAATGGCAAAGATGTAGCAACACCACGCGCTCCTCACTGACTTAGCATTCAAACAATACGGCAACGATGCACCGTGGTTACTTGATCAGCCCCTTCAGTTTCGCTTCGTCCAGAAGTTCTGGGTGCCTCCGAAGAGTCGGAGTAAGCAAACTGCGATCGATCTCGTGAATGATTGAAACGAAGGCTCGCGCAATCCCCTCAAACTCTTCCTTTGGTTCCGCCGTCCGCGCCCGTTCCACTATTCCTCGAACTTCCGCGTCGATGGTACTGATTGCGTCTAAGCAGAGCCGCGCCTGCTCTGTACTTGAGAACAGATTCTTCGAGGAGCCCGCGGATCGGCGGATTTCTGTAGGCGGGTCCGCATCACCATCTTGCTTTAGGCTGATCTCGACTTTGTCTCCGGCGCGAAGAGTCCCGGCTTCCCACGTTGAACAAACGGTATTTGGTTCGTCCGTGTCGTCAATTGCATTGAGGAAGATGGTCGCAGCGTCAGTTTTGTCAGGTGCAATCGGAACATTGAGATGGGCGCTAAGCAGTCCCTTGCGATTCAGAGATGCGCGAAGCGGATTGCCGCCATTGACTGCAAGCTCAAGGAGCATGGCTCATCCTAGACCAAAGAAAGCGGAATTGCGCCCGTATCACCGGCAATTCTGACGTTTCGGAGGTCTCGAAGCGCCTTCCGAACCGGCGAGGCAGCGAAATGTCCGTATTGCCGACGACACCGCAGTTGCCGAGGCGGTTACATTGACGTCATGCCCTTCTGGAAGAAATCAACCCCATCGACCAACGCCCCCCAAATGAAGACGATCACCTACCGTGGAGGTATTGTGACGTTCCGCATTCCAACTCACTGGCGGGAAGAGTATTCAGAGAAGGAAGGTGGGATGTTTTACGAGGATCACCCTGATTCGGGGACTCTGCGGCTGACAATCATTACGATGACCACCCCTGAGCGGGGGCAAGACCCTTCTGCTTTGGACGTGCTGTGGGTGGCCGTCAACGGCTTGAGGAAGGACGGCGTAGAAGGCACGATAAAGAGTAGGCAGGATGGCAACGCAGTCTTCGGGTATGAGCAAGCCTCCTCTGAAGAGGGCATGAGGCTAGCAATCTTCTACTGGGTCGTTGCCAACCCTGTTCCACCAAATTACGCTCGCATCGCCACCTTTTCATATACGATCTTGGCGAAGCACCGAAATCTGTCAAGAGTCCAGCAGGATCTCAAAATGCTCGATGCTGAGATCGATGCTGCTTCATTTTCACCTGAGTTGGGCGTTTTTGCCGGATGACCGGCAACCCGGAACTTTCGGCCAGCGGGAGCCGGGACGGTTCGCGAAATGGAAGTATTGCCGACGATACAGCAAAGACGGGGCGCACCATCGGTTGCGTGCCCTTCTTTTTGGGACCATCCACCGACCGCGCGAAGGACTTTCGTTCGAGTGGCTACTGGTACAACGTTTGCTCGATCTGCCAGTCGGAGGTGACGGTAGCAGGGCTTCCCTGGCTCGTGATCGAAGTTGCGTTCATGAACCAGATGTAGACCTCTCCGGTGCTGCTGTTGCGCCACAGAATGTCACTCACGCCATCGCCGTTGAAGTCGCCCACACCCTGAATCACCCAGTCCGAGGAGGGATTGAAGACGGCGCCCTGATTCGTGATGGAGATTCCGTTCATGATCCAGACATAGACCAGTCCGCTGGTGCTGCTGCGCCAGAGGATGTCGCTCTTGCCGTCGCTGTTGAAGTCCCCGACACCCTGAATCACCGAATCCGATGAAACGTTGCCCAGGCTGCCCTGACTGGTAATCGTCATCCCGTTCATGAGCCAGAGGTAGATCTGGCCACTCGCGCTGTTGCGCCACAGGATATCGGCTTTTCCGTCTCCATCGAAGTCCCCCGCTCCCTGAATGACCCAATCCAACGAGGGATTGAAGACCGCACCCCTGCTGGCGACCGTCGATCCGTTCATCAGCCACAGGTACACGAGCCCGCTGGTGCTGTTGCGCCACAGGATATCGGATTTGCCATCGCCATTGAAGTCGCCCACTCCCTGAATCACCCAGTCGGAGGTGATCGGGCCAAGACTGGCCTGGCTGGCGATCGAAGTTCCGTTCATAAACCAGAGATAAACCTCTCCGGTTGACGTGTTGCGCCACAGGATGTCGCTCTTTCCGTCGCCATCGAAATCACCTGTGCCCTGGATGACCCAGTCCGATGACGGGTTGAAAATTCCTCCCTGACTGGCAATGGTTAGCCCGTTCATGGACCAGGTGTAAACCTCGTCCGAGTTGCTGTTGCGCCACAGGATGTCGCTCTTGCAGTCGCCGTTATAGTCGCCTGGGTTGGCAAACGACGCTGGGTTCGGATTGGGGTTTGGGTTCGGAGTCGTGCAGGATCCGATCCCCTGCGTTACCGTCACATCACCGAGGCCTCCGCTACTGTTGTAAAGGAGATAGCTGGACGAATCCGGCGTGTAGCTCGCCGCCAAACTATCTCTGCCCACAGGCAGTTGACCCGCGGGGATAATGATGGTCGCCGAACCTGCAGTCAAGGGGATCGCTCCTGAGGCATAACTGCCGCCGGTAAGGGTCACCGAGCCGGTCGGAATTGGGGTCCCCCCATACACCCTCACAGTCACGGCAAGGTTTTGGGTCGTGGTGATGGGCGACAGGGCTGGAGTGACCTCGACAGACGCGGGTCCATATTGTGCTAAAAAGGTGCCGGTCAACACAATACTTTGCGTGGCATTGGGTATGTTGAGAGTGTTGTCGGTGAGCAGGAAGGTCCCGGTGAACGTTCCGACGGATGTGGGAGCAAATCCCACGCCCAAATAACAGCTCGCTCCGGCGGCGAGCGTTACCGGCGAAGAGGAGGGGGTGACCTCCGGACAAGTGCTGTGTTGGTCGATAAAGAAGGGCGCAGGGACACTGGGATTCTCGCCCGTCGCTGGAACCGAAAACGTCAGTGGCGCGTTGCCGATGTTTGTCAGATAAATGTCGGTACCGTCGCTGCCTCCCACCGGGGCTAAAAAGCTGAGCTGGGTCGGCAGACTCGAGCGCACCTCTTCTACAACCCAGTGTTCAAGTGTCGTAAAGTAGACATTTCCGGCTCCGTCCGCCACAACATCGTAGTTTTGTTCTTCCCCGCCCATGTTGACCACGCAACTGTCCGAGGCGCAGTCGGGGGCCATTTCGAACACCCCATGATGGGACGTAAAATAGACCTCGCCCCGCCCGTCTACGGCCACGTCATTGATCCCCGCGTTCAAAAAATTGGAGAGCACCACCGTGACGCAACTCGAGTCCGTGCAGCCGGGCGGCATCTTCTTCAACGCGATATTTCCCGCAACATAGACGTTTCCGCCTGGGTCTACAGCCAGGCTGGTCGTATAGACGAACCCGCCGCCCAGCAGCGTCTCGCAGGTCGTCGAACTACAGCCGGGAGGCACTTCTGTCACAGTGGTGGCACCGGCCTCGAGAACATAGAGGTTGCCATTCGGGTCGACGGCCACGTCCAGTGGGGTATTGAAACTACCTACCGATTTCACGCAGCCGGACGAAACACAACCCGGAGGTATCTCGTAAATGGCATTGTTGGCGGAATCGCTGACATAGAGGTTGGCTGCTCCGTCCACGGCTATATGGCTGGGGCTATTGAAACCGCCGCCCACCGTCGTCATGCAGGTGGATGACGTACAGCCGGGGGGAATCTCCTTCACTACGCTTCCATCGATGACGTAGACGTTTCCATTCCCATCCACCGCGAGGCTCCGGGGAAGGATGAGCCCGCCGCCCAGACTCGCCAAGCTTGTCCCTGCGGTAAGTTGTGGTTCTTTAGTAAGTTGAGGTCCTAAACCCGTGCCACAGGTGAGGACCGTCGCGATCACGGCGCCGGAGCTGTTCAGGAGTTCGGCCGCGCCATAGCGGGTACCGGCGTACTTTGGGGTGAACGCCACGTTCACCGTGCAGGAGTCGCCTGTGTTGTACGTGTAGTTCGATCCGTTGGTGTCGCAGGTTCCGCCGCCGGCATTGGTGAAGTCGAGTCCTTTCGCTCCCTGTGTCACCACGGAGGTGGTGATGCCGCTGCCGCCAGAGGTGAAGGTGAACGTCACCGGCGTCGGTGAACTGGGCGAGCCAATCGACGCGTTGCCGAAGTTCACGGACACCTGGCCAGGTTGAGCGGTCTGCGCGTGGAGCATGAAGCCGGCTGCACTGCCGAGCAGGAGCGCGAGCGCGCAGCCCACCGCACGCCACCGTCGCGGTACACGTTTTGCATGTCGCTGGTGCGAGGACCGAGGCGAGAGAAGAGCCGCGTGCCGGAGAGCGAAGAACGAACGCACAATGAACCTGTAGCCCATGGGAGATTCTCCTGGTCACCAGCTCCGCTCGATGCGACGACATGGAGCGGTGACCGTATCATTCGGGTCGTCAGTGACCGGATCGAGTCTTTGTGAGAACGGGGAAAACCAAGGTCAGAAGATTCGAGCGCAGGTAACGCCCGAAAAGCACGACAGTTTAAAACAAATAACGTAAAACGGCTGAAGCTGGCGGTAGTCTAGAGCGACATATTTGGATGTCAAGTGAATAACCGGTCCAGGTTGCAATTTATCTCGCGCACAGGCGGAATCGCCCGTCCCTATAACATCCCGGTAACGTCGAGGCTGTGACCGAAGGTCGATTCCGGAAGCTGATTCTCTGCCTGCGGTTCGTTACCGCTGGCGCAAATCCGTGCTCGCATTTCCGACCTTGCCGGAAAGCCGGCAAACCGGAACATTCGAGGCGAAGGGACAGCAAAGTTCCGGATTGCCGACCACACAGACGCAACGAAACTGGTCCCTCGATTCGAGTAGCATTGGCTCGGAGGTGATCATGGAATCTGAGCTGACCGGCGCAGTCACTCTTTCGCTTTCAAAGGCTTCATGCCTTATCCTTTTCGAGTTGCTGACAGCCTCGTATGAGGTGTGGCGCAAAGACAATCCCAACGACTCATCTGCTGGAGCGATGCTCGTCAACGCGCAGGAGGGATCACAGCGAGCAGCATTGTGGGAACTGGAAGGAAGCCTGGAACGAACACTGCCAGAGCTCTTTCCAGCAACTATGCTGATCTTCTTGCGGCGTCTAGGCGATTGCTCAGCGAACGAATCGGGTGATCGGGCGCGATGAGTCCCCTAGAAGACCTTTACCAGACGCGCACAAACCGTGATGGGAAGGGAACCATTCCTGACGAATGGAACCATGTGCTGCTGCAACGGGATTTGGAGCGTCTCATCAGCCAAGGTCTCGTGCAACCTGTAACCAGTGTTCGTGAGATCCCCCCTGATTTTCGCGAGAAGGTCTGGTACAAGGAGGTCACCACTGGCAATCTGTACGTGTACGTCGCTGGTTGGGAGCGCGGTTCTTCAGAGTTTCGACGGCACACGGAAGCTGCTTCTAGGGATGGGTCCAGCTTGATTCAGTAGCTGTCTTGGGCGGATGACTGGCAAACTGGCAACACGGACGTTTCGAGGCGAATGGACGGCAAAGTTCCGTATCGCCGACCACAAAGCAAGTTCGTTTGTGGTGGCGGGCTACCCGACTCGTCGTCCACGGAACCGTGAGGGCTACTGAATCGTCGGCGGCCCCGTGGCGCGTTCGATTGCAGTGATCCGTGCGTCCAGATCGCCCAGCAATTCAGACGCCTCCCGTAGATCGGTACTCTGCACAGCAGAAACGTCTCCGCCCAGGATCACCCAAATGTCCTGGAGGACGTGGCGGATCGTCTGAACCGTTTCCGCAGCGCGTTCCTCTTGCCCCGCGTGATACTCCTCCTCCGCCATGGAGCACAGGGCGTTGGCGATCATGGCGCGATTGCGAAGAGACTTCCCGAGAAGGTTCCTATAATCGCCGGGGGGCATCAGGGGTTCCTCCACACATAAAGGATGGCCCGCCGACTGTCGAGGTTCAGCGGGCCGCAGTTGGGGAGCGTCACTGCTATCGTAGAACATGGACTTCGGGAAACTGGCTTGGATGTGATATTTGTCACACCGAGTGACATTTATCACTGGCGTCTCGGTCGGCGCTCTGCCACACTTGTCTAACTGAGAAATCGGGCCATTGTGCTCATCGATGATTGGAACAAAAAAGCAGTCCAAGCCCTCCAGATGGACGCGGACCGTGTGCTGGCGCTCACCGAACTCGACGATGTCCCAGGAAACAAAGAAGTCGTAGAGGACATGATTGCGAGTGCCCACAAGAATTACATCGATTTAGTGAGGCGCAGTCGTCCGCTCATCATGTCGGACGGGGACCTGATAACGTTCCAGAGAAAAATGGATCGCCTGCGAGCCTGTCTTCGCTTCTTTGGCGTCTCCCTGTAACACATCCAGCAGATTGCAATCCTGGACGGTTGACCGGCAATACGGCCACAACCCGGGTTTCGCCGCGTCTCGTCGATTAGCTGGCGTGTTTTTGTCTGAGCGAAACAAAATCGTCTGCGTCTACTGTTCGGAGGGAATGCAATGCTCAGGTACGTCTTGCTGTTGTCCCTTGTCCTGCCGATGTCCGGCTATTGCCAAACCGATGCCGATGCCAGCCCGAAGGGAAACGTGTTCGTCCTCAAAGCTACGCTGTCCGGAGGAGCCACCTACAAGTGCGTCTTCGACACGACTCGAACAAGCCCACAACGCTGTACCGACATTGGGCGCATGAATCACAGATTGAGCGGCATCCAGTTTCGGTTGCTGGCTCACAGCGGCAACCGCATCCAGTTTGGATTTCGTTCTAAGGTTCCCGATCTTCCATCAAATGGACCTGGCCGCATGGGCGTCGCCGAAGTTGAGAGCGAGCCCGAGACTCAGTACTGGTTTGAGCCCGGTCAGAACCTCAAAATCGATGTGCCATTCGCTGGAACCTTCGAAATCACCGGGGAGTGGACAGATCACGCCGAGTAATCTCCAAACCGGGAGTTTTTTGCCGCGTTCGGGCCGCTTCACCGGCTATCAGGAACATTCGAGGTCTCGCCGAGGCGAAACTTCCGTTTCGGCCAGCCGTGGCCGGTCGCCGACGCTGCCCCTGAAGGGGAAGTATTGCCGACTTTACGGCCAGAAGCACACCGCTGTTAAGCTCGGACAAAGCATTCGATTGGGGGACACTGCCATTGCGCTTTTACAATGCCGAAGAGTGCAGCAACTGGTTGAACCAACTCGGTCGTATTAAGCCTGATCACCAGAAGGGGCTTGAAACGGCGCTATTCGACTATCCAAAGGAAGCTCATGGCATTTTCGTGACCGCAACTTGGTTTGCAAAATCCTTCATGCTTGGCAAACCCGTTCTGCTTTGGATTACGGAATGGGGCGTTTGGCCGTCGAGCGAAAACTGGCCCCTCTATTACAAGCTCCGTCGTGCCGCTGGCGATTCGAGACAGCTTCATGAATCGCCGGGTCACTTGTTCCTCGCGGAGGAAACCGATGATTTGGCATCATTCGCACAAGTCGCTATGACGAATGGCTGGAGTGGCTACATCTTGCCCGAAGCCGACCGCGTGAATGCGTACTTTAACAACGACGAATACATCGAGTTTTTCGCAGCTTCACCCCAGATGATGAGAGACGTACGCGAGTTCTGGGCAGCCCGTGGAGCACCTGAGCATTTTAGGAACGGATAACTGGCAATACGGCACTTTCGCGGACCGGGGTCGGGCGGGCCGAAACTTCCGGATCGCCGACAACACTCCCACCCGGAAGTCAACAGCGGCAAGCGGAATGCGCTTGTGATTTACCCTGCTTTAAACGCCACCAGGAGCGCCGTCGCTATACGATTTCGCCCCGCGTGCTTTGCCTTGTACAGAGCATTGTTGGCGGCCAGGAGCAACTTCGGGAAACTGGCTTGGGTGTGACATTTGTCACACCAAATGATATCCGTCGTAGATATCTCAGTCGTCGCTCTGCTACACTGGTCTAAGTCGGAAATCAGGCCATTGTGCTCATCGATGATTGGAACAAAAAAGCAGTCCAAGCCCTCCAGATGGACGCGGACCGTGTGCTGGCGCTCACCGAACTCGACGATGTCCCAGGAAACAAAGAAGTCGTAGAGGACATGATTGCGAGTGCCCACAAGAATTACATCGATTTAGTGAGGCGCAGTCGTCCGCTCATCATGTCGGACGGGGACCTGATAACGTTCCAGAGAAAAATGGATCGCCTGCGAGCCTGTCTTCGCTTCTTTGGCGTCTCCCTGTAACGGGGGGCTGCATGGATCGACAGTCGGCCCGCGTCACGGTCAGAGTGAACGTTTCGCCCCTTCTTGAATTTCACCTGGTTACAGGACGCTCGCCAGGATCGATGCGCAGCCCCTTTTCGCGCAGGCAACCGGTACGGACCCTACTCGCTCGGCGATTCATCAGCGACGAGTTTTCCGCTTACCGGACACACATAGCAGATGATGTGTCCGAGATGGGGAGCGTTCGGATCGATTGGCAACTTGCTGTCGATGAGCACAACGTTGTGTATCCCGCACGTTGGCGGGTACGAGTTCTATTTTCTGAAGCAAGGGCCCATTTGGCTGCCTCCCGATAATCCGGGGAACGGGGCAAGAGGCGAGCGTTCCGAATGCAGAAGAATGCCAAAAAAAGCTGTGGATCGCAAGGCGTCGCAAAGGAAAGGGGCTGAGCCGAAGTGTTCGTATTGCCGAGTTCCATCAGTGGATCGTCTGCGGGTCCGCCGCTGCTTCGACCAGGGTGATTCTCTCGTCCAATCCGGCCAAAAGGTCCGAGCACTCCCGCAAGGTACCGTAGGGCAAATAGGATGTATCACCGTCCAGGAGCGTGTTGATGTCAGCCAGGAGCATCCGAATCGACCTCACCGTATCTCTGGCTCCTAAGAGTCGTCCTGCATGGACCTCTTCTTCGGCAACAGCGCAGAGCGCATTTGCCATCAGGGCCCGATTCCGCATCGTGTTTCCCACCATCGCATGAATGGATTCCGTCATCGGCGTCCTCCGGCTCTGACAAATGGCCCGCCGTGTATCAGCAAAACCAGCGGGCATGTAGCGGTTCGACTAGGAAGAGGAGTAAGCGTCCGATTTCGACCGTTGATGTGCAGAGCAGGCTTTCCATCAGGAGTCCGTGAATGATGCGCTAGCCGGAGCCGCTATGATGTCTTTGAGATGGATCCCGTAGAGATCACACCGATGACACCACAGCGTTGGATTTCCAATTTGCTGGAGGCTATCGCTGATGTTGCAGACAGGGAGAATCAGGAGCAACGATGGCTAGCTCCGGATGCACAAGCATGGGAATGTCCAGACGAATTGATTAACGCACTAGATGATTGCGTTTTTGAGGGTTTTATAGAAAAGTATGTTTCGACTTTCTCTGATGAACAGCGGAAAGCTGCTGTTCAATTTAGGGATGAGTTGAGGCGATATTGTGCGATGACGCCTCAGCACCTTGAGCCTGCAGATGTTCTCGCTGATCCGAAGTGGGAGGCGATTCGCCAAAAAGCAGCAGCGTTCGTCATGGCCTTTCATGGCAAATGGCCGTCTCAATGAATCAGGTGTCCACATGTTTTTTCAACTGGACACTTGAGATCATCTGAGATCGCTCTGAAGTGTGGTGAGCTTCCAGGGTAGGAGTTCCTGGATACGGTTGATGGGGTGATCGGCGATCTGTTCCAGCACACGGCGGAGATAGAACTCTGGATCAAGCCCGTTGAGCTTGGCTGTTCCCAGCAGCGAATAGATCGCGGCTGCGCGTTCTCCGCCCGCGTCGGAGCCACAAAACAAGAAATTCTTCCTGCCTAGAGCTACGGTGCGTAAAGCTCGTTCGGCGAAGAGGATGCCTGAATCGGGAAAGGGAAAATGTGATGGATATCACCAGCTTGCTACGGCCTGCATAGCGGGGCAGCCCGTACTTAACCGTTCGGTAACGAACGTATTCCGGTCCGCCCGAAATACCATGTTCGCCAACTACCGTAAGACCGGCTATCCGGAACATTCGAGGCGAAGGAACGGCAAAGTTCCGAGTTGCCGACAGATACGGAAGGATTGGCCTATCCTTCTATCAGGGAGTCACCAGGTCCTGTTGACCCTGCGGTTCTCGCCCTAACTTATGCTCTCCAGCGACACGCTGTTCATCCTCGCCCTGATGGCTAGACATGGCATCGGTGTTTTGACCATCCTCCTTGGACTCATCTTCAATGTTCGTTATTTCGGGGATCATGACGCCGACTGGAGGGTGCGCTGCAGCTGGGGTTCGCTAGTGCTGTTCTCGATGGCGGTAGTCACGGAATGGGTTCTGGACGGGATGGCTCCCCGCTGGGCGGGGCGGCACTTTTGGGGGTGCTCGTTGTGTGCCTTGATTTCTTTTGGAGGGGCGCTGGTTCTTGCGGTCGTGGGTAAAGGGGCGGTCCGAATCCCACTTGCAGTGGGATCTGTGATCCTAGCCTGGTTGTATGGGGGATGGCTAATTTGATGAGCATTCAGCATCGTTAAAATTGAAATTCTTATCAGTTTCGATTGTGCGCCGAATCTCTCGTCCGTTGAGGGCAGCAGACTGCCCGTTCAGACGGCTCGAACGCGTTTTAATCATTTCTGCCGAATAACCGGCAAACCGGACGTTTCGAGGGGCGGGACCGATCCGACGGCCCTTGGCGGCGAAATTGCCGGATGGCCGACAATTCGGGAACAGCCCAGTCATGGGCTTCGGAGACGTCAGCAAGCCTGGCGATTTTAAGGCTCTACCTTGAAGGGGACAATGCACTACCCTCGAATCCTTGCTTTGATCGATGCCCATACAGGCGGGATCAGCGTCTCAATAAGTGCATTGGCGATTTAGCGTCAACTGAAACCAGGGAAACATAGCAGTTGTGAACGGAGTTCCCTACACCTACAGAGGGGAAACAGCTATTCGTATCGCAGCGCGTCTATCGGATCGACACGCATTGCTCGACGGGCAGGGAGGTAGGCGGCAAAAAGCGAAATCCCAAGGAACAGCAGGGGGACTCCGGCGAAAGATAAGACATCGATTGTGTTAAGTCCGTAGAGTATTCTGCGAATCAAATAAGAAACGCCCACTGCGAGAGACGCGCCGATGAGCAGTCCCGCGACCACAGGTCGCGTGCTCTCGCGCAGCATCAACTCAAGAACGTCTCGCTTCTTCGCGCCTAAAGCCATCCGGATACCAACTTCACGCGTGCGCAGCACGACGGTGTAGCTGACTGTTCCGAAGATCCCCATGGAGGCAAGTGCGAGTCCGAGCAGTCCAATCGACGAGGCAAAGACTGCTGCAAGGCCTGAGACGACGAAGGGCGGCGTCAGGCGCAGCATCTCGTCGAGGGTCGAGGACGTCGCGACGAGGTTAGAATCGACGGACGAGATCACAGGCCCGATCGTGCTCATGAACAGCTGCGGATCGGACTGGATCCGAATGATCAGCGGGTAGTCCGCGACTCGATTCTCAGGCAACGGCAGGTAGATCTGCTGAGAATCGCTCCCGTCCAGTTGCACGCCGCGTATGTCTCGAGCAACGCCAATCACCCGGTAGCTGGTCTCGTCGGGCAGGAGCTCACCCTTGCTGTGGAACTGCCCGTCGGTGCTCATGCGAACGCTGCGTCCAATTGCACTCTGATTCGGCCACAGTCGATTCGCCGCTGATGCGCTGACTAAAACGGATGGCTCAGGCGTGCCCTCCTGAGTTTGAAAACTGCGGCCAGAGAGCAGAGGGATACCAAGGGTCTGAAAATAGTTGGCCTGAACATAGGTGTAATAGAGGAACGCCATTGTGTTTTGCGGCGAGGGTTGTTCTCCATTGATGGAGACGGCCGCTGTTCGCATCCCGCCGCCGTCAGGTGGGCGCGCCGTGGTGATGGCAGTTACGCCAGGAACCGCGATGAGGCGCGCGCGGAGTTCGCGGATAAGCGCAAGCTTGCGGTCAGCGGTGTATTGAGGCCTGTCGGGAAATTGAATATCGAGATTGACAGCCTGTTTGCTGTCGTATCCGGTGTCCAATTTGAGCGTGTGGATAGCACTACGAATCAACAAGCTCCCCACAATCATTAGCACCAGTGAACCGGCTACCTGTGCGGCGATGAGGGCGCTGCCGAGTCTGCGACTTCGAATCGGCGAAGTTTCCGAGTTCGCCTTGAGTGATGAGGCGAGCGCGGAGCGTGAGCTTTCCAGTGCCGGGGCAAGCCCGAAAAGAATGCCAGCACATAGAGAGATGGCGAAGACATAAGCAAAGATTCCGATGTCAGGAGTGATGTGCAGGACGAGTGAGCCATATTCGGCTGGGACGGCTCCGGCAGCTATTGTGACCAACACTTTCAGCAGGGCCCAGGTGAAAAGGAGCGCAATGATTCCGGCCACCAAAGCCAGCAACCCGCTCTCGGTCAGCAGTTGCCGGATCACCCGCCGCCGGCCGGCTCCGAGGGAAAGGCGGATGCGCAGTTCATTCTGCCGAGATGCAATACGCGCAAGCTGCAGGCTTGCAACATTGGCGCATGCGACAACCAGAATCATTCCGACAGCAGCCATGATAAGCAGAATGGCAAACTTCAACCCGCTGTCGAGCGTGCGCCCGAACAGAGATCCCGGCCAGATCCGTACGATAGAGGGTTTGCTCAGCTCAGAGCGGGGATCGTGCATGGCGCGCAGGCGATCAGTGAGCACGGTCATCTCCGCCTGCGCTTGCCCGATGCTAACGCCGGGCGCGAGGCGAGCGAACAGTCGGCAGCATTGGTTGTCACGGTCGCCTAGCCAATTGTCTTCAGGATGGATCAGGGGCAAGAGGCTCAGCGGAAGCCAAAAATCCGGCGCGGTTCCGCTGGTGCCTGCGAAATCGTGCGGTGTGATTCCGATGATTCTGAAGGTTGCGCCGTTGAGGCGAACGGCCTTGCCCAGCATGGACGGGTCTCGGGCAAACCGCTTCTGCCAATAGTTTTCGCTGATAAGGACAGAGGGCGAAGTGTTGAGTTCCGACGCTGTCATGGCGTCAAAGGTGCGCCCACGCAGAGGAGCGATTCCAAGAACCGAGAAGTAATTTTTCGAGACGATCAGCGTGTTGGCGAACTCTGCTGCGCTGGAACTTGTGGGAAGCAGCCCCAGCCTCCCCAACAGGGAATTGGGGGAAGCACCACTCTCTGTTCGATTACCGCCCGTATCAGAAAGGGTCAGCCTGTCCACACTTTGAGCGATTACCCCGCTGAAGGAATGGAGGTGATCCCGGTATGCCTCGTAGTCGGGAAAACTGAATCCGGGATCGAAGTCGCCTGAATGAAGAACCAGCGCAAGATCGACCATTCTGCCGGGATCTCGGGCATCCAAAGGCCGAGAGATTACCGCTCTGTAGCAGGTGAAAACTGTGGTGTTCACGCCGATGCCGAGCGCCAGAGCAAGGATCGCGGCGGTAGTGAATCCGGCATGGCGGCAGAGTGTGCGAGCGCCGAATCGGAGATCCTGCAGTATGGTTTGGGGCAAGAGCATCAGATCGATCTCGCTCGTGCGCTCTCTCCACAGTGCGGGATTTCCGAAGCGCAGAAGAGCATTGCGGCGAGCTTCCGCAGGCGGCATACCCTGGTCGGCGTTCAATTGCTCGCGCATGGCGAGATGAAATTCAAGTTCTTGACTCAGTCTCTTTTCGAGCTCCTCTCGTTCAAAAAGCGCGCGAATGCGGGATATCCACGACATAGCTAATCCTCCCGGTTCATGCGGGCCCGAAAGCCAGGACGAGGGCAACGGCCTGCGTGATCTTTTCCCAGTTTTCTCGCTCGGAACGCAGCTGCCTGCGACCCTGAGCCGTCAGGCGATAGAAGCGAGCACGGCGATTGTTGTCGCTGACACCCCACTCTGACGCGATCCACGCATCCTGCTCCATGCGATGAAGGGCCGGGTACAACGAGCCCTCTTCCACGCGCAGAACCTCGTTTGAAATGCGATGGATGTGGAGCGTAATCCCCCACCCGTGCATGGGGCCCTGTTCGAGGCTCTTCAGTACGAGCAGGGCCAGCGCTCCCTGCAGATTGTCATTCTTAGAGGGCTTCATCAGCCGCTCTCCTATAGATTTCTATAGAAGCATGCGCCCAGGGTACCAGCCTGTCAAGCATCTGTAGAAATCAACTCAATTTTGCAAGGTGTTTTCATCGCCTTGTGCCAACAGTCAGTATGGAGTGACCGGCGCCGATGCGCTGATCGTGGGTTAGGCTGTGTGTTTATCAGGACACGCAGTTCAGAGCCACAAGCGGAAGGGAGCCGGTCATGCAGGAAAAGTTACGATTTTTGGGTTTGGATGTCCATGCCGAGAGGATCGCTGTAGCGGTTGCGGAGCCGGATGGTGAGGTGCGGAGTTTGGGCACGATTCCGAACCGCGCCGAGTCGATCCGCAAGCTGACCAGGAAGCTTGGCCCGGCAGAGAAGTTGAGAGCCTGTTATGAGGCGGGACCGACGGGCTACGTCGTGTACTGGCAGCTGGCGGAGCTGGGCGTTCAGTGCGAGGTTGTGGCACCCACGCTGGTGCCGGTTAAGGCTGGTGATCGGGTAAAGACGGACCGGCGGGACGCTGAGAAGCTGGCGCGCTGTTACCGATCCGGAGATCTGACGGCAGTATGGGTTCCCGATGAAGGTTCCGAGGCGCTTGCGAGATCTGGTGCGTGCACGCGAAGCAGCCAAGCAGGATCAGATGCGGGCGCGGCATCGGTTGAGCAAGTTCCTGCTGCGCTCAGGCCAGCGTCCACCGACCGGAGTTAGGCCGTGGACGCGCCCCTAGCTGATCTGGGTTGCGCAGCTACGTTTCGCGCAGATCGCTCAGGAGTCTACGCGGCAGGATTATCTGCACGAAGTCGAGCACATGCGCGAACGGGTTGCGCGTCTGGAGCAAGCCATCACCGAGGCGGTCAAGCTGGCCTCACCCGCATTACAGGAAGTCATCAACGATCTGCAGGCACTGCGCGGTATAGCGGATATCTCGGCTGTGACCATTGCGGCCGAGCTGGGCCAGGTATCTCGCTTTGAAAGTGCTCGGCAACTGATGGGTTATTGCGGCGCTGTGCCCAGCGAGGATTCCAGTGGGAAGCGGATCAGGCGTGGAGGCATCACGAAAACCGGCAACGCGCACTTGCGACGAATCGTTGTCGAAGCAGCATGGAGCTATCGTCGTCCACCCTGTATCTGGTACGGATTGCGCAGACGACAGGAGAGCATCTCCGAAGAGATGAAAGAGATTGCGTGGAAGGCGCAGCACCGGCTGCACAAGCGCTACATGAAGCTCGGCGCAGCCGGCAAGGACCAGAGGAAGATCATCACCGCAGTCGCCCGTGAACTGCTGGGCTTCATCTGGGCCATCGGAACCAGAGCAGAGACCGTAGCCAGCCAGCAAATTGCAGCCTGACAGGAACCAAGAAAGCAAAAACTTCCTGAGAATGAAAAAGCAAAAACCATCCAGCCGATGAACGACGCCACCCATCTCGAGCACAGCGCCAGCAGCAGCCGAGGCAAGCACGAAGGAGAACCCTCGATTGCCCTATGCGACAGGCTCAGCCGGACTCGCGATAACAGTCAGAGGCAGCTCCCGACGGATCATGATTATGCGGTTTCGACCCGCGAATATCAGACTGATCAATCGTCGCTCAAATCTGCCCCGGCTGCTGCTCGCTCTGTCCTCGGGAAACAACAAAAGCAACGACAAACCCACCGATGCGCAGCAGTTGACACGGTCACTCCATATCAGGCCTTACCGCTCATTGAGCGGGAAGGCAGTTCAGCGGCCAGTCAGTTTACCACTTCGCCATTGTGAGCTCATCGACCGGGCATGAGAAACCGGGAGTAAATGAGATCCCGCAAATCCAGCAGAATCATGGCGCCGGCGTTGATAGTCTCGTTTGCCGCGTCACCGCTCCCGACGCATCAAAGGTCCTGAACTCGGGCCTTCCATCACCATTCAAATCAAAGACGGCACGGTCTTTCTCCCGAGTGTCCGATAGGCGCACAAAGGCCCGTCTTTCCTTTGTCCCAATCTCGATCGCCTTGCTGTCTGTAGCGACGTCCGGCGGATACTCCACTCTCATTCCAGCAAAGCCCGTCTTGTCATCGACGACTGCTGCCCAGGCATCAAGCCCTGGTCGATCTAATGTAATCAGTGCACGTCCATTTTCGAGCCAGCCGTAAGTCCCACGCTCATCCCCTTTGCCGTCGTGAATAACCACGCCAAATCCCGGCGCTATCCGATGCACCCTGGGCGATACCTTTCCTGCGACCTGAGGCTCAGGTTCCTCGCCCAGTGTCAGTCGGTCATGCCCCTGCTCATCCAGAAATACCATTGACGTCGTAGTTGCGTCTTGACGTATTCGCTCCGGGACAACCGGAACAGGGGAACCCAGCAGCACACGAGCGCGTCCTTGCGAGTCCTCGATCACTAGTTCTCTCGTCCGCAACACGCTCGAGCCGCTCGCCGCCTCGACTCTTCGATGCTGAATCAGTGCAACAAAGAATCCACACACAACAGCCAGTTGCAACCAACACACAACGCTAAGCCACGCCCACTTCTTCTCCAGTGCCGTTAACCGTTCATCATCACGTGAAAACGCCATCGCACAATCTCCTACGAATTCACCCTGCCATCGAATCCGTTAAGGGGTTGGATGCCGCACTCGAACCGTACGCAGACATTTTCCCGGGGGTGAACTAGCAACTATGGGCAACAGCTAAACCCGCTCATTGAGCTGGGTAGAGTACGCCGACAGCCTCAATTTACGACTCGACGATTTACCACTCATTGAGAGGGAATGGCGGAATGAGTGAAGCCATGCGCGCTCGAGGTAACCCATGTCGCAATCAGCCGAGAAGTGTGAGACTAGTTGCAGCACTGGAGTCTCGTCTTCGCACCACAGGAGTCAAGATTGGACGCTCTCACACTGCACCGGATTCAATTTGGCTTCACCATCACGTACCACTATCTCTTCCCACAGCTCACCATGGGGCTGGCACTCCTGATCGTCATTCTCAAAACGATCGCCCTCCTCACCGCTGATCCAGACAAGCAGACAACGTACGACATCGCCGCTCGCTTCTGGGGCAAGATCTTCGCTATCAATTTTTTGCTCGGCGTGGTTACAGGGATTGCCATGGAGTTCCAGTTCGGCACGAACTGGAGCGAGTTCTCCCGTCGCACCGGCGGCGTCATCGGCATGCCCCTCGCGATGGAAGGCATCTTCTCGTTCTTTCTGGAGTCCGCCTTCCTCGGCCTCTTTCTGTTCGGCGAAAAGCGCCTCTCCCGGCGCCTCCACTGGCTTTCAGCCGTCCTCGTCTTCACCGGCTCCTGGATCTCGGGGTTCTTCATCATCGTCACCAACGCGTGGATGCAGCACCCCGTCGGTTACAGCCTTTTGCCCAACGGCGTCTACGAGGTCGCCAGCTTCACCCAACTGCTCTTAAATCCCTGGGCATGGTTGGAATACGCGCACAACATGTGTGCGGCCGTTGTTACAGCCTCCTTTGTCATGGCGGCCGTCGGAGCGCTCTACGTGCTGCAACGCCGCGATGGCTCCCATGGACACCTCTTTCTCAAGCTTGGTGTCACGACCGGCATCATCTCGTGCATCCTGCAGGTCTTTCCCACCGGCGACCTCCACGGCAAGTACATGGCGAAGAACCAGCCGACCGCCATCGCCGCCATGGAAGGACTCTTTCGCACGGAAAAGGGCGCCGGGATGATCGTGATGGGGCAACCGGACTACGAATCGCAAACCATCGATAATCCGCTGCGCGTCAACAAGGTTCTCAGCTTCCTCATCTACGGCACCACCGCCGCCCAGGTCGAAGGACTGGACCACTTTCCCCGCGACCAGTGGCCGTCCATGCTGCCGCTGTTGTTCTACAGCTACCACATCATGGTCGGCCTCGGGACGTGGTTCGGCGTGCTCATGGCCATCGCCGCCTTCTATCTGTGGCGAGGCAAGCTCGACTCCACACGCTGGGTCCTCTGGTGTCTCCTCCTCAGTTGGCCGCTGCCCTACATCGCCACCACCGCCGGCTGGATGACGGCTGAAATCGGCCGCCAGCCTTGGCTCGTCTACGGTTTGATTCGCACCTCGACCGGATCGTCGATCCACGTCGGCGCAGGCAATAGCCTCTTCACGCTGCTCGGTTTCCTCGGGATGTATACGCTGCTCTCGCTGCTCTGGATCATCCTCGTCTATAACCACATCCAGCACGGACCAAACGCCCCCGACCACGCGTCGCACCCTCAATCTCTCACGGCGTAAGGAGCCAACTCCGATGAGCACTCTCTGGTTCTGGATCGTCGTGCTGATGCTCACCGCTTACGTCGTCCTCGACGGCTTCGACCTCGGCGTAGGCATCATTTATCTCTTCGTCGCCCGCACCGAGCCCGAACGCGCCCAGGCCCTGCGATCCATCGGACCGGTCTGGGATGGAAACGAGGTATGGCTGGTGGCTGCCGGAGGCACGCTCTTCTTCGCCTTCCCGCTGCTCTACGCCTCGGCCTTCAGCGGCTTCTATCTCCCGCTCATGATGGTGCTGTGGCTGCTCATTCTACGCGGCGTCAGCATCGAACTCCGCAGCCACTCCGCCGATCCTCTCTGGCGCTCCTTTTTCGATGGACTCTTCACCTTCTCCAGCGTGCTGCTCGGAATCTTCTTCGGCGCAGCTCTCGGGAACGTCGTCCGTGGCGTTCCCATAGGCCCTGACGACTACTTCTTCCTGCCTCTCTGGACCAACTGGCGCACGGGGGCCAGTCCCGGCATCCTCGATTGGTATACCGTCCTTGGCGGCGTTCTGGCCCTGGCCGCGCTCTCGCTTCACGGAGCCGTATATCTCGCCCTCAAGACGCGGGATCACCTTGAGCGCCGTGCCCTGTACTTTGCGCGTCGCATCTGGATCGCTACCGTGGCGCTAACCGCCATCGGCATACCCGCCACCGTCGTCGCGCGTCCCGCCTCGCTCAACAACTACAAGGGCCATCCCATCGCCTTCCTTGTCCCACTCGCCGTCATCGCGAGTCTGGCCATGATGCGACTGACGATGGATACCTCCTCGCGACTTCCATCCTTCCTCGCTTCGTGCGGCTATCTCTCCACCATGCTCGTCGGCGCAGCCACCGGCCTCTTCCCCGTACTCTTGCCCGCCGTCGGTTCGCGAGGCCGCGACCTGACCATCGCCCGCGCCATATCCGGCCCTCATACTCTGCGGGTCGGCCTCGCCTGGTGGTGCGTAGGGATCAGCCTCGCATTGCTATATTTTGGAGTCGTTTACTGGCTGTTCCGTGGGAAAGTCCCAACCGACGTCGAAGGCTACGGACATTAGTCGAGCCATTCAACATCTGCTTCGTTGATCAGCAGCGAGATGTCGACTTGTGTTTACAAAAGATTATTCGGGCTTTAGCGGCTCTGCCCTCATTTGGTGCTATCAGGCTAAGGCGTTTTTCCAGATCAAAACCTTCGAAACGCGCATTGGCGATAATGCGCCCGTAGACGCAGAGATCGGCAGAACCAAAGCGAGTCGGCCGCGACCTGTATTACCTTCGGCGTGCAAAGCGAACTGAGGCGACTCTCACGGTTCGACTCCCATTCGATCGTTTAGAGCCTTCCTCTGGGAACACTTTGCCATCGGTGGGTGTCTAATTCTGCAGCTATGTAGCAACCTACGTGACCAAGATTTTTGCGTTTATTTGCATTGAGGGCTGAGATGAATCGAGGTCGGAACGGTGAATACTGGAGGTCCGTACAGGGGTGACTTCAACGTCAGCTCGCTCCATGCCAGCTATCCAGAGACACAGGGGTGATGACGAGAGGAAGTGATGCGTAAACATTTGTGGTTTTCGCTGATGGCCAGCTTATGTGTCCAGTGTGCGATCGGTCAGAGTGACGGATCAGCGGCGCGTCACGAAAAGGCGGTGGAAGAAAATCTCCACTACCTGGCCGTGATCAAAGGCCGTCCTGATCCTGGCATGCCGTTGGCGGATCAGATGTTGCGTCTGCATGTGCCGGGCGTGAGTATCACGGTGATTCACGATAAACGAATTGATTGGAGCAAGGGCTACGGGGTGGCGCGCCTCGGTGGACCGCCTGTTTTTGCGTCGACCCTATTTAGCGCTGCGTCCATGAGCAAGCCGGTGACAGCCATGGCCGTTCTTCGCCTTGTGCAGGAAGGCAAAATCGATCTCGACGTGGATGTAAACACCTATCTGAAGAGTTGGAAGATTCCGGCCAATGAGTACACGAAGAACCATCCCGTAACGGTGCGGGAGTTGCTAAGCCATACTTCGGGCATCGGAACCCATAATGGCATGATCTACGACCCGGATAAGGGCGTGCCGTCCGTCCTTGAAATCCTGGAGGGTAAACCTCCGGCAACGACACCTCCGGTTCGCGTGGAATCGGAGCCGGGCAGGAAGTATGCGTATGCCAATGGCGGGTACCTGATCCTCGAACAGTTGATTACCGAGGTACGGGTAAGTCTTTCGCAGAAGCGATGAGAGAGTTGGTGTTGGCGCCTATTGGCATGAGCCACAGCACCTATGAAGCACCGTTGTCTCCCGCGAAAGCAGTGAACGCGGCAACGGCCTACGACGAGAATGGGACGAGCGGAACCGCGCCTGGACATTTTGTCGAGCCGAATGCAGCAGCCGGCGGATTATGGACCACAGCGACCGACTATGCAAAGTTTATGATCGAGTTGCAGAAGGACTACACGGGAGAATCTCACCGCGTGCTCAATCAAAAGATGGCACAGATGATGGTGACTGCAGGCATGGGGCCATCGGAGAGCATCCGGTGGGGTTTGGGCGTGCGCGTAGGAGGCACTCCGCCGAATATTTACTTCGAGCATGGCGGTTCTGCAGTCTTTCAATGCGACATGGTGGGGTATCCCTCGGGAGACGGAGTGGTCGTGCTCACCAACGGTGGCGGGGGCGGCTCGCTCTCCGACCAGATTGTCCGCAGCGTTGCGCAAGCGTACGGATGGCCGGATTTTCGGCCGGTTGAGCACATCGTAGTACCCGTGGATCCCTCGAAATTCGAGCGGTATGTCGGGACCTACGATTTCATCAAAGTCACCCGAGATGGGAGCCACCTGATGGCGGAGATCCCGCTCGGATCAAAAGCGCAGGAGTTATTTCCAGAGTCCGACACTCAATATTTCCTTCGCGATGCCCCAACGCGCGTCATCTTCGACGTGAATACGGATGGGGGCGTGACCGGGCTGGAGTTCATCACCACCTATGTTCACT
The DNA here is from genome assembly GCA_963705765.1 of uncultured Acidobacteriaceae bacterium. GTDB lineage: Bacteria > Acidobacteriota > Terriglobia > Terriglobales > Acidobacteriaceae > Palsa-343. The sequence goes on along the minus strand of CAVPKU010000038.1, from coordinate 134 downwards.
GGCACAGGGACAAGAACCCGTAGACACTTCCGATGCACCGCAAGCGATGTGCAGGCCCGCGCGAGAAGGATTGATCCAGGTTGTTGCTAACAGGCCTTAGCGCGTTTCCAGAATGACAGCGACTGGAAACGCGA
>CAVPKU010000037.1:0-65817 GCA_963705765.1 uncultured Acidobacteriaceae bacterium | reverse complement strand
GGATGGATATTTGTGGTCTGCAGGGGTTCGGGGCAGGTTGTTTCCTGGGCAACGTGCTGGTAGTGGCGATGGACGGAGGCCATGGCGACGATGAGGACTGCAATGAGGAGGACGGTGACCCAGGCGCCCTCGGCAAATTTGGTCACCAGCACCACCACGGTGGTGATGCCGGTGGCAACGGCGCCGATGCCGTTGACGAACATTCGAAGGCGGGCGCGAGGCTGTCGGCGACGCATCCAGTGGACGACCATGCCGGCCTGGGAAAGCGTGAAGGCCATGAACGCGCCGATGGCGTAGAGCGGGATGAGGCGATCGGTGACGCCGCGGAAGAGGATGAGCAGGGAAGCGGTGAGGAAGACGAGGACGTAGATGCCCCAGGAGTAGAGCAGGCGGCGGCCGCGCAGGCTGAAGACGTGGGGCGCGTAACCTTTGAGGGAAATTGCGCGAGTCAGGCGGGGAAAGTCGGCAAAGGCGGTGTTGGCGGAGAGCGCGAGGACCAGCAGGATCGACCCGATGGTGACGTAGTAGAACCAATTGCGGCCGGCGACTGCCAGCGTGAGCTGAGAGAGAACGCTTTGATAGCCGGGGGCGTTGGGGTTCGTCGCTCCGACGTTATAGAAGTGGCAGAGAGCCGCAATGCCGGCCAGCAGGATAATGAGCAGTGCGATGATGATGGTGAGGGCGATGCGGGCGTTCTTACGGGTGGGCTCGCGAAATGCCATGACGCCGTTGCTGACGGCTTCGACGCCGGTCATGGCGGTGCAGCCGCTGGAGAAAACGCGCAGCAGGAGGAACCAGCCGGCGGCGCGGAGGACAGCGGGCGGGAGATGGGGCGGTGCAATGACCGGTGCGGGATGACCACCGCTCGCCAGGGTGCGAAAGAGTCCGATGGCAATGACGGCGAGCAGGGTTCCTAAAAACAAATAGGTAGGAATCAGGAACACGACGCCGGTGTCGTGTACGCCGCGCATGTTCACCAGAGTGAGCAGCGCCAGGGTTGCGAGGCACAGGGCGAGGGTGTGCGGTTGCAAAGAGGGCACGGCCGAAATGAGCGCGCCAATGCCGGCGGAGATACCGACGGCCGCGGTGAGGACGTAGTCGATCATGAGCGCGGCGGCGGCGAGGAGTCCTGCGCGATCGCCGAGGTTCTCACCGGCGACGGTGAAGGATCCGCCGCCATGCGGATAGGCCTCGATGGTCTGCGAGTAGGAGAAATAAAGGATGACGAGAAGGATGAGAATGGCCAGCGTGACCGGGCCGATGTAGTGAATGCCGCCGACGCCGAGAGGGATGAGAAGAGTGAGAGCCGCTTCGGGACCGTAGGCGGCGGAGCTGAGGGCGTCGAGACCGAAGACGGGGATGCCGGCCGCTGGACCGATGTGCTCGGCGCGTTCTTCCGATGTTGGGAGAGGCCGGCCGAACAACAGGTCTGTGATTTGCATGAGCGGTCAGGGGACCTATTCGACGAATTTGTAATCGCTAAGGGTTCAGATGCCTGGTAAAAAAACGCGCCATGATGCTGTCGGCTTCTTTGGATTCGGGTAGCGTGGTGTCGTTCCAGAAGGCGTGCGACAGACCTTCGAAGACGACGAGCTGCGCGTTGTCGTTGCCGGCGCGGAGGAAGGCGCGATGCAGGATGGTGGTGCCGCTGAGCAGCATGTCGCGGCCGCTGGTGATGAAGAGGGTTGGCGGCATGTTGTGGAGATCGGCGAACAGCGGCGACAGCACCGGGTCGTGGGGATCGAGGGATCCGAAGTAGTAGGGATCATGGGGGTGCGCGGCGGGTGGTTCGTGATGGCCGGAGAGGCCGTTGAGCGCGTACATCGCCTCGGAGTCCCCTTCGCGGGAGAAATCGCCCATGCCGGAGAAGATGCCGAGGGCGCCGGGCATCGGCAGGCCGAGTTGCTTCAGTTTCACGGCGAGCTCACCAGTCATGATGGCTCCGGCGGAGGTGCCGTAGATGGCGATGTGCTCCGGCTTATAGGTCTTGAGTAGTTCCTTGTAGACCGCGATGCCGTCGTCGATACCGGCAGGGAAGGGATGCTCGGGTGCGAGGCGATAGAGCACCGCGACCACTTTCATTTTCGTGAGATTGGCGATGGGGATGGTTTCGGTCCAGGAACCGGAATCGGAGTTGAATCCGCCGCCGTGCAGGTTGAGCAAAACGCGGTCGGGAATCATGTCGCTGACGGGGGTAATGATGCGGACGGGCACGCCGGCCATGGTGGTTTCGGAACGGTGCACTGGATAGAGATGCTCGGAGATGTCGCCGGCGTGGTTCTGCCAGACGTCGGTGCCGTGGCGGCGCTCTTCGAGCGTCTGCGGACGAAGCGCGTCGGACACGGAGCGCGCCATGGAGGCCTTCGCTTCGGGGCTTAGATCGGGAGGCACGCGAATGACGCGCGTGACATGCGCGGTGCCGTCGGCGTCGATGAAGCTGGTGTCGGTGTTGGGAGCCTGGGCGGCGGTGGTGCCCTGCTGGGGGAATGCGATGGAGGATGAAAGAAGAAGGGCGGCGGTGAAGAGTCTCATGCGGGATTCCTGCTGACGATCGTGGTCTGACGACGAAGGATATCAGACGGATTCGTCCAGAAAAGCGAAGGGCCCGCTTTCCAGCGGACCCGCTTCAGAGGCTCAAGGAGGGAAATGCCAGGGGAAATTTGAGGGTCCTGCGAATCGCTTCGCAGGCAGCTACGGAGGAAACTCATACAACCAGGTAGGTTGGAAAGTTCTGAAGTAGCCTCTGGTGTTGTTTGTATAGATGCAGGATGTGGCGTGGAGTTGTATTCGACTCAAAGAAAAATTTTGTGAATGATAAGGCTCTTCGAATCAGTATTTTGCTGGCATCGCCTGAGCTGGTTAACGGATGGCGAAGAGGCTGAACTCAACGGGGCAGTCACTGCTTGTACTCGATCAGGTACAACCCGGCGCCATGGGGCGGGAGGGTCGCCTCGATGTGATCGATGCGGCCGAGTTCGGTGCGCTTCCACAAATCGCGGACGGGAAATTTACCGAACTGGAGGTCGAGATCGCGCCACGAGTAGCTCAGAGTTTGCGGCTGATCGGAGAGGTTGAAGATGGCGACATAATCGCCGGCGTGTTGGGGAGCGGATGCCATCCACACCACCGAATCGGATTTTTCGATGACAGGGTGGTTGTTTTCGCCGTACTGATCGACGGCGATCAGTTCAGGGCTGGTGAGGATCGACTCCGTGAAGGCATCCATCTTCAGCAGGTTGGTTCCGATGAAAAGCGGTGAGCGCGCAATGCACCAGAGGGTCATCATGGTGCGGACTTCGTCGTGGGTGAGGCGGGTTTGCCGAGGCTGGCCCCAGCCGGGTTTAGGGCCGAGGTAGCCGATGGGCAGCATATCCGCGTCGGGCCAGTGGCCGGGGCCGGCGGTGGTGTTCCACTTTGAGAGCAGTGCGAACTGGTTCTTCAGCGATTGCGGGAACTGCGGCGCGTCGGCTGGTTTGGACCAGAGGTCCCACATGTCGTCAGAGATGCGCCACAGCTGCGCGCTGCGTGTTACGTCATCGGCCTGATCGTAGGGCGTCGGGCCGGGCGAGAGGCTGAGCACGATGGGATGGCCGGTGTGGCGCAGCGCCGCCTGCATCATGTGGATCTCTTCGGTTTTGTAGGGTCGCGAAATGCAGTCGACTTTGAGATAGTCGACGCCCCACTTCGCATAGAGATCGGCGACGGAGTCGTAGTACGCCTGGGCAGCCTTGTTATTTTTAAGGCCGTAGTTGTCGGCGTTCCACTCACAGGTGTCAGAAGTGTCGGCGGCGTCGGCGGCGGTGAAGTGCGTGCCCGCGATACGGAGATTGCGAGTGACGGCGTCGCGCGGGATGCCACGGACGATGTGGATGCCGAACTTGAGTCCGAGAGAGTGCACCCAGTCCGAGAGAGGGCGAAAGCCTTTGCCGCCGGCAGCGGAAGGGAAGCGGCCGACGGCGGGCATATAGAGGCCGGTGTCGGACATGGTGTAGTCCATGTGGCCGACTGGATTCTCGGGATGCTCGGCAAACCAGCCTTCATCGACGACGACGTACTGCCAGCTGAAGCGCTGCAGGTTGTTATGGAACCAGGTAACGCTGTCGCGAAAATTCTGTTCGTCGATGGTGAGACCCCAGGAGTCCCAGCTGTTCCAACCCATGGGCGGAGTGTGCGCCAGCATGGTGGCGTCGTCGCGCGAGGAGCGCGGGGGAGCGCCGGGCAGAGAAACTGCAACGAAGGCGAAGACAAGTGGCAGGAGGACTTTGACAACGCCGCTGCGCATGGAGAAAGAACCTCGGTACGGGCCTGATTTTTGCTTCTTCCTACGCTACACCCAGGACGGTTATCGCTGCTGTATACTCCTGTTTCTATGCGTGTATCTGTCATATTGCCCGCGGCCGGAGTGGGCACGAGAATGGCTCCGGGACATTCAACGCATACGGCGCCAAAGCAGTTTCTGGAACTGGCAGGGAAGCCGATTCTGATCCGCACTCTGCAGGCTTTTGCGGAGATTCCCGAGGTTACGTCGCTGGTGGTGGCCGTTCGCGCAACGGAGATGGAGCGGCTCACGGCACAAATCTTCGAGCATGGATTCTCCGAGCGGGTACGCGTGGTCGAGGGCGGGGATTCGCGCCAGGAAAGCGTGTTCAATGCGCTCAATTCACTCGATTGCGAGGAGGACGACATCGTGCTGGTGCACGATGCGGTGCGGCCGCTGATCGAGCCGGCTGTGATTCGGCGTGTGATTGAAGCGGTGGAGAAGCACAGTGCTGCGATTGTCGGGTTGCCGGCGGTGGATACGATCAAGCAGGTGGAGCGGACGGCCGATGGCGCGATTGTGACCTCCACGATTCCGCGCGAGTACATCGTGCAGGCGCAGACGCCGCAGGGATTTCGCTGCGGGTTGCTGCGCCGGGCCTTTGCGGATGCGGAAGCAGACGGATTTGTGGGAACCGACGAGGCGAGCCTGGTCGAGCGGGCGGGCAGTCCGGTGTTTGTGGTGGCGGGATCGGCGTCGAACCTGAAGATCACGCAGCCCGGCGATCTGGCACTGGCGGAGTTCTATCTCGCGCAACGCGGAAACGCGCACTAGTGTTCACGCTTGCAATCGGAGCCGCCTGATATACCCTGAAGAAGTTATAGAGAACCCTGCATGGACATTCGCATCGGCTACGGCTGGGATTCGCACGCATTTAAACCGGGCGTGCCGCTGAAGATCGGCGGTCTCAGCATCGATCATCCCGAAGGGCTCGCCGGCCACTCCGACGGCGATGTGTTGCTGCATGCGCTCACCGATGCGTTGCTTGGTGCCGTTTCGGCCGGGGATATCGGCAGCTTCTTTCCGCCCGGGGATCCTCGCTGGAAGGACGCCGACTCGAAGATCTTTCTTGATCTTGCGAAGGAAGAGATTGTGAATGCCGGGTACAGGATCGTGAACGTCGACACGACGCTGGTTCTGAACGCGCCGAAGATCGGCCCGCTGTCTGCGGACATGCGCGAGCGTGTGGCCGAGCTGCTCGGGATCCTGCCTACCAACGTCGGGATCAAGGCAAAGACGCCGGAAGGCCTGGCCGCCGATCATGTCGCGCAGGCGCATGCCGTGGTGTTGCTGGAGCGCGTGGATGAGTCGGGCGGGGTGCACACGATGAGCGCGGTGATCCAGAGCCAACGTGAGCTGGAAGATGTTGTGCGCAACCTGGTCAGCCAGGTGCACGGCGTGGCGGTGAAAGCTCCGTTCGACACCGACGACATCACTTAGCGTGGTTTCGAGAAAAGCAGGTCCCTCCGCTACGGCCGGGATGACAAGTAGTTCCAGCACTCTGCGTTTGAGGCGCGAAAAAGCCCTCTCTCCTTGCTATGGGAGAGAGGGCTCGTTCGTCAGGACGTGGTTTAGTCGTCGAGGTCGGCGGTGGTGGGCGCCGGGCGGTTGAAGTCGCTGGGCGGGCGAACGGTCTTCTCGCCGGGATAGGGGCGCTTAAATCCGGTCGACATGTACCAGTTGTAATGATTGACGGCCTCCGGGTCTTCGGCGTCGGGTTTGGTGAGTTTGCCGGCGAAGATCTGCGTCTTCTTCTTCATCCATGCGGCTCTCAGGACTTTGGTTGCGGCGCTGTCGGTTGCATTGGATGCGGTCGCGGTCACGCCCTGGTCCAGCGGAACCTGGTTCGGGACGTGGGTCCATGGCTTGAAGTTTTCAGCAGGCGGCTCGCCTTTGACGAACGCTGTCCGCATGGGCGACGCGACGAGGTCGAACTGGTTCATGGGGGGCAGGCCGAGGATTTGCTCCATGGTCCGCGTCATATTGACCTGCGTGTAGTAGGTATGGTCGGCGGGTGCGTTCTGTACGGTGTAAGGGCTGACGATGTAGCCGGGGCTGCGATGACCGTCGACGTGATCGACACCGTTTTGCGCGTCGTCTTCCTCGACGAAGACTGCTGACGATGACCACACCTTGCTATGGCTGATGGAGTCGATGATGCGACCGATCGCCAGGTCGTTATCGGCCTGTTCGGCGTCCGGAGTGGGCGGGCCGCCGGTGTGATCGCACATGACCCAGAGGATGCTGAGATTCGGCACCGTACCGGATGCGAGGTCCTTGTTGAAGTCCTGCTGCCACAGATCGACGCGGAACTGGTCGGGGATACCGAGATCGAACGGCGGGAAGTTCGTGATGAGGTGTTGGGATACGGCGGGAAGAGAGGACTGTGACTGGACGGTGTTCTGGTAGAAGAGGGTGGGTTCGAGCCCAGCCTCGAATTGCTGCGCGTCGTTATAAAACTCGCTCCAGCTTGGCTCGCTGGTCGATCCGTCGGGCTGTTTGAAGGCATCGTTCTCGACGTACTCGCCGAAGATTTTCACCTTGAGACCGGCAGCGGCCGCTTCAGAGAAGAGGAAGCCCTTGTTTTGATACGCGAGGGCATCGCCGGCGTTTCCACCGGGATAGCTGCGGACCCAGTCGGGCGACTGAATGTCGTCGGCGTAGGGCGCCATGGCTTCGGTGATCCATTGGTGACCGTCGGCCGATTGGCGGCTGGGGTCGTAGAAATTGTCGAAGAGGGGAAAGCGCGTGACGAGCGCGTGGACGTTGGGGGTGACGGTGGCGCCGAACACGGCGAGCGAGGGATCGCCGTTGCCGGCGGCCACGTCGCCGAGAATCTGATCATAGGTGCGGTTTTCACGGATGATCAGGAACACATGCTTGATCAGCGATGGGTCGCCGATTTTGCTGGGGAGGGCGACCGGTTTGGCATGGGGAGTGCCGCCGGAAGCGGTGTTGATATTCCGCGTCAGATCCCAGTGGTTGTTCTGGAAGACCTGCTCGGTCATCCCCGCGAGGGTGTCACCATTGGGAACGGGAACGATGCTGACGGTGCCGTTATCCTGGTGGGTGTTGTAGGAGCTGACGCCAAAGTCGGTCTCGAATGAATTGCGCGCGCCGATGCCTTTGTCATTGGCAACGATGAGCACATCAGCGTTCTTATCGAGCACGACCGAACTCGGCGCATAAGCCACGGGGATCATGCCCATGACCGGATTTTGCGCGCCGTTGGTGAGGTCAACGACTCCGATGGCGTTGGCGTTGTAGAGCGCAACGTAGGCAACGCCTCTATCGGCATCGACGGCGATCGAGTTCGGGGCCGCGCCATAGGCTGCCTGGGTTGCGCCAGGCACTCCGATGGGCAGGCCAAGGCTGATGGTTCGCGTCACTTTGTTGTTGGCTGTATTGATGATGGAGATGGTGTCGCTGTAAGTATTGGCGACTAACAGCTTCTGTCCCCAGAGGGCCATTCCGGTTGGGTGAAGACCGGTTGGGATGTTGGCGGTGACCTTCATGGAAGCGAGGTCGACGACGGAGACGGTACCGGTGATGGCGGCGCCCACGACCGGGTCAGCGACAATCTCGGTGCCGGAAGAATTGATCTGGAAGTCGCTGTCGGTAGCGGCCCGGCCACCTTCATTGCTGACGTAAGCGGTGGCGCCGTCGATGACGATGCTGTGGGGCGCGTTGCCGACGCGGATCTGCGTGCCCTGAGCGGGTGGGGTAGAGGTCAGGTCGATCTTCGTCAGCGTATCGTTCTGGTTCAGCAGAGCGTAGGCACTTTTGCCATCCGCTGAAACCGCGACACCGCCGGGATACGACGTGCCGCCGGTAAAGAACGTGCCGCAGGGATTGCCCGAGCCCGGGGGGCTGTTGGGGAAGCACTGGATGAACGAAGTGTTTGCCGGCACGCTGACCTGGGCGTTGTCGCTCAGCAAGCCATCTTTCGAAACGTTGGCGATGGTGACGTGGCTGCTGTCCTGACTGAACACGAGATACTTGCCATCTGGCGAATAGGAGATGCCGCTGAAGCTGCCGTGCGCATCTTTACCGAGGGCGATGTAGTTCTGCAGGACAACGCCGGTGCGAGTGTCGAATACTTCCACGGCTCCGTTGCCATCGGCCGCCGAGGTGCCCATGGTGAGAACGGCGGCGGTATGAGTGCGGAGATTGGGGTTGAGCGCGATGGCCTTGGCGCGGACGCGAATGCCGAGGTCGACCTGGGTGCCGGCTGGAGTGATGATCTGGCCACTGCTGACGACCCACGAGCCATTGGGTTGCGGGCCGGTAACGTAGGTGGGGAATTGCCGGGACTGAGCAGCGAGCCCGGGAACCACCAGCCCCATCGCCAGCAGGCCGGCGAGTGGATGCAGACGGTTGATCCGAGACGAAGAGCGAGCGCTCCTGCGAGACGTTTTTGCGGACATCTGTCGTTTCTCCCTTAAGGGTTTGCGTTGCAACCGAGCTCGGCCGTGCGACACGTTGAAGACAGAGGACGAGCGTCTTCTGCAGATCGCGGTGGACCAGTTTTTGTGGAGAACCTGTAAACGGGCTGAGGAAGATCAGCGCGGACGAACTGCGCTATGGAGCGAGGCTAACGACGGGTGCCGCACAGAGGCATGACGCCGAGATTACAATTTTGTCCCCTTTTTCCGGGACGTGCAGCAGCGGCTGTTCGAGAGAGCTGCGACGCGAGATCATGCAACCTTCGCGAGCGGAATGCGGTAGTCGATCAGCAGCGGCATGCGCAGGGTGACGCAGGTGCCTCGTCCTGGGTGGCTCGCGATGGACGCGCTGCCCCCATGAAGAGTCATGATGCTCTGCACGATGGCCAAACCCAGGCCGGTTCCTCCTGAAGATCGCGAGCGGGAGGGATCGACACGGAAGAAGCGATCGAAAACGCGGGGCAAGGCTTCGGAAGGAATACCAGCGCCGGTATCAGAGACCTGGATGGATAACTCCGCGTCGGAAGCGGAGGCTGCGAGGATGACGGAGCCACCTCTGGGTGTGTGGGCGATGGCGTTCGCCACCAGGTTGCTCACGGCCCGCAGCATCAGAGGGCGATCCAGTGCGGCAGTTAGACGCTCGGCGGCCACCGCCGCGATCAGAGATATGCCTCCGTCGGAGGCCGTGGCCTCGTAGTATTCGAGCACGGCGGCGATTAGTGTGCCGACATTCACCGGCTGGCGGCGGAGGTCCGTCTGCGGGCTTTCCGCACGGGCGAGGAACAGGAGGTCGCCGATCAGATCGGAAAGCCGGACGGCTTCTTCGAGAGACGACTCCAGCACATCGCGGTATTCGTCGACTGTTCGCGCGCGGGCGAGCGCGACTTCCGCTTCACCGCGAATGTTATTGATCGGCGTTCGCAGGTCATGCGCGATGTCGGCCGTGAATCTGGAGATCTGCTCGAACGATCCTTCGAGACGGTCGAGCATTTCATTGAAGGTGCCGGCAAGAGAGGCCAGTTCTGAAGGGTATCCTTCCGACTGGATTCTTTCGCGCAGATTGGTCGAGGTAATTCTCCGAGCGGTGGCGGCGATTTCTTCGATGGGGCGAATGCCATGACGTGCGATTCCATACCCCAGCACGGGAAAAAGGATGGCGGTGGCCAGCAGGATGGCCCAGAACCAGGATCGATAACGGCGCAGCAGTCCTTCTTCCTGAGCGACGTCGATGGCAATTTCGATCGTGAAAGTACGCGCTGGCGTCGTGCCCACGCGAGCGGAGGCGTTGGTGACGCGAAATGCCTGGCCGTTGCTGCCGGTCATGGAAACCAGATGCTCTGGGCGGTTTTGCGTGCGGCGCGCCAACTCGCGGAGATCGAGTCGCTCGGCCATGCCCGGCGTAGTGAGGAGCGGTACGCCATGCTCATCGATCAGACGAATGTAGAACTGCTGATATCGACGCGCAGCCGATTCCAGCTCGATTTCTTCCCGCAGTCCTTCCACATCCGTTGGGCGCTCGCGCAGCAGGGTGCGGAGCACATGGAGTTTGTCGGCGAGAAAGAGGCCGGTGCTTTTTTCCAGCTCGATGCGGAGCACGACGTAGAGTCCGGCTGTGGCCAGCAACAGAAGCAGCAGGCCAACCAGAGAGTAAGCGGCGGTCAGGCGGAATGCCAGGGTTCTGCTTGCCGCAGGGGTGGATGGACTATTGTTCGGCGTCGAGGACATATCCTGCGCCACGAACGGTGTGAATGAGCTTGATGGGGAAGGGATCGTCCACTTTGCTCCTCAGACGGCGGACGTTGACGTCGACGACGTTGGTATCGCTGTCGAAGTTCATATCCCAAACCATTTCCGCGATGAGGGTGCGCGACAAGACTTCGCCGGCGCGCCGGGCGAGCAGGGTCAGGAGGAGAAATTCCTTGGCGGTAAGGTCCAGCTTCTGTCCGCCGCGGGTGGCGCGGTGGCGCAGGAGGTCGATTTCGAGATCGGCTTTGCGGAGGGTCTCGGGAACGCGATGCGTGGCCCTGCGCAGGAGCGAACGTACGCGGGCCAGCAGCTCGGAGAATGCGAATGGCTTAATCATGTAATCGTCCGCGCCCAGCTCGAATCCCTGCACGCGGTGGTAGACGGCATCCTGAGCAGTGAGCATGAGGACGAGAGCTTTTCGGCCAGCTTCGCGAACGCGGGCAAGCACCTGCCAACCGTCGAGCGTGGGGAGCATCACGTCAAGGACGATGAGGTCGAAGTCGACTTCGAGGGCCAGATAGAGACCCTGAACGCCATCGCCAGCGACTTCGACGACATAGCCAGCCTCACTGAGTCCTTTCCTGAGGAACCTGGCGGTTTTGACTTCGTCTTCGATTACCAGGATTTTCATAACTACCCTTGATCGCGATTGAAGGCTAGAAGGCGAGGCGCAGCGCGAACTGCATTTCACGCGGCGTTCCCGATCCCACCGGACTAACTGGCGTGGTGGTATTGACCGTCTGCGTAATGCTGCCGAAACTCTGAACGCCGAAGGTCGATTGGGGCAGGCCATATTGCGGATGATTGAAGATATTGAAGAACTCGGAACGGAACTCGAGCCTGCCGCTTTCGGATAGCTGAATCTGTTTGGTGAGGCCGAAGTCCATCTGCCACGCGCCGGGGCCGCGAGCGAGATCGCGCGGAGCGTTGCCGAAGGTTCCGGCCGCCGGCATCGCAAACGCCGCAGGATTGATCCATTGTGCGATGCTGCTGCCAGCCGATGGGCGCAGCGAAACCCCGGGTACGAGGTTGGGGCGGGCGGAGGTTGCATTGCCGTCCGGCACGGTCGCCGCCGAACGATTGACCAGCACATTGACGGGAAATCCGGTGCGGGCCAGGGCCGTGGAGGTGAGTTCCCACGCGCCGAAGAGGCTCTTCAGAATTCCGGACTGGTTGAGCCAGGGTTTGTTTGAGCCGAAGGGCAACTGATAAATGCCGTTGGCATTGAGTACGTGGCGGACGTCCCAGATACCGCTGGCCCGCTCGCACGGCGGGCAGGCAACATTCTGCGCCACCAGTGAGTCGCCGTCACCACTGCCGTCGGATCCATCATCAATTTCATGCGACCACATGTAATTGGCCGACAGCAGCATTCCGCGCGAGAACGACCTTTTCACCGCGGCCGAGAACCCATGGTAGTTGCTGCTGTCTTTGTTGCCACGCCAGCTGACCATACCGAAGTTCGGGTTGGGCCTGGTTCCTGTAGCGGGATTGACGACGTTCACTTCGGAAAGGGTCAGCAGATCAACTCCCTCACTGCCGACATAAGAGAGGGTGCCCAGAAAGTCCGCCGGCAGCTGGCGCTGCACGGAAAGGCCCCACTGCTCGACATAAGTATCCTTACGACGCCGGTCGTCGTCGCGCGGTGAGACGATGCCGGTTGTATTCGCCAGGAACGGCGTAATCGGGTAACTCAGATTGGGGATGGTTTTGTTCGACAGCGAATAGGCGTAAACCTCGTTGCTGATGGGAAGGTTCTGGTCGTCGAGCTGTCCGTCTTCGTGGTAGAGCCCGAACCCGGCGCGTACGACGGTTTTGTGATCCTTCCAGGGCGCCCAGGCGAAGGCGATGCGGGGATCGATGTCGCCGAAATTGTGCTGACCAAAGCTGGCGCCGGCTCCGCAGAATCCCTGGGGTCCGCAGGTAGCAAAATCGAAGGGATTGGCGCGATTCTGGACTTCATGGAAGAGGTTGAAGAAGCTATAGCGCGCACCCAGATTCACATTGAAGCCCGGCGTCCATTTGAATTCGCCCTGAACGTAGCCGTAGAACTGCGTCTTGCGTAGCCCGTTGATGGGCAGAGTGCCGTTGAGAGTCGCCGTGCTCACCTGGTTGGAGGCAAACGCCGTTGTGGAGGCGAAGCTGATGGTTCCGCTCTCAGTATTTCCCTGGTTCAACTGAATGCGCCGGACTTCGGCTCCGGCCTTGATGGTGCGGCGTCCTTTATTCCACGTCAGGTTATCGAGTTCGGAGAACGAGTTACCCAGGCCGGTGCTGATGCGGTTGTTATTCAGCGTCGTGAAGCCGGAAACAGAAACTGCGTAAGGAATGCCGGTCCGGTTCAGGTCATAGGTGTCGGCGGTGCCGCGGTTGAATCCAAACTTGAATTCGTTGACCAGATGGGAATCGAAAACGTGCAGCAGTTCGATTGCGCCGTTGACGGGTGCGGAAGTTAGCTGCTGCTGATCCTGAAGATAGTTGCCGGAGCTGGCGAGCGGCTGGGTATTGACGGCGCGGTCGAAATTGAAGCGCAGAAAACCGGTAGTCTTTTCGGTGAAATGCTGGTCCAGTCGCAGCATGGCGGAGTTCTCGTTGACCACCTGCGTGCCTTCGCTGGTGAACAGATCGACGTTTGCGGTGCTGGTCGACTTCGCCCCGGTGGGGTAAGCGTTTACGATGGGCGCGAGCGAGGGCGCATTCGCCAGAACCTGAGCGCGAAAGGCGGTGCTGGGCACAAAGCCGGTGAGAGGAAATCCCCAGTGCTGCCGGTAGCCCTCGTAGGCGAGAAAGAAGAAGGTTTTATTGCGCAGGATGGGGCCCCCGAGCGCTCCGCCATATTGGTTGAGCCGCAGAGGCGGCTGTGGGGCGGTGCTGATCGGCACGGGCTGCCGTGCGTCAAAGATATTGTTGCGCAGGAACTCAAATGCGCTTGCGTGCCATCGACTGGTTCCTGAAGGCGAGGTGACGGCGAGCTGAGGGCCGCCTGTTCCGCCGCTTTCGGCGGTTGCCAGCATGGAGTCGATGCGAAACTCCTCGATGGTGTCGAGCGGAATGGCGAGACGCACATACGGTTGTTGCGGCTGGTTCACGATATTGGTCGCGTCGATTCCGTCGTAGGTGAAGTTATCGTCGTCGCGTCCGCGCCCAGCGAAACGAATCGAGCGCTGGTTGCTGCCTCCGGTGTCGACAGCACCCGGGACCAGCGCCGTTAGAGTCGCCCAGTTACGGCCGTTGAGCGGCAGTTCTTTCGCTTGTATCTTCGCGATGCGGCCGCCCAGGGCATCGGTATTGGTATCTAACTGCTCTGAGCTGGCCGATACCTCTACTCGTTCCTGACCGCCGGACACATGGAGGGCTACATCCAGATTGCGAGTTCGCCCGATGACCTGCTCCACGTCGACAAAGGTCAAAGTGCGGAAACCGGCGTGTTCGAATGAAATTGTATAGACACCCACGGGCAACTCGGGAATGGCGTACCCTCCGTTGGTCCAGGAGACGGTTTCCCGCCGTAGCTGCGTGGAGTTCTGGACTGCGGTGATGTGGGTTTCCGGCAAGACGCGCCCTGACGAGTCAGTGACCGTACCGCTGAGCGAGCTGCGATCGACCTGCGCAAAGGAAACGCAGGCGAGGGAAAAGACCGAGCCGAGGCCGATCAGAAGGCGAAGGCGTCGAAGAAGGGTCAATGCGGTAAAGCGGATGCAGGCGAGAGGACGTGTCTGTTTCGGATCACAATGCATATGGCCTCTGGAGCAAAACTGGAATTTGAGGACAAATGTGGAGGTCTGATGCAGCGGGCGCTCATGACGCCGGTGCCGCACTTCGCGCGGATGGGAGAAGCCTCCTGGTAACACATTCGCGGTTTGGCAAGGAGAATGCAAATTACGAACGATTTTCTTTTGATCTTTGCAGGAGCGTCGAACGGGCGGACCAGGATCGTGCTGAACAAAGTGCGAGCGTGGGCGAGAGAACCTGGGAGGCCCAACTGCGTCAACAGCAGGTAGAAGATTTGTAATTGCGTTACATTATGGCTGTATCAAAACGTTATTAACGTTCCACGAAACACAACAGCTGGGTTCCGCCCGAACCGGGAATTACAATGCCCTTTCTATTCTGTGAAATCCTGCGTTGATGGCTAAACCAGTTCCAGGCGGAGGAGAGGTGCAGTTGAATCGGCGAGAGCTACTGAAGACCATTCCTGGTGTGGCGGTCACGAGTTGGGCGAGTGCGGAAAGCCTGCCTCTCTATGGACTGGTTGGCCGCGAGGGGCACGAGACGGGTCGCGCCGTGGCACGACCGTCGGCGGAGCAGATCGCGTGGCAGGATCTGGAAATTGGCGTCTTCGTGCACATCGCGCCGAATACCTGGCAGGATGAGGAATACGATCATCTCTCCACACCGCTTTCGGCGATCGATCCGAAAGATCTGAACACGGATCAATGGGTCGAGACGGCGATTTCGCTCGGTGCGAAGTATGTTGTGTTTGTCGCGAAGCACGCGGGCGGGTTTTGCATGTGGCAGACGAAGACGACCGACTATGGAATCGCGCAGACTCCGTGGAGGGGCGGCAAAGGCGATGTGGTCGCGGATATCTCCACATCGTGCCGCAAACGCGGACTGAAGTTCGGCGTTTACGCTTCGCCACGGGACGATCATTTCGGCGCGGGTGTGGGCGGCATCTGCAAAACTGCTGCACTGCAGGCGCGCTACGACCGGATGTATCGCGAACAGCTGACCGAGTTGTTTACTCGCTATGGGGATCTGGTGGAGATATGGTTCGACGGCTCGACGGTGACGCCGGTTGTGGATCTGATCCGGAAGCATCAGCCGAACGCGATGGTGTTTCAGGGCAAGGCGGCGACGATCCGCTGGGTAGGTAACGAGGACGGTTACGCGCCCTATCCATGCTGGAATGGCATCGATGCGCCGCTCGCCGAGCTGGGAACGGCAACCGCGCTGGACAGCGATCCGGATGGCGCGGTGTGGATGCCGAGCGAAGTGGACATCTCGATCCGGCGGCCGAACTGGTTCTGGAGCACGCAGAACGCGAACCGCGTTCTGACTCCGGATCAGCTGCTTGCTGTCTATTACCGGTCGGTGGGACGAGGCGCGCAGCTGCTGCTGAATATCCCGCCGAATCGCCAGGGGCTGATGGACGAGAAGGATCGCCAGTCGGCGGCAGCATTTGGTGCTGAGGTGAAGCAGCGCTTTGGGACTCCATTGGCGAAGACCGATGGAAAGGGATGGGTGGTGACGCTGGAGTTGGGACATCCGCGTCGGATCGACACCGTGGTGTTGCAGGAAGACACGGTGCTGGGCGAGCGGGTGCGAGCCTTCGTGATTGAAGGCCGGAGTGCGGGCGCGTGGACTTCGCTGGGAACGGGAACGGCCATCGGCCACAAGAGAATTCAGCCTGTAGAGGTGCGTGTCGTCGATGCGGTTCGGCTGCGCGTGACGGAGGCAGCGGCGACGCCGAGCATTCGGACGCTTGCCGTATTCGACACCGGGAAAACCCCGCCTGCGGACTGGAGTGCGCAGACAGAATTGTGGGCGCCGAATCTGGTCGGCGGCTGGCGCGGGGGCAGGTTCTCGCTCGATCTGGGCAAAGCGATTACAGCGGCCGCGCAATACACACTGCAGTTCAAAGCAACGGAGGGAAAAGTGGACGGCTTCGACGATCTGCACTTAACGATCGGCGGCGTGGCCAGTCCGCAATTCCTTCAGGTCTCGAAGACAGCAAAGAATGAACTGTTGCTGGACATCACGGCGCTGAGCGATGCCATCGTTTTGGCCGGCGTGGTGCGCGGCGCGGATCGCGGACAGGTTACGCTGAATCGCCGCTGAAGTAGCGACTACAGAGTCAGCGACGGTGGAACCTGATCCTCCGCTGCGCCGAAGTCCAGTTTTGGCTCTGGCCCCATCTCCAACAGAAGATGTCCGCCACGCGCGATGTCGTCATGGCGGAACCAGGCGCGCTGCGTAGTTTTGCCGTTCAATGTGAAGGACTGCACATAGGCGTGTTTGGGATCGGTGCGTTTGACCTCGATCTCCAGGCGCTTGCCGTCATTCACCTGCACGGTGGCGCGATCCACGAGCGGCGAGCCGAGAACATAAATGCCGCTGACTGGATCGACCGGATAAAAACCGAGCGCCGAGAGAAAGAACCACGCCGAGACCTGGCCGACGTCTTCGTTGCCGGCGATGCCATCGGGCGCGTCGGCATACATCGTGTCCATCAGAGAACGCACGCGCGCCTGGGTCTTCCATGGTGCGCCCGCGTAGACGTATAGATACGCGATGTGGTGCGACGGCTCATTGCCATGCGCGTATTGCCCCACCATGCCCGCGATATCGGGCGGCGCGTCGGGCGGCAGTGTGGACGGCACGGTGAAGAGTGCGTCCAGTTTTTTGAGAAATGGCTCGCGGCCGCCAAATAATTCGATGAGGCCGGCGGCGTCGTGCATGGAACCAAAGGTCGTCTGCCATGCGTTGGATTCGGTGTAGTCGCGCCACTTCTTGCTGTGGCCCATTTCAATGGGGTCGAAGGGTCGCGCCCACTCGCCATTTTCGAGCTTCGCCTCCATAAAGCCACTGGCCGGATTGAAATAGCGGCGGTAGTTGGTGGAGCGCGTCCGCAGCATCGCAGCGTCGGCATCCTTACCCAGTTTCTTCGCAACATGAGCGATCGCCCAGTCGTTGTAGCAATACTCGAAGGTCTTCGATACGGACTCCGATACATGGTCGGCGGGGATATAGCCGATACGGCGATACCAGCCAAGGCCGTCGAAGTCTTCCGCCATGGCTCGCTGCATCATGACGCGGTAGGCATTCTCTGTCTCGATGCCGGGAAAGTTTTTTGCGATGGCTTCGCCCATTACGCTGGCGGAGTGATAGCCGGGCATGGTTCCGGTCTCCGTGCCGTGCAGCGGCCAGACCGCCATGCCTGCCGGACTCTGCTCAGCCATGCGGATAAGCGTGTTGGCAAAGTCCGGCACGCGCTCGCTTTGGATGAGCGTGTAGGCGGGATGCGCCGCGCGGAAGGTGTCCCACAGAGAGAAGGTCGTGTAGTTCTGATGGCCTGCGGGGAGCTGATGAGTGTCACCGTCCATGCCGCGATAGTGGCCATCGGCGTCGTCAAAGAGCTGCGGGCCCAGCGACATGTGATAGAGGGCGGAATAGAAGATGCGCTTTTTGTCGGGGTCGGCAAAGTCCGCCTGCACGCGGGAAAGTTGTTCGCGCCATTTGCGCTGTGCTTCCTTGCGCGTCTTTTCGAAGTCCCAGTCCGGCTGTTCGGCGCGAAGGTTCTTCGCCGCTCCATCCGGACTGACGCCAGAGATGCCGGTGCGCATGAGGATGGTTTCGCCCGGCGTGGTATGGAAATGCAGCACTGCTTTGAGATTGTTCCCCAGCAGTGTTCCCGTTGTGCTGGCGGGCTTGTCGTCGGAAAAGAATTCGATTTTCGACGGCGTTTTTGAAACCTGCAGGGTGAAGCAGCAGTGTCTTCCTTGCCCCCACGCGCGCGTGACATGCGCGCCGGCCAGGGTGCCCGGCGCCGGCTGGGTGAGTTCCGCCGAATAGACCGATGACTCACCGCGGGTAAGGTAGCTGTGGTTGAGATCGACGATGAGCCACGCATCTTCGCTGGCCGGGAAGGTATAGCGATGGATGCCGGTGCGCTCGGTTGACGTCAGTTCGACGCGGACGTTCGGATCCTTCAGCAGAACCGAATAGTAGCCGGGCTCAGAAACTTCGTCGGCGTGCGAGAAGCGCGACCGATAGCCCTGTTCGGGGTTGGAGCGAGGACCGGGCACCAGCTTGACGGGGCCGACGCCGGCCATCACCAGGAAATCGAGCAGATCGCCGCAGCCGGTGCCGCTCAAATGCGTGTGGCTGAAACCCATGATGGAGGTGTCGGAGAGGTGATAGCCCGAACACCAATCCCATTCGTCATTGAACGTGTCGGGACTGAGCTGCACCGCGGCAAAGGGAACGCTCGATCCGGGGAAACAATGTCCATGACCGCCGGTGCCGATGCGCGTATCGACCCAGCGCAGGGGATCGGCCGCTTCGGCGCCTTGCGGAAAAGCAAAAACAGGGAGGGGCATGGCTGCCGAAGCGCAGACTGCGCCCGCAGAACGGAGAAATTGCCGACGGGAGAAATCGATCATCAGGGGGATCCTTTAGGGCCGCATCGCGCGAGCTGGAGCTTCTGTTCGACAACGGCATTCTATACTCACGTCCGTGACCGAATTCCCTCCAAAGGAACACACGCTTCGTCCGTCGAAAGAAATTTCGCGCAGGGAATTGCTGCGGACCGGAGGCGCGATGTGCCTTGCATCGCTGTCAGGAATGCGCGCGATTGGGGAAGCATCGCCGGAGGGCGGCCGCCCGCAGCCGCAGGACCGGCGTTTTCGATCGGAAGCCGTGGAGCGATACATCGAGCAAATCAGCGCCCGCATTCCAGACCCTGAGTTGCGGGTTTTGTTTGCTAATTGCTTTCCCAACACTTTGGACACGACGGTGGAACCGGGCACGTTTGAAGGCGCGCCGGACACGGCTGTGATCACTGGCGACATCGCCGCGATGTGGCTGCGGGATTCTTCGGCACAGGTGTGGCCCTATTTGCCCCTTGCTGCCCGCGATGAAAAGCTGCGTGCGTTGATTGAAGGCGTCATCCGCCGCCAGGCGCGATGCATTCTGATCGATCCTTATGCGAATGCGTTCATGGCGGATCTGAGCGCGCCGCCGCTGACTTGGAGCCGCAGCGACGCGACCGAGATGAAGCAGGGTGTGGGAGAGCGCAAGTACGAGCTGGATTCTCTTTGCTATGCCATCCGTCTCGCTCACGGATATTGGAAATTCACCGGTGGAGCGCAGCCTTTCGACGCGCGGTGGCGGGATGCCATGCTGCTGGTCGTGAAAACGATGCGCGAGCAGCAGCGCAAAGAGGGTCCCGGGCCTTACCATTTTCAGCGCACATCGACGATTCCTACGGAGACGCTGGCGGAGAAGGGCTACGGGAATCCGGTGCGGCCTGTGGGGTTGATCGCGTCTGGGTTTCGTCCGTCGGACGACGCGTGTACATTTCCTTTTCTTGTGCCTTCGAATCTTTTTGCGGTGCGATCGCTGCGGCACGTCGCTGCAATGGCGCATGCAATCCTGCACGATGATGCTCTCGCCCAGGACGCAATGGCGCTTGCCGATGAGGTGGAGCGCGCTCTGCGTCTCCATGCGGTTGCGACGACGCCGGAAGGAACGATCTGGGCGTACGAAGTGGACGGCTTCGGCGGCCAACTGCTGATGGATGACGCCAACGTGCCGAGTTTGCTGGCACTGCCTTATCTGGAGAGCTCACCGGATGCGGCACTCTATGCGCGCACGCGGTCGTTTGTGTGGAGCGCGCGCAATCCCTGGTTCTTCCGGGGCGCGGCCGGCGAGGGCATCGGCGGGCCGCATGAAGGGCGCGACATGATCTGGCCGATGTCGCAAACCATCTACGGACTCACCAGCCACTCGTCGACGGAGATTCGGCACGCGGTAGAGATGCTGCGGTCGTCTTCGGCGGGGACGGGGTTCATCCACGAAAGCTATTTCAAGGATGACGCGCACCGATACACGCGCGCATGGTTCGCGTGGGCGAACACGCTGTTTGGTGAGTTCATCGCGAAAGTGGCCGGCACCCAGCCGGAACTGCTGCGCACCTAACGGGAGCGGCGGCCAGCGATTTCCAGCCAGCAATCGCTTACTCCGGGAGGCTCGGTCAGGCGTACCTCATTTGACAACTCGCAGCAAACGGGACTAAACGTTCATATACCAGCGAAATGGGCAGAAAACCTGGCCACTTGATGATCGAGTGAACAATAAACAGGGCGCCCTTCGCGATGCAAACGTTTACCTCAGGAGGTCAAAGAAATGCGCCGCAGACTCCCCCTCTTCCGGCTGCTGCCCCTCTGTCTGTCGATTCTGGTTCCCGCGCTGGGATCGGCGCAGATCGACCAGGGAACCATTAACGGTGTCGTCCGCGATACGCAGGATAAGGTGATCGTGGGTGCGACCGTCACACTGACCAACAACGACACCGGCCTGACGTTCACGCGACAGACCGGCAGCGCCGGCGACTATTCCTTCGCTCCAATCAAGATTGGAAACTATACCGTGGCGGCATCGTTCGCCGGCTTTGTGACTTCGAAGCGGGAGAACGTGCGGGTCGATGTCGGCCAGATCTCCGAGCTGAACTTCGCGCTGCGCGCAGGCGCTGCAACCGAGACGGTCACTGTCACCTCGCAACAGGAGTTACAAACCGAGCAGGCATCGACCGGACAGGTTTTCTCGTCGAAGGTGATCGATGACATGCCGCTGGACAGCCGGAACTACGTTTTTGCGGCGCAGCTGACGACGGGCGTTGCTGCGCCGAACCAGGGTTTCCGCCAGGTGGCCGGAGCTGGCGACTTTACAGCGGACGGTGGGCGCGTGTCGCAGAATGATTTTGTGCTCGATGGCGTCGATAACAATTCCAACATGCAGGACTTCCTGAATGGCGCCACGTATGCGGTGCGGCCTCCGCCGGATGCGCTCGCGGAGTTCAAAGTAGAGAGCAGCGACTACAGCTCCGAACTGGGTCGTGGTACTGGGGCAGCCATCAATGCGGCGCTCAAGAGCGGCACGAATCAGTTCCACGGGAGTCTGTGGGAATACTTTCGCAGCGATCGCATGGCCGCGCTCGATTACTTCAGCACTAACACCAGCGCCTACCACCAGAATGAATTTGGGGCGACGCTGGGCGGCCCGATCTGGAAGAACAAGATTTTCTTTTTCGGCGATGCGCAGGGAACCCTTGTTTCGACTTTCGTTCCACCCCAGCCGAATAACACCGTGCCGACCGCGCTGGAGCGGGCCGGTGACTTTTCAGAGCTGCTGGATCCGTCCAACACTGCGGGCAATGGATCGATCGCGCTCTACCAGGTAGGCGGCAACGTCACCGACACGGCGGGCGGCGCGGACGATCCGGCCTTTGGGCCGCGCTATCTGACGTGCAACGGTGTGCAGAACGTGATCTGCCCAGGGCAGGTGAATACGACTGCGCAGAAGATTCTGAACCTGTTTCCCCAGCCGAATGCGGGTGGTGCGCACCAGGTTTTCAATAACTACACGGTACCGGCGACGGCGACCACGAATAACACGACTCAGTTCGATGCGCGTGTCGACTATAACTTCTCACAGAAAGATCAGATGTTCGGCCGCTACAGCTACATGAACAATCCAACGACGTTCACTCCTCCGCTGGGGATTCTGGACGGAGGGGGATTTGGGAGCGACGGCCAGGATTCGAACTACGGCAAGAGCGGCGTTTTCAGCGAAACACATTTCTTCAGTCCCACCTTGTTTAACGAGTTTCGTCTTGGCTACAACTGGCTCCATGCAGCCTATCTGCAGCCTGGCAGCGCCCAGAATATCTCCGCTCAGTACGGTCTAGGTGGGATTCCGTATGGGCCAAGCCTCGGCGGTTTTCCCAGCATCGGCTTCGGCGGCTACATCAACGGTATCGGCGTTCCGGCCTACGAGCCTTCCGATGAAAAGCAAAACGTCTTCCAGATCATCGACAACGTCGGCAAGACGATTAAGGCCCACACCCTCAAAGCCGGAATCAACTTCCAGCATGTTCGCTTCTATGGACTACAGCCTCCCAACGGCATCGGCTACCAGAATTTCAACGGGACGTACACCGAGGATCCGGGTCAACCGAATGTTGTCACCGGTTCGGGCGTGGCGGACTTCCTGCTCGATCTGATGAACAACTCAGGACTGAATACTGTCACGCCGTTTACCGATCTGCACTGGTACTACGCGGCGTTCGTCAACGACGACTGGAAGGTGACGCCGCGGCTCACGCTGAACCTTGGGCTGCGGTGGGAGTATACGCAGCCGATCCGCGAACTCCATAATCTGCAGGCAAATTTTTACGGCGACTATAAGGGGATGAATCAGGGCTCAGGCGTCTATCTCATCCCTGCGTCACAGCGGAACTTCCCAATCGCAACGAACCTGGCAACAACGCTGGCCGCGGATAACATCACGATCCAGTACAGCTCGAACAACTACCTGGTGAATCCGGACCAGATCAATTTCGCACCTCGTATCGGCGTGGCTTATATGGTCGATCCCAAAACCGTTGTGCGCGCCGGTGCAGGCCTCTTCTACGGCGGTCTTGAAAATATCGGGCTCGGCCTGAACCTCGCCAACAACCAGCCCTTCTTTGTCACTTCCGGATTTATTCCTTCTCCGGATGTGTGCCAGGATGTTCTTGGCAGCGTGACTTGTCCGACCAACGGGGAAACTCTGGAGACCGGTTTCGGCGCTGCCGCAACCAGTCCGGCAGCGTTGGCTGCAGCGTCGGGCATCGGCACGATTTATGCGCAGTCGCAGAATGCCAAGACGGCTTATACGACGCAATACAACCTGTCGATGCAACACGCCATTACGAATAACATCAGCTTCACGCTTGGTTATCAGGGAAATCAGAGCCGGCATCTGCGTTCGAGTTACAACGCTAACACCTACCCTGGCTTTGTTCCGCGCGGGCAGGATGGGCAGCTCTATCAACCGTTCCACGACTTCTCCGTGGTGAACGTCGCTCCCGAAGGCATCGGCCGCTACGATTCGCTGCAGGGCAAGATCGAGCGCAGATATACCAATGGCTTCTACTTTCTCGGCGGCTATACGTGGAGTCACTGCCTCGACGATGCCTTTGGACCTATCGGGCAGAGCGCTTACGGCGGCTACCGCAATCCCAACCTCCTCGGCTTCCGCTACGACTATGGAAGCTGCACCCAGGATGTGCGCAATCGCGTGACGCTGAATGCCCAGTATGAACTGCCGTTCGGCAAAGGCAAGAAGTTTGCCGATCGGGGCGGCGTGACGGACGCGGTTGTGGGCGGGTGGAAGGCCAGCCTGATTTTCCAGGCGCAGAGCGGCGATCCCGTGTTCCTGAACTCAACCAACCAGGGCGGCAGCTATCCGGTCCGCATCGGGGACCCGTTTGGAACTGGCGGAACCGCCGATCCAGCGACGCAGCCGAACTTCGTGTGCGCGTCCAAAACACGCACGCTGAAGCAGTGGTTCAATCCCTGCGCCTTTAAGAATCCACCGCGAGCAGTGCTGACGGCGACGGATCCTACGAACAACTTTATTAACGTGAATGAGGCTGGGCTGCTGCCTGCAGGTCCGAAAGGACGTGTCGGCCTGCCGGGACCTGGATACAACGACGTCGATATGTCGCTGTTCAAGAACTTCATCTTCCACTTCCGCGACATGGCGCCGGCGTTCCAGTTGCGTGCTGACGTGTTCAACGTGCTCAATCATCCATCGTTTGGAAATCCGGGAACGGGACTGAGCGGCGGCAACAGCCAGGCCATCAACAGCACGCGATTCAGCGCGCTGATTCCAGATGCGCGCGTGATTCAGGTGGCGGGCCGGATCTCGTTCTGAACTCGAGTGGACGATCGGCACCCCGGCTCAGCCATGGGCAGGGTGCCGCGCATTTCGAGCGCGTGAGTGTGCTCCTGAACCACGCAGGTGTGGAAGTGAGCGGCGCGTCTTCGCCTTCGCTTCGGCGACTAGTGGAGGGATTAGTTTTTGGAGTATGGCGGGGACGACGGGGCTCGAACCCGCGACCTCTGCCGTGACAGGTCCCTTTTGTTAGGGAACATCAGGGATTTCCAGTCATTTCAGGGAAGCGCAGAGCCTACACAGCAACCCCAGGAACAGCAGGGAACAGGCTTTTGTTCCCTAACTGTTCCCTAAACCAGCGAAGGCGGCTCGGCAAAATCCGTCTGATCGCGTCCGCAAAGAAGGGGAAATGCGGCCTGTTCTGTTTAGCCTTGTTTTGACCTTTGAGTTTCGATGACCATCACAAGCACTTCTTGGTACCAAGGTCTGAGGTTGTCGGCCAGACTGCGCGGATCGCCCGCGCTTGCCATGACGTGTTTCAGTGTGTGGTTGTTCTCTGCGGCAGCTTGGACAAGGATTGCCGCCGCAGTTTCGTAGCCTGTAGCTTGCATTGTGTTTGCTCCTCTCAGACTGAAATAACTATTTCTACCTAATGTCGCCCGTCGGAAGGGCAGTACTGCTCAAAGCCGTCCAGATCGTGATAGCGCACGCCCGGAAATTCCGCACATGCGATGTCCCGCAGAGACGGCCAGGTTTGGCCGACCCCTGCAAAGACCACTGCGTCAAGGCCCCTTGGTTTCGTTGCAGAACGGAGTTCGTGAACACCCTGCCGCATCTCTTCCATCAAATAGCGAGCGTGCTGGCCGGGCGTCCAGTCGAATTTGGTGGTGCCGTCACCGTATACGAGAAGATTTGCCGGATTGAGCTTTTCTTCCGGCTGCTGTTTTGACGGATGGAAATCCGCGTCTTCCGTCAAGTGAGCAGTGATGGCGGTCTGAACGTTGCCGGCGGCAATATCACCGTGACGTAGGGATTCCTCAATTCGATCAGACTTCTGACTTATCGCATTGAGCCAACCGACCCCCAAAAGACAGACCGCAACGAAGATGGTGGTTTTCATAAGAAATCCACCTTGGATTTTAGTCGATGCTGATGCGAAACTAAGTCCGGCCAAAATCCATTTCGGGCCGAAGGGGATCGGGCTTCCCATCCGGCCCCGTGGATTGTTCATGCCTCCGCTTGCCCAACAGGCATGTCGTTGCGCTCCCCGGAGCAGCCCAGACCCTGCATGAATTTCGTGAACTCAGCGTCGGGATCAGCGATGGCGTTGAGTCGTGCTGCGCTTTCAGCCTCCCACTGTGCATCTTCTGCAGCCCATTGCTGCTCCTGAACAACTCGCTCAGCCGCCCGTTGCTTTAGTCGCGCATCGCGTTTGTATTCGCGGGCGATGTGGTGTTGAACAGCATCGGCGAGAAAACCGACAAAATTCATTCCCTCTTCGTCTGGGTGGCCATATAAGTCCTGAACTGCTTCATGGATCGCCTCGATCAAATCTGAGCGCAAAGCAACATAACCGATGTAATCCTTCGAGCCTGGTTTGGTGTGCGCCACACAGTAGACAGTCCCCTTCTCGTCTTTGGGGTTCGGGATTTGACGTTCGATATACCGCCGGATCTTCTGGTTGATTGTTAAGTCAGTCGTGCTGGTTTGTGTCGTGCTCACTTGCGTCGTGCTCATCGTGCGTTCCTTTCCTGCCCATGTGGGGCAGGAGAACTGTCGCACAGCTTTCCGGTGGTGACTAGTTATCTACAAAATTAACCAGGAATTTGGACAATACCCAACACTGAACTTGCAGGAACTTAGGGGCACAAAAATCTTTGGTAACTCATGGACAAATGTCGCGCACAATTTCCAGTTCCGGATATTGGACGCCAAATTGTGTGCCGCGTCCGAGGAAAATTTTATCGTTTGACGTATCAATGACATGCGTCCGCTTCCATAGATAGGACTTAAAGAAGTAAGCGATTACTTTCACTATTAGTAGGGACATTTCTCGGAAAGCGAGGAATTCCCTTAACTCCTTTTCCAGTTCTGGAAAATCGGGCGTCCCTGTTGACTGATGTGGGATTCACGTTGAGTCGATCCGGCCCAGCCCCATTCCGATACCCCTCAAAATCCCTAATTGCTCGGGCCGACGTGTATCTCCTAGACGAGTGCATTGGCCCAGAAGAAAGCTCCCGACTCGATGGGTCACGCGCGCGACCTCGAAAAGAATGAGGACACTGCGTCTACAACCGTCCTGCTAACGACGAAGCTCAAGCGTGCATTACGCGAGGTTTCGCTCCTTCAAGGACGATCTAGAAACGCAGTAGTCCGCGATGCTCTTACCGCATATCTAGGGCGGATCGTGGAGCTGTCTTCAAGCGAAACAAAACTATAAAAACCAAACTGCTTGAGACGGCCCACCGATTCGTTACACAGGGGTTTCAGAACACCTTCGGACTTGGAAGCGTAGAAATCAAACCTTCAGGCGCGGTCCCAGCCCCGCGCGGCACGGTCACAACCCCGGATTGGATCTTGTGAACACTGCCCCTGGGCTGACGTAACGCGCCTGATGGTTTCTCTTCCCTCTCTGGGAGCCGTCCTCGGCTTCCGCCCCCTTCCTACCATCCTTGGAGTCTCCCAGTGTCCTTACTGAACCTGCGCCCCGTAGATGAAGTCGTCATGTCATATTTGCAGCCCGATGAAGACCCATTTCGGCTGTTCGACGGAATTCCCGAGCCTGCCATCGTTGAGCGGATTGCTAACGAGGCCGGGTTGTCCGAAACCGATGTTCACTACTCTCTCAAATTCCTGCGGATGCAGCACCAAATTCCGCTTGCTCCCCTCGAACCTCTTCAAACTGATCTGTTGACCTGGCAGATTCAGAAGACAATCACGAGGCTAAGTGAGATTTCACCGCTGCCTCTGTTTGACGAAGACGGCCAACCGAATGAAAGTACGGTTCTTCGCATTTACCAGCACTGTGCCTACACGCCCGCTCAGGTTCGCGACCGCTTGCGCGAACTCCGCGACGAGGTGCCCGCATGAATGCATATGAACTGGACGACGACCAGAGAGAATCTGACGATCTTGAGTCGGAAAGCTCCGAACCTCTTCCGCTGGATCGCACCCGAAGTCTGAACGAGGCTTTGCGCTACGTGTCAGACCTCGAAGACGAATCCGACTAACTCCTCCCTCATGCCGGGGTTGCTGCTCAAACACAGAGCGGTGACCCCATGACCCCATCTTTCACCTGTACCCAAAGGACGTTCCAGTGACAGACTCCCCCGCCAGTGACTCCCTTCGCGACCGCCTCAAGCAAGCCATAGACCCCGCAGCCTACAAACTGTACCTTCCGGACCTTCGGAAGGACGGCGCTGGCTACAAAGCAACCTGCCCCTTCCATGCCGACTCTCATCCGTCGCTGTCCGTCCAGTTCAAACGTGACGCCTTGTTGTGGAACTGCTTCCCGTGCCAAAAGGGCGGGGACCTCTTCAGCCTGGTCAAAGAGAGATTCGGGCTGACCTTCCCACAGGCATTGAATCGCATCGCAGCCGACCTGAACATAGTTGAGCAACCTGTACGCTTCGCCTACGACCCCGCCACCGCGCAGGGAGCCCTCCAGGGTAACGTCGTGGCGCTGGCTGGCCTCGCGGATCGCGGTATCTCAGCGGAGACGGCAAAGGCTGCTGGCCTCGGACTGGTACAGCATCCCGGCATCGGCGCAGCAATCTCGATCCCGTACACAGACAGCGTCATCAAAATGCGCGCTGTCTCCCCCCGCACGAAGGGCGACAAGTTCCGGCACCTGAACAATACAAGTTCCGCCGCCCTCCTCTACGGGATTCGGGAACTGGAAGATCCGATCTTCGGGATTGCCTCCGAGGTTCACGTCACGGAGTCCGAACTGGACGCCCTGACGATGCGCCAGGCCGGGTTCACTGCTGTATCCGTATCAAGCGCAACCACCTGCCTGGACAAAGACGAACTGCGCCTCGATCCGGCTCACTTCAAAATTCTGGAGTCGGCGGAGAAAATCTTCCTCTGGACCGATCAGGATGAGGCAGGCAATCGATGTGCAGCGGCCTTTGAGAAGGTCCTGCCCAATTACAAAACCTTCCGCGTAACCTGGCCGTATCGGGGCAAGGAATCAGGCGATCCGAAGGATGTCGGTGAGTTGTACGGGAAAGCCCCGGAGGACTTCAGGCAGACCGTCCGCACGATGCGCGACGCTGCCATCAACCGGCCTCCGAAGTGGCGAACGCTGTTCAAGTCGCGTCTGGAAATGGACACCAAGCCGATGCAGTTCATCGTAGAAAACTTTCTGCCCGAGGGTGTGACGTTCCTGGGTGCGTTGTCCGGTTCCGGAAAAACGTGGTTGTGCCTGAGTCTGGCGAAGGCGATTTGCACTGGCCAAAAGTTCCTGGGTCACTTCGCCGTGCCCGAACCCCGCAACGTCCTGTATCTCATCCCTGAGAGCGGCGAGCGCAGCTTCCGGGCGCGCATGGATGCGATGGGGATCCCGGACAACAGGTTCCTTTGCAGAACCATGACAGACGGGCCGATCAAACTGGACGATCCAAACCTCGTGCGGGCGGTCAGGGAACTGCGGCCTGTCGTTTCCTCGATACAGCCATCCGGTTCAGCGATGCCGAGAACGAGAACGACGCCAGCCAATCGGCGAAATACATGGCGACGACGGTATTTGAACTCCTCGGGGCCGGCGCGGTTGCGGTCGTAGGCGTTCACCACAGTGCGAAGTCAGCCGCGAACAAGCAACGGACTCTGGAGAACGCGCTGCGCGGTTCAGGCGACCTGGGCGCAATGAGCGACGCGGTTTACTCCCTGACCGTTCAGGATGCGGAGTCGCTTCAGGTAAAGGTGGAGTGCGTCAAGGCCCGCGACTTTGAGCCGGTTGCGCCGTTTGAGATTCAGGGCCGACCGTTCATCACGGACACCCAGGATTTCGGACTGCTGGCAAAGATCGACGAACCGAGGTACGCCAGGCAGGAGCAGCAGCGACAGGCGAAGTTCCTGGAGGCGATTCAGGAAGATCCTCACGCGACCTACCCCGAATTGCAGGAGCGTCTCGGCATCCCTTCCATGAAAGCTGTTCAGCGGTTGGCGAAAGTCCTCGGGTGGCAGAAGAGGCGCGATCTACCCTGGCAGAAAGCCAGCGAGACGGTGAATTAGCTCATACCCCGCACTCATACCCCATGTTTTTTGAGATTGTTGGACGTGAAGTTAGTTACCGCCTCCAGGCAAAACAAACAAAACAACTTATCGTCATACCCCTGTCTGTCTTTCCGTCGTACCCTTCCCCAGCGTTATTCAGAACGCTGGGGGGAGTATGAGTGCGGTATAAGGGAGAAAAGGAACCTTTCACCTGTATTCCACCTGTCCGGAACTGGACTAAGTAGTTTCCGAAAAGATGGACAGGGGTTACATGGCGAATTCGTTCCCTCGGTGAGCCAAAATCAGGATTTCCGGAAATGAAAATTCAGTTTTGATGGGCGAGCAGTCGTTGAACCTGCACAGCCGACCAATTTCCGCCCCGCGCTGTAGTGATTCCGCGCTGATTCAGCCCGGCTGCAATTTCGCGCAGTGATCCGGCACCTTCAGCCTGGATGGTTTTCACGTCGGGCAAGCGATCAGAAGCCCACTTAGCAGCCTTCTTCTGGCGTACCTGAATGCTCACTGCGCGCCCCTTAACACCCATTGTGCGCGAGTTTCGCCTATGACCTCCTGGCATCTGAGCCTTTGCAACAGCCAGAGCTGCCTTTGTGCGTGCAGAGATGGCCTCCGCTTCACCCTGCGCCACGGAAGCCAGGATGTGACCACCATTTCGTTTACATCCGGATTATCAACAGCCTGGAACTTAACACCTGATTCCATCAGGGCGGAAATAAAGGCCACGTTCCGGCTGAGTCTATCTAGTTTAGCCACCAGTAATTTAGCCTTGTGTATCCGACAAAGACGCAGTGCTTCCATGAGTTGTGGCCGGTCCGAACGTTTGCCTGACTCTACCTCGATAATCTCAGCGACCAGCGACCAGCGACCGCCATTCAGATAGCCTGCGACGGCTTCGCGCTGTGCTTCTAAGCCAAGGCCACTCCTGCCCTGGCGCTGTGTTGAAACCCGCAAGTAGCTGACAAACCTGCCGTTAGTCATTGGCGTCTATCTCCTGACGTACTGTAACGTCACTAGCACCGACCGATGCGAGAAACGTAACAGACGTGGCGGAGCATGTCAAGCGCAAAGTGCATTCGGCAAGTAATCGCGGCTCTCGCAACCTTCTGACCGGCGTTCCTGTCGGCCTCTGCGGATCGGAACGATGGTGCGCTCTAACTCGGAGGTATCGGTGTCCGGCTGCTGTTTTCCCTTTGTATCTGGTTTGGTTTTAGGGTCCCCTGGCTGGTTGAAAGGAACCCACCCGGCCCAACCCCCTCAGCCCCGAATATCGGGAGCTAGTTGACCTAGCGATCCCCGGGTCTCCTTCAGAAAAATAATTTTCTAAAGTCCGGAACTGGACAATCTCGCGTTCGCAAGCCGGATAGTCGGCGGCTGATTCCCAGAAGGTTCACCCACCATGTACAAGCCCACACCCCAGACCATATTTAAGCGGCTGTTAGCCAATCCAAAACTTTCTCAGCGTGCCCGTCTCACGGCACTGGAACGGCTGCCCTCGGTGCCTGTCTCTCTTCCTTCTGCGACTCCTGAAGGACCCGGCGACCCCACAGCGGCTTCTCCGGGAACTGGCGGCCAGATACGACGTTGAAATGACCCTCAAGAGGAAGCCATGCCGAATAGCTACTACGAAGTCCAGAAATGGACTCGCATCCTGAATCACCCGAAATCAACAGAGGCCCAGAAAGAGGAGGCCCGCCAGAAAGTGGGTCTAACTCTGGTGCCCGGCCCGGTCAGCGCCTATCGCGCCGAGTATGACGAACTGATTGAATCCTGGCTTGACCACACCCGGAAGTGGCATCCGCTGGAGGAACGCCCGCCGGTAGGAGAGCAGATTTACAGCGACATTGTGATGACTCGCATCTGCGGCAGATCCACCAATCCCGCACAGAACGAAGAATCTGCGGTTCGCCTGTTGACCGTCCTGCCCGTCTGCAAAACCCCGGGCATGATTGACCATGCGGGCAGCGCGTTGCTGTGCCTGCTCCACTTCAGCCGTGCAGATCTGGCCGACGGAACCGCCCAGGCGATTCGTGACGCGCTCCGGGAAGACTCCCGCCTGCCCGACGCGCTCAGGCAGCGAATCGAGAAGGCAGAAGCAGCAGCCGCTCTGGTCATGGAGGAGTAACCATGCCTTACGCCATCGGACCCCAGGACTATTTTGGCGCGGGATTTGACGCAGGATCGACACACCCGAAACCAGAAGCAGTCAGGGACGACTGGCTTCAGGACCCCTGGCTGGATGAGCGGACGGATGTCAGCACCCGATCGCCAGAAGAACAAAGACGGTTCCGTGCCAGGTTCCACCTCCCCGAGCCGGGCCGAATCAGGAGGTACTAGGATGCACCAACATACTTACGTAACACAGCGTCTGGGAGACGGCAGATGGGAAACCATCGTCACGCTATCCGGTCGGGTTACCCGATTCTACGCGGACAGCGAAGATGAGGCGGCCCGGCGCGCGAACCTTTATATCAGGTTCAAGAACTACAGGAGAACGCAATGGCAACCCCGCAAACGATAACTCACGACGATGAGTGGCTTCAACGATCCATTTTTGGATGTCACAACGGATATTTCTCAATACAGCCCGGAAAAGCAGAAACAGTTCCGGCAGAGGTTCGGATTGCCCGAACCAAATCGGGATGACGAGGCTGCGCTACGTCCAGAGATTGTTCGTAATAATCGGCGCGATCTGCTGGCGATGCTGGAGGATCCGAGGTCGCCGCAGAGGTAGCGCGCAATAATCCTTCCTGGAAGGAACGGTACGACCTCCAGCGGGTTGAAGCCGCAGTGCACCGGTTTCGCAAGGAGAATCCCAGGTACAAGGCCACAGAGCGAAACAAGGACAGGATCTCCGGCATCTGTCGAAGCAATATCTGGACGGCATTGATTGGCTCGACGCGGACGACGCGGCAGTGCGCCTGTTGAATGCTGGCAAGTTCTCGGCGCAGACGCTGAAAGAGGCATATACCGCGTTGCTCGGCCAGGGCCGGCTCGAAGTGCCCGACGGCGAGCATAAGGAACTGTCTCCGCAGGAGGAGATCAAGGTCCTCGCTCAATTAGAACGGGACACTTTCCTGACGCTATCCAGTTGTACATGCGATATTCCCTGGTGAATGACCGCAATACCTACGAGAGCGTCCCTGACTTCTTTGCCCGAAACCCAGATGTGGCCAGCAAAGCGGCGCTATACGTCTGGCGCAATTCCCAGGCCAACCTGACCGAAGACGAGTTCTCCGGTTCCAGGAAGAAATGCTGGCGGGCAAACAACTCCTGACCTTCAATTTCATTGGCGACGCCTGGAACTCCTGGCGGTCACGAAACAAGGTGCGGCCTCACCTCTTTCCGATGGGGCAGCAGGGCTATGTGCCGGAACCGGAAAACCCGGAAGAACTCTCGGACGCTGAACTCGACGCCAGGATTCACGAGGCGAGACTACGAGACCGCTAACCTGGCGCGGAGCATTCGTCGGCGCGGAAGTGAACTGTAAGCATTATTGATTTCCCAGGACCTTTTTCATGCCTTCCCCAAATTCACTGGATGCTCATTTGCTGAACAACCCGGCGTCCGGTGCCCAGTCTGCAAGTTCCCTCGATGCGGCGTTGAGCGGGGGCAACTTAGGCCCCCGATCCATTCGCTGCGTATGGCGGTCATGCTGTCGATGCGAATGGATTTCAGATCGTACAGCCTTCGCCCAGCGCAAACCCCTATGCTCGTTACGCGGTTTCAGGGCCTGGCGCTGGTTCGCCTCAAACGGATGACCCGTACTCCAAATATGCAGTCTCGGGACCAGGCGCGGACCCCTTCGCCGCTTATGGGGGTCATGCTGTTAACCCCATCGACGCAGCGTTGGGTGGGGGCAACGCCCTTGACGCTGTGCTGCGTGGTGGGTCGCGGGGAATTCCGGAAAATGGAAAAGCCGAAGACCCTAACGCGCCCTGGTACAAAAAAGCGTGGGACTTCGTAAACGACCCCCTTCTAAAACCAGAGAGCGTTGAGAACTTTCTGGGCATGGACCCGAACGCAACCGGCATAGGCTCGGGAATCGCTCGGGGCGTCGTTAACTTTGCAACGGGTCTCACGTCGCCTTTGTCGCTGTTGCTCACGCTCGGGACTTTTGGGGCGGGCGGGGCGGATGAATCTCTGGCGCGACTGCGCTGCGAAGCTGGCCTCGGGGCGGCGGAAATTGTTGACGCAACCAAAGGCGCGAGTGTCCTGTCGAAGGCGTTGTCCAACGGCCACACGCTGGAAGGTGCGTTTGACGCGGTTGATGCAGCGGGACTCAATTCCACCAAACTCAAAAGCGCACTGGAGACGCTGAAGGACTCCGGAGTTTCGCAGGACGCGCTTACCTCGGAAAACATCTTCCGCCGTGTTGCTGGTCACGCTCTCAAGTCCGCAGGCCTGGATGTGGGGAAAGCCGATACCTACAGCCGGTACATTGCCGCAGGTGTAGGGGCCGGGTTCACCGCGCAGCAACTCCAGGCGGCTGCCGTCGCGTCCCCTCGCGTCCTGGACGCCATCAAGGACGGTGACTATTCCGACGCGGCACAACTGGCGACGGAAGCTCTGGCCTCCGGTGCTCTGGGCTATGCTGGCGCACGTTCCTTCATCCACAAAGCGGGCAGTCTGGTGCCAGAAGCGGAGGCCTCCTTCGGTCTTCGTGTGAAACCCACCGAAGAGAATAGAAAACTGATTTCTGAGTTCGGTCAGTTCGATGCAGCTTCGACCAAGGCTGCGCGTGACTCGGAACTGTGGGCCAACAAAACACGGAAGGACTACTCAGACATCACCACCGATCCCGTCCGCCTTCATCGGATTAAGAACCTGGTAGAATCCGGCGGTGACACAGATGTCCTGACGGATCGGTTTAATTCGATCGCTCTCGCCGCTGGACGAAATGAACAGATTCCCAAAGTCAGTGAAGTTATCGGCGTTGGAGAGCCTGCCCAGACAGCCGATGACGAAGCCGGGATGTCAAAGGCGCGGATCGCGCAGCTTGTAGCAGAGCAGCGGATCAAAGCGAAATATAGCCCACAGGAGATTAACAACCTTCTTGCGTCTTACGATTCCCGCGAGCTAAAGCCCGAAGACTACGATTTAGCGAAGATCATCCAAGGTCGCCATGATGAAACGCTGACCACCGCACAACAGGCGGGTGTGTTGCGCGATGGGGTGGAGAACTACACCACGAACCTCTGGCAGAAGGACAACCCCGCGCTGGCCAGGCTGCGCACGGACCTCCGCAGCAATGGCAGCTTTGCCGTAAACACCAGCATGGCTCGCGCTCGGGCGTTCGCCAATTCGTTTGAAGGTCAGCTCGCCGGGTTCAAGCTCAGAGACGAGGCACTGGATCCGATCCAGACGGCGGCCTTCAACTCCGCGCAGTTCGCAAAGATCACCGCTGCCCGCGAAACGCTGGCTCAGATTCAGGACAAGAATTTCCGCGCCTCCGACGGGCGACCGATGATCGTTCCGTCGGGCACGGGCCGCGTTCTCACGAATACGGACGGGGATAGTGTAGCGACCCTGGTGAATCCGAACCAGGTCCGCAGCATCCGGATCGCGCAGCCCATTGTGGACGGACTGCGGGCCAGTGATCAGCTACAGCGGATGATTGACGAAGGCAAGATTGCAGAGCTTGACCAGAAGGGCCGCGCTGATCGCCTTCAGGAACTCCTGACCAAAAGCGGAAAGCAGCCTCTCACCCCAGACGAGCAAGACTGGGTAAATGAGTGGAGGGACATTTTCGGACAGCCAAAGAAGGGTTATGCCTCGCGTCCGTCCGATTACAAGTCCCTCGATCACCCGGCGATGCGCGACTGGAACTATGCGGCGCTGGACTCCTCCGGAAATCCGATTTCTGTTCTCGGTGACCTCCGTGTGCATCCCGAAGCCGTTGATTACCTGACGCGCAAACTCGGCCTGGACGAAAACCCAATTCGCAAAAGTGGCATCGGTCGCGCTGCTCTCGGCACAGCGCATGAACTCAAGGGTACGTTGCTATCGCTGTCGCCATTCCATGCGGTGCAGACGGCTGGCCGCGCCCTCATGGCCGGTGTCTCACCCATTATGAAGCTGGACGCCTGGGACCTGTCCGATCCGGTGCTCTACAAAGGTGTGCAACACGGACTCACTTTGCCGTCCGGAAGCGACCTTCAGAACTTTGAGGACGGATCACTTAGCAGTCATTCCAAAATCATCAGCAAAATCCCGGTGATTGGTCGTTGGCAGGACAGCCTTAATACCTGGCTGTTTCACGACTATATCCCGTCACTGAAGGCGAAGACGTTTCCTGCCGTACTAGATCGGTTCCGTAAGGCAAATCCTGAATGGACCGAAGACAAGGTGCAGGACGAAGCGGCGAGTTACACAAACGATCTTTTCGGCGGGCAAAACCTCAAACGCCTCGGAGCAACAGCAGCGTCACAGGACTTTCAAAAGTTGTTCCTGCTCGCTCCGGATTGGCTCCGTTCCGAGTTGAACCTCTCGGCGCGTCTCTTCCGTCCAGGCCAGGCGGTCGCACAACAAGATGCGTTCCGCATGGCTGCCGGTGTGTGGGTTGCTGCGCGCCTTGGAAACATGCTTCTGAATGGCGGGCAGCTGCACCTTGAAACTCCGTTCGGGGTCACGACGACAGATCGCGAGGGTAAGCAACGGGTTTACTCTGTCCGCACGCTTCCGACCGACCTTCTGCACATGGTCCAAGACCCGCGTAACTTCGCTCTGAACCGCCTGTCACCAATGACGAAGACCGGCCTTGAAGCTCTCACGGGCCGCGACGAGTTCGGGCGCAAAATTCCCGCGCCTGCATTCCTCGCTAACCTTTTCGCCAACGCGCTCCCCATCTCCGCGCAAAACATCGGCAAAGCGCTGGCCGGGGAAACACCCGATGTAACGAACACAGATCAGGTGCTGAAAGCGTTGGGCGCAACGGTCTTCAACTACAAGTCGGAAGCGGGCAAACTTGCGGATCAACTCGCCAGTGACCGCGCGCCTTCAGGCGTGGTTGCCGATCCTGCGCAGATTCGATACCGCCAGGCAATCGTCCACCTGGAAGACGAACTCCGCGCGGGCGAGCTAACCGTGCCAGACCTCGGGCCGGCGGTCGCGTCCGGGACTCTTTCCGTTGAGGATTACAAACGAATTCTCGAAGACTACAAACTGACCCACGACATGGCTCTGCCCACGGCTCGGCTCTACGTGCGGGCGTCCCATCTCCCGATTCGCGACTTTCTCCGCGTCTGGTCAGTGGCAACACCAGCGGAGCGCGTGTCCCTCGTGAAGATTCTGTTTCGCAAACGTGCTGAATATCTGAAGACGGTTTCTGCCACAAAACGTGCAACCGACCCGATCGCACAACAGCTTGCCGCGATTTACGGGCAACAGCAGTAGCAAATGGGGCGAAGGCTGGCCAGGGCCGAATCCTGCGATCCTAGTCTTCTATCGACCCTGTGTGAGAGTTTGGTCATCATTGTGAAGGCAGCCTTTTCGCGCTCGGAATGCTCTGTTTTAGCCGATCAAGCGACGTCTTTGGAGCAAGAGTGAGTTTCACCGTCTGCACATTGTTTTCGATGTAGTCGCCGTTGCCGCCGATCGTAACGAGTTGGATTGGGAAACTGGCATCGGCATTCACGTCAAATTTGAAGCCATAAGAGACGCTGATATCGATTTGCCTTAGAGGCTTCCCGAGCGCGGTGCTCTGCCTAGATGCCGCTGTAGCGGCTGCCTGGACATCTTCGACCAGCTCGTCGAACAATGTCGCTGGCTCCGGTTTACTTTTGACGAAATTGTGGCCACCAGGAGCCGTAGGCACAGAGTAGGTAAAGCTGATGTCGTCAGTGACGTCCTTTTCATGCTTGTTTGGCTAAGGCCTCTCCTCCCGTTCTCTCGCTTCCGTCTTTTTAATCACCTCCACCATCTTCGCTCGTCTAGCCACCTCATCCTGCCTTTTGTCTGTAAAGGCCTTGTCAATTGATGGCGGATCATTGAAATGAGAGATCTCGAAATCCCTAGTTCCGGCGGCGTGAAAATCCTTCAACGATTGTCGGTCTTGATCGGAGAGCGCATTGTCTATCAGCTTCAAATCCTCTAATGCGTCAGGGCGGTATCCGTTGCTCCAGATCCGACGTATCGCCGGTCGAACGACTCTTTCTGCCACGTCATCAATCAATTCGCCGACGTAAGCGCCAATGATGTCTTCGAAATCTGGAGTGAGAGACGCAGAGGGCTCTTGCGAACGCTTCGGTCATCATCCGCATCGTCCGTCGTTCATCGTCAGACATGTGGCCTGCGCGTTGAAGTTCGCGGGCGACCAACCGCCGCTGGTCGTCGCGATCCTTCTCGGAGGATGCGCGCTGGTTCAGAACAGTAGCATCCCCTTCCAACGCCGTGGGCAGACCGGTATTCTCTTCGTAGCCGCGCGACAGTTGGGGCCGCCCTATCCCGAACTTCTCGAACTGGGCGAGGTCGTTCTTATGACCGTAATGAATCAACTGGTTGCAGTCGTCGTCGGCGCGCTGGGCGATCATTTGCCGGAAAGCCGCAATCGATGGGTCGAAGTCGCTTCCCATCGAGCTAAACTCCTCCGGTACAAAACATACATATTGCTTGCATAATTCCTGAACTTGCTGAAAAAACATCTCAAAGTTAGATAGGGACGCCGGATCAAGGTTTGTGAGCGGAGCGGTTAGCTCCTTAGTAGCAATAAGTTGTGCGGCAGATCTCTCTTCGTCGGCTAACGCCATTACGTACAGAGTCTTGTTCTGTGATTGCTCATCATCAAGGAGTTGATCGGGACCAGATTGCCCAAAGAAGGTGAACGAAGCCATGGCCAGGAACATGACGGACGCATAGCTTGTAATAGCCGATATTCGGGATACAAGCTCGCTGTAGCGCCAGTTACCAACAGAAAAGCAAAGTAGAATGACAGCGATCGAAACTGCCAAGGGTAACCATAAACGCCCCGAAGTCTCGTCAAAGCTTCTGAATGCAAAATGTACTTTCAGAATCGCGTTCTCAACGTTTGCGACGCGGTTCGCATTGAAGACCGTGCTGAAGACACCAAAAAGCGCCTCAAGGAGCATAAGAACGCATAGCCCCATGATGACAGGTGCCATCACTCTGGCAGCAGCTTTCAATGCGATGTGGCGTTCGTTTCGCCGAGCAAGATAAAACAGAATGAGTGTCGCTGAGAGGATTCCCCACGTTGGCCAACTCGCTCCCAAGAAAAGTAGGACATGCGGGATGGCGATCAAGATCCCAATCACGGAGACGAAAATAGCCATGATTAGGATCACGTATCCACACGCAGCTAATAGGCCACGAATGGTGGGATGGCCGGACAGCGTGCTCATAACAGGTCCAGTCTGAATCGAGTAATATTCGCAGCAAATATAGCTGAAGTCAAATGGACGGTAAACGCCTGGTTCGATCGAGACGGTACATTTCGCGGATTGTCGACTAAACTTTCGCTTGCGTGGCGACATGAGCAGAAATCCGTGTGTTGCGTCGCGCTTTGTGCAAGTAGCGTCATAGCGTGTCAAGGCGGCGTGATGGTAAGTGGCTCAACATTTCAACTAAGTCCACCGGCTGTGACGGCTTGGACATGCGCAGCGCAAACAAGGGCGCGCGCCTGCTTTGGGTGTGGGCGCGCCTGCCAGGGCAGCGACGGATTTCTATATCCAACCAGAACTTAAGTCGGTGTTCCGCTATCATCATTAGCGGGCTGAATCCCCTTGTACTTCTCCTCGATCGGAATCGTCTCGGAGTACCGTTCTCCGAAATCAATGCTGAACGTCACGATTCGAGTTGTTGCCGCGGCGAGGATTATACCGGAGGCGAGAGACCAGAGCAGTGAAAGTTTGAAGAAGACGTATGCATCGAGTGTACTGACCACCCCAATCGCCACCATGTGAAATTCCAACAAGAGAATATATAGACAGCCGGCAAGAACTCCTCTTGCCGCCGCGCCGGCCGCATTGAGACCGAAGATCGTGACGGCTATATCGGGATCGCCTGCTGCGACCGCATCGGCGGCGATCCGTTGCGCGTCGGCCTCGCGCAGTTTTAGATACTCGCCTTCTTGATTTCCTTTGATTTGTAATAGTCCGGTCTGAACGATGCCGCCACAGAAGAGTAGAAACACCCACGTTTCGACCATAGTTAACAAACCGGAGACGATCGGAAAGATCCTGACTGGATGGCCGGCGTGAACCCATAGGCTGAATGAGAGCAGTATTGCTCCGATCAATGCGGCGGTGGCCAGATAGCGTTGCAGGAATTGATCCAACCGGCGAATATGTGCTGCGATGAAGCCGAGGAGGATCGGTAGGCCAATAGAGAATACAGTCTCCACGGTCTTACTCAGAAACTCCTCGAAGAGTTTCCCTGGCAAAAGCTCCATTACTGGGCGGATCAGCATTGAGATGATCACGCCCGTGACGGCACCGAATGCTACGGAGACCAGAGACCAGTGTTCCTCGTTTTGCTCAGTGGCGGCTGCTTGGGCAGCTTGCGCTGGGTCAGGATTCATCAGGAAGTACCCCACGATCAAAGAATGTCAGGGTTTACCGGGTGCGGCATTCTGACGCGCTTGTTGTATAGCGCACGGACGGGTACAGAACCGCCGCTGGGTGGATTGTACAGACAGATGGGATGTTAAGATGCCGACCGCCAAGTGGCTTTGGCCTCCAACATTTTTTGCTAGTCGGTCCGGATGTGCCAACGGGATGAACTGGAACCTCCTCGTTATCGACGAGCAGCTTGGCAAGAGTGTATCTGGGGCGCAGCTCCCCCCGGCCCTCAGGGGCCGCCCGAGGACGACGGGGGCGGTGGAGTTCGGAGATTCGCTCCAATCAGGTACCGTAGCCTGGAAACCAATGAAGGATGCGGAGCGGCGAGAACATCGGCGAGAGGATCGCGGTTAGCGTGAATGGAAGGACGCCATGATGCTCGACGTTCCGATCCCTCATCTACGTTCTATGGCACGATGGGGATCGGCTGGTGTTGTGGTGGAAGACTCGCTGGCGTTGTCCGCGCGGAAGCCGCGCCAATCCCACTTGAAGTCCTCCGCGCTTTGCTCAATAGAACCCCACTTACAGGTCTACGGCTCCATCTAAGGAGCTTATCGGAGTGCTGTGACGGTAGCGTGACGGGAAGCATCTCGCGCTCCCCGTGGAGCAAGCTACACTGCGCGCTGGGCCGTGGGTTCCTTAGAATTGTTTTGGACAACTTTTCGAATAGCGTCGTCTAACCAAACAGAATAAGGTGCGGGCTTGGTCCGATTCCTCCGACTCCGAGGCGGACACCACGTCCAGCGAACCGCACCGTTTGGAGATGGGCCGTGGGAATTTGTGACGCCCCGGCACCCCTGACATAAAGGGGAAATGTGTCCAAAGTGAGTCGCGTACTGACCAATGCAACTGAGAATATTGTCCTCGCTCCCGGAATGGTGCTGACACTCAGCCATCCCGAAGACATCGGCCTGATCGGTATCCAAGACGAAATTTTCCCGGACGGACTGCGAAAGATCCAGACTTTTGCCTGCGGAAGAGGCGAAATCCTGCACAACATAGTGATCGCGTCGGCGGAATAGCTATGCCGGAACGAACCTTTGAACCGTTATTGACCGCAGAGGAAGCGGCGAAGCTGCTCCGGATCCACCCGAAGACGCTTCTACGCCTCGCACGAGGTGGCGAAGTCCCGTCGTCTCGGCTGGGCCGCTTCTGGCGTTTCCGGGCCTCTTCTCTGGACGCGTGGCTGGCGACCGGGCTACCATCAACGAGCCGAGCCGCCCGCTAGAACAAGGGTAAGCTCTTGTCCAAGCGCCGTCAGCAGTCGTATCAGAGCGGATGTTTGTACGCGGAAAAGTGCAAGGGCGGCGACGTGTGGATGTTTCGCTGGCGGGAAGTGAAGCCAGACGGAAGCCGCACTCAACCGAAAGTCCGCCTCGGGCTTGTCCGTGAGATGACGAGAAAGGAGGCAGCGCGGGAGGCGGATCGCTACCGTCTCAGAGCAAATGCAGGGCAGGGAACGCTCCTACCCTCGCAGGTTGCGAGAATGACCATTTCGGCACTGATTCAGCATTTCACAGAACATGAGTTGAACGATGACTCCAACCGCTCCTGGAGCACTCGCACCTCTTACGAGATTTATCTGCGGAGGTGGATCGAACCCCGGTGGGGAAGCATGTCCCTGGCTGAGGTGAGAACGATGCCCGTTGAAGACTGGCTCCGATTGCTGAAGGTCCAGGTCAAACGCACGAAGGATGCAGCGCAAGAAATGACGCCGATGGCTGACGGCACCAAAGCGAAGATCAGAAATCTGATGAGCGTTCTTTTCAACCACGCCATCAGGTGGGAGTTCCTGAACCCGGCAGGAACCCGATCAAGCTGGTTCGCCAGAGCGCAAAACGCCGTTGCACACCAGAAGTCCTCACGGTGGAAGAGATTTCCGCGCTGCTCAAAATACTCCCAACCCTCTTACAGGACCATGGTGTTCCTGGCTGCGGCAACCGGCCTGCGAAAGTCTGAACTGCGGGGACTGAAATGGCGGGACGTGGATTTCGCTAACCGTTGCGTTCTAGTCACTCGGGGTTTGGTTGGGAAGGAACTGGGTACCCTCAAAACGGAAACAAGCCGCAAGCCCATCCCCATGTCGGCGGAACTGTCAGAAGTTCTCCTCGGCTGGTGGGGAACCTCGTCGTACCGCTCACCCGAGGATTGGGTGTTCGCCAGTCCGGTCAACAATGGAAAATGGCCCATCTGGCCCGACACGGCAATGCAGGACTACATCAAGCCCGCCGCTGTCGCGGCTGGGATCACAAAGGCAGTCGGGTGGCACACCTTCCGGCATTCCTTTGCGACCCTCCTCAAAGCAAACGGGGAAGACGTGAAGACCGTCCAGGAACCGATGCGGCACGCGAACAGTCGCGTCACGATGGATATTTACACCCAGGGAATTTCAGACGTGAAGCGGTTGGCTCAGAGCAGAGTGGCGGGTATGATCGCCGGGCTGCCTGTCGCTCCACAAGTGGGGACGGCATGATTTGTTCCCACTGTTCCCAAACTGTTCCGGTCAGATTCGGATTAAGTCTTTTGGAATCTGGCGGGGACGACGGGGCTCGAACCCGCGACCTCTGCCGTGACAGGGCAGCATTCTAACCAACTGAACTACGTCCCCTACGCCTATTTGGAAACTGCAGCGAAGCGTTGCACTTCGCCTGGATTTTGATTCGCGTCTGAGCTCAGGAGCCAGACGGAACCCGCGGAACTGTCACCATTCCGCTCTCTGGATTGTAGCAAAAGAAGCAGGGTACAGGGTACAGGTTGCAGGGTACGGAAAACAGCGTTCAGCGTACAAGCCAGCGTTCAGCGTGCGGGGTTCAGGTCAGCGTTCAGGCAAGAGCGAGCCGCAAGCTTAAAGCTGACAGGTGAGAGCCAAGGGATTCGCTCGGCATTCAGCCGGAGGCAGGGACT
The DNA here is from genome assembly GCA_963705765.1 of uncultured Acidobacteriaceae bacterium. GTDB lineage: Bacteria > Acidobacteriota > Terriglobia > Terriglobales > Acidobacteriaceae > Palsa-343. The sequence goes on along the minus strand of CAVPKU010000037.1, from coordinate 23,155 downwards.
TTGTCGACGGTGGAGAGGCGCTGGACGGTGCGGTCTTTGCCGAGCTGGGCCATGACGGCGAAGAGGCTGGGGGCGACGGCCTGGCCGGTGAGGGCGACGCGGGAGCCGTTGATCAGCGCTCCGGCTTTGATGCCTTTCTCGGCAGCGAGGGCGCGGAGAATCTCTTCGGACGAAGCTTCGGTAAAGTCGGGCGAAGCGGCGTAGCGCTGGGCCAGTTCCTGGAGGAGCGCGGGAAGGGAAGCGTCGGCCAGAAATTTTGTAACAGCGGCTGGATCATATTCAAAGTCGTCGCTGAAGTAAGCGCGGAAGAGCGTCGCAAAATCCCTGAGGCTGCGGGCGCGGGGCCTGAGGAACTCGATGGTGGCGAGTATCTCGTGGGGGGTGCGATTCGGAGTGAATCCGGCGGCGTGCCATTCGGCTTCGATCAGCGGCAGAAGTTTCGCGGAGTCGTAAGCGCGGATGTATTCGGTATTGAACCAGGCGAGCTTGTCGTTATCGAAGACGGCGTTTGATTTGGAGATGCCGTCGAGCGTGAAGAGTTGGGTGAGGTCGTCCGAGGTGAAGATTTCGCGGTCCTTGTTGGCGATGCCGGGGGACCAGCCGAGCAGGGCGAGGAAGTTGCGGAAGGCTTCGGGGACGATGCCCATTTCTTTGTACGCGATGACGGAGGTTGCGCCGTGGCGTTTGGAGAGGCGCGTCTTGTCGGGTCCGAGGATGAGCGGGACGTGGGCGAAGACGGGCAGGTCGGCGCCGAGGGCGCGGTACTGAAGAATCTGTTTGGGCGTGTTCGAGATGTGGTCGGCGCCGCGGATGATGTGGGTGAGGCGCATATCGATGTCATCCGCAACGACGGAGAGGTGGTAGGTGGGGATGCCGTCGGAGCGGAGGAGAACGAAGTCCTCAATCTCGGCGTTGGCGAATTCGACTTTGCCGAAGACGGCGTCGTCCCACGAGGTGGAACCGTCGGGGACGGAAAAGCGGACTGCAGCCGCTTGGCCAGCTGCTTTTCGGGAGGCGGCGGTAGCACGGTCGATCGAGCAGCAGCGGCGGTCGTACATGGGGGCGCGGCCGGTGGCGGTGGCTGCTGCGCGGCGGGCTTCGAGTTCTTCTTTGGTGCAGAAGCAATAGTAGGCGTGGCCGGAGTCGATGAGTTTTTGGGCTGTGGCCTGATAGAGCGGGAGGCGCTGCGACTGGAAGAAGGGGCCCTCGTCCCAGTCGAGGCCGATCCAGCGCATGCCTTCGAGGATGCCTTCGACCATTTCTTCGGAGGAGCGCTCGAAGTCGGTGTCCTCGATGCGGAGGATGAAGGTGCCGCCAAAGTGGCGGGCGAAGAGCCAGTTGAAGAGCGCGGTGCGGGCACCGCCGACGTGGAGGTAGCCGGTGGGCGAGGGGGCGAAGCGAACGCGAGGTGTGGTGGGACGATCGGACATCAAGCTCCCGCCTTCTTCTCGATCTTGGCCCACGTGTCCTTGAGCGCCAGGGTGCGGTTGAACACCAGCTTGTCCGGGGTCGAATCCGGATCGAGGCAGAAGTATCCGACGCGCTCGAACTGGTAGGGCGCGCCCACCTTCGCTTCGGCCAGCGAAGGCTCCAGCTTCGCATCCGCCACGACTTCGAGCGAGTTGGGATTCAGATTGTCCAGAAGGTTTCCGCCTTCCGGCACGTCCAGAGGATTTGGATTCGAGAACAGCTTGTCGTAAAGCCGCACCTCGGCGGAGATGACATGCGGCGCCGACACCCAGTGCATGGTCGACTTCACTTTTCTGCCATCCGGCGAATTGCCGCCGCGGCTGGCTGGATCGTAGGTGCAGTGCACTTCGACCACGTTCCCGTCCGCATCCTTCACGACGCTTTGCGCGGTTACAAAATATGCATTACGCAGCCGTACTTCCTTGCCTGGCGAGAGGCGATAGTACTTCGGCGGGGGGACCTCGCGAAAATCCTCGTGCTCAATGTAGAGCTCGCGCGAAAACGGCACCTGGCGCGTCCCTGCAGCCGGATCCTCGGGGTTGTTCGCCACTTCCACGTACTCGGTCTGTCCCTCGGGGTAATTGTCGATCACCAGCTTCAGCGGCCGCAGCACCGCCATACCGCGCGTCGCGCGCTTGTTGAGGTCGTCGCGCTGCACGTGCTCCAGCATCTCGAAATCGATAACGCCGTTGGTTCGCGTTGCTCCCAGGCTGGCCACAAAGGTCCGGATGGCCTCGGGTGTGAAGCCGCGCCTCCGAAACCCGGACAGGGTCGGCATGCGCGGATCGTCCCATCCGTTGACCCGGTCTTCCTGCACCAGCTGTAGCAGCTTGCGTTTCGAGAGCAGGGTATAGGTCAGGTTCAGGCGGTCGAACTCGATCTGCTGCGAAGGGAAGATGCCGAGCTGTTCGATGAACCATCGGTAGAGCGGCTGATGATCGGCAAACTCGAGCGTGCACATCGAGTGCGTGACGTTCTCGATGGAATCCGACTGTCCGTGCGCATAGTCGTACATCGGGTAGATGCACCACTCGTCGCCGGTACGGTGATGCTCCGCATGCACGATGCGGTACATGATGGGGTCACGCATGTTGATGTTGGGCGACGCCATATCGATCTTCGCGCGCAGCACGCGGCTTCCGTCGGGAAACTCGCCGGCTTTCATGCGTGTGAACAGGTCGAGGTTCTCCTCCGCCGATCGGTTGCGATACGGGCTGTGTTTGCCGGGTTCGGTCAGCGTCCCGCGATACTGCCGGATCTGGTCCGCCGATAAGTCGTCGACATACGCGTTGCCCGCCTTGATCAACTGAATGGCCCACGCATAAAGCTGGGGGAAGTAATCCGACGCATAGCAGAGCCGCTCCCAGTCGAAGCCCAGCCAGCGGACGTCGTTCTGGATCGAATCGACGTACTCCTGGTTTTCCTTCTCGGGATTGGTGTCGTCGAAGCGCAGGTTGGTCTTGCCGCCGAACTCGTCGGCGAGCCCGAAGTCGAGGCAGATGGCTTTGGCGTGGCCGATATGGAGGTAGCCGTTCGGCTCGGGTGGAAACCGCGTCTGCACGACTGCATTGCCATACTTCTTCAAGCGCACATCTTCAGCGATCCTGTCGCGAAGAAAGTTGGGCGTACCGTGGATTTCGGGCGTTTCTACTTGCGGGTCTGTATTGACTGCCATTCTCCTATTCTTCCACGGCGAGGCGGGGATTTGCCTGGTGCGTCGGAGTAGAGGGCACGGAGCCGGGCGCGCAGATCGCTGGTCGAGGCCGCACGAGAGATTGTGGCTTCCCACATCTGCCAAAGGCGGGCAGATATGGGGCACCCGCGAACTGGCAGATTATGAGGCGTGGGATGTCGGATTGTGAGGGGGTGACCCCCCGGGATGTTGCTGAATCAATGGGGACGATTCTTGCGAGACCCCCTGGTGTTGGCTGAAAGATCAACAGGGCTCGGGCGGGTGAATCGGGTGGAGCCTGGAGCTGGGCGCCTCGCTTCAGTTATCGATTCGACCGACGACTGTCAATCGTCGGACGCCACGTGAGGGGCGAATGTGTTTCTCTCAAAAAAAGAGGCCGCGGCGCGATGGTGTTATTCACCAGGGACCCTTCGACAGGACGGACGGCGCGCTCTCCGTTGTTCCTTTCGGAAGGAGAGTTGCGACAGGGAACTCGACTGCGCGCCTTCAGGGGATGACGCGACGCTGCTAGTCGATGAAGTAGCCGATGTCGGTGAGGACTCTCTCGCTGAGTTCGACGCCCAGGAGGCGCGCGCCGAGTTGGGTGCGGAGCTTGGTTTCGAAACCCTCGAGAACGTAGCCCGGCAGATCGGTTTGCTGGCGGAGCAGGCGCAGCAACGCGGCGCTGTCCGTGGGGCATTCATAGTCTCCGGGCAGGCCACACGATGGGCGGATGGTTAAGGTAAGCGGAATGGTTCCTGGCCCGGATGGGGAGGGGCGGGACGGCCGGGTGGTGAGGTTGACTCGCATGCGGGAATCGTGACGCCTGCGGGAGCAAGTCTCAATGGCGCTGATGGGGAATGCGATCGGACCAAATGGGGAGGGAGGAACTCACGATAGTCATGGACATCGCGGGTGTGCGGGACGGGAGGGAGGTGGAGCGGGGAGTAGAGAGCAGGGAGCGGGAGTGGGGAGCTGGGTTCAGCGACTTCACGGAGGGCGGTCGCGGCGTTCATACTGGGATCTGGTACGGAGCGAAGGCCGGAGCGAGGGGTGTCCGGCTTTTTCCATTTGAGGTCGAGCCTGGATGAAGTGGAATGCGCGTTCGCAGATTTTTCGGACCATGCCCTGGCGTTCTTACTTCCTCTTTTGTGTTGCTGTTGCTTTTACGTTTGCGACGGTCGGGGTGGTCAACGATCTGTTTGACCTTTCGCGCTCCGATGGTCTGCACCTGATGCTGAAGATCGTGACGACATCCGGATTCTCGGTGCTATGGGTGATCGCGATTCACAGGCGCACGGCGAAATTCCTCGCTCTGGTCATCGCAATTCAGCTGGTGTGGATGATCGGGTCTGCGCGCCTTTTCCCTGCGCACCAGCGGAATCTGAGTCCATCCGATTGGCAAGCGCAGGTGGCGCTCCACGCCTTCCTCATCTTTATTCTTATTCTGTTCAGCTACGGATGGTTCGGCACTTTCTTTCAGGCAGAGGGGAAGCGCTACTACACCGCGCATACCGAAATTGAACTGGCTTCGCAAATCCAGAAGCAGCTGGTCCCGCCGATCGACCTGGTGAGGGGCGAGGTGGAAATTCACGGGATTTCCCGGCCGAGCGGGACGGTGGGCGGCGATCTGGTGGATGTGGTGGAGTCGGGCGGAACGGTCTGCGCCTACGTGGCGGATATCGCGGGGCATGGCGTGGCGGCCGGCGTGATGATGAGCATGGTGAAGACCGCAGTTCGGATGCATCTGCAGACCGGCTCGGCCGCCGGTTTGCTGGAAGCTCTGAACGACACGCTGGCGCCTCTTACGGAGCCGACTGCCTACGCAACGATTGCCAGCGTGATCCTGGAGCCGGACGGTGCTACTCGCTATGCGGTCGCCGCGCATCTACCGATCCTTCATTACCAGCGTGCATCGGGCACGGTTCGGCGGCACACGATGGAGAATTTTCCTGTTGCTATGTTTTCCGGCGTGACCTATCAGACGGCGTCGCTCGACTTTGCGGACAGAGACATTCTGGCGATCGTCACGGACGGGCTTACGGAAGTCTTCAATTCAAGGCAGCAGGAACTGGGCGAGTCGTACATCGAGGAAACTCTCATCCGCCTGGGGGCGGAGCCGCTCTCGGCGATCGCGGAGTCGATCGTTGAAACCGCTCGTCGGTTCGGGAAGGCGGTTGACGACCAGACGCTGCTGCTGATTCGGCGACGTGGCACCCGCTGAGGGCACGAATTCGGCGGTCTGGCGATGGGATGGGCGTTGGCCTTTGAGCTACACCGAACGGGCCTGGGCGAGGCCTACCAGCTTATCGATGACGTCGATGTAGGAGTAGCCGGCTTTTTTTGCGGCCATGTTGAATTCGGCGACGCTGGAGAGCCAGGGGTTGGGGTTGGCTTCGATGACGTAGACCTGGCCTTTTTTATTCACGCGCATGTCGATGCGGGCGTAGTCGCGCAAACCGAGGGCGCGATAAGCGGCGAGGCCGGTGTCCTGCAGCTTCCTGGTGGTGTCCTCGTCGAGGTCTTCGACGGGCGCGGATTTTGTGACCTTGTAAGCCTCGGTATCGTGATCGAACTTGACGTCCTGGCCGGCGATGCGCGGCGTTCCTTTAGGCAGCCTGGAGAGGTCGAGTTCGATGAGGGGGAGCACCTCGGGGTTTTCGTTGCCAAGGATGGAGGCGTAGATTTCGCGGCCTTCGATGTACTCCTCAATGAGGGCGGGGCTGTCGAATTCCTCATGGATGTAGTGGATGCGCTCCATCAGCTCTTTGACGCTGTCGACGAGAGAGCCGCTGTCGATGCCGATGGATCCATCTTCGGAGACGGGTTTGACGATGAGGGGAAACTCGATGTCGTGGGAGTGATCGGTGCGACCTTTATAAGAGGTTGCGAAGTCGGGAGTCTTGATCTTGTGGAAGTCGAAGATTTTTTTTGCGATCGACTTGTCCTGAGCAAGATAGAGAGCCTGGGGACCACTGCCGGTATAGGGAAAGTGCAGCAGTTCGAGCCAGGCGGCGATGTTCTTGTCCATGGTGTCGTCGCCGGCGTAGGACTCGGTGAGATTGAAGACGAGATCGGCGCCGCATTTTGCGAGGGCAATCAGCGATGGGTTCCTGCCGTCGAGGATGTGATAGGAAGGCTCGTGGCCAAGTTTTGTGAGCGCCTCGAAGATCTCCTCGCGGTCGTGGAGAGGATCTTTTTTCTTCTTCGCACGTTTGCCATTCCTGGCTCGGGGGGCTTTGACCGGCTCCGGCGCGGGCTCGGGCGGGCCTTCTTCCCAGACATCGTGCAGGATCGTGATTTTCAGGTTCGCCATGATGCCTCTACGGTTTCGTTTCAACCTGCTGCGTGCCTGAAGGCTGAGCTGAACCTGGATCAGGCGGAATGAACTTACCGCGGGTGATGTAGTTCATCGCCAGCGCGGTTGCGTACACGGAAACTTCGGTTAAGTATTCTCGTTCACATTTTATGTCGGCGCGCAGGTCCAGGTCGCGAACTTTCGCTTCAATGGTTTCCACAAGCCTCTTGACGAGGGGACGCTGGACGCCGGTCCAATAAGTCACCTTGTCGATGAGGACCTTGCGATTTTCGCGAAGAAGGTCGGCGGCGGGGCGAATATTGTTCCTGCGCCGCTTCGATGCGGTGAAGATGTCGTGCAGATCGGTATCGAAGGGAAGCTCACCGGGGATGAGCTGCTGATCGAGCGCGCGCTGATAGAACTCGCCGACGGTGACATTCATTTCGTCGACGGTGATATCGGTGTCACCGTGTGCGACGATGGGCTCGGCGTCGCGGAGTTTGCGCGCGATGCGATCCATGTAGAGCAGCTTCTTCATCGCTCCCCATTCTTTGTAGCGCTTCCGCCAGTTGGAGCGAGGCGTCATCCAGACGGCGAAGGTTTCCGCGAAGTCTTCGTCAGGGTGCTTTTGCGCGTACCAACCTTCCATGTGGCGCACGAACTGGCGCGAGAAGGGAACGGGTTTGTAGTTTTCGCGATAAGCGCGGCGGAAGGGTCCAAAGAGATTGCGCCACTCCTGCGTTTTGTAGAGCTGATAGGCGTAATTGAAGGCGTGGCCCGCTTCATGGCGCATGTACATCATGATCTGCCGGGTGTCTTCGATGTCGTTCATCTCGGACTCAAGGCGCTGCAGTTTGGGATCGGCGAGGTAGAAAGGGATGCCGATGACGGGCTCCATGTTGGGGCAACCCCATTCGTCTGTGAGATAGCACCTGGGGCGGAAGCGATTGAAGCCCTTGGCGGCCAGCTCCTTATAGAGTTGCTGGACGAAGCGGTCGAGGGGTGAGCCTTCGAGCTTGAGGCCCAGCTGTTGGATCGGCTTGGAGAGAATCTCCTGGACCTCAGCGGGCGCTTTTTCGAAATTTGCCACAGGTGCGAAGCGTAGCACAGGCATGGCGGAGTTCGGATTCGATTGGGGAATCCGAAATTGTGTGGGGAATGGGCTGTGGGGAATTGCGATGGCGGTAATTGGGGATGGGGTATTTTCGATGGACGAAGCTGTGCTTTCGGACCGGCTCATGGCTGCGGGTGGGGTTATCCAGTTGCTATGGGGTCGGATGTGGTGTGAACGGTTTCCCGAAACGGGTTCGGGGATGGGGCGAGGCATTACTTTTGACTGGCAATGGGCGGCTTACAGATTGATTTGTGATTGAAAGAGGTATTCGCTACTTGCTATGGGGTGAACCTGGCGTATCGCATTTTTTTAGGGTGGCGGGAGGGTGGGGGTGGGGCGATTTTGGTATTTTTTGTTTTTGGTTGGCGGGCGAAATGGTTTCCCGAAACGGGTTTGGGGGATGGGTGGAGGCATTACCTTTGCCTGACATTCGGCGTTCGGACCTTGATTTGTGAACTAAAGGGGTATCCGCTTCTTGCTATGGGGTGAACCTGGCGTATCGCATTTTTTTGGGGAAAAGCCGGGATAGGGTGGTTAGTCCGTTGGCATTACGAGGGGCGAGACTTTCGATTTCGTTTTGCCAGGTGAGAGAACATTCATTCACGATCGCGAAGGCTTGCTGAGGATGAGCGGGCGGGTTCGGCGATGGGGATGGGGACCTGCTCGACGATTTCTACCGAGAAGCCCTGGAGAGCCGGCACGTGGGTGGGGGTGTTGCTGAGCAGGCGGATGCGGTGGATGCCGAGGTCGGCGAGGATCTGGCCGCCGAGTCCGACTTCGCGGAGCGTGCGCTGGTGGCGATCTTCATGACGTTCGATGGCGCGGGCCTCGCGATGGAAGACGATGCGATGCGGGGTGGCGGTGCGATCGATTTCGAAACCGCGGCTGGCGTTATGGAGGTAGATGAGGGCTCCGCGCCCGGCTTCGGCAATCATTTTGAGTGACTGGCGCATGGTGCGCTGGCAATCGCACAGGGTGGTGCCGAAGACGTCGCCGGCGAGGCAATGGGAGTGGACGCGGACGAGGACGGGGGGCTCGCTGCCGGCGGCCGTTTGGTGGACGTCGCCGCGGACCAGCGCGATGTGACTTTGGCCGCCGTGGACTTCGCTCTCGTAGGCAATCATGAGGAAGTCGCCCCACTCGGTGGGCATGGGGCTTTCGGCGACGCGGACGATGTAACGCTCGTGCTGGAGGCGGTAGCGGATGAGTTCCGCTACGGTGAGCATTTTGAGACCGTGACGGTTACAGAATTCGATGAGGTCGGGGACGCGGGCCATGCGGCCGTCGTCCTTCATCACTTCGCAGATGACGCCGGCGGGGATGAGGCCGGCGAGGCGGGCGAGGTCGACGGAGGCTTCGGTTTGACCGGCGCGGACGAGAACGCCGCCTTTGCGGGCGCGGAGGGGGAAGACGTGGCCGGGGCGGGCGAGATCCTGCGCAGAGGAGCGGGGATCGATGGCGACCTGGATAGTCTGGGAGCGATCGTACGCAGAGATGCCGGTGGTGACGCCTTCGCGGGCTTCGATGCTTTCGGTGAAGGCGGTGCCGAAACGCGAGGAATTTTCCTGCGTCATGGGGCCGAGGCGGAGGTAGTCGGCGCGCTCCTCGGTCAGAGCGAGACAGATGAGACCGCGGCCTTCGCGGGCCATGAAGGTGATGGCCTCGGGGGTGACGTGCTCGGCGGCGAGCATGAGGTCGCCTTCGTTTTCGCGGTCCTCATCGTCGACGACAACGATCATGCGGCCAGCCTTCACTTCTTCGAGGGCACCGGGGACGTCGGTCATGACCCAGGGATCGTGCATGGCTCTATTGTCCGCTATTCGGTGCGGTGGGCGCCATTCTCGGGGGCGATGGGGCGGCGGGAGGATTTGCGCGGCGATCGAGCGGCAACACTGTATAAGGTTGTGATCGATGTTGACGGCTCTTGCATTGGCGGTGTTGTTTTTTCCGGTGGCCTCGGCGGCGGTTCAGACCGTGCCGCCATCGGCCCCTGCACTGAACGCGCAGGCGGGTCAGGGAGGTTCGGAGATTTTCACGCTGCGGGTTACGACGCGTGAGGTGCTGCTGGATGTGATCGCGCTCGATGCACACGATCGGCCGGTTCTGGATCTGGCGCCTGGAGATTTGCAAGTGACGGCGCTGCCTGGGGCAGGGGCAGGGGAGTCGCGCAAACATCATCACGAGACTGCCGCGGACAAGGCGGAAACGGAGCCGATTGCGAGCCTGCGGGTGGTGGATCCGAACGCGACGGAGGCGGCGAGTGCGGAGGGAGAGGCGGGGTTCAGAATCGCGGCCAGTTGTCTGGAGCGGTCGACGGTGCACTATCGGCTGGCGTTTCGCCCGGGACCGGAAGGGTCAACGAGCGGGTACCACGATGTGGTGGTGAAGACGGCGCGGGCGGATGTGCATCTGCACTATCCGCATCGGTACTACATTGGGGTGACAGAAGCGCCGGCGACCCCGCCGGTGACAAAGGCTGGGGCGATCGACAAACTGCTGCAGCAGGCGGCGTGCTACTACCCCGAGACTCCGCCGTCGATTGCGCTGCGGGCGCGGATGATCGCGACGGGTAGCGGCGATGTTCTGCGGTATTCGGTGGCGGTGGATGCCGGGTCGCTGTCCTTTCTGACGCTGACGGACGATGGGGCGGCGCCGGGGCGAACTGGGGCGGATCGACGGGTGCAGGTGGATTATGGCGTGTGCAACTTCGATGTTGCGGGGCACCCGATCAACTTTTTTCATGCGCCGGTGGATCAGGTTTTGTCGTCGGCGGATTATGCGCGGGCGCTGGCGCACGGGTTTCCACATTTGCTGGAGTTCCCGGCGCCGAAATACATCGGGCTGACGCGGTTTGTGGTGCGCGACCGTGCGACGGGGAATCTGGGCGCGACGGATGTACAGTTTCCGTGGCCGGTGCTGCCTTCGCCGGCGGCGCCAGCGATCGCCATCAGCAAGCGGGTGCTGGATCAGCAGACCGCCGGCAATCTTCAGACGTTCTATCAGCTTGGGTCGGGGGTTGCGGGACAGACGCCGGAGGGACCGATTGGGTCGTTCGGTTCGATTGTGCCGGCGCCGCACAGTTTCTGCGGCGATGTTTACGAGCTGCGGACTTTTTCCGAAAAGTTGCCGGATTTCCGCGAGCTGGATCCGATTGGATCGGTCTACACGCCGTCGCTGGATGTTCCAAACCAGATCTTTACGAATGCAAGTGGAATTCCAGGAGTGACGCCGCGGACAGATTTATTCGGAGTGGATTATCACGGGGCGTTCTGGATTCGTAACGGCGGCGATTACGTATTCCGCCTGATGGCGGACGACGGGGCGGTGGTCGAGATCGACGACCAACAGTTGATCAACGAGGACGGGATTCACGCAGCGGTTGGACGCGAGGTGAGCCTTCATCTGGATGCGGGGCGACATACGGTTCACGTGCCGTACTATCAGGGATCCCTGACGTCGGTGGCGCTGGAGTTGTGGGTAAAGGGGCCGGGGAGTGACTGGAGGATTTTCGATCTGGGGGATTTCGCGCGGCCGCCGGCGAGCGCTGGTAAGAGCGAGGATTGAAGGCCTTTGGGACGGAAGACGAGGGAGCGTTCCTCCGAGACACTGATATTTCCCGAAATGGAGAGGCTGGAGGTGAAGACGGTACTTTCGGGTCGTGCACACTGCGAAATGTCTTGAGGTTGAAGCGGGCGGAGCTCAAGCTTCTTGCTGTGGGGTGAACCTGGCCGACGGGGTTTTGTTTTGGCGCGGGGTTTTCGGGGGACGGGATGGATGCGCGAAAGGCTGGCCGTGGTGGCCAGCCTTTTGCTGTTTTGGGCTGGGAGTTGCGGTTACTTTGTGGATTTAGTCGCGGCATTGTTGATGGTGCTTCGGGCTAAGGGATTAATTTCCCGAAACAGGAGAGGCGGAGGTGAAGACGGTACTTTCGGGTCCCGGATGGGGTGAAATGTCTTGAGGTTGACGCGGGCGGAGCTCAAGCTTCTTGCTGTGGGGTGAACCTGGCCAGCGGGGGACTTTTTGGGGCGCGGGGGTTTCCTGGGGCGAACTTGAAATTGGGAAAAGGCTGGCCCTGGCGGGCTGGCCTTTTGCTGTTATGAGTTGAGCCGGGTTTATTTTGTCGCCCTGGCGGCGGCTTTGTGATGGTGCATCGGCTAAGGGATTAATTTCCCGAAATAGGAGAGGCTGAGGTGAAGACGGCACTTTCGGGTCGTGCACGCTGTGAAATGTCTTGAGATGGAAGCGGGCGGAGCTCAAGCTTCTTGCTGTGGGGTGAACCTGGCCGACGGGGGGCTTTTTGGCGCGAGGGGTTTTCCGGGGGCGAACTGAAATTGGGAAAAGGCTGACCCTGGTGGGCTGGCCTTTTGCTGTTATGAGTTGAGCCGTTTATTTTGTCGCTCTGGCGGCGGCTTTGTGATGGTGCTTCGGCCGAGGATTACGCCGCCGGGTCCTTGGGGTGAACCTGGCCAGCGGCGGTTTTGCTTTTGCGGGGGGGCTGGGACGGAACGGATGCGCGAAAGGCTGGCCCTGGTGGGTCAGCCTTTTGCTGTTATGGGTTGGAGCTTGCGTTATTTCGTGGTTTTCGCAGCTGCCTTGTGATGGTGCGGCTTCGGGTTGCGCGGCTGGGCCTTGATTGCGCTCTCATCGACTGCGGTCGTGCCGGGCACGTCGTTGTCGAAGTTGGCGCCGGAGGGAACGAGGTAGTCGCCGACTTCATCCGCACCGCTGGCGCCGGTTTTGACCTGGATGCGGCTGGCGTCGATGCCCTTGTCCGTGACCAGGTAGTCCTTGGTGTTGACGGCACGCTGGGCAGCGAGATCGGCAGCGGTCATCTCCTTCGCATGGTGACGATGGCCCTTTTTCTCGGGCAGCGGAGCGGAGTTGCCAACGACAACGATGGTGGCATCCGGTTTCTGCTGCGCGTTGAGAGCGACGTCATCGAGGCAGGCCTTGGCTTCGTTGTTGACGCGCTCCGGGCGCCGCTTGTCGCCGAACTGGATGGAGCAGAGGGTGGAGCTTTTTGGCGGCGGCGGTGGCGGCGGGACCTGGACTTCAACCGAGGTGGTCGCCGAAACGCTGTGGGCTTTGTCGTCCTGCACGCTGCAGGTGACGGTGATGTTGCCGGCCGGTGCGCCGGTGGTGGCGAGGGTGGCGGAATTGCCGTTGCCGTTGATTGACCCGCTGGAGGCGGAGAAGGTATAGGTCAGGGGGCGATTCTGCGGGCTCGATCCTGTGGCCGTGATGGTCGAACTGGTGCCGGACATGACGGTGGTGGGACTGGCAGCGCAGCTGAGGGTCGGCGGATCGAATGGCTTCACGGTGAAGGTGGACGAACAGGAAGCGGTGGTGTTGGGCTTGAGCCCTTCCTTCCCTTTTTTGCCTTCTTTGGCGTCGGCCTTGACGGTGTAGGTGCCGGGATCGAGAGAGGCGGAGCTGACCGTGGCGGAGGTGCCGTTGCCGGTGGCGCCGGTACCGCTCCAGGCATAGACGACGTCCCAGTTCTTTTTGGGCGCTACGGAGGAAGCGGTGGCGGTGACGGTTTCCGCATCTCCGGGATAGATGGAAGGCGCGCTGGCATTGCAATCCAGCTTGAGGGGTTCGATCTTCTTACAGCCAGAAGAGAGAAGGATGAGGCCCGTCGAGGACAGCACGAGACAAGCCAATTTCAGAGTTTTTTCTTTCATATTTTTGATCTCCGCATTCGAAAGGTTCATGTCAACCGGCGGGCCAAGCGAGAGACGAATGAACCCGGTCCGGGCAGCGATGCGAGAAGCGGCGGCGTGAGGCAAGCCGCTATGTCCGTCCAACAGTGTATGCCCGGACGACCCTGGGGAATGCCGCAATCGCAAGGGATTGTGTAACGAACGTGCGTGTCCAGCGTGACGACGGGAACCCTCGACACCTGGCGCGGCGCACATGATTCTGAGTAAAGGGGGATTCTGTCGGCAGGGAATGTACTAGTTAGTTAACGTGAAAGATTTGCGGACGCAGCGGAAAGAGGAGTTAGCGCTGTGTTTGCCTGCATATACTCTGTGGTTACTATCGAAAGAGATCAACGGACTACGCGGTGCGGCGGAGCCTTCAGGCGGGGAGCGGGGCGGGCAGGGCGGGGAAGAAATTGCGGGCGGCGAGATCGACGCCGAGTTGGTCGATCGAGCGGAATTGTATCGCGTGAAAGCCGAGCTGTTCGGCGGCGACAATATTGTCGAGCCGGTCGTCGAGGAAGAGGGCTTCGTCGGGGCGAACGCCCAATTTGTCACAGGTAAGGTGGTAAATCGCGGGATCGGGTTTGGCGATGCCGAGTTCGCAGGACCAGGTGAGCTGGTTGAAATCGGCGAGCCACGCGAATTCCTGGCGCATGGTGCGGAGAACGTCGGGGCCCATGTTGGAGAGGATGGCGGTGAGAACGCCGGCGTTCTGAAGAGCCTGGGCCCAGGCGAGCATGGGCTCGTTGATGGCGGTCCACATGAGGACGTCGTTCTCGATGAGGTTTCGATTTGGGCGGGCGTGAAAGAGAGGCCGGCGTCGCTGGCAATTTGGCCCAGTAGGCGCGGCCGTCGAGGACGCCAAGGTCGTAGTCGCGGCGATCGCGCCAGTAGAGGGGCTCGAAGGTATCGTGATCGAGGCCGGTGAGCTGGAGGAGTCGCTGATGGGCGATGCGGTCCTGAATGCAGAGGACCTCACCGTAGTCGAAGACGACGGCTCTGAGGGACATGGGAACAGGATAGCTGGTAGGCGGTAGGATGGTTCGCTCCGAGTTGCCCGAGCCTTGCTGTGAAAGGATGAGCGGGTGAAGTTTTCGGCGAGGACGGCGTGGGATCTGGCGGAGACGCGGCTGGCGCGGGCGTTACGGGAGCGGCGCACGGCGGGGCTCGAGGTTCTCGATCTGACGGCGTCGAATCCGACGCAGTGCGGGTTTGCATACGACGCGGCTGGCATCCTGGCGGCGCTGGGGGATGAGGCGGCGCTGGTCTACGATCCCGATTCACGAGGGATGCGAAGCGCGCGGGAGGCGGTGTGCCGGTATTACGCGGAGCGCGACGCGCGGGTCGAAGCGGAGCAGATTTTTCTGACAACGGGAACAAGTGAAGGGTATGGCTGGCTGTTCCGGCTGCTGTGCGATGCGGGGGATGAGGTGCTGATCGCGCAGCCGAGTTATCCGCTGTTCGATTTTCTGGCGCAAATTGAGGATGTGCGGCTGGTGCCGTATCCGCTGGTGTATGACCACGGGTGGCAGATTGATTTTGCCGGGCTGCGGGAGCGGATCACGGCGCGGACCAGGGCGATTGCTTTGGTGCACCCGAACAATCCGACGGGACATTTTACGAAGGCGGCGGAGCGGCGCGAGTTGGAACAGATCTGCGCGGAGCATGGGCTGGCGCTGATTGTGGATGAGGTGTTCGTCGACTTCTTCGCGGAGGGCGAATCGCCGTTGCGCGGCTCCTGCGCGGAGGGCGACACGCCGCTTCGCGGCCCTGAGCATCAGGGCACGAGATGCAGCTTCGTGGTTGGCGAGCATGCCTGTCTGACGTTTGTGCTGAGCGGGATCAGCAAGATTGCGGCGCTGCCGCAGATGAAGGCGGCGTGGATTTGTGTTTGCGGGGCGCGAGGTTTGACAGCAGTACGGGCGATGGATGAAGCGCTGGGGCGGTTGGAAGTGGTGGCGGATACGTTTCTGTCGATGAATGCGCCGGTGCAGTGTGCGCTGCCGGTGTGGCTGGCGGCGAGCGGGGGGATCCAGGAACAGATTCGGGCGAGGACGCGGGCGAATGTGCGGAACCTGGATTCAATCCTGATGCGTCATCCTGCAGTGACGCGCCTCGCGGTGGAGGCAGGGTGGTACGCGGTGCTGCGGGTTCCGGCGCTGGGGAGCGATGAGGAACTGGCGGTGCGGCTGGTGGAGGAGCGCGGAGTGTATGTGCATCCGGGATCGTTCTTCGGATTTGGGGTCGAGGGTTGGCTGGTGGTGAGTTTGCTGACACCGGAGGAGCAGTTCCGCCGGGGAGTGGAAGGGATTTGCGGAGCGCTTGATCGCGCATGAGCGAATCTTTTAAGAATCGAAATTGACGCTTCAGGAATCCCTGGAGACGTAAGAGCACGTATGGCAGCGCAATGAATGCGGCTCCTCAAACTCTTGTAGCGCTGAGTATTTCGAGCGCGATGGGATCGCGCGACGGCGCCGGATTCGATTTGGCGTCGGCAGGGCGTGTGTTCAACGAGAATCCGATTTGAGCGAAGGCAGACTCGCCGGGGCTGACAGGTCCAGCACGAACAGCCGCGAGGCTGCATCAGCTTCGAAAAGGAGTAGTCGATGAGCAGAGCAGGGAATAGCGGAATCTCACGGCGTCAATTCGCCAGGGTTGGTTTTTCAACAGGAGCTGCGATGCTGGCAGCGCGCAGCATCTTCGGCGGAGAAATCGGGCCTTCCTCTAACGGAGCGGTAGCAGCGGACATACCGGCGGCCGGTGTGGGTGCGAACGCATCGTTCGGAACGCTGAAGCAGGTCGATGCGGGCCTTCTGAATGTGGGGTATGCGGAAGCCGGTCCAGCCGATGGACCTGCTGTGATCCTTCTGCATGGCTGGCCGTATGACATTCACAGTTTTGTGGATGTGGCGCCGTTGCTGGCGGCGAAGGGCTACCGGGTGATCGTGCCGTATCTGCGCGGCTATGGCACGACACGATTTCTTTCCGGTGATACGGTTCGGAATGCGCAGCAGTCGGCGGTGGCGCTGGACATCATCGCGCTGATGGATGCTTTGAAGATCCAGAAGGCGATTGTGGGAGGCTTTGACTGGGGCGCACGGACGGCGGACGTGATGGCGACGCTGTGGCCGGAGAGATGCAAGGGGCTTGTTTCGGTGAGCGGCTATCTGATCAGCACTCCGGCGGGCAACCAGGTGCCGGGGCCACCGGAGCCGGCGTTTCTGTTCTGGTACCAGTACTATTTCGCGACGCCAGTGGGCAAGGCTGGGTATGCGAAATATTCTGGACCAGTTCAATAAGTTCATCTGGCGCCAGGCTTCGCCGAAGTGGAATTTCGACGATGCGACGTACGAACGCACAGCGGCGTCGTTCAACAACCCCGACCATGTCGACATCGTGATTCACGACTATCGGTGGCGGCTGGGCCTGGCCGATGGGGAGCGGAGATATGACGAGCTGGAAAAGCGGCTGGCGGCGCTGGCTCCCATCACCGTGCCGACGATCACCATGGAAGGCGACGCCAATGGCGCCATTCACGCGCCAAGCGCTAGCGTATCGCAACCGATTCTCGGGCAAGTATGAGGCGCGCCTGATCACGGGCGGGGTTGGGCACAATTTGCCGCAGGAAGCTCCGGCGGCGTTTGCGAAAGCGATTGTGGATGTTGACGGTTTTTGACTGGCGTTGATGTTGGGTGACTCTGCGGATCCGTACGATGGGTCCGCGGAGTTCATTTGCGGGCTGCGCAATCTCCGGAGGAGTATCAAAATATGGCGGGCGAAAAGACGGTGATTGTGACTGGCGCGTCGCGTGGGATCGGAGCGGCGATTGTGAAGGCGTTTCTGGACCGCGGGTACAACGTGGCGGCTACGTCGCGCAGCGTTTCCCAGGCGGGGTACGTGGCGTCGTCGCGGCTGGCGCTGGTCGATGGGGACATTGGAGATGCGGCGACGGCGGAGAAGGTGGTGGGGGCGGCGATCGATCGATTCGGGGCGATCGATCATTTGGTGAACAACGCGGGGATTTTCAAGGCGAAGGCCTTCACGGAGTACACGGCCGATGATCTGCGGGCATATGTTGCGACGAATCTGGACGGGTTTGTCTGGATTACACAGCTAACGGTCAAGCAAATGCTGGCGCAGGGGAGCGGTGGGAGCGTGACGAGCATAACGGCGTCGCTGGCGGATAACCCGATTGCGGGTGAGCCGGCTTCGATTCCGATGATGACGAAGGGCGGGCTGAATGCGATTACGCTGAGCCTGGCGAACGAGTACGCGCAGGAAAAGATTCGCTTTAATGCTGTGGCGCCGGGGGTGGTGGCTACGCCGATGCATGGGGCGAATCCCGTGGCGCGTTCGGCGATGGGGACGGTCTCGGCGCCGGAGGATATTGCCGCGGCGGTTGTGTATCTGACCGAGGCCGGTCACGTGACCGGGGAGGTGCTGCACGTGGACGATGGTGCGCATGTGGGGCGGTGGTGAGCGCGATGGGGCCGGGAGCGGAGCAGCGGCTGACGGAGATGGGAATTGAGTTGCCGGCGGCGCCGACTCCATTCGGCAGCTACGTGGAGACGGTGCTGACCGGGAAGCTGCTGTTCCTGAGCGGCATGCTGCCGGTGGTGGATCACAAGCCGCAGTATGTGGGGCGGCTGGGAAAAGAACTCGACGCGGAGATGGGTCGCGATGCGGTGCGGACGGCGACGCTGGTAGGGTTGGCGGCGGCGAAGAAGCATCTGGGGTCGCTGGATCGCGTGACGCGGGTGGTGAAGCTGGGCGTCTTCATGGCGACGTCGGGAGACTTCTTCGATCAGCCGCCGGTGGCGGATGCTGCGTCGGATCTGCTGCGCGATTTGTTTGGGGCGGACCAGCTGCCGGTGCGGTTGGTGATCGGGGTGGCGAGCCTGCCGCTGGGGATGCCGGTCGAAATTGAGTTGATTCTGGAAGTGGAGTAACGAGCGCGTAGTGATCAATCGATTTGAACCTTCAATGGAAACCAAGGAGGAGTTATGGCAGCAACAGCGGTAGCAGTCGGAACGATGAAGGCAGCGCAGGTCGGGAAGCCGGGATCGGGCCTGGAAATTGTGGAGCGCAGCATTCCGAAACCGGGCGCGGGCGAGGTGAGGATCAAAGTGCAGGCCTGCGGCGTATGTCACAGCGACATGTTGACGGTCGACGGGCTATGGCCGGGACTTCAGTATCCGCGTGTGCCGGGGCATGAAGTGGCGGGAGTGATCGATGCTGTAGGCGCTGGAGTTTCGGCGTGGAAGGTGGGACAGCGGGTTGGGGTGGGTTGGCACGGTGGCCACGACAACACGTGTTCGGAATGCCGGAGAGGAGATTTCAGCAATTGCCGGAACGTGAAGATCGCCGGCATCAGCTACGACGGAGGATACCAGGAATACATGGTGGCGCCGGTGGAGGCGCTGGCTTCGATACCGGAGGGGCTGGAGGATGTGGAAGCAGCGCCGCTGCTGTGCGCGGGCATCACGACCTACAACGCGCTGCGGCACAGCGGGGCGATGCCTGGCGATCTGGTGGCGGTGCAGGGGATCGGCGGGCTGGGGCATCTGGGCGTTCAGTTCGCGAACAAGTTCGGCTACAAAGTTGCGGCGATCGGACGCGGGCCGGATAACGCGGCGCTGGCGAAGAAGCTGGGCGCGCATGTTTATATCGACAGCAAGGCGACGAATGCGGCGCAGGAGCTGCAGAAGCTGGGCGGGGCAAAGGCGATTCTGGCGACGGCGCCGAGTTCGAAGGCGATGTCGGAGCTGATCGATGGGCTGGGGCCGAATGGGAAGTTCATCGTTGTGGGTGCGGGGCCGGATCCGATTGAAGTGACGCCAATCCAACTGATCGCCGGGAGCAAGTCGATTCAGGGATGGTGGTCGGGGATTCCGATGGATTCCGAGGACACGCTGCGGTTTTGCGAACTGAGCGGCGTGCGTCCGATGATCGAGACGTATCCGCTGGAGAAGGCGGCGGAGGCATATGCGCGGATGATGAGTGGGAAGGCGGAGTTTCGCGTTGTGCTGACGATGCCGTAAGGCAGCTGAAAGCCGGTCGGCTAAAAGCCGGGCAGCTAAGAAGCGGATAGCTGAAGGGTGCGTTCGCTGAGTGGTAACTCGGAGGCAAACGATGGGCCTGATGCGATGGCCCCGGTTGAGCCGGGGCTTGCAGTTGTGGCTTGTAACGCTGGCGGTGGGTGCGACCGCTCCGGCGCAGAGGAAGGAAGGATTGATGACGCCAACAATTTTCTACAGGACGGTGCAGGTGGATGGGCTCTCAATTTTTTATCGGGAGGCGGGGCCGACGGATGCGCCGACGATTCTGCTGCTGCATGGGCTGCCGTCGTCGTCGCGGATGTTTCAGCCGCTGCTGACGCGGTTGGCGGACAGCTACCATCTGGTGGCGCCTGACTATCCGGGGTTTGGGCACAGCGACTGGCCGGATCCGAAGCAATTTGACTACACCTTCGATCACATTGCGGCGGTGATGGAGGATTTCACGCAGGCGCTGAGGCTTGAGCACTACGCGATGTACATGCAGGACTACGGCGGGCCGGTGGGGTTTCGGATGGCGTTGCGACATCCGGAGCGGGTGCAGGCGCTGATGGTGCAGGATGCTGTAGCGCATAACGAGGGGCTGGGCGCGAACTGGGTGACGCGGCGGGAGTTCTGGGCGGATCGAGCGAAGAATGATGAGGCATTGCGCGCCAACTTGCTTTCGATGAAGGCGACGAAGACACGGCATGTGGGGGACGACCCGAACGTGGAACTGTACGACCCGGATCTGTGGACGGATGAGTATGCGTTTTTGAATTCGCCGGGGCAAGGGCAGATCCAGAGCGATTTGTTTTACGACTATCGGACAAATGTGGAGGCCTATCCGAAGTGGCAGGCGTGGATGCAGAAGACGCAGCCGCGGCTGCTGGTGGTGTGGGGGAAGCACGATTTGTCGTTCGATCCGGGGGAGCCGGAGCGGTATCGGAAGGATGTGCCGGCTGCGGAGGTGCATGTGCTGGAGGCGGGGCATTTTGCGCTGGACACGAAGGCGGATGAGATTGCGGGGCTGGTGCGGGGATTTATGGAGGGTGCGAAGTAAGCGCCGCCAGGAGCGCGGATTCATGGGACGGCGCGCGGCTCTGCCTGTAGTCTTTTGATGGCGGAAAGACTGCTGCCCGCGGCCCATGCAGATTCCCATCAAGAGAACCGTCGAACGGATCCCGGGCGGGTTCATGCTGGTGCCGCTGTTGGCCGGGGCGGTGACGCACACGTTTGCGCCCAATGCGGCGCAGTTCTTCGGGTCGTTCACGGGAGCATTTTTCCAGGGGGCGCTGCCGATTCTGGCGGTGTTCTACGTGTGTCTGGGCAGCTCGATCTCCGTACGGTCGCTGCCGCATGTGGTGAAGCGCGGCGGCGCGCTGCTGGCAACGAAGGTGGCGCTGGGGATCGCGGCGGGCGTGATTCTGGGACATTTTCTCGGGAACGATCCGGTGCGCGCGGGTTGGTTCGCGGGCGTGTCGACGCTGGCGGTGGTGGCGGCGATCAACGACACGAACGGCGGCCTGTACATGGCGCTGATGAACCAGTACGGGACGGCGGAGGAGACGGCAGCGTACTCGGTAATGGGGCTGGAGTCGGGACCGTTTCTGACGATGGTGACGCTGGGCGTGGCGGGGCTGGCGAGTTTTCCATGGCCGACGTTGCTGGGCGCGATCTTGCCGCTGCTGTTCGGAATGCTGGTGGGGAATCTGGATTCGGAACTGCGGGCGTTTCTCAGCTCGGCGACGCCGGTGATGATTCCGTTCTTCGCGTTTGCGCTGGGCGCGATGCTGAACCTGAAGCTGGTGTGGGGCGCGGGACTGCTGGGTATCGGGCTGGGGCTGATGGTGTTGGTGATCTCGGGTGTGGCTCTGCTGGTGGTCGATAAGATATTCGGCGGGACGGGAATTGCTGGGGTAGGTGCGGCGACGACGGCGGGGAATGCGGCCGCGGTGCCAGCACTGGTGGCGGCGGCGAATCACAAATATGCGGAGGCAGCGGGTCCAGCGACGGTGCTGGTGGCGTCGAGTGTGATCGTGACGACGATGCTGGCTCCTGTGTTGACGGCATGGTGGGATGTGCGGGTTCGCAAGGGCGGTGCGGGGTGGGCGCGGAAGGCGCGGGGGCTGTTGGTAATCGCCGATGATCTGGCCGGCGCGGCGGATTGCGCTTCGGCATGCGCTGCGGATGGGCGCGGGGCTTTGGTGATTCTGGGAGATGCGGAGACTAGCGATGCCGATGTTGTCGCGATCGATGCGAACACGCGCAACCGGACGGAAGCGGAAGCCGCTGCCGAGATGAAGCGACTGGTGCGGGCGCATGCGGGTGCGGGGCGGATCTTATTCCGGAAAATTGATTCGACGCTGCGCGGGCATGTGGCGGCGGAATTGGCGGCGACGCTCGAGGCGCGAAGGGAGACGATGCGGGGAAGGCCGGTGGCGGTGTTCGCTCCCGCGTTTCCGGCGCAGGGGCGGACGATGAGGGAAGGAAAGCTGCTGGTGGATGGGGTTCCGCTGGCGGAAACGGATGTTTGGCGAAGGAGCGCGGTGCGGCGCCGGCGAGTATGGCGGAGATGCTAGTGGGGACCGGGCTGCGGACGAGGGAGTTGGGGCTGGAGAGGATTCGCGCGGGCGGAGCGGCGCTGGAGCGGATTTTTCTGGCGACGGCGCGGGGTGCGGATGTTCTGATTTGCGACGCCGAGACGGAGGAGGATCTTGCGGCCATCGCGGCGGCATCGATGGTGCTGGGGCGGCGCGCGGTGTGGGTTGGGTCAGCGGGATTGGCGGGATATCTGAAGAAGGCAGGAGACGGGAGACGGGAGACCGGAGAGGGCGTGGTGGAAGGACCTGTGTTGTTTGTGGTGGGGAGTTTGTCGCCGGTTTCGCGCGCCCAGGCGGAGAGGTTGGCGTCGTTGGCGGGGGTGGAGACGGTGCGCGTGCCGGTTGCGGCGCTGTTGCGTGGTGCGGAGGCGTGGGTCGAGGAGACGCGTGTGGTGTCGGACGCGGTGCAGAGAGGGCGAGATGTGCTGGTGTTGCCCGAGGGTGCGGAGGGTGCGCGGTATGAAGATGGGGTCGCGATTGCGACGGCGCTGGGAAAATTTGTGGAGGGCTGCGCGGATGCGGTCGTTGGCCTGGTCGCGACGGGCGGCGAGACGGCGCGGGCGGTGCTCGATGCATGGGGCGTGACGCGGCTGCGCGTGCGTGAGGCTGTGGAGGCGGGCGTGGTTTTCTCCATGACCGAGGGATGGCGGCGCTCGTTGCCGGTAGTGACGAAGGCGGGCGGATTCGGGGATGCAGATACGCTGGTACGATGCCGGGAATTTTTGCAGCGCAGCGGAGCGGCTCCGTTGGAGGAGAGACGATGAGGCGGCCTGTGGTGGCGATCACGATGGGCGATGCGGCGGGAGTGGGGCCAGAAGTGATCATGAAGAGCCTCGCGCACGCCGAGGTGCAGGCGATGTGCATGCCGCTTGTGATTGGCGATGCGGAGCGGCTGCGGGCCGCGGGTGCAATCGTGGGAAGTGGATTTGAGGTGCGCAGCGTGCGTGAGGAGGAAATTGCGTCGGCACCGTTCGATGCCGGGCATGTGAACTGCGTTGCAGTGGGCGAGCTTCCGGCGGATCTGGCATGGGGGAAGTTATCGGCGGTGGCGGGGGAGGCGGCCTATCAATATATAGAGGTTGCAGCGCGGCTGGCGCTGGCGGGAAAGGTGGGGGCAATCTGCACGGCTCCTTTGAACAAGGAGGCGCTGCAGTTGGCGGGGCACAAGTTTCCTGGGCACACGGAACTGCTGGCGCATCTGACGGGGACGCCGGAGGTATCGATGATGCTGACGACGCCGAAGCTGCGCGTGATCCAC
>CAVPKU010000036.1:0-22856 GCA_963705765.1 uncultured Acidobacteriaceae bacterium | reverse complement strand
CGGAAAGTGTGGTGCTTGCGGTGCTGGGTGGGATTGCGGGGCTGGCCGTGGCCTATGGGGGGGCGCGCCTGCTGGTGCACCTGGTGTCGGGGAAGAGCTATCTGCCCATCGACGCGGCGCCGTCGCTTCCGATCATGGGCTTTGCGTTTGGCCTGTCGCTGGTGACAGGAATTCTGTTCGGAACGGCGCCGGCGTGGATGACCGCGCACACGGATCCCATTGACGCGCTGCGTGGAGCGAACCGCGCGACGAAACACAGCGGCCTGTGGACGCAAAAGATTCTGGTGGTGACGCAGGCAGCGGTGTCGCTGGCCTTGCTCTGCGCCGCTGGGCTGCTGATCCGGAGCCTGACGAACCTGCAGAACCAGCACTTCGGATTCGAGACGAAGAACCGGTATATCCTGCATATCGATCCGCAAATGGCAGGCTACAAGGCGGATCACGCGGACGCGTTTTTCCGGCAGCTGCACGATGCGATGGCGGCGATTCCGGGAGTGAAGGAAGTGACGTACTCGCTCTACAGTCCGATGGAGGGCGATAACTGGGGCGAGGGTGTGTACATTGAGGGTCAGGCGCCTCCACCGCCGGGAAGCGACTTCAACGGAGCTTCCTGGGTTCGCGCAAGCGCGAATTACTTCGACAACATTGGAACGAAGATCATTGCCGGTCGAGGCATAACCGATCAGGACACTGAATCGACGCGCGCAGTGGCAGTGGTGAACCAGACTTTTGCGAAGCATTTCTTCAAAGACGGCAATGCGCTGGGCCAGCACTTCGGCGATCTGGACCAGAAGTACGCGGGGAGTTTCGAAATCGTTGGCATTACGGAAGACACGCAGTACTGGAGCCCGACGACGAAGATCCGGCCGATGTTTTTCCTGCCGGCGATGCAGTGGCAGAAGTACAGCGATCCGTCGGAAGTGATGTTCGAGAACGTCTCGCATCTGGAGCTGAGCGCGATCGAAATTCAGACCGCGGGCTCGGTTCCGGGGCTGGAGGCGCAGGTGCGGCGGGCGCTGTCGCAGATCAACCCGAATCTGACGATGATTCAGTTTCAGTCATTTAGCGAACAGGTGAAGGACCAGTTCAATCAGCAGGAGCTGCTGGTGGAGCTGACGTCGGTCTTTGGATTTTTGGCGCTGGCGCTGGCAGCGATCGGTTTGTATGGCGTGACCGCGTATTCGGTGGCGCAGCGGACGAGGGAGATCGGGATCCGTATGGCGCTGGGCGCGGACCGCGGCGGGGTACTGCAGATGGTGCTGCGCAGTGCGTTTCTGCAGGCCGGGATCGGGCTGGCGATCGGGATGCCGGCGGCAATCTTCGGCGGGCGCTTCATGGCGAGCCTGCTCTACAACGTGAAGACCTGGGATCCGGTAGTGCTGATTGCAACGACGGCGATCCTGGCGCTCGCAGCGTTTCTGGCGGCGGTAATCCCGGCGCAGCGCGCGGCCAGCGTGGAGCCGATGACGGCGCTGCGCGTGGAGTAGGAATCAGAAGCTGGAGCAGCGACCTACTGCGTTGCTCCTGTCTGCTGGGCCTGGATGAACTGATCGACGTTGCTTTGGTCGACGAGGGTAGAACCGGTATCGATGAAGGCCGGGATCGGCGCCGTGGGGTCGACGGAGTAGTCCTTCGCCAGCGACGGCAGCGGATTGTGGTAGAGCTGGTCGAGCATCTTCACGCCGAAGTAGGCCATGGTGAAAGGCTTCTGCGCGATGGTGGCAGCGATGACGCCCTGCTTGACGTCGTCCAGGGTGTCCTTGTTGAGGTCCATCGCGATGACGACGCGGTCTTTAACGTTGCCACGGCGGAGGACTTCACCCACTTCCGGACCGGCTGAGGCTTCGAGGCAGACGAAGGCGTCGACGCGATCCTTCCCGGTGAGGGGGAGGGCTTTTTCCGTGTAGTCGAAAGCTGCAGTGCCCTGGCCTTTGATGTCGACGACTTCCTTGATGTGAATGTTGGGCGAATTGGCGATTGCGTCTTTATAACCATTGAGACGCTCGTCGAGATTAGGTTGGTCGGGGTTGGTAAAGAAGACAACCGTGCCTTTGCCTCCGAGTTTTTGCACGAGGGCGTGACCGCCGAGGCGTCCGGCCTGGCGGTTATTGGTGCCGATGAAGTAGAGGCGCTTGCTGCTGGGCGCGTCGGAATCGATAGTGATGACGGGAATGCCGGCGTTGATGGCGGCATCAATCTCCGGCTGCATCAGCTTTTCGTCAGCGACGGAAACCAGGATGCCGTTGGGTTTAAGAGCCACAACGGAACGGAATTCGGTAACTTCGTCCTGTGGCGTGAAGGCCTGAGGACCACGCATGTCGGCGTGAACATCGTATTCCTTTGAAATTTTGTCGAGTCCGGCAGCGGCGGACTGCCAGTAGGCCAGTTTGCTGTTGGCCGTGACAAGGTAGAAGTGTTCGGCGCTGCTGTGGCGGGCGCAGCCCATCAGGATGGCTGCAAAGGCTGAGGTCGCGAGAACGAGAGCAAGTCGAGAAGAGTTTTTCATGCGTCACCTCCGGCTTCTTGTGAAGATACGACAGGCAAATCTGCGCCCGAATACAGGTTGCGGATATCCACGGGATAGAGCAGTTTACTCTCTTCAGCAGGGGAATGGTGCGGGGAGCGGGATGAAGGGGCGGCCCGGAATTAGTACAAGGGCGGAAGTCCTGTTTTTTGGATGAGGGCGCGGTAGCGGGGTTCTTTGTGGAGGAAGTCGTAGGCTGGGTCGTCCTGGATCCAGAGGAGATCGGCAGAACGCTCGTTGTAGCCTTCACCGAGCAGGGCGAGGGCGTGTTCCTTGTCGCCGAGCTGGGCGTAGTAGGAGGCGAATTCGACCGGAGAGACGTACTGGGCTTTTGACTGCGTAAGGCGGCGTCCGAGCTGCCAGCGAACAAAGGCGTGCGCTCCGCCCTGCTCGTAGGCGCGACGCAGGTTGACGGCCGACTGCGGATCGCCGGTTACGATATGCCATTTGGCCCAGGCTTCCACGGCTTCTTTGTAGTTGCCCTTGCGCCGCCAGATGTCCATCTCGAGCCCCAGCAGATCGGGATCGTTGGCAGAGACTTCGAGCCGAAGACGAAGATCGGCGAGCGCCGCGTCATATTGCTTCGCCGATTCGTAGATCCCCGCCAAACCATAGGGACGGGAGAAGGGATCGAGTTCCATCGATTTTTTCGCGGCTTCAATGGCTTCAGGGAAGCGGTTCATGGCGACCAGTATGTCGGATCGGAAGTAATAGAGCTCGGCGTTATGCGGATCGAGGCTGATCGCGCGCAGAACCTCGCGGTCGGCGTTGGCGCAATCCCAGCGATCGATGAGAAAGACGGCGGCCATGGCGACGTGCGCTTCGGACGAGCCCCGATCGAGCTGCATGGCACGCTGGGCAGCTTGTTCCTCCGGGGCCATGGATGTACGAGGATCGAGGGCGCTCCTGACGATGCCTTCGCCATAGTAGTTGGCGAGGCCCGCCCAGGCCTCGGCGTAATCCGGCTGGATCTCCGTTGCTTTGCGGAACCAGGCGCCGGACTCGAGCATCTGGTCCGAGAACCATAGGTACCTGCCGCGGAGATAGGCATCATGCGCTGCGGGATTGACGTACCGTACTGCTGCGGCGGAAGTCGCCGTGCTGCCGAGACGTTTCGCGATGGCCTGGGCAGCCTCGTTGGGAAGGGCGGTGTCGTTCACGTCGCGGTCGTAGCTCTCGGCCCAGAGATGGGAGTCGGTATTGGCCCGAATGAGCTGCAGAGTCAGGTGGATCTGATTGCCACCGCGCGAGACTGAGCCTTCGACAACGCCATCGACATTGAGGGCGCGGGCAATTTCGGGCAGCGGCCGGTGGGCGCGCTTGTACTGCATAACGGAGGTGCGCGAGACGATGCGGAGGGTGGAGTCTTTGGCGAGCATGGTGGTGAGCTCGTCGGTCATGCCGTCGGCGAAGTAGTCCTGATTCGGATCGCCGGAGAGATTGTCGAGAGGGAGGACGGCGAGAGAGTGGATGTTTGCTGCGGCGATCTGATGGCGATGGAGGAGAGAACGGGCGCCGTAGAAGATGCCGAAAATTGCCAGAACAGTGGTTGGGATGGCGAGCCAGAGCGCCGGTTGCGTGCGGCGCGAGGCTGCGGATGGTGTGGGTGCATCGCCGGCGAAGTCCTGCGCCGACGACGGGAAGGGAATGAGGTCGGATCGTGCAGAAGTTGTGGGATGGCCGTTCCCGTTGGTCTGCGGTTCGGCGTCGAATCCCCGAACGGGGGCGATGAAGCGGTAGCCTTTGCCGGTAACGGTTTGGATGAAGCGCGGTTCGTCGGAGTCATCACGCAGGATTTGGCGGATCTTGCGGATGGCGGTGTTGATGCCGTGTTCGGTATCGACGAAGACTTCGCGCTCCCATAGACGCTCGACGATTTCGGCGCGGGTGACGAGCTGGCCATTGCGCTCGGCCAGGAGGATTAGAAGCTCCATTGGCTTGCGTTCAAGGGCGATCGCCCGGCCGTTGCGACCCAGCTCAAAGCGGCCTCGGTCAAGCGTGAACTCGCCGAACTCAAGAACGGTGGCGATCATGGCAGGGGGTCCGGGGCTTGCAGTATACCCCGGGTTGTTTGATGAAAGCAGCAACCTTCTGTTTCTAAGTTACTTGGCGCTTCACCTAAACTTCACCTCAACCTTTACCTCCTCTTCCTTGTCTCGCCGCTGCCCGGCGAGGTTAGCTCGTGGTCCAGCCGGCGAGTCCGGCAAAAGAGGAGAACCCCATGAAGATCCACTTGAAGAAGTACGCGCCCGCCCTGGGTGCGCTCGTTGCCGCTCTGCTACTGGTACCCGTGTCGCGGGCGCAGTGCGGGGGAATCAATCTGAAGACGCTAGCAGGCGGTGCGTCTATTCACCCACAGCTAGCGGGACCGGGGTCGCAGCTGGCGCGCAACGGTCTCCCCGGGGGTGGCGATCGGGGCTGGGATAACACTCAGGCGATTGTCGGATTCTGGCACGTCAAGTTCCTCTCCGAGGGAAGTACGGGTATTCCGGACGGCACGCCGGTGGATGCAGGATATTCGCAGTGGCACAGCGATGGAACAGAGATCATGAACTCGGGCGGGCGCGCGCCGATCACCGGCGATTTCTGCCTGGGCGTCTGGAAGCAGGTGGGGTATCGCAGCTACAAGCTGAATCACTTTGCGGCGGCGTGGGATCCGACCCCAACGACGAGTTCTCCGAGCGGAACGCTGTTGGGGCCGGCGCAGATTCAGGAGCAGGTGACGCTGGCGCGGGACGGGAGCAGCTTCTCGGGCACGTTCACGATCGACCAGTACGACGAGAGCAACAACCTCCTGGCGCATGTCGAGGGTACGATCACAGGAACGCGGATCACCCCGGATACGGCTGCCGAGAGCATTTTCTGAACCCTCGATTTGCCTCCACGGTACGGTTCTCTTTCGGGAGCCGTACCCACTTTGTTTTCGGAGGTGGCCCCTGTCTTTTGGATTGCGAGAGCAACCCGAAAAATCAGCACTGGCATCTGATATCCGCGTTGCGGTGTAGCTCGCTTCTTGGGTGATTCTGCTTCGACAATAAGACAGCGGGCAGCGATTGGTTCGTTCAGACAGCCCGCGACGGGAAAGATCGAAGCTTTGGTTGGGACCTTTCGGGAAACGTACTGGTTTACTTTGGTGGTGGGATTGGCCTGGACGTTTTGCCACGCGGCGGCGGATGTGTCTCCGGGAGCGCGAGACGTGAACACCAAACCACTGAAGACGCTGTCCATGGAACAGCTGGGGAGCATCGGGGTCACGACGGTTTCGAGGCGGCCGGAGGAGGGGTGGGGGACGCCAGCTGCAATCCTGGTGCTGACACAGGACGATATCCGGCGATCCGGCGCGAAGACTGTTCCAGATTTGCTGCGCCTGGTGCCGCGCGCAGGTGGTGAGTTGGCTGGAACTGAAGGGCAGCGATTCGCCTCTCCACATGGTGCTGCCTTCAAATCGGGATTCAGTCAGGCCAGCTATGCTGCAGGAGATGAGGGAGCGATGCCGCATCGGGAGGCATCGGTGCAGTCCGTCATTGTGTTGCCTCACGGATGGGAGATTGTGGCGGATTATCGATTTGTAGCCGCACTAGCGGCGGAGAGGGTGAAGGCCTATCAAACAACGGACGGCAGGGTCGAGTGGAGTTTCTCGAAGCATTTCGCGGTCGCTGGCAATGGAAGGAACCTGCTGCAGCCGTCTCACGCGGAGTTTGGCGGAGATAATTCGAACCGCGTGGGCATCCGTCGCAGCTTGTATGCGGAGTTGGAGTGGTCGAAGTAGCTCGAGAGCATGGTGACGGGACGGCACGAGCGAGCGAAGAGGCGGCAACTGCCGACGCTACGTACTTTCGGGCGAAATCGCCTGAAATGGGTTCTGGCGATCCTGGCTGCGATCGGGCTGAGCGCGCCGGTGCAGGCGCGGGCGCAGAAGCCCTCGCGGGACGAAGTGGAAGCCGCCTATCTTTACAACTTCGGAAAGTTTGCACGCTGGCCGGGCGGACTCGATCAGGGACCTATCGTCGTTTGTGTCCAGGCGCAGGAGGCGTTCGGGCAGACGGTGGCGAAGCTGGTTCAGGGGGAACAGATCAACGGGCGGCGAGTTGAGGAGCGGAGGCTGGATCGGCCGGAGGCGGCCGACGGCTGTTCGATTCTGTTTGTCGGAACGGGCGAGCAGGGACACGACGCCGATTTTTTGGCGGCTGCGGAAGGTAAGCCAATTCTGACGGTGGGGGATGGACCGGAATTTTTGGCGCACGGAGGCATGATCCAGTTCGTGCCGGTTGGCGACCATGTGCGTTTCTCGGTGAATCTGGAGGCCTGTAATCGGCACCGAATGGCACTGAGTTCGGAATTGCTGAAGGTCGCGGTGTCGGTGACGGGGAATTCCAACACGGGAGGGGTGAAATGACGCCTGGCTCCCGGTCCATCTCGGCCAAGCTGATGTGGATGAACGTGATGGTCAGCGCGGTCGTTCTGGTGCTGGCGGTGATGGCGTTCTTTTTCTATGACGCGATCTCGTTCCGGCAACATCTCGTCTCAAACCTTAAGACAGCGGCTCAAATAGCAGGTACAAATAGTGTTACCGCCTTGCTCTTTGACGATCAGCAGAGTGCGGCGACGACCCTCGAGGCTCTGGGGAATTCCCCCGATGTGGTCGCGGCGACGCTGGTGACCAATGACGGGACGGTTTTCGCCGAGTACGAGCGGTCTCAGAATGCGTCGGCGCCGCCGACGCGTTCGCTGGATTCCGGGCAAGTCGATGAGGATTGGGTGGAGGGGAGCCATGTGCTGCTGGCACACCGGATCATCTTCCAGGGAAAGCCAGTCGGGACGATATACATCGCAGCCAATCTGACGGAAACGGGGCGGCGAGCGCGGCAGTACCTGGTGATAGCGTTCGGGGTGTTACTGATCTGCATGGCGGCAGGCGTGTTGATCAGTGGAACGGCGCGGCGCCTGGTAGTGCGGCCGGTGGTGGCGTTGGCAGAGACCGCTCGTCGCGTGTCGCGAGAGCGAGACTATTCGGTACGAGCGGAGCCGCATTCGGACGGGGACGAAGTGTCGGTGCTGGTAGAAGCCTTCAACGAAATGCTGGTGCAGATCCAGGAGCGCGACACGGCGCTGAACGAGGCGAGGACAGAACTGGAGGCGCGGGTGGAAGAGCGCACCGCGGCGCTGCGCGCAGCCAACCGGGAACTGGAGGCCTTCTCTTATATGGTGGCACACGATTTGCGTGGACCTTTGGACGCGGTACAGGGGCTGATCTATCTGACGGAAGGGCCGGATGGCGACGACAAAGCGGACCGGCTGGCTCTTCTGGAGCAGATGCGGCAGTCGACGCACGGCATGGCCATGCTGATCGACGATTTGCTGCACTTGTCGCGGGCGAGCACAGCGCCGCTGAAGAAGGAACGCGTGGACCTGACGGGCATCGTGATGCAGATCGCGGAAGGGCTGAAACAACGCGAGCCGGAGCGGAGGGTCGAGTTCATGACGGCGCAGGTGCCGTGGGTGGAAGCGGACGAAGGGCTGATGCGCGTGGCGCTCGATAATCTGCTGCGGAATGCGTGGAAGTACACCTCCCGGCATGACAAAGCCTGCATCGAGTTTGGGGCCATCAACCGGCGCGGTGAAACGGTGTATTACGTACGGGACGATGGAGCGGGGTTCGATACAAAGCGGAGCGACCAACTCTTCCAGCCATTCCATCGGCTGCACAGCCGCAACGAGTTCCCCGGCACGGGCATCGGGCTGGCAACTGTGCAACGGATCCTCGCGCGGCATGGCGGGCAGATCTGGGCCGAGGGCGCGGTGGAGAAGGGCGCGACGTTCTGGTTCACGCTGCGGAGCGGACGAGCGGCGTGAGGCCCGGGTGGTGAAGGTGGGATCCAGGTTGCAGACGACAAGGATAAGGATTCTCTAATACCGTCGTCCTCTTTTGGGGCATTGGCGCGCAGGTAGCGCGGGTGCGATGCCCTCTTCGATGGAAAACCAGGGAGTGGCCAATGGACCGGCGGCCGTTGTGGCACCGGTGGTCCCCGTTGCGGGCGGTGGGGAACCCGCCGCAGCGGCAACAACCGCAATGCCGGGGACCGGTGGGGTTGCGCTCGCGGTTCGGGAGCACGGGGCCGAAGCGATGGAAGCAGTGGAGTCGGAGGCGGAGGCGCGCCTGAACCGGCTTCCCATGCAGCTGGACGTGATGGTGAAGGTTCACTCCTTTCGCGTGCAGGATCTGCTTTCAATGGAAAAAGGAACGGTGGTGGAGACCGTGCACGAGCACACCCAGGATGTGCCCTTGCGCAGCGGCGGAGCCTTGCTGCTTTGGTCGGAGTTCGAGGTCCTGGATCAGCGACTGGCGGTGCGAGTGACTCGGTTGGCCTGAACAGCGGCAAAGGATGTGAGGCAGGCAGTGGAGATTGTGCGACTGGCAGAAGAACAACGCGGTAAAGGGAAGAGAAACATGGGCATGGTGCTGAATCCGGTTTTTGACGGCAGCACGCCGATGCCACGCTACAGCTGGACGATGCGGCTGGGTCTATGGCTGCGGCGGCTGATGAGTCTGCCGACAGCGAGCGAGATGCCGATTCGACTGGAAGGCCGGCTCAATCTGGGGCCGAAGAAATCGCTGGTGCTGGTGAACTGCCGGGGCAAGAGCGTGCTGCTGGCGATGGGCAGCGAAGTGATCACGCCCATCATGGAAGTACCCGCCCACCGGCGACGGCAGAAACGGGAGCCGGCGCAGTGAACCTGCTGCTGCTGGCGGCCGCCAGAGTGCCGAGCGGGGTGCCGGGCCTGGACCTGTCGGGACACATCGGCAACAACAACTCCATTCCCTGGACGATTGTTTTTGCGCTGACCCTGCTCACCCTGTTGCCGGCGATTCTGTTGTCGATGACGCCGATGGTGCGGCTGCTGGTGGTGTTTCATTTCCTCCGCCAGGCGCTGGGGACGCAGACGGCGCCCTCGAACCAGGTGCTCATGGGACTGGGACTGATGATGACCTGGTTCCTGATGCAGCCGGTGCTGGTGAACGTGGATCAGCAGGCCATCGAGCCGTTTCGGGCTGGGCAGATTTCCGGGTGGGAGGCCATCGAGCGCGGATCCGGTCCGCCCAAGACGTTCATGCTGCGCTACGCGCGGGAGAAGGATCTGGCGCTCTTCGCCTCGGCGTCGATCACGACGCGTCCGGCGACGCCGGAAGACCTGCCGATGCGGGTGGTGGTGCCGGCGTACATCCTGAGCGAACTGAAAGCGGGCTTCACCATCGGTGCGGTGCTGTTTCTGCCCTTCCTGCTCGTGGACATGGTGGTGGCTTCGATCACGACCTCGATCGGCATGTACCAGCTGCCGCCGGTGGTGATCTCGACGCCGTTGAAGATTCTGCTCTTCGTCATGGTCGACGGGTGGAATCTGCTGGCGGGTTCGCTGCTGAAGAGTTTTTAAGGGGACACGATGGGACCGGATGAAGCGGCGGAACTGATGCGGCATTTATTGCGGGAAGCCCTGATCCTGGGCGCCCCGGTACTGCTGGCGGCTTGCGTGACAAGTTTTGTGATCAGTTTGCTGCAGACGCTGACTTCACTCCAGGACCAGACCATCTCCACGGTGCCACGGCTGCTGGTGGTTGTCGGACTGATTCTGGCTGCGCTGCCCTGGTATCTGGGTCGGCTGATCACCTACACAACGAGCTTGTTCGGCGATTTCCATCGTTTCCTGGGACAGGGATAAGCATGGCAACGCTCGCGCCAGGAGGCGGCTGGGAACAGGGACTGGAGGCGATGACGCTGGTTCTGGTGCGCGTCAGCGGTCTGATGGTGTTTGCGCCGGTCTTCTCATCGCAAGCGATTCCACCGCGCATCAAGGCCGGATTCGTCCTGTCGGTCGCATTTCTGATCGGGCCGGTGGTCGCAGGTTTTCCGGGCGCGCACGCCGCGTTGGGGATCATGCCGGTGCTGGGGGAACTGAGCGTCGGCCTGATTTTCGGGCTGACGCTGTCGCTGTTGTTCGAGGCGCTGGAGTTTGCCGGACAGGTGATGGGCTTTCAGTTCAGCTTCTCGCTGGTAACCCTGATGGATCCGAATGCGCAGACCCCGACGCCGCTGATGGGGCAGATGTTTGGTTTGCTGGGGACGCTGGTGGTGCTCGGCGCCGGGCTGCACCGGACTGTTCTGGCGGCGCTGTTCCGCACCTTCGCTACGGCGCCAGTGGGGACCGTGACGCTCGATCCGCGGGCGGGATGGGCGCTGGTCACGATGGCGTCCGGCATTTTCTCGGCAGCGCTCCAGTTGTCGGCTCCGGTGATCGCGGCGACTCTGCTGGCGGAGACGGCGGTGGCTCTGGCAGGAAAGGTAGCGCCGCAATTACCCGCGATGGTGATCAGCGTTCCGGTGAAGACACTGCTCGGTTACGGAGTGCTGATCGGGTCGCTGGCCCTGTGGCCACAGTGGATCGAAGCGCGCTTTGCAGCACTGCTCGATGAGGGCGGACGCCTGCTCGCCCGGTCGGTAGGGACGGCCTAGCCATGCCCGGGGATCGCACAGAACAGGCCACACCCCGCCAGCGCCAGAAGGCAGCCGACAAAGGCGACCGTGCGCGGAGCCGCGATCTGATGGCTGCGGCGGCCATGGTGGCGGTCGCGTATACGCTGGGCGGGGTCGCGCCGCGATGGGTCGCCAGCTGGGGTGGGATGTATCGCGCGCTGCTGGCGATTGGGGCGCCGGCGTTCCAGGATCACGCTTCGTCGCTGGAGACAGCGATGGCGATCCGCGGCGTGGCCATGAAAGCTCTGGAGCCGGTGGGGATTCTGTTTTTGGTATCGCTGGCTGCGGCCGTGGCGGCCGGGATCGCGCAGGGGGGAGGCTGGACCCTGAACTTCGAGGCCCTGGCATTCAAACCGGAGCGGGTGAATCCAGTCGAAAACGCGAAGAATATTTTCTCGCTGCGGGGCGTGGTGCGTCTGGGCAAGTCCCTGGTACCGGTGGTGGCGCTGGGGTTCTTCGCGGTGCGCGCGATTGAGGCGCAGACCGCTGTTCCGGCGATGAGCAACGCGCAGTATCCCGACCTGTTTGCCGAAATGTACAACCTGCTGGTCGAGGGGGCCTGGATTTTCCTTGCGTGGGCTGGCGTCGACTACCTGATGGAGTGGCGGAGCCGGGAAACCCGTCTGCGCATGACCAAGCAGGATCTGCGCGACGAGTACCGCGAGATGGAGGGCAGCCCCCAGGTCAAGGCGCGCATTCGCGGCCTGCGGCGCCAGATGCGGCGGCGGCAGTTGCAGGCGGACGTGTCCCGGGCGCAGGTAGTGGTCACCAATCCAACGCACTACGCGGTGGCGCTGGCTTTTGATTTCGAAACTATGGAGCCTCCGCGGGTGCTGGCGAAAGGGCGGGATCTGCTGGCGGCCCGGATCCGCGAAGAGGCGCAATGGGCGGGCGTTCCGATCGTCGAGAATCCGCCGCTGGCGCGCTCGCTCTACCGCCAGGTGGAGCAGGGGCAGGCAATTCCTTTTGAGCTGTATGCCACAGTGGCCGCGATTCTGGCGTGGCTCTACCGGCGCGAGGTGGAGGAACGGGTGCGTCGCGAGCGGGCCGAAGCCACGGCGCGCGCGAAGAAGAACACAGGCGATTCGGGGAGGGCGAAGCGATGAGTGCGGGAGCGATTCCTTTGGTTGCGGCGGCCCCAGGAGGCGGCATGAAGGCGCTGCGCGCCGTGGCGCTGCCGGTGGCTGCCATCAGCGTGCTGTTCGTCATGGTGGTGCCAGTGCCGGCCTTCGTGATGGACATGCTGCTCGCCTGCTCGATGGCAGCCTCGATTCTGGTGTTTCTCTCCGCGGTGCAACTGCGCAAGGCCGTGGATTTCTCCGTCTTTCCCACGCTGCTGCTGCTGCTGACGTTGTTCCGCCTGTCCCTGAACATTGCTTCGAGCCGGCGCATTCTGCTGCATGGCAACGAAGGGACATCGGCAGCGGGCCGCGTGATTGAGGCCTTCGGACAGTTCGTGGTGGGCGGGAACTATGTTGTGGGCTTCGTGCTGTTCCTCGCTCTGATCGCGATTCAGTTTCTTGTGGTCAGCCACGGCGCGGTGCGCACGGCCGAGGTGACGGCGCGCTTTACCCTCGATGCCCTGCCGGGCAAGCAGATGGCGATCGACGCCGATATGAATGCCGGCCTGATCGATGAAGCGACGGCGCGGAAGCGGCGGCAGGCGATCGCGCAGGAAGCCGAATTCTATGGGGCGATGGACGGAGCTGCCCGGTTCAATCAGCGGGATTCACTCGCCACGATCCTGATTACGGCGATCAATATCGTCGCGGGGCTGCTGATCGGAACGCTGCAGCAGGGGATCGACCTGAGCGAGGCGGTCCGGACCTACACGATTCTGACGGTGGGCGACGGCCTCGTGACGATGATCCCATCGCTGTTGGTGTCGGTGGCTGGAGGGATGGTGCTGACGCGGGCGTCCTCAGCCGGGCAGCTGACGACCGAACTGGGATCGCAGCTGCTGGGTAAGGGGACAACGCTGTACGTGGCGAGCGGGGTGCTCGGCGCACTCTGTCTGATTCCAGGATTGCCGAAGCTGGCGTTTCTGCTGCCGGCCGTTGCGCTCGGTTATCTGGGAAGCAGGGTAGCGAAGCGGGAGCCTCCTCCACCGGAAACGGAGACGGCGAAGAAGGCAGCCGAGAAGGCCGAGAATCTGGCTCCGTCGTTGCGTCTGGACGACCTGAGCCTCGAGATCGGATTCCAGCTCATTCCTCTGGTCGACGAAAAACAGGGCGGTCAGATGCTGGGCCGGGTGAAGACGCTGCGGCGGCACCTGGCGCAGGAGATGGGCTTCCTGATCCCGCCGGTGCACATTTCGGACAATCTGCGGTTGAAGGCACGCGAGTACGTCGTGTCGCTGCGAGGGATCGAGATCGGGCGATGGCAGACCGAGGGGAACTGCCTGCTGGCGGTATCGACCGAGGCACGTCCGCGCCCGCTGCAGGGAAAGGAAACCCGCGAGCCGGCCTATGGTGCTCCGGCGCGCTGGATACAGCCGGCCGTGGAAGAAGAGGCGCTGGCGGCAGGCTATTCGGTGGTGGACCAGGGAACTCTGGTCGGCACGCACCTGGCGGAGCTGATCCGGAAGCACGCTCACGAACTGTTGGGACGGGCCGAGACCAAGCGGCTGCTCGATTCGCTGGGGGACAGCCATCCGAAGCTGGTGGAAGAGCTGGTACCGAAGTTGCTTTCCCTGGGCGAGGTCCAGCGGGCGCTGCAGCAGCTGCTGCGGGAGCGGGTCTCGATTCGGGACCTGGGAACGATCCTCGAAGCGTTCGTCGAGATCGCGCCGCAGAACAAGAGCCTGCCCGCTCTGGTCGAAGCCGGTCGTCAGGCGTTGGGCCGGCGGCTGACGCAATCGCTGGTCGACGCGGACGGCACATTGCGGGTGTTTGCGCTGGAGCCGGGGCTCGAAGAAGAACTCATGGCGCTGGTGGCGCCGGATGCGTCGGCGCGGCAGCTGAGCGCGGGGGAAACATCCCGGTGCTGCGGCGGATCACGGATTCTTTGAAGACTCTCATGGGCACGGCCGTGTCGACGGCCCAACCCGTGCTTCTCTGTGCCAGTCCGGCGCGGTATCACCTGCGGCGGTGGCTGGAGCCGGTTCTGCCGCGGCTGACGGTGATTGCCCCAGGGGAGATTCCACCGGAGGTGCCGGTCCGGGCGATTGGGGTGGTGCGGCAGGGAGCCTAGAGACGGGCGATCCGGGTGATACGGCAGTGAGTCGTCTGGAGACGGGCGATTGGGGTGGGTACGGCAGGGAGCCTCTAAACAGGCCGAGCTGCACAGAGGAAGGAAGCGCATGGATTACGCGGGCCAGACAACGCAGACGTGGGAACGGCAGGAGCGACCGAGGAAGAGCGTACGAAGCGCGGAGATTCCTGCAACCGCCGCGTACGAAGGGGTTCCGCTGAGCGACGAAGAGCGCGAGCGGATGATGCTCGAGCACATGCCGGCCGTGCGCTGGATGGCGCGGCGGATTCATGAGCGCCTTCCGCAGCACGTGGACCTCGAGGATCTGGTCAGCGCCGGAACCGTGGGGCTGCTCGACGCCTTTCGCAAGTTCGATCCGGCCAAGAAGGTACAGTTTCGCAGCTATGCGCAATTCCGCATCCGCGGGGCGATTCTTGACAGCCTGCGGACGCTTGACTGGAGCCCGCGCGATCTGCGGCGGAAGGGACGCGCGGTCGAAGAAGCGATCCGGCTGCTGACGGCCCGCTGCGGGCGGGCGCCGTCGGAACCGGAAGTGGCAAAGGAGATGGGGCTGGAGCTGGAGGAATACCAGCAACTGCTCGGAGAGCTGAAGGGACTCGAGATCGGTACCCTGCATCTGGAGCGATCCGAGGACTCCGGCGAAGAGGAGCTGGCCTACATCCCGAATGCTCCCGACGAGGATCCGCTGTTTCACTGTTTGCGCGGTGAGATGCGCGAACGGCTGGCCGGCGCCATCGAACTGCTGCCGGAGCGGGAGCGTCTGGTGGTGACCCTCTACTACTACGAAGAGATGACGATGAAGGAGATCGGCCTGGCACTGGGAGTGGTCGAATCCAGGGTCTCGCAGATTCACTCCTCGGCGGTTGCCCACCTGCGTGCGCGGCTGCAGGATTTTGGACGCGCACCGAAGTAGGGCGGGGGAGCCATGGAAAAGGAACTCGGCCAGGAAGAGATCGATGCGCTGTTTCAGGCAGCGCGATCGCGCACCCAGGCAACGCCGGAGGCGGCGCGCAGCCGGATTCTGCCGTGGAGTTTTTCGCGTTCCGGGCAGATTTCGAACGAGCAGCTGCGCGCGATCAGCATGATCAACGACATCTTCGCGCGCAACCTGACCCACCATCTGGGCGCGTGGTTCCGCAGCCGGGTGCAGGTCAGCCTGGTCTCGGCCGAGCAGATTCCTTTCAGCGAGTTTTTGCTGCGCATTCCCGAACTGGCCTATGTCTGCTCGGTACGCCTGGATCCGCTCCGTGCGACCTCGGTGCTGCAGATGGATTTAACCACCGCGCCCCCCATGATCGATCTGCTGCTGGGCGGCGAAGGGGGCCCGAGCGAGCCGCGCGAGCTGACCGATATCGAGGAGGCAATTCTATCGGGGGTGGTCGAGGCGATCTGTCGCGAGCTGACCACGGCGTGGCAGCCGGTGGGCCTGAGCTTCAGCTTTGAGAAACGGCAGATGCAGACGCAGACGCCGCGGCTGATTCCGGTATCGGAGAAAACGCTGTGTCTGAGTTTTGAGTTGCGTCTGGGAGAGACGAGCGGGCTCCTGAATCTCGCCTTTCCCGCGGTGGCATCGAATACAATTCTGCGGCGTCTGGGCGGGGAGAAATCGCGACAGAGGCGGCATTCGGAAGAGACGCGGCGGAGGATGCGCGAACTCGCCGGCGGATGCCGGATGGGGACCGCGCTCTATCTGCCGTCGGTACGTGTGCCGGCGAGCGCGCTGGGAGGCGTGCATCCGGGGACGGTGCTGCGCTTCTCGATGCCCGCCTCGCGCACCGCGGCGCAGTTTCGCGCCGGCGGGGTGACCCTGTTTTCTGCTGCTCCGGTAGGACAAGCCGGTCAACGGGCGGCGCAGATCCTGGCGGCGCATGAGGCGAAGAAATGAGCGATCTGCACACGTGGATCGGGAAGCTTCAGGCAGAGATTGCGCGTGAACTGGGCCAGCCCGTCACGCTGGCGGCCGGCAAGGAAGCGCCCGCGGCGGACGCCGGCTATGCCGACGCTGTAGAGGTGCCGGGGGCGCGGCTGCTCCTTGGGGCCGATCCGGGTGACGTGCAGGGTTTTCTGATCGAGGCGAGGGTGATCGAAGCCGGACAGGCGGACGCGGAGATGGTGCGCGAGCTCTGGTCCGGCATCCTGAGTAGTGCTGCCGCAGGATTGGGCGGCAAGGCTTCGCCAACCCAAGCCGCGTCAGGACCGGGGGAAGCCTGGGTCCTGCAACTGGGCGAGGCACGAGTGCGCTTGTCGCTGGTCCTCGAAGCGGTGGAAGGCACTTCGAGCAGCGCGCCGCCGCGCGAGGAGACGCGCTCGGCGCCCCCGGCGGCTCCGCCTCCGGTGGCCGGGGTCCAGCACACGGGGGGGAATTTCGATTTGCTGCTGGAGGTCGAGCTGGACGCGTCGGTCCGGTTCGGATCGCGGGAGATGGAACTGAAGGAACTGCTGGAACTGGGACCGGGCGATGTGGTGGAACTGGACCGTCAGGTGGCGGATGCCGTGGACCTTATCGTCGGCGACCGGATCGTGGCGCGGGGAGAGGTCGTCCTGGTGAACGGTAATTTTGGATTGCGGGTCACCGAAGTCGCTGAACCGGTGCGTCGGCTGGAGAGCATTCGATGCCTGTGGTAGAGCGAGAGCGGAAACGGGAAGGGGGCGCACGGCCGACGATCGCTGCGCGCATGGGATCGCTGTTTCCGCATTGCGCCAACCCCGCCTGCTCGAGCGGATGGATCCGATTGTGGCGGAGCCGCACCGTTCCCGGTTTCGAAGGCCGGTGGGCCTGCTCAGCAGAATGCATGGAGGAGTTGGTGGCGGCGGCGGTTCGGCGGGAGATGGATGGCGGTGACCGGATGCCGGCCCCCTGGAACCACCGTGTTCCGATGGGGCTGATGCTGGTCGAACAGGGACAGATCACTCCGAAGCAGTTACAGGCCGCGCT
Organism: uncultured Acidobacteriaceae bacterium; assembly: GCA_963705765.1. Classification (GTDB taxonomy): domain Bacteria; phylum Acidobacteriota; class Terriglobia; order Terriglobales; family Acidobacteriaceae; genus Palsa-343. Next base: position 5,656 of record CAVPKU010000036.1, on the reverse strand, counting down.
CGAGGTGCAGCGACAGGCGGCCGAGACCGGCGGTGAAACGGCGCGACTGGGAGAATGGCTCCTGCGCAGCGGATTGCTGTCCGAGCCGGCCCTGACCCGGGCGCTGAGCGCGCAGTGGAACTGTCCGGTTCTGTCGTTGGAAGGTTTCCAGGCGGCCGAGATGGCCGCGACGCTGCCCAGGTTTTTCTCCGAAGCCTTTGGAGCGGTCCCGGTGCGGTCCCCGGGCGGAAGGTTGTTGTACGTTGCTTTTTCGGGGCGGGTGGACCGGAGTCTGACTTACGCACTGGAGCGTATGACGGGGCTGCGGGTTGCGGCGGGTATTGCCGGGGAGACCGAGTTCGGCGCCGTGCAGGAGCAGTTTCTCTCGACCGAGGGCCCTTCGACCCGGTTTCTCGAAGCAGCCAGCTCCTGGATCCTGGTGCGAGCGATCACGCGGCTGATGGAAGAGAGTCGGCCGGTGGAGGCACGCCTGGTGCGCATCCACGACTATTACTGGCTGCGCCTGTGGCGCCGTCACGCGCCGGGGCCGGGCCTGCCCGCCTGCGATGCGGTGGAGGATCTGCTGGCGACCCTCGGGACCGCGGGGCGGGGCAATCAGAATTCGGCATAGAGAAACGCAACCGGTCGCCGATAAAGGGGGCAGGAGGGGACTGCGCGATGTCCGGAATAACCGTTCTGATCGTCGACGATTCCTCGGTAATGAGGAAAATCGTTGAGCGGGCTCTGCGCCAGGCAGGCCTGAATTTGACGCGGGTGGTCGAGGCGGGCAGTGGACGCGAAGGGCTGGATGCGCTGCAGCGGGAGCGAGCGGATCTGATCGTGTCCGACATCAACATGCCGAACATGGATGGCCTGGAGTTCCTGCGCGAGCTGCAGAGCCAGGGACTGGCCAAGGGAGCTCCGGTCGTGATGATCACGACGGAGAGCGGCGAGGAACATGTGCGCGAGGCACTGGCGGCCGGCGCGCAGGGCTACATTCGAAAACCGTTCACGCCGGACCAGGTACGGGAGCGCGTGCTGCCGCTGCTGACTCCCGCATAACAGCTGCGCAGAACCAGGAACAGGGAAGGGGAACGATGAGCGAAGGGAATATATCGGCCATTTCCGGCCTCTCCAGGTCCGTGGACGTGGCCCAGTTTGAGTCCTACCTCGATCGGGCAACCGACGAGGTGTTCAGCACGATGATGGGCGTGGGTTGCTCGCCGGCTGAGGGGGAATCGAGCACGAAGCAGGGCACGCTCTCTGCCGTGATCGGGTTGGCGGGCGCGCTGAGCGGCTCCCTGGTGCTGCAGACCAGCGGGGAAGCGGCGATGCGGATCGCCGAGCGGATGATGGGCACGGCTCCGGACGAGGTTGACGCCATGGTGCGCGACGCCATCGGCGAGGTGTGCAATATGGTGGCGGGTGCATGGAAGGGTTTTGACCCGGCGCTGGCGTCCGGCTGTCTGCTGTCGACCCCCACGGTCGTCGCCGGGACGAGCTATGAGTTGTTCAGCCAGCGTGCGCCGGTTCGCATCGAACGGAGTTACCGTTTCGAGAGGATGACGTTCGTGATCACCCTCTCGTGCGAGTTGTACGCATGAGCGTCTCCTAATCCAGCCGGGCGGTCTGCGGCCCCGCTCCTGCAATCCAGGGGAGCGGGAGAAAACGGTGGACAGCGGATACTATGCGGCGTTTTCCGGGTGGCTGGCGCGAAGCCAGGCGCTGGATCTGGCGGCGGGGAATCTGGCCAACGCCGGGACCGCAGGTTATCGGGCGCAGCGGGACTACTTCCGATCCGCCATTGTCGGACCGGACGCACTGGGCTCGCAGCTGAACACCACCGTGAATGCCTTCGGCGTGCTTGGAGGCAGCCGTCTCGATTTCGGCCAGGGCGCCGTGACGCCAACCGGCAATCCGCTGGATCTGGCGATCGAGGGCGATGGCTTTTTTGCGATTCAGACAAAACAGGGCATTCGGTATACGCGGGACGGACAGTTCGAGCGCTCGCCGGATGGAATCCTGACGACCCAAACGGGGGAGCCGGTGCTGGACGCACGGCAGCAGCCGGTACGGATGCCGGCGGGCCCGATTGTGGTGGGCGTGGACGGAGCGGTGTCGGTCAACGGAGGGATTGCGGGCAAGCTGGCCGTCTTTGGATTTGCGGCGCAGGATCTGACCGCAGAAGGCGCCAACCGTTATGCACTGGCCGAGGGCGCTCAGGCGACGGCCGCGACGGGCACCCTTCATCAGGGATCACTCGAATCTTCCAATCAGGATGTGATCGAGGGAAGTCTGCAACTGGTTCTGATGCAGCGCCAGGCAGAAATGATGGAGAAGGCTGTCTCGATGTTCTCGAACGATCTGGACAAAGCGGCGAGCGAAGACCTGCCGCGCGTCCCGTAACGCAAAGGCTGAGGAGGAGACCATGATTCGAGCCTTATATACAGCGGCGAGCGGCATGAGTGCACAGCAGTTGAATCTGGACACGATTGCAAACAACCTGGCCAACGCCTCCACCGTGGGGTTTCGCCAGCGGCAGCTGCAGTTCCAGGACATGATCTATCAGAACCTGGTCACGCCGGGCGCCGCGCAAAGCCAGGAGACGGTTTCGGCAGGCCTGCAGATCGGGCTGGGAACCAAATCGGCGGCGACCGAGATCATCATGAACCAGGGGGACATGAATCAGACCGCGAATCCCCTGGATCTGGCGATTCAGGGAACGGGTTTCTTTCAGGTAACGCGGCCGGATGGAACGATGGCGTACACGCGCGCCGGCAATTTCTACCTCAACAATCAGGGAACCATGGTCGATGCTCAGGGCGATCCGGTGGTGCCCAACATCACCATCCCGGCGAATGCCACGGCGATCACGATTACGCAGTACGGCGTGGTGAACGCGACGCTGCCCGGACAGCAGAACCCGGCGCAGCTGGGGCAGATTCAGCTGGCCACGTTCGTCAATCCCGGAGGCCTCGAGAGCATGGGATCGAATCTGTTCAATGCAACCCTCTCCTCCGGCGATCCGGTGCTGGGCAATCCCGGTGGAACCGAAGGCCTGGGAACGCTGGAGCAGGGTTATCTGGAGAACTCGAATGTAGACGTGGTCGGCGCCTTCGTGCAAATGGTGCTGGCGCAGCGCGCCTACGAGAGCAACTCCAAGGTGATTCGCGCGGCGGACGATATGTACAGCGAAGTGAATAACATGGCGCGGTGAAGGATGCGAGCCCGGGGAGTTTTGATCATGGTCGTGGCAATGGTGGCGGTCGGCCGCGCAGCGTGTGGCGGCGGAGCGTTGGTGCGGGACTGGGGATTGCATCGCAGCTGGCGAATCGAGCGCGACTGCATGCATCCGGAGCGGCCAGCCATTCTGCTCGAAATCCCGTGGACGCTGCCGGAGCGAGGGGACCAATCGGGCGAGAGGCCGTCGCGCGCAGCATCGAGCGCCGCCCCGGATATACGCGCGGGAATGCGGGTCGTGATGACGCGCCAGGACGAAAACGGAGAGATTCACCTTGTGGGAACGGCACTGGGAACCGGACATGCGGGGGAGAGAGTCGCGGTCCGGATCGGGTCTCGCGGCACGATTCTGCAGGGGATCGTACGGGGACCCGGGCGAGTGGAACTGGACACCGTGAAAGGTGGGAGATAGATGGCGGTTCGCGCCGACATCACGCGACGGGTCGTGGGGTTGAGCCTGGCATTGCTGCTGGCAACCGGGGGCGCTCCGGCCTCAAAAGCCAGGAAACCGCAGCCGGGAAATACGCCGCCGGATGTGGCCCTGAATCAATACATGGCACGAGTGCGGGCCGAGAAGGCGGCCGAAACACTGACGCCGGGGTCAATCTGGAGTGCGAACGGCAGGCTCACGAATCTGGTGAGCGACGTGAAGGCCACGCGTCTGCACGATCCGATCGCCGTGGTGGTATCGGAGTCCCTGGCCGCATCGACCGACGGAACGGTGAAGAACCAGCGCGCATCGACGGCGAATTCGCAGGTGTCGTCATTGCTGGGGAAGCTCAAGGCGAGTAATGCGCTGAGCAACCTGGTGAATCAGAGCTCCAATTCGTCATTGAACGCTCAGGGGCAGAGCGTAACCAACTCCAGTATTACGACGACGCTGGGAGGCGAGGTGGTCGACGTGCTGCCGAATGGAATGCTGGTGATCCAGGTGGTGCGTCAGCTGACCTTCAACCAGCAGACGCAGCTGATCAAGCTGCGGGGACTGGTGCGGCCTGAGGACGTGAACGCGCAGAACCAGGTGATGTCGACAGCGATTACGGATATGGAACTGGAAGTCGTCGGCAAGGGCATCGTCAATGATGCGACCTATCGGCAGAATCTGGTGGTGCGTTTCCTTGAACGGCTGCTGATCTTTTGATCTGCGGCGGGATCGGATGGGGTGGATGAAGCCAGGGGAGTGGGGGAGAAGCGCGAAGCGGCGAGGGAGGCACGCCATGGCGGCGGCGCTGCTGGTGGTCATGATGGGAATGGGCGTGATGGCTCGGGCCGAGGATGCACCGAAGAGAAAGCTCGCACGGGTGAAGGACATTGCCTCGGTGGAAGGCGTACGCGACAACCAACTGGTAGGGTATGGGATTGTCGTGGGCCTCCACGGAACCGGGGATAGCTCGCAAACGGTATTCCCGGTGCAGACGCTGGAATCGGCGCTGGAACGATTGGGAGTGAGCCTGCAGGGGAATGCGATGGCGTCGATGATGCAGACCCGGAATATGGCGGCCGTCTTTTTGTCCGGAACGCTGCCGCCGTTTGCACGTCCCGGTAACAAGGTGGATGTGACCGTGTCGTCGGCCGGCGATGCCCGAAGTCTTGAAGGCGGAGTGCTGCTGATGACACCGTTGTATGGGCCCGATGGGCAGATCTATGCGCAGGCGCAGGGACCGATGGTGCTGGGGGGCTATGCGGTCACGGCTAATGGCAGCAGTAAGTCGGTGAACTATCCGACAACGGCGCGAGTCCCCTCCGGAGCGATCGTCGAGCGTGGCGTGCCGCTCGATCTGGCGCAGATGCGCAGTCTCTCGTTGCTGCTGAATGACGCTGACTTCAAAACGGCGGAGACAGTGACGGCGGATGTAAATCGTGAGCTAGGGCGGCACCTGGCGCATGCGGTCGACAGCCGGCGGATCGAACTCGAGCCCGCGGTGAATGAGGATATCCCTGCGCTGCTGGCGCGCGTCGAAGAGGTCGAGGTGGAAGTTTTTCGGCGGGCGAAGGTAGTGGTGAACGAGCGTACAGGAACCGTGGTCATTGGGGGCAACGTCACGCTGCAGCCCGTCACGATCCTGCACGGGGGCCTGGTGGTGAATGTGGTAAGCCACTTTGAGGTTTCGCAGCCGAATCCTTTGTCCGCAGGGACCACGCAGGTCGTGCAGCAAACATCAGTCCAGGCGCAGGATAAAGCGGTGAACCGGATTGAACTGAAGGAAGGCGCGACGGTGGACGATCTGGTCGAGGACCTGCAGCAGATTGGCGCGACCGCGCGGGATATCGTGTCCATCCTGCAGGCGATGAAGGAAGCCGGGGCCCTCGAAGCGGAACTGGAGGTGCTGTGATGATTCCGATGGGGGGAATTGCAGGAGAAGCAGCGGCCGGGAGTATGGCAAACCGCACGCAGGCGAGGCTGCGTCCTGCGGCGCACGAATTCGAGGCGTGTCTG
>CAVPKU010000035.1:0-42990 GCA_963705765.1 uncultured Acidobacteriaceae bacterium | reverse complement strand
AAGCATGGGTCATTGGAAGTTTCCGATCAGGACGAAGGGGCCCAATAGTAAGGATGACATACGACGTTGTGGCCGCGGGCGCACCGACGATCTGCATACCGCGACCGGTGCCACGAGAGGTGAGTGAAGAGGGTCCATGGAGCAAGGCGAGCTGGGCCTGGCGGAGGGCTTCGGCTTTGCCGAGGGCCGGGTCTTTGACCCAACGCGGTAGAAGTCGCCCATGATGCGGCTGGTGCTGGCGTCGTTCACATCCCAGAGAGTCGCGAGGACCGCTTCAGCGTCCTTCTGCTGGGCGATCATGCCGAGACTGTCCATCTCGAGGCCATCGCTGGCCGTGTCGCCTTTTGCGGTGCTGCAGGCGGAGAGGGTGAGCAGACGGGCCGTGGAAGCTGACAGCGGAGTTCTGCAGCTGGGAGAGCGTGAGGGGAAATCCCTGGGGCTCGCCGGCATCGTTGCCCGCGAGCATCAGATACGGTTCGGCGCCGCTGCCGGATTCGAGAACGAAGTGGCTGGCGATGTGGACGATGGGGAAGCCCGATCCAGGCGCGAGCTGCGTTTTGATGGCGGACCAAGTGAAACGTTCGTCGGGAAGGAGGACGCCATCCAGAGGGCCATGCGATGCGGGGTCGGCCGGATCGTGAACGACAGAATCGAGTTCAGAGATGACGCCGGGAAGGGCGGGAAGGCCGCGGTAGCTCTTCGAAAGGCCCATGGCGAGAACGCGGAGCGAGGATTTTGTGGGGCCGGGGGCGGTCATGCGACCGTAGCTCTCGGGTGTGAAGAGCACGTTGTTGAAGCGTTCAGCGAGGTAGCGCTGGCCATCGTAGAGCGCGGCCATGGGGAGATAGCGCAGGACGCCATCGAGGGACCAGAGCAAAGTGGGCGCGTGATCTTTGGTCTGCGGCGCGCGCTCGATCGCTGCTAATTCGGTTTCGATGGGCGCGATGACGATGGAGTAGAGGTCGGCGAGGTGGGGTTTGGGGTCAGAGGCTGGAGAGCGGAGTTCAGCGCGGAGCTGCTGGACTTTGTCGTTGAGTTGCGCGGGCGTGACTTTGAGTTCATATCTGCGGCGCGACTGCGGCGTGATGACGATGGCGTAGGCGTGTTCGTCGCCAAGAAGCAGACGGATACCGATGACGCGGGGGCCAAGATCGGCGAGCGTGTTCTGCAAGCGGCTGATTTCCGATTTTTCTTCGGCCAGCACGGCGTTTGCCGCCTGGGTGCTGGAGTTCTGCGCCAGCTCGGGGTAGAGGGTCTTGCGGAAGAAGTCGGAGACGTCGCTGTTGCCGGCTTCAATTTTGACTTCGAGGGTCCTGAGCTGGGCGGATTGCTGCGGCGTGCGGTTGGGTTGGGTCATGAGCGCCGCGTATTGCGCGCTGAGGTCGGAGAGGGCAACGAGGTTCTGTTCGTGCGACGCGAGGTCAGTCTCGACTTGTTGTTCAGCACGGGTGAGATTGAGCGGAGCCGCGTGAGGATCGGATTGGTCCACCGTGCCGATGACGACTTCGTGCAGCTCCTGTTCTTTGAGGAGGTCGAGAAGCTGTTCGGCTTCGCTGAGTCGGTTGGCCTGGAGAAGGAGTTCAGCGAGGGTGCGGTAGGTGGCCGATTTGGACTGGGCGAACTGCTCCTGCAGGCTCTGGTCCAGACCGGTGATATTGCGCCGCATTAACTGATACGCATTCACGGCTTCGGTGCCGAAGAAAATCGCTTCTTCGAGGCGATGCTGCGCACGGAAATCGATCATCAGCGAGGCGTCGATGCCGCCTGTGAGGTCGGGATCGCCCGCGGCTTTTGCGAGGGACAAAGCGGCGAGCTTTTGCGGGAGGGCCTGATCCAGCTTGCCCTGATCGGAGAGAACCCGGCCGATGGTGGAGAGCGCGAAGGCTTCGCCGCGACGATCCTGGACTTCGCGCCACAGGGCGAGTGCCTGATGGTCGAAGTCGAGAGCTTTGTCGCGCTGGCCCAGATCGGCGTAGGCGCGGCCCAAGTGGTTGAGCACGGCGGCCATACCGCGGTGATCCTGGAGTTTGGCGCCAGATGTCGAGGGCCTGGTTGTAGAAGTCGAGCGCAGGCTGCGGTTCGCCGAGTTGGTAGTGGACGCGGCCGATGTCGTAGAGCGCGAGGGCGACGCCGCTGCGATTGCCGACCTGTCGCCAGAGGGGCAGCGCCTGGTTGTAATAGCTGAGGCTCTGTTGTTTCTGGCCGAGATCGTCGTAGATGCGGCCGATGCCATTGAGAGAGGCGGCTTCACCCTCTGGATGGCCGAGCTGTTGCCAGAGGGGCAACGCCGCCTGGTACGATTCGAGAGCTTTCTGCTTTTGGCCGAGGTTGGTCCAGGTGCGGCCGAGGTTGTTGAGGGTTTGCGCTTCACCTCCGGTTTCACCCACAGCGCGCCAGAGTGGGAGCGCCTGGCTGAGGCTGTCGATAGCGTCCTGGCTGCGGCCCATGTCGGAGTAGCAGCGGCCAAGGTTGTCGAGGGCGTTGGCCTCGCCTCCACGATTGCTGACCTGGCGCCACATCGGCAAGGCCTGGGTGAGGACTTCGATGGCTTTCTCGTGCTGGCCGAGATCGTTGTAGACGCGGCCCATGTTGGTGAGGGTGGAGGCCTCGCCCTGAAGGATGTTGAGCTGGCGCCAGACGGGGAGGATTTCATTGAAGAGGTCGAGAGCTTTTTGTTCCTGGCCGAGGTCGGTGAGAATGCGGCCTTCGATGTTTTTGGTTTGGGCCTGCTGACCTTTGCTGGTTTCGATGGAGAGAGCCTGAGCACAGGAATCGAGGCCCTTCTGCGGATCGCCGGCTTCACGGTAGAGGTTGGCGAGAGTATTGAGCTCGGTGGCCTCGGTTCGGGTATTGTGCGAGGCGCGAGCATCGGAAAGCGTCTGCTCATGCTCAGCGATGAGGCGATGCAGGCTGCCAGGTTGCTGCGCGCCTGCTGCGGATGCGAGAAAGCTGGCGGCAAGACAGAACGCGAGGAAGATTGCGTTCGCCGAATTGGCCACGTTCATGCCTGCTCCGTGGCGGCTGCTTGCCGCTGCGGGAATTCAGTCTTACTGCGCGGGGGACTGCGGGATGCTGCGAATGGTGGTGAGGCCGATGCTCCAGTTGGTGGGCACCTGCCCGGGACTGCCGCGGGTTCCGCTGCTGGTGTTACTCAGAAGCTGGTCGAGCGGGGACTGCGGGCCACCGCCGCGGGTCTTTGCGACTCCTTCAAAGTTGAGGATGTACGGATCGGACAAAGGCTGCGCGGTGCTGAGAAGGATGAAGGTGTCAACGCCGAAGGGAGGACCGATGACGAGAGTGGGTGCGCCGGGCAAAACAAACCGAGAGGCGACGTCGGACTCATTGGGGAACTGGTTGTTGGTGTTGTCGGGTGGGTAGAGGACGGTTCCCTGACCGTGACAGTCGATGTCGAGGACATAGACCCAGCGTTTGTCAGTGACCTGGCCGTTGGCCTGCAGACCCATCTTCAGGGAGTCGCTCTGATGGAGGAGGGTGTTGGTGGAGATTGCGGGACCACCGGAGCTGGGCGTGAGGGCCAACGAATAATAGATGGCGTGAGAAGCATCGGCAGGGCTGTTGGCCAGTTCAAGCCAGCCGTGGACTTTTCCCAGCAGCGAGGCGTAGCGGTTGAGGGTCGCTGCGCTCTGCGGAATTGCACCTGCATCGGCGATCGCGACCCAGTCGCTGCGAACCGGATATTGCGAGGTGGGTGAGCAGCCGGGGCTGTGAGGAGCGGCGGTCGGAGAAGGCGGTCCTGCCGCGAGTTCGTTCTTATGGAACCAGGCCCAGGCCGGTCCATTGGGTGTCAGAACACCGGCGAGGGCGTAGTGCGCGCTGGCGAGATCGGCTGTGCCTTGCACGGCGCTGTTGATATCGGGAGGAAGAAGCTGCGCCGCGAGCTCGCGCGAAGGCGGCAGGTTCACCCAGAGCTTTGCGCCGGGCGGGACTTTTTTCTTCAGGGTTTCGGTGCTGAGTTGCGGGCCCAGAGCGACGGGCGAGGATGAGCCGGCCTGTTGCAGGGTCCAGTTCGTGCCGTTCCAACTGAGCATGTGGGTCCATGGCTCTTCGGCGGGGTCGGAGACGACTGCAAGGCCGGTGGCCTGGATCTGGGTGGCGGCAGTGAGAAGATCCGCCTGCGAGAGTGTGGCGGGCCAGTGCCAGACACGCAGAGGAGGCGATTGCGCGGGAGCCCATTTTGTCAGCTCGAAGATGTCGCCAGGTTTGACGGAGGCGCCGGCGGGTTCGACAACGGTAGCGATGGAGCGCGCAAAGCCATCGAGTGCACTGATGCGCAGCTGAACCTTTTGGCCAGAGCCGATGGATGTGAATTCGGTGCCGACGCCGATGCCGGCCGCTCGGCCAACGTCGAGGTAGATGCTGCCCATGCCCGAGTTTCCGAGGACGGCACTACGAATAGCAGTGGAACTCGAAGCGGCGCCGCCGAAGAGAGGAAGCTGACGGCGTTCGGCGGTGGCGTCGAGATCAGGATCTTCGTCGGGGATGTCTTCGTTGCCGAGGACGGCGCGAACGCGCTGGTAGACGACGGCAGCGGGAGCGTCGGCGGGGAGAACCTGAAGCGCTTCGACGAGCGCGGCGGTGAAGGCTCCGTGCGATTCGGTGGCCGGGACGGTATCGGGCATTTCCTTGGAGCTTTGATCCTGCTGCACCGCAGCGAAGACGAGTGCGGGATTCTCGGTGCGCTGTGTGGGGCCGGGACGCGGTTGGCCGGAGGGAAGGACTTCAGACGCTTCGGCGACGTCGCGGGGATCGAAAGGCAGATCGCGTTCGCGGTATTTCGCGGGGACGCCGCGGGTGACACCGCCGCTGTGACAGTTGTCGAGAATGATGGTGAGGTGAATGCCTTTGTCGAGGGCGGCGTTGAAGATGCGCGTCATCTCGCGATCGCGGACGTCGTAGCCACCTTTGTAGGCGTCGGAGGGGACGAGGGTGCTGTCGGCGTGGACATACTGGCCATTGACCAGAACGGTGAGTTTGTTTCCCTTGCTGTTGACGCGAAGCGATCCGTGGCTGGCGGCATAGAAGACGACAGTGTCGCCGGGTTGCGGGACGTCAACCAGGTATTTCTGCATTGCGGCGAGAATGCCGTCGCGGGTGGTTTGATCGGGAGGCAGCAGGATGAGACCGGACGCGGGACGGGGCGGGTTCGGGTTCGTGAGCAGAGCGACCTGGTTGGCGGGGAAGCCGAACTTCGGGCTGGTGAGCACGTCGGCCATGGACTGTGCGTCGTTGACCGAGCCGTCGAGGTTTTCAAAATTGCCGAGTTCGCAGCGGCCGTAGGTGCAGCCGGGAGGATGTGTTGCGCTGGTACCGGCGGGCTCATAGGTATTGATGCCGATGAGCAGCGCGCGTTTGGTCTGCGCCAACGCGGGCGTTGCGCATAGAACACAAAAGAGCCAGGGAAGGACGGCAGCACAGCGAAGTTTCATTCCTGAGCCTCGAAACCACTGCCGGGGGAGAAAACTTCCATCGAGTATAGCGGGTTAGGGAGGGCGAAAAAGCAGAGCAATGAGCGAATCGTAAGATGGACGGGGGAGTGAGGAGCTTTGTTGCAGAATTCTGAAATTCACGTCATCGATTCGCATACAGCAGGGGAGCCGACACGCTTAGTGGTGGGCGGAGGGCCGGACTTGGGAAGCGGTTCGCTGGCGGAGCGGCTGAGTCGTTTCGCCACGGAGCATGATGATTTTCGCTCGGCCGTGGTGAATGAACCACGTGGGTCCGATGTGGTGGTGGGGGCGCTGATGACTCCGCCTGAGGACGAGAGCTGTGCCGCGGGAGTCATCTTCTTTAATAATGTTGGCTATTTGGGAATGTGCGGGCACGGGATCATCGGCCTGGTGAAGACCCTGGAGCATCTGGGCCAGATTGGAGCGGGGTCACACAAGATCGACACGCCAGTGGGGGTGGTGAGCGCCGAGCTGCGAGCGGATGGGCGCGTGACGGTAGAGAATGTGCCGAGCTATCGCCACCGGAAAGGTGTGAGCGTCGAGGTTCCCGGGTTTGGTCGGGTTATAGGCGACGTGTCATGGGGCGGGAACTGGTTTTTTCTGACGGAGAATACTCCGGTGGCGCTCGTCCTCGGGAATCGAGACGGCTTGACGCATTTTGCGACGGCAGTGAAGGCGGCGCTACGAGTGGACGGCATCACGGGTGCGGACGGGAAGGAGATTGATCACATTGAGTTGGTTTCCGCATCGCCGGCCAAGGGCGTGGACAGTCGCAATTTTGTGCTGTGCCCCGGAAATGCTTACGACCGCTCGCCGTGCGGGACGGGGACGAGCGCGAAGCTGGCATGTCTGGCAGCGGATGGCGAACTTGCGCCGGGTGCGGTGTGGAGGCAGGAGGGAATCCTCGGGACGGTGTTTGAGGGGAGTTACCGGATGCCCGATGAAGATCGCGGCGGAGCGACCGCGAACAGCGTGATTCCGAAGATCACGGGGTCGGCGTGGATTACGGCCGAGAGCCGGCTCCTGTTGCAGGAAGGCGACCCTTTTCGTGCAGGGATCCAAGCGCCGGTGACCGACGGAGTCATGAACGATAGCCGCGAAGTGCTGGTGCGGAAAACTAATTCTGGCGGCAGGGTGGCATTTGCCGGGCGGCGGGTTGCGGCATTCGGGCGCTACGGAGCAGGGCCTCCATTTTGAGATAAGCAGCGTTGGTCCAGCCGAAGCCGACGACGTTCTGACGATAGCCGGTTGCAACCTGAACATCGGATGATCCCGTGACGACGTTGTACTTTTCGCGGATGGTGCGATCGCAGGCGTAGTTGTTGCGGATGGTGGTCATGAATTCCTGCGACACGCGGCCCGCATCGCGGACGTCGCCAGCCAGGCGCAGTCCGTCGATGGCGATCCAGGTTGCCGGAGCCCAACCGAAGGGGAGATCCCATTGGACGCCGGAGTCGGTGGTGCTCATCGCGAGCCCGCCGGGTTTCTCGAACAGGTCCAGGTGGGATTCGACCTGGTGAGCCTGTTCGGAGGAGGCTGCGCCCGCCCAGAGCGGGTAAAAGGTCGTCACATAGTCGTAGGTCGATTGCTTTGCGGTGACGAAGTCGTAGTCGAAGTAGCGGCCTTTGGCCGGATTCCACAGATAGCGGTCGATCGCGGTCCGGCGGGCATCGGCTGCCGCATTCCACTTCTTTGCGTCGTCGGGTTTGCCGAGTTGATCGGCCATCCAGGCGAGATCGCGCTCGTATTTGTAGAGCAGGGAATTGAGGCAAACCGGTGCGTAGTGATGCGTCGAGCCATCGAAGACGCCGAAGCGGAAGCTCGGATCGAAGCCGGATTCGCGCATGGCGCGGTCGCCTTTGTAGAAGTCTTTGCTGAGCCAGTGCACGCCGACGTGCGCCCGGGCGCAGACAGCCGATGCGGATGGATCGCAGCTGATTGCGGTTAGCTCGTCGCGGTCAGCGGGACCGGGGTTCGCGGGGCCGTCGACCAGGTAGTCCGTGTGAACGGTGGGATGAGCGAGCAGCCAGGAGATGACATTGGGGTAGTAGGCATCGTCGTCGGCCATTTCGGCCACAGGACCTTCGCCGTAGTCGAAATAACGGGCGAGGCCGGTATTGCCGGCGCGATGGGCTTCAGTCGTCCACAGAGCGTGATCGCGCACGGCGAAGGCATAGCCGCGCTCGAGCCACGCCTGGGCTTCCTGTTTCTTGCCGTCGCTGATTGCAGCCTGCCACACATCGCGGATCTCTGAAGAGAGGAATGGCGGTTGCGAGCGCGTGAGGTAGTAGGCGCGATTTGCGTTGAGGAGACCGCCGTAGTGCTCGATTTCGAAGAAGAAATTCTCCACCATGTCGCGGGCCAGGTCGGAGTGATGGCTCTCCAGCAGTCCGAGGATGATGAAGTAGCTGTCCCATCCGTACATTTCGTTGAAGCGGCCGCCGGGGACGACGTAGGGATGAGGGAGATAGAGCAGCCCCTGCGATGGCAGGGCAAGTTTTTGGCCGAGGTGATCGATCTTCTGCGGCAAGCGTTCGACGTTGATGCTGCATTTCTTTTGGAGGGAGGCCACTTCCGGTGGCTCAGCAAAGTCCTGGGGTAAATAGAGGACAGGCTTTGTGGTCACTTTGGTATCGGCGAGGGTGGAGCAGTCGAGCATGGAGCGCTGCAAGGTTCCCCATGCCTCGGCGATGTAGGTATCAATAGGGAGGCTGGACGCTGGAGTGGACTGCATGGCAGGCGCAGCCTGTTGTCCAAGCGCGCTGGTCTGGATGAAAAGGAAGATCGAAGCCAGAGCGAGAGCGGCCGCGAACGGTCTCGGCAACGCGCGCGAGGAACAGCTGCAAATTCTCATCATGACTTCACCGTCCGACTGAGCATGATATACGGGAACGTTCTGTGCATGATGCGAGCGAACGCCGAGCCGGTAGAAAATAGAGATGAGGGAGACACAGGACATGAGTATTTTGTTGCGCATAGCGGGGCAGAGGTTAGCGGTGGCGATCAGAACAGGCGTGATGAGCGCTGCGGTGATTGCGCTGCTGTGCTGGACCGCGGGAGCGCAGGTGTCTTCCGGAACGCCAGCAATGACCGCGACGCCGAGCATCCGCCGTGCCGCGGAACCCGAGATGCCGTTCTCTGTGGTGGGTCCGAAGGGGGCGATTCTCGGTCGGCAGAATGGTGTTTATGAGTTATGGCTTTTTCCATGGAAGATCCTGAGCGGGATGCGCATGTCGGTGAGCATGCAGGACTATCCGATGCCGATCGATGTGAATCAGCAGGCGGCCGAGATTGAAGTGAAACCGGATGCGACGACGATCACCTACGCGCACGCGAACTTCACGATTCGCCAGACGATGCTGGCGCCGAAGGATCTGCATGCAGGTACCGGAGCGCTGGTGCTGTACCAGATGCAGGCGATCCGGCCGATGACGGTCACATTCAGTTTCGAACCGATGATGCAGCGCATGTGGCCGGCGGACTCGCCACCGACGTCTCCGGAATGGGTGAGTGAGAGTGGAGGGAAGGGATTCTACATACTTCATCCAGCGCTTCCCGATCAGGCGGCGGCTCTGGAGATTCCTGAAGGGGAGGCGGGGATCCTGCCCCCTTACCAGGAGCGCGCCAGTTCGTGGCCGCTGCAGTTTGTGGTGCACTACGATCCCAAGCGGGACGGAGGGAAGGTTTATCCGCTACTGATTGCTTTCGCGAATTCTGCGGCTGCTTCTACCAGGGAGGCATTGCGGGGAAATCTGAGCGGTTTGGAGAGTCGAGTCTGAAGGGATGCGCGAAGGGAATGGGAAGTATTTCTCGGACCTGTTTGCGCAAAGGACGGCGATCGAGACACCGGATGCGCAACTGGATGCTGCGTTTTCGTGGGCAGAGACGGCTATCGATCAGCTGCGGGTGCAGACAGTACCGGGCGCCACGGATGAGGCGCTAACCGCGGGTTTCCTGGAATCGGGCGGCGCAACGCGCCCGGGATTCGGTTGGTTCTTCGGCCGTGACTCGCTGTGGTCGCTGTACGCGGTGAACAGCTACGGGGATTTCGAGACGACGAAACAGGAAATTGCGTTTCTGCTGCAGCATCAGCGTGCCGATGGCAAGATCATGCACGAGCGCTCGCAGACCGCGGATACGGTGCCGTGGTCGTCGCTTCCTTATGAATATGCCGCTGCGGATGCAACGCCTCTCCTGCCGATGGCGGTGGATGACTATTTGAAGATCAGCGGCGATCGCGAATTTGTGACGTCGGTGTGGCCGGGATTGGAGCAGGCCTGGAATTTTGAGACCACGCATGACTCCGACGGCGATGGGGTCTATGACAATTCGCAGGGAACCGGGTGGGTGGAATCCTGGGTGCCGAAGATGCCGCATCAGGAAGTCTATCTGGCTGCGCTGGACGAGCAGGCGAGTCTGGCGTTTGCGGATCTGGCGCGGGCTACGGGGCATGGCGACCTGGCAGAGAAGGCGCAGCAACGCGCGGTGCGGATCGCGAAGACGATTGAGACGGAGTATTCCCTGCCGGATGGAGGAGGATACGCGTTCAGCTGGAATGGCGCTGAAGGCGTGGACAAAACGGAGAGCATTTTTCCCTCGGTGGCGTGGTGGGACGGGACTTATCGCCTGAAGCATCCAGAGCCAATGATGGCTGATTGGGCGAGCAGCGACATTTCGACGGATTGGGGCACGCGGATTATCAGCGACCGAACCAGCTTTTACGATCCGATCAGCTACCACCAGGGAACGGTGTGGCCGCTTTATACCGGGTGGGTGACGGTGGCGGAGTATCGAGCCGGGCAGGACCTGGACGGCTACGTTCACCTGATGCAGAACGCCCACCTGACATGGGCGGAGGACCCAGGAGATGTGACGGAACTGCTGTCAGCGCGCTTCTATCAGGTCCTGGGACGCAGCACGGCGCATCAGCTGTGGTCATCGGCGATGGTGATCGCGCCTGTGTTGCGCGGCATGTTTGGGCTGGAGTGGAACGCGGCAGCGAATACGCTGACCGTAACGCCCCATTTGCCTGCGCAGTGGGACAAGGCCACGATTCGCAGATTGCCGTTCGGGAATAAGACCGTGGATCTGACGTTCGATCGCGTGGGGCGAGAGATTGTGATCCGGGCCAGCGATCCCGGACTGCAACTTGCTTCGCGGACAACGGGGGCAGCGATGAAGAACGGCGCGTTGCGTGTTCCGATTCCTGCTGTCGAGGCGGGTATCTCGGAGCAGCTTCCCGAGCCCGGATCGGAGACGCATCAGATGAAGGTCCTGCAGGAGAGCTACGCGGATCGCTCGCTGGTGCTGCGGCTCTCTGCGCCGGGAGGGAGCACCGAGAAGCTGAGCGTGCGCGAGAACGGGCCGGGGATCAAACTCGGCACAAGCGACGGGGAACTCGCAGCGGCGGAGAACGGAATGCGGGCGTTGACGGTTCGGTTTCCGGAGGATGATGGCTATGTGGAGAAGACGGTGACGCTGCGGTGGTGATTCACTGATGGGGCTTTCGAAGCTGCGGAGAAAGGTCCGGCGCGTAAGCGAAAGCCTTAGGGGCTAAAGCCCGGATTCATTTTGAGCGCGGTGCGGCACGACAGAGGTCGTGCCCTGTTACAAAAGCAGCGTTTTCTGGAGCAGCTTTCTGTGTAGCAGCATTCTCCAGCAGCCTCTGCGGCCTTTATGGTTGATTTGTTTTGGGTCCTTACTGAACGCGTGCGATGTAGACACCGTAAGGACCGAGTTGGATGGATTCGAGCGAAGCGGGGTCGGCGGCGCCGGGGGTTTTCAGCAGAGTCGTGACGCTGGAGCTTTTGATTCCCTGCGAGGCGAGATCGATGCTGACCGTCTGCGGCTGAGTAGTGAAGTTACAAGCGACGATGACGGCTTCGCCATTGTCGGCCTTGCGCAGCCAGGAGAGAACATGAGCGTCGTCGATGTTGAGCATGGTTTGCGCGCCATCGCGCAAGGCGGCATCCTGCTTTTTAAGAGCGATGAGCTGTTGGTACCAGTGAAGCATTGAATCGGGCTGGTGTTCTTCCGCAGCGACATTGATTTGTTCGTAGCTCGGAGGAATGGGAAGCCAGGTCTTGACGCCGGAAGGAGAAAAGCCTGCATTGGCCCCGTCGCTCCACTGCATCGGGGTGCGCTCGCCGTCGCGGCCCTTCTCCTTTGGCCAGCCTGTGATGCCGATGGGATCCTTGACGTCCTCCTTGCGGGTGGGAGGGGTGGTGACCATTCCAATTTCGTCGCCGTAGTACATCATGGCTGTGTCACGCGAGGCGAAGAGGATGGTGGAGAGCACCCGGCCCACGTCGTCCTTGTGGTCGTTGGTGATCCAGCGATCCCAGCGGGGATTGTCATGGTTGTCGAAGACGAACAGCGGCATTTCTCCGCTGATGCCGGTCTCGGCTTCGTTGATGCGCTGACGGAAGCGGTCGACATCGAGGAGGTTGGCGCCGTTGGGAGGAAAGCCGACCTGCATGTCCATGGGCAGATCGAGTTCGTCGTTGTTCTCGCCGTACATTTTGCGCAGGTCATCGACGGAGCGGAGGTAAGTTTCGCCGATGAGGATGACTTTGCGGCCCTGGGTTTCGTCGGCGACCTTGCGCAGATCGCGAAGAATGTTGTTGACCTCGGGCAGGTTGTCGGTTTTGTCCGTCTGCACTTCCTTGTCGCCGTAAGCGTTGATGAGCGGCTTGCCGTCGGAGCCGAGGAGATAATCTTCGTCGCTGAAGGTTGGATCCTCGAAGAGTGAGGTGATGGCGTCGAGACGGAAGCCAGCGGCGCCGCGACCGATCCAGAATCGTTCAACGTCGTACATGGCCTTGCGGACTTCGGGGTTGTTCCAGTTGAGGTCGGGCTGCTGAATGTAGAAGCGGTGGTAGTAGTACTGCTTGCGGGCGGGATCCCACTCCCACGCGGAATGGCCGAAGACGGAGATCCAGTTATTCGGCGGCTCGCGGTGGCCGTTGACCATCTTTGCATCGCGCCAGATGTACCAATCGGCTTTGGGATTGGTGCGCGAGGTGGCGGACTCCCTGAACCACGGATGTTTGTCGGAGGTGTGGTTGAGGACGAGATCCATGATGATGCCGATATTGTGTTTCCGAGCTTCGGTGACGAGGCGGTCGAAATCGGCAAGCGTGCCGTACTGGGAATCGATCGCACGGTAATCGGAGATGTCGTAGCCGAAGTCAATCTGCGGCGAGGGGTAGATGGGCGTCAGCCAGATGGCGTCTATGCCGAGAGCCTGAAGATAGTCGAGGCGCGATGTGATGCCGTTGAGATCGCCGATGCCGTCGGCGTTGGAGTCCTGAAAACTGCGCGGATAAATTTCGTAGATGACGGCGTTCTTCCACCAATTGGGATTGGTTTGGAAGGAACTCGCGCTCTGACCGACGAGAGATGCGCTGGAAATGAGGACAAGCAGGAAGGAAAGAAGGCCGCGGGCCGATGGGTTCATACGAGGCAACTCCCGATCGCGCCAGAATGCCGGTCATCCGTTTTTGGCGGATGACGGGCGCGATCCAGTGGTGAATGCTACCACGTTGCGTGGGGTGATGAGGAAGGGTCAGCGATGCGCCAATGCGGCTCCGATTGAGGGTGGGCGCCGGTTGGATTGCGCGGCTATAAACACATTTGCAATGGGCAAGATGCGTGTGGAAGCAGCGCAGAGTTCGACACGCCACGGCTTTGGCGTATCCCCGGGGGAACCGGTTCACAGCCCATCCATCGGGCCCGCGACGACTTGACAACGATCGCAACGATTGCCTAAAGTCAGCACCGCAGTTGAGAAGTCTCGATGAGTCGTGCGGCTTTTTCCCCAGTTCGCGAGCAGAAGCTGTCTAACCGCGAGCCGCGATCAGAACGCCAACGCACGTTGAAAACCGCAGCAGGTAAGTCAGCAATTCAGAAGCGGCCGCTCAGGAAATTGAGGAGGCCGCGTTTGGCTTTTGGGCACAAACGGCTGGCCATCGCTGTGAAGAAGGAACCCTTTTGAAGATCGATCGGGACAGGAGCGCACGCTCCTGGGAAAGTCTTTTGGGAGGCATTTATGAGGAAGTCCGGGCTCTTGGCAGCCTGCGCCGTTTTCATGGCGCTTTGTTTCTCCGCTCCATCACAAGGACAGGCAGTCTATGGCTCGATCAATGGAACGGTGACCGACAACACCGGGGCCGTTGTTCCAAATGCCACCATCACGGTTACTGATGTTGCGAAAGGAACGTCCGTCACCGCCAAATCGAATGCATCGGGGGAATACGTCGTCGAGCATCTGATTCCCGATACGTACAACGTGAAGGTGGAGGCGCAGGGATTCCAGACCTTTGAGGCAACCAGCGTTCCGGTGCAGGCGGATACCTCCCCGAAGATCGATGCGGCACTGCAGGTGGGAGCGGCGACGCAGACGGTGAGCGTAAGCGCAGACAGTATTCCGGAACTGAAGACAGACCGCGCTGACGTGTCGACAGAGTTCACCACGAAAGAAGTGGAAGATCTGCCTATTCCGGATCGCAATTTCACGAATATGCAATTGCTGCTGCCGGGCGCGCAGGCGCTGGGCTGGGGCCACGCGGCGGATGAGAATCCTCAGGGCAGCAAACAGATTCAGGTGGATGGCCAGGCCTTTGGCGGTGTTGCGTTCCAACTGGATGGCACGGACAATCAGGACCCGATTCTCGGGATCATCGTGATCAACCCTCCGCTCGATGCGCTTTCGGAGACCAAGATCAGCACGCAGAATTTCGACGCGGAGTTCGGCAAGGCTGTTTCATCGTTCGTCATGGCGCAGACCAAGTCAGGGTCGAACAGCTTCCATGGCAGTGCGTTTGACTATCGGGAGAGCAACGCGAATCTGGCGACGGATCCTTATTCGCAATATCAGTCGGCGACCACGACGAAGAGCGTTCCTGCCGGGCTGAAGAACCAGTTTGGCGGTTCGGTGGGCGGTCCGGTTCTGAAAGACCGGCTGTTCTTTTTCGGCGACTATCAGGGGGTTCGGCAGAAGGTGGGCATCGCCGACAGCAACCTCACTGTCCCTACGGCGCATGTGATCTCAACCTGTCTGGGGCAATCGACTGCATCCAACGGCATCGCTGGCTGCGACTTCAGCGAATACGGCACGACTCTTTATCAGGCGAACGGTACACCATATCCAGGCAACGTGCTTCCAGCTGGGCAGCTTTCTCAACCGGCACTGAACCTGTTCAAACTGCTTCAGCCGTACACGAAGGGTGTCACTTCGGCCACCAAGTACAACTACGCGGCCAGCGGCACCGGCCTGTTCAACAGCAACCAATGGGACGTGCGTGTCGATGACCAGGTGACACAGAACATGCACGCGTTTACCCGTTTCAGCCGCTTCACGAGCCTGCTGAGCGGTACGACCGTGTTTGGGACGGCGGGCGGGCCGGGGTTCGGTTTGCAGGGCTATGGCGGCAAGTCGAATGGAGCCGATGACAGTTTGGCGGCGGGCATGGATATCGCGCTGTCTCCGACACTGATCACCGATTTCCGCCTGGGATATTACCGCTACGGCGCGATCACGTCGAAATACGATCAGGGAACGAGTTTTGCGACTCAGCTGGGCATTCCCGGCATGAACATGGGAGACAGCTTTACCAGCGGCTCGCCTGCGTTCAATATTGCCGACGTGGATGTTCACGGGAACGGCGGACCTAACAATCCGCAGAGCGAGGGGTCGCAGTACGGCAGCGGCCTCAACATCAATCGCTGCAACTGCCCACTCACGCAGAAGGAAGATCAGTTCCAGATCGTGAACAACTGGACCCGGATCTACGGGAATCACTCCGTGAAATTCGGAGTCGATTTGCGGTATGCGCGCAACCTGCGCGTTCCTTCGGACAACGACCGCACCGGGATTCTGAGTTTTGGTCCTGGGCCGACATCCAACGGGAGTGCCGGCGGTCTTGGCTTTGCCAGCTTTGCGTTGGGAGATGTTACCCAGCTGCAGCGTTACGTGAGCGTCTCGACGAATGCAAAGGAATTCCAGAAGCGGGATTTCTTCTACATCCAGGACACGTGGCATGCGCGACATAATCTCACCGTCAACATCGGCACGCGCTATGAGTTCTATTTCCCGGAATCAGTGAACGGCAAAGGGAACGGTTCTCTGATGCCGCTGAACGGAGGCTCGGCTGGTTACCAGTCGGATGGCTACTTCCACGTGGCTGGGTACGGCAATTTTCCCAGCAACATGGGGTGGAGCCAGACGACCAACACATGGAACCCACGGATCGGCGTAGCTTACCAGCCGACTGCCAAGACGGTCATTCGTTCCGGGTACGGTCGCAGCTTCGATCTGGGCGTCTTCGGTTCCGTCTTTGGGCACGTGGTAACGCAGAACCTGCCGGTGTTGGCGAACCAGGTTGTGAATGCGCCCAATACCACTACACCGGCATTTGCGCTGGCGGCGGGCCCACCCAAGAATGTATTCCCGACGGTACCTTCCAGCGGGTTGTTGCCGGTTCAGGGTTATGCGATCACCCCGAAAGCGCGGCCCGACAGCCTGCGGCTGCCTACGCTGGACGCGTGGAACCTGAGCGTCCAGCAATCGATCACGCCGACCCTCTCGCTTACGGTGGCCTACGTCGCCAACAAAGGCACGCACACCCTGAGTGACGGCGATGGCAACAACACCAATCCGAATGAGGCGGCCATTGGTCTGCCCGCGCAGTACAGTGTCACGGGGCAGCCGCTTCATTACGATCCCAGCGTTGCAACGGGAGTGGTTAGCCCGGGCGGCCCTGCCGGGATTCCTGGAATCTCGGCCACTGGGGGAACGCAGGTCTCCAATTATCTTTCGCGCTTTTACGGCGGGGGCCTGGCGTCTTGCACGGACCCGAACTATCTGACACCGGATGCAGCTGGACATGCCATCGATCCAACTGTGCCGGTCGAGCCGGGTATCTCGCGGGGAATGTGCGGATGGACGAATGGCATCAATTACTACGGGGACGACCAGGATACCAACTTCAACGCCCTTCAGGTATCGCTGGCCAAGCAGTTCAATCGTGGACTTTCGTTCAACGCGCAATATGCCTGGCAGCGAGGGTTTGACTATGCCAACGGTTATGCAACGTGGGACAAGCGTCCGGAAAAGGGGCGTGACAGCAGTATTCGCGAGCAGCAGTTCGTGGTTTACGGTCTGTACCAGCTTCCGTTCGGCCGCAAACAGATGTTGCTCAGCGACGCTCCGCGAGTCCTCGACGAGATCGTTGGCGGTTGGGAATTCAGTCCGGTGCTGAACTGGTCCAGCGGGCTGCCGTTCACGCTGGGGGTGGGGGGTGGCTGCGGTGCATCTGTGCCGGGCAGCGCGCCATGCTATCCGATCGGCAAAGGCAACTCGGTGCACACGAATCTGACCTCATTCGATCCTGTGACTCACAGCCGGAATTTCTTTAAGGCATCGGATGTGCCGACTCACTAAATATCCCCAGGCCGGTCTGGACACAATCGGGATCGATGGGCCGGAACAGCGTTTACGGACCCCATTTCTTCAGTGGAGATCTTTCTCTCCAAAAGAACTTCGCGGTCTATGAAAGCGTAGTAGCGCAGTTCCGGATCGACGCCTACAACGGCTTCAACCACATCAATCCTGGCAACCCGGGCACGACACAGACTGGCTCCGACGCGAACATCACCAGCGAGCCGGCTCTTAACGTTTACACCAACCCACGGCAACTGCAGTTCTCTGTGCGGGTGCAGTTCTGATCTGAAGGTGTCCCCAGGCGCGGAGGGGAGGTGATGCTCCCCTCCGCATGGTTTCGAGGAGTACACTTCCCGCATCATGTTTCGGGCTCCCCTGCTTTGTGCGCTGGTCCTGCCTGCGCTGGCGGCGCACACGCCGGATCAGGACCCGGCACCGAGGGCACCTTCGGTTGCCGAAGTTCGCTCGCTGATGGCGCAGGGCAAGCTGGACGACGCCAGTCGCGAACTGGAAACGCTGGCTCACGTGCAGCCGGAGCCGCCGGGTGTGGAGCGGTTGCGCGGCATCGTTGAATACGAGAACAATCAGCTGGCCGATGCGGATGCCTCGTTTGCACGAGCGCTCTGGCAGGACGCTTCGGACCTGGAGTCGATGCAGATGCGCGGCGTCGTTTTGTACCGGCGGGGGAAGCCAGAGGAAGCGATCCCACTGCTGGAGAGAGCGCACGCAACGGGATCGATTGCAAACGCGGATCCAAACTATGTGCTGGGTCTGTGTTACATCGATGCCAAGCGCTACGACGATGCGCGGCGGGCCTTCGCGGCCCAGTACGGATTCGCAGCGGAGTCGGCGGCCGCGTGGTTGGTGACGGCGCGGATTCTGTTTCGCCAGGAAATGAGATCTCCGGCGATCGCGGCAGCGCAGAAGGCGGTGCAACTGGATCCTCGCATACCGCTGGCTCATCGCCTGCTGGGGGAGATTGCGCTGGCGAATGCGGATGTGGCAGGCGCGCTGGACGAGCTGCAGAAGGAAGTGGCGGTGAATCCGCTGGATGGAGAGACCTATAACCGGATGGGCGATGCGTACATCCGAGGTGGCCAATACGCGCAGGCGCAGCAGGTTCTGGATCGCGCGGTGCTGCTGGAGCCAAACGCCAGCGGCCCCTATATCCTGCTCGGCAAGGCGTTGTTGGAAGAGCACGATCCGGTGACTGCAGCGATGTATCTGGAGCGTGGAGAGAAGATGGACCCATCGAACTCGATGGTCCACATGCTGCTGGGTCGCGCGTTTACAGTAATGGGACGCCAGGGCGATGCGAGCCGGGAATTTGAGACTCTGCAGAAACTGCAGGAGACGACTCGACCGTCGTCCAATCCTTAACAGGAACGAAGTGATGTTTTTGAAATCGATAGGGCGCTTGACGCTGGCGATTGGCCTGGTCGGGACATGGACGCAGTGTGGTGGGCAACAGGCAGCCTTACAGCAGGCGAGTCAGGCCTTTCGTGCGGGAACCGACGCGTACGCGAAAGGCGATCTCGATGAATCGCGCAGGCAGTTTGCGCTTGCGGTGAAGCTGGCGCCGGGAATTGAAGAGGGTCATAGTGCGCTGGGAGTCGTGCTGTGCGCGCGGGGAGACTATTCGCAGGCCGTCCCTGAACTGAAGACAGCGCTGAAGCTGAAGCCCGGCGATCGCAACGCGGAGGAGAATCTGGCGAAGGCGTATGGCGCGACGGGAGCCAGGGTCGAGGCGATTGGGCTGTTCGAGAAGATGGATCGTGAGTCGCCGCTCAATGCTGAGTTGCTGGCCGCGTGGGCGCGAGATCTGGCGGAGGTTCCGAATGCAAGTGCCGCCATCGATGTGATGGGGCGAGCCGTCGCCGCCGAACCGAGCAATGCGAGACTGGTGGATCAACTCGGTTCTTTGTACGCGCAAGCTGGCCGGTGGGGGGAGGCGGAAACGACATTCAATCGCGCGATCGCGATGGACTCCGGGCTGGCGTCGGCGCATATGCATCTGGGGATCGTTCTCAGCCGCGAGCAGCAGGCGGGCCGTGCCAGCGAGGAATTCGGTCGCGCGGCCGAACTCGATCCGAAGAATGCCACTGTGCATCTGGAGTGGGGGAATGCGCTGGTGGAGGCCAACGATGACGATGGGGCCACCGCGCATTTCCGGCAAGCGATGGCGCTGGATGCAAACGGGGTGGATGCGGAGTATCAGCTGGGGCTGGCGCTGCAACGCGAGGGCAAAGCGGATGAGGCCGTCCCGCTCTTTCAGAAAGTGGTGACAGCGCGTCCGCAGCAGGCAGAGCCGCTGACCAATCTGGGACTGGCGATGGTGCAGACGGGGCACGCCCGGGAGGCCATCTCTCTGTATCAACGTGCGGCGACGCTGACTCCACAGAACGCGACGATCCACGAGGACCTCGGCGCTGCGTATCTTCAGGAGAACAACATCGATGATGCGATTCGTGAATTACAGGCGGGTTTAAAGCTGGCCCCTCAGGATCCTCACCTTCACTACGATCTGGGGCTGGCGTACAAACTGAAAGATGATTTGCCAAACGCGATTGCGGAACTGGAGACGACGCTGCGGCTGGATCCACAGTCGCCGGACGCGCCGTATACGCTGGGCATTCTTTATATGCAGGAGGGCCGCTTCGATGATGCGGTGCGGAATCTTCGCGCCGCGCTGGAACTGCGTCCGCTAAACGGCGACGGGTGGTCGATCCTGGGCAGTGTCTATCGACAGCAAGGAAAACGCGATGAAGCGGAGGCGGCGTTGCGGAAGGCGATCGAGCTGTTGCCGGAGCAACCGGGTCCGCATATCACACTGGCCAGCGTGTTGCAGGAGGAAGGGAAGCAGGACGAAGCTATCGCAGAGCGGAAGAAGGCGGCCGATTTAACGCGCGTGGCGGTGAATCGGCAGCGGGCGATGTTTGCTACCAACGCGGGCAATGCGCTGCTCAACAAAGGATCGATTGCCGATGCGATCGCCCGATATCAGGAGGCAATTAGCAGCGATCCGAACTACGCCGAGGCGCATCGACAACTGGCGGTGGCTCTGCTGCAGCAGGGGCGCGCGACGGAGGCCGCTGCCGAACGGCAGAAGGCCGATGCATTGATGGCAAAGAATCCTCCAGGAGCGCAGTAGTGGCCTCTTCAGCATGAATCGACGGCAATTTCTGAGATCGCTGAGCCGCAGCGCGCTGGTGCTGCCGTTTGCAGATGTGCTGTTACTGGCGACGCCTCCATGGAGACGAGATGCGCAAATGGAGGCGCAGCAGGCGCCGGGGAACCGGCCGGGTGCACAGCAATCGTACGACGCGAAGCCGATGCCGCCCCCGCCGGGACCGGCTTCGCCAATTGCCGGGACCCCCCTGGGAGTGCAGTTTATCGATGTTGCAACGCAGAGCGGACTGCACGCGAAAACGATTTTCGGCGGCGAGGGAAAGAACAAGTATCTGCTGGAGACAACCGGATGCGGGGTGGCGTTCTACGACTACGATCAGGATGGCTGGCTCGATATCTTTCTGGTGAATGGATGGCGGCTGGAGGGTTTTGCGAAGGGCGCAGAGCCGGCGTGCCATCTGTTCAGAAACAATCGCGACGGGACCTTCACCGATGTGACAGCGAAGGCCGGTGTCGGCCACAGCGGATGGGGCCAGGCTTGTTGTGTCGGCGATTACGACAATGATGGCTGGGATGATCTGCTTGTGACGTACTACGGGCAGAACGTTTTGTTCCGCAACAACGGTAACGGGACATTTACCGATGTGACGGCGAAAGCTGGATTGCTGCAGCCGAAGACGCGATGGAATTCCGGGTGCGCGTTTCTTGACTATGACCGTGATGGACATCTCGATCTGTTCGTCGGCAACTATATCGATTTCGATTTGAAGACGGCACCGCTGCCGGAGTCGGGGCCGTGTCTGTACAAGGGAATTCTTGTTGCGTGTGGACCTCCGGGACTGGCGCCGGGGAAAAACATTCTCTACCACAACAACGGCGATGGCACGTTCAGCGATGTGTCGGAGAAGGCCGGGATGTGGATGACGCTGGGAAATTACGCGCTGAGCGCGGCGGTGGCAGACTTCGACAACGATGGCTGGCCGGACATTTATGTTGCCAATGACTCGACGTCGGCGACGCTGTATCAGAACCAGAAGGACGGAACGTTTCGTGATGTTGCCATCGAGGATGGGGTGGCGTTTTCTCCGGATGGACGGCCGCAGGCGGGCATGGGTGTAACGGTGGGCGACTACAACCATGATGGATGGCTCGACCTCGCGAAGACGAATTTCGCAGGCGATACGGATTCACTGTACGCAGGGCTGGGCGGCGGCAATTTCGAAGACCGGACGTATCAGGCGGGGCTCGGCGTGAACACGCGGTATCTCGGATGGGGCATCGGCTTTATCGACATGGACAATGACGGGTGGCTCGATTTGTTGGTGGCCAACGGGCATGTTTATCCGGAGGTCGCCAGTGTGAAGACGGAGACGCCTTATGCCGAGCACAAATATCTCTATCGGAATTTACGCAACGGGCGGTTTGAGGATGTAAGTGCCGAGGGAGGGCCGGGCATCACGGCTACGGTTCCTGCGCGTGGCTGCGCGTTTGGCGATTACGACAACGATGGGGATGTCGATGTGGTCGTGAACTGCGTGAACAGCCTG
Organism: uncultured Acidobacteriaceae bacterium; assembly: GCA_963705765.1. Lineage (GTDB taxonomy): Bacteria > Acidobacteriota > Terriglobia > Terriglobales > Acidobacteriaceae > Palsa-343. Next base: position 21,403 of record CAVPKU010000035.1, on the reverse strand, counting down.
CCGCAACTTCTGCGCTGCGATTCAACAACGCAACGGCACTGGGTGAAGGTGAAGTTAATCGGTGTGAAGTCGAATCGCACCGGAATCGGCGCGCGCGCCCAGGTGACAGCGCGACTGGACGGGGACAAGCCGGTGGTGCTCATCGATGAAGTGAGGAGCGGGGGCAGCTATTTTTCGCAGAGCGATTTGCGATTGCACTTCGGGCTCGATCAGGCGAAGACGATCGACAGGCTGGAGATTCGTTGGCCGTCGGGGCAGGTGGATCTCTTCAAAGATTTGCCGGTGGATCGGCAGTATGTCATCGAAGAAGGGGCCAGGGAGCCGAAGGCTTTGCTGCTGCCGTCGATGAGGAAGGCTTGAGATGAGTCGACGTGGCGCCGGACGTGTGCTGCTGACGTTGTTGTTTGCCGTGGCGTTTGCCGGCGCAGACGTGTCCGGGTCGTGGCAGATTGGCCCGTTTGTACGTCCTGCGGTGGAGAACCCGGTGATCGCTCCCGACACTTCATTGGTGTTTGTCGATCCGATCCGTAAGTCTGCGCTGCATTGGGAAGCACTCCACACGTTTAATCCCGCGGCAGTTGTGCGGAACGGAAAGATCGAAGTGCTCTATCGCGCAGAGGACGATACGGGCACGATGGAGATCGGCATGCACACGTCGCGCCTGGGGCTGGCGGAAAGCTCCGATGGCATTCATTTCAATCGGCGTGGAACTCCGGTTTTCTACCCGGCGGACGACAGTCAGAAGTCGCGCGAGTGGCCTGGTGGTGTCGAGGATCCTCGCATCATTGAGTCCGAGGATGGGACGTATGTGATGACGTACACGCAGTGGAATCGGGTGACCTACTCCGTCGGGATTGCGACGTCACCGGATCTGGAGCACTGGACCAAGCACGGACCAGCGTTTCTCGACGCGGAAGGCGGGAAGTATGCGGATCTGAAGTATAAGTCGGCGGGAATCGTTACGACGCTGCGTGACGGAAGACTCGTAGCTGCTCGCATCGCGGACAAGTACTGGATGTATTGGGGCGAAGGCGCGATCCATCTTGCTACTTCCGCGGGTCTCGTTCACTGGACACCGGTGGAAAATACGGACGGCGAACCCATTGAAGTGCTGCAGCCCCGTGCGGGGCGATTCGACAGCTCGTTTCCGGAGACGGGTCCACCGCCTGTGCTGACGGCGCGCGGGATCGTCGTGATCTACAACGGAAAGAATGCTGCGTCGGGAGGTGATCCCCACCTCGCTGCGGGCACCTATGCTGCCGGAGAGGCGCTGTTCGACGCGCGCGATCCTGCAAAGTTATTGGCGCGAACGGATGATCCTGTTCTACAGCCGGCGTTGCCCTACGAAAGAACGGGTCAATACGCGGCGGGAACGACCTTCGCCGAGGGTCTTGTGTATTTTCACGGCCGCTGGTTTCTCTACTACGGGTGCGCGGACTCGCTGGTTGCTGTGGCGAGCGCGCCGGGCGAGGGTGTAACCAGGTAAGCCGCTATTCCGCGCGCAGCGTGATGGAGGGATCCACACGAGTCGCTCGCCAGGCTGGGGTCCAGCAGGCGATGACTGCGACAACGGCCAGCAACGCGATCACACCGAGCCAGGTCATGGCATCGAGGTACGAGATGCCAAACAGCAACGTGGCCAAAGCGCGGCTGGCGAACAGCGCTGCGACGATTCCGAGGACCATGCCGAATACAGTGGTGCGCATGCCATCGCGCAGGATGAGTCCGAGAATATTGCGCCGCGAGGCGCCGAGGGCAGCGCGCAAGCCAATCTCGCGAGTTCGCTCGACGACGCTGCCGGCGAGAACGCCGTAGATACCAACCGCGGCCAAAGCCAGGGCGACGAGACCGAAGGCTTCAAAAAGAATCATGACGAAGTTGTGTTCGGCCTCGGTGACCGCGATGAGGGCGTTCATGGTGGCGATTCGCACGATGGGCTGATCGTGATTCACCGACCAGATGGCGTTCGTGACCGAGGGCGCAAGTGTGGCCGCATCGCCATCCGTTCGGATCACGAAGGAAAGGGTGTCGTCCGCGAACCAGGTTTGTTCGGTCGAGAGATAAACGGCGTCAGGCGCGGAGAGAGCCAGGGAAGTTTGACGGACATCGCCGACGACACCGACGACGACATACCACGGGCGATTGTCGGGACCAACGTGCAGGCGCTGGCCGATCGGGTCCTGACCGGGAAACTGCCGCTTGGCGAAGGACTCGCTGAGCAACGCGGCCTGGGGGGCGGCAACGCTGTCGCTTTCGTCGATGCATCGGCCGCTAAGAACGGGGATGCGCATGGTGCGGCAATAGCCGGGGCTGACGGCGTAGCGGATGACGTTGTGTCCGCCTTGAGGAGAGTCGGTTTCAAAACGGGCGCCGTAAAGGATCTGCCATGAAGGGTCGTCGCTGAGGGGGAGGGCGCTGGTGAAGGCTGCATCGCGAACCCCGGGGAGCTGAAGCACTGCATCGAGCGCGTCGCGATAGAAGCGGCGCCGGGTAGCATCGCCGGTTCCGGGCGAGGACGGCAGATTGTCGAACTGGTGACCGGAGGTCTGGACTTGAAGAGTGAGGAGGTGGTCGGGAGCGAAGCCGGGACGGACGGCGAGGAGACGTCGCATGGAGTGCAGGATGAGTCCGGCGGCGATGAGCAGCACCAGAGCGAGCGCGACTTCAGTGACGACGAGGGCGCGACGAACGGCAGAGTGGCCCCCGGCGGTTCGACGAGAAGTTTGTTGCAGTGTGTCCTGCAATTCGCCGCGCGAGATGTGCCACGCGGGAATGAGTCCTGTGAGGAGTCCGATGAAGGCCGAGACGCCGAAAGCGAACACGAAGGCGGGAGCGTTGATGGCAATCGCATCGAGGCGCGGCAGGCTGGGCGGACTGAGGACGAGAAGCGCGTGTACGCCGGCGAAGGCAATGCCCAGGCCGAGGGCGCCCCCGAGCGACGCCAGCAGCAGGTTTTCCGTAATGACCTGGCGAAGAATGCGAAGACGCGAAGCACCCAGAGCGCCGCGAACGGCGAATTCGCCGCGGCGCTGCTCGCTGCGAGCGAGCACGAGGTTGACAACGTTGACGCACGCAATGGCAAGGACCAGGAGCACCGCGCCGAGAACGGCGAGCAGTGCGGGACGCACGGTGTGAGCGACGTCGTCCTGAAGAGAGTCAACGATGAGGCCGCGGCTCAACGAGGCCCAGCGGGGTCGAGGAAACTGCGGCCATGGAGAGCGGGCGATGGCGGCGAGTTCGTCTCTGGCCTGGTTGAGCGTGACGCCTGGACGAAGCCGTCCAACAACCCGAAGGTGATTACCCCACACCCAACTGGTCAGGTCGGTTGCAACTTTGCGCTCGTCGTATTGCGCGGGCGTCCAGATGTCGGCGGAAGGGGCGAGGACATCCTCAAAGCTTCGCGGCATCACGCCGATCACGGTGAAGTTGTCGCCGTCGAGCTTGATGGGATGGCCAAGGACGGAAGGGTCAGCGTGGAGGAGACGACGCCAGAGGCGGTCGCTGACGATGACAACTTTGGGTCCATTGAAGGTGTCTTCAGAGTTTCGGAAATCGCGGCCGAGAGCGGGTGCGACACCCAGGACGGTAAAGAAGCCGCCGCCCACCGACTGACCTTCAAGGCGCTCGGCGTGGACTTCACCCGTCAGAGCGGGGAGCCAGGGCTCGAAGATGGTCATGGATTCGAAAGAGTGGCTCCGCTGCGCGAGTTCACGGTAGGTTCCGTACGCCAGCTCGGATCGCGCGCCCTGATAAGAGTTCCAGAGGGTGAGGATCCGGTTGGAGTGGGGATAGGGCAGTGGCTGAAACAGAATCGGATTCACCGCGCTGAAGATGGCGGTACTCGCTCCGATGCCGAGCGCCAGGGTCAAGACGCTGACGGTCGTGAATCCAGGACGGTGGCGCAGTTGGCGCGCGCCGTAGCGAAGGTCAGAGCCGATGATGCGGACAGCGTTTTCCCATCCCCAGGAACGCGCCTGCTCGCGAACAGTGGTTGTGTTGCCGAATTCGCGCCGGGCTGCACGGCGGGCATCGTCGTCGGAGAGCCCACGTTCTTTCCACGCAGCGACCGCGTCCTCGAAGTACTGATGGACCTCATCCGCCGCGTCTTCGTCGGCTGCTTTCGGGCGGGCCAATTTGCGCAAACCGTAGTTGAGCTGGCGCCAAAGAGACATCGATCATCCTTCCTGGCGGAGCAGACGTGCGATGGCGGAGGAGCGACGATTCCAGTCGTCGGTCTCGATCTCGAGCTGTTGACGGCCGGAACGGGTGAGCCGGTAGAACTTTGCTCGGCGAGCGTTTTCGGTTTGCCGCCATTCCGAATCGAGCCATCCGGCTCGTTCGAGGCGCTGTAACGCGGTGAGCAGGGATCCGGGGTTGACCTTGAAGACGCCGCGCGAGATTTGCTCGACGCGACGCGCGATGCCGAACCCGTGCAGGGGCTCGAGGCTGAGGGTTTTGAGAATCAGCATGTCGAGCGTGCCCTGGATGACGTCGGTATTCGAGTCATTCATGGTACGAAAGCTAGCAGGGCTTCCTCATGACCGTCAAGCTGTGACAATCAAAATGTGACGATCAGGACAGACGGAGATCGGGACTACGAAGTCACCGATTCTGCAGAAGGGACGTCAGCCGCTGTTTAGCTTCGGGCCATTCGGCGTGAAGAATGGAAAACCGAGCGGAGTTGCGGGGGATAAAATCTGCAGCCATGCGATGCGCGCGAAGAATCCCGTCGAACTTGCCGCCGATGCGCTCGATGGCTTTGCGGGAACGCTCGTTGCGCTCGTCGGTGTGGAGGCAGACGCGCAGCACCTGCCAGACTTCGAACGCGTGTGTGAGCATCAACAGTTTTGCTTCGGTATTCGCCGCGGTGCGGATTGATGCGGGAGAAAGCCAGGTATAGCCGATTTCGCAGACGTCGGGATGGGCGCGGCCATGGCGCTCGTGTCCCTCGGGCCAGGGAAAGCGCTCGACATCGAAGAAGCGCGTGGAGCCAATGACTAAGCCATCCGCCTGGCGCACGGTCGCGAAAGGAACGGCAATTCCCGATTCACGCCAGCTGATGGCCGTGTTGACGTACTTTGTCATCCCCTCGAATTGCAGCGGAACGACGGTCCAGCGATAAAGCTCGCCGGCGTCAGGGGAAGCGGCCGCGATGAGGCCTTCGATGTGTTGGGGTTGGAGCGGTTCGAGGCGAATGTGCGTGCCGGTAAGAGTGAAAAGTTCCTGGCTCATAATCCTGTCTTCTGAGAATGAAGGGTTGCACGGGTTATTGGATCACCGTAGAAGATGCCGCGGCCGTGCGTTCCGACGTAGACACGGCCGTAGATGCGGGGATCGCCCGTGATCTGCAGAATGAGTCCCCACTGGTGCTGATCGTCGTTGATGCGCGTCCAGGAATGGGCTTCGTCGATCGAACGGAAGACTCCTGGTTGTCCGTGGATGGTTCCGACGAGGTAGAGCGCCGGGTAGTTGTGACGGGGCGCCGGTTTGCCGAAGCCGAAGGCCTGGATCGTAGTGACTCCCGGCAAACGCGTGAAAGTGACTTCGCGACCGGCGTCTGGTGGGATGGGTGAAGAGAGATGATAGAGGCCATCAAAGGCAGCGAACCAGAGATCGCCGAAGCGGCCGGGAGTTGCGTAGAGGCGATCCTGACCGCCACGCGAGTCGCCGCGCGGACCAGGCGCTGTTGCGGGCGCATTCTGCAGCGTGAAGGGCTGCGCGACGAACGTGGCGGCTGAATCGGAGCTGCGATACAGGATGTGATTCTGAAGCGAAGCCGCGTAAAACGCGTGGGGATCCAGGGGATCCGCAATGATCCTGATGCCGGTCGGGCAATCCCTGCGTGGATTTCCAGGTCGAGCCCTGGTCGCGTGTGACGGAGGGGATTTCGCCTTGTGGAGTCCAGAGCCAGGTAGCTCCGTCAGCCGAGACGGCAATCGAGCCAGCCGCGACTGGTGGGCGTGGGAGCTACGGGTGTTGGCTTCCAGGTGTGGCCGGAGTCGAGCGAGTCGCTGATACTCTCGCCGGGCTTGTGCTGGGCGCTCACGCCGACTCGAACGATCACGTTGGGCCGCAGCGCGGCGGAGGCGACGCCGGTGGTATTGCCGAATCGGGGAGGAGTGGAGGAGCCCTCGGGTGCGGGGTGGTCCAGGTCCCAGTGAACGAACCCGCCATAGTCGCCGATGGCGCTGATGAGGTGCGCGCCATCCGTTGGGCTATCAAGCGCGAGAGCAACGGTCTCTTCGATTCCGGGAACGAGGATGTTCCAGTGCGTGGGTTGGCCGCGATCGATGGTGCGTCAGGTCGAAGGTTTCCCATCCACCGTAGCCGGTGGTGAAGACGGCATGATCGGAATTGGTGGGATCGATTTCAACATCGAACATCCAGTGGATGGGCGTTGGTTGGACGTAGGGCGCGAGCGAGTAGTCGAAGGCGCCGCTGTGCACTCCGCCAAAGAGGGGCTTCCAGCTTGCGCCCGCATCGGTCGAGCGAAAGATGGTGTCGCCGCCATCGCATTCCAGGGCGGCCGAATGTGCTGGCGATGAGGGTCTGCGGATGGTCAGCGTCCACGGCAACCGCAGCGTAGCCAAATTCCTTGCTCCCGCGAACCGGATGCTCCGGCGTGACGTCAGTCCAGGCTCCGGTGCGCGTGTTCAACTTCCACACAGCGCCGTCCGTCATGCGCGACGGGCCAGGCGCCGTTCCGTAAGAGATGTAGAAGAATCCTTCAGAGGAAAGCGCGGCGCGATTGGGGCGGTATTGCGGTGGTGCGTCTGGAACTGGCTCCCAGGTCTTACCGGCGTCTCTTGAAAAAAACAGATTGGGACGATTCATCAGCGAAACGCCAACATAGATGGTTTGTGTGGCGGTGTGCGACTGGCCGGTTGCGGGGACGAATTGAATGAAGACGACGCCGCTGCCGTGGATGGGCATGCGCTGCCAATGCTGCTCCGGTGTTTCGCCAGGAACGGGACCCGGCGGCGGAGGCACGGCCTCAGTGACATCGGGAAAATTGGCGACGCGCGTCCAGGTCGCGCCGCGATCGCGCGACCGCCAAAGACCGTCATGCCGCGTGCCCAGATAGAGGATGCGGCCGTCCTGCGGATCGACGGCGAGGCGTTCGCCATTGCCGCGTCCGTCTTCGTTGGCGCCAAATTTGAAGGGCACATTGGTCCGTTGAAATGTCCGGCCGCGATCCGCCGAGCGCAGAATGGCCCCATTGGGCGCGCTGGTGTTGGTATAGGTGCCGCAGGCTAAGTAGACGCGAGTGGGATCGGAGGGATCGACGGCGAGCGATTCGACACCCATGAGGTTGAGATCCTTGTAAGGGACCCAGTCGAGCAATGGTTGCCATCGATGCGCTGCATCGTCCCAGCGGTAGGCGCCGCCCATGTCGGTACGTGCATAGCGAACGCCGGGAGCGGAGGGGTGAAAGATGATGCCGTCGACGAATCCGCCGCCGACGATCTGGACGTTCTTCCAGGAATAATGTTCCGGAGTCGATAGCTGGGCCGAGCAACGGAGCAGAGGCAGCGAGAAGGAGGAGGGCTGCGGATCGGGCGAGCTTCAATGTGCCGCGGTCCTTTCGTGGCGTCATGGAGACGGTACGAGAACCAGTTTATTGCAACAGGATTGCGGAGATGTGTAGTTTGCGTCCGGAACTCAGAGCATTCCCGGCGAGGGGGAGCAGCTATCGGGAAAGAGGCACGCCCATGAGGCATCGAGGCAAAGCCAGCGCTGCGTGCTGAACCAGCTGGTGGGCAGCTCGGGAATGTGCAGCAGGCCGTGACCGCGGACGCAGAAGAGCTCGGTGCCATTCCACGAGAGGAAGTTGCAGGACGCCTGACCGACACGAGCAGGGCTGGACAAAAGGCGCAGGCATTCGGGGCAACGCCGGCGCTGATCCTGGAGAATCCAGCGGAAGGCGAAGAGCAAAGCGGGGAAGGCCGAGCCGAGCTGGACGTAGAGAGTGGTGACGGGGTTGCCGGAAAAGAGTCCGTAGGCAAGACCGGCGGAGAAGAGATAGACGATGAGCATGACCAGCGCGAATTTGGTAAGCAGGAAGATCCAGCGACGAAGTTTGACGACGGCCGGGAGGTGATCGTGGTGGCGCGGGTATTCGCCAAGAGGCAGAGCGGTCGTCGCGGGAAGTGCAAGAGAAGCCATCAGCAGGGCAAACAGGAACACAATGAATGGCTGACCCAGCAGGTGCTGAAGAGAGACGCAGTCGTAGCCCTCGGTGATCCCGTGGCGGGTCTCGATCATCTTGCGCCAGCCGCCGCGCGGAGGCGGAAAGGCCGAGCTGCGAATGCGCGCGATGACGAAGCCTCTGGTTCGGGCGGGCAGAGCGGCCAGAGTGGCTGGACTCTCGAGAAGCAGGGCATCGATTGTTCCGGGCAATCGCCAGTCTCCGTCGGGAAGGATACCGGCGATGAAGACCAGACGACCGTCGATGTCAGCGGTGCCGCCGATGACGCCGGAATCGCAGTGGTAGAGCTTGCGCCAGGCGCTGCGAATCAACAGGAGTCGCGGTTCGTCGGAATGGCCGGAAGCGGTTGCACCGGGAACAGACAGACCGAGTAGCTGAGGCAGATTTTCGCTCGCCTGGGCGAAGGTTATTCTCGCCGTCTCATGATGCGCGATGTGGATGCCCTTCACGGTGGTGCGATAGAAGGCAAGGTGGGTGAAAAGATTTGCGGTGTCAGTGGTCCACTCGTTGTAGTCGGCCACGCTGATGGATGGCGATTGCGTGCCCACGTAGCCATTGCTCGAAATCAGAACGAGGTTTCCTGAACCAGCGATGGGGAGGTGAAGCAGCGCTTTGCGGGCGCCGGTGAGCACAAAAGCAAGAAGCAGCCCGGCAATGGCAAACACGATCAGGACGAGGTTGCAGCGTGATGCCGATCCGGAGCGAAAGAGGGTGGGGAGGCCATCGCTCCGCATGTGGTCGCAGCAGATCCAGAAGGCGTCGTGAAACGCGCCAAGGCTGAACTGGAGCGGATCGACCTGCGAAGAATCGGCAAGCTCGTCGTGAGGCGCGTGGCAGAGGTGGTAGAGCTCGGCGACCCACTCAGCGGTCCATGTATCGCGATCGGGCCGAGGGACGAGGAAAGAAGCCGCATGCACGTTGATACGCGCAAGCGCGGCAGAACCGGGCAAGGGACGGATCATGCGCGTTCCACCTCGGGGGATGGGATCATTTTTTCCAGCAGCGGGTAGCGTTCGTAGGCGGCTTCAAGGGTGGATTTGCCGGTGCGAGTGAGGCGGTAGTATTTGCGCGGCGGGCGCTGTTCGGCGTCGGCGATCGACTGCTGCTCCCATTTGGACGCGATGAGGCCGTCGCGCTCGAGGCGACGCATCGCCGGATAGACGGTGCCGCTGGGCAGGCCGGTCATCTGCATCACGCTGAAACCGTAGATCTGGCCGGCATGGATGGCCTGGAGGATCATCGCGGCGGTGTGGGAAAGCCTGGCGTCAACCGGCATGGCGAGCATTGTACACCCTATGTAGCATTCTGTTGACTCGGCAAGAGCAGTATGCTACATAGGGTAAGGACGAGGCCGCTCCATGCTCGAACTGCAGCACCTGTCGAGAAGCTATCGCGGGATTCCCGCCATCAGTGATGTGAGCTTTCAGGTGCGGCCGGGTGAAATTGTCGGCTTCCTCGGGCCCAACGGGGCAGGGAAATCGACGACGGTGAAGATCATTACCGGCCTGCTGCGGCCGAACGATGGCCGGGTGCTGTTCGAGGGCAGCGATATTCATGCCGATCTCCAGGCCTGGCGGGCGACCTTTGGCTATATCCCCGAAGAGGCACACCTGTATGCGTGGATGTCCGCGATGGAATATCTGCAGCTGGTAGGCCGACTGCGCGGCATGAGCGAGCGGTTGATCGAAGAAAAGGCGACCGCGATGCTGCGGCTTTTAGGGCTGGAGTCGTGGCGGCACTCGCCGATGACGTCCTACTCGAAGGGCATGCGGCAACGCGTGCTGATGGCCGCGGCGTTGATGCACGATCCGAAGATGCTGGTGTTCGATGAGCCTCTGTCGGGGCTGGATGTGCTGTCGTCTCGGCTGTTTCGCGACCTGCTGCATGAACTTGCCGGTGCAGGAAAGGCGGTACTGTACATCTCGCATGTGCTGGAGATCGTGGAACAGATTTGCGACCGCGTGATCGTGATCGCCCAGGGCAAAGTGGTCGCCGATGCGGCGCCGTCCGAACTGACGCGGCTGATGGAATTGCCGAGTCTGGAGAAGGTATTCGCGCAGCTGGTGCGCCAGCAGGACACGCGAGCGGCAGCGCATGAACTGGTGGAAGCGATGAGGATCGGGTGATGCTGAGCGTTGCGCGGGAGCCGAAGCCGCAGCGCGATGAGGTACTGTCGCTGGAAGTGCTGGCTGGCCGCGCTCCGCAGGATGAGACAGAAGAGCCCTCAGAGTTTCGCGTGCTGGTGCGGCATTTTCTGGAGCGGTTCTTTAACAATGAGCTGGCCTCCGCCGAGGGAGACGCAAAGACGCGCCTGGTGCAGGTGGCGTGCACCATCGGAATTCTCGCCCTTCGTAGTGGCCCTGTATCTCTACACGCCGTATCACATGCCTCATCAGGTGCGGCCGTACTGGGCGCAGGCGGGCGATCACTATTTCTACGTCGTGTATTCGATGGTGGCGATGGGCGTGGTCACCATCTTTGAGTGGGACCTGCTGTTTCCGGATCTGCTGGATGTGCTGGTTCTGTCGCCGCTACCGATGGGGCCAGTGAGGATGCTGGGGGCGCGCGTCACCGCTATCTTTGTTCTGATGGGAGCGGCGCTCTTCGACTCCAGTTTTCTGGCGCCGCTGGTATTGCCGGCGGCGATGGATCCGCCGCACCTGTTTCGGTTCTGGGCTGCCCATCTGTTAGCGGTTGCGGCCAGTGGCGTCTTCGGAGCGGCCTTCTTTCTGGCTGTGGAGGGAATTCTGCTGGGGCTGCTGGGGGATCAGTTCTTCAGAAAGATCTCGCTGTGGATGCAGGGAATTTTTATTTTGGGACTGCTGACCCTCCTGTTCCTGTATCCGGTAATGGCAGGAGAGATGAGAGCCATAGTCGGGCCCGGCCGGCGCTTCGCTCTGCTGCTGCCTTCGTTCTGGTTTCTGGGTATCTACCAGAGAATTCTGGATGGACCCTCGACCCCCGTTGTGTTCATTCAACTCGCGCGCATCGGGTGGGCGGCCATGACAGGTGCGGTTGTGTTGGCCACGGCGTCGTATCCGCTTGCGTGGTGGAGAAGGACGCGTGGACTGGTAGAAGGGACTGCGAAGCGCGAGAAGCAGAGCCGGTTCGCAATGCCGACGCAAGTGGCCACCCACTCCCTGTTCGCGAGGAGCCCTGTCGCACGCGCGATCTGGCAATTTATCGGGCAGAATCTGCTGCGCGTGCCGCGCTACCGCATGGTGCTGGTGATGTACGGCGGCATGGGCGCGGCACTGCTGGTGGCAACGGTCACACGCGTGGGTCTTGTGGACGGAAGGATGCGCTTTCTGTTTTCGCCACAGGGGCTGCGTGCAACCGTGCCGATTGTGGCGTTCTGGACGGTGTCGGGACTGCGCAGCACATTTTTGGCGCCGGCCGATCAACGGGGGCGCTGGATCTTCCGCGTGATCCTCGGGAAGGCGGGACCGGCAGAGGCCGGCGCGGCGAAGCGCTGGGTTTTCCTGTGGAGTGCGCTGCTCAGCCTGGCAGCGGCGGCATGCGTTTACGGGCTCGGCGGGCCGGCATCGCATCACGGACTGGTGGCGGCGGGACAGATGTTGGTCGCGCTGGGATGGAGCCTGGTGCTGACGGATCTTTTCTTCCTGAATGTCACCACGATTCCCTTCACAGGCGCACGGTCGAATTCCGCCACGAACTTTGCGATGCTGCTGATTCCTTATCTGGGTTTCTTTCCGGCGGTGGTGATGTTCACGGTGGCACTGGAGCCAGGCATCGAGGCGAGCGTGGGCCATCTGGCATCGGCCACGGGACTAGTGGCTGCGGCGCACCTGATCCTGAGCGCGATGCATCGCAGCCGGATGGCCGATCACGTTTACCGCATCGACGCCGACGAAGACGAGGACGAATTCCCCCTGCGTCTTGGTCTGCGCTACTAGTGCCACTCGTCGGCGCTGGGACCGTAGAGAGCGGGAACCTTGGACTCGTTGAGGCGCAGATAGACGGTGAACTGGCCGCGATGATGGGCCAGGTGGCTAAGCGCGCCGTCGCGGATCTGGCTGTAGCGCGGACCCTCGGTGAGGACCTGCTCGCCCATCTTCAGGCGCCAGGGCTTCATCAGATGCTCTTCGGTGGTGTTTTCCAGGGCCTTGCGTGATTTGGCCAGCCCTTCATCGAGCATCGCCAGCAGCTCCGCGCGGGTGGCGACGGCTCGGGTTCGGAATGAGGCGCCACCGGCGTTGAGGTCGGTCTCATCGTTTTCGATCATCATCGCGACCCAGCCGGGCATGGAAGCGACCAGCGACGCGAGATAGCCAAATTCCATGGAACGCTCGTGGGGCTTCCATGAGTTTTGGCCCTCGGGCATGCGCTCGATGGCTTTGCGGGACGATGCAGCTTCGGCTTCCAGCTGCTCCAGAAAAAGCTTCTTCAGTTCCATGGTGAATCCTCCGGGGAAGACCGTTGGGTCTTACAGGGAAGAGCCTAAGACGCTAATTATGACATCCGATGTCATAATTAAAGAAATATTCTCGGCTCGGATGGAGCGAAGGACCCATGAAGGCGGACCGGTTGTTGTCGGCATTGCTGTTGCTGCAGGCACGCGGGCGGCTCTCGGAACGCGAGATCGCCGAGCGCCTGGAGGTGTCGCAGCGGACGGCTCACCGGGATATGGAAGCGCTCTGTGCTGCGGGCATTCCGCTGGTGGCGCATCGAGGGGCACGCGGCGGATGGGAACTGGAGAAGGGTTGGCGCACCCGGGTGCCGGGACTGGACGATGCAGAACTGCGCGCCCTGCTGATGGCCCAGCCGAGCGCGCTGGGGGACCGGCGTTTGACCGCGGCGGCGGAACGCGCGTACGACAAGCTGGTTGCATCGTTGTCACCGCCCATGCGGGCGCAAGCGGAGTCGATGCGGGCGCGGCTGCATATCGATCCGACGGGTTGGCGTCCGACGGGCGAGGATCTTTCGGCGCTTCCGGTGGTGCAGGATGCGCTGGCGCGGGATGCCAGGCTGACATTCCAATACGCCGGGATCAGCGGAAAGACGCGGGCGCGGACCGTGGATCCACTGGGACTGGTATCGAAACAGACAGCGTGGTATCTGGTCGCTTGCACCCCCGACGGGATGCGAACGTTTCGCGTGTCGCGGATGCGAGAGGCTGTTGCGCTTGCGATGCAGTTCGAGCGGCCTGCCGGGTTTAATCTGGCTGCCTGGTGGAAGCGAAGCACCGACGCCCTCCGGGATGCGAAGCAGAGCTACACGGCAATTCTGGGGTTGCGGCCTGAGGGTTTGGCCGCTTTGGCGGAATGGGTGCCGATCAAGCCCGTCGAAGGAGATTCCGCCGCGCCTGGCGGATGGAGAGCGTATGCCGCGGAGTTCGACAGCTACTCGTCGGCGCGATTTGTTGCATTGGGACTGGGTGCGTCCGCGCTGGCGCTGGGGCCAGAAGAATTGCGCCGGGAAGTGAAAGAACAAGCCGCAGCAGTGGTGCAGGCGACCGGGGAACTGGGCTGACCCACCGCGCTACGCAGTGCGGGCGTTGGCGATAGCCTCAAGTCCGCGCGCTTCGATTTCGAAGTCCCGCATTTTGTACTTCTGGATTTTGCCTGAGAGTGTCGCCGGGAATTCGGTCACGAAGCGGATGTGTTCGGGAATCTTGAAGTAGGCAATCTGATCGCGGCAAAAGGTGCGAATTTCTTCTTCCGTAGCCGTCTGGTTGGGCCCGAGGCGAATCCACGCAACGACAATTTCGCCGAGGCGCTCGTTAGGGACGCCGACGACCTGGACCTCGCTCACCTTGGGGTGCGTGTAGAGGAACTCCTCAATCTCGCGCGGATAGATGTTCTCGCCGCCGCGGATGATGATGTCGCGGGAGCGGCCGGTGAGGTGGATGCAGCCATCCGGATGCATGACGCCAAGGTCCCCGGTGTGCAGCCAACCCTCGTCATCGATGGCGAGCTGGGTAGCGGCCGGTTCGGCGTCGTAGCCCTTCATCACCACATAGCCGCGGGCACAAAGCTCACCCTGCTGTCCGACAGGAAGGGTGGTTTTGTCGGACGTGGAGACAATTTTGATCTGAGTCTGCGGCATGGCGCGTCCGACGGTGTTCACGCGGATCTCGATGGGGTCGTCTGCGTCGGACATGGTGACGACGGGCGAACTTTCTGTTTGTCCGTAGGCGATGACGAGCTCCGGGATGTGCATGTCGCGCAATACGCGCTTCATCAGCTCAATGGGGCAAGGCGCGCCGGACATCATGCCGGTTCGGAGACTGGTCAGGTTGAAGCCAGCGAAGTCGGGCAGGGCCAGCTCGGCGACGTACATGGCGGGAACGCCGTAGAGCGAGGTGCAGCGTTCGTCGTGAACGGCCTGCAGCGTAGCCCGGGCGTCGAAGGTCCAGTTGGGAAAGACGATCGCAGCACCGGTGTTCAGCACGCTCATGGTGCCGATGACGCAACCGTAACAATGGAAGAGCGGAACCGGGACGCAGACGCGGTCGCGCTCGGTGTAGTGGAACCCCTGCGCGAGGAACTGCCCATTGTTAACGATGTTGTGATGGGTCAGCATCACGCCCTTGGGCAGGCCGGTCGTGCCGGAGGTGTACTGGATGTTGGCGACGTCCTGGGGATCGACGGAGTCCGGCAGGCGGCCGGGTGCGTCGAGCAGCGCCGGCCAGTCGGGCGAATCGAAGAAGATGGTGTGACGCAGTTCGAGAGTGAGATTGTGGCGGGCGCGGCCGAGGATGTCGGCGTAGTCGCCACGCTTGTCGTGGCTCCAGAGGAACAGCGCCTTCATGCGCGAGCGCGTGAGGGTGTACTGCAACTCATGGGAGCGGTAAGCGGGGTTGACGTTGACCAGCGCCGCTCCGGCGCGCGCGGTGCCCATGTGCATCATCAGCCACTCGATGCAGTTGGTGGACCAAAGTCCGACGCGGTCGCCTTTGCGGATGCCGAGCGACCAGAGGCCGCGGGCGACGCGGTCGGCCTGCTCGCTGAGCTGGGCCCATGTCAGACGCCGTCCCTGATGGCAGGAGACCACGGCATCGCGATCGGGGAAGCGGTCAGAGGTGCGATGCAGCAGGTCGCCGATGGTGAGCTTGAGGAGTGGGCGGTCGGGTCCGCGCGTCTGACTCTGCGTCAGACGTTTGGGACCGGTCTGGGTTGAGGTTTCCAACACGGGAAAAGTGTAGGAGCGGGTGTCGCCGGAGGTATGTGACGGAACTGCACAACTGCGCAGCAGCGGTCTGCGGCTCTCAGGACTCTTTCGGCTTGGTGGTGGGGGGAGCGCAATGCGTCGAGGACCAGCAGAATGCCACCGATGACGATGGCGGAGTCGGCCACGTTGAAGTCGGGCCAGTGGTAGTGGACGATGTGGACTTCGAGGAAGTCCGTGACCAGGCCCCAGCGAAGGCGGTCCCACAGATTGCCGATGGTGCCGCCCAGGATGAGCGCCGAGCGCGAACATGGTGGGTGTCAGACGGCGGCCAAAGCGGAGGATCACGACGAGGACGACCACGGCCGCCAGCACGGAGAAGCCCGACAGGATCCAGCGGACCATCTCGGGCCGGGCGGACTCGGTGAACATCGAGAACGCCGCGCCGGGATTGCGGACGTGGGTGATGCGAAAAATGTTCTGGATGACGACGATGGCGTCGCCTTCCTCGATGTGGTGGTCGACCCAGATTTTGCTGAGCCGGTCGAGCAGGAGGACGACGGCCGAGATGCCCGACAAGCCAGACGCGCGATCGGGGCTGGCGTCGCCGTCTCATTGCGCGCGTCCTCTTTGAACCCCATCGGCAGTGCCTGGCGCAGCGTCCGCAGACCTTCGGCCACGGACGAATTGGTCGGACGTGGAGCGGTCCGTCGTCGGCGTAGTAGTTCCAGCAGCGATCGCAGCGTGTGCCCTGGGCGGAAACGACGACGGGACGGATCAGCTGCGAGAGCGACTCAGGATCGCCGATCGGGACGGCTCCCGCTTCGTGTTCTCCGGCATTGATCAGCCTGACCGAGGAGACGTTGAGCAGTTCTTTCAGCGTCGATTCGTAGCGGAGCAGAAGCGCTCCGTCTCCGACGGGTTTGCCGGCGAAGGTGTGGTATTCGATGTTGACCGAGGACTCCAGCGCCTTGCCGATGCGACCGGCCTTGCGTTCGGCTTCGAGTGCGACGAGGACCTTGTCACGGATGTCCAGCAGCCTCTGCCAGTCGGCAGACAATTGCGGATCGGCTGGGCCCAGTTCGTCCGCCGCGGGGAAATATGCCAGATGCACGCTGCCTGGCCTGTCCACCATGCCTGGCAGGTACAACCAGACCTCGTCAGACGTGAACGTCAGGATCGGCGCCACAAGCCGGACAAGGGTTTCGGCAATCCTCCACAGGACAGTCTGGGCGGAGCGCCGTTCCAGGCCCTTCGGGGCAAAGGTGTAGAGCCGATCCTTGAGCAGGTCCAGATAGAACGCGCTCAGGTCGACGATGCAGAACTCGTTGACGGCGTGGTAAACGCGATGGAACTGGAAGTCGCCATACCAGCCGCTTTTGCCGTCGGCGCCACAGACTTTCTCGACCAGTTCGCGGCAGCGGGTGAGCATGTAGCGGTCCAGCGGCAGCAGCTCCGCGTCGGACACGGCGTCGGACACAGGATCGAAACCGGCCAGATTGCCCAGCAGGAAGCGGAAGGTGTTGCGCAGCTTGCGATAATTGTCTGCCAGGCGCTGCATGATGGCTTCGCTGTTGACGACGTCATCGCGGAAGTCGACGCTGGCGACCCAGAGGCGAACGATCTCGGCGCCCATGCGGTCGGCGATATCCACCGGATCGACGCCGTTGCCGAGAGACTTGGACATGGCGCGGCCCTGCTCGTCGAGCGTCCAACCGGCGGTGCCGACCATACGGAAGGGTGTTTCGTGCGTTTGTCCGACGCCGACTGACGTGAGCAGCGACGTGTGGAACCAGCCGCGGTATTGGTCGCCGCCTTCGAAGTAGAGGTCGGCGGGAGGAGCGAGACCAGGCTCGGCCTCGAGTACCGCATGCCAGCTCGAGCCGGAGTCAAACCAGACGTCGAGGATATCGGTCTCGCGGCGGAAGGCGGTTCCCTGCATTGCGCGCAATGTGCGCCGCTGGGCAGCAGCGCGTCGGCAGCGGTGGTGTGCCAAACCTCGGCGCCCTCTTTGGCAAAAAGCTCCAGAACGCGCTGATTCAGGACGCAATCCATCAGAGGCTGGTGGCAGCCTTCGCAAAGGAAGACCGCGATGGGGACGCCCCAAACGCGTTGGCGCGAGATGCACCAGTCCGGCCGCGTGGCGATCATGTTGGCGATGCGCTCCTGGCCCCATGCCGGGTCCCATTTCACGCTGTTTTTGATTTCGTCGAGCGCGCGCTGCCGGAACGTCAACGGCGTGCCATCGGGACCCGTGCCCAGTTCCTCCATCGGGTGATCGATGTGGATGAACCACTGCTCGGTCGCGCGAAAGATGACCGGGTGGTGGCAGCGCCAGCAATGCGGGTAGCTATGGAAGATGTCCGCCCGGCCGAGGAGAGCGCCGCGGCTGGCCACCAGATCAATGATGGGCTGGTTCGCCTGGAAGACGGTCTTGCCGTCGTACTCGGGCAGACCGTCGTGGATCCGACCCGCATTGTCGACGTGGCAGGTCTGATCCAGGCTGTAACGCGTGCCGGTGTAGAAGTCGTCTGCACCATGGGCCGGCGCAGTGTGGACGGCGCCGGTTCCCTGATCGGCTGTGACGTAATCGGCGAGGACGCCAAGGATTTCGCGGTTGAGGAATGGGTGGCGGAAGGTCACGCGCTCCATCCGTGAACCCTTGAAGGCGGCGACGGGGACGGCTGCCTCCAACTTGCACGCCTCGCGGACGGCGGCCGCCAGAGACTGAGCGACGACGTACACTTGGCCATTCTGGGCGTCACCGGACTGCAGCGCGACGTAGTCGAAGTCCGGATGAAAGGCGACCGCCAGGGAGGCGGGTAGCGTCCACGGAGTCGTGGTCCAGATGATGGTAGCGACCTTCTTGCCCTTTAGCGCCGGATGGATGGCCGCAGGGTCGCTGGTCAGGTCGTAGCGGACGTAGATACTTGGGCTGGAGTGCTGCTCGTACTCGATCTCGGCGTCTGCGAGGGCGGTCCGGTCGTGGATGCACCAGTACACCGGCCGCAGGCCGCGGTAGACGAATCCGCCTTCGAGGAAGCGGTAGAAGGTCTCCAGGGTTCGTGCTTCGTAACTCTGGGACATGGTCGAGTAGGGGTCATCCCAGCGCCCAAAGACGCCCAAACGGACGAACTGGCTGGTCTGCAGGTCTACATATTTTTGGGCGTATTCGCGGCAGTGGCGCAGAAACTCCGCCGGCGGCATGTCCAGCTTTTTGCGGCCAAGCTTTTCGTCGACCTTGATTTCGATGGGAAGGCCGTGGCAGTCGAAGCCGGGGACGTAGGGTGAATCGAAGCCGGCCATCGTTTTGCACTTGACAATGAAGTCTTTAAGGCACTTATTTAGCGCATGGCCCAGGTGGATGGGGCCATTGGCATAGGGAGGGCCATCGTGGAGGATCCAGCGAGGGGCTCCCTGGCGGTCCTGACGGATCTGATCGTAGAGGCGGGACTCCTTCCAGGCGGCGAGGCGTGCCGGCTCGGTCTGCGGCAGATTGGCCTTCATGGGGAAGTCGGTGCGAGGCAGGGAAAGGGTATCTTTCAGGGCAAGAGGCTTGGGGTCGCCGGTTGGCGGCGCAGAAGACATCGGTTCTCCAGCGGTTCGGGTAAAACTTCATTGTATCCGGCGGGACAACAGTAACTTCCTGCCGAATCATGCGTCTATCCGTGAAGGGAGGAAGGCAGGTAATCTTTTGGGGTCTCCCCGCATCTCAGCAAGTGCAGCAACGCCCCGGACGCGACAGAGAGGGTGGCTGTCATTCATAATCAGGAGAAGCCGGGCGGAAACGTTCGGTGAGGAAACATGGGGAATACAGTTTTGACGTCTCCGCACCTGGTACCAGATTCAACTCGGGGTAGAAATCCTGAACCGCCGGTTCTGCACTTCGGCGGCCTGGATCAGATTGTCGAAGAGCCGATCTGGAAGACGCTGTTTGCCAGCGTCGTCGACGTGCTCTTTCCGAAGAAACTGCCGCCTCTGAAGTTGAGCTCAACACCCATCGCGGTTCGCGACCCGATGGCGGTCAAGCGGAACCCGGTGACGAGCGCGGTTTCGTTCATCACGCATGCAGTCATCATCGGTCTTATTCTGCTCTTCACCCTGCAGCAGTGGCACGAGCGGCAAATTAAGAGGGCCGCGATAACGCCGGTCGATATCACGCCTTACGTTCCGGCCGCGCCAGCCAAAGACGTCATGGGTGGCGGCGGTGGCGGCGGCAACCATGAAGTCGTCGAGGCCTCCAAAGGGAAGCTGCCCAAGATGGTGAAGCAGCCGTTGGCGCCTCCGCAGATTCTCAGGATCGAACATCCCAAGCTGGCCGTGGAGCCAGCGGTGATGATGCCGCAGCAGATCAAGCTGCCGGATAACCCCAATATGCCGAATATCGGCGTGACGCAGTCGCCGCAGATCGCGCTGGCTTCGCAGGGCAGCGGATCCGGTTCTGGATTCGGCAGCGGATCCGGCGGTGGCATCGGCTCCGGGAACGGCAATGGCATTGGCCCGGGAACGGGCGGCGGTTATGGTGGCGGGCTCATGCATCCGGGCGGCGGCGTTTCTAACCCGGTGCTGGTCTACGCGCCTGATCCAGAGTTCTCCGACGAAGCGCGGCGCGCCAAGTACCAGGGCGTCTGCGTGGTCGGCCTCATCGTGGACGCGCAGGGCAACCCGCAGCGGGTGCGTGTGGTGCGGCCGCTGGGCATGGGCCTGGATGAAAAGGCGCTGGAAGCGGTCCGGCAGTACAAGTTCAAGCCGGCTATTTTCCAGGGCAAGGCCGTTCCCGTGGAGATCAACATCGAAGTCAACTTCCGGATCTACTGATCCGGGATTCGAAGCACAGGAGCCTTCGCCGCCGAACCGGACGCGAAGGCTTTTTTGCGTCTCGATGAATCCGGGCCGCGCCGCGAAACTGCTCTGACCCATCCTGCGTAGTATTTCTCTGAAGGAGAAACGCAATGACTCCCCAGGAAGCACAATTGCTGCAGGACCTGGTCCGCAAAGTACAGGGAACGCCGGTGACCGAAAAGGATCCGGACGCGCAGGCGCTGCTGAACGATGGACTGGCGCGCGATCCGGACGCGCTGTACAAACTGGCGCAGACCGTACTCATTCAGAACATCGCGCTCGATCAAGCGCGGATGCAGATGCAGCGGATGCAGCAGCAACTCGCTCCACCGCAGCCGCCGGGGCGCGCGGCGAGTTTCCTGGGCGGACCTCAGCCCGGTCAGCAACCGCCCTATGTCTCGCCTCCGCCGCAGTATCAGGCGACGCCACCTTACTATCCACCGCAACCGGGGTATGCGTACCAGCCGCCTTCGGGAGGGGGAGGTTTTCTTCGTTCAGCCGTGGGTACCGCAGCCGGCGTTGCCGGCGGCATGCTGGCCTTCGAGGGAATCGAGTCTTTGATTCACCACGACATGGGTGGCTTCGGTGGCGGATTCGGCGAAGCGCCGCAGGAAACCATCATCAACAACTACTACGACGAGTCACCCCCGCAAGCCAATGGCGGGTTTGCCGGGGACCCCAACGACCCGAATCAGCAGGGTGGCGACCCGAACTACATCCCTGGACCGGACGAACAGCCGCAAGGTCCCTACGATGCCTCCGGCGATATTGGAGGACCCGACGAGCAGCCACAGGGACCTTACTATGACCCCAACGCGGGTGATGCTCAGGGTTTTCTGGATGACTCGGGCGGCGGAGACTTCAGCGACGGCGGCGGGGATTTTGGCAGCGACAGCGGGAGCTGATGTCGTGTTTCGAAGGTTTCGTCGAGGTCCGAGAAAAAGCAGGTCCCTCTGCTCCGCTCCGCTTCGGTCGGGATGACCAGGCAACAGTGAAGTCAGGAGGCGCGCAGTGCTTCGACGACCGCATCGTGAAAGGCCGGCCGGACCTGCTTGATCGCCTGATTCGAGCGGTCTGGCCAGGTGCGATTCGTGAGCAGCACCACCGCCAGCTCCTGATCCGGATCGATCCACAGCGAGCAACCTGAATAGCCGAGGTGGCCGATGGAGCGCGGGCCAAAATAGCGCCCTGAAGAGGAGCAGTGGGTTGGGACGTCCCATC
>CAVPKU010000034.1:0-39147 GCA_963705765.1 uncultured Acidobacteriaceae bacterium | reverse complement strand
TCCGCGGTCTTGCCGAGGTCCTTGGCGGGCTCGAGGGAGAAGACGCGCTCAGCGGCGGGGTTCAGCAGGCGGAGGCGCGTTTCCTGGTCGAAGGCGAGAACCGGCGCGTCCATTTCGGCGATGACGCGGCGGAGGAGGGCGACGGCTTCGAGCGAGGCGACGCGCTGGGTCTGCAGCGTATCGGCGAGGGCGTTGATTTCCAGCGAGAGCTGGCCAACGGAGTCGTCGCGATTGGCGCCGCGGGCGCGAAAGGAGTAGTCCTCCTCGCGGAGAGCGGCGACGACATTAGCGAGGGTCTGGATGGGCCGGATGGCTTCTTCAATGAACGCCGCAAAGAGGAGCAGCAGGATGAGGAGGAGGATGCCGAGGGTGGCGAGCATGGGCCCGGCGGAGACGTGCAGCAGGACCAGAATCGCGGCGCAGAGGCCCATGAAAACGAGGGCGGCGACGGTGAGAAGATGCGCAGGCGCGCCTCGAAGGCAAGGTTCTGGCGTTTGGGTTTGCGCCTGGTTGTGCCGCGGTGGTTCGCCATGATTCAGGGGGCAGGGTACAGGGTGCAGGGTACAGAAAGCTGGAGACGGGAGACAGGAGCGAGTGCTGGAGAAGCGACGCCGCTAGATGCCATACTTTTCCATCCGCCGGTAGAGTGCCCCGCGGCTGAGTCCGAGGGCTTCTGCCGCCTGGCTCACGTTGCCGTTGCAGCGCGAGAGGGCTTTGCGGATGAGGATACTCTCCACGGACTCGAGAGACATCTCTTCGAGCGCCTGGGTGGAGACGCGCGCGGCGACAGGCCGAGGTCGGAGACTTCGATCACGTCTTCGCGGGACATGAGGACGGCGCGCTCGATGGTGTGGTCGAGTTCGCGGACGTTGCCGGGCCAGGCGTAGTGGAGCATCAGCTCCATGGCGGCTGGGTCGATGCCCTGGACCTGCTTGCGATAGCGCTGCGAGTAGCGGGAAAGGAAATGGGCGGCCAGGGGTGGAATGTCTTCACGGCGTTCGCGCAGCGGGGGCAGATTAATTTCGACGGTGTTAAGGCGAAAGAGCAGGTCGGCGCGGAAATTACCGGCCTCGACTTCCTTGCGAATGTCGGCGTTGGTGGCGGAAATAATGCGGACGTTCACATGACGCGTTTTGCTGGAGCCGACGCGCTCCATCTCTCCGGTTTCGAGAACGCGAAGCAGTTTCGACTGCTGGCGCATGGGGACGTTGGCAATTTCGTCGAGAAAGAGGGTGCCGCCTTCGGCGAGTTCGAAGCGGCCGATGCGCTCGGTGCGGGCGTCGGTAAAGGCTCCTTTGACGTGGCCGAAGAGCTCGGACTCGAAGGTGCCTTCGGGCAGTGCGCCGGTGTTGACGGCGACCATGGAACGCGAGGCGCGCGAGGAGAGCGCGTGCAGGGTCTGCGCGACCACTTCTTTGCCGGTGCCGTGCTCGCCGGTGATCAGCACGCTGGCGTCGGAGGGTCCGATGCGGGTGATGGTGGTGAGGACGGACTGCATGATCGGGGCGGTGGCGATCATCTCAGGCAGATTGGCGGCGCGGAGGAGTCGGTTCTCAGCTTCGAGGCGATGAGCGCGGCGGACGGCGTTCGAGAGATCGATCTGGGTGCGGAGGATGGTGAGCAGGCGGGCGTTGTCCCAGGGTTTCTGGATGAAGTCGGAGGCGCCGCGGCGCATGGCTTCTACGGCGAGATCAACGTTGGCCCACGCGGTCATGATGATGACAGGGAGCTGCGACTCCTGGGAGCGAATTTGCGAGAGCAGGTCGAGGCCTTCGCGGCCGGAGGTGGTGTCGCGTGTGTAGTTCAGGTCCAGGAGCAGGGCGTCGAAGGAAGCGCACTTGAGCGCGTCGAGGACCATGTAGGGCGAGGTGGCCTTCTCGATGCGATAGCCTTCGGGCTCGAGCAGCAGCTCGAGGGCGTCGAGAATGTGCGGCTGATCGTCGGCGATGAGGATGGAGGGCGCGAGCTTGCCGCCGGCGGTTTCAGTGGGAACGGGTTGGGCGGCGGCGCGACATAGCCTTTAGCTGTTAGCTGCTAGCTGCTAGCTGATCTTCCTGGCGAAATGCGGTGGGCGAAGACCTCGCAGCTAAAAGCTAACAGCTTGCTTCTCATTATGGCGCGTGCGTGACGACGCCGGTTTTTGCGTCGTCGATGGAGACATTCATGCGGTCGAGGGTGTTGCCGGTGGCGCGATCGATGTCGACCTTGGCTTTTTCGAACGCTGTTTGAGCGGCGTCGAGGGCGGACTCGGCTGTGGCGAGGACGTTTTCAGCGTTCAGGGTATCGAGGCTGGACTTGGCGCCGAGCTTCTGCTCCTGCTTGGTGATGTCGAAGGTACGCTGGGCGAGGTCACGGGCTTTCTGGGCTGAGTCGACGAGGGCCTGCTTTTGCTCCAGAGCGAACTGCGAGTTGCGAACGTCGAACCGGATGGTTTTGGACTGCTGCTCAAAGTTGATCTGGCTTTGGCGGTACTGCAGGACGGCGCGGAACTGATCGGCCTTCTGCTGGCGGTTGCGCAGGTTGATGGCGAGCGTCATCCCTACCTGATATTCGGGCGCGGAGTAATTGAAGGTGTTCTGCAACATGCTGGGAAAGCTGGTGGGCAGCGAGGTGACGCACTCCGTTCCGAGGCTGCAGAAGGGATTGGGCGGACCCGCGGTTCCGTTGCCTGCGTAAAGGCCGTACATATTGAGGCTGGGCAGAAGCTCGCTGTTGATATCCTTCAGAGCCTGTTTTTGGACATCGGCTGACATCTGGTAAATGGCGACTTCGGGCCGATTCTTTTCGGCTTCGGAGATGAGATCGTCGATGGGTCTGGTGGCGTTGGGATCGGGCTGGCCCTGCAGGTCGAGAGGAATGACCGGCAATTCGTCGATGGCTCGATCGTCGACCTTGGTGAGCGCGTTCTTGATGAGTAGTTCGTTCAGACGAAGGTTGGCACGAGCGACCGTGAGATTGCCTTCTGCAGTCGCGACCGCGGACTGATCGGTCATGACCTGCATGGCCGGGATCGCTTTCAGCTCGAGCTGCTTCTGATCGTCGGTCAGCGTCTGATTCGCGAAGCCCAGAGACCGAGTCTTAATCTGTTCGTCCTGATAGGCGTTGACGAGGTCCCAGTAGATATTCTCCACCTGGGTGACGGTGGCAATGACCTGGGCCTTGAAAGCGAGGTCGGTGATCTGCGCATTGCGTTTGGCGATGCGGATGAAGCGCTCGTTGGAGGAGAGGCCGAAACCGGCCAGAAGAGGCTGCGCGATCTGAACGGTGAAATTGGAAAACAGGGTCGGATTGACGACGCTGTAAGGGCTGTTATTGGTGAGCCGCTGGCCTTCGTACTGGATGAAGAGGTTCGTCCCCATGGGGAAGTTCTCGTTGTATTTGACAAGACCCTCAATGGTGTTCTGCTTGAAGATCTGGGTGCCCACGTTGAAGGCGTTGACCTCCTGCGTTACGGAGTGGTCGACAAAGCCCTGGAAGGTCAGCAGTGGATCGAAAGAGGGAACAGAGGCTCCGGCGCCCAGGGTGGAGGTTACGAGTCCACCGCTGCCAGCGGAAAATCCGGCGCCCCCGCCCCCACCGCCACTGGATCCGCCAAAACCGCCCTGGGTGGATTGTGCAATGGAGGTGTTGACGCCATTGGCGGGGCTGCCCGCTTTGGTGCGCTGAATGTCGGTCTCTGCGATGGGGAAGTTATAGCGGAAATAGGCGAGATCGAGATTGTTCTCCAGAGCCAGGGAAATCGCATCCTGCATGGAGATGTAGAGCTTGCCGTCGCGAATCAGGTTTTCCAGTCGCGGCGAGTTGTGCAGGTCCAGCGCAGGCACGCCGCTGGGGCGGTAGGGGAAGAGCGGGTTGTGATGCGACTTGGGCAACTCGATGTGGAAGGGCTGCTGGGGGCCGATTGACTGGAGCTGAATCTGCTGTGCCTGCTGGGCGAGGGTCTGCGTGCTCGGCGGCGGAGGAGCTTCCTGGGTCGGGGGCGTGGGCGCGTTGGGCGCCGTTGCTGGGGCGGACTGATCCGCTGGAGTCGTGGTCGGCGGAGTCTGAGGCGTGGTGGGTGCCGGGTTTTGTGCCAGCAGCGGCGCGGCGAGCAGGCCGCAGAGAAAGAGAACGGGAGCCGAGAGCCGGTGGAACGAGAGAGAGCCGGTCACTGTGCGGCGACCTCCACGGTGAGATTGGGGTTGGCGGTGTCGTGGACCATCCAGCCGTCGCGCAGCTCGATGACGCGGGAGCCGTAGCCGGCGTTGGTTTCAGAGTGGGTGACCTGGACGATGGTGGTGCCCTGCTCGTTCAGTTCCTTGAACAACTCCATGATTTCCTTTGCCTGGCTGGAGTGCAGATTGCCGGTGGGCTCGTCGGCGAGGAGCAGCGCGGGCTTGTGAATGACGGCGCGCGCGACCCCAACCAGCTGCTGTTGTCCGCCGGAAAGCTGGGAAGGGAAGAGGTCTTTCTTGCCGACGATGCTGAAGCGGTCCAGCGTGTCGGCGACAAGGCCCTGGCGCTGAGCGCGGGGCATGTCTTTATAGGAAAGCGGCAGGTCGATGTTTTCCTGGACGGTGAGGTCGTCGAGCAGGTGATAGCTCTGGAAGACCATCCCGATATTGCGCTTGGCCAGGTCGGCGCGCTGGCGACGATTCATGCGGTGCGCGGCTTCGTCCTTGAACCAGTACTCGCCGAGCCACTGATCGTCGAGGAGGGCGAGGACGTTCAGGAGCGAGGATTTGCCCGCTCCTGAGGGCCCCATGATGGTGAGGAAGTCGCCCTCTTTGATTTCGAGATTGACGCGGCGCAGTACCCAGGTTTGGCCTGCGCCGGTTTTGTAACTGCGTTCGATATTTTTTAGCTGAATCATGATCTTCCTTAGCTGCCAGCAGTTAGCGGCCAGCTGTCAGCGGGCGGATGAAGGGCTACAACGGTGTCACCGCTGATCTCTGGCCGCTGGATGCCGGCGACTGGCCGCTTACTTAACTTCGAGAACCGGTTCCAGCGACTCGCCTTCCGCGACAACCTTGCCGTCGAAGAGGTGAATCTGGCGATCGGCATGGCGGGCGAAGCGCGGATCGTGCGTCACCATGCAGATGGTTGCGCCTTCGCGGTGGAGGTTCTGCAGCAGCTCCATGACCGCTTCAGCGTTGCGCGAGTCGAGGTTTCCGGTAGGCTCGTCAGCCAGGAGGATGGAGGGCGAACCAGCCAGCGCTCGGGCCACGGCGACGCGCTGCTGTTGACCGCCGGAGAGCTGTGAAGGATAGTGACGGATGCGATGCGCCATGCTGACGCGCTCGAGCGACTCCTGCACGCGGCGCTTGCGCTCGGCCGACGACATTCCGGAGCGATAGGTCAGGGGCAGCTCCACGTTTTCGTAAACGGTGAGATCGCCGATGAGGTTGAAGCTCTGGAAGATGAAGCCGATTTCCTGGTTGCGGATGCGCGACCGCTGCGAGAAGTTCAGATTCTCCACCGAGTGGCTGTTGAGCGTGTAGCTGCCGCCGGTGGGCGTATCGAGCAGGCCAATGATGGACAACAGGGTCGACTTGCCGCATCCGGAAGGGCCGGAGATAGCGACGTACTCACCCTTGTCGATCTTCATGTGGACGCCGGACAGCGCGTGGGTTTCGATCTCGTCGGTGTAGAAGACCTTGGTGAGGCCCTCGATTTCAATCAACGCCTGTGTGGTTTCCATCTGCTCTCCTGCTCCTCAAAATTTCGCTGCCTGTTGCTTGTCTTTGGGGGAGGGTTCTATTCCAGCCGCACTTTATCTGTTGCGTCGTACCGTGACATGTCGGAGAGGATCACGCGATCGCCTTCGTTGAGGCCATTCATGATCTGAATCTCCGTGGTGGAAGCCTTGCCCACCTGCACCTGGACCCGGGTGGCGGTTTTGCCATTAGGGTCGTAGCGGAACAGGCTGATGGTGCTGTTCTCGTTGCCGAACGCGGGCCGGCCCACGTAGAGGACATCGTGGAGGTGCGCGAGTTCGATGGTTCCATCCACACTCAGCTCCGGAACAGCGCCTGCGGGGAGATCCCCGTCGAGAGTTACGTCAACGGTACGCGTTCCGTTCAATACGGAGGGATCAATTCTGGTAACGTGGCCGGCAACGATGCCGTTGTGGGTGTCGATTTCGGCCTTCTGTCCGATCAGGATGTCGTGCGCCTGCGTCTCAGCGATCTGCAGCGCAGCCTTGAGTTCCTTGGGATCGATGACTTCGGCGACTGAGGTTCCGGCAGCGACGTGCTGGCCGACCCCGAGGGGCGTGGGCAGGGAAGCGACGACACCGGCGATCCCAGCTTTTACATGCAGAGCATCTTCCTGCTTTTGATAGAGGCCGAGCAGGGCGCGGGCAGAGTCGACTTTGGTCTGCGAGGAAGCGAGCTGGACTTCGATGGCCTTCTGGTTGACGTCGAGCTGCTCGACGCTGATCTGGTGCTGCGAGGTGAGCTGGTCGAAGTTGTTCTTCGACTGCTGATACTGGAGTCCGCTGATTTCTCCCAGGGCGTAACGCTGCTTATCGATCTGCTCCTGGAGCTGTGCCTGGCTGTACTGTGCGTTGATCTGCGCCCCGGTCGATTTCTTGTCCATCAAAGTGCTCTGCAGCGTCGCCTGAAGGCTCTTGTAGTCGGCGAGAGCGCCGTCGAGGGCGAGTTTGGCGCCGACCAGCTGCTGCTGCAGTTGCGGGTCTTCGAGATCCATCAGGATGGTGTCGGGCTGGACCATCGTGCCAGGAAGGACGCGGATGCGCACGACGGTGGCCTCCGTCTGGGCCGGAATCAGCTCGATGCTTTCTTCCCTCGGAACCAGGGTGCCGAGGCCGCGCACGTTGCGAATCATGTCGCCGCGTTTGACGGTGTCGGGCCAGACAGTACTGGCGTCCACACTGGGAACTGCCGGTTTGAGGCGCATAACAGCCCAGGCGGCCGCCGTCACGCCAACCGCAACAATGGCCAGCACAACGATCTGCCGGCGGAGCTTTTTCTTCTTAATATCGGGCCGAGAGATGTCCATTGCTTGAGACTAAGAGCATGTGCCGCACCATTCTGGAGTAGGTGCTAAGTGCTCTGATGTGTATCAGTTATGACATTCGCTGAGGAAGAAAAAGGGAGGTGAGTGATCGATTGCGGAACCTTGTGTCCATTACCGGACAGTGGCAGAGGGTGCGGTGGGAAGAATGCCGGCCTCGCGAAGTTTGGTGTCGACCCGATTGCTGATTTCGCGGTGGATGGTCTCGATGGGCCTGTCGCCGTCGACGATGACGACGCGATTGGCGTCGCGGGCGGCGATTTCGCGGTACTTGTCGTAGACGCGACGGTAAAAATCGGTGTCCTCGCGTTCGAAACGGCCTTCGTCCTGGCCGGCGGCAGCGGTGCGGTGATTGCGGCGGCGGGCGCGGGCGAGAGACTTGTCGAAGTCGGCAAGCAGGAGGACGGTGAGGTCCGGCTGCAGGCCTCCGCACATGGTTTGGTGCATCCGGAGGACGATCTCGCTGCCAAGCTGGCGGCCGCCGCCCTGGTAGGCTTCGGTGGAATCCGTGAAGCGATCGCAGAGGACGACGTTGCCGCCGTGGAGCGCGGGGGCGATGACTTCGGCGATGCACTGGGCGCGGTCCGAGAACATGAGACCGAGCTCCGTTCGGGGATCGAGGTGCTCGGTTTTCGAATCGAGCAGGAGGCTGCGGACGCGATCGCCGAGGTGCGTTCCGCCGGGCTGGCGCGTAACCGTGACAGCATGGCCCTGGGACTGGAGGTGTTCGGCCAGCTTGCGGAGCTGAGTGGATTTGCCCGAGCCGTCGAGTCCTTCGAAGGTGAGGAAGAAGCCCATAGACGCAGGGTACAGGGTACGAGGGTGCAGGGGACTAGCCGTCCAGGCGGACGCGGCTTGCGCCGCAGTAGAATGAGTCCACAACGATGCGCCTGAACTGGGACAAGCTGACGATTATTCTGGCGATTGGCCTGGTCCTGCTCGCGGTCCATCCAGTTGCCGGCGTGGCGCTGGTTGCTTCACTGGTTCTGACGCCGGTGCTGCTGTTCGGGCTGGTCGCAGTGCCGCGATCGTTGTGGCCTGCGGCCGATCTCGATCAGCGGTTCGTTGCTCCGCTGCTCAGCCTGGCTGGACTGTTCCAGCGGCCTCCTCCGATTTCCATCCTGTAATTTCCCTTCGATTCTCTGCAGACGTACAGCACCGCTCGGGCTGCGGTGCGTCTGCGCTCGTTTTCCTGTGAGCGAAAACCCTGGAGGAGCGGGATGGTGTTGGCGTGGATTGCGAATGCGGGTGTGCTGTGGTTTGTCGTGTCGGCGTGCGTCACCATGGTTCGACTGCGGCGGAAGAAGAAGGAACGGCGTGCGTCGCAGGATCTGGTGGTGTCGCAGGATCTGGTGGTGTCGCCACTGGCCGGGCTGGCGATGGGCGCGATGTTTCTGGGCTTGCAGGAGATTGTGCAGCCGCAGGCGCGGCACATGATCGTGGAAGAGATGAAGGAGGAGCGAGTAGAGGACGACGCAGCCGAGCCTTTAGGCGGACGACTGTTTTACGAGCAGATGCGCAGGATCCGGATGGGTGAGGAGGTGGAGGAAGTAACGGTGAAGGTGGTGCGGCCCTGATTCGCTGTTCTGGGCGTGGTTACACTAAGGATTCGGCCAGGGCCCTGAAGCAGGGTCAGGAGGACTATGCAATTTTGGTTGCGCCCTGTCGCGGGGCTGCTATTCGCGTCTGCCTTGTCTCTTCATGCTCAGAACGCTGCCCTACATAATGACAATTCTGCCCAGACTGCGCCTATCCGGCTAACGGTGGATCTGACCGACGCGCCGCGCAAGATTCTGCACGGACACATGACGATTCCGGTGAGCCCGGGTCCGCTGACGCTGCTCTACGCGAAATGGATCCCCGGCGAGCACATGCCGAATGGGCCGATCGACAATCTGGCAGGCCTGTTTATCACGGCCAACGGACAGCAGCTGGCGTGGACGCGCGACAACGTCAACATGGACGCGATCCGCCTGACGGTGCCGGATGGCGTGACGCAACTCGACGTGAAAGACGATTTCCTGGCGACAGCAGCGGCGAGCGGATTTTCGTCCGGCGCATCGACAAGCGCAAGCCTGGCGTTGCTGAGCTGGAATGAACTGGTGCTCTATCCGGCGGGGCACAAGGATGACGCTGAGATTTCGGTGCAGCCATCGATCGTGTTGCCGGAGGGTTGGCAGTACGGCACGGCGTTAACCAAGTCCGGTGGCGATGCGACGCATGTGGACTTCGCTACGGTGTCGCTGGAGAAGCTGATCGACTCGCCTTTGCTGGCGGGGAAGTATTTTGTCGAGATCGCTCTGGCGCCGGAGGTTACGCCGAAGCATTTTCTGGATATCGCCGCGGATGGGCCTGAGGATCTGAAGCTTTCGCCGGAGACGGTGAACGGGTACAGCAATCTGGTGCGCGAGACGGGCGCTCTCTACCAGTCGCGGCACTATGAGAGCTATCACTTTCTGGTGACGGCGAGCGATCAGGTGGCGCATTTTGGTCTGGAGCATCATCAGTCGAGCGACGATCGGGTCGCGGAGCGCACGTTTATCGACGACAATCTGCTGCTGCTCTCGGCGGACCTGCTGCCTCACGAGTTCACGCATTCGTGGAATGGAAAGTATCGGCGTCCGGCGGGATTGGCGACAGGGAACTACGAAGACCCAATGACGGGCGAGTTGCTGTGGGTCTATGAGGGGCTAACGAATTATCTGGGCAATGTGCTGGCGGCGCGGAGCAAGATCGAAACGGCGGCGCAGTATCGCGACTACCTGGCGCAGGATGCAGCGTTCCTGGACGCTCGACCAGGGCGTACGTGGCGGGATCTGCAGGACACGGCAACAGCCGCCCAGATTCTCTACAACTACGGCAATGGCGCACCGTGGGACAACTGGCGGCGGAATACGGATTACTACGCCGAGGGCGATCTGGTTTGGCTCGACGTCGATACGATGATTCGTAAGCTGACCAATGACAAGAAGAGCCTGAACGATTTTCTGGCAGCGTTTGAGAGCATAGGCGGGAATACGGGTCCGAAGGTTGTGCCTTACAACTTTGAAGACGTGGTCAGCACGCTGAATGGCGTGGTGGCGTACGACTGGGCGAGTTTTCTGCGGGAGCGTCTGACCAGCAAATCGCCGCATGCTCCGTTGGGCGGCATTGAGAACGGCGGGTACAAGCTGGTGTTCACGGATCAGCCCAGCGAGATCACCCAGGCCCAGATCAATGCGACGGGATCGACGGTGCAGTGGTGGTCAATCGGAATCACGGTCACCAGCGATGGGCGCATTGAAGATGTGCTGGTGGGATCGGCGGCGGACAAGGCGAAGCTGGGGCCGGGCATGCAGATCATTGCAGTGAACGGGCGGCAGTACAGCGGACAATTACTGAGCGACGCGATCCGCGATGCGAAGGGGAATACGAATCCGATTGCGCTGATCGTTGCGAATACCGGGACGTATCGGGTGCTGGCGCTCGACTACCACGACGGACTGCGGTATCCGCATCTGGAGCGGGTGGAGGGGACGCCGGATCGGCTGGACGACATTCTGAAGCCGATGGTGGCAAAACAGTAGTCGCTGTCAGGCTGCATTCGCAGACGCACATGACAAGTGTCACCGCGTATCCCTGACAAACCTCACTGGGGAATTCGTCTCTCGGGCCTGATTCTGGGTGTGCTGGTGGAGGGTCAGGTCAGGCATGGGAACGAATGCGAATACGGTTCCACAACGGTGGCAGCCAGGTCCGGTGTGGACGCTGGTGTTTCTTGCGCCGTTCATTGCTGAGGTGTTGAGCGGAGCGACGAAGTTCAGTGTGATCTTTGTGCTCATCCCGGAAATGATGGTCTGGGGATGCGGCGCGCTGCTGATTCGCGAACTGGTGCGGCGCTGGGGAGGCGGATGGCCGAGCCTGCTGGCGCTCGGGCTGGGGCTCTCGATTGCAGAGGAATTCATCGTGCAGCAGACGTCGGTTGCGCCGCTGCCGTTTCCAGGGGTGCTGGTCGACTACGGACGCGCGGGCGGCGTGAACTGGATCTATTTCCTGTTCATGCTGGGGTTCGAGAGCGTGTGGGTGGTGTTGGTGCCGGTGGGCGTGACGGAGCTGATCTTCGGGGTGCGGCGAAAAATGCTCTGGCTCCGCAACAAAGGAATGGTGATCGCGAGTCTGATCTTCCTGCTGGGTTCGCGGCTCGCCTGGTTCGCGTGGGTCAAGCGCGCGCGGCCGATCGTGCTGCACGTGCCGGAATATCATGCGCCAACCGCGATGCTGGTGGCGGGGTTCTCTGCAATTCTGCTACTCGCAGTTCTTGCCTACGCAGTACGCGGGCTGGGAACAATGCCGATCGCGGCGCGTTGGGCGCCGCCTGCGTGGGGTGTGGGCCTGGCCGTGGTGGTGCTGGGATTGCCGTGGTATGCGCTGATGGGTTTTGTCTTCAGACCGAACCAGCCGAAGGTGGGTTTTGAGGTGGTGCTGGCGGCGGGAGTGGTTTGGGCGGTGATTGCGATTGCTGTACTCGGTTATTGGGCGGCATCCGATCGGTGGAGCGATTTGCATTGCTGGACGGCAACGTTTGCGGCGACGCTGGTAAGCATGGGGGCGGGATTTCTGGGCAGTAGCGCGTGGTCGCGGGTGGACCTGATCGGAAAGATCGTGCTGAATTTGATCGCGGTGGTGGGATTTTTGATGTTGCTGGGGAAAGTGCGAGGACGCAGCGAGGCAGTCTCAGCTTCGTGAGGCGGTAACCGTTTCCGCTTCTTCCTGCAAAGAGCGCAGCACACTCTCTGCGGCCTGTTGGCCGGTGCGGATGCAGTCGGGGACGCCGATGCCTTCGTAGGCATTGCCGGCGAGCGCGAAGCCAGGCAGGTTCGCGATGTTGTCGCGGATAGCCTGCATGCGCTCGAGGTGTCCGACGGCGTACTGCGCCATCGCGCGCCGGGAGCGCGTGATGCGAACGAAGTTCGGCTTCGCCTCGAGGCCGAGAATCTCGCGCAGCTCTTTCAGGACGATGGCAGTCAGGTGCTCGTCGGTCTCGTCGAGAAGATGTTCGTTGCCGCATCCGCCGAGGAAGCAGCGGAGCACGCCTTTGTCGGGTGGAGTGCGGCCGGCGAATTTCGCGTGGACGAAGGTGCAGGCAAGCATGCTGCGCTGCTCGGTGGGCGGAACGAGATAGCCGAAGCCGGGGGGAAGGTCGAGGTCCGCCTTGTTGAAGCCCATCGTGACGGTAATGGAAGAGCTGTAGGGAACATCGGAGAGAAGGTCGCTGATGATGCGGTCGACGGGGCGCAGCAGGTCCGCGGCGACCCAGGCCGGGAGCGCGAGGATGAGGCCGTCGAATTTCTCCTTTCCTGATGCGGTTTCGACGGTCCAGCCGCAGGTGTAGCGGCAATCGGGTGGCTTGGGGTCGGCGCAGTCGGTGCTGTTGTGATGGAGCGCGTGGATCGGAGTGCCGAGGTGGATCGAACCCGGCTGGAGCTGTTCCGCGATGCCATCGACCATCAGCTTCATGCCGCCGCGCAGCGTCGTAAAGAGGGTACGCGGAGGAGCGGGTTTGCCGTAGGGATTCGACGGAGGATGGGGCGCGGAGCTGGCGCCTGGTTGGGGAACTGTGGTCTTTTTGCGCGCCGCGAGCATCGCGCGGGTGAGGCTGCGGTGTTCCTTCTCCATGGTGACCATGCGCGGCAGGACTGCGCGGACGCTTAGCTGTGAGGCGTCTCCCCCGTACACGCCGGAGAGCAGGGGCGAGACGAGGCGGTCGACGGTTTCCTGTCCGAAGTGACGGCGCGTCATGTCGGCGACGGATTCGTCTTGGTGGCCGGCATGCGGGCGGGAAGAGAAATTCGCGCGCCATGCGCAGCTTCGTCGACCAGGAGAAGAGCGGCGTCAGCGCAGTGGGGACGAGCTTCGTCGGGATCATGAACATCAGGCCGTCGGGGAGAGGGATGAGGCGGTTCCTGACGACGATGTAGGTTCTGCGCTCGCGATCGTTGGAGGGAAGAAGTTGATCCGCGATGCCGAGTTCACGGCAGAGCGCAGCGGCTGCGGGTTTCTCGGTCAGAAAAGAGTCGGGGCCGCCTTCGACGATGCAACCGTCGACCGTTTCAGAATTGATGACGCCACCAAGACGATCGGCAGCCTCATAGAGGTGGTATTCGACGGGCTCGCCGATTCCGGAATTCGCGCGGCGCTTCTTTTCCAGGGTCCAGGCGGCGCTGAGGCCGGCGATGCCTCCGCCGATGATGGCAATACGAGTCAAGAATGAGCGACCTCTAACTGAATCAGATTATGCGCTTCGCATCCAGGAGTCGAAGTGAGTTTCTGATCCGGGTCGGGAAGGTAGCCGCGTGGCTGGTAGATGCAGCAGGGCTCTTCGGCCATGACGTCGCCGGTCACGGCATAGGAGCGGGCGCGAGATCCGCCGCAGATGTTGCGGAATTCGCAGGCGCCGCATTTGCCGGGAGCTGGCTGGTGTCGCGCAGCTTCACGAAGATGGGCGACTCCTGGTAGATGTGGGCGAGGGTGTCGTTGTGGAGGTCGCCGCCTTCGATGGGCAGAAATCCGCTGGGGAAAACCTTCCCGATGTGGGAGATGAAAACGAAGCCGCGGCCGTCGTTGACGCGCTTGGTGGCCCAGCCGACCGCTTTGTCTTCAGAACCCGTTCCGGGATGGCCGGAGCGGACGGTCCAGCCGGGATGGGAGGTCGGACGAGCGCCGGCATCGTCGTGAACGCCGGTGGTGACGAGGCCTTCCTTCATGCGCTGCTGGATGAGATAGCGGCGGTAGTGCATCGCTTCAGTAGTTTTGATGGCGAAGGGGACGCGCTTGGTCAGGTCCCACATCTTCGCGAAAACGTCTTCGAATTCCTGGCCAGTCAGCAGGTCGGCGACCTGGCCGCGACCGACGGGGACGAGGAAGAAAAAGCTCCACATGACGATTTGCTTCACCGTGAGCAGGGTCGCGAGGTTGTCGAGGTCACCGATGTTGAGACGGCTGACCACGCTGTGGACCTGAATGGGCAGCTTCGCCTCGTTGGCCCACTCGATGGCCTGGAGGGTGCGCTGCCAGGTGCCGGGAATGCCACGGATCGAGTCGTGAATCTCGGGGACCGAGCCGTCGAGGGACACAGCAAGACGCGAAAGGCCCGAATCCTTCATGCGAAAGATGGCGTCGCGAGTGAGAAGCGGCGTGGCGCTGGGCGTGAGCGCTGCGTGAACGCCTTTGCCTGCGGCGTGGCGGATGAGCTGGAAGATGTCGGGGCGTTTCAGCGGATCGCCGCCGGTGAAAACAAAGAGGGGAACCTGGAGGTCGGCAATCTGATCGATGAGGTTGGTGGCCTCCTCGGTGTTGAGCTGATTGGCATGGGGGATGGGCTGCGCGGAGGCGCGGCAGTGCTTACAGGTGAGGTCACACGCCTGTGTGGTTTCCCAGATCGCGAGAAAGGGAGCGCGATTGTAGTCGAGCTTGGTCATGGCCTGGTGGATATCCATGGCAACAGGTTGGCAGGATGCGGGCGGGGGCGGATGTGATGGGAGTCACAAAGCAGGGAATAGCCAATAGGGAATAGAACGCCGTCGGTGTGCGTCAGGAGCGCGTGATGGAGAGCGCTGCGATCTCCGCTTTGAGTTCTGCGATTTGTTCACGGAGACTTGCGACTTCCGCTTCGAGCTGCGTGAAGCGATCGTCGTCCGCTACGCGGCTGGCTATTGCACCGGATACGAGTGTGGAAGTGGGCAACTGCGAAAGATCCGGCTGGCCGGAGAGCAGATGGGCGTAGCGGATTTCGCGCGAGCCGAGCTGGCGGGGAAGAGCGGTGGCGAGTGGCGGCTCATATTGGGCCATCTTGTCGAGAGTGGAGAGGACGTCACCGATCTCTTCGAAGCGATGCATCCGTTCCGTGCGGCCGCGCAACTCGCCGGGCGTTTGCGGCCCGCGCAGGAGCAGCACGCAAAGGACAGCAATTTCGCCGCGGGTGAGGTTGAAGACTTCCTGGAGGTGGTGCTCGTACTTGGTGACGCGGCTGTCGTGGACGGCGGCGGCGAGGTTTTGGTCCTGCAGGCGATGCAGACCCTGGCGCACTGCGTCTTCATTGAGCTGCGTCACGGGCTCGCGGTTGTTCTTCTGATTGCAGGCGTTGACGAGCGCGTTGAGCGAGAGCGGATAGTACTCGGGCGTGGTGGCTTCTTTTTCGATGAGGGCGCCGAGGACGCGGGCTTCGACCGGGGAGAGATGGATGGGCATAAGCGGGAACTTCCGCGATGGCCGCGGAAGTATCGAGTGTACGGCACGAGGTTCGATCTCGCGATGCAGGCCGCGGAGAAAAAAGCAGGGCGCGATCTGAGCGGAACGCGCCCCTGAGCCAGGGAAGAAAAGCCGTTAGTGCGTAATCCGGCCCGCGATCATAGCGAAGCTGGTGCCATTGAAGAACACCAGTCCCCGGACGCGGACCCGGTCGCCGTTAGCGATGGCCGCAATGTCGTGCAGATCCGTGCCGGGCTGCAGATAGACGGAGACGGCGGTTTCACCCGAAAGCATGGCGAAGATGGAGTCATCCGGCAAGGTCAGGGTAAAAATGGCGGGCCCGGCCGTGGTCGCCGCGGGAAGACCGGAGACGGCACCGGTGAGGGCCTGCTGCTGCAGTTCGACGCGCGCGCCGTTACCGTTGCCGTTGTTGCCCCCGTCGTTACCATTATCTCCATTGCCATCGTTCCCGCCATCGCCGTTGTTGCCGCCATCTTCATCGTTTTTCATGACGTCGTCTTTCATGCCTCCGTTGGTGCTCACCTGCACGAGCTGACCGGCGTGGATGTTGTTTGCGTCGAAGGGGAATTGCGCTGACGGCAGATTGCCGAAGCCGCTGGTGTCGATGTCCTGGGCGTGGACACGGTAATTGGCGTTCGTCACGTCAGCGGCGATGATGCCGCCAATGTGGCCGCTGTCCATGCCGTTACCTCCGCCATCGACGGCCAGAAACGCGAGCTGGGTTGCGGGATTGCCGGTGACCTGTGTGACGTAGCCCTCGGCTTCGGCTTCCTGCTGGTTCTGTTGCTCCGGGTCGACCGCCTCGATTTCTCTGGCGTACAGCGAGCCATCCGCACGAGTGGAGCCTTCGACGGTAACCCTTGCACCCACGGTGAGGGTCGCGCCGTCATCGAAACGGGTGTTCGCATCGCTGGTAAAGCGAAGCGTGATGCCGGTTGCGTCGATGGTGAGGTCGAACACCGGGCCACCGACGGCGGAAATTACGCCGGTGAGCCCTTCAATCTGACCGTCGTGGTCATCCTGATGCTCTTCAGGGCCGACTGCGGCGGCGCCGATGGTGAACGATGAACCGGAGAGATTGAGGCCGGTGACATTCCCCTGCGAATCGAAGGTGAGCGATTGAGCGATGTTCAGATCGATGGAGAGGACCGTCGCAGAGGCGGAAATCGCGACGGGCGGATCGAAGGAGACGGGTATCGCCTGGTTGAACGCGGGCTCAAGCTTCTGCATCTTGCCGGTCGAGTCAAGGAAAGTGATTTCCGGATTGCTGACGGTAATGGACCCACCGGTGTAGGTGCCTTGCGGCACTTTGAGCATGGCGAGCAACTCATTGGTAGCGGAGAGATGCGACAACTCCAGCCGCTGGGAGCCGGAGAGCACAGTGATGGTCGATCCGGCGGAAGGCGTGAGGGTGATGGGACCGAGCGTGACCTCAAAAGAAAGCACGCGATCCGCGGGAGCGTCGCCGATGCGGAGTTGCATCATGGATTGCGCGGAATTGGAGGAGGGAGGTTGAGTCGTTATGGGAATCGACGACGTACCACAGCCCAGTGCGCCCGCGAGGAGCAGAACGGGAAGAGCGAGGAGGCCTGGCCGAGGCCTGAGCGGTGAATTTGTATCAATCACGGACATTTTTTTACCCCCGGTGATGTGAATGCATCGTCTGGCTGCCCAGCGGCGTTGGGGCAAAAGGGTCAAGCGCCGCGAGCGGAGGGGAGCCGCGATGGTTGGGGGAACCTTAGCGCCGATTCGGTACGAGGGGCGTCATCCTGCTGTCAAAGTGGGGTCATCTCTTTACCGAAGAGATGTGGCGGGATGTCCTCCGTCGTCGGGTTCAGTCCGACAATGGGCAGGGAATTGTCACTGCTGTCCGCAACACGCCGCATGGGGGGGTATCTGGAATGAGAGCCCGTCTCAACGGGCGATCGACGCCGATCCGCTCATGAACCCGGGGAGGCACGTGCCAAGGGGTGCCACGGGGGTGGGAAGGCGTTGTTCACGGTATAATAAAGATCGTGAGCACCGTCATTCCTTTGACACCTGTCGCTCCCCAGCGTGCGGCGTCCGGACCCGGGGAAAAGCGAGTATTACTGCTGAAACCTCGTGGGTTCTGCGCGGGCGTGGTGCGGGCCATCGATATCGTCCGGATTGCGCTGGAGACCTTTGGCGCCCCGATCTACGTCCGCAAAGAGATCGTCCATAACCGCTTTGTGGTGAACGAGCTGGCGGAAAAAGGCGCTATTTTTGTCGACGACATCCATCAGGTTCCCGAAGGCGCGAGAGTCATTTACTCCGCCCACGGTGTGTCGCCGGCGGTGCGCGAGGAATCCAAAAAACAGAACCTGAAGGTGATCGACGCGACCTGCCCGCTGGTGACCAAGGTCCACGTCGAGGCAGTCAAGTTTGCGAAGCAGGGGTATTCGCTGGTGCTGATCGGACACCGCGATCACGACGAGATTGAAGGCACGCTGGGTGAGGCGCCGGACGTCACACAGGTGGTTTCGAGCGTGGAAGAGGTACAGACGCTGGAGGTTCCTGATCCAGAACACGTGGCCTATCTCACGCAGACGACGCTGTCGCTGGATGAGTCGCGAGACATTATTCAGGCGCTGAAGGTGAAGTTCCCCAGGATCGTCGGGCCGCACTCGCAGGATATTTGCTACGCGACAGAAAACCGTCAGGTAGCAGTGAAGAACGTGGCGCACAGCGCGGATCTGGTGCTGGTGGTGGGTTCGAACAACAGCTCGAACTCCAACCGGCTCGTCGAAGTTTCGCGCAACCTCGGCACGCAGGGATACCTGATCGACCACGCTGAAGCGATCGATCCGGCGTGGCTGAAGGGTGTGAACAATGTTGCGGTCACAGCAGGAGCGTCGGCGCCGGAGATTCTGGTCGAGGGCGTGATCGACTACCTGAAGAACAACGGCTTTGGAACAGTCGAGGAAGTTGAGGTCATGCCGGAGAATGTCCGGTTTGGACTTCCTCCGGAGATCGTGCAGGCGATCCAGTCGGCTCCGCCCACAACAGCGGCGAGCGTTTGAGCAACGGGTGCGGTCAACACACCGCGTTACGAACGGGTCCACGGTAACGGCATGAGCAAAGCATTGCAAGGCGCCCGGCCGGCGTCGTTTTCGGCCGTTGAGAGTCGCGAAGGCCGCTCTGTCCCTG
The DNA here is from genome assembly GCA_963705765.1 of uncultured Acidobacteriaceae bacterium. Classification (GTDB taxonomy): domain Bacteria; phylum Acidobacteriota; class Terriglobia; order Terriglobales; family Acidobacteriaceae; genus Palsa-343. Next base: position 20,715 of record CAVPKU010000034.1, on the reverse strand, counting down.
ACGAGCCTGGCAGTAGCTCCCCGGCACAAGTGAAATTCGGACGGATCGACGCCGCAGTCGAGGACGTGGAACGAGCGATCGGCCGCTCGCGGGACTCGCTGCTGGCAAGGCAGCATCCGGAAGGATATTGGGTCGGCGAACTGGAAGGCGACTCGATGCTGGAAGCCGACTACATCTTCGTTCACGTGCTGCTGGGCACCGGCGATCCGGGCAAGATGCAGCGGGCGCTGAACGAGATCATGCGCTACCGCAACGACGACGGAAGCTGGTCGCTGTATCCGGGTGGACCGGGAACATCAGCCTGTCGGTGAAATGCTACTTCGCGAACAAGCTGATGGGGGTTTCCGCGGACGAGCCGCACATGGCCGAGACGCGCGAGTGGATTCTCGCTCACGGCGGCGTGACGGAGTGCAACACCTTCACCAAGATTTATCTCTGCTCCCTGGGGCAGTACGAATACAACTCGGTGCCGGCAATTCCACCCGAGATTGTCCTGTTTCCAAAGTGGTTCTACTTCAACATCTACGAAATCTCCTCCTGGTCGCGCGGCATTCTGGTTCCGCTGTCGATTGCATACGCGAAGAAGCCGTACAAGAAGATTCCGCCCGAGCACGGCATCAGTGAGCTGTTTGTCGGCGGGCGTGAACATGCCGATCTGCGGCTGAAGTGGGACAAAGACCACATTGTCAGCTGGCGAAATTTCTTCATCTTTCTCGATCGCGTGACGCATTGGTTCGAGCGCATCCATATCCGGCCGCTGCGTTCGATCGCGCTGAAGAAGGCGCAGAAGTGGATGCTGGAGCGACTGGAGATGTCGGATGGACTCGGTGCGATCTATCCGGCGATTCTGAACTCGATCATCGCGCTGCGCTGTCTGGGATATTCGCTAGACGATCCGCAGGTGATCCGGGCGATGGATGAGTTTGAGAAGCTGGGTGTCGACGAGCCCAACGGCACGAAGGATTATCCGGTGCCGACGTTCCGCATGCAGCCCTGTATGTCGCCGGTGTGGGATACGGCGCAGGCGATGTACGCGCTGGGCGAAGCGGGCCTGGACCGCAAGGATCCGCGCATGCTGCAGGCGGCCGACTGGATGCTGTCGAAAGAAGTGCGGCACAAGGGCGACTGGTCGGTGAAAAATCGCGGGGCGGCGCCAGGCGGATGGTACTTCGAGTACAACAATGAGTTTTACCCGGATGTCGATGATACCGGGCAAGTTCTGCTTGCGCTTAATAAGGTCGACAACCCGCGCGAGCGCTATCAATATGACGTCTGCCAGCGGGCGATCGAGTGGGTCTTCGCCATGCAGTGCCGCAATGGCGGCTGGGCCAGCTTCGACAAAGACAATACGAAGATGATCTTCCAGCACATCCCCTTTGCGGATCACAACGCAATGCTCGATCCACCGACGGTCGACATCACGGGGCGAATTCTGGAGATGCTGGCGACCTACGGCTACACACGCAAGGATCGCCGCGTAGAGAAGGCGATCAAGTTCATCTTTGAGGAGCAGGAGCCCGATGGCAGCTGGTTCGGGCGCTGGGGTGTGAATTATCTCTACGGGACGTTCCTGGTGCTGCGTGGCCTCGAGGCCATGGGCGTGTGGAATCACGAGCCGCAGATCCAGCAGGCGGCGGAGTGGATCCGCATGGTGCAGAATGCGGACGGCGGTTGGGGTGAAAGCTGCCACAGCTATGACGATCCCACCACGCGCGGCGTGGGAATAAGTACGCCTTCACAGACGGCCTGGGGGATTCTGGGACTGCTGGCGGCCGGCGATACGCGAAGCGACTCGGTAGCCAAGGGCATCAAATGGTTGTTGGCGCGACAGCAGCCCGATGGCGCGTGGGACGAGAGCACCGGGCAGGGAAGAACGCGGCAGGCAATTTATACGGGGACGGGATTTCCGCGTGTGTTCTACCTGGCGTATCCGCTGTACCGGGATTATTTCGCACTGCTGGCGTTGACCGGTTATAAGCGAGCCGTACAACTCGCCGCCGAGGGTCCTGTGCCGGCGGGCGGGCTTTAGAAGAACAACGCTGCATTTTGATTTGATAGGGAGAGAGGATTTCTGAATGGCGGTACCTGTATCGCAGGCATGGACGGTAGCAACGTACGTCCTGAAGCAGAAGCTGAAGGGCCGGAAGAAGTTTCCTCTGGTAACGATGCTGGAGCCGCTCTTCCGCTGTAATTTGGCGTGCGCGGGCTGCGGCAAGATTCAGTACCCGCCGCACATCCTCAAGCAGGAGCTGACGCCGGAGGAGTGCTTCCGCGCCATCGATGAGTCAGGCACGCCGATGGTGTCGATTCCGGGCGGCGAGCCGCTGCTCCATCCCCAGATCGACAAGATCGTCGAGGGTCTCGTCGCGCGCAGGAAGTATGTGTATTTGTGCACGAACGCGCTGCTGCTGAAGGAAAAGCTCCACCTCTTCAAGCCGAGCAAATATCTGTCCTTCTCGGTGCACCTTGACGGCCAGCGTGAGCACCACGACTTCTCCGTGTGCCGCGAGGGCGGCTACGACATCGCGATGGAAGGGATCAAAGCGGCGGTAGCCGGCGGGTTCCGCGTCACGACGAACACGACGCTGTTCGACGGAGCCGATCCCAACTCGGTGCGCGGGCACTTCGACGATCTGATGGAGGTGGGCGTCGAGGCAATGATGGTGGCCCCGGGTTACACCTACGAGAAAGCGCCGGATCAAAAGCATTTCCTCGGTCGGGCTCGCTCGCGCCGGTTGTTCCGGGCGATTCTGTCAAACCGCAAGAAGACCTGGAAGTTCAACGCGAACTACCTGTATCTGGAATTCATCATGGGCAAGCGCGACTTCAAGTGCACGCCCTGGGCGATGCCCACCTACAGCATCTTCGGCTGGCAGAAGCCGTGCTACCTGCTGCAGGACGGTTATGCCGACACCTTCCAGGAACTGATCGAGACGACGAACTGGGAGAATTACGGCACCGAAAGCGGGAATCCCAAGTGCGCGAACTGCATGGTGCACTCCGGCTATGAAGGCACGGCGGTGAACTACACCTTCGGATCGCTGAAGGGCCTGCTGCAGACCGCGAAGGCGATGATGAATCGTTACGAAGACAAGGGCGCACTCGATTTACTGAACGAGCCGGTGAAGCCGGCGCACAGCTTCAATCCGCTCGTCCAGATTTCGTCCCAGATCAAGACTGAGGTCCGCGTCGAAGAGGGAACTCACGCATGAGCCAGCCAATGGTTGATCCGAACTCCGTCGAAGTGATGGAGGGCCGCGAGCGCGAGCAACTCGAGGGCTGGATTCCGTCGCTGGCGAGCGATGCGGAGATTCGCCAGGCGCTGGAGAAGGCCTTCGACTATCGCGGTGACGTAAGCCTAACGCTGAAAGATGGGACCGTTGTTCACGGCTACGTCTTTGATCGCCGGCCCGGCTCGACTCTCCAGGATTCAGCGGTACGCGTGATGCCGTCAGAACAGCGGACGAAACTGACGATTGCCTATGCGGACATTGCCGCGCTGGCTTTCACCGGTCGCGACAACGCCGCAGGCAGGACCTTTGAAGCCTGGGTGAAGAAGTACTGGGAGAAGAAGGCTGCGGGCGAGAAGAACATCGCGATCGAGCCAGAAAAGCTGTAAGCAGCCCAAGCCGGTCAGCTAAGAACCTGTCGATGTTCGTTGAATTCGGACAAGAGTTCTTTGAAGTCCCGGCTGAACATCGGGCGCTGGTTCCTTCCATTGGTACTGCATGAACGAAAGCTCGCCGGCAGCGTCGAGTCTGGCTTGCGGGGACAGATCCTGCCATTCGCGATACTCATCGCTCTTGATAGCTTCGAAGCTGTGGTATCTGCGAATCGTCTTGTCCATGGCTCTTTCCAGGATTCCTGCGTGAAGCTTTCAAGGTCGCCCTGCCGACGACCTGTCATCCCCACTTCTTCATCCTCGGCCACATTACATCCATGTTCCACTGCAACCCGCGGCAAAGCCAGATCGTGAAATGCTCGTCTTCGCGTGACCATGGGTTGTCCACCTGGCCCGCAGCCTCAACCGACGCGAAGTGCTCGCGATCGCCAGTGCCGTCACTCCCAAGCACGATCACCGTGCTGCCATCGGTGTTACCAGGTCCCCAGAACCAATACGAATTGTGATTGCTGATGGCCCGCGGCAGGCCGTACTTCGGTCCGAAGTAGCCGATTGCCGCAGCCTCGCCCCAGTCGTTGGCGAAGATGGCGGCGCGAGCACGCTCTTCCGGCGGCAGGCTCTTGTACACAGCGGCTGTTTTGCGGACCATGTCTTCCCACCCGAATTCATCGGCGAAGATCTGCGGCAGCGGGCCGGTGCGCTGGTTCTCGGCTTTGGGAGTTGAGAGGTGCATCGTGTGCTCGTACTGCAGAAATGTCTGAGGCGGAAGCACCGGGATCGCCAGGGGCGCGAGAATGATTCCGGAGACTGCGAGCAGTGCTGTGTAGGTCCCGCGGAGCCAGGCGCTGCGAATGACCTCGACGACTGCGATCCCGCCGGCGGCGAAGAGCACGGGGTAGACCGGCGAAACGTAGTAGTTCTTGCCCTGCGTGACCATGAGCACGCCGTAGACCACCAAAAACGTCCACCCGAGGATGCGGTATTTGGCGCCCGAAGGTCGAAAGAGCCAGATCAAGCCGCCGATCCAAAGCACGACAGACACAGGATTCAGCAGATTCGCCTGATCGAGGAAGAAGGCCAGCGGACCGCGGCGGACATCGCGCGGGGTGCTGCGAACGTTGTGCTCGTACTCAAGGAAAGGGAAGTGGTGGCCCACGAGCCAGATGAAGTGCGGCAGGAAGATCAGGATCGCGGCGACGCATCCGATCCAGAACCACTTTGAGGCAAAGATCCGGCGATGCGGCGTGAGCGCCAGGCCGAGCAGAAGGCCAGCGGCAAAGAGGACGATGCTGTACTTCATCTCGAGGCCGATGCCGCAGAGGATGCCGATCCAGAGCCACCAGTGGGGATTCGCGCTGTTGATGAAACGAAGAACACACCAGGCAATCGCCATCCAGAGCAGGGGCTCTGCGGCGTTCATGGTGAACCAGTGCTGCATGAGCAGATAGACCGGGGCCGCGAGCACCGCAAGGGCTGCGAGCGCCTGCGCCATGCGGCCGCCTCCCATCTCGCGAGCGATTGCGCCGGTCACAACAACGAGCGCTGCACCGCAGAGAGCCGGTATGAGGCGCAAAGCCAGCAGCGAGGTGCCGATGGTGTGGCTTAGCAGCCAGGCGACGAAGGGCCAGAGTGGCGGGTGATCGACATAGCCCCAGCCGAGGTGTTGGCCGCAGGCGACGTAGTACATCTCGTCCCGAAAGATGCCGTAGCGGTTGGCCACGCACATCTGCACCACGAACTTGAGCACCGCGATGACAGTAACGAGGGCGCTGCCGGAAGTAATCCAGGGCGAGTTCCTGCTGGGTGCATGCGTAACGAGCGCTGTGTCTGAGGCGTTCACTGTAACTCCCAAGTCGTTGAAGAGTCAGGTACGTGGTGCGGGGGGATGTGGTTCCGAGACAGGCGGCGATTGGCGCAATCTTTGTCTTTACTTCGAAAACAGGTCCATGCTACGTTTCTGTACCAATCCCCCTGCCAAACGAAGTGGAGAATCTACGGTGTACTGCGTTCAATGTGGGTCAGCGGTTCCCCCGGAAAGCAAATTTTGTGTGAGCTGCGGCGCCGCAGTGCAGCGTGCCGAGGCGCCCGGCGCTCTCCTGGCTCCTTCGGCAATAGCGGCTCCCTCCGCGCAGATCGGGCCGATCCCGGTCGCGGCGGTCGCTCAAGCCATTCCCATCCCTCAAGCGGTCGTGCCCCAGGCTCCGCCACCCATCCCGCCGCCCGTCTATGCGCAGCCCCCCGGCCAGCCGATGTACGTGGGGCCCAACGGGCAGCCGGTGTACATGGGTCCCAACGGACAGCCGGTGTACTACGTCACGGCCCCGGCCCCTCACGCGGTGTCGCAGTTGAATTTGCTGCACAGCCTGCAGGCGAAGCTGCAGGGGCTGGCATCGACCGAAGATCTGGAAGGGTTCAGCCTCAAGGAGATGTTCTCCGAGGTGTTCAGGAAGCGCAACGAGGGCGAGATTGAGGACTACTTCCTCGTCGGCTCTTCGAAGACGACCCCGGCCATCGAACTGGTGCAGACCGGCTGGCCGAAGCCGTGGCTGTTCTTCCGTGTGCTGACGATCTTTGTCGCAGCGTACCTGCTGTGCATGTTCACGCTCTTGAATTTGTCCGACGCGGGGAACCTGATCCCGGGCATCATGATCCTGGGAGCCTTTGCGGTTCCGCTGACGACGCTCGCGTTCTTCTTCGAGATGAATACGCCGCGCAACGTTTCCGTTCACCGGATCGTGAAGCTGTTCCTCTATGGCGCGGTAGTTTCCCTGATCTTTGCGCTCATCGGCTACTCGATGCCGTTACTCGGCCAGATGGGCAATCTCGCAGCGGGCATCGTCGAAGAAGTCGCGAAGCTGCTGACCGTCGTCATCGTGGTGCGCAGCGTCCGATACAAGTACATCCTGAATGGACTGCTCTTCGGAGCCACGGTGGGTGCCGGGTTCGCATCGTTTGAGACCGCGGGTTACGCTCTGAACCAGGGATTGCTGACCGGCGCCAACCTCCAGGCCGGAGTGGCGCAGATGCTGCATGTGCTGTGGCTGCGCGCGTTCCTGACGCCGTGGGGACACGTGGCATGGACCGCCATTGCGGCCGGCGCGTTCTGGCGTGTGAAAGGCGCCCAGCCGCTCAAGGCGTCGATGCTGCTCGACCATCGGTTCCTGAAGGCTTTCATGATTCCTGTTGTGCTGCATACGTTGTGGGACTTCCCTTACCAGCTGCCGTTTGGCGGCAACATGATCCTCTCAGCGGTGGTGAGCTGGTACGTCGTGTTCGGACTGGTGCAGCAAGGCCTGCATCAGGTGAAGGACGAACAGAAAGCACATCTCGAGCAGACACTGCAGCGAGTCGAGACTTCGATGCAGCCTGTGGGCTCTGTAGCCGTTTCCTAGATACGCTGGCAGGCGCTCCAACCTTTTATTCGTTTTCAGGAGAGAGAACAGCCATGGCATTCTGCAGTAATTGTGGCAATCAAATGACGGGCACCGTGAAGTTTTGCCCACAGTGCGGAGCGGATACCTCGAGGCCTTCCGGCACCACGGCTGCGGCACCCACACCGGCTGCCAGCTTCACCCCGCCGCCCATCCAGCCCATGGCCAGCGCGCCGCCGCCCATCCAGTCGATGGGGGCTCCCACACCCTATACCCCGGCCGGAGCGATCCCGGTGGCCATTCCGGTGCCGCAGGCACCAACGACACAGAAGAAGGGAATGATGGGGACGGTAGTGGTGGTTCTGGCCGTGCTCGCGGTGGGCTACTACTACTACAAAACTCACCCACCGACACCCACGCCGGCGCCCACGCCCGCACCCGCGCCTGGACCTGCTGCGCCGGGTCCGAGTGGCAGCGGCGGACCCAACGCGGCGCTCGTGAACCTGCAGGACTTCAATGCTCACTGGCAGGATCAAAGCGGCATGCTGATGCTGACCAGCGCGACGTGGAAGAACAACTCCACCACGAATATCAGCTCGGCGACGCTGCAATGCCGTCAGTTCAACGCGGGCGGTACCGATCTGTCGGAGTATCGGGTCAACCTCACCGGGCCGACGAACGCAGGCGATACCAGCACCTTCAGCAATGTTTCACTGGGGGCAACCGCGGCGGGCATGACAAAGGTGGACTGCGCGATCATTCACGTCAAGCCATAGCAACGGGAAGACTCAGCATTCGAATCTCGCTTCGCACTAGCGGTGCTCCGGCACCGCTAGTGCAGCAGGTTCATCAGGCTTCCGCCGGTGAACGGCTCCAGCGTAAACGTCAGCATGAAGAGCACGAGGCCTGCGACGGCAAGCCAGCCGCGGCCCTTCGTCAGTTCCGGAGTCTCAGGTACGGGCGGATGGTGGAGACTCGGCAGCAGAAAGCATCCCCACACCAGCCATCCGATCCAGAACATCGTTCCCGCAAAGAAAAGCAGGAATACCAGCGTGCTGGTCGCCCAACGGTGCGCGCGCGGTGACACAGCGTAGAGAATGTGGCCGCCGTCGAGCTGGCCGGCCGGCATCAGATTCACCGACGTAATGAAGAGTCCGATCCACGCAGCCACGAGGACGGGGTGCGGATTGAATGACGCATCGAGCGGCGGCAGCGAAGGATGGAACCACCGAACGATGGTGTGGACGATCGAAAGAGCAAACGGGACGCTCACGCTGATGCTGGCTCTGGACTGAAGTCCCGTGGCCACCATCGGCTGCGAAAGCACCAGGCCGCAGATCAGCGCCGGAATCGCGACCAGCATGCCTGCCAGCGGTCCGGAGACGCCGATGTCGAGCAGTGCGACCCGCGAAGGAACACGGGAGCGAAGGCGGATGAAGGCGCCAAACGTTCCGATCAGCGTAGGGGCCGGCAGCACCCAGGGCAGAGAAGAGCCCACGCCGTGCATCCGGCAGGCGATGTAGTGGCCGATTTCATGTGCGGTGAGAATGCCGAGCAGGGTGAGGGCAAAAGGCCAACCGCCGGACAGAAGCTCCGGATGGTGAACGATCCAGGCAAAGGGGAAGAAATCCGCATTCACTGCGCCGGGTAGCACGCTGCGGCGGAAGTTGTACATGAGCACCGCGCCGGTGCTGAGGGTGGTGAAGAGGCTGAGGCCAAGCAGACAGAGCGCGACGCCGGCTCCTTCAAACTGGGACGGATGTTGGACGGGCAGCGTGGTGATGGGCCGACTCAGTCGGTGCGGCGGCCGGGGAAACTGGATGGCAGGCTGACCCATGCGCGGCTGTCCTGGCGGAAGGTAACACCGGACGCAAACAGTGTACCGAGACAGCGCCGTGACGACAGTACTTTATTCTGCAAGCCCGGGGGCGGCTTGAAGGGAGGACCTATTTCCCGTCGAGGAGGTGCAGTTCCTTGCCAGGTTTGAAGCGAACAGCCTTGCCCGGAGCAATGCTGACCTCGGCGCCGGTGCGGGGATTGCGGCCGATACCGGTCTTCCGGGGGCGGACATTGAAGACGCCGAAGCCACGCAGTTCGATACGCTGGCCGTCGGCCAGGGCTTTCTTCAGCGTCTCAAATACAGTGTCGACAGCGGCTTCGGCCTTGTTGCGCTGCAACCCTGTGCGCTCGATCACCTGGTGAATGATGTCCTGTTTTATCAAGGTTTTCCCCCGTCAGGCGAAGTGTTCGTCCCAAGGCTGATCCTAGAAATGTTTGGTGCCATTGTCAATGAGGCGCGTGTCTCGTAAGATGCAATTTTCAGAACACTTGCACCAGAAATCACCCCTGGAGAGGGTCGGAACGGGGCCTTTTGCCCTCCGATTGCGACAGGGAAACGAGAAGAACCGTCCCGCAGGGGACGACGGGGAGGGACATGGCAATCAAGAGTGATCGCTGGATCCGGGAACACGCCCTCAAGGGCATGATCGATCCATTCAGCGAAAAGCAGGTGCGGGAGGGCGTGGTTTCCTATGGGCTGTCATCCTACGGCTACGACCTGCGCGTTTCCGATGAGTTTCGGATCTTCACCAACGTCAACAGCGCCGTTGTTGACCCCAAGCATTTCGACGAGCGGTCGTTCGTCACTGTGCAGGCGGAATCCATCCTGGTACCGCCGAACAGCTTCGCTTTGGCCCGGTCGGTGGAATATTTTCGAATTCCGCGTGACGTTTTGACGATTTGCGTGGGAAAATCCACGTACGCGCGTTGCGGAATCATCGTCAACGTCACCCCGTTCGAGCCGGAGTGGGAAGGTTTTGTAACTCTGGAGATTTCGAACACGACGCCGCTGCCGGCGCGAGTGTACGCTAACGAAGGGTTGTGCCAGATTCTGTTTTTCCAGTCGGACGAAACCTGCGAGATCAGCTACGCCGACCGGAAGGGCAAGTACCAAAAACAGCAGGGAATTGTTCTGCCGAAATTGTAGGAGCTATGGAAATCAAGGGTGAACCGGCACACAAGATGAAAGTGGGACTGCTCGATTTCGAGCCGCTGCGCATTGCCGGCTTGCGAGGAATCTTCTCGGAGCAGCCTGACTTTCAGGTAGTGGCGACCGATTGGGCGATGGCCTTTAAGGAGCCGTCGTTCGATCTGGTGGTCCTGGTGCTGCGGGATCAGGCGTTTTCGCTGGCACTGCTGGCGAGGCTGCGCTCGAGGCACCCGGGGCTGAAGGTGCTGGTGATCGGGTCCGGATCGGAGACCGAGAAGATCCTGGAGGCGATCGGCGCTGGAGCCAAGGGCTGGCTGGAAGACACGGCGACCCCCACGCAGGTGCTGCAGGCGGCTTACGCGGTCCTGGACGGATCCATCTGGGCTCCGCGGCGCGTGCTGTCGGTTTTTGTGGATCGCGCCATCGAAGGATCGGCGGCCCGGCGCAAGCGGCCGAACCCGCGGTTTACCGAGCGCGAGGAGGAAGTGCTGCAGCAGTTGGTGCTGGCGCGTTCGAATCGTGAAATCGCGCAGGCGCTCAGCATTCGGGAGCAGACGGTGAAATCCTACGTGGCGCGGTTGATGCGCAAAGTGGGAGTGGGGAACCGGATTGCGCTGTCGGTGCAGGCGGCCAGCGGTGCCTGGGGCGAGAAAAAGCCCTAGATTTTGCAGTCTGGGCGTTAGTGAACAGAATATCTGTTATCAGACGTAGACGGTCAAGCTTCGAATAGACCGATAACAAGGGATCCTGCAGGTCCCTCCGGCATCTGGAGACCCGTCTCTCTATGCCGATATCCTCCAGTAGTGACTCTCCGCACCTCCTTCGGACTGCATGCCTTCACCCGTTGTTGTCTTGCGGCTGTGATCCTCGCGCTGTGTTTGCCCGTCGGCGCCCAGTTGAGCCAGCCGAGGCAGCCCATCGTAGTTGGATACTTCGGCCAATGGGGGCTCAACGCCGATCCGCCGTACTCCTTGCGTGATTTGGCGGATAACGGCGGAGCTGCGCTGCTGGACCAAATCGACTACGCGCAGGCCTCCGTTAAAGGTGGTCGGTGTTCGCTGGCGGATCCCCAGGCCGATCTGGCCACCGCCTATACCGCCGATACCAGCGTTAGCGGAAACGGTGACGATCCGAAATCCCCGTTCCGAGGCTACCTCCACCAACTGCAGGAGCTTCGTCGGCGCTTTCCCCGGCTGCATTTGCTCATCTCGCTTGAAGGCAGTGCCGAAGGCTTCGAGGAGGATGCTCAGCCCGCGCAACAGCGAGCCTTCGTTACGTCCTGTGTGGACATGTTTCTTCGCGGACATTTTGCCCCCGGCGTGATCGAACCGGGTCTCTTCGACGGCATCGACCTCGACTGGGAATATCCGCAGGAGAAGGATGCGAAGAACTTCGAAGCGCTGCTGCGGGAATTTAGGCGGCAGATGGAAACGGTTCGCCCGGGCCTGCTGCTTGCGATTGCCGTGGGTGATCATCCCACCATGACTCCCGGGACCGATTTCCGCATCGTGGCCGGGCTGGTGGATCAGATTGGCATGATGAACTACGACTACGCCGGGCCCTGGAACAGCCATACCGGCCTTCTGGCTCCGCTGCTGCCGCGGGAGGGTGCACCCCGCAACAGCGGCAGCATCGTAGGCAGCCTCACCGCCTACGAGCAGGCTGGCGTACCGCGCAGAAAGCTGCTGATGGGGCTTCCCTTCTACGGTTATCAATGGCGCGGTGTCGAGGCCACCAACAACGGCCTCTATCAGGCCGGCACCGGGGTTCCGGAAGATAAGCCGTACCGGTTCATCCGCACTCTGCCGAAAACCTATTCACTCTTCCGCGACGAACGATCGCAGGCCCCCTGGCTTTTCGACGGCGGCACTTTCTGGACCTTCGAAGATCCGGTTTCAGTGAATTACAAAGTGAGTTATGCGGCGCGCCAGCATCTGGCCGGCGTCATGATCTGGGAACTCGGCGGAGACACGGAAGAATCCACGTTGCTGAAAGTTGCGTGGCAGGCTCTCCGGCACCCGCTCGATATGACCGTCATTGACGACCTGGCAGAGGAGCCCGAGCCGACCATTACCGGCAGGGAACACATCGAATAGCCCACCACCGCACGCGGCTTTCGCGTCACGCCGACCGAGCCAACAGATCGCCTGAGGAAGCTCCTCGCTTCTTCGCAGCAATGTGGCTCAGGATTTGCGCCTCGACTTCGCCCACCGGTCCGGGAGGAATGACAGTGACGTTTCCGACGATTTCGCCCAGCGTCAGGTACGACTCGCGGCTCATGTAAAGGAAATCCAGCGGATATTCCGGCTTGCGCGCGCGCGCCTGGATGGGATCGGCATCGAGCAGGAAGCTGACATCCGGGCAAGGCGCGATGCGAGCGATGAGGCGAACATAAATCCGGGTAAACCACCAGCGCAGGTTCAGATTCGCCAGCTCATCCCACGCGTAGCGATCGCAGATCACAACATCCACGCCGGAACGCAGGATGTGCCGCAGCTTAAGGCGAAGGGAAACCGCGTCGGCGAAATAAAGACACCAACGAACGAGGGTCATGGTGCGGGAACGGACGTTCTTGTCGCGGCGGTTGATCGGTTTCTCCGGCGAACCGACGCCCTTGTCGCCACGGAAGATTTTATGGCCGGCGGTTTCCCGCATGCTCGTGAAGCAGGCGACATCATCCCAGAACGTCAGGATGCGCACGCGATGTCCGGCGGCTTCCAGATGCCTGCGGAGGGCTTCGATCTGCGTGCTTTTGCCGGCGCCATCAATACCGGAGAAGCTGACCACTCGTGTGCTGCCTGGGCCCATTGTGGTTCCTCCTGAAGTACGAGTTCCCTGCCGTCTTCTCTCAAGGGTGGTTCAGGGACGGCTTGGGCTGGCGCTCGACAATCCAACGACGGTGCCGACGGCGACTGCGGCGCCGATGATCACGGTCCAGCGGATCAGCAGGGTGTGACTGCGCTTTTGTTTTGCGGGAGCGATCGCTGCGCCCGCGGGCCTCGTGGCCGCAACGCCACCTGCCGGTTCCGCAGGCGCGGCCGCGGTGCCCATGGGCTGATTCGGCGGGGGTGCCTGTTGTTGCTGTTGCGGGGCGGGCTGCGGACTGGTTCGCTGTGGATTGCCTGGCTGCTGCGGATCCGGCACAGGGTTCGGGCTGTCGGGTAGAGACGCAACTTCAGGCGAGGGGCCAGCAGGTGCATTTGTGTTTTGGGGCGGACTTTGTTGCGGAGTGGCTGGCGTCGTCTGCGTGCTTTGCTGCGTCTCCTGCGCGGACGCTACGGCTCCCAGAGGGACTGCCAGCAGCATCGCCAGGGCAACGGCGAAAAACTGATAGATCCACCCAATTTTCTTGCTCATATCGTTCTCCGATCCGGACGGCTGCGCAACGGTAGCTAGGCCGCCTTTTCCGATGCGTCAGGATCCGGTGCTCCATGGGGCTTGCTCACGGCCATCGGAAGCTGATGGAAACTGGCCACCGCCTCCTCCGTCGTGTCATAAGTTTCAAATAAACGCGCTACGCCGGTGCTGACAAGCATGATCCCGGCCGCAGCCGGCACTCCCGCGAGCTTGACGTCTCCATTGCGCTTCATCGCTTCTTCCAGACAATGCAGCAGCATGTGGATCGTCGACGTGTTGCATTCGTGGAGCCGGGAGCAGTCAAGAACCAGCCGAGGCCGATTCGTGTTCATGATTCCGGCAATGTCATGAATGAACGCGAGCTTCTGTTGCACGCTCCCGATGTCGGTCAGCTGCCTGATGGCTACCGGGCGCATTCCTGTCGCTATCTCTGTCACTTCCCTGCCCTCCTTCCATTGCCTGTTCATCTGAGGTTTCCTATCCGGTGGTCTCCAGAAGCCTTGCCAGTTCCGCTTCGGGATCGCGCACCAGATGGGCCAGGACATTCTTTGCGTAACGCGTCAGCGTTACGAGATTGGTGTTATACCAGCAGCACTCCGTCATCCTCGGCGAGAGTCCACAGAGGAAGCGGAGCCGATCCACGTTGCCCTGCGACGACAGAATCGCCGCCATCAGGCGATGGTTTCCGTCCAGTACAGTAACCGGTTCCTTCTCGTTGAGGCCGATAAGAACAACGACCCCGAGGTCCGGATTCTGACTGGAAAAACGATCCGCAATCGCATCAATCTTTCCTCGAAACAGCGGATCGATCTCCTCCGACTGCAGGCGCATGCGCTCGGCCACTGCCGGCACGGAATAGTTCCCCTGCGCGAGCTTGCGCCACTGCGCTCGTGGAAAGACGCGAACCTGGCCCATCTCACTGGGCCGCAGCTCGACTTCGAACCACTCCGTGTCCGACGGAAGTTCCTTCCATAGGGCAAGGTGGCGGATGAACAGCAACGCCCGCCGCTTGGTGTTCTCCACCGGATCGTCGAGGTTGGGCGTCATCACCAGATCGCGGAGCGCCTGATGGTACTCATGGAATGCCGGACTGTTGAAGTCGCTTCGGAGAAATTCCGCGATGACTTCTTCTTCCGGCACGGGGCGTATCAGGCGGAGCGGCCCAGTGCCGGCAGCCTCCTGCCGCGCGCGGCTTTCGGCCAAGGTGGTGAGGACGAACGGGACAGCGACCACAACGAAGAGCGCGATCATCAGAACCAGCTGCACCAGGATGACCTGGCGCAGCGAGGAATGGAAAAAGCAGATGCCGGCAACGACGACGCCGCTGAATGCCAGCTGAACCCAGCCGGTATTGGCGATCTTGTACGACATTTCATACGTGATGATGACGACGCTGAGGCAGTAGACGATCGATGTGATGGCATACATCGAAAGCAGATACGGCAGGCCGAATTGCCCGCTGATTTCGAAGCCGCTGCCGAAGAAGCGTGCCCATACCCACGCGGGGGTCAAGTGCAGGGTGAGCACGATGATCGCACCGATGCCGAGCACCAGCAGAGAGGAAACGGCAATGACCTTGAGCCCGCGACGCTCTTCCTGGCGTGTGCCGGCCACGATGGGGAACATGCTGTTCACCACCGCCTGCGAAAAAGTGAAGATGACGCGGCCCACCATCGCCACAGCAGCATAGAGACCCGCCGCGGTCGGCAGGAAGAAATGCTTCACCAGAACGATGTCGCAGTTATTGATGAGAACCTGGCCGGAGAAGAACACCATCGCCTGCGTGGTCTCGCGCATGGCGTTGTGCAGCAGTAAAGGATTCGGAATGCGCCGGACTCGATGCAGGGGCACAGCCGCCACGTAAGCCACGGCGACCGCAGCGGCATTGGCCATAATCACGCCGCGCACTCCGAGGCCCAGCTTGATCAGAACCAGCGATCCACCGAGACGAACAACACCCTCGAGCACAAGGTTGGTGGCCAGCGCGCGAAAGCCGCAGACTCCCTGGATGTATCCGCGACGACTGCCGAGCGGAACGTAAAAGGCGGCGCCAACAGCAAGCAGCGCAACCAACTCCGGAGTGGGCAGGTTCAGGTAGCTCGCGATGGGCCGTTGATACAGAAACAGCAGTAGCGCAACCAGGATCCCGCAAACCCACGCAGCACGATGAAATCCGCGGTAGACGGCATACTCCTGCTCGCGCGCGCCCTGTTGGGCGACAACTTTAGCGGAGACGATCTGAAACGAAAGCGTGGCGGCGGAGATGAGAACGAGGAGGGTATAGACGGCGCTGGCGTGGCCGTACCCCGTGGGCCCGAGGAAACGCGCGACGGCGACGTTGTAAACGAAATTGGTTGCGGTGGCGACGCCCGAGCCCAGGAGCAGCACGAAGCTTCCCGATACGATTCTCGCGTGCAGCGTTCTGGGCAATTCTATGGGGCCGTTGTCCACAACTTTGGGCTCGGTCGCGATGGGATGCCTCTTCCGGTCGAGTGCTCGATGAGGACACCGCCGGCGAAAGGGTACCGGTACAGGTTCCGTCACGAGACTGTCTCTTGGATGCGATTGCTGAGGGTGCGGCTGCTCATTCGCGGGCACGAAGGGGCATCTTGCGGGACAACCTGAAACACGTCACCAGCGTCCAACCTAATTCCACTAAATGATACGAACGTCCATTGCAGTCCTTGCTCTTCTTTTGCTCACACACGGATGCTCCGAAACGTCGCCGCGGAAAGCGGTGCATTTGAGGGCAGGAATCCCCGGGATTTCGCCAAAAATCCTGGCCGTCTACGAGCCGTGGTTTGGACACCCCCAACACATCTCTGTCGGCTACTCGTCGCACGACCCGGCCGAGCTGCGCAAGCAGATCCGGGCAGCGAAGAAGATGGGCATCTACGCGTTTGTTGTGGACTGGTACGGCGATCGCGATGCGTTTAATGCCCGCACCTACGAGCTGTTGCAGCCCATCGCCGCTGAAGAGAAGTTCCACATCGCGATGATGTACGACGAAACGGATCACGAGGATGGCGCGACCGACGAAGCCATCGCCGACTTCACCACGTTTCGCGACACCTATCTGGCCCAGACCGCTGCTGGACGAGACGCCTACCTGACGGACAATGGCCGGCCCGTCATCTTCATCTTTCCCAAGGGTGGACACACCGACTGGAACCGCGTGCGGGAAGAGGTGAGCAAGTGGAATCCTGCGCCATTGCTGATCTACGAGAGCATCCCGGGGCCGAATGCCGCCGCCTTTGACGGCTTCTATGCGTGGGTACAGCCCGGCAGCAAAGGCTGGGCTGCCGACGGCAGCAACTGGGGCGAGGATTATCTCGCGAATTTCTATTCCACCATGGTGTCGAAGTATCCGGACAAGATCACCGTGGGCGGCGCGTGGGCGCAGTTCGATGACAGCAAAGCGTCGTGGAGCCTGAACCGGCACATTGCTGCACGCTGCGGGCAGACCTTCAACGACACCTTCACACTCTGGCGCCGCTACTTCCCTGCCGATCAGCCCATGCCCTATCTCCTGATCGAAACGTGGAACGACTACGAAGAAGGAACCGCGGTCGAGCCGGGAATTCCCGCCTGCAAAAACGAAACGGCGCAGCAATCGCATTGATTGCCGCGCCGTTTTATCGGTAGGTTTCGCTTAAGCGATCCGCAGGACCTTCGCCGGTTGCTCCTCCTCCTCGTACCCCGGCAAATTCTCCATAGCCGAGGAGGTCAAAGGGTAATGGACTTTGTTGATGATCGACAGCGGACGCTGGCGAACTTCGTCATAGACCCGGCCGAGATATTCGCCCAGCACACCCAGGCAGAGCAGGACGGCGCCCCCCACAAGAAATATGGCGGAGGCCACCCCCCAGCCGACGGCACTCAATGGCGAGTTGACGATCAGGCTGCTCAGCGCTGCAATCGCGGCCATGCCGCAGGCAATTGCTGACAGGACGAAGCACAGGCGCAGCGGCTTGTAGCTGAAGCTCGTGATCGCATCCATCGCGTACTTGATGCGGCTGATGAACGAGAGCTTGCCCTCACCGGCTGCGCGATCCTGCCGATCGTAGCGGACGACGGCGGTCGAGTAGCCGACCCACGCGCGGAGTCCCGGCAGGTAGCGATTGTTTTCGCGCATGGAGTTGATGGAGTCGACTGTCTGCCGATCCATCAGGCCAAAAATGCCGGCGTTGAGGGGAATCGGGAAATCCGACAAGGCGCCCAGCACTTTGTAAAAGAGCGGGAACAGCGCGGCCAGAACCTTGCGACTCTCCTGGCGGCTCCTGCGCGACGCGATGACCACCTGGGCTCCGTTGCGCCAGGCTTCAACCAATTCGGGAATGACTTCGGGAGGATCCTGAAAATCGCCGTCCATCAGGACGACAGCGTCTCCGCGCGCGGTCTGCAAACCGGCGGAGATGGCGCCCATATGGCCCCAATTGCGGGAAAGTTCGACGACGACAACGCGGGGATCGTCTTCCTGCAGATCCCGCAGCAGTTCCAAAGAACGGTCTTTGGAGCCATCGTTGACGTAAACCGCTTCCCACTCCTCACCAATATCGATCAATGCATCAGAGACGGCCTGATGGAAGAGATTTATGTTCTCTTCTTCGTTATAAATCGGCACGACGACCGAAATCATAGTCCTCCTTGGATTTGCAGACACGGCCGCCACGGACGATCACGGTGGTCGACCCAGAGAATCAGCTTGCTTTTGGTCTTGCGCGAAGCAGTCGAACCGTACGCTTCGTCGATCAGAGCGGTTCAGCCTGGAGCACACGCACTTTCCACTGCACTTCCGTCGGAGTCAGCACAGCGACGTACCGGGCGCGGACCGGCTGAACTGTAATAACCTTCTCGTGGTCGAGAAGTTGCTCTTCGTATTCGATGGTATCAACCACCTGAATGGATAGCCCGTCCGGAGAGTAAAAAACAATTTTTATGTCGTGGGTGCGTTCCTGGTAATGGATGTGCAGGCCCAGTTTGGACTCGTCGGCGACCGCGGCTGCCAATTTTTCCTTGGCCAGACCGACGAAATTTTCATCCAGTAAGTCGGGGCGATTCTGCTCCATGGCCGCACTCAGGCTTCCCCAGGCCTGCAGGTAGTCGCGCACCACAGCGGAAGCCGTTTGCGGGGCGAGGCTGCGCGGGCCCTGCAGATGGGCCGGTTCGACCTGAACCGAGCCATGGTCGGCCGCCAGCGCGCCCGAAGCCGTGAGTACCATTGCGAAGACGAGCAAACGCCGGATCATTCCTGTCCCTCCCAGCGAATCTCGTTGCCCATCACGACGCCGGTTGCGGCCGAGAGGCGAGCCCCCATCACGGCCGGCACCATCGCCTGCGCAACGCCATGTTTGAGAGGCGCATCGACGGTCGTCTGGCCGCCATTCCAGCTTTCTGTGAACGTGACAATCGTGCCGTCGGTGACAGAATTGCCGCTGCAGTCGCGCAACGGATCCGTCACGAGGTTCAGTTTGTCGCCGACTTTGTGGGCGCTCATCTTCAAACCGCAGGGATCGCCGGGAACCTGCTGGATCACGCGAGCCGCGGCAATGTCACCCGCCTGCGCCTGGAATTTGGCATTCCCGTCTTTCGTGGCGGAATTCATCTGTGTCCAGGCCGCGCCTTCACTGGTCGTCACCGTGCGCGTCTGCGCGGGCGCTGAGGCGACGGAGAGCTGGAAGGTCACCGGCGTTGGGTTCGTGATCAGGTTGCGATAGGAATCGAAGACATAAACCGCGCCGGTGACGCCGTTCTGCAAACCGACAGGAAGGCGGGACGGCCGAGCGATAAAGCTGATCGACGCAGGCTGGCTGACCGGCACTACATCAAACTGCGCGGTCTCCGTGCCTGCGGGACTGGAAATGGCAGCGACGTAATGACCGGCATTGCCGAGATCCCCTGCTGCAATCGCGATCGGCTGGCCGAGGTCAACATCCCGCTTCAGCACCTGCGCCGGACCTGCGATGTAGAGTGTGCCCTTGCCACTCCCCGTCGTGGGAATTGAGAATGCTGCACCGGCGGTTACAGTCTTCGGAACATCCAGCGAGCCGTCCTGCGCCCAAACAGTCAGGACCGCAACAGACGCCAGAGCGAAGATGAGCGCAGTGCGCCTCATTGGAATTCGCCCGAGCTGTACGTAGCGACGACCGCTCGCTCGCTGCTCACCTTCCTGGCGAGATCTTCAGGGACCGGAATGTTGAACGGAACCGGCGATTGCGGCTGCAGCGCGCGATCGATGTACTGATCGCCGACCCATACCAACTGTCCACTCTGGTCGTAGAACGTGGCGAGAACATGCGCGATGTTGACGATCTCGCCGCTCTGATTGGAGAGGTTTCCGGTAAAGACAGGGTACGGTCCAGGGCTCAACTTCTGATCCTGAATTTCGACCACCGGATCCGCCGACGCAGCCACCAACTCCGAAGTCGGATCCATGTGAACGCTGTCCACGTCGGAAAGCTCCGCGTTCGGGAACATGATCAGGAACGGCGTGACCTGTTTCGGCAACAGCAAGTGCGAGATTCGATCGAAGGCCCCTTCGGTTGCGATGGTGGACCCGTCTTTGCGCAGCAGACTTGCCTTCACCGAAACGTACGCTGGCACCACATCTTCGTTGAGGATCTCGCCCAGCACCGCAACGCCAGCGGCGCGCTGCACGGGACGCATATCCACAATGCGCACGTGCGGCGCTTCAACGTCCTGCGCACCCCAGTCGTCACCGGGACCACGATAGATGACGTCCCATCGCAAATACGTCACGGGAATCACCTGCGGAGGCACGCGCTGCTCCCTGACCAGCGGCCACACCGGGGACCAGCGATCACCAGCCTTCACAACCTGAACATTCCGCGTATCAAGAAAAGTGCCGACGACGGTCGACCAGCGCAGCCGCAACTGAACGTCGGCTTTGTCGTCAGCGGAGTGCAGCGGCTGGGTGTCGAAGTTGTCGAGCGTAGCGTAAGTGCGCAGGCCAGGATAGCTGCCGCGCAGGTCGTTCATGAACTCCGTCTGGGTCAGCTCGCCCTTGTTGTTGAGCATGGACCAGGCCCCGCCCCAGTCCTGCTTGCCAATGGCGCTGGCCAGTGCGTCCACCGCGCCCTGGGGCGTGGATGTGGAATGAGAAGCGCCGGGCCCCATGATTCCCGCATACGCCGCGGCTGCCGGAACGGGCCACAGAGTGCCGATGACGACGAGCCCAATGGTCGCAACCAAGAGAAGGAAGGCAAGAAAGCGTCCAGCCATTACGAGACCATCCTTCCTGGAACGTAATCTTCCCGGGCATCGTCCGATTCCAGGCCCAGCGTCAAGTGCCGGCGCTCGCCGGGAATCAGCAGGACCAAAATCGCCAGCAGGCTGCTGCCGAACGGCAGCGTTCC
>CAVPKU010000033.1:0-90565 GCA_963705765.1 uncultured Acidobacteriaceae bacterium | reverse complement strand
CATCATGCCGCCCCCCGCGGGTCGATGCAGTGGCTCATTCGGTGAGGGCGGCGGAGGCGCGGTGGCGGGAGCGTCGGAAGTTTCGGGTGGCTGCGCCGATGCCTTGAGCCTTGGGCCGCCCTTCGCCACGACCAGCGCGTAAACCGGAAGTTCTCGCTTCTCGAAGTGCACCTTGATATGGAACCGGTCGGCCAGCAGCGATTGCACCATGAGCCCGGTCTCATGTCCGCGGTCTTCTCGGGCAGCGCCTGGATTTTTGCCGCCTCGTCAGCGTCGGCTTTGGCGTGGATGTCAAAGCTCTGCTCGAGGAGGGAATCGGAGCCGATCAACTGCGCATCGGAGGTGAGTCCGTAAGCGTTGAGGATGATGCGGCGCAGCGGAATGTTCTCCATCTGGTAGTTGTCGCCCATCGGCCGCATCATCATCCGCTGCGCGCCTTCGTCGGCTTTGCGGACGGTGGCGACTTCGAAGGTGGGCACGCTTTCGCCGGGCTTAGGGACGATGAGCTCCTGAGCGGCGAGGGGCAGCGCAGCGCACAGCGCGATGACCGGCGGGATGAATCCTTTCATCAGCAGCAATCGCATCGGCGTTTTCTCCTGGTCCTGGGTTGTGGTTTCGACGGGGTTTCAGTTACGGACGCAGGGCCGGGCGTTTCGTTTGCGCAGGTTCGTCACTTAGTAGCTGTAAAAGCCGCGGCCGGATTTGCGCCCGAGCCAGCCGGCGTCGACCATGCGAATGAGCAGCGGGCAGGGCCGATACTTCGGGTCGCCGAGCCCATCATGCAGAACGCGCATGATATCGAGGCACACGTCGAGCCCGATGAAATCCGCCAGCGTGAGTGGTCCCATGGGGTGCGCCATGCCGAGCCGGAAGACTTCATCAATGGCATCCGGCGTGGCAACGCCTTCCATCACCGCATACATCGCCTCATTGAGAAGCGGCATCAGCACGCGGTTCGAGACGAAGCCCGGCGCGTCGTTGACTTCAACAGCCGTCTTGCCCAGTTTCTCCGCCAGCGTCGCAACCGTCTATAGGTTTCCTGCGAGGTTTGCAAACCGCGGATGACCTCGACCAGCTTCATCACCGGAACAGGATTGAAGAAGTGCATGCCGATGACGGAGTCGGGGCGGGCGGTGACAGCGGCGAGTTTGGTGATGGAGATCGACGACGTGTTCGATGCGAGGATCACGCCGGGCTGCGCAATCTTGTCGAGTTCCTGAAAAAGCGCTTTCTTGACGTCGAATTTCTCGGTGGCCGCTTCGACGATGAAGTGCGCTTCGCCGAGATCGGTGCGGTCCAGCGTGCCTTCAATGCGGGCGAGAGCGTCGTCGACGTCGGTGACGGAGATTTTGCCTTTCTCGGCTTCGCGGCCGAGGTTTTTGCGGATGGTCTCAAGCCCGCGGTCGAGGAAGCGCTGTTCGACTTCGCAGAGAAGCACGCGATAGCCGCTGCGTGCAAAAACGTGGGCGATGCCGTTGCCCATCGTGCCGGCGCCGAGGACGCCGACGGTCTGAATGTCAGTCATAAGTTACTCCGTTTGGGTCCTGGCTCGCGGGCTCGTCAACAGCACAATTCCGAAGCCAAGAGCGAAGGCAACGTAAAGAACGGCAATCAGCAGGATAAAGCCGCTGCGTTGCGGAGAGACAGAGAGGCGGAGCAGAGCCGCGGCCAGAATGAAAAAGTGAGCAAAGTTGCCGAGCGCGACCGGCCGGCTGTAGATGCCGCCGATGACGACGTCCTTGGCCATCCAGTTGAGCGCAGCGAAGCCGATGTAGAGAGCGCCTGCGGCCTGTGCGATGAGAATCGCGAGCGTGCCCGGCTGCGCTCCTCCCCACGACAGGAACTCCTGCGGGAGGAACGTCAGAGCAATGCCGGCCACGCCCATAGCGGCGGAACTGGCCATCATGAGGGCGCGCGTTCTCATCCTGGTTGTCCGCGAGGGAATTCGAGATCGCGCGAAAGCGGCGGGAATTTCTGCATCGATCAACGTTACTCGATGCGGACCACCAGCGCGGTGACGTTGTCCCGTCCCCCCGCTTCGTTGGCGGCGTCAACCAGACTCTGTGCGACCCGTTCCACATCGGTCCCCACGCCACTTCCAGAATTAAGGATGCGGCCGATGTCGTCGTCGTCCACCTCGCGGGTGAGGCCATCGCTGCACAGCAGGAAAATATCGCCCGGCTGAGTCTGGATCTCTGCAACATCTTCCGTAAGGGACGGCTGGGTGCCGATGGCGCGCGTGATCACGCTGCGGAAGGGCGAGCGCTCGGCTTCTTCAGGAGTCATGGTGCCGAGCCGCAGTTGCTCGTCGACCAGCGAGTGATCCTGGGTGACGCGCTCCAGTTTGCCATCGCGGAGCAGGTAGCAGCGGCTGTCCCCGGCGTGCGCCACCAGCGCAGGTTCGTCGCCGGAGCCGAGCAGCAGCGCGACCAGCGTCGTTCCCATGCCATACAGAGCGGGTTCGCGCTGCGAGCGCTCGAGAACGAGCCGATTGGCTTCTGCAATGCCTTCGTGCAGGAGTTCGCGGCCGGAGAGGGAAGAGCCGGCAGCGCTCATGCGCTCGAGCACGGTGTCGACGGCCATCCGGCTCGCGATCTCGCCGCCGGCGGCGCCGCCCATGCCGTCGCAGACGACGTAGACGCCAAGCTCGGCTTTGTAGCCGAACGAATCCTCATTGCCGCTGCGGACCTGTCCCTTGCTGGTGCACGCCGCCGCCTTTGCCGTCATCATCGCCTGGGTAGTGGAACCAGATTCACGATACACGAACCCGCTGCCTCCCTTGTCAGCAATGTGACTGTCCCGCACCAGAGTGCCACCGGCTGCGGCGGTGGATGCATCGGCCACCGCGCCGGTTGCTGATCCGACTCGGAAACGCGCCCCGGAATCACGACCCGGAATTGCACCCTCAACCCTGCCTCGGAATCTGTGTTCCCCATCACGATCTCCCCGCAGGGGCTCCTCTACAATCACACTGAGGAACCAATTCACATGCCGCGTAAGCCGCTCATCGCCGCCAACTGGAAAATGTACAAGACTCCCGCCCAGGCGCAGGAGTTTTTTAAGAATTTCCTGCCGCTGGTCGCCAACCACGAGCGCGACGAAATTGTGGTGTGCCCGTCGTTCACCTCGATCTCTGTGGTAATCGCCGCCGCCACCGGCTCCGGTGTCGCCATCGGTGCGCAGAACATGCATTTTGCCGACGAGGGCGCCTACACCGGCGAGACTTCCCCGGTCATGTTGAAAGCGATCGGGGCAACCCACGTGATTCTCGGCCACTCCGAGCGCCGGCAGTATTTTGGAGAGACCGACGAGTTCATCAATAAAAAGCTGAAGGCGGCACTCGCGCATCAGCTGTTGCCCATCGTGTGCGTCGGCGAAGTGCTGGCCGAACGCGAAGCGGGCAAGACCAATGAAGTACTGATCCGTCAGACGCGCGGTGTGCTGGCCGGAATCACCGCCGCCGATGCAGTGCCGATTGTCATTGCGTACGAGCCGGTGTGGGCCATTGGGACCGGGAAAACCGCGACCCCGCAGATCGCATCGGAAGCGCATGCGGTGATCCGCACCGAAGTCGCGAAGCTGCTCGGCAAAGAGACGGCCGACGCCCTGCGCATCCTCTACGGAGGCAGCGTGAAGCCGGACAACGCGACCTCGCTCATGGCCGAAGAGGAACTCGACGGCGCACTCGTAGGCGGAGCGAGCCTCGATGCGCAGTCGTTCGCGAAGATTGTGAATTATTAGCCAGTAGCAGCGAAGAAGAAGGAAATGGCGCGTCTCCACGAGGGGCGCCGTTTCTGTTTCCGGGAAGAGAAAGACCAGGGAAGCGCATCCAATCGATAGCTATGAATGAACCAGGGACGATCCGCGAAATCTTAGATAACACACGCACCATCGCCGTGATCGGCCTCACCAACCGCGAAGGTCGGGCTTCGCTCGGCGTATCGCGATTCATGCAGTCGCAGGGATACCGGATCATCCCGGTCAATCCGCAGATCGACGAAGCCCTCGGCGAGCCGGCCTATCCGACCCTCGACGACGCGATCGCCGCGCTGCGAGAGCAGGGGACGGAGATCGATCTGATCAATGTCTTCCGCGCTCCGGAGCATGTGCCTGAGATCGTGAAGGACGCGATCCGGCTCAGGATTCCGCGGCTGTGGCTCCAGGAAGGCGTCTGCCACGACGAGGCGGTTGGCTGGGCCGAGGCGGCGGGCATCAGGGTCGTCCAGGACCATTGCATTCTCAAGGAGCGGATGGCGGCAGGCTGGCGCGGCTAACCTCGCACGGCAGTCGCCACTCTGAAAGAAAGTCCTCAGCCTGCCGATAAGGTAGGCGTGCATCCTCCGTTCCCGATCGATGAGACCTTTGAAGCGCACATTTTTGACGCGCACATTTTTGACGCGCGCATTCAGGACGCCTGCCGCTTCGGTGCAGCCCCCGCCTGGAACGGTGCGGACGCCGGCCAATCGCTGCTCGAACAGATCGAACCGCTGCTGGGCGAGGGAGCCGAGCCCGATCCCACATTTTTTGTAGAGAGCTGGACCGTCGGAGTCGTTGCGGCGTCAGAAAACTATGACCGCCGGCAACAGCACAAGCGCCGGCCGGAATCGGCGGCCTGGCCTTCCTTCTCATCGTTCACCCCGATCTTCATGACCAACTTCGCATCACCGGTCCCGTCCGCGATACACCCGATCTCCGACGATGTGTGGGACGAGGCTGAGATGGAACCGATGCCGCGACCGCTCAACTTCGAGGCCGCATGCCGCCTGCTCGGCGTCGCCGTCAACAGCACGCGCGACCAAATCAAAGCAGCCTATCGAAAAATGGCGAGTCGTTATCACCCGGACCATGTCGTGCGCAACGGGGCACGCGAACAGAAGGTCGCTGGCGATCGTATGGCCACTATCAATGAGGCTTACCGCATGGTCTGCGGCGCGCGTCCCGATCCGTCGATGGAATGAAGGGCTGGGGTGGATGACGTCGGTGGGAATAAGGCGGGTGGGCTAATTCTTCAACCAGAAATCCTAAACTCCAACACCTTTAGGCTTCACGTTCGCCCGGATAAACGTGACGACCGCTTCCAGCGAAGTTCCCGGCCCAAACACCGCCGACACCCCGTTCTCCTTCAGCGCCGCAATGTCCTGTTCCGGAATCGTCCCGCCAAGCACAACCAGGATGTCGCTCGCGCCATGCTCACGCAGCATCGCCGTAACGCGCGGCACGATGGCGTTGTGCGCGCCGGAGAGAATGCTCAGGCCCACACAGTCCACGTCCTCCTGGACAGCGGCGTTCACAATCATCTCCGGCGTCTGGCGCAGGCCGGTGTAGATAACTTCCATACCGGCGTCGCGGAGGGCTCGCGCGATCACCTTGGCGCCGCGATCATGCCCGTCGAGGCCAGGTTTGGCCACCAGTACGCGGATGGGATGGGTGCGCTCAGTCATGCTGGAACGCTGAAGAATACCACGGGCGCGGCTCAGCGCGAGACCGGAATCGCCGCGCGAATCGCACCAACGCGCTCCGCGAGCGGCGCCGGTTCGATCAAGATAAGCTCAAAGCCCCACGCGCGGTAGACGTCTTCGTGGATGCGTTCGAAGCGCAGGGTCTCCTCGAAGGTGATGCGCCGCGCGGCGGTCGGCTCGACGAATCCGAGATTGCGAATGAAGAAGATCTGCCTCTCGTAAATCGCTTGCTCGCTCCGGCGTTCGATCTACTCGTCGTCGCGCTCGGCTTCGTCGCCGGCGGTTTCGAGCCCGGACAGCGCTTCCTCTTCAATGTCCCACTTGCGAAGGATGCGAAAAATAACGCTGGAGCCAAAGCCGGCGCGCATCAGCATCCGCGCAACGCGGGCGGCTTCCTTCTGGCTCGCAGGTTTCTTCACGCGCTTGCGTTCGAGATGGCGGCGGGCGAGTTCTTCTTCGTTGACGTCTTCGTACGCCGCATCCAGAGTCGGGCCGATCACCGTCGCCTGCACCCCCTTGCGCATCAGGTCCTGCTGAACGCGGCGTTTGCCGAGGCTCGCGTTTTCCTGGCGGAGGCGCGTGTAGTCCTGGGCATAGACGGTGTCGTTGAGGTATTTGCGTTCCGTCAGGCGCGCAATGACGGCGTTCATTTTGGCTTCGCCGGTTTCACCCGGCTCAACGCGTCGACGCAGCAGTCGCCTCACCTCGGCAACTGTGCGCATCTGCTGGCCGAGAAGTCTCACGGCGTAGTCGAACAGAGCGTTTTCGTCGAGAGGAACGACCGGCTTACGAGCGCGCATAGGGCTAGCCCCTCAAGGGGATCAACAATTCGAAAGACCGGTTCTTGCGCCAACGATAGGTGACGAAATCGCTGTCGAGCGTGAGAATGTCGCCGCTGTCGAGTTCGTCGGCCATCTGGATGAGGCAGGCGTCGGCGAAGTCCGCAGGTACGTCACGATACTTGTGCATCAGAGAGCGGACGGCATCAATCGACTGAGACAGAGCGAACGGGATTTCAAACTCGCCGCGCTCCAGGTTTGTCAGCACTGCCTCCCGAGCGCCAGGAAACCTTCTCAGGATGTGGCAGCTCTCTGTGATCACGGCCTCGCAGGTCACGATCGGGCGTTGCAGTGTTGAAACCACCCGAGCACATTCTGTGTGTCGAGACGCTTCGCGCTGCATGAGGGCAACGATCACACTCGTATCCAGAAGGATGGGCTTCACCGCCCGAGATCGTCCAGGTATTTCTTGTTCGTGGCCAGATCGGGGGGGCCGCCGGCAAATTGCCCGAGTCCTGCGATCTTTCTTCTTCTCTTCGCGTGGGCGCCTTGCTGTTTCGCCATCAGAAGTAACCCTTCACGAACAACCCGCGAAGGGCTCCAGCCCAGTTGTCTGGTCAGTTGCTTCAGAGCGGCCTGGGATTCCTCGTCGAGTCGTGCCTGGACGGTCTTCATGCCGTCCAGTGTAGTACAAAATCATGGCATGTAATACAAGCTCTAGCCGCGGCGACGGTACCGAATCTCGAATTCGTAGCCAGGATTCGGCGGGAACATCTCCGCCACATGGCGGAGACGCTCAGCCAGTGCAGGCGCAGCCAGCAGCGGATACTCGCGCTCGCGCAGGTCGGCGTAATCGAAGTCGACGGTGAGCGAAAGCATGTACACCGCGAGCGCGTCGGAGAAGGTGGACTCGAGGTAGCTGGACTTCGCGCGCTCATCGATGTCGTTGCCGCGGCCGCGGTCAAGCGCGCGGCGCCGGCTCTCCCACGCATCCTGGCTGGTTTCGCCGCGAACATCATTCGTGGCCTGCGACCAGGCAATGTCGGCGAAGCTCTGCGGCACGCCGACTACATCGACAAAATGATGGCCGACGTTGATGAGGAATTCGAAGGCGAGCGCGAACCGATCCTGCATCAGCCGTGTCGAGATAAAGATGCACTCGGAGCCGCCGAAGCGCACATTGCGATGGCAGATGGCGCGATCGCCGAGATCGACCGAATAATCGGGCGCAACCACGGTATCGTCGTTTTCGCCGATGGCGAGCGGCACGAAATACCAGGCGCGTTGACGCAGCGCTGCAGCGATAACCGTGGGCACAGCCTGAACGATGCGCTCCAGTTCCTCAGTGCCTGCGTGCACTTCGCCGAAGCTGGCCCAGCACATGCCGTTGTTTGCCTCGCGCACCTGCGCCTCCTGCGCCACTTTCGTCGCGGTATACAGGGGGATTTGCGCGGTTCCAGCCATAAGTCTGTATTCTAGTGGCGTGCTGCAGAAATACCTAATTTGTCTGAACGATGCGTCGATTTTCGCGGAGGTTGTGCGATGACCGCGGCGACCCAACCGGCGCGTCTGCTGGGCATTCCGCTCGGCGACTTCGGTCTCTTTTCCGCAATGCTGCTCGCGCTGGCGGCGGGATTCCTGGCCTTCTTCGGAACCTGCTTTCTGGCGATCCTCGGGCTGCTGTTCTGGAACCTGATCGGGCATCACCACGTTAACTACGCGGACAGCTACCAGTACGTCGCCCTTCCTGTTGGTTTGGCAGTGCTGGCCATCGGACTCGTCTTCTTTATCGCAACGTGGCTACGGCGCAGGGTTGCAGGAACGCACTGATGGCCGTCGTCAAAATTCCTGCCCTCTCGCTCAACCCGACACCGGAAGAGTCACGCGCCTTCTGCGCGCAGCTCGAGGCCGGTGAGATTCTCTACTTTCCCGAAACGCCGGTGCCTCTGACGGCCGATGACGCCAGCTTTCTGCTCGGGCAACAGCAGACCGACAGCTCGCTGCACAAGAACATCGCCTACAAACCAAACATCGACCGGCTGAGCGGATTCGATACGAAGACGGCAAATCCGGAGGCGGTGGCGCGCCTGCAGGGGATCATGCGCTGGTACTCGACGGCGGTGGTGCAGTTCCTCACCCGCTTTCTGGCGCCGTACCAGCAGCACTGGAAGCTGGACTATGCGAGCTTTCGTCCGCAGGAGGAACAGAACCGCGACCTTCCGCTGCGGCGGCGCAACGACCTGCTCCACACCGACGCGTTCCCCACCCGGCCCACGCATGGAGCGCGCATTCTGCGCTTCTTCAACAACATCAATCCGACGCGCACGCGTGACTGGATCGTGAGCGATCCGTTTGCGGCGACGGTGCGGCATTTCGCGCCGCACGACATCGCCCCGCATCCAGGGTCGGCGATTTCACGATTGGGCAAGGCGACGGGGCGCGCGATCGGGCTGGGCGCGGCGATTCCTTCCCTCAAGCGCTCGCCCTATGACGACTTCATGATGCGCTTCCACAATTTCCTAAAGGAGAATCCCCGCTTCCAGTCGGATTGTCCGAAGTATCCGTTCCAGTTTCCGCCCGGATCGTCGTGGATGGTCTACACCGACACGGTGCCGCACGCGGTGCTGGCCGGGCAGTATGCACTGGAGCAGACATTTCTGGTGCGGCCCGAAGCGATGGTGCAGCCGGAGATCTCGCCGCTCCGTATCCTTGAAGACATTGCCCATGCACCTCTTGTCTGACGCCGTCAGACAATGTCCGACACGTGTCGGACAAGCGAAAATCAAGCCATGACGAAGCGCAGCAAAACCATTCTTCAGATGCTCGTAGCCGGTGCAGTCGGCGGCATTGTCGGCGCGCGGCTGGTGGGCCATCGAACCGCTTCGACGGTCCCTCCCGTGCTGCACTTTTCCCGTGGCATGCTCGCCGCAATCGCCCTCATTGTTCTCTTTTCGCTCTACTGGAGCATCGCCGCCAAAGACAGCGCGCCGGCTCAGTCGTCAGAATCGGTATGGTCCCGCCAGTTGCATGTCATCCCGCTCAACCTCGCCGTCCTGCTCCTGATGTTCTCCATCCCCGGCCTGACCCACCGCTTCCTTCCCAACAGCCTCGTCCTGACTGTCGCCGGCCTGCTGGTCGAAGCCGCCGGAATCGCATTCGCGATCTGGGCGCGCCGGACCCTCGGTGCGAACTGGAGCGGTGAAGTCCGCATCGCCAGCGGCCACGAACTGGTGCGCACTGGACCCTACCGCTGGATCCGCCACCCTATCTACACCGGCATTCTGGCCATGTACCTGGGCGCCATGCTGGTTTCGGGCGAGGTCCACGCAGCGATCGCGATGGTCGTAATCGCGCTGCTCTATCTGCGGAAGATCGGGCTCGAAGAGAAGATTCTCGCCCAAAACTTTGGCGCGGAATGGGACGCCTGGCGCCGCGATTCGTGGGCCCTCCTGCCGCCCCTTTACTGAACCCCGCTTTCTGCAGCCCACCAGCCGCCTGTGGCATCCTTAATAGCGACGGGGAGTTCCGCCCGCCCATTGGACAACCATGACCTCCAAAGCTCTATGTGCCGCCCTCGCTCTCGTGGCCAGTGTTTCTGTCGCGCCGGCCTTCGCGCAGTTCACCCCGCGCCACATCTACAACGAGGACGCCGACGCCAAAGCGGAGATCCGCGAGGCGGTGGCCACGGCGACCCGCCAGCACAAGCACATCATCCTCGATTTCGGCGGTAACTGGTGCGGCGATTGCCAGGTCCTCGACATCTACTTCCACCGCTCGCCCAACGACACCCTGCTGAACGCCAACTACGTGCTGGTGGATATCGACATCGGCCGCATGGACAAGAACGTCGACGTCGCCGACAAGTACGGCGTCCCGCTGAAGAAAGGCGTGCCGGCACTGGCCGTGCTCGACTCCCACGGCCGGCTCCTCTACAGCCAAAAGACCGGGGAATTCGAGAAGATGCGCCAGATGAACCCCGATTCGGTCACCCAATTTTTAGAGAAGTGGAAGAGCGGCGGGGCAGAAGACAACCGGGGCGGCCAATAAACTCCGCCCAGGCCTATCCTTTGATCCACATTCCAGTTACAGTTTCGACATCTGCGCCGTCCCCTGCGCAGTTAAACTGAACACCGTATGCTGCGCATGCTGGGTCATCTTCGCCGCGCCATCTGGGCAGCCTTCGGCCACAGTGTGTTCTCCATGGCCAAGGCCGCGGCATACTCCGCCATGCTGAGCCTGTTTCCGGCGCTGGTCGTCATCACCACGCTGTTTGCCATGATGCCTTCCGGCGACAACATCCGCGGCGTCCTGCGCGGCGCTTTGCAGCAGGTTCTTCCGCCCGACACCATGCTGCTGGTGCAGAACTACTTCATCAATTACCACACGCGCTCCATCCGCATCGTCTGGGGCTGCGGATTCGTCAGTCTCTTCGCGGCGATGGGCGTGCTCATGACCCTGATGGATGGCTTCCGCCGCGCTTACCGCCTGCCCCGCGGCGCCTGGGGTTTCTGGCAGGAGCGGATCGTCGCTGCGCTGCTGGTGCCGGGAACCATGATCCCCATGGCTGCGGCCACCGCCTTCCTCACCTTCGGGCACTTTATCGAAACCTGGATGGTCCAGAACTCCGATCACGTCCTCCAGTTCTACGTGATCCTCTTCTGGCGCCTCATCCGCTGGACCATCGCGCTCGCGGCCAGTGTCATGTCTCTGGTGCTGATCTACCATTTCGGCATTCCGCGCCACAAGCACCCCGAGCGTGGCGGCAGCCGAGCCTTCACCAGCGGGCGCTGGCGGGAGACGTTGCCTGGTGCCGGCATCGCGACCGCTTCATGGTTCATCGCCACCCTGCTTTACGGTCTCTACGTCACCCGATTTGCGGACTACTCCATCGTTTATGGCTCGCTGGGAGCCGCCATCGCGACCCTGGTCTGGCTCTATATGATTTCGTTCAGCGTGCTCATTGGCGCGGAGTTCAATGCCCAGCTGCATCCTTTCCCGGATCTTCGCGTGCAGCCCCTGGCTGAGGAAGAGCCAATCCGGACGCCCACCATCCTCGAACCGGATTCCTCGTCGAATCCGACCCTGATCCCGCCTCACGCCGCTCGATCCGCCGCCGCACGGTAAAATCGGTTCGGGACCCGTACCAAAGCCAGGGCGCCTCTCTCCAGACTCGCGCCCTCAGATCGAGATCCATTTTGGGGGTTGGATGAACTTCTTGCAGTCAGCGTCGGTCGTGAGCGACAGCCTTCGTCGCGCCAAAATTGTCGCCACACTGGGGCCGGCTTCTTCCAATGAAACCGTTTTTCGCGAACTGATTCGCGGCGGCCTCGACGTTGCCCGGCTCAATTTCTCCCACGGCACCCAGCCGGAGAAGCTGAAGCT
The DNA here is from genome assembly GCA_963705765.1 of uncultured Acidobacteriaceae bacterium. Classification (GTDB taxonomy): domain Bacteria; phylum Acidobacteriota; class Terriglobia; order Terriglobales; family Acidobacteriaceae; genus Palsa-343. The sequence goes on along the minus strand of CAVPKU010000033.1, from coordinate 78,945 downwards.
CATCGAGATGGTGCGCAAGATCGCGCGCGAAGAGAACAAGAGCGTCTGCATCCTGGGCGATCTGCAGGGACCCAAGATTCGCACCGGCCGGCTCAAGAATCGGATTCCCGTCCAGCTGAAGGCCGGGCAGCGGCTGACCATCACCCCGCGGGATATCCTGGGCACCTCCGCCGTCATCGCGACCACCTTCCCCACGCTGGCGGAAAACCTGGAGCCAGGGGCGCGGCTCCTGCTCTCCGACGGCCTGATCGAGCTGCGCGTGATCGAAATTCCCGGCGAAGACGTCGAGTGCGAGGTCATCAACGGCGGCATGCTCGGCGAGCACAAGGGCATCAACCTGCCTGGCATCGCGGTGCGCGTGCCTTCGCTGACCGAGAAAGACGAGGCGGACCTCGAATTCGGCATGAAGCACGGCGTCGACGCCATCGCCGTCTCCTTTGTCCGCACCGCCGAGGACGTCCGCCACGTGAAGTTCCGCGTCGCCGCGCTCGGCCTGGAGACCTGGGTCATCGCCAAGCTCGAAAAGCCCCAGGCCATTGAGAATCTCGAAGCCATCCTCGAAGTCGCGGACGGCGTGATGGTCGCCCGTGGCGACCTCGGCGTCGAAATGCCCCCGGAGAAGGTACCGGCCATCCAGAAGCACGTCATCCGCCGCGCCGCGGAGTACCGCAAACCCGTCATCACCGCGACGCAGATGCTCGAATCGATGATCGAGAACCCGCGCCCCACCCGCGCCGAGGCCAGCGACGTCGCCAACGCCATCTACGACGGCACCGACGCCGTCATGCTGTCCGCGGAAACCGCGGCCGGCAAGTATCCGGTCGAAGCCGTCAAGATGATGGCCAAGATCGTCAGCGAAACCGAGTCCAACCTGCGCGCCACCGATGCCTGGGAGATCCATCGCAACCACCGCGTGCGCCTGTCCATTGCGGAGACCATCTGCGAGTCCGCTGCGCACGCCGCCGAAGATCTGGACGTCAGCGCGATTGCGGTCTTTACCGAGTCGGGCACCACCGCGCGCCAGCTTTCGAAATACCGGCCCAAGCCGCCGATTTATGCGCTCTCAAGCATCGATTCGGTCATTCACCGGATGTCGCTGCTGTGGGGCGTCCACCCCATCAAATGTCCCAAGCTGCAAACCGCCGAGCAGATGGTCGATCACGCCGAGACAGTCCTGGAGCGGGGCGGCTTTGTGAAGCCCAAAGAGATCATGGGTATCGTGGCCGGGACCCAAACCCGCTCCGGTTCGACGAACTTCCTCCGGCTCCACGTGCTCGGAGACCGGCTGACCGGCGAGACCGCCCATCGGGGGGAGAAGCTCTCCCGGCCCAGGACGACGACCCATAAACCGGAACGGCGCAAGACGCCCAGAAGCAGTTCAACAACCCGTTCGGCGGGGTGACCCCGGGGCGGGACGGAGTGTCCCATTCCGGCACTGGGCGCTCCGATTTGCCGCCAGTTGGCGCCCACTACCCCGATTTGCCTCCATTTTCCCTCTTGCGTAACTTCCGTTCAGAGCGGATATTCAAACCAACGGCAATCTGAAACCGGTTGCGCTCCGCGTGATTCACCCTGTGGCGATTCGGTCGCCCATCGTGTTTCCGCCTGTTCTTTCCCCGATTTCAGGGCTCCGGACCCGGTGGTGGCGTATGCGGATGACAAAAGAAACAGAAGAAATGCAGGCCCTTGTCCTTCAGATCGCAAAAGCTCTGGTCGATGCTCCTGAGGATGTGAATCTCGATATTGTTGACAAAGACACCGGTTCGGTCCTGCGACTGCGCGTTGCGCCCGAGGACACGGGAAAGGTGATTGGAAAGCAAGGGCGGACAGCGCGGTCCATCCGGACCATTCTGGCTGCCTGCAGCATGAAGTACCATCACCATTACTCCCTGGAAATCATCGAGGAGCAGAGCCAGACCTCTGCCCGCTCAGCTGTCATGGCGCAGGCCGACTAAGGGACGCTCGCTCAGCGAGCTTCTCTCGTGAACCGGCTGTCGTCGTGCACGGGCTTCCCACCCGTCGAGGCTGTAGTGTGCCTGCCGCCGCTGACCCGCTGACCCTGGCCGGCGTCGTGGCGCAAAAGCGCGTTCTCTGGCCCCCCGGAATTCCCGCGCCCCCCCTGCAATTCCCGCACCCCCTGCAATTCCGGCACCCCCCATACGTGATTGATGTCACATCCTCAGCCGGCGCGAGCAGGCAAACTGACCGGGAAACTTCGCGGTAAGGAGCCGACCCCGATGAATACCGCTCGTCTGATTTCGCAATTGCTGGAAATTGAGCAGGCCCTGGGCAAAGTCGATAACGGCACGATTCGCGGCATGCTCTTTGAAGCTCAGGAAAGCGTCCTCAACCTCGAAAAGCAGATGATCCAGATCCTCAGCGACTACGAGGGCCTCCAGATGCTCATGGAGTTCAGTCGCAACGCATGGGACTTGACTGCTCCCACGGCAGAGACAACCGCCAAAATGCTCCTGAATTAGGACGCCGCCCCAGGGGAATGAACCGGCGCCCGGAGAACGGACCTGAAAGCCAGGCCCGATGACAACACCTGCAAAAACCAAAATTGAGGGTCAGGCGATCCGCGGCAGGCCGGAGTCGTCCAGGGGTTCTCCCGGACCACCCGCACGGCGCTGTTCCAGGCGCCACTGCACGGCGTCAGTGCTGTGGAGGTTATCCAGTTCCAGGCGCAGGGCGGACTCCTCCGCGTCGATGATCATGGCGCGAAGAGTCGCTGCCGGAACACGCCCGATGGCGCGTTCAATGGCGAACAACTTCTGAATCAGAGGTTCGGGTTTCATCTCGGGGACTCGCGAAAATCAAAATCCAGCAGCGCGGTCGTGACTTCGCCTCGCATCCTGGTACCAGCCAACGGAGCTTACAGGGGTATACAGTTCCGTCAACATGGCACAGGGGTGCTATTACGAAGGGCGTTAACGACACAGATAACAGATTGCCGTCGTCCGCAGGTTGCCGGTCTAACGACTCGGCGACACAAACCTCAGGAACCCATCCACGACAAGCCGAGGCAGCGTCTCGCGGCTGGCTTTACTGAGAAGTTCGTGTCCGGCACCCGGAATCGGCAGCACCTCCGTGCGCTCAGGAATCAGCGCGGCGGCCGATTCCAGCTCCACAATCGACCCGAAGCCGTCGTGCGTTCCCGAGACAAACAGCGCCGGCGTTTTCAGCTCCGGGAAATGCTTCGTGCGCATCTGCTGCGGCTGCTTCGGCGGGTGGAGTGGGTACGACAGCAGCAGCAGCGCGTCCGCCAGCTCCGGGTGTTCCGCGGCCAGCATCGACGCCATCCGTCCCCCGTAGGAGTGGCCGCCGAGGTAGATGCGGCCCCCAGAGCCTTCGGCAGACCCCTCAGCGCTTTTTGATTTCGTCCGGCGCCGCAGCGAATCGACCGCGGCCTGCAGTCCCGCCTGGTCCTTCGGCGCGGTCCTCATCGGAGGCCCGCTCGGCCGTTGCTGCCGAAAGGGCAGATCGCAGCGCAGTACGAACCATCCTGCGGCTGAAAAAGCCTCCGCCAGCACAACCAGAAGCGGCGCCTGGCAATTGGATCCCGCCGAATGGGTCAGCACCAGCCCCGTGCTGGGGGACGCCGCGGCGTCCGGGATATGCAGGAATCCACGCACGGCCTCGACGCTTGACGAGTCGGAAAACGGCTGAACATTGGGCATGATCAAGCTCCCTGAGCCGTCGATGCAGGACGGAAGAAAGCCCGCGCATCCGCCCGGAAGAGCAGGACCGTGATCCCAGCGAAAATGATCGCGTGGAAGAGCACCTGTTGGGGTCCGTTGAGCCACGCAATCACAACGTGAGCGGCCATCCACAGAAAAGCAACCCAGCGCGCCCAGTTCGCGCCCCGCAGCATGAAGATGCCGGCGAGCAGAGCCACAACCTCGGTCAGCAGGATCCAGATGTCTTCCTGGTGGAAGGCGCGGATGGCGACAGACCCGTGACGTACCAGGCCGATGATTCCGAGGGCGATGTAAAGCCAGCCGACCACGGTGATGGCGAAGGGGCGCATGTTCGCTCCAGAGTACACGGCTCGCGGAAAACGGACCCGCCCCCCAGCCCCGACCCCATGACCTTCGTACCCCCGCCCCCTCCAATTCTTCTTGATCCACAACGCGCCACTCGCTAACCTGAAATCAACTTCAGAAGTGTGTGAAAGCCCGCCCTCCCGCGGGCTTTTCCTTTGCAGGCCCCAGGGCCTTCAGACAGACACCGGCTCTTTGAAAACTGGCGCGCCTCGCACCGAGGCACTCGTGACCGGCCATGCTGCACTCCCATCCACGAACCGGCACTCGCAACCACGAATGCAGCATGAACCACCACGAACCGAACTGCTCTCGATCCAATCATCTGGCCTGTTGGCAATCACGAATGCGGCATTCACAACCACGAATGCGGCATTCATGGTTGTCTCCGAAGTGCCCCAAAATCAGGAAGATAGCATGTTGTCGAGCTTGTAAACACAGGCTAAACCCTTTGCAATCTATCACAAACGATTTTGCCCCCAGGGCAAAACGAAAAAATCGTCCACCTGCCCTCAAAAGCTGCGATCGAATCGGACAAGACAAGACACTTCGGAAGCATCCGGCCAGCGTACTAACGAATTGGTAAACACAGGGGGGTCGAGGCCGCGGGCCCCCTCATCGAATCAACAACATCCCGAGGGGTCAACCCCCTCTATTAGCAAAATCGAGGGGTCCAGGATGCCCCCGGAGCCGGCCCACTCGCCAGCCACCTGGCGGCCATGCCTCCGGCAGTTCCAGGCATATCCTGGGATAACCTGTCCGAGCAGGAAAGAAGCCCACTTCAACCCAGGAGGAAATGCATGCAGTCCGGCAAGGCTGATCTCTCACCCGTGAGCAGAGTCGAGGATGCCGCTGAAGAAACCCGCGAACCCACGCGAAGAGACTTCCTCAAAGGACTCACCGCAGCCGCCGGAGTTCCAGGCATGAACCTGCTGAGTCAGCTCGCGCAAACCCCCCAGCGGCGCACCCCGGAAGAACGCGCCGAGCTGCGCGGCATCGCCGGCCGAGGCAAACCCAAGTTCGTCGCCATCCAGCTCGGCGGCCGATCGCTCGTCGATGAAGGCGTCGACAAGTGTCTCGACACCCTGCAGGAAACCGGCGGCGTCAATGTGCTCATGCCCACCGTCTTCACCTACGGAACCGGGCTCGCCGGCCGCCAGGCGCACGATGAGCCGCTGCCCGACCATGGCGTCCAGGCCTACGACGAGATCCACGGCGGAAGCTACGCGAAAGTCCATCCGGAGTTCTACAACGAATCGCCCGTGAAGGACATCCGCGCGCCCGAGCTGGGCGATTTCGATGTCCTCGCCGACGTCATCCCGAAGGCCCACGCAAAGAAGATGCAGGTGTACGCGCTCTTTGAAGAAGCCTACAACCCGTCGCTCATGCCGGGCTTCGAGACCGTGTGCGAGGTCGATGTCTACGGCCGCCTCGGGCGCACCACCTGCTTCAACAATCCCCACGCCCGCAGCTTCCTCACCGCCATGGTCTCCGACTGGATGACCAGCAACGATCTCGATGGGCTCATGTGGGAGTCCGAACGCCAGGGCCCACTGAACAACGCCATCGGCGCGCAGTTTAACTCGATGCCCGCAAGACCCTCTATCCACTGCTTCTGTCCGTACTGCATGAGCAAGGGCCGCGACCAGGGCATCGACTCCGAGCGCGCTCGATCCGGCTACATGGAACTCGATCGGTGGGTCCGCGAAACCATCAGCAGCCCACGCTCCTCCGATGGAACCTTTGTCACCTTCTGGCGGCTCCTGCTCCAGTACCCCGAGATTCTGGCGTGGGAGAACTTCTGGACCCGCAGCCAGGAGGAGATGTACGGCCTCATCTACGGCACCGCCAAATCCATCAAGCCCCAGGCGCAGGTGGGCTGGCACATCATGCACGTCATTACCATGAGCCCCTTCTACAGCGCCGACGTGAGTTATGACCGGCTAACCCACGTGTCCGATTACCTCAAGCCATCGACGTACAACAACTGCGCCGGCCCGCGCCTCGCGCAGTACATCCGCAACATTCACTCCACCGTCTTCCGTGACATGTCGCCGGATCAGGTACTCGAAATGACCTATCAGATCATGGGCCTCAGCAATGAGCCATCGCTCGCCCAACTGCCTACCGCAGGACTCTCCGGTGCCTCAGTAGGCGTCGAAACCAGGAAAGCCATCGCCGACGTCAAAGGACAAGTTCCCATCTATCCCGGCATCGACATCGACATTCCCACCGCATTGAATGAGAAGCGTACCCAGCCTTCCGACGTGAAAGCGGCCACCGCAGCCGCGCTCGAAGCCGGCGCGCCGGGCGTCGTGCTGTCTCGCAAATATGCGGAGATGAAACTCACCAACATCGCGGGAGCCAAAGAAGCGCTCCGCGACTTTGGCGCTCTCTAGCCTCCGTGGACCTCGCGCAGGATCGTGCGGTGGACCTCAGGCCGCCAACTCGCCAATGGCCTTCACCAGCAGGTCCAGATCGGCAGTGCGCGTGTAGACATGCGGCGTGATGCGCACGCAACTGATGTTCTCCCACACGATGCCGACGGTGTGGATCTTGTACTTCTCGAACAGGCCGCCGGCGACCTGCTGCGGGGTCATGCCGTCGATCGAAACGCCGCAGATGGCGCACGAGTATTCGGGCTTGAGTGAGGTATGCAGTTTGACTCTGGGGATCGACTGCACGCGCGTCGCCCAGTAATTCTTGAGGTAGAAGATGCGCTCCTGCTTTCGCTGGGAGCCGATGCCCTCGTGAAAGTTGATGGCTTCGCCGATGCCCTGCTCGAGAGGGAAGCTGCGCGTGCCCAATGTCTCGAATTTGCGGATATCGGCTGAGCGCGGTGTGGAGTTGCAGGTGAGCGGCCAGATCTTCTCGATGTGGTCCTCTTTCACCCACATCATGCCCGTGCCGATGGGAGCGGACAGGAACTTGTGCAGGCTGGTGCCGAAGTAGTCGGCGTGGAGGTCCGGCACCTTGAAGTCGATCAGTCCGAAGGAGTGGGCGCCGTCGCACACCACTTCAATGTTGTGCGCGTGGGCCATGTCGGCGATCTTCGCCACCGGCATGGTCTGCCCTACCCAGTTCACCATGTGCGTGACGTGAATGATCCGCGTCTTCGGGGTGATGGCCTGTTCGTAGGCTCGAACGATGGCGTCGTCGTCCTCGATGGGGAAGTCGAAGGACAGCTGCTTGTAGACGATGCCGTCGCGTTCGGCGCGCTGACGGTAGGCCTGGATCATGTTGGGGTAGTCCTGTTTGGTGCCGATGACTTCGTCGCCGGCCTTGAGGGGTAGCCCGTAGATGATGGTGTTGAGCGCTTCGGTGGAGTTGCGATCGATGGCGATCTCACCAGGCTTGGCGCCGGCAAGGGCGGCCAGCTTCTGACGCAGAGGCTCGCGGCCCTGGTCGAGGATCTGCCACATGTAATAGGAAGGGCCTTCGTTGGAGAGCTGATTGAAGCGCTCCACCGCCTCCTGCACCACGATGGGCGCGGGCGAGACGCCGCCGTTGTTCAGGTTCACGATGTCGGGGTTCACCGAATACGCGCGCTGGATCACGGACCAGTAGTCCTCGTTTTGCGCGACTTCAGCGGGAGCGAGATCGCGAACCGCATGAGCGGCCGCGCCAAAGTCAGCGGCGTGCGCCTGGCGGAAGAGGCTGTTAACGGAGAAGGCACCCGCGAGAGTGGCGGTCCGCCTGAGGAAGGTGCGGCGGTCGGTTGGAGTCATGGCAAGCACTGTAGGGGCAAACAGGCCCCGAACGCAACTGGGATGGGTTGCGGCTGTTTACAGTTGGTGCGGAGTGTAGCCGGTATGGCGCGTCCGTAGTGCTACCAACTCGCGCAGTAATGCCACAGAAGTGGGACGCGAAGTGCAAGGAAGTACTGTTACTCTGCCCTCCGATAGTAACGAATCCGGCAACCGCTGGCACGGTGCGGTCCAGCCGACGACAAGGGGAAAGACGTTGCGAACCGGGTCACCGGGCCCCCGTATCAAGCATTGGCGCGAGGGCTCTCGATGATGGTCGGGAGCTACGACGCGAGTCTGGTCGCGCTGTCCCTCGTGATGGCGGTGCTGGCCTCGTACACGGCCCTGGATCTGGCCGGGCGGGTTGCTGCTGCCCGCGGACACGCCGCTCAATGGTGGCTGGCCGGCGGATCGATTGCGATGGGCGTCGGCATCTGGTCGATGCACTTCATCGGGATGCTGGCGTATCGAATGCCCGTCTCGATGGGCTACGACCCGAGCATCACTCTTCTGTCACTGCTGATCGCGGTGGTTTCGTCAGCGTTTGCTCTTTGGATCGTCTGCCAGGATCACCTCTCATGGCGAAAGCTGGCGGCCGGGGCTGCCATCCTCGGTGCCGGTGTTTGCAGCATGCACTACACGGGCATGGAAGCGATGCGGATGTCGCCCCGCGTCCGATATGACCCTCTGCTCTTCTCGCTGTCGGTCCTCATTGCGGTCGCAGCGTCTGGCGCCGCGCTGTGGTTGGCGTTCCATCTGCGGCAGACGGGCAAAGGCGTGAAGCGGCTGCGCGTGGCCGCGGCGCTGGTAATGGGGCTGGCCATAGCGGGAATGCATTACACGGGCATGGCCGCGGCGCGGATTCCGCTGAACGCCCGCTGCAGGATGGCCGAGTCCGGAGTTTCGACCGACTGGCTGGCGATCCTGATCACCTTGTTCGGCGGGGCCGTGCTGTCGATCGCGCTCATCGTTTCGATTCTCGACCTGCGCATGCAGGAACGAACGGCGATGCTGGCTTCGGGACTGGCCATCGCCAAAGAGCAGCTGCAGTTTCTGTCGCTGCACGACGGGCTCACGAAGCTGCCCAATCGGACTCTGCTGGCCGACCGGCTGGAGCAGGAGATCCAGATTGCGCATCGGGAAAAGAACGGCCTTGCCGTGCTTGCGATGGACATTGATGGGTTCCGGCAGATCAATGACGCGTACGGGCATGCGTCAGGCGACCAACTGCTGCTCGAGATTGCGCGGCGCATCCGCTACTCGATCCGGATGCGGGATACGCTGGCGCGTCCGGGAGGCGATGAGTTTGTGGTGCTGGCCGCCAGTTGCGGAGCCACGGATGCAGTCACCCTGGCAGAGAAACTGCTGGCGGTGATTCGCGAACCGGTGACGATCGGGGGCAGGGAAGTGCGTGTCTCGGTGAGCCTCGGCATCGCGCGGTATGACGGCCACGAGCCGCTGCCCGGCGATCTGTTGCGTAACGCGGATACGGCCATGAACCACGCCCGAGCGCAGGGCCGCAACGGTTACTCGGTCTTCGCTTCTTCCATGAGCGACGACGCCCAGAAGGAGCTACAGCTGGTACAGGACCTGCGCCGAGCTGAGGAACGCGGGGAACTGGTGCTCTACTTTCAGCCGAAGTTCAGCGCGGAAGATAAACGGATGATCGGAGCGGAAGCGTTGCTGCGCTGGCGTCATCCGGTGCTGGGCCTGGTGCCGCCCGGCGATTTCATTCCCCTGGCCGAAAAGACGGGGCTGATCTTCCAGATCGGACGGTGGGCTCTGGAAGAAGCCTGCCGCCAGATGAGTGCGTGGCGCGATGAAGGGCACACAGACTGGGCGATTTCGGTCAACCTGTCGGCCCAGCAATTCAATCATCCAGGCCTTATCGAGATGGTGCGCGCGGCGCTGGACCGGAACGGCCTGGAGCCGGGCTATCTGACGCTGGAGATCACCGAGTCAACCGCGATGAGCGACGCCGATGCAAGCCTGGCGATTCTGCAGATCCTGCACGAGATGGGTGTCCGCATTTCCATCGATGATTTCGGGACCGGATACTCCAGCCTGCTCTACCTGAAGCGGCTGCCGGCGAGCGAGCTGAAGATCGACCGTGGTTTTGTGCGCGACCTGACCCACGACACTGAAGATGCCGCGATCATCGAGGCGATCGTGGCCCTGGGCCGGACTCTCGATCTGAAGATCGTGGCCGAAGGCGTCGAGACGGAGGAACAGCAGGAGTTTCTGACCCGTCTGGGCTGTACCGCCCTGCAGGGGTATTTGCTGGGCCGGCCCATGCCTGCCGAGCAATTTAATGAGACTCTTGGAGGCCAGGGCCGGGGCTATCGCCCAACCGAACTGCTGGCCTGATCGGAATCGCGCCTCGACGAGCGGCGTGACCTTTGCTCGATGTGATAACCGTCACATCGTTTTTGTTTGCTCCGGGGTTACCTTCTCTGCAACCCTTCCGGGCTGTTGAGCCGACACTGACGCCGCCGAACAGCGGCACCGATTGCGAGAACCGTTTCCCTGTTTATGCCAACGCCGGAGCGACCCGACGACATGCGCGCCCTCATCAACGAGATCGCGCGCGCTTTAGTGGATATTCCCGATGAAGTCGAAGTAGAGGAAGAAGATCACGGAGAGGGCACCTCGCTGCGCCTGCGCGTCGCGCCCTCCGATGTGGGGAAGGTGATTGGCAAGCAGGGACGCACGGCGCGCTCCATGCGTACGATTCTCGGCGCGGTGAGCATGAAACACCGCCATCGCTACACGCTGGATATTTTGGAAGAAGCGAAGGAGCAGGGAACCGGGAACCGGGAATAGGGAGTAGCGAACAGGGAAAAATCTTTGTTCCCGCTCATGCTGCGGAATTAGCGGTCCGGACGCCACTCTCGGTGCAGGCCGCGAGACTTGCGCTTGCTACAATCGCCGCACTTGCAGTTTCCCCTTCAGGGCAATCTCTTCAGTTGAGGAACCAGATGATGGCGACGCGCTCCCCGCTGTCCATTTTCGCCGGTGTACTGGCGGTAGCTTCTTCGTTCGGACAAAGCAGCATCACGTATCAAAAACCGCCGAAGGCGATCGTGGACCTGTTGGAGGCGCCGCCGACACCGCTGGTGCTGGTCTCGCCCGAGTCGAAGAGTGAGCCGCGAACGCTGCTCATCGAGGAGCCCGGTGGGCTGCTGACGATTGCCGACCTGGCGCAGCCGGAGCTGCGGCTGGCGGGGCTGCGGTTCAATCCGCGAACGAACGGGCCGAGCCGGTTGCCCTACATCGTGGGGCTGAAATTTAAGACGCTGCCCACCGGTAAAGAGGTCGCGGTCACGGGATTACCGGCGCACCCGCATATCGTGGAGGCACAGTGGTCGCCCGATGCGAAGCGTGTGGCATTTGTCGTCATCACGGGCACAAATCCGGAAGGGATGAAAACAGGCGCGGGTCTGAGTCTGTGGACCGCGGATGCGGCGACCGGACATGCGGCGAGGATTCCTGGCGTGGCGCTGAACGGAGTCTTCGGCTCTCCATGCAACTGGATGCCGGACAGCAAAGGCCTGCTGTGCCTGACCGTGCCTGCCTCTCGGGGGAAGGATCCAGTGCGGTCCGAGGTGCCAACCGGGCCGTCGGTCCAGCAGAATCTCGGCCGCGTAACGCCGGCGCGGACCTATGAGGACCTGCTCAAGGATCCTGAGGATGAGCGCTTCTTCGATTTTTACGCGACCGCGCAGGTGTGGGCAGTGTCGCTGGCCGGAGGGTCGAAGGCGATAGGCAAACCGGGGGTGATCGACGGAGCCGATCCTTCGCCGGATGGGAAGTACGTGCTGATTTCGGAAGTCCACCATCCTTATTCCTACGAGCTCGTGTATGAGGACTTCCCGCGGCGGACGAAGGTGGTGGATTTGCGAACGGGCGCGGAGAAGCAGCTCTCGGATCTGCCGCTGAAGGACAATGTTCCGATTGCGTTTGACGCAGTGGCGGGAGGCCCGCGTGGCTATGAGTGGCGCAGCGATGCTCCGGCGACCGTGGCGTGGGTGGAGGCCGGCGATGGGGGCGATCCAAAGAAAAAGGTCGATGTGCGAGATCGGATTTATCTGCTCGATGCTCCGTTCACGGGAACGCCGCGGGTATTGGCCGAATTGCCGATGCGGTTTGCCGGCATCGAGTGGGGGAACGAGCATCTGGCGTTGGTGAACGAGCGCGAGTTTGCGCACCGGCGGCGTCTGATTGCGGCCATCGATCCGTCGGCAAGCGACGCGAAGCTGGTGAAGCTGTATGAGGGATCGTCGGAGAACCGTTACCAGGATCCGGGGCGACCGGTGTTGAAAGAGAACTCCGCCGGATATCGCCTGCTCAATATGACGGCGGATGGCGCGGGGATCTATTTCAGTTCGCCGGGAGCGAGTCCGGAGGGTGACCGGCCGTTTGTGGCGGTGATGAACACGACGACTGGCAAGGAGGAACAGATCTGGCGGTCGGCGGCGCCCTACTACGAGGTGGCAGGCACGGTGATCGATGGCGCGAGAGGCGTGCTGCTGATCCGGCGCGAGTCGCAGGAGCAGCCGCCGAATTATTTTCTGCGCGACGCCGCGGGTGAGCTGACCCAGGTGACGCAGTTTCCCAATCCCTATGGCGATACGCCACTCCCGAAGAAGCAGATCCTGCGCTACAAACGCGCCGATGGAGTGGAGCTGAGCGCGAATCTGTATCTGCCGCCGGGCTACAAGCCATCCGACGGGCCGCTGCCCACGCTGTTGGAGGCGTATCCACTGGAGTACAAGTCGCGATCGGCAGCGGGGCAGATCACGGGATCGCCGTACCAGTTCCCGCGATTCTCATGGGCGGGGCCGGTGTTTTTTGTGACGCAGGGCTACGCGGTGCTCGAAAATGCGGCGATTCCGATCATCGGTGAAGGCGACGCGCAGCCGAACGATACCTATGTGGAGCAGTTGGTGTCGAGTGCGAAGGCGGCTATCGACGAGGGCGCGCGCCTGGGGGTGGTCGATCGCACCCGAGTGGCGGCGATGGGGCATTCCTACGGCGCGTTCATGACGGCGAATCTGCTGGCGCACAGCGATCTGTTCCGGGCGGGTATTGCACGGAGCGGCGCTTATAACCGGACGCTGACGCCGTTCGGGTTTCAAAACGAGGAGCGGACCTACTGGCAAGCGCCGGACATTTATTTCAAAATGTCTCCGTTCAGTTACGCGGATAAGATCAAAGCGCCGCTGCTGATGATTCACGGCGAGGCCGACAACAATTCCGGGACATTTCCGATACAAAGCGAGCGCTTCTTTGACGCCCTGAAGGGACACGGAGCGACAGTGCGGTTGGTCTTCCTGCCGCTGGAGGCCCACGGCTATGCGGGGCGCGAGTCGCTGGAACACATGCTGTGGGAGATGAACAACTGGCTGAACACGTATGTGAAGCCGACGGCGCCAGCAGCGGCCAGTAGTCAGCTGCCAACTGCCAGCAGTCAGTAGTCAGCGGGCCAGCAGCCAGTAAATGGTAGCCGGAAGGCACTGCGACAAGGCGCGCCGTCGACGAGCCATCGGACAACAGGCGTGGGCGGCGGAGGTTCCAAAGGAGGTTGGCCCGATTGCGATGGTGAGAGCGAAAGTGGCTATGGAATCGCGGTCGATGCTTGAATTTTCCTTAAAAGGGGGCCATGCTGATGGAGTCTGGCACCCTTGCGATAGGCGGCGTTATGTCCGGGTTTCGCGGTTCCGCTGGCTCCTCCCTCCTGGCGGCTGTGTGTGTTTTTCCGCTGTTCTGGGCTTCTACCGTGCGCGCCCAGGTGTTCACGGTTGAGGCGGAACACGTCGAGAAGCACTACACCGAATTTGCTCCCACGCATGTGAAGTATCCCGAGCAGCCGATCACGCAGCTGGGCCGCGAGGAGATCATCCGCTTCATGCAGTCGGAGCAGGGATTCGCGATGCGGCCGTTGCCGGTTGCCAATCTGAACCTGCGTGCCAATGGGCACATGGACCCGACGGGCGAGAAGTATGTCGAAATCCTGCATCAGAAGGGCATCTCGGCCAAGCCCGGCGAGCGGGTGGTTGTAACCGACATCAGGATTCGCGACAAGAGCATCGAGCTGGACCTGAACGGCGGCTTCGAGCACAAGCACAAAATCCTGCGGCATATCTCGATTGGTGCGGGAGGAGCCGAGATACCGCTGGCGAACGACAACGGACAACCCATGACGGGATCGCGGCTGACGCTCCTCTTTGAGGAGGGCGTGCCGGAGTTGAACGGCGAGCAACTGGAAGCGCTGTTGAAGCCCATGATCGACTTCGGGGTGAAGTCGCCATCGGAAGCTTTTGCCGAGACGCTGCCCGACTTCCTGCGCAAAGCGATTGAGCAGCACCGCGTTCTGGTGGGCATGAATCGCGACATGGTGGTGTATGCCAAGAGTCAGCCGGTGCGTAAGATTCGCGAGACGGGCGAGGACGGCAAACAGGTTGAGATCTGGGTTTACGGTGATTCGCCGCAGCCGGTGGAGTTCGTCCACATCGAAGGCAACTTTGTGACTCGGGTGGAACTGGCCAAGGTGGGCGAGCCGATTGAGGTGCGCGCCGAGAATGAAATGGGCGACTACTGGGGCAACCAGCCGGTGGTCGCGAAGAACCAGCACGAGATCAAGCTCGGCGATTCGACGGACTCCGACCGATCCGAAGAGAATGCGCCGCGTCAGGCGCCGACGCTGCGCAAGCCCGGCGAGCAGCTGCCGACGGACAGCGATAAGAACAATCCGGCAGGCTCAATGCAGCCGGTGAAGATGCCCCCCGATCAGCAGAGGCCTGGCGATCCTGGATATCATCCGACGGTTTCTGCGCAGCCGCAGAGCGGGTCGAGCACGCAGCAGGGCTCGGGCACGCAGCCACAGAGCGGGTCCGGCTCGCAGACCCAGACTTCCCCGCAACCCCAGGGGACGAATCAGCAAAACCAGCCGCAACAGAACCAGCAGCAGGAACCAAACCCGCTGGATAAGCCGCAGCAGGGCGGCGCGTAGCCTGCAGCGCAGCAGGGGATAAGATGGCCGGGGAGGATTCCTCGGCCATGCGTGTTTCTGCGTCTATTTTTGCTGCGGTGTTGGTGGTGGGGGTTGCAGGCGCTGCGTATGCGGCACAAAGTTCGGGATGGCCTCCAGGTCCATCGCACGCGACGGTGACGCTGTGGCCGCATGGAGCGCCAACGCCTGCCGTCGAACCGGGCCCAGCGCCAGCGCGGCCCTATCCACAGGGTGCGGAGCGGGACACGACAACGGCAAGCGATCACTCGGTTGCGGGCCGAGCGGTGGTGCGGTTGGGCGACGTGACGGTGCCGACCATCACGCTGTATCTGGCGCCGAAGGAGAAGAACACGGGCGCGGCGGTCGTCGTGTTTCCTGGCGGTGGCTATCGCATTGTGGCCATCGACCTCGAGGGGACCGAGGTTTGCGACTGGCTCAATTCGATTGGCGTGAATTGCCTGCTGGTGAAGTATCGGGTGCCGGGGACGGGGCCGTATCCCAAATCGTCGGCTGCGTTGCAGGACGCGCAGCGGGCGCTGGGCATCACGCGCGAGCATGCGGCGGAGTGGGGCATCGATCCGAAGCGGGTCGGCGTGCTGGGCTTTTCAGCGGGCGCGCATTTGTCGGCGGCGGTGAGCACGCACTACGACCAGCGGCTTTATCCGCGAGTGGATGCGGCGGATGATCAAAGCTGCAAGCCGGATTTTGCGCTGATCATTTATCCGGGGTATCTCGCGATTGCCGACAAGGATTTCGCATTTACGCCGGATATTCCGGTGACGAAGGACACTCCGCCGACGTTTTTGGTGCAGGCGGAAGATGATCCGGTGCATGTGGAGAATGTGATCCAGTACTTCATGGCGCTGAAGAAGGCGGGCGTGGCGGCGGAGCTGCACGTGTACACGAAGGGCGGGCACGGATATGGGCTTCGTCCGACGGATTTGCCGGTGACGCACTGGCCAGAGCTGGCGGGGGTCTGGATGAGGACGGTAGGGGTGTTGAAGTGACTGTAGCTATTAGCTCCTGGCTGTTAGCTTTTAGCGGGCGGGCACCCGGCGATCCCTCATCCGAGACGCGGCAATCGCGCGAGATCAAACTAAATTCACGCGAGCTTCGATCTCTGATACCGACCTCAGGCCTGCCACTCCAAGGCTGCGAGGCTTGTAGAAGATCGTCCACTCTCCTGTCCGATCGACAGTGTATTCACCTGAGAACATGCTCTCGAACCCGGTTCGCTGAGTTTGAGCCGCGATCACTGTGCATGCCCAACTGCCTTTACCGACTCCGATCTGGCAGTCAAATGCGATCACGCGAATGCTGTTTCGTTCGCCGTCAATTACGTTCCAGACTTTGCCTATTTTTGAGAACGGATCGCGGGGGAGAGTGAGCGAAGCAGGCAACTCATTCGACAGATAGGCAAATCCGAGCGTGCGGGCCAGTTCGCGGATGTTCTTCGATCTCCTTCTCGACTGGAAGAAGGTGAAGAGTCCGAACAAAAGCACCAATGCAACAGAGACAACAATGAACGGGTCATTGCTCATTGGGATTGACTTCCCGTGTTTATAGCCGGATGTTGACCAGTCCCTCAGCGTTCGCAGCGGAAGGTGGGGTCGGGCGCTGCGGGGCTCGCCAGTAGTCGATGAACGAAATCTGGTGGACGCAGCTCACGGTGCAGTTGGGAGCGCAGCCTTTTTCAGAAGTGAACTCGCGCTTGAGGTCGGCCTTGGTGTACTCGGCGAGCGGGACGCCGGGATAGCCGCGCTGCTGGGAGCAGTAGTGGACGAGACCGTTCTCGCAGATGTAGAGGAAGCGAGAGCCGGCGCGGCAACGCCAGTCATTCGGCTCGCCGTTGGCGATGTTCACCTGGAAGTGGTTGAAGCGGGAATAATTCTTCTTCTTCCACGAGCGCATCTCGGACCAGACTTTGCGCTCTTCGTCGCCGAGGGGCTTCAACTGCCCGCTGCCGTCGTGGATGATGCCGATCGTCGACGTAAAGCCGAGGCCGAGCGCACGACGACCGATAATGAGCGCATCCTGCGGATTCTTGATGCCCCCGCCGACGACGGAGTTGATGTTCACGTGGAAGTCGGCGTACTCGGAGAGGAACTGAGCTTCTTGTCGAGAACCTTGAGGGACTTTTTCGAGATCTCGTCGGGGTTGACGTTATCGATGGAGATCTGGAGGTGGTCGAGGCCGGCTTTGTTCAGGCGCTCGATGCGATCCGGCATCAGCAGATAGCCGTTGGTGATCATGCCGGCCATGCGGCCGTGGTGGCGGATGCGGGCGATGATTGGGTCGAGGTCGGGATGGAGCAGGGGCTCGCCGCCGGAGATGGTGATGATGCGAGGTGCCGAGGCGGGCGAGATGGTCAATGCGGCGGAGCATTTCCTCGACGGGGACCGGCTTCGAGACGTCGTCGTACTCATTGCAATAGGCGCAGGAGAGATTGCACCGGCGCATGGGCACAATCTGGGCCATGACGGTGTGGCGTGTGGAGGCCAGCGCATGGGCGACGAGGGAGACTTCGCGCACCTTGCGCGAGGCGGCTTTCAGGCGGCGACGAACCGACCTTTTGCGGGCCTGGGGCATATCCCCTCTATTGTACCTGGTGGCTGGCCAGCGTTCAGCCGTCATCGCTCAGCGTTCAGGCCAGCAATTTGCAACCTAGTCCTCGACCGAATCGGCCGCCGGCGCTACGAAGGTATAGCGGGAGGCGAGGTAACGAGGGCCTTTGGAGGATTGGGCGAGGATACGGACGTCGACGCCGCCATCGCCAAGGTGGATCTGGAAACTCGCACCGGGCGCGAGGTGGGCCAACACGTTATCCCCGGGCAGCGGCATCGACGCGCGGTTCCCAGGAGTAAGCAGAATATGCGCCATCGTCAGGATCGGCAGGCTGAAGGTCGGATGCAGCAGATAGGACTTGCCGCCGATGTCGATGGCGTAGTACTTGTCCCCGCGATGCGCGCAGTTGGAATGGTAGGGATCCGGTGAGCAGGTGGCGGTGCCGAGGAACGTTGCCTGCTGGAACTCAGGCGCTGGCGGACGACGAAAGCTAGGCACCTGCGCCGCCGTAGCGGTTCCGCAGATCAAAACGCAGGCGAGCAGGATCGAGCCGTGCTGGGGCACGCGCGAAGTGTAGCAGAACTTTGCCCGGTGGATATTACGACAGTCCTTTTAGCCCCGATCTTCGCCCTCTGTTCGCTCTAACTGTTCTTCGGCCGCCCGGCCATCATGCTCACCGTGCCCTCGTGCTTGTCGCGGATCACAGTGAGCTGAACCTGCTTGCCGCGATTGGCGTGGATGGCGTGGGCCCATTGGTTGGTGGTTGCCAGATTCTCGCCGTTGAACTTCGTGATCACGTCGCCTGCGCGCAGACCCGCAACCGCGGCTGGGCTGTTGTCATCCACGCGCTTAATCAGCAGGCCCTGGCCGTCGTGCACGCCGAAGAAATTGGCGAGCTGCGGTCCGAGCATGTCGAGGTCGAGCCCGGTGTACAAGGGGTTCGATGTCAGCGAGGAGAAGATGCCGTTGCCGAAGCTGCCGCCCGTGCCGGAGGGCAGGGAGACACCGCTGTCGGGATCGGGAACCGGAATGTGCTGCGACCAGGCATCGGTCTCAACGGTGGCGCGGTCGGCCAAAGCGACCGTCAGCGTCTGCTGTTGGCCGTCGCGGCTGATGAGGAGCGTGACGGTGTGGCCGGCGGCCGTGTCGTGCAGCATTCGTGTGAGCTGCGCCTGGCCGACGATAGCCTGGCCATTCATTCCGAGAATTACGTCATGGAGGCGCAGGCCGGCCTTCGCCGCAGGCGCGTCATGATCGATGGTCGTCACTTCCACGCCGCGTGCTTCTTTCAGCCTGAGCTGATTCGCGCGTTCGGTATCCACATCGTGCAGTCCAACGCCCAGATACCCCTGCGAAGGATTGAGCATGGCAGGGTCCTGACCGGGAACGGTCAGGTGTTGCTCGCCGGGGCCAGCCCCGGGGAATGCACCTACCAGGCTCTGCTGTCCATGAACCACATGCGGCAGCGACAGAGCCGCTGCTGCAACCGCTATAACGGGGAGAGAGTTCACTACCGGCCTCAGGAAGGTATTCATACAGCGCCTCGCATCTCTTCTGTTCTTATGACGAACGAGTTCAGCGCAGGGTTAACGAATGGCTGCAGCAACATCGTACGAAAGATGCAGCCAGATTGTCTTTACTGAAGTGAAACTTGTTCAAGATATTGCCGTGAAACCGTACGAATGTGCTGGTTCTGGTCCCGATCGGCGACCGTCTCCAGTACCTTGCGCACTGCGGAATCGGCATCGACGGGTTCGAGCAGGCCGATGGCCTCGGCCCGCACATCCGCGTCCGAGTCATGCATGACGGCTTCGAGCACCGCATCGCGCACCCGCGTGTCGACCGGGATGTAAGCCTCCAGACCTTCCAGCGCCTTGCGCCGCACGCGCGCGTCCTTGTCGTAGCGCAGGGCCACCATCAGGGCGTTGCGGACCGGGCCGCCGGTGCACTCGTGTCCCGCATGGCACTCCTGCGCCAGCAGGTTCACCGAGTCGTCATGGACGGAGGGATTGGCATAGTTGCGCGCCGCCAGCACCAGCAACTGCCGAATCTGCGGATCGTCGAGGGTTCCGAAGGCCTCCGCCGGAACCATGCGATTGAAGCGGACTTCGACATTCTCTGAACCCGGTTCAAGCGTAATGCTGCTGATGCCGGCAATCTGCGCCCCATCGGGATCGCTCAGCACCGGGACCGCGGACGGGACGCTGTTCTGCGCGAGGATCTGACTGGCCCGCACGCTGTGCTCGGCGACACGAAAGCCACCGTAGCCTCCCGCCGCCGCTCCTGCCACCAGCAGCGTCATCGCCATGACCGGCGCACCCTGCACGATGCCAAAGCTCCTGCGGATGCGCTGACTCAGACTGCGAAAAAAGCTGGCCTGGGGCATCGCGTCCAGCGCTTCGTCCAGACGAAGCCGCGTGCGCGCCAGCAGGCTGGGAGACGGTTCCACAACGGGGGCCGAGGACAATGCCCGGTGCAGCGCCGATACGGCTTCCATCTCCTGGCGGCAGCGCTCACACTGGGCCAGATGCTGTTCGAGCTGCGGAGCCCGGTCGTCAGGCAACTCCCCATAAACGGACAGGACGATATGTTCCTGTGCCAGATCGCAATTCATGTACGTGCCTCACTTCGCCTCAAAGTCTTGGACGGCCTGCCGGATCATTTGTGTCCGGCCATTTTAAGAATCTGTGATCAGTTTCCTGCGATGCGTGGTCGCCGGCTACCGTAGTTCGGCGAGCTTCGCTCGCAGTTTTTTCGTTGCACGGAAGAGAGTGTTTTTTGCTGTTTCTTCCGTCGTGTTCAGCATTTCCCCGATGGTGCGCAGGCGGAGCCCCTGGTAGTGCTTCAATTCGAAGACCATACGCTCGCGGGGGGTGAGTTCGTCGAGCGCCATGAGAATGCGCTGCCCAAGATATTTGCGGTCCAGTTCGCGCCCCGGGTTGGCCCCGGCGCGATCATCGGAGACATTGGTGAGCAGATCCATCTCCTCGCCCGAGGAGTCGATGACCACGGCCTGATCCTCGCGGCGCGACTTGCGCCGGCGCAGATGGTCAAGGCAGAGGTTGGTGACGATCCGGTAAATCCACGTGTAGAAGGAGCATTCGAAGCGGAAATTGCCGAGGTAGCGGTAGGCCTTGAGAAAGGCCTCCTGCTGGATATCCTGGGCATCCTGCTCGGAACCGGTGAGGTGCATGGCCAGACGCAGCACAGCCTGGTCGTACTGGCGCACCAGGGCGTCAAAGGCGGTGCGGGATCCGGCCTGCGCTTCGCGAATTAAATCGGTCTCGTGAAGGTTCTCCCGAAGGGGACCGCCCATACGCGAGGATTGTATTCGAGGCTTGGCAGGGGAGGGCCGGGCCGGGGACAAAAACCGAAGCGCGTCAGCAGGCATTGCAGCTCCTGGAGGGCGTGGGTTGCGACGACTACGCAGCCTATAGACGGTTGACATCGCATTTGGTGAGCAGGATTTTCGTCCATGGGGCCGAATTTGCACAGCGAGGAGACGTTTTCCGGCACCTGCGCCTGGATCCCACGCTCTTCTTTCATAGAACCGGACCCCGGAACAAAGTTTCGGCCGGCGGTCACCGCCTAACCGGGAACGCCCTCTCCGCGGCACAAAGCGCAAATCGCCGCTCCGTAGCGTTCCGCCTTGTTCGGTCCAATGCCATGGACTGTGAGCAGTTGGGGAATGGTCCGGGGAGCGGCGACCGCCAGCGTCCGCAGGATCGCGTCGGAAAAGACGAAGAATGCTGGCTTGCCCGACTGAGCGGCCTCCGCCTTGCGCCATACCCGCAGCCGGGTTTCCAATTCGGCCTGCGCGGCGGTGAAGTCCGCAGCAACGGCGTCTTCCTTGCCGTTGCCGCTGGTACGCCTGGCCCGGGTGCGTTGCGGCTGGGGGGTGGCATCGCTCTCCTGCGGCAGCAGGACACCCAATGGATCGGCCAACTCGATCTGCCGCCCCTCTCCAGTCAGGTTCACGCGCCGATACGTGATTTCGCGGCCCAGCGGATTCACCCAGTTTTCCGAGGTCAGCGTCACCAGCCCCGCGCGCGCCAGCCCTTCCAGAAGGCGGTCAAACGCCGCCCGATCGCGCGTCTCCGAGGCGTCGAACAGCCGTCCTGCGGAGGTTGAAGGATTTCTCTGGACCAGCGCCAGCAGATCGCGCAGATCGCGCCCTTCGTCCGCCGTCGGCTCCCGGTACTTCCGCGCGACGGCCGCTTGCGGCGCACAAAAATCGCACCGCCCACACGGCCGGCTGGCACCTGCGCGATCGCCGAAATGGCGAACCAGCGCGGACATCCGGCACTGAGGCGTTTCCGCAAAGTGGACCATACCCTGGAGCTGTGCCCGCCGATGTTCCCGTTGCGCTTTGTAGCCCGTGCGCCATCCGCTGGCGACGGCGGCACGCACCCGGCCCTCGATGTCGAACTGCGCGGCGCCCTGCGTGGCGAGCTTCTGCAGAGTGCGTGAGAGCGTGTCCGAGTCAAGGTTGAGACGACCGGCGAGGGCATCCGTGTTCAGCCACTGATCGGTCAGCGCGCGAAGCACTTTGTCCAGATCCTCGACCGCGGGATAGTCACGCTCGAAGAAGCTCTCGTGAATGCGGTGGTCGGCGAAACTGTGCAGCAGGACCACGCGCGAGGGCAGTCCATCGCGGCCGGCGCGACCGATCTCCTGGTAGTACGCCTCCATCGATCCGGGGAGCGCGGTGTGGATCACGGTGCGCACATTGGCTTTGTCGATCCCCATGCCGAAGGCGATGGTTGCCACCACCACCTCCAGCGCACCCTCCTGAAAATCTCGCTGCACGCGCTCACGAGTACTCGCGTCCAGGCCTGCGTGGTAGGCCGCAGCCGGAAACTGCGCGGCCAGGCGGACCGCCAGATCGTCGGCGGCTTTACGCGAGGGTGCGTAGACGATGGCGGGCCGCGTGGCCGGGGCGTCGAGGAACTGCGCCACGAACTCAGTGCGCTCCGGCCTCGACATTTCCACGACTTCGACGGCGAGGTTGTCGCGGCGGAATCCGTGGATGTAGAGCACGGGGTCGACCATGGCGAGCTGGGCCACGATGTCCTGTTGCACAGCCGGCGTCGCTGTCGCGGTCAGAGCGATCACCGGGGCGGGGCGGAGCATCGGCAGGGAATCGCCGAGCATACGGTAGTCGGGGCGGAAATCGTGGCCCCATCCGGAAATGCAGTGCGCCTCGTCGATGGCGATCAGCGACGGCTTGCGGCGCGCCAGCATTTCGGGAAAGCCGGGGACTCGCAGGCGCTCCGGTGCGATGAACAGGAATTGAATCGAGCCGTCGAGATAGGCGCGGCATGCCTGGCGGGACTCGTCCCGGGAAAGGCCGGAGTGAATACGCCCGACCCGAAGGCCGGCGGCGGTGAGCTTGGCGGCCTGGTCGTCCATGAGCGCGATGAGCGGGCTGACGACCAGCGCCGTCCCTCCGCGGGCGATGGCCGGAAGCTGGTAGCAGAGGCTCTTGCCGGCGCCGGTGGGCATCACGAGCAGGACGTCGCGACCCTCCGTCACCGAACGGCAGACCGGTTCCTGATTCTCGCGGAAACCGGCAAACCCAAAGGTGGCGTGGAGGAGGGGGACAAGATCCATGGAGACTCTATTGTCCCGCGAGCAGACTCAGCGGCGATGTGGAAACATCGGTCCAACTGTGACGGATGTCATGGGAGGCGGGAAGCTGTTTGCCAAAAGTAGTTAGCCAAAAGCTGTTAGCAAAACGTTCTTCGCTCAACGCTTCTCGCTAGGTCCCCTTCCTGTGTACCGTTGCCTCAATGTACTTCGCAAATTGCCCGGACGAGCCGGGGGCGCCACTTCGAACAGAATCCGCACCGCGCCGCTGCCGAGGTCGTCATAGGTAAGCCGGTATTGCGGGCCGGCACTGTTGTCGCTGAGAAAAACAATCTGCTTGCCGTCGCCGCTCAGGGTGGCGCTGTAGTGGATCACGTGGCCCTCGCTGTCGGTGTACAGCGCTTTGGCGGCCGTGCCCTCATGCCACACGATCATCAGGTCGTCATGGGAGAAAGCAGAGTGGTCTTTACTGGCGGGATAGTCGGCGTGATTCTTGCGGACCAGCACATTCCCGTTCAGGTCCGAAGCCAGAGTGAAGGAGCCGCTGCTGGCCGAGCCCGGAGCGCCGCTGCTCTGTCCGGCGTCGAAGGTGCCGAGAAGGAATTGCCAGCCTGCCCACGGATCGGGCGCAGAAGAGGCGTTGGTTTGGGCGGCGGCAAGAAGCGAAACGAGGAGCAGAGAAGCGAAGAAAACGGACTTGCGGATCATCGGCTGACTCCGGCAAACAGGTTGCAGGGTACAGGGTACAGGGAAGGAGCAGTGCACGGAATGGTGAGTCCTGGAGCATCCGATAAACTCGGACTATGTGGAGCGACGAGGACGGTTTGTTTGCAGAGGAGGCTCCGAAGCGGGGCGGCGAGTGGATTACAGCGTATTGCGATGGTGGATCGCGCGGCAATCCAGGACCAGCCGGTTACGGGGTTTATATCGAAGGCCCGGATGGCGAAAGGCTCGCCGAACTGAGCGAGTATCTGGGCAAGGCGACCAACAACGTGGCCGAATACTCGGCGCTGCTGGGTGCGCTGGAGTGGGCGCTGCAATCGGGACACAAAAAGCTGCGCGTCGTGGGGGATTCCGAGCTGTTGGTGAAGCAGATGCAGGGACGCTACAAGGTAGCAAGCCCGGATTTGCGTCCGCTGTATGAAGAAGCGAAGCGGCGGGTGGCGCGACTCGAGGGCTTTGCATCGAGCATGTGCTGCGGGGGAAGAATCAGAAGGCAGATCGGCTGGCGAACCTTGCGATGGACAAGGGGATGGGGAAAAGGCCGGCTCCGGGCGGCCCACCTTCAGCGGCCAGCAGTCAGCGGCCGGCTGCCAGCGAACCTGTGAAGTCGGCGAAGGGGTATGTGAAGGGCGGGGTGGTGCATTTGATTGAGGGGGAACTGCCGGACGGTGCGTTCGTGAGGGTGACGTTGGATCGGCAGTAGATCAGCGTTCAGTTGTCCGTGTTCAGTCCCACGGGCGTTTTCTGTTCAGCGTTCTGCCTGGGAGGAGGAGCGACGGTGAACTCTCCAGAGATTCGTGCGGCGCGGATTGACGATTTGCCGCGGCTGACGCAAATCTACAACCACTACGTGATCGAATCGCCGGCGACATTCGATCTCGAACCTAAGACACTCGATCAGCGGCGCGAGTGGTTCGCGCAGTTCAGGGAGACGGGGAGGCATCGGCTGCTGGTAGGTGAAGAGGCCGGGGTAGTACCCGGGTATGCCGGAACCACGCGGTGGCGACCGAAGCCGGCGTACGACACGACAGTGGAGACCACGATCTATTGTGCGCCTGAGGCGATGGGTCGGGGTATTGGCGCGCGACTGTACGCAGCACTGTTCGAGGCCATCGAGGGCGAGGATGTGCATCGGGCGGTGGCCGGATATGTGCCGCCGAATCCGGCGTCTGCAGCGCTGCACGAGCGGTTCGGATTCCGGCCGGTGGGGACCTTCAGCCAGGTGGGCTACAAATTCGGAACGTACTGGGACGTGTGCTGGCTGGAGAAGGCGGATTTCACGCAATGAGGCCTCGGAAGGAGTGCAACAGATGACATCCCCGGTTCGCATTGGCATTGTTGGAGCAGGATTCGCGGCGCGGTTCCACGCGCTGAATCTGCGCCGCGTTCACACAATTCCCGTGCACATCGTCGGAGTGACGTCGCGCTCGCCGGAGAGCCGCCAGTCTTTCGCACGCGAAATGTCGGTTCCTGGATTCGATTCGCTCGAAGCATTGTGCGACGCCTGCGATGCGATCGATCTGTGCAGTCCACCGTCGACGCATGAGGAGCTTGCGATTAGCGCGCTGGGCCGCGGCAAGCACATCATCGTGGAGAAACCGTTCACCGGGTATTTTGGTTCGGGAGCCGATTCATTCCGGGGCGATACTGCTCCGAAGGGACCGATGCTGGAGCATGCCATCGCGAGTTGCTCGCGCATTGCCGAAGCCGCGCAGACCGCCGGCAAGACGATCTGCTACGCAGAGAACTGGGTTTATGCGCCGGCCATCCAAAAAGAAGCAGAGATGGTTACAAAATCGAAGGCGCAGGTTCTTTGGATGATGGGAAACCAATCCCACTCGGGCTCGCACTCGCGTTACTACGGCATCTGGCGGCATTCCGGGGGCGGGTCGCTGGTGGGAAAGGCTGTCATCCGCTGAGCGCGGCGCTGTTCCTGAAGCGGGCAGAGGGCATGGCTGGAGATGGCAAGGCCATTCGTCCTGCCACAGTCAGCGCGCGCACGCACGAGATCACGAAGCTGCGCGATTACCGCGATGCCGGATTTCTGCGTACTGCCTACCAGGACATCGAGGACTACGGGCAGATGCATATCGTGTTCACCGATGGCACCGTGGCCGATATTTTTGCGTCGGAACTGGTACTGGGCGGCGTGAGCAACTGGCTGGAGGTGATGGCCAACAACCATCGCACGCGATGCCAGCTCAATCCGATTGATGCGCTGACCACGTTCAACCCGACGCCGGACGGATTTCGCGATGTGTATCTCACGGAGAAGATCGAGACGAAGCTGGGTTGGAGTCATCCCGCGCCCGATGAGGCGTGGCAGCACGGCTATCCGCAGGAGTTTCAGGATTTCATCGAGAGCATTGCCGGGGGACGGGAACCGCAGTCCGGATTGGAGCTGGCGCGCGATACGATGGCCGCAATCTACGCCGCGTATGTATCCTCGGAGCGCAGCGGCGCCGAGGTCGCGATTCCGTAAGGACAGAGCATGAGGAAGCTGGAAGCTGGAAGCTGGTCTTAGATGCTATCGCTGGCGGGCGAGGACCAGAGTCACGTCGTCGGGTTGCTCCTGATCGCCGATCCAGGTGCGCAGGGTCTGAATCACCTGTTCTGAGATGGCATCGAGGCTGAGGTGGCGGTGCCGGCGCACAACTTCGAGCAGACGCGACTCGCCAAACTCGCCAAAGTCGTTCTCCGGTTCGGTGACGCCGTCGCTGTAGGCGATGAGAATATCGCCCGCGCCAAGGTGGACGGTACCCTGTTCCCACTCCAGCTCATCGAGAAGACCGACTACGGAACCTCCACGATCGAGACGCGTGACGGTGTCGTTGGCTCGGAGCAGAATGGGCGGCAGATGGCCGCCATTGGAGTAGATGAGCCGACGGCTGAGCCCGTCGTAGTGCGCCAGAAACAGCGTCGCGTACTTCTCGGGCTGGGTGCTGCGGTAGAGGTGGCGGTTGAGCAGGGACAGGATGCGGGCGGGCTCTTCGAACAGCTCACCGCACTCCACTTCCTGTTCGCCCACCATGCGCGTCCGCGGACTGGCCAATGCGTAGGTGCCCTCGGTAACGAGCTCTTCGCCCGCGAAGCGATAGGCGCGCACGGCGGAGTGCAAGGTGGCCATGAGCAACGCGGCGGAGATGCCCTTGCCGCTGATGTCGCCCAGAGCGATGCCAAGGCCGGTGGTTCCGAAGAGCAGAAAATCGTAGTAGTCGCCGCTCACGGTGCGCGCCGGAAGGCAGACGCCGTGGATCTCCAGCATGGGAAGCGCAATGCGTCCGTGCGGAAACAGATTCGCCTGGACCTCCTGTGCGATCGATAGCTCGTTCTGGAGACGTTCCTTCTCGCGTTGTTCGAGAAGCAGGCGTGTGATCGACGCGGCCATGCTGTTGAAGGAGCGGCTGAGGGCTCCGAGCTGGTCGCGGCGTTTCACCTCGATGCGGTGATCGAATTTGCCGCCGTCGATCGCAAGGGTGGCTTCGTAGAGTTCGTGCACGGACCGGGTGATGGTCCGGTTGAGGCGCATGGCGGCGAGGAACGCCAAAAGTTCCAGGACTCCGAAAGCGATGGCAATCCCAATCAATCCCTCGCGAACATAGTCGCCCACGTTCAGCGATGTGATGAAAAGGCGCCGATAGAGCAATGAGGGGCGTGAGGTCACGTCGGTAACGACCTCGATCGTGTCACCACTCGTCCAGTCATGCGCCGCGAGAGGCGCGCCGAAGAAAACGGGCAGGTCATAAAAATGCAGTGGGTCGGGAAGAGTTCCGGCCACGACGGCGTGCTTGCGAGCCTGAGAGATGTCTTCGCCGTTAATCTGCACGCCTCCGGCATCCTGCTGACTGGGGCGTGAGACCTTGTATTCGAAGCTGCTCTTTTGCTGGGGCTGCGGGGCCGCGGGCGCTGCGGGCGCTGCGCCAAAAGTTACGCCGGGATAGATGGTAACGCGGCCGAGGCCCTGAGCGATGGCTTCGACGTTCTCCTGCTCGAGAGGCACGCTGGAAATGACGACGGTGCGATGGCCGTCGATGACCTGCTCGTCCGCCGCCCGGAGCCACAGTTGACCCTGGTCGAAGGTGAGGTTGCTGACACTGCCGTGGAGCCAGGCGGGAATCCGGGGCGGCCGGCTGGATTCCCACCCCGCTGGGGTTAGCTTGATGAGGTTGCCATCCCGATACACGGCGACGGTCATGCCCGTGTATTCGCGCTCAGCAGGGCGTGTGGCTTCAGGAGGAATTTCAACCGTACGCAGGCGCGGGTTCTGATCGAGGGTGTGGGCCATATGTACGCTGAGGCTGCGGTTCATCGACGCGATGCGATCGAGCTCGTCGTGGACGACGCTGGTGGCGGCGAAGATGGCGAACTGGCCGGCGAAAACGTAGAGAAGCATCAGGGCCAGGGTGACGAACAGAACCACCGGCGTGAGGCCCATGAGGACGTAAGTGACGATGAGGCGGTTGCGAACCTTCCACAGCAGCTGGAGGAAAACGAAGCGCCACAACAGAGGCACGCAGAGAATGAGGAGCAGGAAGAGATCCAGCTCGGCCAGGTCGCTGAAGAACCTGCCCACCGTTCCCGGCAGCCACCCGGGGATCGAGAGCCCGAGATACCCCACGAAGAGCCAGAACGCCCCCCGATGAACGAAGCCGGCCGGAGGGTCGCGGTGCACCAGGCGAAATACCGCGGTCTCGAGCTACGCAGCCTTCCCGATGTGTCGCCAGTCTAGAGCATTTTGGCGCCAGGGGAAGAGGCTGCGTGACGGAGCTTAGACCTTGATGAAGATCTTCTTTTTGTAGAACACCAGCATGATGATCCAGCAAGCCAGCGTAAAGACGATGGAGTAGGCCAGCGAGCCGAGACCAGGCGGCTGGATATGGGCAAAGGTGCGGGCGTAGATCCAGGCGCCGAGATTGACGTGAGGGCGGACGTCGATGGCCCAAAGCGGGGCTACAAGCAGGTCAGAGAGGACGTAGCTGGCGATGGCATTCATGCCGAAAACCAGCCAGAAGGTCCAGCCTTTGCGCCAGCCTTTGATTTCGATGAGCCACATGAAGAAAGCCCAGGAGACGGCCGAGACTCCGGCCATGAACAGCACGAAAGAGCTGGTCCAAAGTTTTTTATTGATGGGGAACCAGGGGTTCCAGAGAAGGCCAAGGACGAGAAGAACGGTGCCAGCGCCAAGCAGGCCGGCGCATCTCTGCTCGATCGTCCGCTGCGTTCGGAGCCATAGAGCCGCGAGCATGCCGAGCAGGGTGGTGCCCATGGCGGGGAAGGTGCTCAGCAGGCCTTCGGGGTCGCGGGTGCCCTCGTAGAGGCGGCCGATGTGCATGGTGCGGTCGAGCCACGCGACCATGTTGGCGTCCTTGTCGAGGAAGGGGATGTCGCGGCCGGGCACGCCAAAGCCGGGGACGGGGACGAAGCGCATCAGGATCCAATAGCCGAGGAGCAGGACGACGACGAGGCTGCCGTACAGCGCCGCCTTGCTGGCGACCCTGCGCGTGCCGACATAAAGAAGGCTGCAGACCAGGTAGCAGAGGGCGATGCGCTGCAACACTCCCCAGACGCGGAGGTGCGACCAGTGGAAGAGGGGGAAGAGCGCAAGCAGGAGGCCAAGTCGCAAGAGAATAGCGAAGCGCCGGAAGATATGGCCGACGATCGGGCCGGTCGGGTCGCCGCGCTGGAGGCGCGATTCGGTGGAGAAGATGATGGTGACGCCGACGAGGAAGAGGAAGGTCGGGAAGACCATGTCGGTGGGGGTAAAGCCGTTCCAGTCGGAGTGCTCGAAGGGCCACCAGGCATGCCCGCCGTTGTTGTTGACCATAATCATGAACGCGATCGTGACCCCGCGCAGCACGTCGAGCGAAAGCATGCGCTTCGTGGCAGTCGCAGCGGGACTTTGTACAGAAACCGTCGCCATGCCTTTTCCTCAATGCACAACACGGTACCCGGAATGGCGCGCAGTGTACATCCCGGCGAGAGGCGGGGGAAGACGAGTTGATCCCCTGAGCGTCACCAGAGGCACGTTACCGCTGGAGATGGCCGGCTGTGATCCTTTTTTGTCATTGCCATCGCGATGGATTTGGGGCATCGTTGACGGAACCCATGCGCCCGCAAGCGATGTTTCCAGCCTGGCCGCAGAGCCTGCGCTCCCTGAGCGCGGGACTGTTGCTCGCGGTTGCGTTGCAAGCGATGGCACAGACGGCGGCTCCCGTGACGGCGCCACAACAGGGCGATCCGGAAGCTGCTGTTCCTGCATCTGCTCCGGCCGCAAACAGTCCAATCGAGGCCGCGGTGGTTCCGGCGTCGGTGCAGCCGCTGGTCAATTTTCAACCCAACGACATTAAGTTCAAAGTTGGCGATCTGATGGACCTGCTCCGCGATCGCCGGCATGAGGGTTGGGTACTGGCTTCCTATCCCGATCCGAAGACGGGGCGGCCACTGATCGGGGCGGGGTTCAGCCTCGATTTGCCGGAGCGGCAACATGTGCAAACGGATCTGCTGAATCCAAACAATTTTGTTGAGCCATCGTCGTCGCAGTTGTGGCAGGCGGCCGGACTGGACCCCGAGCTTCTGCAGCAGGTTCTCGAGCAATTTGACGATCACCTCGCGACGTGGCGGACGACGCGGCGGTATCGGCACAAGATAGGGACGCTGGCGCCGCAGATCACCAGACGACCAGGCGGAGGCGCTGCTGCGCATCTCTGCCATTCAGGCGATCGTGAATGCACGCGCCTGGTGCCGCGACTTTGACCATTTAACGGGCACACAACAGATGGCGATGAGCCAACTGGTTTATCAGATGGGCGTGAACCTCGGGGAATTCTCGACGTTCTTGTCGTTGATCAACAACGATCCGGTGCCGGCGTCAGGCCTGGCCAATCCCGGCGTCGCGTCTTCGACGAAAGAGGCGGGTGTAGATTCCGGACACTGGCGCGATGTGCAGCAGTCGCTGATGCAGAGCCAGTGGGCACGGCTCTATCGAGTGCGCGCCGTGGCGGTGATTGCAATGCTGGATCCGCACTACCTCGACGATCCGTCGGCTTCGGAGGCGAGGATTGCGGCTGTGTTGCGGCCGGTGCGGCATCGGCGGGGTCATGGCCGGGCGACGCTGCGCGCTGCTTCGTACACTCGGCATCACGGGCACGCCGTTGCGCGCAAGTCGATGACCGGGACGCATGCGAAGCGCAAAGCTTAGCGTTGATCCTCAATGATGCGCTCTCAGCGCGTCATGGCGTAGTGAATCTCTTCCTCGATGGCAGCGATGTGGACAGGCTCCTGATGCGCGGCCGTCAACGCGGCGTTGAGCGTGGCCAGGTCGGTGGTCTTGAAACGCTGCCATGCAATGATGCCGGTCGCTGAGGCTTTTTTCATTTGCGCAAAGATCTCGAGGGCGGAGGCTGGAGCTTCGCGGTTGCCGCTTTCGACGATGCGGAGATCCGAGCCAAGGCCGGAGGTGGCTTCGGCAAGACCCGGCTCCGATGAAGGCGCATGCGTGCCGCGGCGGATCGCGTCGAGCTTGCCTTGCGCCGCGTGGATCGCGGTATTGACGTCTGCGGAATTGGCAGAGGCCGCGGCGAGCTTTTTCAACTGACCATCGACGCTTTCCAGTTCCGCCATCGCTTTGCGCGTTTCGAGAAGCTGCGCGTAGATGGACTCGGCCAACGTGAACTGCTGGGTGAGGACCGCGGTCGTCACGGGGACGCGGGGATCCATGATGACGTGGAGCGGACGGTCGAGGGTTGTTCCGTCGACATTGATACGGAGCGTGTAATTGCCGGGCGGGACTTTGGGGCCGCCGCCATCCGGGGCGTCGTCGTCGTCGGGGGCAGCGCTGGCGGCTCCGGCGGCAAGATCCCACACGAAGCGATGTTCACCCGGCGCGGTGGCGAGTTCCTGGGGCTTGGGGAACCAGCGATCGGCGATGGGCATGGGTCGACGGGCGGGCTGTTTGTCGGTCGAAGAGAAGTGGCGCAGGACTTTGCCTTGGGCGTCGAGAATCTGCAATGTGACCTTGGTCGCGTTGGCCGGCAGGTAGTAGTCGATGATGGCGCCGTTGGGCGGGTTGTCGGCCTGCGGCTCTTCGGGCGGAAGCGGCGAGCCGAGGAAGCCGTCGTTATCGACGCGGACGGTAATGGGCGGCTCGTAGAGGAAGGCGGTCGATGCGTGTTCGGCGGCTGCTGCCGCCTGGCGCAAGGGTGCGATGTCATCGAGCACCCAGAACGACCGGCCGTGAGTGGCAACGATTAAGTCACTGTCGTGGATACAAATGTCGCGGATCGACGTGACGGGAAGATTGAGTTGGAGGGGCTGCCAGTGTGCGCCGCTGTCGAAGGAGGCGTAGATGCCGAATTCGGTTCCGGCGAAGAGCAGATTGCGCTGCTCGGGGTCTTCGCGAACGGCGTACACAAAGTGGTGCGGTGCGATGCCGTCGACGGAGAGAGTCCAGGTCTTGCCGGAATCATGCGTGATGTAGATGTAGGGCGTCTGATCGTCGAGGCGATGGCGATCGACGGTGGCATAGGCGGTGGCGGGATCGAAGTGCGAGGCCTCGATGAGGTCAATGCGCGACCAGGGCGAGATGTTGGGTGGCGTGACGTCGGTCCAGGTTTTGCCTGCGTCGGTGGTGATGTGAATGCGGCCGGTGTCGCTGCCGGCCCAGATGAGATCGGCGCGCAGGGGCGAGGGCGCGATGGTGTTGACGACTCCATAGCCGCGCTGCATGGCGTTGTCAGGCGTGGTGGGGCCGTCAGTGGGTGCCCCTTTAACCGCGCCGGTGAGGTCCGGCGAAATCTCAGACCAGTGCAATCCACCGTCGCTGGTCTTCATCACGTATTGCGTACCGAGATAGAGCGAAGTTTTGTCGGCGGGTGAGAAGACCAGGACGGGCGTCCATGGATCGCGGTAGCGGCGCATATTAATTTCCTGGTCGAAACCGCCAAGAGGCCAGGGCGCGATGTTTTGGCTGAAGGAGGTGCGGAGGTCGAAGCGCGCGACGCTGCCGTAGGTTCCGGAGAGGTAGACGATGTTTTCGTCTTTCGGATCGATGGCGAGGTAGCCGCTTTCGCTGCCGCCGGGGAGGAACCAGTCGCGGGCGTCGATGTGGCCGTGGTCGGAGCGGCGAGTGGACCGCGATAGAGCCGGAGTCCTGCTGCGCGCCGTAAATCGTGTAGGGAAATTTGTTGTCGGTGGTGACGTGATAGAGCTGCGCGGTGGGCTGGTTGAACCAGGTGGTCCAGGTGAGGCCGCGGTCGAGCGAGACGCTGGCGCCCTGGTCGACGCCGAGAACGAGATGACTCGAATCTTTGGGATCGACCCAGACCTGGTGGTAGTCGTCGCCGCCGGGCGCGCCGCGCACGATGTGGATGGTCTTGCCCCCGTCGTCGGTGCGGTAGAGCGCGACGTTGGGCATGTAGAGGGTGTCGGGGTTTTCAGGATCGATGGTGATGGAGTTGAAGTACCAGGCGCGGCTGATGAGGCGCGCGTCGGAGTTGGCGAGAGTCCAGGAGTCGCCGCCGTCGTCGGAGCGGTAGAGGCCGGCAGCGCCTTTGGCATCGATGGTGGCGTAGACGCGGCGTCCATCAGCGGAGACGGCGATGCCAGTGCGTCCCCAGGTTGCTGTGGGCAAGCCATGGCCGGAAATTTCAGCCCAGGTGGCTCCGGCGTCGGTGGATCGGTAGAGACCGTTGCCCGGACCTTCCAGCGGCGCATAGGTGGACCACGGCGGGCGATGCGCGTTCCAGGTGGTGGCGAACAGGATCTTCGGAGCACCGACCGCGATGGCCAGGTCAGCAATGCCGACGTCGGGGCCTTTGTCGAGGACGCGCGTCCAGTGGTCGCCGGCGTCAGTGGATTTGTAGACGCCGCGCTCCGGGTTGGGTCCATAGGCGTGGCCCAGTGCGGCGACGTAAACGGTGCGGGGATCGGAGGAGTCGACGAGAACGCGGGAGATCTGGCGCGTTTCGTCCAGACCGATATGGGTCCAGGTCTTGCCGCCGTCGTCGGAGCGATAAACGCCGTTGCCGGAGGCGAGGTTGGAGCGAATGTCGGACTCACCGGTGCCGGCGTAGATCACGTTCGGATCAGACGGAGCGACGGCGAGGGATCCGATGGAGGCGACGGGCTCGTGGTCGAAGACCGGCTGCCAGACGGTGCCTGCGTCGGTCGTCTTCCAGACGCCGCCATCGACGCCGCCGAAGTAGTACGTGGTCGCACTGCCGGGTACGCCGCTGACAGCGACGACGCGGCCGGCACGGAAGGGGCCGACGAGGCGCCAGTGAAGCCCGCTGAAAAATTGCGGCGAGACAGTTTGGGCGGCGAGAGGCAGAGACAGGGCGAGCAGAAGAGCGGAGCAGCTCAGAGCGCGGACGCTGGGAATGTTCATCGGTAGGTCGATTGTGAGATGGAACCGGGTATCGATGCAACTGATGTGGAGGCGGGCGGGGTCCGAGTTGTGCTTTCGAGCCGACTAAACCGTGCCGAGGTGGAGGAGGCGCTCGGAAAGGGCGTAGATCCATGGAGACCACGCGCATGCAGCGGCGGCGGCAAAAATTGTAATCGCGACAAACACAAAAAGCGGGAAGAAGCCCTTCGTTGGACGCTCGCCGCTGCGCGGATGGATGAGGCGACCGATGCGCAGGGCGAGTGCGCCATCGACCGACGTAAGCGCGGTGCAGATATAGGGGGCAGCGCCCGCGGAGGTAGCGTTGGCGGTACGGGCGGCGGTGACGAGCGTTTCGGCGAGCAGGAGAGAACGAGCGGTGTCACCCTGGACGGCATCGTCGTCGGCGGCCCAGTCGGCGGCATGTTGCCACGCCCGGCTGAGCTGATTACCGCCGGGAAGGAAGCGATCGAAGCGCGGCAGCAGGGACAGCGTCAGGAGCTTCCAGTTATCGCGATGCGCGGCGTGGGAGCGTTCGTGGGAGAGTGCCAGATCGAATGCGCCGGGGGCGAGGGCGCGCATCCCGCCTGTGAGGCTGGGGGAAACGAGGATCAGAGGACGGAGGAATCCGATGAGGCGAAGCGGCGGGCCTGGATCGGGAACGATAAAGACCGGAATGCCGGCGATGTGCTGGAGAGGTTGACCGCTGCGAGAACAGGCGCGGGCAAAGAGCAGGGTTCGGACGGTGATGCGAAGTCCACGCAGCAGAGCGGCACTGAAAAAGATAGCTTCGACAGCGGCGATCGACAGGCAGACCCCGCTGATCTTTTCAGATTCGAGATTCGTTTCTCCATGCAGATACGCGGGGAGACAGATGGTTCCGGCGATGAACAGAGCCAGAAGCGCCGGCGCGATCTGGAGGGAATAGAGGATGCGTTCGCGGCCGCGTGCGTTGAGCGCTTCGAGGCGGCGCAGGATGCGGCGCGCGGCGAGCGCCAGAATCATCTGCGAAGACGCGAAGGTGACGCCACTGACGATGGTGAGGACGCACAGGAGGCGCAGCGTGTAGGAGACGGTCATCGCCGCTGATCCTCCTGGGCGGCACGCGCCAGGCGAATGCTGGTTTCGAGCTGATCGAGGAGATCCGTGTCGTAATCATGCACCGCGTCGACCAGGCAGGAGACGAGTACGTCGGGCTGGACGTCCGATTCAGAGAAGAAACGCTGGACGAGATGGGCGGCGCGGTGGCCTTCGAGGTCGCGCGCAGACAGAGCCAGGGAATAAAGGAAGGCGCGGCTCTGCTTGCGGCGGGCGAGAAGGCCCTTGCGGAAGAGTCGGTCGAGCGTCGTCATCACCGTGGTGTAGGCCAGCTCGGTCTCCAGCCGCTCGGCCACCTGCTGGACCGTAGCGGTGCCCAGTTGGCGAAGTACGGACAAAACCTCGCGCTCGCGTCGGCCAAGGGGGCCGAGGGGCGGCGGGTCGACGCTTTTTTCAGCCTGAGGGTTCGGGGATGGGTGCGGTCGGCTCATGCGAACGATGCTGAGTGTTTTCGATGATAGACCGAAATTCCTGGGCGCGTGGAGCATACGGGCCGGGAAGCGACCTACTACCTCTGGTAGTAGGCGAACGAATCCCGTACTCCTGATGGTGAAGTCTGTTTCTTTTCCCAGAACCTACCGGAGAGATATGTACAAGGCATTTGGATTCCTGCTGCTGTCTTTTTCCTCAATTTGCGCTTTTGCCCAGAGCCCGGACAGCGCCGCGTTGCGCGGACACGTGACCGGACCAGGTGGCGAGTCTCTAAGCGGGACCCATGTGGTGGTCGAGGATGCGCAGCATCGCGTGCTGCGCGATGTCGCGGTGGGAGCTGACGGCAATTTTGTGGTGGAGGGGCTGGCACCGGAGGCAGTAACGGTTCGCGCGAAGACGCCGGAACTGGAGGCCGGCACCGGGCTGGTGACGCTGACCGCGGGAGCGATGGCGATCGTTCAGCTGCAGTTGCACGTCCCCACGGTCCACGCGGAAGTGGAGGTGACGGGCGTTGAGGGCGAAGTGCGCACCGACGAGCCGCAACTGGGCATCCGTCTATCCGGGGATCAGGTGAGGGAGATGCCGCTGCTGAACCGGCGGATTACATTTCTGCCGCTGCTGAATGCGGCGAATCATCCGGCGATCAATCAGGGCGATGTGTTCATGAACCAGGAGCTGATCACAGCGAACGGGACGGGCAGGCGGCAGACTTGGTTCGAAGTGGATGGCGCGAACGCGAATGACATGTGGGGACGGCAGACGATCTTCACCAACGTTCCGCTGAGCGCAATTGGCGAGATGACGGTGCTGGAGAACGCGTTTGCGGCGGATTACGGATTTGGCGAAGGCGCGGTGGTGAATATTGTCGCGCGCACGGGTGGGAACCGGCTGCACGGCGACGTCCTCGGACTGTGGCGTCCATCCGGGCCGGAGGCAGACCTGTCGGGGTTCTCACAGACCAACGCGACGAGCGGGAACGACATCACGCGCGACACCCTCGACCAGGGTGCGGCAACTGTATCCGGGCCGGTTACAAAAGCGGGCCAGACGTATTACATGGCGTCAGGTGAGTACAGCTACCAGGATCGCGCCTCTCCGGTGATTTCGCCGCTGGCTCCTGGAAATTACATCGGGCACTATCGCGACTGGATGGGCCTGCTTCGTGTGGATCATGCGATCCGTGAGGGACAGCGGGTGTTTCTGCACCTTGGAGCGGATGGATTTTTCGATACGAATCCAAACGGAATTGTGGGTGGGAACTCGTTGCCGAGCGTGGCGCGTGTGTTTCATCGCAAGACGTACACGGCGGAGCTGGGCGACACCGCTCTGCTGAGCCCAACGATGGAGAACGAGGCGCGGGTGGAGTTCCAGCTGGCTTCGCCGATTACCCAGTTTTCTCCGGTGATCTACGGAACGCAGTACCAGGTGCCGATTTCATCCGGCGGGACGTTTACGTCAGGGACTTCGCAGTCGGCGCTGCTGATGAATCGGCAATACGAAGTGGTGGACAACCTGGCGAAGACGCTGAGCCGAAGCGAGCTGCGGGTGGGGTTGGATGTGATCCATGCGCACAGCGGCGGGAACAGCAAGGAATTCGGCGGCCCGATTTATCTGGGACAGCTGGTGTACAAGGCGTGCACGGGGACGGCGGCGTTCTGCGAGAGCCAGGCATATCTGGGCAACATTGCGAACGTCGCGACGTACACGCAGAGCTACGGCAACGCGAATTATGTGGTGGGCGACACGCTCGCCGGCGTGTTCGGGCAATGGGACTGGCATCCGCGCAGCGATCTGACGCTGAACCTGGGCGCGCGCTATGAGCTGCAATCGTTCACCGACGCGAGGGGCGATATGGCGCCGCGTGTGGGCTTCGCATACAACGTTGGGGGACACGGAACGACGACGATTCGCGGCGGGTTTGGGATTTATTACGCGCAGGTGGTCGACAACGAAGAAGCGAACTACGCGCTGACGGGACCGACGGGCGTCTTCAATTACACCGCCGCGCCAGGGCAGGCTGGATTTCCAACTTCGGTGAGTTCCGTTCCGCTGCCGGCATTTCCCGCGGGAGCTACGGCGCCGATTCGTAGCCTGTATCTGCGGCCCGGGCGCCCGAGCTACTATAGTCAGTTTTTGCCCACCAGCGCGCTCCTGAATTATCCGGATGCGCTGCTGAATCCTTATAACGAGCAGTGGACGCTGGGGTTGGAGCGGCAGCTGGCGTCGACCTGGGTGCTGAGCGCGGATTATGTGGGCTCGCACACGATCAAAATTGTGCGTCCGCTGGACGTGAATGCGCCAACATCCTTTGTGCGCACCGCACCGGGACAGACCAGAACGGCGCAAGCCGCGAACTGCACGCGTCCTTACTGGGTAGCGTGGTATGCGCAAGCAGGCAAAACGTGCGATCCGTCAAAGAACGCCGGAGGAACACCGCCCTACAGCGTGATCCAGAGCGACACGAATGACGGAGCGGCATACTACGAAGCGCTCGATGTGAACCTGAGCCATCACGCGCACAATGGGTCAGCGCTGCTGGCAAGCTATACGTGGTCGCACGCGACGGATACGGTGGATCCGGACATTCCGAGCCAGAATCCGAACGATGCGCGGCGGGTGGGCGAGGCGGAGATGGGGAACGCGATCTTCGATCAGCGGAACCGGCTGGTGCTGAGCGGTGTGTATGCGGCTCCGTGGGGATTTACGACGGGCGGCATTGCGACGCTGGGCGGAGGGCTGCCCTACAACTACACAACGGGCGTGACGAACAGCGGCGACACCGGAGCAACAACGGATCGCCCGGTGATTAACGGCGTGGTGGTGGGGCGGAATGCGGGGCGCGGGACGGCGATCTACGATCTGGAGCCGTTTATCGGGAAGCGCATCACGCTGGTGCCGGAGCGGGTGCATGCGAATCTGCGCGCCGAGGCGTTCAACGTGCTCAATCACCGCAATGTGGTTGGGTTCAGCGGAACGTACGGGAATGGCGCGACCCCGGGGAATGGATTCGGCACGCCGCTGGCGGGGATCACGAATCAGCTCTACCCCAGGGAACTGCAGTTCTCAGCGCAAATCGAATTCTGAGGGGACTGGCTGTCCAGGCGGACGCGCTTCGCTCCGCCAAGTCAGATTCTGCATGCTGATCCATGCAGGTAGACCCGTGTTTCGCGGCTAAACTGCGGCCCTGTTCGTCGAGGGGACTGCGCGGGCCGTTCTCCCTTTACAATGGTCCGCTGGCAACGGTTCTGAAAGGAACACCCGTTTTTCCTATGACAAGACAATCGGCTTCACGCCTTCTGTGCGCGGCGGCTGCATGTGTGGCTGCCTGTTTCCCGGGTACGGCGATGGTGGCGCAAACCACGACAGCGATGCCGGATATGCATTGGCGCATGATCGGGCCGTTTCGCGGCGGCCGAACGCGCGCGGTGGCGGGAGTGCCGGATCAGCCCAACGTCTTTTATATCGGGCAGGTAAACGGTGGTGTCTGGAAGTCGACGGACTACGGCCGGACGTGGGCGCCCATCTTCGATCACGAGGATACCCAGTCGGTGGGAGCGATTGCGGTGGCTCCATCGAACGACAACATTGTTTATGTCGCGAGCGGCGAGGGGTTGCACCGACCAGATTTGTCGGTAGGCGACGGGATCTACAGGTCGGATGACTCCGGGAAATCGTGGGCACACCTGGGATTGCGCGGCGGCGAACAGATTCCGGCGATCGCTGTGGACCCGGCAAATCCGAACCGTCTGTTCGCGGCGGTGCTCGGGCATCCCTATGGACCGAATGAGGAGCGCGGGATTTATCGGTCCGAGGATGGCGGGAAAAACTGGAAGAAGGTGCTGGACAAGGGCAATCGGATCGGCGGATCGGATGTCGTGCTCGATCCGAAGAATCCCCGGATTGTGTATGCGGCCATGTGGGAAGATACGCTGGGCCCATGGGAAGATGCGAACCAGTATTCGGGAACGGGCGGTGGGCTGTTCAAGTCAACGGACGGCGGCAACACCTGGAATCAGCTGACAAAGGGCCTGCCGGCAGGACTGGAGCAGATCAACGTTGCGGTGGCGGCGAGCGATCCTCGGCGGTTGTACGCAACGGCGCAGTTCAAGGCCGAAGGTGGCGGTGGTTACGGGTCGGGCCGGGGACTGGGTGTCTTTCGTTCGGACGATGCCGGAGAGAACTGGGTGCACATCACAGACGACCCGCGACCGGCGATGAAGATCGGCGGCGGCGATTTGTCGGTGCCGGTGGTGGATCCGAAAGATCCGGACACTCTTTATGTAACCAGCATTGTTACGTGTAAATCGATCGACGGCGGAAAGACGTGGATCAGCCTGCGGGGAGCGCCGGGCGGCGACGATTACCAGAACATGTGGATCAACCCGCTGAATCCGAGGATTCTGGCCCTGGTGGCCGATCAGGGAGCGGTGATCACGGTCAACGGTGGGGAGAGCTGGAGCAGCTGGTACAACCAGCCGACAGCGCAGCTTTATCACGTCGCAGCGACGGATACTTTTCCGTATCTGGTTTGCGCGGGGCAGCAGGAGAGCGGCTCGGTGTGCATCGCGTCACGCGGGAACGACGGCTATATCGACTACAGGCTGTGGCATCCAGCGGGAATCATTGAATACGGATACGCAGCGCCCGATCCACTGCATCCGGAGATCATTTACGGCGCGGGGCGGACGGAGGTATCGCGCTACAACAGCATCACGGGTGAAGTGCAGAACGTGACGCCGCTTCCGATGAGGAAGAAGGATTTTCGCGCGGACCGTTCTGAGCCGATTCTGTTTTCGCCAGTCGATCCGCACACGATGTACTACGCGTCGAATCATCTTTTCAAAACGACGGACTACGGGCACACGTGGGAGACAATCAGTCCGGATCTAAGCCAGGAGAAGAGCGGCCAGCCGGAGTCTCTGCCGGCACTGACGGAGGATCAGCAGAACCAACGGCGCGGCGTGATCTATGCGGTGGCGGCGTCCTACAAGAACACGCAGACGATCTGGGCGGGAACCGATGACGGGCTGCTGTGGATCACGCGCGACGGCGGAGCGAACTGGTCACAGATCACACCGCCAGGGTTGACGCCATGGAGCAAAATCGCGCAGATCGACGCTTCGCGATTCGACGATGACACGGCGTATGTCGCAGGGAACCGGATGCGTATCGATGATATGAAGCCGTATGCATTCCGGACCCACGACGGTGGGAAGACGTGGCAGCCGATCAGCGCTGGTCTGCCGGACGATACACCGGTGGATGCCGTGCGCGCCGATCCTGTGCAGCCGGGGTTGTTGTATGCGGCGACAGAAAAGGCGGTGTGGGCTTCGTTTGACGACGGGGCGCACTGGCGGTCGATCGAATACAACCTGCCGCATACCTCAAT
Organism: uncultured Acidobacteriaceae bacterium; assembly: GCA_963705765.1. Taxonomy (GTDB): domain Bacteria; phylum Acidobacteriota; class Terriglobia; order Terriglobales; family Acidobacteriaceae; genus Palsa-343. The sequence continues at coordinate 37,967 of CAVPKU010000033.1, read as the reverse complement.
GCGCGACGTGCTGGTGAAGGGCGACGATCTGGTGGTGGCGACGCATGGGCGTTCGTTCTGGATCCTGGACGACGTAGCGCCGCTGCGGGAGATGGCCGCGCAGACAGGCGAGAAGATGCCGGTGTTGTTCAAGCCTGCGGATGCGTGGCGGGTGCGGAGCGCCTTGTATACCGATACGCCGGTGCCTCCGGATGAGCCGATGGGCGAAAATCCTCCGGATGGGGCGATCCTCGACTACGATCTGCCCGCGAACGCGCAGGAGGTGACGCTGGAAATTCTCGGCCGCAACGGCGCAGTGTTGCGGACCTATTCGAGTAAGGATCCAATAACGCCGAAGCCGGACGAGATGAAGAAGGACCTGATTCCTCCGTACTGGCCGCAGGTGCACGGGCCATTACCGACGACGACAGGGATGCACCGGTGGGTGTGGGACCTGCGCTCAACTACACCGACGGCGACGCGGTATGGCTATCCGATTTCGGCGGTGCCATACCGGACACCGCTGAAGCCGCAGGGTCCGTTGGTGACGCCGGGTGAGTACACGGTGCGACTGACCGTGGACGGACACAGCGAAACGCAAACGCTGACCGTGAAGATGGACCCGCGGGTGCACACTGCGCCGGCCGATCTGGAGGCGCTGCATACGGCGCAGATGACCATGGCACAGACGCTGGATGCAGTGGCGAAGGCGGATTTGGCAGCGCACGCGGTGGCCGAGCAGATGAACGCACCGCAAAATGCATCGTTGGCGACGCAACTGCAGCCGTATAAGGATGCGCTGAAACTGGTGCTGGACGGCGATCACACGAATCACCGGCCTGGAATCGATGAGGTCAATGGTGAAGCCGGTCAGCTATACGGCCAACTGGAGCAGTCCGACAATCCTGCAACGGACTCGTTGACACAAGCCGCGACGCATGTGCAGGGCGAAGCGAAAGAGGCAGTGCCGGCGTGGGAGCAGTTCCGGGACCAACAACTGCCTGCGCTCAACAAGGTGCTGGAGAGCGCCCATCATGCGCGAATCAATCTGGCCAAGCCGCCGGACGACATGCCGGAGGAGGGTGACGAAGACTGACCTCCGCTTGAGGGGAGTACGGTAAGAGCAACGTGCCTGCCAGGGGATGCGATGAATCTAAGTGAACGCGATCTGCGCAGGCGCTGGAGCCGTATTCTCCCGGCAGTCTTCATCACCTACAGCCTGGCGTATCTGGACCGCGCCAATTATGGCTTTGGCGCGGCGGCGGGGCTGGCGCAAACGCTGCACATCAACGGATACCAGTCCTCGCTGCTGGGCGCGCTTTTCTTCCTGGGATACTGTCTGCCGCAGATACCTGGGATCATTCTGGTGCAGCGGACGAGCGCGCGCCTGCTGATTTTTCTGGCGCTGATATTTTGGGGAGCGTTCGCGGCGCTGACGGGAGTGATTCACAGCTTCTGGCTGCTGGCGGCGGATCGCATGCTCCTGGGCGTGGCCGAGAGTTTCGTGTTTCCAGCACTCCTCATCGTCCTGACGCGATGGTTCACGCGGACGGAACGATCACGGGCAAATTCGCTGATGATTCTTGCGAATCCGATAACGGTGTTGTGGATGTCAGCGGTCACGGGGTTTCTGATTCGCGCGCGAGGATGGCAGCAGACCTTCATCATCGAAGGCGTAGTTGCGGTGGTATGGGGATTCTTCTGGGTCGCGCTGATGCGCGATCATCCTACGGAAGCGACCTGGATGAGCGCAGAGGCGCGAACGGACCTGGAGGAATCGCTCGAGAAGGAGCAGAGGCAGCTGCCGAAGTTCGAGAACTTCTGGCCAGCGTTTCGCGATCCGAACGTGATCCGGCTGTGCATCAATTATTTCTTTTGGAGTGTCGGCATTTACGGGTTCGTGTTGTGGCTTCCGGTCGTGATCCGCAACGCGACGAACGCAGGGATGGGGACGACCGGACTGGTCGCGGCGATTCCGTATCTTGTCTCGGTCATCGTGATGGTAGTCGTGTCGCATCTGTCGGATCGGCAGGGACAGAGGCGAAAATTCGTGTGGCCAACTCTGATGCTGGGCGGGGTTGCGCTGGCTGGGTCGTTCTTCACCGTGAACCGGTCGTTTGTTGTGGCGTATGCGTGTCTGATCGTATCGGCCGTGTGCATGTACGCGCCGTACGCGCCGTTTTGGGCTATGGTGCCGGAACTGCTGCCGCGCAACGTCGCCGGCGTGACCATGGCGCTGATCAATTGCGTGGGTGCGCTCGGCGGGTTTTTCGGGACGTTACTCGTCGGCATGCTGCAGACCTACACGGGCAGCTCAGCGGCAGGGTTTCTGCTGATGTCGCTGTCGCTTATTCTGTCGGGAGCCGTGCTGTTGGGGCTAAAAGCAGGGAACAGGGCGCAGGGTGCAGAGTACACATCGTCCGCATCCGCGAGCCCTTGAAGAGCGATCTACGCTTGCACCAGGAATCCATGGGGAACTATGAAGTCAATTGCCGTCGGTGAGGTGTTGGAGTCGCAGGACCTGGATCTGCGCGCAGTGGCAACGCATGCGCGCGGTCCGGCAGGCGCGCTGACGCTGACGCCGGAGATGTTGCTGACGCTGCCTTCGGGAAATTTGTTCGGGATGACAATGAACGCGGGCATGGGTTGGGATCCGGCGCGGATGGGTGGCCCGGAGGTTCTGATCCTGAGCACGCATGGCGGGTTGCGCGCGGAAGATGGGACTCCGATTGCTCTGGGATTCCACTCGGGCCACTGGGAAGTCGGGCTGCTGGTGGCGGAGGCGGCGCGCGCGCTGAAAGCGATGGACGCGATTCCGTTTGCGGGCGCGTGCACCGATCCGTGTGATGGGCGGACGCAGGGCACAACGGGCATGCTGGATTCGCTTCCCTACAGAAATGATGCAGCCATCGTGCTGCGGCGGCTGATGCGTTCGCTGCCGACCCGCGCCGGCGTTCTGGGCATAGCAACGTGCGACAAAGGATTGCCGGCGATGATGATGGCGCTCGCATCGTCGCGCGAGATGCCCTCGGTGTTGATTCCTGGCGGCGTAACGCTGTTGCCCGAGAACGGCGAGGACGCGGGGAAGATTCAGACCATCGGAGCACGCTATTCGCAGGGGCAAATCTCGCTGGAGTATGCAGCCGAGATGGGATGCCGCGCGTGCGCATCGCCCGGTGGCGGCTGCCAGTTCCTGGGAACGGCCGCGACATCGCAGGTGGTGGGCGAGGCGCTGGGTCTGTCGTTACCGCACACGGCGCTGGCTCCATCGGGGCAGGCGATCTGGCTGGATGCAGCGAAGCGGTCGGCGGCAGCGCTGTTGCGATTACGCGAGGCAAAGATTGGGACGGAGGAGATCCTGACCCAGGCGGCGTTTGAGAATGCGATGGTGGTCTATGCAGCGTTTGGCGGATCGACCAATCTGCTGTTGCATGTGCCGGCAATCGCGCACGCCGCGGGGCGAAAACGGCCTGAGGTCGCCGACTGGATGCGGGTGAATCGCGAGGTGCCGCGACTGGTAGATGCGCTGCCAAATGGACCGCGCGGGTTTGCGACCGTGCAGGTATTTCTCGCCGGTGGAGTGCCGGAGGTGATGTTGCACCTGCGTGCGGCGGGGCTGTTGCACACCAAGGCGCTGACGGCGGCGGGCGTCACGCTGGGCGCGTGCCTCGATTGGTGGCAGCAAAGCGAGCGGCGGCGCGTGTTGAAACAGAATCTGAAGGAGCGCGACGGGATCGATGCGGATGATGTTATTTGCTCGCCGGATCGGGCGCGATCGCGCGGCCTGACGTCGACGGTGTGTTTTCCGAAGGGGAATCTGGCGCCGGATGGTTCGGTAGTGAAGAGCACGGCGATCGATCCGGAGCTGGTTCGCGAAGATGGAGTTTTCCTGCATCGCGGATCGGCGCGCGTATTCACGCTGGAGAGCGATGCGATTGAAGCGATACGAAAGGGAAGAATTGCGGCCGGCGATGTAATGGTGTTGGTCTGCAGCGGACCGCTGGGCGCGGGGATGCAGGAGATCTACCAGATCACAGCGGCATTGAAGGCTTTGCCTCATTGCAAGCATGTAGCACTGCTGACGGATGGGCGCTTCAGCGGCGTGTCGACAGGCCCATGCATCGGGCATATTTCCCCCGAGGCTTTGGCCGGCGGGCCAGTGGGGAAGATTCGCGATGGGGACACGATCGAAATCCGCATCGATAGCAAGAAGCTGAGCGCGACGGTGGATCTGGTTGGCGAAGACAGCGAGATATTTGGCGCGGAAGAGGGCCGGAAACGGCTGGCGGCGCGGGCGTCGCGTGAGGATCTGCGACCGCATCCCTCTTTGCCCGACGATACGAGGCTATGGGCAGCAATGGTGGAGGCGAGCGGCGGCATCTGGGGCGGATGCGTCTACGATGTCGATGCGATTGCGGCGCGGCTGAGGGGCGATGAGATCAGGAATGCGGCGGCAAAGGAGACAGCGTGATTCTGTATCGAACGGCCGAAGGTTTGGTTTTGGCGGAAGGCAACAAGACGGTTGCGCTTAGGGAGACGCTCGATGAGTTGATTGCACGCGAGGATTTGCACGAGTATCTCGGGCAAACAATGCGCGGCGCGACGGCGGGAACTGTTGATGCGAAGAGATTGCTGGCGCCGATCGGCAGTCAGGAAGTGTGGGCGGCGGGGGTGACCTATCTGCGGAGCCGCGCGGCGCGCATGGCGGAGTCGAAGGAGGCGGGTGGCGGTGACTTCTACGATCGCGTCTACAGCGCAGAAAGGCCGGAGTTGTTTTTCAAGTCACTGCCGCACAAGGTGGTCGGGCCGGGCGGCGCCGTTGGGCTGCGTAGCGATGCGACATGGTCGGTCCCGGAGCCGGAACTGGCGCTGCTGACGAACCCGCGTGGAGAGATTGTGGGGTACACGATCGGGAACGACATGAGCTCGCGCGATATCGAGGGTCAAAATCCGCTCTATTTGCCGCAGGCGAAAGTTTACAACCGGAGCTGCGCTCTGGGGCCGGGGATCCTGATGACGAAGGAACCGCCGGCTCGGGAGACGCGGATTTCGATTGCGATTGTGCGGGCTGGGAGCACCGCCTTCAGCGGTGAAACGAGCCTGGCGCAGATAAAACGACCCTTCGAGGAGCTGGTTGCGTACCTTTATCGCGACCAGACATTCCCGTTTGGCTGTTTTTTGCTGACCGGGACCGGGATCGTGCCGCCGGATTCCTTTACGCTGGAGACAGGCGATACGGTGCGGATCGCGATCGACGGGATTGGCGAACTCGTGAATCCGGTTGCATAACGCGGCGATCTAACGACGAGGAGAAAACGATGCAGACGGCAGTGGCGACGGCAAAGGTGTTGATCGGCGGGGAGTGGCGGGATTCAGACGCCGAGGGCGTGTTCGAGCCGGAGAATCCGGCGACCGGCGAAAAGCTGGGGCGGGAGTTTCCGGTGAGCCGGTGGAGCGATTGCGATCGCGCATTGACGGCGGCGGTCGAAGCGGCGCACCAACTGGAGCAGATTGCGCCTGAGAAGATTGCGGCATTTCTCGAGGCGTACGCGAAGGAACTGGACGCCGACGCTGAGGCCATCGTGCAGGCGGCGCACGAGGAAACGGCGCTGGCGGCATCTCCCCGGCTAAAGGATGTTGAACTGCCGAGGACGACCGATCAGCTGCGCCAGGCGGCGGCGGCGGCGCGGCAGGGGACGTGGCGGCGTCCGATCATCGATGCGGCGAAGGGTCTGCGGTCGTGCTACGCGCCGATTGGCCCCGTGGTGGTCTTTGGGCCCAACAATTTTCCGTTCGCGTTCAACGGCGTGAGCGGCGGAGATTTTGCGGCGGCGATTGCGGCGGGGAATCCGGTCATCGCGAAGGCGCACCCGCTGCACGCGTACACCTCGCAGCGGATGGCGGAGGCGGCGACGCGGGCGCTGAAGAGTTCAGGACTGCCGGCGGCAACGGTGCAGATGATCTACAAGCTGAACCACGAAAACGGCGCGCGCCTGGTGAGCGACCCGCGCATTGGCGCAGTGGGATTCACGGGCAGCAAAGGTGCCGGGCTGAAGCTGAAGCATGCAGCCGATACGGCGGGGAAGCCGATCTATCTGGAGATGTCGAGTTTGAATCCGGTGATCTTTTTGCCGGAAGGCCTGAACGAGAATGCCGAGAAGTGGGCGCGTGAACTGGCGGACAGCTGCACCATGGGTTCGGGACAATTCTGCACGCGGCCGAATCTGGCGCTGGCCATTGCGAGCGACAAGACAGAGGCCTTCATTCAGGAGCTAACGACGGCGATGGCGAGCCGCGAGCCGCATGCGTTGTTGTCGTCGACCTCGCGGACTTCGCTGCACGAATCGATTGAAGCGCTGCAGCACGCCGGAGCGAAGCTGCTGACCGGCGGGAAGAACGTTCCAGGCAAAGGCTATCGCTACGCGAGCACGCTGCTGCGGGTATCCGGCAAGGAGTTTTTGGCCGCTACTGAGCAGTTACAGCAGGAAGCGTTTGGCAACGAAGTCATGGTCATCGTTCCCGCCGATGAAGCTGAGCTGCTGCAGGTGTTAGAGCATCTGGATGGACAGCTGACGGGGACCGTTTATTCGGCCACGTCGGGTGCGGATGATGCCCTCTACACGCGCCTCGAGCCAGTGCTGCGTCGTAAGGTGGGACGTCTTCTCAACGACAAGATGCCGACGGGCGTGGCGGTGAGCCCGGCGATGAATCACGGCGGGCCATTTCCTGCGACGGGGCATCCGGGATTCACAGCGGTTGGGATTCCAACGTCGATTGTCCGGTTCACGGCGCTCCAAAGCTACGACAATGTGCGGCCGGAGCGGCTGCCGGCGTTTCTACGCGGTTGATGCCTCTTACGGAACGAGGCGGCCTTCGCCTTCGCTGAGAACCCAGAACTGCGGGCTGTCGGTTCGATGGGCGAGGGCTCGGCTCAGCCGTTCGACGGGCGCGGTTTCGCCATCGTCGGCGAGCGCGAAGGTTCCGAAGTGAATCCCAATGCTGGTCTTCGCGCAGAGGATGTCGTGGGCCTCGACGGCCTGTTCCGGCGTCATGTGGACGGGACCCATGAACCACTCCGGTTCGTAGGCGCCGATGGGGAGCAGCGCGAGACGGATCGAGGGGAAGCGGGCGTGAACTTCCGAGAACGCGCTGCCGAAGCCGGAGTCGCCGGCAAAGTAGAGGTTGCCGTGTTGCGACTCCAATAGCCATCCACACCAAAGAGTACGATTGCGATCCCACGGGGTTCGGGCAGCGAAGTGCTGCGCCTGAGTGCAGTGGAAGTGCAGTCCGTTCCAGGATTGCGATTGCCACCAGTCGAGTTCATGCACCTGAGCAAAGCCGAGGCGGCGCACCGGCGCCTCGAGCCCGAGCGGACAAAAGACGATGGGACGATGCGCGCCGGCTATGCGCTTGAGGGTGAGCCTGTCGAAGTGGTCGTAGTGGTTGTGGCTAATGAGAAGGACGTGAATCGGCGGCAGGTCCTCAAAGCGGATGCCGGGTGCGCGGTGGCGCTCCGGCCCTGCGAACTGCACTGGGCTGGCACGGCGCGACCACACCGGGTCCGTGAGGATGTTGAGGCCGCCGGTCTGCAGCAGCACCGTGGAGTGGTTCACGAAGGTGGCGCGGAGCGTGGAGCCCTCAACGTGGGCTGGCGGCGGAGAGCCGGGGGCGGAGTCGATCCAGCGGCGCCACGGGCCGATTTTACGGTTGCGCATCCATTTGAGGGCGGCTCGGAAATCCTGCTCAGCGACGCCAGGGTTGAAGAAACGCCCATCGCGGAAGTGTTCGAAGGCGGGAGGAGACGCGACGAGGACGTGCGTGCTGTCGTTCATGAATTTCTGGTTATAAAGATGCAGGCGGGCGTGGAAGGGCGCAATTTCCCATCAGCGTGAAAAGAAAAAATTATGAAGTCTCCGGCAGGGCTGCGTTGCGGCGAGTTTGGGCTATAGTGTTGGGTTCACGCAATCTGCAATTTGTCGCATCCCCAGTAACCTATTCATCGCCCCAGTGAGGAACAACGTATGCGTCTGCCGATCGCTGCTGTCTGTCTGTTCGCCTTAACTGCGTATGCCGTCGATGCAGGACACACCTTGCGCGGCTACACACCCGAGGATTCCGCCAAAGAGATCAGCTGGGAGCAGAAGTTCCGCGAACTGCCGGATCGCGACCACATCCGTGAGAACATGCGGCGGCTCTCGGCGCGGCCCCACCATGTCGGCTCGCCGTATGACAAGGACAATGCGGAGTGGCTGGTGACGCAACTGAAGTCCTACGGATTGAACGCGCAGATCGAGCAGTTCTCGGCGCTGTTCCCGACGCCGAAGTCGCGCAAGCTGGAGCTGCTGGGGACAACGCCGTTCACGGCGAAACTCGAGGAGCCGGTGATCAGCGTCGATCCGACGTCGAGCCAGAAAAGCGAGCAGCTGCCGACATACAACGCATACTCGCGCGATGGCGATGTGACGGCACCGCTGGTTTACGTGAACTACGGGCGGCCCGAAGACTACGACGAACTGGATCGGATGGGCGTCTCGGTGAAAGGCGCAATCGTGCTCGCTCGCTATGGCCAGAGCTGGCGCGGAATCAAGCCAAAGGTAGCGGCCGAGCACGGTGCGGTGGGATGCATCATTTACTCCGACCCGCGCGATGACGGGTTCTATCGCGGCGATCCGTACCCTGACGGGCCAATGCGGCCGGCGGAAGGAGCGCAGCGTGGCAGCGTGATGGACATGCCGGTGTATCCGGGCGATCCGCAGACACCAGGCATCGGAGCAGTCGAAGGCGCGAAGCTGATTCCACTGGACCAGGTGAAGACGATCACGAAGATTCCGGTGCTGCCTATCTCGTGGGCGGACGCGACGCCGTTCCTGAAGGCTCTCGGCGGGCAGGTGGTGCCGGAGGCGTGGCGCGGCGGGTTGCCATTTACATATCACACCGGCCCGAGCACGGTGAAAGCGCATCTGGCGCTGGCGTTCAACTGGGATCGCAAACCGCTGTACGACGTGGTCGCGAAGATTCCCGGCAGCAAGCATCCGGACGAGTGGGTGATACGCGGCAATCATCATGACGGCTGGGTGAACGGCGCGGGCGATCCGATTTCGGGCGCGAGTCCGGAACTGGAGGAGGCGCGCTCTCTCGGCGAGCTGATCAAGCAGGGATGGCAGCCGGATCGAACCATCATTTACTGCTTCTGGGATGGCGAGGAACCGGCGCTGCTCGGGTCGACGGAGTGGGCGGAGACGCACGCAGAAGAGCTGAAGCAGCATGCGGTGGCGTACTTCAACTCCGATGGAAACGGACGCGGCTACTTCCGCGCAGAAGGATCGCACACGCTGGAAAACTTCGTGAACGATGTCGCGAAGGACATCCAGGATCCTGAGACAGGGATGGCGGTATGGAAGCGCGCGCGGCTGGTGGATATCTCGCGGGCGAATGGGACGGCGCGCAGCGAGATTCGGTCGCGTGCCGATCTGCGGATTCCGGCGCTGGGCTCGGGGTCGGACTACACGGTGTTCATCGATCACCTCGGCGTGGCCAGCGTGAACCTCGGCTACGGCGGCGAGGATGAGGGGGGCGGACAGTACCACTCGATCTACGACGATTTCTACTGGTACACGCACTTTTCGGATACGGATTTCAGCTATGGGCGGGCGCTGGCGCAGACGGCAGGCACGATGATGATGCGCATGGCCGACGCGGATGTTCTGCCGTTCCAGTTCACGGATCTGGCCGATACGGTCCACCTCTACGACACGCAGTTGAAGACGCTGCTGACGGAGAAGCGCGACGAGGCGAAGGAACGCGACCTGGAGCTTGCCGATGGAGTGTACAAGGCGCTGCAGGATCCGAAGAAGACGCTGGTGCCGCCGCCGGTGGAACCGATTCCGCCCTATCTCAACTTCGCGCCGTTGGATCAGGCGTCGGACGATTTGACGGATGCGGCCAAGGCGTTCGATCAGGCCTTTGCGGCGGCGGGTGGCAACGCGCCGGATGGAATCAACGCAGATCTGATTCGCAGCGAAAGGGTGCTGACCGATGAGCGGGGGCTGCCGAATCGGCCGTGGTTCGAGCACCTGCTGTATGCTCCGGGGTTCTACACCGGCTACGGAGTGAAGACGATTCCTGGAGTGCGTGAGGCGATTGAGCAGAAGAAGTGGACGGAAGCGGATGAGCAGATCGGGCGGGTGTCTGCGGCTCTGGAACGTGAGGCCGATCTGCTGAAGCAGGCAACGAAGCTGCTGCCGGAGAAGAAGGCAGAGCAGGCCGGATTCTGACGGGAGCAGGAAGCAGGAAGCTGGAAGACGGAAGCAAGGAGAGACCGATGACGTTGAAAGATGTGGTGCGGGCGGTTGCTGTGATGGCCGCGTGTTTGCCGGTGGCGGCGGCGTTGGGCCAGGCGGCTCCAGCGGTGACAGTGATTCATTGTCCGAGCCTGTTCGACAGCGTGGCGGGCAAGATGCTGGGACCATCGACCGTGGTCATCTCGGGCGATAAGTTCGAAAAGGTGGAGTCGGGCATGCAAAGTGAGTCCGGGGCCACGGTGATTGAGTTGACCGGAGCGACGTGTTTGCCAGGCCTGATCGACGATCACGTTCACCTCGACGATCAGTTCGGCAAGAATACCTACGCGGAGGCGGCGCACGTCAATTTCGCCGACGAGGTGCTGAAGTCGACGCTGTACGCGCGGCGCACGCTGCTGGCGGGATTCACGACCGTTCGCAACGTTGGCGATACAAACTACGACACGGTCGCGTTGCGCAATGCGGTGGCCGCAGGAACCGTGATCGGACCGCGGATCTTCACAGCGGGGCCGGCGATCAGTACGACGGGCGGACATGCGGACCACACCAACGGCCTGAGCATGGATCTGCAGGGCGATCCGGGTCCGCTGCAGTCGATCTTCAACGGGCCGGATGAAGCGCGCAAAGTGGTGCGGCTGCACTACAAGGAGGGCGCGGATCTGATCAAGGCCATGCCTTCGGGCGGCGTGATGGATCTGGGCACGAACGGCTCTGGGCCGCAGATGAGCGAGGACGAGATTAGGGCCCTCGTCGAAACGGCACACGACTACGGCATGAAGGTCGCGGTGCATGCGCATGGAGCGGAGGCCATCCGCCGCTCGGTAGTCGCCGGTGTGGATTCGGTAGAGCATGGCACCTTCATGGATGACGCGGATATTCGCCTGATGAAGGAGCACGGGACCTTCTATTGTCCGACGGTCTACACGGGCCAATTCGTCGCGGAGCAAGCAAAAAAAGGCGCGTATCCGCCGGCGGTGACGAGAAAGGCTCTGGAAGTTGGCCCGCAGATCATGAAGACGGTGACGCGCGCCTACCAGGGTGGGGTGAAGTTTGCATACGGCACCGACGCCGGCGTCTATCCGCATGGGCAGAACTGGGAGGACTTCATCTATCTGGTGAAGGCGGGTCTGCCGCCGGCGTACACACTGCAAATGGCGACCGTGAATGCTGCTGAGTTGCTCGGGCATCAGGATGAACTGGGCGCGGTGAGTGCAGGAAAGTATGCGGATCTCGTCGCGGTACCGGGCAATCCGCTGGAAGACATCAGCGTGATGAGCAAGGTCAGCTTCGTAATGAAGGCCGGCGTTGTTTATAAGCGCGATGGCCAGGAAGTGCTGACGCAGTAGCAAATAGGCTGGCGGAAGCAAGCGGCGAGCAGGCTCGAACAGGCCTGCTCGCCTTTTGCATTGAGGATGATCTTCGCGCGAGACGCTGAGATTCGCGGCGGTGATATAGTTCTGCCTGTCGATCGCAAGTGGTCAGACCTCCCAATTTATGCGAAAAGTCCCCGTCAAATTTCTTCCGGCATGGTTGCTGGCTGCCTTCTCTTCGCTGACGTTGCTGGCGGTGGGTCCGGATTCGAGCCCGCAGGTGGAGTTCAACCGCTACCTGACGCAGCTGGCGCGGGCGGATCTGGCGCAGCGCGAAGCGACGATTGCCGCGATCGAAACGCGCGAGCAGGCGGAGAAGCGCAAGACCGACGTGCGCGAGACGGTGCTGCGGCTCATCGGCGGGCTGCCGGATAAGCCGGGTCCGCTGCACGCGCAGGTGGTCGGAACGCTTCACGAAGACGGGTTCCATGTGGAGCGGCTGATCTACGACAGCCTGCCGGATTTTCACGTGACGGCGGACCTCTACGTACCGGAGAAAGGCCAGGGTCCCTTTCCGGCGATCGTGTATACCCCCGGGCATTATCCGGCAGGGAAGATCGAGGCCTGGCTCTTCAGCGCGAACATGGCGCGGAACGGCGTTGCAGTGCTGGCGTATGACCCGATTGGCGAAGGAGAGCGGCTGCAGTACTTCGATGCAGCGACGAACAAGTCGCTCGCAGGCGCGCCGACAGGGGAGCACAGCGAAGCAAGCGAGCAGGTGATGCTGACCGGTGGTCACATCGCGCGGTACTTCATCGAGGACGCGATGCGCGGGATCGACTATTTGGAGAGCCGGGCAGACATCGACAAGGAACACATCGGGGCGATGGGGTGCTCGGGCGGCGGAACCGTGACCGCGTATCTGGCGGCGCTCGATCCGCGAGTGAAAGCGGCAGGAGTGGCGTGCTACATCACTGGATTTGATGAGTTGCTGAGCAGCATCGGTCCGCAGGAGGCGGAGCAGACGATGCCGGGCTTCCTTGCCGATGGGCTGAGTTTCCCGGACTGGGTTGAGACAGCGGCACCGATGCCCTACGCGGTGATCTCGACGACCGAGGACATGTTCCCGTTTGCGGGGGCGCGCAGGTCCGTCGACGAGGCGAAGCGAATCTATGCGCTGTATGGCGCCGACGATCATCTGCAATGGATCACCGGGCCGGGGCGTCACGGGAATCTGCGGCCGATCTACCCCGAGATCATGGGATTCTTCCTGCACTGGCTGACGGGGAGCACCCAGATGCCAACGGTGGAGGCACTCGCCGCGCCGCCGGCACAGGAACTGCTGTGCACGCAGACTGGGCAGGTCGCGAATTCACTGGGCGGCGCGACCGTATACACCCTGAACCGGACGTATACACCACCGGTCAAGGCGAAGGCGGTGCTGACGAACTCCGCGCAACTGGCGCGCTTCCGCGAACAGGTGGCCGGCGAGGTGCGACGTGAACTGGCGCTGGGGGAGAGCCCGGGTGCTTCGGCAGTGCAGGTGCGTGTCGCGTCGAATGAGACGAAGACGGGGTACAAGTTGCAGACGCTGCGGTTCATGAGTGCGGCCGGGATGGAACTGCCGGCGTCGCTGGCGATTCCGGATGGCGAGGGGAAGAAGCCGGCGGTTCTCGTCCTGGAACCCGAGCCGCCGACTGACGAGGAGGTCGGACGCCTGGCCAGGGCGGGGAACATCGTGCTCGTACTGCAACTGCCGCCGGATGTGAAAGATTCCGAGGGGACGAAGTCGCCGCTGCTGGGGCCGTTCTACGTGGCGACCCTGCGGGCGTTTCTGGTGGGGAAGACGCTGGTGGGGATGCGCGTGGACGATGTGCTGCGCGCCGTTTCGTGGCTGAGCGTACGAGACGATGTGGATGGGGCGCGGCTGAGCGCCCAGGGCACGGGCCCGATGGGGATTGTGCTGCTGCATGCGGCGGTGCTGGAGCCGCGCATCCAAAGCATCACGCTCGATCGTACGCTGCTGAGCTATCGCAACGCGATCGAGGAGCCGGTGACGCGAGATCTGGCGCAGAGCGTGATTCCTGGTGTACTGCTGCACTACGATCTCGATGATCTCGTCATGGCCATCGCGCCACGGACGGTAGTGATCACGGAGCCGAAGAATGCGGCCGGGGAGGCGGCAGACGCGGATGCTGTGCAGAAGCAATACGCGTGGGTATTCGCGACCGACAAGAAGCAGCACATGGCCGATCAGCTGCGCATCATGGCTGCTGCGCAAAAGGTCGAAACGTCGGTCAACTGAACTCCGGAGAAACAGATGAGACAGTCGTTGAACAGGCGGAGTTTTCTCGCAGGAGGAGTGCGGGCGGCCCTCGTGGCTCCAGTGCTGGGACGTATGGAGGGTATTGCGCTGGCTGAGAAGCCGGTACAGAGTGCGGCTCCGCCTCGCGTGTCGCTGAACGTGCGCGACTTTGGCGCAAAGGCCGATGGCGCGACCAAGGACACGGCGGCGATTCAGCATGCGGTGGATCGGTGCGCAGTGCTGGGCGGTGGTGAGGTGCTGGTTCCGGCGGGGAATTATCTGACCGGAGCGGTGGTGCTGCGCTCGAACACGACGCTGCGCCTCGACAAGGATGCGGTGCTGCAGGGCTCGCCGGATTTCGCGGACTATCCCGTTACACAGGTGCGCTGGGAAGGGAAGTGGATTGAGGGACACACGGCGTTGCTGTACGCGATCGACGCGGTGAACATCGCGGTGGTGGGGGCCGGCAGGATTATCGGCAATCCCGCGCTGGGCGGGCGGCCGAACGCCCAGAATCCGTTGCGGCATCCGGCGCTGATGGAGTTCATCCGCTGCAGCAAAGTGCATCTGGAGGGGTTTGCAACCAGCTATGACCACATGTGGTCGGTGCACCCGACGGACTGCGAGGATGTGACGATCCGCAACCTGACGGTTCGCAGCACCGGAGGCAACGGCGACGGCATCGACATCGATTCATGCCGGCGGGTATGGATTGACGGCTGCGACATCGCGACGGGCGATGACTGCATCTCGCTGAAGTCGGGACGCGGCGAGGAGGGCTTCACGCTGGGGCGCGCGACCGAGGAAGTGCGGATCTCGAACTGCACCTTCGCCGACTCGATCTTCGCGTGCATCGGGATTGGGAGCGAGACTTCGGGCGGGATCCGGAAGGTCCGGATCGAGCACTGCAAGTTCACTCACGCGAAGACGTACGCGATCTATATCAAGACGAGGGCGGGGCGCGGCGCATACATCGAAGACATCACAGCCATCGACCTCGACGTATCGGGCATGATGGGCGGGTTCCTGCGGCTCAATCTGACGCACAGCGGGATTCAGGATCCGCAGCCGGTGCCGGGGCTCGAAGGAATTCCGACGACGGCGAACTTCCGCTTCTCGAACGTGCGGGTGAGCGAGTGCCCGGTGCTGGTGGATGGCGTGGATGTCCCGGCGGAGAAGCCGCTTGAGGGGCTGACGATCGAGAACATCAGCGGGACCTGCGCGAAGGGAATCTCGCTGGCGAACGTGAGGCGGGCGGTCATCCGGAACCTCTCGGTGACCGGGTACTCGGGGCCGCTGCTCAGCATCCACAACGTAACCGGCAAGGGTCTGCGCGACGCGACGCCGATTGACGGGCCGAAAGTGCCTGAGGCGATTCCGGCACTTTCGGAGCCATTCAAGTTGCGCTGATCTTCCGACAGCCTTTAGCCCATGAACCCCAAATAGGGGCTGGTGCCGAAGTTTCCGAAGTTCGGGAAAACGGTTTTGACCTGGCCGTCCGCGAGACCAAACCAGCGGGCCAGGGTTCCGCCGTACTGATCGACCGCGGTGGTAGGGATAAGGCGGCCCGCGCCAACGTCGTTGGCCTGATCGGCGCCAATCACCGGGTACTGACCGTACATATCGTTGCCCTTGACCGCGCCGCCAACGACAAAATGATGACTGCCCCAGCCGTGATCGGTGCCGTCGGAATTGGAAGTGAGCGTGCGGCCAAAGTCCGAAGCAGTGAAGGTGGTGACGCTGTTGCCGAGACCGGAAGACTGCATCAGCCCGTCGAAGTATTCCAGCGCCTGCGAAAGCTGGGTGAGCAGTTTCGCGTGGGTCGTGGCCTGCGCGTCGTGCGTATCAAAGCTGCCGATCTGTACGTAGAAGATCTGGCGATTGACCCCGAGGCTCGCGCGTCCGCCGATGATGCGGGCGACGGTCTGGAGCGAAGCGGCCAGCGGATTGTCCGCAAGCATGTTGGTCGTCGGGTCAAGATACTGCGGCGGGTTGGGAACGCCGGTGGGTCCGGCTGCCAGCATCGATGAGGCGAGCAGCGCCTGCGCCTGCATGGAGCGATTGACGACGACCTCATATTCCTTCGCGAAGAGATTGGTTTCGTCAGAGGTGAGGATGGAGTTCAGCGCCTGGGTTCCGGCCGACGAGCCGAAGAGCGGGTTGGCGAGGCCGGAGATGGGGATGGGGCCGGCGGGCGTGACGTTGAGCTGGAACGAGCGCTCTCCGGACAGAAACAGCGCGATGCCGGCCGTCGAGATGCAGGTGAACATCGAGTTCGAATTGAAATTCATGCTCTCGATGAGGTCGGCAACGGAGCCGCCCCAGCCGACGTGTTCGGCCGATCCGCCGTTCGAGGCGATGGCCTGCCAGGCAGCGGTCTGATCGAAATGCGAGAAGAGCGACGCCGGCAGCGGAATGGAGTTGCTCTGAACCTGAGCCTTGGTCGCCGGCGCGATCAGGGTTCCGACATTAGCGACAACAGCGGCGCGGCCCGCGTTGAAGAGGTTCTGAACGCCGTTAAGGTAGGGGTTGAGCGCGAACGTGCGCCCGGTTTGCGGGGTCAGGGGCGAGATCGGCAGAAGGTTGGCGAGTGGATAGGCAAGGCCTGGCGCGCCCGAGCGTGCCTGCGTGAATTGCGCAAACGACTCGGAGTCCGTGGCGATCACCGTGCCATGGCCGTCGTTGCCACCCTGCAGGAAAACGCACACCAGCGCCTTGTAGTCCGATGCGCCGTTGCCCTGGGCCATAGCAGCCAGCGAGTTCAGGCCGAGGATGATGGGGCTGGCGTACATGCCGGACATGGTGGCGAGGGACGCGGTGCGAAGAAACTGGCGGCGGGAACGGTCAAATTTGTTGTCGATGCACTTGCACATTGGGGAAAGCTCCTGAGTCCTAAAACTGGGCACAGAATGCGGGTGAGGCCATGGTGAGGTAAACCGCGGTTTGGGCGCGAGCGTAAAGCGCCGCATTCGCGGCATTCGGATCGCCCGTGGGTATGGCAATCGCATTGACGGCGCCCAGGATTTCGCTGCGCAGGTTGCTGTCCATTTCGCCGGCCATCAGTATCAGATTCAGCCGATCGACCAGCGCATCGGGGTTCGAGGCCAGTGCAATCTCCGCACCGTAGTTCGAAAAGATGTCCGAGCCGTCCTTCGCATTGCTGCCGACGGCGTCCTGCAGGTAGTTGAGGTAGCCCACCACCGTCGTCACATTGGTCATCTGAAATTCGGGACCGACAAGGTTGGCTGCCTCGATGCTGGTGCCAGGCGGAACATACCCAGGCGCAAACCAATTAAAGACGGTTGGAGAGCGGAGGGTCATCTGGCCAAGCCCCCAGATGGGATCTTCCGTCGAGCCAATGCCATAGGAGCCGGTCCGCGACTGCGCGGTGAAGGCGCGTGCCCACTCCGTGTAGCGGAGAAGAGCTTCGCGAACCTTGCCGTACTGCGGGTTGGCGAAGTCCCCCGCCGAATCGCGAGCCTCCGGATCGAGAAGGATCGCCGTGATCACCGCCTGCAGATTGCCGCGAACCCCGGTGCCGTCATTCTTGAAAACCGTGGCGACTCGATTGACATAAGCCGGGCTCGGATTGCTCGTGACCAGATGCTCGATCAGTTGCTTCGAGAAGAAGGCAGGCAGATTGGGGTGATTGAAGAGCGTGTCGAGGCCGGTTTTCAGGTCGCCATCGGCATCCGGCGATCCGGACGCCCCGATGGTGACTCCCAGAAAATCTTTTTCCGCCGTGGAGTGATGGCTCGCATAGCTCCGCATCGGAAGCAGGTCTTCCCCGAACCCGGAACCGATATAGAGGCAGCATTGCTGCCAGCCGGTGTCGGAAGTGTCGCCGGGAATTTGCCAGCTGAACCCGGTAAAAACTTTGGCCAGCCCCTGCACATCGACGTTGGAGTAGGTGGGAATGGGATTGCCGCTGCCGTCCACCTTCTTCGTCCCGTCGTCGTTGAGTTGGTAAAGCCCGATCGTGAACAGCTGCATCACCTCGCGGGCGTAGTTTTCGTCCGGGTCCGTTGTTGCGTTGCCCTTGTCGTTGCCGAGCATGGAAAGATACATGCCCATCATTGGGTTCAGCGTCACATCGTTGAGCAGCGTGCGGAAGTTGCCGAAGGCATCCTTGCCGAGCACGTCATAGTAGTTCGATTCGCCGCGAGGCAGGCTCTGAATAATGGACGAGCTGTTCGAGGAAATAACGAAAATCTCCGAGAGGGCATACTTCACGCGCTGACGAAGCGAGTCGGGCGCGGCGAGTGCATCCTGCCAAAACGCGTCCTGATAATAGATTTCGCCCTGGTTGTTCTCCTGGAACAGCGCTTCATTACACTTCTGATCGCCCGCGGCGCAGGGCGGATTGTTGAGGATGATCGACTGCTCGACGAAGGGCTCGTCAGCAGTGGGAGCGAGGGCGAACTGCGTGTTGAGCCAGGCCTGATAGCCGTTCATGGAGACGTCGTGGATGTCGGCGTCGGTAGCCCCGAACGTGGCCTGCTCGAGGAAGCGGGAGGCATCTTCAGGGCTGACCACAGGAACGGGGGGAGGGCCGTTGACGAGGCCAACGAGGTCGGAGGAAGTCGCGGGTCCGGGAGACGGATTGAGGACCTGAATGTCGAAATTGCCGGGCTGGGTGAGCGTGAGCGTGGCGGTAAGCTGTGTGCCGCTGTTGAAAGTCGTCGGCACAGGATCGCCGTTTTGCAGAACCTGGGCTCCGCTGATGAACTTAAGCCCGGTGACGACAACGGAAGCGCTGCCGGTATTGAAGGTGGTAGGCGTGGCAGAGGTGAGGATGGGAATGGGGTTGAGGACGGAGATGTTCTGGTTGATGGATACGGTGGGATCGTCAGTGCTGGTGATCGTGAGCTGAACGACGTTGCTGGGCGTGGGGACAACGGCAGGCGCGGTGTAGGTGATGGATCCGTCCGATTTGGCGACTGCGGTGCCAACGGTCGCGTTGCCGCCCGCGATGCCGTTGACCGCGACGGTGACGCCGGTGTTCAGGGTGCCGGTGACGTTGACGTCGAGGCTCAGAGAGTTGGTGACGCGGACGTCGGTTCCGCTGTTGGGCTCGATCTTCAGAACGACTTTGCCGGGGCCGACCGGGACGTTGAGGGTGGCGGAGTTGGCGGCGCCGGGATTCGGATTGGCGACGAGCAGCGGGTAGGTTCCTGGTGCGGCAGCACTGATAGCGGCGGCGACTTCAGTGGAAGAGACGAAAGTGGTGGCGACGGGGGCGCCGTTCCAGACAATCTGCGCGCCATAGACGAACTGCGAGCCGGCGACGGTGATGGTGGTAACGCCTTCGGTGGGACTCGAGGGCGTGATGCTGCTCAGCACCGGAATGGGGTTAAGGATGGCGACGGCGACCGATCCTGGGGCGACATCGGGGTGGCCGTTAGCAGTGGCGGTGATGGTGACGTTATTGGGCGTTGGAACCAGCGCTGGCGCGGTGTAGAGGCCGGCCGGGTTGATGGTGCCGACTTCGGCGTTGCCGCCCTGGACGCCGTTGACATAGAAGGTGAGCGGCACCGCAGTGATGGTCATGCGGTTCTGGATCTGGAGCTGCTGGTTGACGCGGATCGATGCCGAGGACGCGGAGATAGCAGTGAGATTGCCGAGGGGAGCACTGATGCTGCCGCACCCGCTGACAAACGAGACTGCACAGAGGAGGAAAGTGAGGGGAAGAACAAGAGACAGGGAAAGACGGGAGGCGTCCGGACGATCGGGTCTTGCTTGCACGCATCCTCCTGAGGGATGAAAGCTGCGGTGCCAGATTTTCAGCTGAACGGGTGAGTTGTCCGGACAGCCTATCACCGGAAAGTGCGAACTCTGGTGAGATTTGGTACTCGCGGGCTACCACGAAAGTGGAGTGTGAGAGAGAGGCTGGAGGTCAGTAAGATTTTGGGCTTTTTGTGCAGGAACGCTGGCGTGAAAGAGGGTTACTGTTGTCCTGGAACAGCCGGTGACAGCGGTTGAAACGCAGCGGCGGCTTGCACCGAAAACAGTGCAGCATAGAGCGCGGGGACACCCGACATGACTCGTTCCAGGTCGACTCGGTTCCCGAATTCGAGACGATTTTTGAAGTGTCACGAACGAAATTCGCCTAAACCTCGAAAGATTTGCGACAATGGTTCGCCATACACGCAGAAGATTGCGAGCGCGGTCTTGTGCGGGTAGCCAACGGGCGGCGAAATCGCTACAACGACGAATCTCCAGCAGGCACGACTCCCGCGCACGCGACCGATCCGGGAGGGGGAGAGTCATCGAGCAGGACCGCAGACGTCAAAGCCAGACGGTTCGCTCCCCAGGCAGTACGAAGTACTGGTCCCCCTGTTTGTAACGCGAGTGACAGCAATTCGATTGTCCCTGGGTACTGGGAGGGTCTTCGGTCATGAAACTTCCTCATCGCCCCTCAGCTGCAATTCTGGGCTGTTTTCTTTTCCTGAGCATGGGCTCATCGGCTAGCGCGGCAAACTCCGGCGGAAATTCTGCGTCCGGCGATAATCCACGAACTGCCACGAACGCAGCGGCCGCCGGCGAGACGGTCGTGATCCCAGGCCCCTTGCGCTCATTTTTGCGAATGGCGGGCATCAGCCAGGAGGCGCCGGCCGAAGACGTTCTGCCGCTATTGGCGCGCAATGTGTCGTTGCACGGATATCAAAACGGCGGCGAGACGGAGTATCTGGTTCTGTTGCGCCGCTATGTGGACTTCGCGCGCGAAGTCGAGAAAATGGCCGACGCGAAGGGCACCATTCGCATCGAGACCTGCGACGACGCCGAGCGCCTGGTCGACGTTTT
Source organism: uncultured Acidobacteriaceae bacterium (assembly GCA_963705765.1). GTDB lineage: Bacteria > Acidobacteriota > Terriglobia > Terriglobales > Acidobacteriaceae > Palsa-343. The sequence continues at coordinate 17,268 of CAVPKU010000033.1, read as the reverse complement.
GGGATACCAGTTCGCCGAAGGATGCGGAGAGAAGAACGGATACGTGGTGACGGCGAATGCGGAGCGCGCGTTTCTTGCCATCGATTCCGGATTTCCGCTGACCGGCCTGGAAGAGGCGCTGCAGAAGCACACGCCGTTTGTCTATGAGTTTCCGGCGACGCCGGTTCCCGTGGTGTTTCACGAACAGGACTGGACTGGGGTCACGGTGTGGCGTCCGAAAGGTGGCGCGAATCTGCTCGACGTGCTTCTGCACGATCGGCAACTGGACGTTCTGTACTGGGCGCTGTCAAAGGAAGAAGAAGAGACGCGCGCGGCGATGCGCCAATCGCATGGTTTGCGGTGGATGCTGCCGGTTGCGCCGGCCATGGATTTTTATGGGAGCCAGCTTTCGGTCCTCGGAGGCAAGGTACTGGTGCCAGGCGGGACGCAGGCCGAGCACGCATGGGAAGAACTCGTCGGCGCGAGCCCGGCGTCTCCTGCGGATTTCGCGGAGCATCTGTTTTCAAAAGATCGCGGCTGGCTGGCAGCGTATTTTGACGCGCTCTCCCGCGTGAACCGGTCGCAGCAGGCACACCTGACGGAAGGCACGCGACTGAAACAGTTGTATGAGGTATATCGGCGGGCGGGCAACAACCTGTATGCAACCCGAGGAGTGTTCCCGAGGAATGCCGACCTGTTGATCCTGTTCAGCCGCCTGCAATGGAAGCCGGACGGCTCTCCTTATATCCCCGGCAGCCTCGGAGTCTGGAAAGACATCTTCAACAGCGGCGCGACGCCGAAGATGGTGCATGACTGGGTCAGAAACGCGCGCACCTGGGACAGTCCGGAACAACTCCTGATGACCCTGGTGGCGTGTTCAAACTTCCCGTCGGACGCCGGACCGCTGCAAACCTACCTGATGTTGAGCGCAATTGACGGCGTGCGTGAACCGGGATCCCACCTGGACGACGGAACCGTGCGGCTGATGGCGGACAAATTTGCCCAGTACCACAGCTGGTATCTGGCGTTCTCTGAGTTTCCGCAGCTCAATGATACGTCGGTGACGCAGTTCGTGAAGGCGGCCGATACGGTGACGGGGATCGGGAATCCGGCGCTGCGATCGAATGCGCTGGGCGCGCTGCAGGCCAACATCGGGTTGTGGCAGATCCTGGCGAGACAGCAGGAGATTCCGGCCAGTGCACTGAATCAGTCGTGGCAGGACGCGGTTCACCCATTTGCGGGCGTGAGCAACTCAGCCCAGTTGTTCGATGCGGCGCGCAGTTCGCTGCGGGCGACGATGAAAGCAGCCTCGGGGCAGGAGAACTTCTCCGAAGATCAGCTCATCGAGCTGCTGGCCGGGCCGGCGCAGAAAGACGATACGGGGCGGCGCGTGCACACACAAATCGCAGACCGGATGCGTGCCGTGCTCGACGATCAGCGCCTGGTTTCGCTGGATACGCTGTTTGCGCTGCGCGACGGCTTCGATCAGATGGGGCGCGGTGAGGCGGTCAAGGATCAGCTGGTGCAGCTGGCCGGAAGCCTCCGGGAATTCGAAATGCCGCGTGCGATTTTCTCCGCGGGGGAGAAAGCTGCCTGGGCGCCCGAGATCTACACCAGCCGCCATACCGAGCTGCAGGTGCGTACTGATCTGACCAAGCAGATTCAGGCGGCGAGCACGCCAGCACAACTGGAAGTCGCGCGTGGAGAGCTGGCGCCGTTCCTGCGGGATACGCTCGTTGGCCTGAACTACGCCTACTACGAGCCACCAGGTGCGCAGGTATTGCACAACAATCCGCTGTTTGTGCGGTCGCACGATTTTTCCGGCAGCTCGATCCAGGGGTTCGGCCACGTCTGGAATTCTCCAGAGCTGGTCGGCATCGGTGTGACGGCCGGCGGAGGAGCCTATCTGATTGGATCGCTGGCGAACCTGCCGTACGCCCTGGCGACGGCCGAAGAAGACTTCATCGCGCCGGAGCACGTGCAGGCGCTGATCTGGCAGGCGGCGGGTCCGGCGATTCTGGTGGACGCGATCGAGCCGCGCTGGTGGGACGTAAGTCCGGCTGAACTGCATGCGGCGGCGCTGTACCAACGCTCAGGTGAGGAGCTGTTGCGAGCGGCGCCGGGCAATGCAGAGGAACGCGGTCGAGTAGCAGGTATTCTCGGCGATCTGATGAGCCCGCGGCGCATGGAGATGACACAGCACTCTCTGCAACAAGCGGACGACGTTACGGCGATGATGGCGGGAATCACGCCGGCGGAGAAGTTCTATCTTGCGGCGGAGTATCGAAAGCTCTATCCATCCGACGCTGCGTCGGCGGGAGGAGCGAGCCAGGAACTGGACGAGTTGGGACGCAAGAGTCCTGCGGATGTGGCTACGGATCGGCTGTCGAAGGATTTCGGCGTACCGCATCCCACGCTGCAGCAGACCAATGCATGCGCGTTGCTGGCGCCGAAGCCGCTGCCCGCTTACTCGGGCGAGGCCTACGGCTTAATGGGCGAATCATGGGAGTCGAGCAATCTGTACTGGGCGCGGCTGGCGGATGAGATGGGCTATGCTCCAGAATCGCTCAACGTCCTGATTCCCGAGCTGAGCCGGCGGATGATCGCAAAGATCTTCGCCACGGATCTGGAGGACTGGCCGGCGATTCTGCGCGCGATGGAACAAACCGGCGAGGAATTCAGGCAGGGCGGTATCCGCATCGCGGCCGCTGGGCCGGATGCAGGCAACAATGCGGGCAACAACACCAGCGGTCTTCATGCCATGCAATGAGTTTTGATTCGGAGTGGTGAGGCGATGAAATTCTTCTTTGTTATCGGGCTATGCGCGGTTCTGACCGTGGCGCTGGCCGTCGTGCCAGGCACGTCGGCTCAGGGGCCGTCTTCGCGTATTTTCGTCAACGTGGTACTGGTGCAGCTCAATGTCGCCGTGACGGACAAAAAAGGCGACTACATCACAGGTCTCAAGCCGGAAAACTTCGTCATTACCGAAGACAAGATTCCGGAAAAGATCGCATCGTTTGACGAAGGCGGCGCTCCAGGCGGAAGCCAGGACAGCGCGGCGGCACAAACAACCGGGACCACGGATCAGGCTCAGGCTGGCGCTGCCGGACAAGCGACGCCCCCACCTGCGAACGCCGACAATGCGGCTGTGCATACCGGGATACCACCGATGTCGCGCCTGGCAGGAGCCAGCGTGTTCGTGCTGTTCGACACCAGCGACTATATGTATCGCGGCTTCGTGTTCGCACAGGATGCGATCGGCGGGTTCGTACGCTCGATGGAGGAGGCCAACAAGATTGCCTTCTACTCCTACAGTCGCAACCTGTCGCGCGCGACTCCGCTGACGACGGATCGGTCGCTGGTGATGCGCGGAGTGCGCAATACCGTTGCCGGCGACGAAGCCGCCCTCTACAACTCGCTGTTGTTGACGGTGCGCGATGCGGCACAACTGCGAGGACGCAAGGCGATCGTCGTGTTCTCCAACGGACCGGACAACGCGAGCACCGTGCCGCCCGAGGATGTGGAGGAACTGGCCCAATCGACCGGGACGATTATTTACATCATCAGCACGCGGATGGCGCACGATGAGCCGGTTTCCGCCGCCGTGTTCGAGCGCATGAGCCGGGGAACCGGTGGCAAATCGTATTTTGCCAAGGACTGGCGCGATGAGAGCACCGCGTTCGCGTCGATCAAAGAAGACCTGGCGCACCTCTACACGATCAGCTACTACCCGAAACTGAATCAAAATCGCGGGTGGCGGACGATTACGGTGAAGCTGGTCGGTCCGGGGATGGAGAAGTATCGCGTGCGCACCAGAGATGGGTATCGTCTGCAGGAGCAGGTGACAGCGCCGCCTTCCGCGCAGGCAACCGCTGGAGAACCACCGGCGCCGCCGGACTCCAATTAGCGGAAGCGGCGGATGCGCAGCGTGTGCCGGCCGGAGCGATAGAAGCCGGTTACGTAGACGGTGGCGCGCCCGGTCGCCGAAAAAATAAGCTGGCGCATCCGTAGCAGCGGCGTGCCTTTGGGAAGGATGAGCAGATCGGCCATGCGCTGGTCTGCGTCGGTAGCGTCGATCTCCTCGTCGGCGTAGGCGAGGCGAACGCCACACTCGCGCTCGAGGACCGAGAAGAGAGAGACGCGGTCGAGAGGCGCATTCATCAGAGACGGATATTCATCCGCAGACCAGTAACAGACCTCAAGGGCGACCGGCTCGTCAGCGGCAAGGCGCACGCGCTCCAAACGGCCGAGGCGCGCCGTAGGGGCGAGGCCCAGTCGGGCGGCAATTTCCTGCTCGCGATTGACGATGGACGAGGAGACGATGCGCGAATGCGCCGTGAGGCCGAGGCTGGCCATTTGCTCGGTGTAACCGAGCAGCTTGTTGAAATGAACTTTGGGTGGCGCGACAAAGGTTCCCGCACCGTGGCGGCGTTCAACAATGCCGTCGCGGGCCAGCTCGGTGAGGGCATGGCGGGCGGTCATGAGGCTGACATTGTGGACGCGGGCGAGCTCGCGTTCGGAAGGTACCACGTTGCCCGGCTTCAGCTGGCCGGAGTCGATGCGGCGGCGGATGGCGTTCTGAATTTTTCGGTAAGCCGGTTCGTCGCTGCGGTTCGCCATTAATTCGGAATGTCCATTGTGGATGGAATCCTGCGCCGTATCAGCAAGTTGAGCCAGCGGTTCCCTGAACACCATATCAAAACCTGGACGCGAAGATTGGGGTGCTATAGCAGTATCCAAGTGCTATCCATTAGCTGCTATAGAGCGGACGATAGCATGGGGAGGAGAATCTGTAAACCAGCGCAAGAGAGTTTCGCGATCCTGATCCGGGACGGCGAGGCGGCGGTGCCCGACTACGTCGCCATGAATGCGGCGCATAAGCTCATTGAATGGGCGAAACGCAAGCAGCCAGGGATCAGGAGAGCCGCAGAAGCCGTCGCGAGCGGCCGGGCGCGGAAGGTTTTCCACAGACTGACCGAGCAGGGTTGCTTGACAGCGCTCTGACAATTGCTATATAGCATTACACAACCTGCTATATAGCGCGGCGGACGCCCCCAGGCCCGACCGTGAAAGTTTGGACCCACTCAAGGAGGATTCCAGTGAGTACAAGAATCTTGAAGTCGCTGTTGTTATCGGGAATCGGGTGTCTGGCGCTGCTGCTGGCCGTGCCGGCAAACCTGTGGGCCCAGCAGTCGGCGGGGTCGGTGACCGGCACAGTTACGGATCCCTCGGGTTCCGCCGTACCGAATGCCAGCGTCACCGCGAAAGACATTCACCAGAACACGACGTGGGCGACGAAGACCAATGACGCCGGCGTCTATGAGTTTCCGCAGATCCCTGTGGGGACGATCTCCATCCGCGTCGAAGCCCAGGGCTTCCAGACGCAGGAGCGGTCGGCCTTCGACCTGGCCGTCAACCAGGTGGCGCGAGTCGATTTCGCGCTGGCGGTTGGCCGGGTGAGCACGACGGTGCAGGTAAGCGGCGCGCCGCCGTTGCTGCAGACCTCATCGACGGAAGTGGGCACGGTGCTGAATTCCGATGACGTGACCGCGCTGCCGTTGGCGACGCGCAATGTGAATCAACTGGCGCTGCTGACGCCGGGCGTGATCAGCCCGAACATCTTCGCCTTTGAATCCTCGCAGACGACCTTCGGGACCGGGCGGCCCTATGTGAACGGGGCGCGCGAGCAGGATAACAACGCATCGCTCGACGGCATGGATGTGAATCAGCCGGACAACAACGATGTGGCGTATGTGCCGAGCCCGGACGCGGTCAGCAACTTCAACGTAATTACCAGCAACGCCCCGGCCGACTACGGCAACTACCTCGGTGGCGTGATTGTCCAGACCCTCAAGTCGGGGACGAACCAGTTCCACGGCAACTTGTTCGAGTTTGTGCGCAACACTTCGCTGGATGCGAATACGTGGCAGGACAAGGCAAACGCATTTCTGTCGATTCCGAGCGTGACGTCGACGACGCTCCCGCGGCCGGTGCTGCAGTGGAATGAATTCGGCGGCACGATCGGCGGCCCGATCATCAGGGACAAGCTGTTCTTCTTCGCCGACCAGCAGACGGAACTCAACAACACGCCGAAGACGGCGCAGACGAATACGATTCTGCCTTCGGCCTTTATCAAGGGCGACCTCAGCCAGTTGTGCACCAGCCAGGGCGCGACCTTTGTGGGCGGTATGTGCTCGAATCCAGCCTTCCAGTTGTACAGCCCGGTGTATCTGACCGGACCCAACGCAGGGCAGCCGGCGCCGGTGAATGCGCGGCAGCCGTTCGCAAACAACCAGGTGCCGATCAACAGCAAGGTGGCGACGGCGCTGGTTGGGTCGAACCTGTTTACGACCCAGGAAGAGACGCCGACCTTTTACCAGAGCGGGTATGTCCATTCCTGGCAGGGCGACCTGAAGATGGACTGGCAAGCTTCGCAGAGCGACCACATCATGGGCCGCTACTCGCAGATGTACACCATCAATACGCAAAGCAACGGCACCAATCAGCTGACGCCGAACCTGACCCGCGAGTATCCGCTGAAGAACGTCGTGGTGGATTATTCACGGACGATTTCGCCGACGCTGGTGAACGATCTTCGTGCCGGAATCCAGATCTTCCCGGCCAACGATCAGATCTACACCAACCCGGTCAGCGGCAACCTTCCACAGCAATTTGGACTGCCGGGCGTGCAGGAAAGCATTTTGCCCGCGATGAGCTTCGGGTACACGAACATAGGCAGCCAGGACGGCGTAGAGATCTTTCACGACACCACCATCGAAGCCGAAGATGCGCTGACATGGACGCATGGCCGGCACACGGTCCACGGGGGCTTTGAGTATTACCACTACATCATGAACGATGTGTACGCCGGCAATCAGGGTGCGGCGGGCGCGTTCGCCTTCAACGGCCAGTACACGGGTAACTCCGGTAATTTCGGCAACGCGTTCGCGGATTTCCTGCTGGGTCTGCCCTCCGGCGTGCAGCAGGGAACGCCGTTTAATTTCCACTTGCGCAACAGCCTTTTTGCGGGCTTCGTCCAGGATAACTATCGGGCGACGCACAGTCTGACCGTGAACGTGGGATTGCGCTACGAGCTGACGACGCCGCGCGGTGACAAAAACGCGCAGGCGAACGTGAATTACGACCTGCTGACCGGAACCCCGCAGATCGGTACGAATTACAACACCTATACGGGACGCGACAACTGGCAGCCGCGCATCGGTCTGGCGTGGCAGCCCGGATGGGCGCCGAATACCGTGTTCCGTGCGGCCTACGATATCTCGACCTACATGGAGGGCAACGGCGTCAACAACATGGCCGTGGTCAATCCGCCGAACGTGGAACTGCATAACGAGGTGAATAACACTGGAGCAGCGCTGCAGTATCCGACGACGACGCTGGATCAGGGCTACACGCCGTTTTCGGCGGCGTGCACGCCGACACAGTTGATGGCGTTTGCTCCCGAATGCTTTGCCAGCGGCCAGGCGCACGCCACCGATCCAAATCTGCAGCCGGCGGTCGATCAGCAGTGGACAGCGGCCATCGAACATCAGTTCCACGGCAACCTGACGGCAACGGTACAGTATGTCGGAAACAAAGACGACCACATGTCGGACATCTATCTGTACAACCAGAAGGTGCTGACGTCGTCCGGTGTGGTTCCGGGTCCGTACATGCAGCCGATCGTCCAGGCCGGTGCGCAGGCACGGTACAACGCGTCGGATGGTATCTCGCGGTTCAACGCCCTCGAGGCGGTGCTGGCGCAGAGGAACTATCACGGGCTGGATATGCAGGCGAGCTATACGTGGTCGAAATGCCTGGCCAATTCGCTGGGCTATTTCGGCTCGTACGGCGATGAGGAAGGTGCTGGCGAATCGCAGACGCAGGCGACGCAAAACTTCTTCCAGAACGAGTACGACCCGAAGGCCGACTACGGGCGCTGCACGATCGACGCGGCGCACAACTTCCAGGCTTACGGAGTCTATAGCCTGCCGTTTGGACGGGGCAAGCTCATTGGCAGCAACATCAGCCGCGGACTGAACCAGGTGATCGGCGGCTGGCAGACAGCGCTCGACCTGACGTTCCGTTCCGGATTTGCGATCACGCCGTTCGCTGGCGCTTACATGGGCGACGAGAATGTAAATTCGGCGGCGTCGCTGACCGGCTCCTATCAGCCTCGTCCGAACTGCGTGGCCGGCGTTGCGCAGTCGACGGGCATGCAGACGGTTCAGATCGGCAGCAGCATCGGGAGGACCAACCTGAATCCCGGTGCCGTGACCGAGGTGGGCGACGGGCAGTACGGCAACTGCCAGAACGGCGCCTTCCGTGGACCGGCACTCAAGACTGCGGACCTGAACCTGACCAAACAGTTCCCGCTGACGGAGCGGATCAACATCGCCGCGGCGGCGCAATTCATCAATCTGACGAATACCCCGATCTTCAGCGTGCCGGCCAGCTGGTGGGGACAGTACAGCTCGTGCGGCGCCTGCAACGGCGTGCGGACCACGGGATACTTTGGCGGAGGCGCAGGAACGGTAGGTCTCTACGGATTGCTCGATGGTTCAAACCCGGGGAGACAAGTTGTTCTGTCACTGAAGCTGAATTACTGATAGCTCGCGGTTGTGGCCGCCTGCTTTCGCTCGTCGCGTTTTGCGAATGCCACCCCCAGGGGTGGCATTCCTTTTTGGTGACTCATTCGAAAAGCCACTGAGTCGTCGAAACCGCTTCTCAGAGACGTCGAAAAAGGGCAGTTCCATTCACCATCAAGTCGAATTTCCACGGAGAAAATGTGCAACGGCAGGCTCTTGCTGTCGGGAAAAATCTGCCGCCGGGAGAGTGAACGGCAAAATCGGCTTTCGTGGAGTGATCAGACCACAGGATGTCTCGGCGAGTGCAGATTGTGCGTAATGGAATTCGAGAGTGAGCGAAGTGCAACCCGAGCTGGTTGGATTCTTCGCAGTAAAACGTTTGATTGATTCTATTAACAGATCAGGTATTGGTCCCAAACAAAATACGCGTAAGTGACAGTGGCTATTCCAATAGGGAATTAAAGTGTCTCTTGACATTTTTGAACGCCGACGCGTATTGTTGCGCCGAATCAGAAAAAGGACAGCAGAACACGTCCCCGGCGTGTCCCCGGAACTGATCAAGAGAAAGAAGCTTCCTTAAGGAGACCAGCTATGCGTGCACTGCGAAGTGGCTTAGGGCTCTTATTTCTTCTGGCCGCCCCGGTTGTGTTTGGGCAGGCGGGAGCGACGGGAACCATCCTCGGTACGGTCACGGACAGTACCGGAGCCGTAATCCCGAATGTTCGGGTAACGGTGACCAATACAGCCACGAATATGCCTTTCGTGACGACGACCAGTTCGTCGGGAGATTATCAGGCGCCGTCGCTGATTCCAGGCAGTTATGCCGTGACAGCTGCCATGCAGGGATTCCAGAAGTCAGAGACCACCGGCTTAACGCTGACTGTGGATCAAAACCTGCGCGTCAACATCACACTGAAGCCTGGCGAAGTGACCCAAACGCTCTCGGTGACGGCCCAGGCTGTGACCCTGGATACCGATACTGCAGCGCTGTCGCAGTTAATGAGTCAGCACCAGGTGGAGCAGCTCCCGCTGAACGGTCGAAACTTTATGCAACTCCTGCTGGTCGGCGCCGGAGCGGTGACGGTAGGCGGTGAACAGGGCACGATGCGCCAGGGCGAAGGCAATGCAGTCAGTATCAATGGTGGCCGGCCGGAAGGGAACAACTACACCCTGGACGGGCTGATCAATACCGATCAGGCACTGGTTACACCGGCGGTCATGTTATCGCAGGACGCGATTCAGGAATTCAAAGTAGAGAGCGGCACCTATTCGGCCGAGTACGGGTTCAGCGCCAGCCAGATCAATCTGGTGAGCAAGAGCGGGACGAACGGTCTGCACGGAGCGCTGTTTGAATTCGACCGCAACGATGCGTTCGAGGCGAAACCCTTTCCGACGGCGGCGACCTACGCAACCGCCGTTCCCACAACCAATCCCATCCTGCGCCAGAACCAGTTCGGGTTCGTTCTGGATGGGCCGGTGTATATCCCAAAGGTCTACAACGGCCACAACCGGACCTTCTGGATGGCGAACTATGAGGGCTGGCGCATTAACAACGGCGCGCGGGTGACGGCCGCGATGCCAAATCCAGCTGTGCTGACTGGAAATTTCAATGGAGAGACCGCGATCGGCGGCGGCCCTTTGCCCTTGTACGGGACGCCGGCCTGCGCCACGCTGCTCAGCCAGAATCAGAACTGCATGCCGGTCGATCCAACAACCGGTCAGGCATTTCCTCAAAATCAAATTCCCCAGGGAGAAATAACGAATCGGTTGGCGCAGGTAGCCATCAAGAATGGATACTTCGAGACCCCGACGCTCGCCAATCAACCGGAAGGCGCGATTAATTTCGTTAAAAACATCGGATTTCCGCTGACCACCAACCAGCAGAGCTACCGCATTGATCAGAGCCTCGGCAAACTCGGATCCATCTTCGGCCGTGGCACCTACTCGACTTACCAAAACAGTGCCCTTCCCAACACCTTTACCCTGACCTACGGATTGCTGACCCAGTACGAAACGCAGAAGAACTGGGAAGTTTCACACACCATCAACATCGGCAGGTCGAACGTAAATAACTTCCGCTTCGGCTATCTCGACGCACAAGCCCCCCAGGGGGCGCCCGCGCCACCATCTTCCGCAGTGACTGCCCTGGGCGAAACGGGCGTCTTTACCAAGTTTGGTGCGCTGCAGCAATCCTGGCCCAGCGTTGGATTTTCGAAATTCTCCACTGTGGGGGGTCCGATCAATGCCTATACCGGCTCCGACAATCCCGCATGGGAGTTTGCCGACTCCTTCACCACAGTTCATGGCAGGCACAGTCTCGGCTTTGGTTTTGACTATCGTCATTGGCATCTGGTCCGCAACCTGGACGATGACTTCTACGGCGATTGGGGATTCTCCGCGCAGACCATTAGCAGTAACGGCGCCAATTGCCCGAACGCAACGGGTCTCTGCGGTACAGGTAACTCAATTGCCGACTTCCTTCTCGGCTATTACAACAACGTAGGCGGATTCGTTCCCGGACCGCTGAGCCCAACCAATCAGGCGGGCAATCCGCAGGACCACGTCTTCGGCTATTTCGCGCCCTATGCGGAGGACAGCTGGAAGGCGACGCAGAAGCTGACCGTGGATCTCGGTCTGCGCTGGGATTACCGAGCCGCGGCCTATGAGGCGCATAATCACTTCTTCTGGCTCGATACCACCAATCCAAATGGTGGACTTTGCTTCGCTGATCCGCAACTGAAAACCAACGGTGTCGCCCCCGGCGTGGGCGCGAATAACGGACCGATTCTCCGCTACTGCGGATCGGTTCCCCATCCGGGGTTAAAGACGCCGTTTGCTCCCCGCTTCGGCCTTGACTACCGGCTGACCGACAAGACAGTGGTTCGTGGCGGATACGGAATCTTCTTCGACTCCTATGAGGGTCGAGAAATCGACGACTCTGCCGATATCTATCCTTACTCCATTCGCAACAGCCTGAACCCCACGACAGACTCGACACTTACGAAATTCGGCAATAACCTGTTCCCCAGTTATGGCTCTCTCGGAGCCTTTCCGGCTTCCACCCTCTCGTTTATCGCTGTGATCGAGTCGGAAAATCCCCTGGATCCTTACGTCCAATCCTGGACCGGGTCCGTGGAGCGTCAATTGAGCAACAACACGACGCTGGAAGTGAATTACATCGGCACTCACTCCGTCCATCTGCTGGACCGCCGCAATATAGCCCAGCCGAATGACCTGCCTGCCGCCGATGCGCCGTTCTGCCAGGCGAATCCGAAAGACGCCACGCATTTATGCCCGAATTCTACTCGGCTGCCATATCCCAACTTCACCAACTTCTACATCGACAGCGATTTCCATGGTTACGCGCACTACAGCGCCTTGAACGTTAACCTGCAGCATCGCACCCGCGATCTGCAAGCGACGGCGATCTACACGTGGGCGCAGAGTAAGGATGACAAGTCCGCTGCCGCGGGTGTGGGGGCGACCGGCAGCGGTTATCAGGGCTTCATGGATAACCATCATCCGGAGCTGGATTACGGGCTGTCCGATTTCAACGTGAATCAGCGTTTCGTCGCCAGTTACATCTACAACCTGCCTTTCGGCCGTGGCAAAAAGCTCGCGAGCGGGATCAATCGGGCAGCAGATCTGGCGGTGGGCGGCTGGCAGCTGAGTGGCATCACGACGTTTCAGGCAGGCTTCCCCTACGGCATCGGTGCGACCGATGTCAACGGCCTGAACAACACGCCATCGCAGCGGGCCAATCTCGTTGCAGGCTGCGATCCCCAGAAAGGCCTCACTCAGCCATTCCAGCGCATCAACATGTCGTGCTTCAGTCAACCGGGTGCGGGAACCTACGGCAATTCAAAGCGCAACTTCCTGCGTCAGCCTGGGATTAATAACTGGGATATGGGCCTCACGAAATCGTTTGCCATCACCGAGAGCGCGCACTTCGACCTGCGCTTTGATACCTTTAACACCTTCAACCACCATCAGTACGTGGTGAGCGTAGGAGGCCTGGCAACCGGCGGATCCGGCGGCGGGTCCTCGATCGACAACACACTCGGCGACCCCCTGCAGGGCCTGCTGACCAATGCCGGCCTGGCACGACAGATCCAGCTCAGCGGCAAGTTCACATTTTGACCGCTGTTCTTGCAAGCCTCCACCCGCCACGCCTCAACCGCGTGGCGGATCTTTTTGAATTGGAGATAGACTTCACCGCATGAAGGCGAAATGTGCGGGAATACTCTGGCTGCTCGCGTTGTGCTGTGTTGCGACGAAGGCGGGGGCTCAAAATACCGATACGGACCCTGCGGCGATGGCAGCTGCCGGGCAGCAGGCCATGGCTCAGGGCGATTACTCAACCGCTGAGGAGATGTTTCAAAAGTTGGCGCAAAGAAATCCGAACATCGCTGAGATTCACGCCACTCTCGCGGCCATTTGTTTCAAACGTCGGGAATACGACCGTGCTATCACTGAGATTCATACGGCGCAACGGCTGAAGCCGGGCCTTCCCAAGCTCGACAGCCTGCTTGGGCTCTCACTCGCTGAAGAGGGCCGGTTTGCAGAGGCGTTAATGCATCTCGAAAAGGGATTCCGGCAAACGTCCGATCCTGAGGTCCGACGCATGTGCGGGCTCGAACTGCTCCGCGCCTATACGAACCTTGATCGTGATGCGGATGCTGTCGAGACGGCGCTGGCCCTGAATAAGTCCTATCCTGACGACCCTGAAATTCTGTACCACACGGGCAGAATCTATGGAAATTTCGCCTACCAAACCCTCGAGAAGCTGCATGACAAAGCTCCGGGATCGGTGTGGATGCTGCAGGCACAGGGTGAGGCGAATGAGAGCCAAAAGAACTGGGATGCCGCGATCATCGCGTTCAATCACGTGCTGACGATGGATCCGAACCGCCCCGGGATTCATTACCACCTCGGACGCGTGTACCTTGCCCGTTTCCGTGACGCCGGGAAGATGGAGGACCGCGACGCGGCGATGCGGGAATTCAATGCCGAACTGACGATGGATCCCGGCAATGGAAACGCCGCGTACGAACTGGCCTATCTCCAGGTTGAGGCCGGCGATAATGCAGCGGCAGCAGAGCGATACGCGGCGCTGATTCGGCAGTATCCGGATTTTGAAGAGGCCCTGGTGGGCCTGGCTGGCATCGACTTGTCCGGTGAGAAGCCCGATCAGGCCGTTCCCTTGCTGGAGCGCGCCGTCAAACTGCGGCCGAAGGACGAAGTGGCCTGGTGGCGTCTGGCGCAGGCCGATCGCGCGGTAGGGAATAGCGAGGGACAGCAGAAAGCGCTGGCGGCGTTTGCCCGGATTCACCAGGTAATCCCCGGAACTTTGCGCAGTCCGAATGCCGATGCCGTCACACCCCAGCACCTCGATGCGAATCCGCAACCGTGAGGGGCCGGGCAGTTTCCGCCTGACTATATAAGGATAAGAGCGTGGGGACCACGCGGCGGCGCTCTGCGGGGGCGTGATCCTGAGTCGCCTTAACAAACCTGCACAAAGGGAATTTCCAGCAGTTGCGCCAGCTTTTCGAGGCGCCCGGCGAGGTGCCCGATACCAACGGCGCAGTGATGCGCCGGCCCCCGCTCGTTCCAGCGCTCAACGAATTTGCGGGCGCCGATTGGAAACCGGTAGCGGCTGTTGGTGTTCCCGATCGCGAGCGTAGGCCCGGGCTCCGAAACGCCATGCGCGGCGAGCAGACGGAAGCCATGTTCGCGGTCATCGACCACCGAGAGCAGCGTGACCGGTCCGTAGCGCACCGACATCTCGACAGAGAGCCCCCGGCCAACTTTGCCGTGATAGACGTCAAGCGGCCGTACCCGCGTCTTTCCTTCGGCGATGGCGGTGTGACCGGGACCGTCATGTCCCATGAGCACGATATCGTCCGCCAGATCGAGCGCATAGTACTCGGTAAAGGATCCGCCCGCGTCGAACGAATCCATGATCTTCATCGCGATCGCGTTCTTTACCTCATACTCGCCGGCTACAGGAACATGCCGCGCCGTCAGCAGAGAAGTGCCCAGAATGATCGAACTCATCGTGTCTTCGTTGGCCGGGACGCCGGTTCCCTTGTAGTAGTAGGCGAGCGACTGGAGATTGTGCGTTTCGACCAGCCGGTCGAGCGCGACCGAAGTGCGCGCGGCGCGTTCCAACTCGCTGTGCGCACAGTCTGGCTGAACTGCGAAGTGTTCACCAAACAGCTGGACTCGCTGCGCAATCTCCTCTGCAGTGCACTCATCGCGCATTGCGCTCAGCTCATCGACCTCAAGTAACTCGACATGGCTGCCGAATGTGATCGACACCTGAGTGGTATCGGTAGCCACGTCGAGCATGCCGCCATAGTAGTGGCCGAGCAACCCGAGTCGATTCTCCGCGAGCGCAACTTTGACCTGGGCCGCGGATACCCACGCATGAATCTCCTGCCAGGTGGATTCATCCGTGAGTGCGCCGGTCACCTGGTGAAACGGAATGCGCGCCCGGTGCAGCACGTTCGCAATCTCCGGCACAGGACAGGCGGAACACCACGCCAGCCAGGCGCCCGTCATCGCGGTGCGGTCGGGCAGGCGATTGAACGCCTCGTAGTCGATCGCCGCGCTCGGCTGCAGATTCAGCACAATCACCGGCACTCGCGCCCGCTGGACCAGAGGCAGAACGGTACTTGATAGAGCGTAGGTGGTGACGTAGAGAAAGAGCAGATCGATGTCCGCGCGACGGCAGGCATGTCCCGCTTCGCGGCTTCGATCAGGCGTATCCACCAAGCCGAAGGATGCAACCTCGGCGCCGAAGCTCCGCAGGTGCGACTCGACCTGGTTCAGATTATTTTCCAGTTGCTCGCGCAGCCCGGCAAACTGCGGCCAGTAGGCATCGAGGCCGATGCCGCAGAGCCCCGCGCGAAGTTTTCTTGCCGGCATCTTCTACTCCGTTTTCACAATGGTCACAGCAAAAGGCGCCAGCGTCAGATTCGATCCAGTCACGGCGCCCGTGCGCGGTGGATCGTCGCCGGTGGCTTCATCGACGCTTGCGAACTGCGCATGCTCAAAACCGGCAGGCAGGGTCACCGTCTCTTCTCGATCCGTCCGATTCACCAGGAGAATCTTTCGTCCCTGCGGCGTCACAAATCCCTGGACATATGGTTGATCCTCTCCATCTCCCCCGGAGGATCCAGTGGTTGCGAGCCGATCGCCGGGATGAAAGTTGTCGATGATCATCTTCAGCACCCAGCAGCGTGCATTTGGTTTTCCATTGTCATAGTTCACCATCGAAACGCTGGGGAACTGCGACGGGTAGCCAACCAGTTGCGACTCGCCGATCACGTCAACCCCCATTTTTGAAAGCTCGGAAAACAGATAAGCATACAGAGCAGCGGCAGCGTTCCAGTAGCGGTGAGGAATGTGATCGGGCATCGCCTTGCCGGCGCGAATTTCGATTCCATCGGTGGGAAGAATCACCCCCAATTCATCGGTATCGATCTTCGTCTGCGGCGACAAACGGTCGCGAATGGCCAGGATATATCTCGAGACCGCCAGAAATCCGTCTGCCTGGTTGAAGAATGAATGTTGCCAACCGTCCGGGCCTTCATCGAGCGCGGGCGTTGCGTAGAAGTGGAAGGAGATGTAGTCCACCGGAATTCCCGGCCGATGGTTTTTCGGATTCAGAAAATATTCGAAGTATTTTGGATTCCCACTCGGCTGGGCCAGTGCGAGACCCATGAACTTTGTCTCGGGACTCACTCCGCGAATGCCGGAGACAATCGCGTCGTACCGTTCGGTGTATTGCGCCGGCGTCATCTGATGCTCGAAATCAATTTCGTTCAGGACCTCCCAGTAAGGAAAGGTGTAGTGATAGCCGGATTCATGGCGTTTTCCGTTCTCGTCGGTGAAGCCGCCCTTCGTGTACCAACTTACGAGACGCGCGTAGTAATCCCCGAGTTCTTTCCCGGTTGGATCGCGCAGCTCCGTTCCCTGCGTGTAGTTCCAGAACACCTGATTCGGATCGTCGGGATAGGTCACCGGCTTGTCGGTTTTGAACATCCAGGCGGGAATGGTGCTGAAGTTCATGATGGTGGAGTGGCCTTGGGTAGCCGCGAGAAAATCTTTTGTGACCGGATCGATGTAGGTGAAGTCCCATGATGTGCGATCCGAGCTCGGCGGCTGTAACTCCGCCACCGCGATTTTCGGGTAAGGAAGCCAGGGAACAAAGCGCACGTAGTCCGCGCCCAGCATCTTCAAAGCTGCGAAGGCGCCATCGTGAATCGGCGAGCCGGGATTGAGCATGGGATTGGTTACAACCTGCAGGGTCGGAGTCGACTTCGATACGATGACAGTCTTATCCCAGTCGATCGCGATCGCTCCGGGTTTGGGCGTTGCGTCCTGCGCTGCTAACGCGCAGCATCCGAAATAAGTAGCCATTACTGCGAACAGGATTCTGGATCGCATTTGGCGTGACCCTCCTTTTCGCGGCCTGGCCCTGTTAACTGGATGACCCGTTGCGGCCGCCAAAAATCGCGACCCATTGTTTCATATGCAATATCTCTTTTCTATTGACATCTGCAGGCCCGTCCACGAAATTGGTGGCGCATGCAATCAGCCCCCGAACGCCCCCGCCCTCGGTTCGTCCTGCTTTCCGCAATTGCTGTGGTATTAACAGCTACCTGTTGTTGCCCCGGCCGCCCTTGCAGCGGCC
>CAVPKU010000032.1:0-42263 GCA_963705765.1 uncultured Acidobacteriaceae bacterium | reverse complement strand
ACGCGAGCGTCGCGCGCTGCATCCATCATGAAGTCGAGGGGCAGGCCGTAGGTTTCGTAGAGGTGGAAGGCCGCGCGGCCATCAAGCTTGCCTTCGGTAATGGCCTGATCGAGGCGCCCCGTACTCCGATCTCCAACACGCGCGCAAATTGCTTCTCTTCGGCGAGGACAACTTTTGCAACACGCTCGGCGGACTCGACGAGTTCGGGGTAGGCGGCCTTCATTTCGTCGCGGACGGCGAGACCATCTGGTGCATGAAAGGCTTTTCCTGGCCGAGGAGGCGACCGTGGCGGATGCCGCGGCGAAGGATTTTGCGCAGGACGTAACCGCGGCCTTCGTTGGAAGGCATGGACGCCATCGGAGATGAGAAATGTTGCGGCGCGGGCGTGGTCGGCGATGATGCGGAGGTGAGCGCCGCCTTTTCGGATCGGCCTTCGTCGTCAATCTTGATTTCAGCATGTTTGAGGTCATGCGCCGGACGCCGCAGCTTTCGATGCGCGTTCGATGAGTGGCGTGAAGAGATCGGTTTCGTAATTGGAGATCTTGCCCTGGAGGACGCGGCGATGCGCTCGAGCCCCATGCCCGGTGTCGATGGAAGGTTTCGGCAGCGGAGTGAGCATGTACTCGCCGTCGCGCCTTTAGCGTCGGTCACCGCGGATCGGTCGAACTGCATGAAGACGAGGTTCCAGATTTCCATGTAACGCGCTTCGTCTTCCCCGAACGGCTGGTCCACGCCCGGATCTCCGCCGCCTCGATGCCGATGTCGTAGAAAATCTCGGAGCAGGGGCCGCAGGGGCCGGTTCGCCCATCTGCCAGAAGTTGTCTTTCGCCCGTGGTGAAGATGCGGTCTTTGGGGACGCCGGTGGCAATCCACAGTTTTTCGGCTTCGTTGTCGCGAGGAACATAGGCGTCGCCTTCGAAGATAGTGACGTAAAGCTTGTCCTTGGGTATGCCGTACCACTCGGGTGAGGTGAGCAGCTCCCACGCGTAGGCGATGGCGTCCTCTTGAAGTAGTCGCCGAAGGTGAAGTTGCCGAGCATCTCGAAGAAGGTATGGTGGCGGCGGGTGAAGCCGACGTTTTCGAGGTCGTTATGCTTGCCGCCGGCGCGGACGCACTTCTGCGAGGTGGTGGCGCGGGTGTAGTCGCGGTTTTCAGGCCGAGGAAGACATCCTTGAACTGGTTCATCCCCGCGTTGGTGAACAGCAGCGTGGGATCGTTGGCCGGCACGAGCGACGAGGAGTGCACGCGACGGTGCCCCTTGGTCTCAAAGAACTTCAGGAACATCTCGCGGATGGCCGATCCGCTCCACTTGCCGGTATTATTTGATTGCGGCTGACCCGAAGGCATACACCCCGAGTTTACCGGAGTGGAAGCGGCTGCTTCCCGAACACCGAGTCAGCCTCTGTGCCGAAATCGCTTCCGGCGTCCGGCTTCGTTAACTTATTCGCCTGCGCCCACCAGCACCTTCGGGCCCGTCGGCGACGGCATGCCGCCCTCCGGCTCCTCGGTCACCGCGAATGCCTTCGCCTCCATTCCCGGCGTCACATGCATCGCCATCGGCTTGTCCCACTCGCCGTGTCCAAAGACGTGCAGCGACATCGGCTTGCCTCCCTGCCCGGCACCAGCCACAGCTGATAGCTCTTGCCGCTTCGGCGGAGCCGGCAGCCATCCCGCCACGCCACCATCCCCATCTCCGGGTTGTAGAGGACGCCCGCTCGCGCCTTCGGCATGCCGGGCTGCGGCATCAGCGCCACGCGCTGCGTCCCCGGCCACTCCAGCAGCTTGTCGGTTTCCTCCGAAGCTCGCGCAATATCCTGAGACCGCGTTTGAACCTCTGCCAACTGCCCCTCCAACTCATGGATCCGTTGCAGATTCCTTACGTCCCGCATCCATAGAACCGCAGCGAGCGCCGCAAACAGCACCGCCGCCACGCCAAACGCCGGCGTCAACCACGCAAACCCAAACCCGCGCGGCTTCTCCTCTTCGCGAACCGGGGTCCTCTGCGGAGCCCTCTCCACCCGCACTCTGCGCAGCAATTCTTCCTTCACCCACGCCGGCGGAGCGCTCGCAGGCGCAGCCATACCCAGGAGCGCAACACGCTGCCGAGCCGCTTCCACCTCGCGTGCGCACTCCGCGCACTCGCGCAGGTGGGCTTCGAGCGCCTGCTTCTCCTCCCCGTCGAGCGCACCCAGCGCGTACAGGTCAGAGTCTTCGGGTTGAACGTGTCGATTCATCGTTAAATAATTGCTTCAAACTCTGCATTGCGGCCCTTACCCGCGACTTCACCGTTCCCAGCGGACACTGCGTCCGTTCTGCAATCTCTGTCTGCGTCATTCCTTCAAAATAGGCCAGTTCCACCGCTTCGCGTTGCTCCGGCGGCAGCGCAGCCATCGCCCCGCGCAGCCGGTTCATCAGCTGGGTCCGCGCCGCATCGTCTTCCAGATTCTCCGGCGAAGGCACCGCGTCAAACGAAAACTCTTCAGGATCCTGCAGAACTTCGTGCCGCTGCTTGCCCCGCAGGCGGCTCAGCGCCCGGTTCCGCCCAATCACCAGCAGCCACCCGCCCAGCGATCCCCGGCTCGCGTCGAATCGCGCAGCCCCCCGCCATAGCTGCAGGAACAGATCCTGCAGCACCTCCTCTGCCGCGCCCGTATCCTTCAGGATGCGCAGCAGCATGGCGTACAGCATTCCAGCATAGCGGTCGTAGAGCGCCGACAGCGCTCCTTCGTCCCCGTCCATCATGCGCTCGACCAGCGCCGAGTCCGGTACCGGCTGCATGGGCGCAGTCATGGCCCCTCGCTTCGGCTGCTCATGTGTCTACGAATTATGTACGCAGAATGGCGGCTCAATGGATTGCAAACCGTGTATCGGGAGGCTCAGAGCTGGATGATGAGTTCGCTCGGTCCCGGGTTGGCTCTGTCTGTGCGAACGCATGGACATGCTATCGCGGCGCGAGCTGTCGCGCCAACTCCGCTACGTACGCACAAACCAATCCGATCGCCCCTGCGTCCGCGTATTGACTAAAGAGGTAATTCCCCATGGCACAAAACGACACCGCCGGCACGCTATCGGCGGAGCAACTCCTCAATCGCGTTCGCATCCAGCGTGCGCTGAACCGGCGCAATTTTCTTACCGGCCTTGGCATTACCGGCGCGGCCGTCGCCGGCGGCGCTCTGCTGGCTGGTTGCGGTGGATCGGGCCACAAAACGGTCATGGCCGCCGGTCCATCGGAATCCGACGTCCTCAACTTCGCCCTCAACCTCGAGTACCTCGAAGCGACGTTTTACAGCTACGTCGTTACCGGCGCCGATATCCCCAGCACTTCCACCGGCGGCGGCCCTGCCCCCACCGGCGCTCCCTCCGCTACGCCCAGCTTCCAGTCGCAGCGTATTGCCGACCTGTTCGCCGAGATTTATTACGACGAACTGAGCCACGTCAACGACCTCCGCGCGGCTCTGGGCAACTCTGCCGTGGCGCGACCGCAGCTCAACCTGGGCGCTCTCGGAACGGTCAGCACCGCCAACTACATTACCTTCTCCCGCCTGTTTGAAGATGTTGGCGTCACCGCGTACGCCGGCGCCGCTACCGATCTCACCGGAACCAATCTGCAGTACGCCGCGCAGATCCTTGCCGTCGAAAGCTTCCACTCCGGAGCCATTCGCCTCATCGCCATCGAGGAAGGCGCACCCTACCTGCCCACCGCCGTCATTCCTGCGGACATGCTCGATGTCCCGCCCATCGACCCCGGTTCCGCCGCTACCGCTGAGGCCGGCCCCACAACCCAGGGAGCCTTCTTCGCCACCGCTGGAGCGAACGGCGTGAACAAGACTCTCCCCGGCCTTGCCTACACCCGAACCACCTCGCAGGTGCTGGCCATCGTTTACGCCAACACCGCCACCGGCACGGCCAAAGGGGGCTTCTTCCCCGACGGCCTCAACGGCAACATCAAAGCAGTCTAGCTATTTCCCCGTTTCCCCAGACTGCGTATCGCAGTCGCTCGAGGCGGGCTGGCCCGGTCGCCAGCCCGTCCTTTTTTTGTCCAATCCGAATCGCCCCTCCGGCGCGTACAGAGAACAGCACCCTTCCCCGTTCCCCAACCGATCACCCCCGTTTCCCGCGTCCGTCTAAACCCACACCTGACCCTCTAACCCGGGGCCAGGCCGTTGAATCATTCCTCCCCCGATGGGCTGGCTCCTGGCGCCAGCCCTTCTTTTTACCCCTCCTGCAGGCCAGGCGCGAAATCCATAGCAAAACTGCTACACTCCTCGCCATCCCCACGCTCCCCAGCGCTGAGAACACGAAAGCTCTATCCCCCGGAAATGAGGAAAACTCATGGCTACTGCCGCCCCTGCGCAAGTCACGCCTGAACGCATTATGCAAATGGCCTGGGGGTACGTCCCGCCCCTCGTTCTTGAGGCTGCCATCCGCCACCACGTTTTCGACGTCCTCGACAGCGGCCCCAAGGACATATGGGAAGTCCAGAAAGCCACGGGAGCGTCAGCCCGCGGCCTCACCGCCATCATGGACGCGCTCGTCGGCTTGAACTTTCTCGGCAAAGACGAGCAGAACCGCTTCTCCCTCACCCCGGAAAGCTCGACCTTCCTCGTGACCACCAAGCCCACGTTCTTCGGGGGCATGATCAAGCACTGCAGCGAGCAGTTGATTCCGCGCTGGCTCAACCTCAACGAAGTCGTCGCTACCGGCAAGCCTGTTTCTCCGGTCAACGACGAGAAGTCAGGCGGCGAATTCTTCCACGAATTCGTGCTCGACATCTTCCCTATGAGCTACGGCGCCGCCCAGGCTCTCGCAGCGCATATGAATTACGGCAATGCGGGGGATCCCATCCGCGTACTCGATCTCGCAGCCGGTTCAGGAGTCTGGGGCATCGCTCAGGCGCAAAGCTCGCCGCGCGTGCGCGTCACGGCTATCGACTGGCCCGAGGTGATCGACGTCACGAAGAAAACGGCGGCCCGCTTCGGTTTCTCGGACCGCTTCTCCTTCATCGAGGGCGATCTCCTCGACGTCTCTTTCGGATCCAGCCACAACGTCGCCACCCTCGGCCACATCCTGCACAGCGAAGGCGAAGCCCGCAGCCGTAAGCTCCTCGCGAAGACCTTTGCCGCCCTTGCCAGTGGCGGCACCATCGCTGTTCAGGAATTCCTCGTCAACAAAGAGCGCACCGGTCCCGTCAACGGTCTGTTCTTCGCCGTCAATATGCTCGTCAACACCGACCAGGGCAATACCTGGTCCTTTGAGGAAATTGGCGCCTGGCTCGAAGAGGCCGGCTTCACGAACCCCCGCCTCCTCGAAGCCCCAGGGCCGTCGCCGCTCATCCTGGCAACAAAACCCTAGCGAAACTCCGAGTGCCCACCCTTGTCCACAGTTTTCTCGCGGACAGGGGCGGTTCATTGTGAACGGATGGTGGGCGGTTGAGCGCGAAGAGGAATACTTCGGTCTCCAGTCTCCTGTCTTCTGTTTTTTCGTGGCGACAAGAGCATCACCGTGATCCCCATCGCCGGAATCAGAAACACCGTCGACCCCATCACCCACATGAAGGCTCCCGCCGCTATCTGATCGTTCAGCGCGCTGAGACCGAACAGCCGTGGCACCGCTGCATAGCTCGGATACAGCAGTCGCCCTGAGAAACAAAGGAACGCCGACAGCCCGGTATTCACCAGATCCGCGAGCACCAGGTAGGGCAGCAACAGCCATCGCGAGAACCTCTGCCGATACGGCCACGGCGCAATCACGGGCCACCAGAACATCAGGCTGGTGAAGAAGAAGCACGCATGCTCGAAGTTGTGCCAGTTCTCACTCGCCAGCGCGAACTCGTAGGCCTTCGGGATATGCCAACCCACGTACGCTGCATTCATCGCCAGCCATGCGACCTTTGGCTGCGTCAGGAATGCTCCCAGGTGTCCAATGACTCCCGTCCGGAAGAGCGGACGCAGCGCACGAATCACGCTCCTCGGCAATCCGCGCAGCATCGGCACCATCGGAGCGCCCAGCACGATGAGCGGTGGCGCAATGGACATCAGCACAAAGTGCTGCGCCATGTGCATGAACAGCAGGGTCTCGCTGAAGGTGTCGAGCGGCGACGCTACGGCTACAAAGATCGCAAGGATTCCGCCCAGGAACGCCAGCAGCCGCCATCGCGGAAATATTGCAGGCCGCGTTCGACGTATTTGTAACCATCCGCGAACATAAATCGCAGCCGTCACCGCGAGCGCTGCCGTTACAGCCCACGGCACGTCCCACTGGGTAAACAGCGCATCCTGATTCATGGCCGATTCATCGATTGCTGCCGCCCGCCGACTGCGGAGGCGCGCTCGCCTGCGTCGCCTGCTGCGACGCATCGACTGCCGGAGGCTCATTGGCCGGATGCAGCGTTTCGAGAAAACTCACCAGCGCCTCGATCTCCGGCGGTGACAGATTTTTGCCGTACGCCGGCATGTTGCCCCCGCCCGTCACCACTTTATAGCGCATCTGATCCGGCGTCATCAGTGTCGCCACTGCGTCGAGCGCCGGCCCGCGCTCCCCGCCCTGTCCGCCGACGGAGTGGCAGTTTCGGCATTGCTTGGACTGAAAGATCACCGCGCCCTGCCGGACCAGCGGCGTCGCTTCGCGCAGATATTTCACCGGCAGCGTGTCGCTGCTCCATGCGCTCATGTGCGGGCTCCACGGCGTCGACATCGCCAGATGCGTGAATACTGCCCAGCTCACCGCCACCATGCTCAGCGCCAGCACCGCCACCGGCCGCCGGTGCCAGCTCTTCTCGCCCTCCGACGCGACAAACGGCACCGCCAGCAATCCCGCGATCATCAGGATCGGCGCAATCAGGATGAACGGGGTCTCCATCGATGGCGGCAGATACGACAGCACTGCGTAAATCCACAGGAAGGGAAAGTCCGGCTTCGGCACTGTTTGAATGATGGATGGATCGGGCTGGCCGCCAGGCCCCGAGGGCCCGAATACCGCCGCGCACACGGCTACAACCGCCAGCACCGCGCCCGAAAAGACCAGGTCTTTCCAGAACGCGCCCGGCACGAACGGAATGCCATCCTCGTGCGCGAGCTTGTTGTACTCCTCGGTATAGGTTTCTTTCCGCACCAGCCGGCCCGGCATCGGCCACTCGTTCACGCCCAGCTTCAGCACCATCCAGATGTGAACAGCCGCCAGAAACAAGAGCGTTCCGGGAATCACAAAGACGTGTAGCGCGAAGAATCGCGACAGTGTCGCGCCGGCAATCACCGGCCCGCCCAACAGCAGATGCACGAGCGACCCGCCGAGCCACGGCACGCGGCTCATGATGAACACGCCGATGCCCAGGCCCCAGTACGCGTCCTGATCGAAGCGGAGCACCTGGCCGGTGAACGCCATGCCGAGGGTCATCAGCAGCAGGAAGACCCCGACGGTCCACGTCAGCTCACGAGGATACTTGTACGCTCCGAACAGAAACACCTGCGCCATGTGGATGAAAACCACGGCCACCATGAAGTTTGATCCCCACGCGTGGATCGCGCGCAGGAACCATCCCAGCGGGATCTGATGATTCAAGATGTTGAGGCTGTTCCAGGCCTCGGCGCCCGACGGTACATAAACCAGCGCCAACAAGATGCCCGTTACGATCTGCAGCATCAGCAATGTGAAGGCCGCGCTCCCGAAGACGTACCACCAGCTCGCCGTGTTGCGCGGCACTTTGTGCAGCACCGCGTCCTTGACAGGCCCTTCGATCTGTAGCCGTCGCTCGAACCAGTCGTAAATCTGCTTCATCCGCGGCATCCGCAGTCTCCATCCCGCGTTGCTCCATTCGTGTTCGGAACGTCAATCGTCACCAGCTTCGCCGTGTTCGACAGGCTGGGCATCTGTCCTGCATCAATTTGTAACTGTTCCCCTGCTATTTTGTACTCGTAGGTGAAAAGGCCTCGCTCCGGCGGCCCCGAAGCCCGCGATCCGTCCGCGTAATACACGCCACCATGGCACGGGCACATGAAAAGCTGCGATTGCGGGAACCACCGCACCGGGCAACCGAGATGCGCGCAGTTGATGGCGAACACCGTGAACTGGCTTGACCCCTCCCGCCGCACATAACAGGCCACGTTGTCCGTCTCACCGTCCCAGGACCGTTTGAAAGGGTTAACGTAAGACGCCAGCCGCGTCTCACCCACGGGAAACTTCTCTACGTCGCCCAGCGAAATCCACGACTTGTAGTCCGAATCCTTCCGTACCGGCGCCAGCAAATACCGCAGAATCGGCACTGCCAGCGCCAGCCCCACCAATCCGTTAAGCGCTGCGCCCGCACCCAGCAGCAGCCAACGCCTCGAAACGACCGCAGGGCTTTCCCGATCGCTCGCCTGCTGGCTCGCCGTGTGAGTATCCGGCCCCGTGCTCTGCTTTTCACGACTATCGCTTACGTCGCTCATCGTCATCTCCCCGCCGGTGCAGCCGAAACTGCTGCTGGATTCCGCAGCGACCCCAGATACGTAACTATGTCGGTTACATCCTGTCCGGAAAGCGGCCCCCTGGAATCCTTCACGCCCTGCATCATCCAATCCGGCTGCCCGATATCCGGACGCCCCGCCACGATTACAGTTCGCAGTGCCTGGTCGCTCACCAGCGACAGATACGCCGCGCTCGTCACCTGTTCTCGCGCCGGGTTCTGATGGCACGAAGCGCATCGCGTCTGGTAGGCCTGCTCGCCTCGTTTCGCATCGCCGTCGGCCGGCTGCGCATACGATGGAGGCTTAACAAGGCTAAAGACATCCACCCTCGCCCACTCCTTCCGCATGCCTGCAATCAGCGCGTTCACCTGTGCATCCGTGAGCATTCCACCCGAGGACTGCGCGAACGCAGGCATCTCGGTGCCCGGCATGCCGCTGGAAATCGTCTTCCGCAGAGTCGCATCGTCCACCAACCTCTGGTACTCGGGATTTCCCAGCTCCATCGCTGGCCCTCCATGCCCATTCACGCCATGGCAGGCGCGGCAATTCGTGTTGTAGAGGGTGGTAAAGTCGAGAACCTGCTCGGGTCGCGGGGCCGTCACTTTCGCTGCGCGCGCTCCGGGCGCGCTGTCGCATCCGCTCAGCGCAAGCACCAGCGGCGCCACCAGAAGCAGAGCGCCCAGCCGCATCAGTGTTTCTCCTGGTCGCGTCCTGGCGGCGGACCGGCATGCGAATTCGACTCCATCAGCCCCGGGGCCTCGATGCCCATGCGCGCGAAGAAGGGCAGCCCGCGGCCGGTGCGAATCTTGCCTTCGCGTGCCACCACCAAACCGGCCACCACGCCAAACGTGACCTGCGAGATCACGAACCATCCCCACTGAATGCGCGCATCAAGCGCCGGGTTGATGATCCCCATCGCCGAGTGCAGCAGTCCGGTCCACAGCAGCGGCGCCAAAAGGCCGCCCAAAATCACCGGATTGCGCGGCAACATTGGCAACATCGCACCGTAGAGCAGTCCCACCAGCAAACAAGTCACTGTGTGGATCACAATTGCGACCATCAGCCAGCTCGGATGGAATTGCGCAATCTCCGCTGTCGTGATGTGCGCCGACGGACCCACGCCCGCGCCGCCCAGCAGGTTGACGGCATACCAGAGGCTGTGCTGCGCGATCAGCCCATAGGCCAGTGCCGGAAAGATCATTGCGATTCCGCCCGCAATGCCGCCCTTGATTCCACTCACCACCGGATACGTCTCCACTGGCAGCAGTGCGCGATGTTCCGGACCCAGTTCCAGCCGCCGCACCAGCTTACGCGTCGTCGCGATCGTCACCGTCTGCACAACGACCGGGACATGCTCGTGGGCCTCATGCGGCAGCACCTGCCGGAACCAGCCCACGCATCCGGACAGGATGAGTACCGCGCCGAACGCCGTCACCCCCAGGCTCGTCACCAGTCCTGCTGCGGCCAGCGTGCACCCCAGCGCCAGAACAATCGGCCACGCCGTTGGCGCCGGCAGATGAATCGTCTCTCCGTGCGCCGGTCCGGCTCCGTGTTGTGTCGTCTCCGCCATCTCTATCTGCCCACGATGTACACCACGGTGAAAACCACCACCCATACTGCATCCACGAAATGCCAGTACAGCGCGAACACCTGGACGCGTTCCGAATGCTTCTCCGTCACATGCCCGGTCAGCGTGAAGATCAAAATCAGCGACAGCCCGATCAGCCCCACCACCACATGTGTCGCATGTAGTCCCACCAGCGAGTAGAACGTAGTCCCAAACAGATTCGTCCTGATCGTCAGCCCCTCGACATAAATCAGCTTGTGCCACTCGATCGCCGTGCCGGCGATAAAGATCGCTCCCAGCGCGATCGTCAGCGTCCACCACGCCGCAAAGCCTCGCATCCTTCCCCGATCGATCTCCCGCTCTGCCAGCCAGATGGTTACGCTGCTTGCCAGCAGACACACCGTGTTGAAGAACGGGATTGCCAGCACCTGCGCCGGATACGGGGGACTCAGGCTCTTTCCGATGTAGTAGACATACGCCACCACAAAGATCGTGAAGATCGCGCTTTCGCCCGTGATCAGCGACAGCATGGCAATGCGCCCGCGTGACGGCAGCTGCCATCGCTCAATCGGCGGAGACAGAGGGATCGCGCTCATGCTTCGTACTTCCAGTCCGGATCTTCCGGGTGCTTCAGATCCCACAGCGGGCGCCGGCTGTGCACCGCCGGATCCACGGCGTAGTTATACGAAGGCGGCGGCGATGGCACGGACCACTCCAGCGTCCACGCATCCCACGGGTCGTTCCCGGCCTCCTTGCCCTTGAAGTATGAGTGCACCAGGTTCCACGCGAAGACCAGGGTTGCGATGCCCTGAATCATGCCGCCGATCGAAATAATGAAGTTCAGCTGACTCCATCCGCGGTCCGGCTCGTAGGTGTAAATCGACCGCGGCATTCCCAGGAACCCAACGAAGTGCATCACGTCGAACGTGACGTGAAACCCGATGAAGAACAGCCAGAAGTGCCATTTCCCGAGTTTCTCGTCCAGCATCCGTCCGGTCACTTTCGGATACCAGTAGTAGATCCCTGCAAAGACCATGAAGACGATCGCCCCGACCAGCACGTAATGGAAATGCGCGATTACGAAATAGGAATTGTGCAGTTGCCAGTTCCACGGCGCCACCGACAGCATGATGCCCGTTAGTCCGGCGCACAGGAACTGAATGAGAAACCCAAGACTAAACAGCATCGGCGTCGCGAACCGGATCTTGCCTCCCCACAGCGTCGCCAGCCAGTTAAAAATTTTGATGCCGGTTGGAATGCCAACCAGCATCGTCGACAGCACAAAGAATGTGTTGCCCACCGACGTCATGCCGACGGTGAACATGTGGTGCGCCCAGACACCCAGGCTCACAAACGCGATGCCCACCGACGCCGCCACCATTGCCGGATACCCGAAAATCGCCTTGCGCGAGAACACCGGAATGATCTCGCTGGCGATTCCGAACGCCGGCATGACCAGGACGTACACCTCCGGATGCCCGAAGATCCAGAAGAAGTGCATCCATATCACGGGCTGGCCACCGGCTTGCGCGTCGAAGAAGTGGCCGCCGAGGTAGCGGTCGATCACGAGCATGATTTGTGCCGCCGTCAGTGGCGTAATCGTCACCAGCGTCAGGCCGCTCACCACCAGCATCAGCCAGACGAACAAAGGCATGCGGAGCAGCGTCATGCCTCGGCAGCGCATCGACAGCGTGGTTGCGATGACGTTGATCGCCGTCCCGAGCGTCCCAAAGCCCATCACGATCAGCGCCAACGCCCAGTAATCCGTCGCGTGTCCCGGTGAAAACGCTCGCGCCGTCAGCGGCGCATAGGCCCACCAGCCGACATCCGGCGCCGCGCCCATGCCGTACATGCCGAAGCCACCGATAAAGCTGTAGTAGAGCAACAATCCGCCGAACGCCGTCAGCCAGAAGCTGAAGGCGTTGAGCCGCGGAAATGCCATGTCGCGTGCGCCGATCATCAACGGCACAAGATAATTCGCGAACCCGAAGATGATGGTCATTCCCACCAGGAACACCATCGTCGTGCCGTGCATTGTGAAAAATTCGTTGTACGTTTCCGGCGAAAGAAAATGCATGCCCGGCCATGCCAGCTGGATGCGAATCGCCAGCGCCTCCGCTCCCGCCACCAGCAGGAAGAAAATCCCGTACACCATGTACAGGATCCCCAGCCGTTTGTGGTCCACGGTCACGACCCAGCCATGCAGCCACTCCAGAACCAGCGCAGACGAGCGCCGGCTCGGCGTTACGTCAACAGCACCCGCAATCGGTAAAGTCTGGTCCGCCATTCCCTTGTCCTAACGCACTCGTCCTAACGCACTCGTCCTAACGCAGAGTCTCGAGATAAGCCACTACCTGATCGATCTGTTCGTTGCTCAGTTGCATCGCCGGCATCAGTGCTCCCGGCTTCAACTGGTTCGGATCCTGAATCCATGCCCGCAGATTTTGCGGAGTATTCGGTGCTGCGCCCGACGCCAGCGTCGTCCTGCTGGCGAGGTGCGTAAGGTCCGGCCCAAAGGTCCCCTGCGCCGCTGTCCCGCCTACTCTGTGGCAATTTGTGCAGGCTTGAGTTTCAAATACGTGCCGCCCAGCCGCCGCACTCACATCCTGCGCACCGGGCTGCTTTTGCTGCTGCACCCAGGCATCGAACTGCTCCGGCGTATCCACGTAAACGCGCAGCAGCATTTTCGCGTGCTCCACGCCGCAGAACTGCGCGCATTGGCCAAGAAACACGCCAGTCCTGCGCGGCTCAATCCACATGTCGTTAGGATGGTTCGGGATCAGATCGGTCTTGCCGGCCAGTTGCGGCACCCAGAAACTGTGGTCCACGTCCGCCGAAAGCAGATGAAGAAAGGTGGGCTTCGGCTCAAGCGCCGTGCTCACCGGCACGTGCAGTTCGTTCGCGGTCACAATCCCCAGCCTGGGATAGCGGAACTCCCACCAGAACTGGTGTCCGACCACCGTCACATCCAGCGCCACCTGCGGCTTGGGCGCGTCCTGAATCGCAAAGATGATCCGCGCCGTGGTCAGGAACAGCACCACCACAATCAGGATCGGAATCACGGTCCAGGCCAGCTCCACCTGGGTGCTGCCGTAAATCTGCGGGGGTTCGCTCCCGTCATCGTCCGGACGCGCGCGATAGCGAATGATGGCGTACACAAGCAATCCACCCACCGTCACGAAGATGCCACCCGTGATTGCGATGACGAACCACGACAGGTCGAGGATGCTCCTGGCCGGCGTCGATGACGGATCGAAGATGCTGGGCGAACCCAGCGGACCCTCGCCCCACGCGGCTCGCGTCGCGCACGCAGCCACAATAAAGATGGCCGCCAGCGAACCCCGCCGAATCGCTCCCGCGCCGTATTTCCGGACCAGGAATCTCATCTGCTCTCGCGTCAGGACTTCGTTGAATGCTGGTGCAGTTGATCGGGTGTCAGAACTGGAGAGTGTGCGAAAGAAAAGCAGTCAACCGGAGGACGTTCGCAGCCTGGATCATGGCTGCTGCCGCATTCGTGCGATGACCGCCAAACTACCGTGTCTCGCCGAGATTCAATCTTAGCAGCAAAAAATGCCGGCTCCCTTCCGCCAGGCTGTGCAGCTCCATTTACGTTCTGCGTATTACGCGCCGGCTGCAAACAGGCGGGCGAACCTGCGCACAGCATTCGCCAGCGCCGCAATCTTCGTGCCGTTCGCGTAGGCGTTGATCACCGCTGTGCGCAGAACAGGCGCCGTCAGCGCCCGATAGCCGACGTCGAGGTTCCCATAGAACCACCGCGAGCCTGAGGACGACAGTTGCAGATCCTGCCGCAGTTGCGCCGTCAGTGTGCCAAACGTCTGCTGCGCGCGCTTGCCTCCCCGCAGCTCCCGGCCGATGGCCTCAGCTGCCGCCTGCCCGCTGGCAATCGCCCCATGAATCCCTTCGCCGGTCAGCGCATCCGCAAACCCGCCTGCGTCTCCAACCAGAAAAATGCGCTCCTCCGTCGCCCGAGCCGCCTCTGCGCCGAATCCCAGATACTGCCCGGTCACGTGTTCCGCCCGAGCATCGCCAAAACGCTGCCGTATGTACGACTCCAGCCGCGGACGGTTCAGCTTTTCCTCGCCCGTGTCGTTGTAAACGCCGAGCCCGACATTCAGATGATCGCCTTTGGGAAAAACCCACCCGTAGCCCTGCCGCACCGGCGCGAAGTCGAAAACCAAATCGTGGCTGTGTCCGTTCGGCGGATACACCTTCGCTTCCAGTGCGAATCCGCGCCGGAACCAAGCCGGTTTCTCTCCATAGAGCATTTGCCGCACGCGGCTGTGCACACCATCGGCGCCAATCAAAAAGCGGCCGCGATATTCTCCGTCCGTCGTCCCCAGCGTCACGCCCTCGCGGTCTGCTACCACTCCCGTAATCGATCCAATGCGGACGAACTCTGCGCCCGCCTTCAGTGTCTGCTGCCAACAATAGTGATCCAGCTCCTGGCGGACGGTCATCGCGCACACCGCGCTGCGGCTGGCCAGGGTGGCCGCTTGTCCGCTGCGCCCCTCCACTACGATCGCCGACACGCTCTCGCGAACTACCGGCGCCACCGAGTACCGCAGCGCGCGCAGCGATTTGCGCGTCAGCCCTCCGGCGCAGGCCTTGTGCCGCGGAAACTCAGCTTTATCCAGCAGCAATACCGCCCGCCCTGCGCTTGCCAGATCAAAGGCGGCCGCGCAGCCCGCAGGCCCTGCACCCACGACGATTGCCTCGTACCGTTCCATCCGGCAAATAGTATGACCAGGAACGGTGGATTTCAGGAATAACTTCTGCGTACACCCCTGCCGGGGGCGCCAGGGGTCCCATTAGGCCAGTTGCGGGGGAATCACCGAGCCGCCGGGCTCGCGTTGCGGCGCAGCGTCGACTCTGCGAATCACCAGCTCAACATGAACCGGGTCGCTCGCCGTTGTCTCCAGCGTCTCGCGAGTGCACTGGCACAGCGTCGCCAGAATCATGTGCGACTGCGCCGTCAGTTCCAGCCCCGCCGCGATCAGTACACTGTACATCTCCACGCATGTGGCGCGAATGAATTCAAACTCGATGGCCGCGGTCTGGTCCGCGTCAAAACGCCGCGACAGCACGCAGCCACCGCAAGCCATCACCGCGCCGGTCAGGAATCGAACCGTTCGCGCCGCATCCTCTGAGCAGAGCGCCGAGAGATTCATCTCCCATCCCTTGTGACCCCAACGCTCCTCAGTGATTGCTTGCACACTTGCTCCATCGGAGAGCCGCCCGTTTCTCATCACTGCGATTTTCTCCGCCCGGGAGCTAAAGATTCACTCCTGTGCTACCGTTGCCTCATGCTGGTCGGCACTGGCATCGATCTGATCGAAGTGCCTCGCATCGCGCGCTCCATTGAGCGCTACGGCGACCGCTTTCTGGAACGCGTGTTTACTATGGAGGAAATCGCCTA
Organism: uncultured Acidobacteriaceae bacterium; assembly: GCA_963705765.1. Lineage (GTDB taxonomy): Bacteria > Acidobacteriota > Terriglobia > Terriglobales > Acidobacteriaceae > Palsa-343. The sequence goes on along the minus strand of CAVPKU010000032.1, from coordinate 26,818 downwards.
TTGCCGCGCCAGAGCCAGCTTTGCTGAGAGCTTCGCCGCCCGCTTCGCCGCGAAAGAAGCCGGAGCCAAAGCTCTCGGCACCGGTATCCAGCATGGCGTTTTCTGGAAGGAACTCGAGGTCCGCCGCGCTCCCGGGAGCCGGCCCACTTTGGTCCTGAGCGGCCGCGCCCGTGTTATCGCCGGACAGCTGGGCGTTACGCGTGTCTCACTTTCAATCACGCACACCGCGTCGCTCGCCATGGCCACCGTGCATCTCGAGGACTAACCTGCACTGTGTCCCATTCGGGGCGCCTCAGATCGACATTGAAGTGTTTCACCGAAAGACCTGCGCATTATCCGGCACAGCGGAGCGGGTCCGTCCTCAAAAGACAAACGGGACCAGTCTCCAGGTCCTCCGTATGTACTCGCGGTAAGGTGTGCCCAGCCCTTCCAGCAGCGCGCGTTCCTCAATGGTGATGCGGTACGCGTACGCGATTCCCAGGCACAATGCAGGCAGGAACATTGCGAGCCAGTTTGTCAGCGTCATCCCGATACCGATGTTCGCTATCAGCGACCCCAGGTAGGACGGGTGGCGGATCCAGCGATAGGGCCCTCGTTCCACGACATGTTGCCCGCTTGAAACAGCCACATCGTAGGTGAAGAACCGGCCGAGGGTTCGCATCGAGTAGAAACGGAACAGCGTGCCGCTCAGCCAGACCACAATCCCCGCATCAAAGAAGGCTCTCCAGTTGGGATATATGGAAAAGCCGGGGAAGGCGATGGCCACGCCGAATCCGATGATCATGGCCAGGTTTGCCGCCGCGATCACAATAGCCTTCGATCCCTTATCCGACTTCCGCGCAGTCCTTCCCGACCGCAGCACTGCGGACAAAACAATCTCGGGAACAATGCAAAGCCAGAACGTAACGATCCAAACAGCAAGGTCAGCGGGATGAGCGTCAAACGCTTCGGGCAACTTCATTGGCTGTCGTAATCGATGCGGTCAGGAGAACCGTACCACCGCAGGGCAAATGGATGTCAGGGAACGGCCGAGTTGCTGGAGGGGAGACCAGTTGTGGGGATTCAATCTCTGCTGGCGGCTTCAAGTGCGGCGTCCGCACTTCAACACACAAACCCGTCCTACCGTTCCACCATCTCCGCTTTGTCCGCCTCGCTCCTCGCTTCCGGGTTTGAAGAGCGGGTCCCATCGCGTTGGAGATCCCGGAAAGCTGTATACACAAACGACCCCAGATACCACCCATCAATAAACTTGTACGGAGTCTCGCCCGTCGTGTAGTGCCCGCACGGCAGCACCTTCACCGTAAGATCCACCCCGCGCTTCGTGAAGGCCTGCACCACCATCTCCGAATACTCCGGCAGAAACGTCAGGTCGTAGCGAGCATAGATCACCAGTACTTTTTTCCGAAACTCGGCGAACCGCTCCATGTACGACACCGGACTGATCCCACTCCACAAGCCGTACGACTGCCCCTGCGTCAGACCTGCGTCCTCAAACCCCTGGCGGATATGCCGTGTGCTCTGCCCGGTCCACACCACATCGCCAAACGCCATCGACGCATGATTGAACGCATTCACTCGAATCCGCGCGTCGTGCGCGCTCGCGATGAACGCATAACACGACCCCAGGCTCGTGCCCAGAATTCCGAACTCCTCGTATCCCTGTTCCTCCAGCCAATCCAGACAGCAGCGCACATCCACCACCGCCTGCCGCCCTGCCGCTATGGTGCGACCGATGTTCGCGCTCACCGCGTAATCCGATCGCTCGATCTCGGTCGGCCGCCGAATGTCGTGAAAGGGCTTGCTCAGCCGCAGCGCCGAGATGCCGAAGCGGTTGAACAACGAGCACAGCACGTTGTGGCTGAACGCATCCGCATTCCACTGCGGCATCACGATCATCGCCCGCCGCGGCTTACCCTGCATGCGTTCTTCAGGTGCCGGATACCATCGCGCATTCACCAGATCGTTCTCCGGATACGGCGTCCGCACCGGCGATGTGAAGCGCAGGAACTGCGCTTTCTTCAGTTTCCCTTCGGCTCCCATCCGCTTCAGGTGCGCGTCCTTCCGCAGTGTTTCCGGCCGTACATTCGTCGGGTACAACTGAGGGGCCCGCTCCTCCAGCAGAAAGTCCGTTGGCCGCTTGTAACCGAAGAACGCCTCGCTGTTGCGCACGATCGCTTCGTTCACTGCGATCATCGCCTGTTCTGAGGCGGTATGGCTCCCCGCAGCGCGCTCCACCATCGCGCGCAGACCGGCCCCCGCGATGAAATCCTCCAGCCAATCGAAGCCCCACTCCAGCGGACGCACCACGCGGTTTTCATCCCGCGTCGTCAGCACCCACTCCCAGCGAACCATCCAGCGCCCGTACAGCTCTTTCAGCATCAGTCCGCCATCACTCGCGGCACGCGCGCGCCAATGTCGCAGAGCACCTCGTAGCTGATCGTTCCCGTCAGCTTCGCCATATCTTTGGCCGTTATCCTTTCCTGACCCTGCTCTCCAATCAGCACCACCTCGTCGCCGACTTCGACGCCGGCCACATCGGTTACGTCCACCGACGTGTGATCCATCGAAATCCGCCCCGCGATGGGCGCACGCCGGCCGCGCACCAGCACCGCGCCCCGATTCGAAAGCAACCGATTCAGACCATCGGCATAGCCCACGGGCAGCAGCGCAACCCGCGTCGGCTGGTTCGCCGTGAAGGTTGCATCGTAGCCGACGGTCGCGCCTGCTGGAATCTCGCGCAGCGACACCACCCGCGTCTTCCACGCCAGCGCCGGCTGTAGTTGGCGTGCGTTCTCGCCTGTATCCTCCGGATCCGGCGCGTAGCCGTAGAGCGCAATCCCAGCACGCAACATCAACCGCGCTCCGATGCCCTTCGCCAATTCGGCGAGTCCGGGGTTCGACTCAAGGGCTCCCGCCGAGCTTCCTGCACTCAGAATCGCCAACTGGAACCCGCACCCGGTCATCGTGTCCACGGCCGTGGCCAGTTCCCGCAATTGCCCGGCAGTCAGGTCTGTATTCCCTGGAGAATGAAAATGGGTCATCGCCGCTTCGACACGTAGCGGAGACTCGGGCCCAAACCGCTCCAGCAGCGATTCGAGATCCTTCACCGGTACGCCCTGGCGCGACATGCCCGTATCGATCTCCAGGTGAACGGGACAATCTCCGGGCGCGGCGCGAAGCCGGACGGCCGCTTCCTCCAGCAGGGCGATGTGCTTTGTATCCCAGACTACCGGAGTCAGGTCGTGCACAAGCACCGCTTCGGCCTCGCCGGAGCAGATCCCGCTCATGACCAGAATTCGCGCGTATGAAGTTCGCGCCTCGGGGATCACCTTGCGCAGCGCCACAGCTTCGTCGACACAGGTCACGCCCAGCCATTGCGCCCCGTTGGCTGCCAGTGCCTGCGCGCAAGGTTCGAGGCCATGCCCATAGGCATTTGCCTTGACCACGCTCAGCAATTCGGTGTCGTGTCCGGCGAGACGGCGCAGCACGTCGTGATTGTTAAGGAGTCGGCTGCGGCTGACCTCAGCCCAGGTGGGTCGTGTGCTGGTCATCTTTGTGAGCGAAAATCTGCTGCCGGAAAACGATCGCCGAAAGCTGTCTGCGAGAGGTGTTTGCTGGAACTCTCTCGCTAACAGCTTCCTGCTAATTCGGCGGAATATTCGTTGGACCCGCCGCCGACTGCGACGGTTCCGAGCCCTTGTACAGCAATGGAATGTGGAATGGCTCCGAAGCGTTGCTCTTCCCCTGCGCGCCTTTCTGTTTGCCCGGCGTCAGATCCACCACCGCTGTGCGCTGCGCGTTGACGCACGCCCAGTGCCGCTGCGTCCGGCTATAGACGTGGGTAAAGATCCCGCGCTCTTCCTTCTCCCCGCCGTTCGCGCGGAATTTCACGATGTAGGTTCCGCTCACTATCGCGGTGTCGCCGAACTCCCGCACCGAAACCACACGCTGCATCATGCTGACGGGCACAGTCCCCTTGTCGGACAGCCCCGCGAGCGTCTGGTTCCGCGTCGCCACGTCACCCGAAGATGAGATGTCCACATACAGTGGCGACAGCAGAAACTCCATCGTGTACTGATCGTTCTTTACGACTGCGGTGCTCCACTGATCTTCCAGGCTCTGGAACTCTTTCAACTCAGGAGGCTGCTGAGTCTGGCCGGGTGTTATCGATTCCGCTTGCTGCGCGTGCAGAGCGCCCGCTCCGCATATCGCGCCCACACATACTGCCATCAACAATTTCCGAAAATCCATCGTCACATCCACTTCCGGAGAGGCTCCCCATAATGATAGACGTTTGCCCACCTCGAAGGCCATCAGCAGCAGCCCTATGAACGAGTTTTTCACAGAAACGGAGGTTTCTCCAGAGGTTCATCACGGCCCAACTCACAACATTACGTCCTACACTCGATCAAGGCATGGCCACCACCCCCGACATCGAATTCGAGCGCGGCCTTCCCGCCTCGCTGGACGCCGAGCGCACCATCCTCGGCGCCATCCTGCTCGACAATCATGCCTACAGCGAAGCCGCCTCGCTCTTGCGCCCCGAGGACTTCGCGCTTACCGCGCATCAGCGCGTATTCGGCCGCATGGGCGAACTCATCGACCGCAACCACGTGGTCGACATCGTCACCATCAGCGAAGAGCTCTCCCGCCGTAAGGAAATCGAATCCGTCGGCGGCGTTGCGTGGCTTGCCTCCCTCACTGAGGGTCTTCCGCGTCGCATCACCATTGAGGAATACGTCCGCATCGTCAAGGACAAATCCCTCCTGCGCCAGCTCATCAACATCTGCTCCACTGCCATCACGCGTGCGGCCGACCAAAGTGAGGAGGCGCTCGAGGTCCTCAACGCCGCCGAAACTTCGCTGCTTGAAGTCACCGAGAAAGGCATCACCCGCGGCTTCACCAGCGTCCACGAGATCGTCGCCGGCTCGTTCAAGAGCATCGACAACCTTTACAAGCAGGGCCAGCACCAGGTCACCGGCCTCCGCACCTTCCTGACGAAGTTCGATGAGATGACCGCGGGCCTGCAACCCTCCGAGCTCACCATCATTGCCGCTCGGCCCTCCATGGGTAAGACTGCGCTGGCCATCAACATCGCGCAGAACGCGTCCATCAAGGGCAATAAAGTCGTCGCCGTCTTCTCGCTCGAAATGTCGAAGGAGTCGCTGCTGCGCCGTATGCTGGCGTCGGAAGCGCACGTCGGCGCCAAGAAAATTCAGACCGGCTACCATTTTCCGCGAAGACCGCGAAAAGCCTCACCAACGCGCTCGGCCGCCTCGTCGAAGCGCCGCTCTATATCGACGACACGCCCGGCATCTCTCTTGCCGAGATGCGTGCCAAGGCCCGCCGGCTGCGCCAGTCCGCGGGATCGCTCGATCTGGTCGTCGTCGACTACCTGCAGCTCATGACCGCCGGTGCGCTCGGTTCTAACAACCGCCATTACGAGAACCGTACACAGGAGGTGTCGGCGGTCTCACGCGGCCTCAAGGCGCTGGCCAAGGAACTCGAGATACCGGTCATCGCGCTCTCCCAGCTCTCCCGCGCCTCGGAGCAGCGCGGCGGCGACCGCAAGCCCATCCTCTCCGACCTGCGCGAATCCGGATCCATCGAGCAGGACGCCGACGTCGTCGCCTTCATCCACCGCGAGAGCTACTACAACCGCGAAGACCCCGAGCTGGAACATAAAGCCGAGATCATCATTGCCAAGCAGCGCAACGGACCCACGGGCTCGATCGAGGTGGGCTGGGTCTCTGACTACACGCTGTTCGGCGACAGTGACGACTATAGCCAGCAGGACGGCGGCGGAGACTACTGAGTCGCTAACCGTTTTTCCGCTGAGCGCCTTTAGCTGGCCGCTTCTTCGCTGACCGCCGCACTGCGGCCCCTGAATCGCTTGCCCTGGATCTCGATGTACACATTTACCAGGCTCAGTGCCGCAGGCGTCACCCCCGGAATGCGGCTCGCCTGCCCCAGAGTCGCCGGGCGGACGCGCGTCAGCTTCTCCTGCATCTCGCGCGACAGCCCGCTCACCTGCGTGTAGTCGAACCACTCCGGGATCCCGCGCTCCTCGGCCTTCTTCAGCTTCTCAATCGCCTTCTTCTGCTGGTCGAGATAGCCCGCATACTTGATCTCCGTCTCGACGGTCCTGAGTTCGTTCCTGACATGCGTAGCCAAATGCTCCGCGGCCCCGGACTCCAACCACGGCGCGAACACCGGATCGACGAGTTGCTCGCGAAGAACAGACCAGATCGTCTCCATCGTCACCTCAGGCCGACGCAGGACCTGCGCCAAGGTCTGTCCAACGGGCCACTCGCCGCCGTTCGCCTTGCCAACGCTGAGCAACTTCTCCAGCGCCACGGCCCGCGCCTGCTTCGCCTCGTACTCCGCCCAGGCCGCGTCGCCGATCAGCCCCAGCCGCCGCCCATAGGGCGTCAACCGCCGGTCCGCATTATCGATCCGCAGATGCAGCCGGAACTCCGCGCGCGAGGTGAACATCCGGTACGGCTCGTTGGTCCCCCTCGAGATCAGATCGTCAATCAGGATTCCCGTGTAGGCTTCGGTCCGATCCAGCGTGAACGCCCCGTCGGCCTTCACGCTCAGAGCAGCGTTGATGCCCGCCATGATCCCCTGGCACGCCGCCTCCTCGTACCCCGAAGTCCCGTTGATCTGCCCGGCCAGATAGAGCCCGGCAAACTTCTTCACCCGCAGCGCGCGATCCAGCTCCGTCGGATCGATCGCGTCGTACTCGATCGCGTATCCGGGCCGCAGCATCTCGGCGTTCTCGAGACCCGGGATCGAACGTACTATATGCCACTGGACTTCCATCGGCAGCGACGTCGACATCCCGTTGACGTAGACCTCATGCGTGTTGAGTCCCTCCGGCTCGAGGAAAAACTGGTGCTGCTCTTTGTCCGGGAACTTCACCACCTTGTCTTCGATCGACGGGCAATACCGTGGTCCGATTCCCGTGATCTGCCCCGAATACATCGGCGACCGGTGCACGTTCTCGCGGATGATCCTGAGCGTCTCCGGCGTCGTGTATGCGATGTGACAGCTCACCTGCCGCTGCGGCAGCGTGCGTGTTCGGAAGCTGAAGGGCGTCGGATCCGCATCGCCCGGCTGCTCGGCGAACTTCGTCCAGTCAATCGTCCGCCCGTCGAGCCGCGGCGGCGTGCCGGTCTTCAAACGGCACCCACGCAACCCCAGCTTCTTCAGAGCTTCACCCAGCAGCACCGACGGCGGCTCGCCGCTCCGTCCGGCCGGATAGTTCTCCTCGCCGCAGTGAATCAGCCCGTTCAAAAACGTGCCCGTGGTGATGACAGTCGCGCCGGCATGGATCACCCGCCCATCCCGCAGCTTCACGCCCACAACGCACGGCATCTCGTCGGTCGCGACATCCGAGCCCGGCTCCCGGTGCCTGGTGCCCCGGTCTTCCAGCACCCTGTGCCCCGTACCCTGCACCCTCGATCTCGTGCTGTCCAGCACGAGGCCGCTCACTTCCGCCTGCTTGATGAACAGCCCTGCCTGCGACTCCAGCACCTCGCGCATTTTCACGCGGTACTGCTGCTTGTCGCACTGCGCGCGAGGCGACCATACCGCCGGCCCGCGCGACGTGTTCAGCAGCCGAAACTGGATGCCCACGGAGTCAGCTATCTCGCCCATGATGCCGCCCAGAGCATCCACCTCGCGGACGAGGTGACCCTTTGCGATCCCGCCGATCGCCGGATTGCAGCTCATCTGCGCGATCAAGTCCAGGTTCAGCGTGAACAGAGCCGTGCGCAGCCCCATCCGCGCCGCGGCCATCGCTGCCTCGCAGCCGGCGTGGCCCGCACCAACCACTACAACGTCATATTGCTCTGTGAAGACCATGGGGATGGGGACGTACTCCCCTATTCTACTGGCCGGAACCGCGATGGGTGCTCGCCATTCCGATGTGCGCGAAGCGCGATCGACTGGACGGCCAGTCCCCAAAAACAAACGCGGCAGCCCGCATGCTGCCGCGCTCGAACGACCTCAGCCCTAGAAGTCCAGCTTCACTCCCAGCTGAATCTGCCGTTGGCTGTAAACGAAGTTCGAATCGGCATTCGTGATGGCTCCGGATCCCGACTGGCTGCTCTTCCCCGGTCCCGGGTTGAACGGGTTGTACGTCAGCGTTCCCGTGGACCCAATCGAGTAGGCTGTGCTGTTCACGCTGGTTACGTTCATGTGGTTGAACAGGTTGAACGCCTCTCCCAACAACTCCACGTTGAAGCGCTCGGTCAGTTGCAGGTCTTTCTGCAGGCGCAGGTCCACGTTCGCCGTCGAGGGCTGCTTGAACGTGTTGCGTCCAGTCTGCAACAGATATCCCGAGTTGCCCGAGCCCGTCAGCCCGGACCCTGCGGCGCCCGAGATCGTTCCGCTCACGCCCGCCGAATACGGCAGACCGTTCTGGACCTGAATCACCGGGTTCAGGTGCCAGCCGTTCTCCAGGTACTTCTGCCAGCTCGTCGCGACGCCCGGCCACGTCAGCAGCCCCCACGCCACGAACCGGTTCGGCACGTTGTAGTTCGAGTTCCCGTAGTTCGCCCGCGGATTGTTCCATGGGTCGTACCAGTTGTTCGTGCTCGGCGACGTGCTCTGGTTCTGGTTGAAGTCGAGCGCGTGCGACCAGGTGTAGTTCATATCGAACTGCGCGTACTTGTTGCCACGGTTCTGCACATCCGCAACCAGTCCGTGATAACTGGAGTTGATGTTGCTCACCACTTCGGTCACGTTGCCGTAGTGCGTGTTGATGTAGGGCTTCACGTAGTAGCTGGTCGGAATCACCGTACCGCAGGCCAGCGGTCCGCACGCTCCGCCGGTTCCCGCCGTCACCGTCAACGAGCCAGTCTTCTTCGTCGCCGGATTCAGGTTCAGGTTCAGGAAGTTCGGCAACTCGCGCGACAGCGCTCCTACATAATCCACCGAGACAAACGTTCCGTGACCAACCTGCTGCTGGATCGTCAGGTCGAACTCCTCGACTTCGGGGTTTTTGAAGTTCTTTGCAAAGAAGTCCACGCCCGGCGTCGGGAAGCTGCCGGCGGGAATGATCTGCGGGAACACCGGAACGCCCGGGCCGGCCTTCGCCCCAAACAGCGTCGGAATCGTGTACTGACCGTTTGGACTGCCCGCCGCCTCGTAGGTATTCAGAATGTCTCCGTTGAAGTTGCGCCCGAAGTACAGACCGTAGCCGCCGTGCAGCACCGTCTCTCCCTTGCCGAACGGATCCCAGCTAAAACCAACCTTCGGCCCCCACTCACTGGTGTCGCTCGGTTGGTTCCCGATCTGTGCCGTCGCGTCCGGAAACGGCCCGATCGTCGTCCCGTTCACCGACACGCCCGTGTTCAGCACCGAGGTAGCCAGCAGCGCCGGATAGGGCGGGGGCGCGTGTTCGTAGTCGTACCGCAGACCGAGATTCAGCGTCAGGTGCGGCGTCGCTTTCCAGTCGTCTTGCGCGAAGAATCCGTAGTCAATGGTTGAAAGGGAGAACCTCGGCGTCCCGAAGCCCTGCGTGAATCCGAAATAGCACGGATACGTTCCGATGCCCGTTTGCGATTCACTGCTGTCGCAGGTGCCATTAGGCGACAGAATGTCGGCGAAGAAATCAGAGAAGTAAGTGAACGTATAAACGCCGTTGCTCTCGTACAGATTGTTCACTTCGTCGCTGTTGCGAAGAATGTCGAAGCCGAATTTCAGCGCGTGGTTGTTGTGCTGCCACGTCGCTGTGTCGCCTACCTGGTCCTTCCACTCCGCCGGATACGCCTCACGGAACGAGTAGTAAGGCATGCCAGCCGTGAATCCGTTGTTGCTGCCGCTGCCGTAAATCATCAGTTGCACCGGCGTTCCGGTCGAGTTATTCAGATAGGCTTTGGTGAAGCTGCTGAACGGCTGCTCGCCTTCGTCATCCAGCTCGCGCCCGTACTGGAAGCGCAGTTCGTTGGAGAGAGTCGGCGAAAACAAGCTGTCCAGTTTCGCCATGCCGTAATCCAGCTTCACAAAATCCGTGCCGAAGGTATCGATCGCGTAGTTATTCGACGTCTGTGTCTGCACGCCACCCGGCGAGTCCCAGCGCAGCCGGTGGTACAGGAAGCTTACGTGCTCCTTGTCGTTGATCTGCCAGTCGAGCTTCGGAGTGTTCAGCACTTCGTCGCCGGTGCGCGGCGTTGTTCCGACATCATCGAGCAGCCCAGGACCGTTCAAGCCGGTGAGAGAGGACACCTTCGTCCCAAACAGCAGCTGATCGTAGTGCGCCGCAGCCGATGCGTAGTTGCCGCCATACACGCGCCACGCCAGAGCGCAGGCGTTCGTGTCGCCTGCCGAACCTGTCCCGGTAAAGGTCGCCTTCGTCGCTGTCGCTGTGCAGGTTGCCGCGTCCGGGAGAGCCAGGTCAGCATATTGATTAAAGAACGCGCTCGGCGAAGACGGCTTTGAAACACCAGGAAAATTGCGGCGGTACTGGTCGTACGCGTAGAACCAGAAAAGCTTGTCCCGCACCAACGGACCGCCCGCACCAAAGCCCCAGCGCTTGCGCCAGTCCACCGGACGGAACGGAACACCGGTGATGATCGTCGGCGCGCCGCCCGCTGCCGGTTCCGTCACGCTGGTGAGCGTGGTGAACGGATTGATGGCGCCCCAGGTATTGTCGCGATCGTAGAAGTACGCCTGTCCGTGCAGCTGGTTCGTCCCGCTCTTTGTGATCGAATTGATCACACCGCCCGCCGCGCGCCCGTATTCGGCCGAGTACACTCCGGTGTTCACCTGAAACTCCGCGATCCCGATCTGCGAAGTCGAGTAGCCTTCACGCGTGCGGCCGCGCTCTTCGGAGAAGAACGCCTGGTTATCGTCCGCGCCGTCAATCTCCACGTTGTTCAGCAGAGGGCTGATGCCGCGAAACACAATCAGTCCGAAGCCGTTGCCGTCCGAAACCGCGCCCGGCGTCAGCAGCGCCAGATCGGACCAGCGTCCGCCGTTCAGGGGAAGATCCACGATCTCTTTCGCTGTAATCGTCTCGGAGATTTCCGACGACTCCAGCTTCAGAACGGGTGCGTCACCAGTCACGGTTACCATCTGCGCCGCGCTGCCCGCCTTTAACGTTGGCTGCAACTCCGTCAGCGAGCCCACCGTAACCGCCACGTCGTTCGCCGTGTACTCGCCAAAGCCCGCGGATTTCACTGTGACCGTATAGGTTCCTGCAGGAACCTGGGGCGCCTTAAAGTACCCGCTGCCGTCCGTAGTCAGGGTAATCGTCGCGTTCGTCCCCACGTTGCGAATCGTCACCGCCGCGCTCGGAATCACCGCGCCCGATGCATCGAACACCGTGCCCGCGATTGCGCCCTGAGTTGTCGACTGTGCCGTTGCCGGTACGGCAACGACAGCAAGAACCGCGGTCAGGATTGCGATCAACCCTGCGCCGAGCAGGAATTTGTAACAAGCGTTGCGCATATGTGGCTCTCCTCAAAAAGTTGCTTATGTTTGCTGCGCGTATTTCAAGCCTATGTGGCCCCGCGCGCCCGTTCTCCGGAGAAGTTCTCCGGCCAAACCGAAGCGAAACCTGAACCTGGTGCTTTCTTCCGCCCCAATTTCGAACAGTACTGCCAGCGTGTCGTATAAATTTGCGACTTTAGCGTGGCATAGCTTGTTTAACGGGTGATTACAGCACGGAAAGGAAGCGGGTGCTCCCACAATCCGCGGCATCGCTGTGGAAAAGAAAGCATATTGCACCGTAACTGTGACAAAAAGAAAGGCCGGCGCATTGGCCGGCCTCTGCATCCCGAACGACTGCTGTGATTTAGAAGGTCAGATGGAGTGACATCTCCACCAGTCGCTGGCTCCCGATTGCATTCGTAACAACCCCAAGTTTGTTACTCGCCGCCCCCGGTACCGTGTACAGCTCATACGCGCAGTTCGGCGACGAGCCCTGGCATGAAGCCGTCCCGTTCGGCGTCGACGGCGTCGTCACCGTGTTGCTTTGGTTCGGCTGCACCTGGTGTCCATACTCGTTTCCGTTCAACTCGCTGAAATTTGGATTCAGAGTGATGTTGTTGGTCGGACGTCAAAGCTCGGCGTGTTGGTTACGTTGAACACTTCGAACTGGTAGTAGAGGTCGTACTTTTCCTTGAGATGGATGTCTTTCTGCAGCGCTATGTTCGCTTGTTTCTGGAACGATTGTCGGAAGATATTCCGTTGTCCGGAGACGAAGTTCGTTTCATACACATCGCACAGCGGTCCTCCGCCCGGCCCGGCGTTCCCTCCTGCCGTTGTGGTGTCGCAACCCGGCACGCCGTTGTCGCCCGGATTGATCAACGGAATATAGAAGTCGTCCGCGTTCAGCGCCGGCACATAGTTCGCCGTCGTACCACCTTTGCCGTTCGGCGTTCCGTAGGTATACGCGCCCGAGTGTCCAGTCGCTACCGACTTCGGACTGATTCCCGGCTTGATCGGCACAATCGGGTTGGCCAGCTCGATGTTCCCGCCGAAATATAGCCCGCCGGCAGATCCCGAATAGTCGTACACGCTGTATGGCTGTCCGCTGGTCAGCGTTGTGATACCCAGCAGAGACCAGTTGTTCGCCGCATAGCTCAGCCAGTTGTTTGTCTTCACCAGCTTCGGCGATTGCAGAAGCCAGTTGAAGCTCAGCGTATGCGTCTGGTCGAAATCCGCCGACGCGTACGACTCACGCAGATCGCTGGGGTTGTCGCCGGTGAAAAACAGTCCCACATCGCTCTGCTCGTCCAGCGTGTGAGACCACGTGTACGACGCACCAATCTGAATTCCGTGCGACATGCGCTTGGTCACCTGTGCCTGCAGAGCATCGTAGGAAGAAATTCCAGCCGTCTCGAACGTGGTCGAGTTCGGATCGTAGCCGATATACGGCACGCGCAGGTCGACGTTGCCGCCGCTATACGTGTCATACGGTTCGTTCGCCATTGGCAACGGGTTTCCGAACGCATCCGTAGCGTTGCTCAGCACCTGCAGACCATAGGAATAGGTCTGCCCATTGATCGGATGGCCCGGCGTCGCGATGCCCGGCTCGTTGAATGGAATCGGAATCACGCCGTGTTTGCCGCGGTTGACGACGTAGCCGATGTCCACCGCTGTGTCGTTGCGTGGTTGCCACTGGATGTCGAACATCCAGTTCTCTGTGTACGGCAGCACGTTGTGAATACCGTAATTCCCGATCACCAGAGGCCCATTCGGTGCGCCGTCGCCGCAGTTGAAACCCAGTAGTGTCGTGCCGTTGTACACATTCGCGGCCGTGCAGGCACTTTCGATCGAATCGATCGTGGGCATGGTTCCGGCAAGCTGCGACGGTGTGGTCGGCGGCGTCAAATTCGGAAAGGGCGTGCTCAGGCTGCCGGTCGCCTCCGAATATGCCGCGAACGGCGCTTCCTGCGTCACGCCAAACGGTCCGCTGATGCCCGATCCCGCCGGGGGCGACAAATACTGGAAATACTCGCCGCGATCATAGTAGATACCCGCGCCCGCGCGTACCACCAGCTTGCTCTTGAAATACTCCGGCGACCACGCAACGCCCAGACGCGGCGCGATGCCCCATTGCCGCCCCTTCAGCGTCGAATCGCTCACGCCCGCCGTACCGTATTGCTTGTTGTTGCCCGCGACGATGAAGCCCGTGCTCGTGATTGCGCTCGACGTCGACGCATACAGCGACGGATCGAAGTTGAACAGATCCCCGTTCTTCTCGCTGAACGGCCCATCGAAGTCGTAGCGCACGCCGGCCGTGATGCTCACGTTGTGCCGGATCTGCCACTTGTCCATTGCATAGGCGCCGGCGTCATTCGACCGGTAGTAGCGGTTCGATTTGCCCTCCAGCACCGTTCCAGAAAACAGGCTGCCGGTCAGGAACTTGTCAAACCCTTTCGTCTCCAGTTCCGAATGTCCCGCGACGTTGTTGCGGATATTCAGTTGATTGTAGTTGTAGCTGAAACCCACGCTCACCGTATGTTTGCCCAGCAGGAAGATCGCGCTGCTCGAAGGCGACAGCCGATTCTCGAAATATCCCTGGTCGACGAAGTTGTCCCCGTTGTACGGTCCAATTTTCCCGCTCAGCGATTCCGAATTGTTCTCCCCGAAATCCACGAGCTCGATGCCCGGCATATCGTTGCCCGGCACGCTGATCCCCACGTCGGATGCCGTCAGTGGCGTCGCGAAGTTGCTGTACACCTTCTGCCGTGAGAACCCAATCTGCTGGGTCCAGTTGATCTTCGGTCCCAGGCCAATCGAGTTACCCAGCGCAAACACCTGCGACCCGGTATCCTCTCGCTCCGGGAATCCTTCGCTGCTGCTCGATGCAAATGGGCTCACCGTGGGCATGTGTTGGTAGAAGTACTTCGTCCACATGTGATCGGTGCCGGTCAGGTTATAGTCCAGCGACGCTGTTCCCTGATCCCCGCTGAACGTCGATGTGCCCAACAGCGAAACGTCCGGCTGCCGGTTGGCCAGCTGCGATGCCGCATTCGCATCCGCCGAAGGAATCAGAAAATGCCCGTTCGCCAGCTTCGCATTCAACAGCGCAATCGCCGCAGGGTCCCACTTTGTGCTCGCCGGGCAGGTCGTCTTCTTGCTGCCGCCGCCCGCGATGGTTGCAGTCACGTAGCTGGTGCAGGCCGCCGCAATGCCCGCCGTGCTGCGATCGTCGGTCAACCCAGCCGGCACCTGCCATTGCGAAAGCGCGCCCGTCTGGTCGGAGTCATACAGGTGCTGGTAGCCGAGGAAGAAGAACAGCTTGTTCTTCACCACCGGTCCACCCAGTGTTCCGCCCACTACCCAGCGATGCAGCTGCGGATCCACTTCCGATGCCGGCAGCGTTCCCAGCATCACATCCTGCTTGTAGAAGAACGGATCCGCGTTCATGAAGTTGGTTCCGCGCTGTCCATAAATCTGTCCGTGATACGCGTTCGATCCGCTGCTCGTATTCACGTCGACGTGCGCACCGCTCGTCTGTCCCTGCTGTGCGTCGTACATCGACGTGGTCACGCTGATTTCCTGCATGAACTCCGGCGGAGGAGAAGGCAGGCCGTTCCCATTCGATCCGTAAACCGCGATGTTGTCCTGCGCCTGGCCGCCGACCGTCGAACCTTCGCCGATGTTGAACTGATAGCGCTGCGATTCGTCCTGGCTTGAGCTCTGTCCGTTGAACAGATTGGTCACGTCCACGCCATCCACCGTGAACGTGTTGCTGGTAGCTCGCTGTCCGTTCGACCAGATGGGCTGGTTGCCCAGACCGGCATCCGTCCCGATCCCCGACAACAGTTGCGAACTCACGCCCGGCGCGAGCACCGCCAGTTGCGTAAAGCTTCCTGTCGCCAGAGGTGTCGACATGATCTGCGCCTTGTCCAGGGTGTATCCGTTGGTTGAGTCGGTTGCGTTCAGCAGCGGATTCGCCGTCACCGTCACCGACTGCGATACCTGCCCCGGTTTCATCGATGCGTTAATCGTGGTCGCGCGGCCTTCGCGCACTGCGATAGCCGGATAATTCACAGTCTCGAAGTTCTGCTCGGTGGCGGTCACCTTATACGTGCCTACCGGCAGGTTCAGAATTTCCCAGTAGCCGTTCTTCTGCGTTGTTGTCGAGCGCGTCAGTCCGGTCTGTTCGTTGACCACCGTCATCGTCGAGCCGGATATCGCCGCACCGGAGACGTCTGTCACCGTCCCGTTCATGCTGCCCAGCGTTTGCTGAGCTTTGGAGAATTGCGTTGTGAGCAGAAAGCAGAAAAACAGGCAGACCGCTGCAACCCAGCGGGAGCAAAGGAGCTTGATCATTTTGTCTGGCCTCAAAAGGAAGAGGTTGCTGAAGTTCTGCAGGGATCGGAGATGCCCTGCGGATACCACGATGAGGAATCTACCCGGACCGCCCTATCAACGTGTCACCCGGGAGTTACGGGCGCGTTAATTACAGCACCGAGCCCGCCCCACGCACACCCGCCTTTAGATAGGTTCAACGGTGGAAACTTATTGGATATTTGTCCGTCGTCGGTGCGAATTGCGCTCAGAAGTGCAGCCGAAGTCCCAACTGGATCTGCCTCTCGCGGCTCATCGCGCCGCTGTTGGCGTTCGTCACCCCGCCGAACGCCGCTGTCGGATCAAAGACGTATTGTGTCTGGTTGCTTCCGTTCACCAGAACTGTCTTCGTGCCCGGCTTCTCTCCGCTCTGCCACGTCAGTGTCGCCATGTTCGCGTGTGTCTTGTCGTTCGAGACCCGATAGCCAATAGTCTGAATGTTTGTAACGTTGCGGTGATTCAATGCGTTGAATGCCTCGCCCATCACTTCAAATGAGAAACGGTCACTGATACGAATGGCCTTCGTGAAGCGCAGGTCCAGGTTCATCGCTGCCGGATACCGGTAGGTGTTCCTGCCGATCGGCGGCACCAGGTCCTCGCCACCGGTTCCGTTAAGGTTTCCGCCCAGGCTTGCGATCGGAATCGCCATTCCCGCCGTGTTATCTGTGAACGTCGCATCCGGCTGCGTGACCACTTTCAGGCAATTCGCGCCGTCTCCGGTCGCTCCGCCGGCATTCAGCCAGTTCGCATAAGAACACGAAGGTGTGGGCACCGACCCCATCGTTCGCATGGTGTACGGAAGGCCCGTCCGCCACACACCCATGCCCGCAATCGAATAACCGCCCAGCAGGAATCCCGCTGGTCCCCGCATCCGCCACGGCTCGCGCACTACCATGCCTCCCGCTACGCGCTCCCGCACATCGTAGTCCGATGTCCCATGCTCCAGCTTCAGATTTTGCGGATCGTAGACATCATTCCTCTCCGCAAAAGTCGCCTCGTTCTGATTGTCGTCCGTCGCGTGTGCCCATGTGTACGCTGCATTCATCGTTAGAGTTCTCGACATGCGCCGCGTTAGCCGCACGATCGCGCCGCTATACCTCGAGTCCGTCTCGCTCACCATGGCGGTGATCGCGCCATAGGCCGGATTCAGCCTCTGGTAGTAAAACCGCTGCGGCTCGTACACCCGGTTCGTGTATCCGGAGACTCCACTTGTCGCCTGGCTCAGCGGCCCAATCTCTCCGGCATTTCCCGGCGCCGCCACGCTGTAGAAAACGGTCGCCCAGTTCTGCAAATCGATGTTCGTGTCGATGAACTGCGTCAGATCGTGCCCGTCCGTCGCCATTGCTGTCAGCGTCAGCGTCGTCTTCGGATCCAACTCCTGTTCCACCGACAACTCCATCTCGTTGATCTGCGGCTGCCGAAAGCGCGCATCGAAATACACCGCCTCCGGCGCTGTCGAGTTGTGATTCGGCGCGTTTGGATTTACATAGGGCGTCTCGTCGCTGGCAAACACATAAGGAAATGCAGGCGCCGCAACATCCAGGGGCCGATACGCATAACTCCGGGGCGACCGCGCCGATCCCGTCATCGTCAACGCACTGAACACCGTCGCATTCGGCACTCTCGCCGTGTAAATCCCGAATCCGCCCCGCAGCACCGTCCGTCCCTTGCCGAAAATATCCCACGAGAAGCCACCCCGCGGCCCCAGCCCCTCTTTGTCGTGCATCAGACGCGCCGTTTGCGGAATCTCCTGGTTCACTAACGCCGGATTTGTATCAGGCACCTGTTCATATTCGTAGCGCGCGCCTACTGTCAGCGTCAGCCGTTGCCCCAACCGCCATTCGTTCGCAACATAGGCCGCATAATCTGCCGTCTGGAAATTCCATTGCGTCGATCCCACGGTCTGCCGGAACCGCTCATAGCACGGATACGGCCCCTGGCCCGTCGTCGTTCCGTCGCAGCTATTCGGAGCCAGCATGTCCGACAAAAAATCTGTCAGGCTCGCGTACGAATACTCGCCGTTCTCCCCGTTCAACCCCTCCAGCGCGTCCCCAATGTAGTTGTAGTCGTAGCCGAACCGCAGCGCCTGCCGCCTGTGCACCCACGTCACCGCGTCAGCCAGCTGCTGGCGCGTCTCCAGCGGGTACGCTCGCTTGTTCACCGTCCCCAGCGTTCCGAAACTCAGCCCCTTGCTGCGGTCCACCTCCACCTGCGGTGGCAGCCCCCATACGTTATTCGCGAATTGCTCCTCGAACGCGCTCGGCGTGCCCGGCATCTGAGCCAGAAGACTGCGGCTGTATTGATACCGCGCGCTGCTCAGCCAGTGCGATGTCGCAAACCAATCCCACCGCGCCACCGCCGTGTCGTCGCTCATGGAACTGTTCCCAAAGCTACCCACCGAGTCCGTCTCCGTCGCGCCACCCAGCGCTGCATGCAGCCCGGTCCGGCGCATCGTGTTGTACTGCGTCACAAATTCGTTGCGAGCATTCAGCCGCCAGCTCAGCTTGGGAAACAGAATTGTCTCTCGTGTCGTTCGTGGCACCGCTCCCAGCATCCCGTTCAGCTGCCCCAGCGCTTTCGTCCACGCGCACTCCGCCCTCGCTGTCGATCCCGACCCGGGTGCTCCGCCTGGACACCCCGCCAACAGCGGATGGGTGCTCGTCGCAATCCGCGCCTGCAGCGTGGTGAGAGATTGCACCGACGGCGGCGCAAAGAAAATCTCAGGCTCATTTGCACGCGCCACTGCCGGGTCGTTCCGCTCATATTGCTCCCACGCGAAATACCACCACAGGCGGTTCCGGCGGATCGGCCCGCCCGCCGCCACTTCCCACCGCTGCCGACGGTCTGGCGCGTGCCAGGGGCTTTCAACATAACTCATAGGCTGCCCGTTCAAATAGAACGCCGGCTGCGCCACCTGCCCCGATGTCGTCCCCGCCGGTTCCTCCAGCATCGTCTTACTGAAGGCGTTCGCCGCCTGTCCAAAACTCCCGCGGTCGTAGAACACCGCCTGCCCGTGCAGATGGTTTCCGCCGCGCTTCGTCACGGTGCTCATCGCTCCGCTGGCCGCACGCCCGGATTCGGCTGAAAATCCGCTGATCTGGAACGCGCTCACCGCAGACTGCACGGTCGCGAATCCGTTGCCTTCGGTTGCTCGCTGCCTTCCGCGAAATGCCAGCTTGTTCTCTGCCCCATCAACCGCAATGCTGCTCATCAGGGGGCTCAATCCGCGAAAGCTCGCGTCGCCCTCGTCCGCCGTCGCCCCGCCCGCCAGTTGCGTTGCCTCGGTCGACCACTGCCCGCTATTGTTGGGAACCGCCGCCGCCAGCGTGTTCACCGCGTCCCCTTCTGGGGTCGCGTTTCCAGCCTCCGCCACTTGCGCATCCACCAGAATCGCCCGGTGCACCCAGCTCTCCACGAGCCGCGGATTCAGCCGCACCGCCGTTCCCAACCCCACCGTCAGACGATCTGCCTCCCACTCCGATAGTCCTTCCGCCCGCACACGAAGCGTGTAATCTCCCGGCGTCACCGCCACAAAAGTGAACCCGCCGTCCAGATCGCTGGTCGCCTCAGCGCGCTCTCCCCCTGCCACGCTCTCCAGGCGCACCTGCGCTCGGGCAACGCCCTGCCCGTCGGGGCCGCAGACTCGTCCCGCCACGATCCCGCCCGTATCCGACTGCCCCGCGCACACCGGCACCGCGCTCAGCACCAGGCCGAACCACACAACGATCAGGCCCGTTTTCCAATGTCGGGGGAGACGCACCTTGACTCACCAAAGACAGCAAAAGCGAGCCCCGCCAGCCAGAGCCGGCCTGCAACGCATTTCTGCAAGATGAGTCCAACGTAGCCCCTTCGTTAGACTGGATACAGCGAATGTTTATCGATGAAGCCAAAATTCGGGTTAAAGCCGGTGACGGGGGTAATGGATGCATGGCCTTCCGTCGCGAAAAGTTCGTTCCCCGTGGCGGACCCTCCGGCGGCGACGGCGGACACGGCGGTAACGTGATCATGGAGTCAACCCAGCGCCACAACACGCTGGTCTATTTCCGCTTCAACCCTGAGCACAAAGCGGAACGCGGCGAGCACGGCCTGGGCTCCAACTGCACCGGCCGCGACGGCAAAGACACCATCCTGAAAGTTCCTGTTGGAACGCTGCTTTACGACGCCGATACCGGGGAGCTCGTCCACGATTTCACCCGTCCCGATGAGCGTGTTGTCATCGCGCGCGCAGGCCGCGGCGGACGCGGCAATCAGCACTTTGCCACTTCCACGCACCAGGCTCCGCGTGAGCACGAACTCGGCCGCACCGGCGAAGAACGCAATTACCGGCTTGAACTCCGCGTTCTCGCCGACGTCGGCCTCGTTGGCTATCCCAACGTCGGCAAGTCCACGCTTATCTCGCGCATCTCCGCAGCTCGCCCCAAAATCGCCGACTACCCCTTCACCACCCTCGAGCCACAGCTCGGCGTTGTCACCGTTGGCGACGCACCTTACGAAGAAAGCTACATCGTGGCCGACATCCCTGGCCTCATCGAAGGCGCGCATCTCGGTGCCGGCCTGGGGTCCAGTTCCTGCGCCACATCGAGCGCACCCGCATCCTCGTCCACCTCGTCGATGTTTCCGACGCCAGCGGCCGCCCCGATCCCGTCGAAGATTTCAAGGTCATCGTGGAAGAGCTGCGCAGCTTCGGCCACGGCCTCGACGAGAAGCCAATGATCGTCGTTGCCTCCAAAGCCGACGTGGCCAACCCCGCCAAACTCAAAAAGCTGGAAACAATGGCCAAGCGAAAGAAGCTGCCCTTCTACGCCATCTCCGCCGTTACCGGGCTCGGCGTCGACAAGCTAAAGTACGCCATCGGCGACCGCGTCCGCGAGTTGCGGAAGGAATCCGCCGCGGTGGAATTGAAAGATGCAGCAGCTAGCTAAGGCGCGCGCATTAAAAACGAAATCGCCCCAACCTTATAGGTCACCTTCCCCGCACCCGCCGGCACCGCCATGACCTTTCCCGCCCGCACCGTCTCAAACGCCACCACCAGCTGCTGTAGCACTGCCGGGGACGCCACCGGAACATTGTGCGCGCCCAGCACCACTTTCACCTGTGGCGCCATCGCGGCCAGCCGCCGCACCGAGCGACCGTAAGCCCCTAAATCAGTCTCCGGTCGATACAGCCAGATCGTTCCCGGATAAAACGTGTCCCCAGTAAAGAGCAGCCCCTCGCCCGGCTCGAAGAGCGCAATCGCGTCCGGCGTGTGTCCTGGCGTCGCGACAATCTGCACCCGCCGCCCACCCAGATCGATCCAGTCGCCATCGTGCACGTATGCGGCGATCTTCCACGGACGCGTCGCATACGCCTTTTCATCGAACCCCGGCGGCAGGCTTCCGCAAATCTCCCCCGGCGCGATCTCCGCCTGAGCAGCTTCGCGAGAGCCTTGCGCGTTTTTGCGGCTGAAGTCCGTATCTGTGCTGTCGACAGTGGCGAACTGCCAGTTGCCGCCCACATGATCGTTGTGCGTATGCGAGTTCAGCACTACGATCGGCAGTCGCGTCAGCTCCGTCGTCACGGCCTTTACATCGCCAATGCCCATGCCCGTATCGAAAAGCAGAGCGCGCTTCTCGCCGACGATGAGGTAGGCAATGGTCTCTTCCGATTGATGCGGCTCGTAGATCGCCAATACCTGTGGCGCGACCCGATAGATCTCAAACCATCCATCGCGGACAGGCACGCGCTCGAACTTGCTGTAATCCGGACGCGGCAAAGCGCGGCACCACGCGGGAATCTCTCCCTGCGCAGTAGGCGGAGCCACCATCGCAGCCATTGCCAGGCAGCAAACAAGCATGCGCCCGCCGAGCCGGTTCAGTGTCTTCATCATTCCCGCAGTCGGCCTACCTGATCCTGCATGGACAACGGCTGATTGTAGTCGAAATATTCGACCCCTCGCGCTTCGGGAACGGGTGAGCTACGCGGCCTGGCGCTCGATCCAGAAGCTGCACGGCCAGACATTCCGTCCATCCAGCGTCGGCGCAAACACCTTCAGATCCTCCGGCATCCGCGCAAAGCTTCCCTCCCAGTCCGGAAACGCGTCCCGCAAGGCATCCGGATGAAACTTCTGCATCGCGCTCGACGACCACACTACCCGATAGGCCGAGTTGAATGCCAGAAAGGCCTCCAGCAGATACTGCTCGCCCCAGAAACATAAATTCGTCTTCACGAATTTCTCCGGGTAATCCAGCGGCGTGAAGATGTCGTGGAAGTGCACCAGCACTCCCGGCGCCAGTTCCGGCAAAATCCGCAGGTACTCGTACAGAACATCGTTGTCCATCGACACCACGTGGCTTGAGTCGATGAACAGTATGTCCCCCGCGCGCAGTTCGCGGAACGTTTGCAGCGGAACCTGCTGCACCGGCGTCTCTATCAACCGCGTTAGTCCCGCCACTCCGTTGCGCAAAAACGGCGCCGGATCCGGCTCGATACTCGTTAGCTCGCCCCCTTGCCCTTCTTCCGCATTCGCGCGCAGCGCCGCCCCCAGTACCAGCGTTGAATTCCCGCTGCCCACCTCGATCACCCGCCGTGGTTTGCGCCGACGCACGAACGCGTACGCCACCTCCGCGTCCACACGCTCGAAGTATCCGTTGTTGAAGTGAAACTCCCGCCGCCCGTCGCCGTTGTGTTCCGCGAAGCTTCGCTCCCGAGCCGACGGCGCCAACTCCGCGTGCAGCCGCTCCACCTGCTCGTCCAGATGCAGATCCACAGCCGCGCACGGCCGAGCCGCGCCCCAGTCTTTGCCCCGAAACGACTTCAGCTTCGGTACAGGAAAATAGAAATGCGACGGCGTAATGCTCACGCCCAACCGGCTCTGTACCGACTCAAAGATCGACGCCAAAGTCCGCCGGACCCTGCCGCTGCGCAGAATGTTTCCCACCAATAGGTAACCCCTCGGAAATGCGCAGCCAAGCCAGAAAAGCCCAGCCTCGAACGGGCGCACCCGTTCCCCTCACTCAGTAGGAGTCATCGTCCTGGCATAGCGCTGCCTCGGTTTTGTGAAATCCCGGCTACAGCGATCGAAAGATTGCCCGCGTAAAGCTGCAGAGGCCCGCACCTAAGTGCCTTCTTTTCCCCGGCTCATCAATGAAAGGCGCGCAGCGCGTTGGCCTGGACCGCTAATCCGGTCAAACACAATCCTGCCTGTGCCACCAGCACCACCACCGTCGCCCAAAGAAATGCCTTGCGGCCAGGCATCTCCAGTGCGTCGGCGAATACCCCACCAACAAACGCGATCAGAAACGGCAGCGCCCAGAGCCATGGCTCCGACTGCACCCCGGTCGTCACCAGCAGCGTCAGGGTCGCTGCCACAATCAAAGGCGCCGTGTTTCCAAAATATCGCGACCGTCGAAGCGCGATATACAGTCCCAGCGATCCCACCACCGCCACCGTGAATGCTGCATTCCCTGGATTCCGGAAGAACCATTTCGCGCTGTCCGGCGACAAACTCATCCGCCCGGCCGCGCTCCGGAACACATAGCTGAATGCATCCGGATGAAACGCGTAGGACGCGAACAGCAGGAAGAACGCCCCCGGCACCCACACCATCAGCAGCGTCGGCAGGTAGGCCCGCCGCCCCTCCGCGACCCACGCCATGAAGATCACTGTGAACAGCAGAGCCACCACAAATGCCGCCAGATGCGCCGCTGCGGTGAATCCCAGCGCTGCCGTCAGCAGCACAATTCTCGGCCGCCACTTCCGCTTCGGACCCTGCAGCGCGTGCGCCACCCCGATCGCCAGGTAAATCGTAGAGAAGATTCCAAACGCCGCCAGAATCTCATTGTTCGGATAGGTCGACGCCCGCACCACCTCCGGCATAAAGCAGTAAAGCGCCAGCGAAATGTATCCGCCAGCATTTCCGAAGAGCCTCCGGGTCACCCACCACAGGCAAGCCCCCAGCGCGAGACCGGCCAGCATGAAAGGCAGCCGCAGCAAGAGCTTGATCTCTCCCGCCTCGAGCCGCATCTCCCATGTCGACGTCGTCCGCGCCTGACCCGTCAGGACCCGTTCCAGCGTCAGCGGCAGCCCAGCCGCCCGGTACGCCAGAGTTCCGTCATGGATGTTTCCGCAGGTGGTGAAATAGCCGGCCAGCGGCGACGGGCGCTCCCACATCTCCCGTCCACATCGCGCATACTGGTAGTCGGTTTCAGAAAGCGGCTGGCGCGCGCTCACCCAGAGACACTCGCCCAACAGCACCAGCAGCAGCACCGCTGCGATCTTCTGTGGCCGCTCGAACCGAAATTTTCGCAGTTGATGTGTCGTCCGGCCAGATCCCATCGGGCTTTCTGCCAGTGTATCGAAGCCGCATGGTTCCCGGCGCCCTGGACCCGCAATGACCCCCATCGCGCCGCATCCCCCTGCCCCTCAGGGAATCGCCGAACGTAACGGTACCCACTTAGGAGGGATGGCCCCCCCGAGGCCGCTTCACTACGCTGGTACAGTTACCTCCAGTTCCGTGGCTCCCGTCGTCGATTCCGCCTCCGCTGTCGATTCCCGCCGCTTTGTTGGCCGTCAGCCCATCGTTGATGCTCATGGCCGGCTGTTCGGGTACGAACTCCTCTTTCGTCAGGACGGAGACAACACCTCCCTCACCGACCCCGAAGCAGCAACTCGAAGAATCGTTGACTACTGGTCGATGCTGGCGCCCGACCATGGCCGCGGCACCGCGTTCGTCAACTGCACGCGCGCCGCGCTGGTCGACGGCATCGTCACCGTGCTGCCGGCCCCCAGCACGGTCCTCGAAATCCTCGAGGACATCGAAGCCGATCCTGTCCTCATCGAAAGCTGCGTCCAGTTGCGCAGGCTCGGCTACCGTTTCGCCCTCGACGACTTCTCCCCGTTGCCGTCGCGCGCTCCTCTCATCGAGCTCGCCGAGTTCATCAAGATCGACTTCCGCGCCGCCAGCCCCCAGGTCCGCCGCGAAATCTACTCCATGGCCGCTGGCCGTCGCATCCGCTTTCTCGCCGAAAAAATCGAAACCGGCGATGAAATGCGGACCGCTCAAAGCGAAGGCTGCTCGCTCTTTCAGGGATACTTCTTCTCCCGTCCCGTTACCCTCGCCTCCCGCGTCGTCCCGCAGAACCGCGTCGTCTATCTGCGACTCCTCGCCGCCCTCGGTCACCGGCCCACCAATCTGACTGAGATTGAGCGCCTCGTCATGACTGACGCCTCGCTCTGCTATCGCGTCCTGCGCCTCGCCAACTCCGCCCTCTACGGACTCGCCCACGAAATCACCAGCGTCCGCAGCGCCCTCCTGATGGTCGGCGAAGACAAGGTCAGGCGCATGGTCTCTGTTGCCATTGCCAGCGCCCTCGCCGAAACCCAGCCCACGCCCGTCCTCTCCATGGCGCTGGTCCGCGCCCGCTTCTGCGAACTCCTTGCGCCCGCCATCGGGGCCGATCCCGCCGAACTCTACCTTCTGGGTATGCTCTCCCTGCTCGATGTCCTGCTGGCTACGAATATTGAGAGCATCCTCGAAGTCCTCCCCCTCGCGCCGGAACTGAATGCGGCGCTCGCCGGCAAACGCAGCCCCCTGCTCCCGGTGCTCGACCTTGTCCGCAGTCTCGAGTCCTGCGAGTGGAAACAGTGCGAAGCCCTCCTGCCTTCCGGTGCCCTGACCGAATCGGCTGTTGCAGCTCTCTACCTCCAGGCCGTCCAGTGGTCCACCTCCACCCTCGAGTTCTAAAGCACGCGCCGTCCTGGGACCCCTCGCCTTTTAGTCGCCGTTCGGTACCCGCTGTTTCAGTTCTCAGCTCCCAGCCCCTGGCTCCCAGCTTCCCGCTGATCCCTTTCCATTCTCCGCCGATAACCCGACTAAGCCTGTGCTCTCTCCGATTGCACAGCGCACGACCCCGTCATGTCATTCACCGCATCACCTCGCCCATCGGCTGCCGCCCAACCTTCTATCGTCGCAGCTCCGCCCATCACGACCCCGAATCGCTTCCTCGGCCGCCAGCCCATTCTCGACCTGCAGCGCCCCTCTTCGGCTACGAACTGCTGTATCGCCCTGGTCCGGAGAACCAGTTCTCCGGCGACCCGGAACAGGCCACCCGCGAGGTCATCGACCACTGGCTGCTGCTGATCCCCGACTCCAGCCGCACCGCATCCTTCGTCAACTGCACGCGCAGTGCGCTCACAGAAGGCCTCGTCACCCTTCTGCCGCCTTCATCTACGGTTCTTGAAATTCCCGAGTTCCTCGATCCCGACCCCGAACTCCTCTCAGCGTGCCTCACCCTCCGCATGCAGGGTTACCGCTTCGCGCTCGACAGCTTCCTCCCCCGGTCCGCGCGCAAACCCTTCCTGCCGCTCGCCGATTTCATCAAGATCGACTTCCAGACCGCTGTCCACGACCTCCGCCGCGAGATCTACGCGATGGTCGCCGGTACCGGTGCTCGCTTGGTTGCTGAAAAAATTGAGAACGATATTCAGCTCCGCATCGCCATCAGCGAAGGCTGCACGCTCTTTCAGGGATATTTCTTCTCCCAGCCCGTCATTCTCACCTCGCACACTGTTTCCCAGAATTGCTTCGTCTACCTCAAGCTCCTGCAGATTGCGTGACATTCCTCATACTTTTCAAGAAGTCCCATGTTTCAGTCTGGGACCACTTATCATGAATGCTGTCTGCAATACCTCACTGTTTAAACCATCCTCTCTACTACTGCCTATGTAGAAATCCTGTCTTTACAGATTTTATACACTGTTTTAAGTCATTCAATACCATGTAACATAATCAGAAACTTGGTCCTTCATTATTTCTTATCATTACAGAGCCTCTCCCCGTGTCTTTGGTTTGGACTAAGTCCTTCAATATGATTGCCTTGCGCGGCATCATTTGCATTTGGACGTTTGCAGTTCTCGCAAGAGCCCAGGGTTCCTTAGGTGGACAGCAATATCCGCCATGCAACAGCACTATATTACAGGGTTCGCAGTACATCGGATGTTATGATCTAGGTAACGAGAGCAATTG
>CAVPKU010000031.1:0-125197 GCA_963705765.1 uncultured Acidobacteriaceae bacterium | reverse complement strand
GGCACTAATGATGCTCCTCAAAGCATCTGATTGCAACGCTACAGTGTGCATGGTGATGTCCTCTAGCGCACTCGCCATCCCGTGGTTGCTAACGTCCCTCTAGTTTCCCAATCTCCGCCTCACCAGCTACTCACTTAACTGGCCTTGCTGGAAATCTTTGCTTTACAGACAAAAGGTAGGAGATTGTAATAATCTTGGCCTCGCGCAACTGTTCGATAACTAGGGTAGGCTCGCGTCGTCAACCCTGACGAAGCGTTAGGTGCCGATTTTACCAAGAAGCGCGGCCGGTGACGAGATGATCCTCAAGAAAAATGTTTTCGTTGAACGCATTCTGCCCGGCAGCGTCACCCGCCGGGCTCACTGATGAAGAGATGAACACCTATCGGCGGCCCTTCCTCGAGGAGGTGAACTGCCGCCCTGACGCCGACCCGGCCGCGCCAGATTCCGATCGACGGCCGAGCCAGCAAGACGTCGTGAAAATCGCGCAGGATTATTCTGCGTGGCTTTCCACCAGCAACATCCCCAAACTTTTCATCAATGCCGATCCCGGTGCGCTATCCTGATTGGCGCGCAGCGCGAGTTCTGTCGCAAATGGCCGAACCAGCGCGAGCTCACCGTGAAGGGCGTGCATTTACTTCTCCAGGAAGATTCGCCCAATGAGATTGGAAGCGCCCTCGCCGATTGGTATCGATCGCTGTAGTGTGGACGCGATGGGCTCCAATTTGATTCTCGAAATTAAAAACGGCGTCGCGCATCTGACGCTCAATCGCCCCGAGGCCGCCAACGGCATCAACCTGCAGCCGCCGAGGAGCTCGACCTCCTGTGCTCCTCGCGTGCCTACTGGCTGACCGGCGTCACGGCCGGGATGATCGCCGTCACCATGCCGTCTGCGGCGGTGCTCGGCACTTCCGGCGCCACTTCGCCGTTGTTGTCTGGGTCGGAGCCGATGTGACACCTGGCGTTACAGGCGCGCCACCGAAGATCGTCGCTGTTTCCTCGTTGCGCTCGCCGATGATCTCGACCTGGTCGCCGCCGCGCACTGTGGCGAACAGCTCCTCCAGATCGTGCTGCCGCATCCGGATGCAGCCGTGGGACGCCGCCTTGCCGATCGAATGGGGGGCATTCGTTCCGTGGATTCCATAGCCCTTCTTGTCGAGTCCGATCCAACGGGTGCCGACCGGATTGCCGGGCCCGGGCGGGATCACCTGACCCTCGTGGTAATAGGTAGGGTTCTCGACGCGAGCAACGACGGTGAATGTCCCGGTCGGACTCGGCGTCGTCTCCTTGCCGACCGCCACGTGGTACACCTTCTTCACCGCGCCGTCTTCCACCAGGGCCAACCGGCGATCTTCGAGGCTGACCACGATGACCCGCTGCACCGGTCCGTTCGCCATGGCGATTGTCGGACGCGTGTCCGACACGACCTTTGCGATTGTCACCGCGACTGGAGTCGTGGTGACATTTGTCGGCTTTGTTGGAACGGTCTGCGACACAACCGGCACAACGGAGAGAACCAGGCAGCTTGCTGCAATCAGTGTTTTCGTCAGGGTGTTCATGTTTGGCCTCGCTACGCAAGGACGAGCAGCAACCTTCAGGCCACCGTGCAACTGCTGAAAACAGGCGGCTTATCGAGTCTTCGCGTCTGCCGTTTCGTGTTGTGTCAGACACATCGTGTCAGGCGTGACACACGTTTCAGCAGAAGTGGCATCTTCGCGTCGCAGAAAAACAAGGACCCGCCACGGTTTCGCACAGCCAACTTCGGCGGCGTTCCGCGCGTCTCGTTAGACCATGGACATGCAGCTCTCGAAGTTGATCCGGCGCAAGATCGTCGTCCTCGGCCCCCAACTCCTCGACTCCGGAACGAAGGATCAGAAGCTCGAAACCGTCACGCTCGTCGGCGTGGAAACCTCCGGCATCTGGGTCGAGAGCGAAGAGGCGCTCAATCGCCTGGCCGATCGGTTCCGGGTGAAACCTGCTGCACGGTCGGCATTCTTTATCCCGTTCACGCAGATCACGACCATCCTCGCCAGCAACGACGCGGCGGCGTCCTCCGCCGAAATGCCGTCGGAGGCGACCGAAACCGCCGCGTAACGCAGCGATTCTCATTGCTGGTTCTGGACGCTCGCCCAAGGAGAGGCTTGCCCTCCCTGGCGCACCGTCCTAAGGTCGCGTACTCTTTCCTCTTCGTCGGCCCGATCGCACTCGCAGGTCACGATGCCGCTCCGCCGTAAAGGCTGGCTATTCGTTTGTGGGGCGGCTCAGGGTTTGGCGGATGGTGGGCTGCTTTCCGGTATCGGGGTGAGCTGACGATCACGACCGCGCAGAAGATTGGCGATGATTTACTATGCCTATTTCGCAACTCACGTTTTTCGTATATAACCGATTCGTTCATTCCGCAGGTCAGATTCGAGCATGCACATTTCAGCAACGGTCGATCACTTTCAGGGGGGTGCACCCGCCCGGTCCCCGATTTACGTTTTGTTCCTTGCGATGATCGCCGCGATCAGCGGCTTCCTTTTCGGTTTTGACACGGCGGTGATCAACGGCGTTCTCCTGTTTTTGCAGCGTCAATTCTCGCTTTCGACGGTGCAGACTGAGATTGCCGCGAGCGCGCTGCTGCTGGGCTGCCTGCTCGGCGCAGCGGGCGCCAGTCTGGTAGGCGATCGCATCGGGCGTCGTAAGTCATTGCTGCTGGCTGCGATTCTTTTTGCGGCATCGACGCTCGGTGCGGCCCTGGCGAACTCGGTGACGGTGTTTGCGCTCGGCCGGTTTGCAGGCGGCCTCGCCATCGGGCTCTCCTCGGTGCTCACGCCGGTCTACATCGCCGAGGTGGCTCCGGCGCGGAGCCGTGGCCGTTTGGTATCGATGAACCAGTTGGCGATCGTGGTGGGCATTTTGGTGGCTTACATGGCGAGCTGGGGGCTGGCCGGCCTGGGCGATGCCAGCTGGCGATGGATGCTGGGCGTTGCGGCGATTCCCGCGCTGGCATTCTTCCTCGGACTGCTTCTGATTCCGGAGAGCCCGCGCTGGCTGATCAGCAACGGGGAGCGCGAAAAAGGCAGGAAGGTTCTCGAGCGCATCTACGGCGCCGAGCAGGCGGATGTGCAATTAGGCCTGGTGGAGGAAGCAGCGTCGGCGGAAGAGGGATCGTGGAGCGAAGTCTTCTCACGCCCGATGCGCCGTCCACTCACGGTCGCGCTCGCCCTGGCTATTCTTTGTCAGATCACCGGAATCAACACGGTGCTGTATTACGGATCGATCATCATCAGCGAGCACTTCCGCGGACAGACCGCCAGCACAGCGCTGGTGGCCAACGTGATTATCGGGCTGGTGAATCTGATGAGCACGCTGATCGCTCTCTATTGCATGGACCGATGGGGACGCCGCACGATGCTGCTGACTGCATCGGCTGGAATGACGGTATGGCTGGCTCTGTTTGTCATCGCCTCACGCCTTCCTGGCGTTTCTCCGCTGCTCATTCTGGGATGCATCATCGGTTACACGGCTTTCTTCGCGTTTGCGATGGGGCCGATTCCCTGGGTGGTGATCTCGGAGATCTTCCCGAACAAGATTCGTGGGCGAGCCGCATCGATTGCGACATCGACGCTCTGGACCGGAACGCTGGTCGTGACGCTGACGTTTCTGTCGCTGGTGCGAGCACTCGGGGTCGGGGGGACGTTCTCGATTTACGCAATTCTTTCGGCGCTGGCGTTTGTCTTCATCTGGCGGATGGTGCCGGAGACGAAGGGCAAGACGCTGGAGCAGATCCAGCACGAATGGCATCTGTGAGCTGGTCTCGGGCCGCGCAAAAAGAGCTCGAGTGCGGTTCGGCGATGAGTTTCCGCCGGTCCGGATCGGCTGATCCGAAGCCGAATCCAGAACGGTTGATGCGCCATACGACCTTATTCGATCATCCTACATGTTCTTTTACCCGGTAAACGAACACTTCTGGTATGATTCGGCTGAGGCTGCACCATGTACTACTTCTTTTGGCAATTGCAGGATTGTGAAACCAGAACCGCCAGCCACGGCGAACGTTCACGCCACGATGGCCGCGGAAGGATGACACCGTGAGAATTCTGGCCATCGATCTGGGAGGCAGCCATGCGGCATGTGCGTTAGTGGAGGATGCGAGGCTGGTCGCGAAGGAAGTTGTGAACTTCCGCGACGGTTCCAGGCTGGAGCCGATCCTGCCGCTGCTGGAAACTTCTCTGCGGCGCTTATTGAAGAACCGATCCGCCGATGGAATCGCGCTTGGCTTCTGCGGCCTGGTCGACGCCGGCAACACCCGGGTTTCATCGACGAACGGAAAATTCATCGACGCGGTGGAGGTGGACCTTGGAGCGTGGGCCCGTGAGAAGTTCGATCTTCCGCTTCGCCTCGAGAACGATGTGCGACTCGCGCTGCTGGGCGAATGCGCGGCGGGCGCGGCGCAGGGCGAAACCGATGTGGTGATGTTCACGCTGGGAACCGGCATTGGTGGCGTGGCGATGATGAACGGCAGGCCGCTCCAGGGCAAACATGGACAGGCGGGCGTGCTGGGCGGACATGTGCCGGTGCGCGTCAATGGTCGCCGCTGCACGTGCGGCGCGATCGGCTGCGCTGAGTCGGAAGCCTCTGGCTGGGCGTTGCCTCTGGTGTGCGCGGAATGGCCAGGCTTTGCGGAAAGCCCCCTGAGCAGCCAGGAAATCAACTTTGAGAACCTCTTCGCTTGCGCGGTGCAGGGTGACTCGCTGGCGAAGGAAGTCCAGAAGCATTGTCTGTCCGTGTGGGGTGCAGCGGCAGTCGCGGCTATCCACGCCTTCGATCCTGACCTTCTCGTCTACGGCGGCGGTGTGATGAAGAGCGGCGAGCTCGTCCTTCGTTTCATTCGCGATTACGTGCAACAGTACGCATGGACACCGTGGGGCAAGGTACAGGTACGGGCCGCGCAGTTGGGCGACGACGCAGCGCTGCTTGGCGCAATTCCTCTCTTTCAGCAGGAGAACGGTTTTGTACGATAGGTTCCCTTACGTGGCGGCCGGCGGCGTGGATGAGTGTGTCGTGGGATGGCCCGCCATCGGTGCGGCTCTGCACGGCCGTCTCGGCACTGCTCGGGTTCTCGCCATCGAATGTTATCCGGGAACTCGGCTGGCGGAAGTCGAGCAGGGGCTGCGTCCCTGTTTCCCGAAGGCCACGTTCCTTAACACCGAGACGCTGCTTCGCGAACCTGCTGCGATCGATCAGATGCTGGAGCCATTGCTCGGCGACGATCCGGTCTTCGGTCGCATGAACACGATTGAGATCGAGGATTTTTTCGATCCGGACAAGCTGGCAGCCGCCCGGAGACAATGTGGCTCGGCGCAGAACACCATCATCGTGGTTGGCACTGGAGCCACTCTGGTTTGTCCGGAAGCTGCTGTCCTCGTCTATGCCGATCTGGCGCGCTGGGAGATTCAGATGCGACAACGGCGCAACGAGATTGGGAACTTTGGCACGGACAATCTCAGCGAGTCTCCGTCACTCAAATACAAGCGCGCTTTTTTTGTGGACTGGCGTTCGGCGGATCGTCTCAAGGTTCAGCAATTCGACCGCATCGACGTGCTGCTGGACACGAATGTGCCGGGTGAACCCAAAGCGATCAGCGGCGAGGTGCTGCGCCGCAGTCTGAGCGCCGTGGCGCGGCGTCCGTTTCGCGTCGTTCCCTTCTTCGATCCGGGCCCGTGGGGCGGACATTGGATGGAACGGGTGTGCGGCGTGCCCTCCGACGGCACGCCCAATCATGCCTGGTGCTTCGACTGCGTGCCGGAGGAGAACAGTCTGCTGCTGGGCTTTGGCCAACAGCGAGTGGAGATCCCATCGATCAACCTGGTGCTGACGCGGCCGAAGGAGTTGCTGGGGGAAGGCATCTGCTCGCGCTTTGGCGCCGAGTTCCCTATCCGCTTCGACTTTCTCGATACGGTCGGCGGCGGCAATCTCTCGCTGCAGGTTCATCCGCTGACCTCGTATATCCGAAAGCACTTCGGCATGGACTACACGCAGGATGAAAGCTATTACCTGCTCGATGCCGAACCCGGCGCCCACGTCTATCTCGGACTCAAAGATGGTGCGGATCGCGATGCGATGCTACGCGACCTGAGGCGTGCGCAGGAAGAAGCAGACTTCGATTTTCCGGCGGAGTCGTACATCAACCAATTCCCGGCACGCAGGCACGATCACTTCCTCATCCCTGCGGGAACGGTGCACTGCTCGGGCAAGGACAGCATGGTGCTGGAGATCAGCGCTACGCCGTACATTTTCACTTTCAAACTTTGGGACTGGGGACGCGTCGGACTCAACGGCCACCCGCGGCCCATTCATCTGGCGCACGGCGAGGCGAATATCCAGTGGGATCGCACGACTGACTGGGTGCGACGGTCGCTCGTCAATCGCGCCGAACCGGTTGCGTCCGGCGAAGGCTGGCGCGAAGAGCGCACCGGACTGCATGAGCTGGAATACATTGAGACGCGGCGCCACTGGTTCACGGGAACTGTGCCCCACGATACGAAAGGCACCGTCCATGTCCTGAATCTCGTGGAAGGCGAAGAAGCCGTCGTCGAAAGCCCGTCCGGAGCCTTCGATCCGTTCACGGTGCACTATGCGGAGACCTTCATCGTGCCCGCTGCTGTCGGCCCTTACACGATCCGCCCGAGTCAGCCGCAGCCGCAGTGTGAATATGCGACGATCCAGGCGAGCGTGCGCGTCTAGCGGTTCAGCTTTCCCAGTAGGCAGTCCAAGCGGTTACAGCGGGATCGATGCTCACGAGTCCAGCGGTCGCACTGCGGTTCGTCGCTCCCTGAATGCGCGTGAACGCCGCGCCCGCGTCGAGCTTCTGCGGAATCAGAACAGTCTGCGGCGCCGGCGCACTGGCGTCGCGCGTGAAGCGGAGCTTCCATCCTCGCGAGCCGGTCGGTTCAGCCGCAAGTGAGATGCGTCCGAAACGGGTCGGCGATTCCTTCAAAGCGAAGGGGGCGCGCTCGCGCAGATCGGTGGGATGCAGTCCGTCGAGCAGTCGCAGCGTCTGACCCTCCTCCAGCGCGAGGCGGTGGCGCAAATAACGAATGCATTCCGCACTCGCCCAGTTGTGCGGCATGTCGCCCCAGTTATCGCCGAGCAACGCCCGTTGCAGGGGCTGCTCTTCCCGCCACGCATGGAGCGGAGACGCGTGATTGAGGTATCCGGTGAACGTCCGGTGCGCCCAGTCGCGCAAACCCGCCCATAGGTAGACCTCCGCCACGAAGGCGGCGTTGTAGTTCCACACGCCTCCGTGACGCAGCCATCCGGTCTCTGCAGGAATATCCTCTTCTGTGCACGCCTGCATGAGGGCGATATGGCCCTGCACGACGGGATCGTCCTTGGCAAAGACTTCGCCAGGAAAGATGGTGTGCGAGAGCGCCCACTGTGCGCTCTGCGGTCGCGGGCGGTCCCATGCATCGTCGTGCATCTGCTCGTCGTCGCGCATCAACATCGGCAAATAGGTGAAGCCGCGCGGATCGCGCACCATCTCCTTTTGCGCAGCGTTGTCGAAAGCGGTACGGAGTTCGCTGTAGAAGCCGGCGGCGCGGGCGAGGTCGGGCAACTGCAGTTTCTGGTTCGCGGCGGCGACCGCGCGCAGGCCGGCCAGCGTCCACAGCGTGTTGGTGAATTCATAGCGGACACCGGCGATGCCGCCATCGGGAAATCCCGGCGCGAGCAAACCGTAGCGGCCGTTGGGCGAGTCGCCCCTGCGTGCTTCGTCACGCAGCTGAATCAGGAAATCGACGGCATGTCCGACGTTCGGTGCGAGGCGCCGCAGCAGATTCCAGTCCTGCTTCAGTTCGCAGGCTCGTACCAGGGTGAACATGGCGATCGCCGTGTCCTTCCAGTGCTCTTTGCCGCCCGAGGCGATGATCTGGCCGCTAGCTACTTGCTGTCGCCACTCGGAGAGCAGGCCCTGGTCGGCTGCGTCGTCAAAGCCGAGATAACGCGCCGCCTCGAGGATGAAGTTGCCATCGACGATCCAGAGCCCGCGATAGACTGTCGGACCCACCTGAAAGACCAGCTTGCTGTCTTTGACCTCGCGAGCCTGCTGGATGTTTCGCGCACAGGCGATGAGAAAGTCGCCCTGTTTGCCGGGGACGCTCCAGGTGACGGGCGCGTGAAAGGCCTGCCAGCTTTTCCAGAATGTGCGGGCTTCGTTCAGCAATGCGTCGGGATCGACCGAAGGATCGATCGGCACCGAGCTGCCTGGCTGGGGCATGCGGAATAAGTAGCGCAACGGTTCGGTGCGCGTTGCGGTTCCATGCTCGAGGGTCAGGCGATAGCCGCCCTCTTCAGCGACCCACCAGATATCGTGTCCAGGATTGTGCTGCGGCAGGCACACCATCCACGGCGTTGTCTCCGGTTCGCGCACCACTGCCGTGGCCGAGCCCGTCTTCGGCAACGGCTGATAGTTTCTGGAGGAACGGATCCGGACCACTGGCGATGCGATGACGTCGTCGGTTTTCGCGCGAATCTCCATCAGGACGTTATCTACGCGGCCTTCGCCCTCGCGTCGCGTAGCAAAAGCGATCAGTTCCATGGTGGCATTCGGCCGATCGATGCGCGTGTGGAGGATCGGCACTCCGGGCGCCTCCATCGTCTGCCCTGCCCATTGGTCGCGCTGCATGCCGGCCAGGGTGAACTCGACAATGGTGCCGAATTGATTGATGCCCGCAAATTGTTCGCGCGGAAAATCGTATCGCAAGTCGCCCCACTTGCCCACCACCGTCTTCGCAGGGTCGTCGGGGAAGCAGATCGTTGACTGAAAATCTTCAGGAGCGTAGCGAAAATCGACAGTCGCACTGGATACGGCGTGCTCTCCTTGCTCGTCGGCGCTGCGCTGAACATCAACATGAGTAGCGGAATGCGCCTCGGGCGTTTCCAGTCCGGTCAGCAGAGCCGCGGCCGCACCGCCAGCCAGGAAAGTACGTCGATCGATCGGCTTCATCGGGATATTCACGGCTCCAGGGTGGTCCAGAGTGAGGCGACGCGCGCAGGATCAGAAACCCACTGCAAGCGGTCGGGGTCTTGCTGGAACTGGCGGTAGATTGGCACGCCCTGCCTCAATCCCAGTTCCGGGTACGTGCGCGCTGGCCGCATCGCCAATGACGATGGCTGATAACGTGGGTTCGGCTGCCACTCGATGCTTTCGCCTCGCCAAACGGGAAACCAGGCCAGCCCACCGTGAGCGCGAACGCCATCGTAAACAAATCCATATTGCCGCTCGCAGAGCGCTCCGAAGATCATGCGCTCGGACTCGCTTGCGTTGATCACGCAGTGCGCCCATCCCGGCGGAGCCACAACGACGTCGCCCGGTCCTGCTTGCACCGCGATGCAGCGGCCGGGTGCATCGTGGGTGAATTCCTGGGCGTAGACGATCGCATGCCCTTCCCAAATCTCAAACAACTCCGGCGTCGACCAACCAGAGTGCGGAGCCACCGCGTGCACGTGTCCCTGGCTGCGTACCGGCTCATCGCCAAGCCGTCCGCTGACATAGACGACCGCCCCAAAAAGCAGATTCCGGTGTTGCAGTGTCGCTGCATCGGCCTGCTCCCCGATGTCCATGACGATGCTGTAGACGGGATCGGGTCCGTTGCACTGCGGATCGCGCAGACTCCTGCGGATATCGTCGAGGCGACGCATCTCTGGCCGCGGACCAAAAGCGCCGTCTCCATATTCGAAGACGAGACTGTTTGCCGGCAGCCGAATCGAGAAGCCCGGATCGAAGCGCGATGGAGAATCTGTTGGCGCCACGCTATCCCTCCGTGGCAACGAATACCGGCTCGCCGTTGCGTTCGACCAGGCGCGCGCCGAAGCCGCGCTTCGCAATGGTGCCGTAATCGTAGCCGGCATCGCTGCCCCAACACGCCCAGAAGACCAGCGGCTCGCTCCCGATATTGGCTACGCGATGCGCGTGCTCCCCGCGAATGTAGTGGAGAGTGCCGGGCGTCATGACCTCACCCCAGGTCTTCCGCTCCGAGTCCATGCGGATGAGCATGCCGGCACCGGAGACGGTTGCGTAGAACTCCGCCCGGGTCGGATCGGCGTGGAAATGCCCGTGCGTCATGAAGTATTCGTCCCCCACTTTGCCGGGTTCCAGAACCGTCACGCCCCAGAACAATCCGCCTTCGGTTCCGGCGTTCACCGGCGCCCACCAGCGCACACGATAGATTTCGCGATTGGGATCCATGGCAGCATGCGCCGTGTGGTCACTGAAGATCGGGGCCAGATCCCTGATAGTTTTCGCAGACTGAGAAACGGGCTCGCCGGACAACAGGCCCGATGCCCACTGGAGAGACACCTGCGCCTGCGCAGCTATATAAGGTTGAACCGGATTCACAGCGGATGGAGTGGGTGTTTCCATAACAGGTCGCCATCTTAGCAGGAGTATGGTTCGTTTTCAACTATTTCGATCATTATTATGTTTCGTTTTACGGCCATTAGGACATCGATCGCAACCGAGACCCCATGAGGCCGTTCCGCTTCTGCCGGGCCGATCGAAATCGAACGCGGTTTCTTTCCAATGGCGATTCTTTTAGGCCCTTTCGAAACGTCGGGCTTTCCTATATAAACAGTTCGTTTAGCAAGAACAAGCGGAGACGGAGACCTACAGTGATGAAGCGGGCAAAACCCCGGAAAACCGCCAAGTCTGAGCCTGTTGAGGAAACGCAGAATCGCGAAAAGCAACAGCAGCGCACGAACTTCATCCTCACGGCGCTGCAGGACACGGGATCGGTGGCGGTGGATGTTCTGGCCGACCACTTGCGGGTTTC
The DNA here is from genome assembly GCA_963705765.1 of uncultured Acidobacteriaceae bacterium. Taxonomy (GTDB): domain Bacteria; phylum Acidobacteriota; class Terriglobia; order Terriglobales; family Acidobacteriaceae; genus Palsa-343. The sequence continues at coordinate 114,386 of CAVPKU010000031.1, read as the reverse complement.
CGTGGTCACGATTCGTCGCGATCTTGACGTGCTCGAGCAGCAGGGCCTTCTCCGCCGCACCCATGGGGGAGCCGTTTCCATCGAGCCGCTTTTCTATGAGCCGTTCAAGAAGGACCGTTCGTTTCTGGCCCAGGTGGAGCGGCAGGCGAACGAGAAGCGCCGCATCGGACGTGCGGCAGCGGCACTGATCAATCCCGGGGAAACCATCGCAATTACTCCCGGCACGACGACCGCTGAGATCATCCGGGGGCTTCCACTGAACAGCAAAATCACGGTCGTGACGAATACCGCCAATATCGCGATGGAGCTTTCGAAGCGAAAAGACATCAACGTGTTTGTCACCGGGGGCCACCTCCACGGCGACTGGTTCTCTCTGGTCGGGCCATCGGCGATTCGCAGCCTTGAGAACATGCTTATCCACACCATGTTCGTCGGCGCCGACGGCATCGATCCGGAATGGGGCGTGAGTTGCTTCAGCGCAGACGAGGCGGAGCTCAACGGGACCATGGCGCGCCACTCGCGGCGTCACATTGCCGTCGTCGATCACACCAAGCTGAACGTGGTGGCCAACTGGCGGATCTGCGAAATCAGCACGCTGAAGACGCTGATCACTGATACCGGAGCGACGGATGAGTTGGTGGCTCCGTATATGAAATTGGGAATTGAAGTTCTTCGCGTCTGAAGCGCGTCGGGCAGGACGAGGAGTCTTGGCGGATAGCGGGGCACCGATGATCGCTTTCGCCATAATCGCACATTATCGTGTATGATTTGTGGCGAATAGAACATCGTCTGCGGAGTTCTCTGCCATGAATCGTCGTGCCTTCCTCAGAACTTCCGCTGGTGCAGCGGCAGCTGTCACCGCTGGAGTCCCTTCTTTGCGTGGACTCGCATCCACGAGTCGGCCCGCAATTCCCTCTCTCGATGATCTGGCCAGCGTCCGCATGACGCACAACTTCATGGAGCTGTTCAATCTGCCCATCGCGATGAACGACTGGGGCTACGCGCAGACCGTGAAGTCCGTCTCCGCCATCAGCGCGATCGCGTTTCCTCCCTACGCGTGCTGCGGCGTGCCGAACATCCCGTGGAGCCCCGGCTACCTGACCACCTGTGAGTTGTTTGCAGATGGAAAACTGGCATCGATCTCCAACGATCCGGCGCGAGCCGTCACCTACCAGTGGTTTCCCCATCGCGTGGTTCGCGAGCAAACCATCGACGGGCTACTGATTCGCACGTCCATGTTCCTTCCCGCCGACATGCGCGCGGTGGTTCAAAACATCGAGCTGCGCAACACGGGACGCGAGGCCCGGCGGTTCACCGTCGAGTTCGATATGCGCGCCGGCGTCGTCCACAAGTCGACGACGTGGTTCAACGAATTGCCCGGAGAAGGCGATAATCGCTCAACGTGGAATTCGGCCGCGGGGCGCTTCACCTTCATGGCGCAACACTCCCCCGCCGCGTGTGTGCAGGGCATCCATCCTCCGGCGCAGAGCGTACGAGGCGGCAACCTGCTCGGTTATACGTTTTCATTGGCGCCAGGAGAAAGGCGCGAGTTGCACTTCGTCGCGGCCATCGCCGGAGATGCAACGGAGGCCGAGGCGATTCATGATCGGCTGCAGGCTGGCTTTGTTTCGCTGGATCAACAGAATGAAAGCCGCTTCGAGCGTCTGGTTCAGTCAGCGTTTACACCGGGAAACGGCGACTTTTCGGGTCATCTGCCGCAACTGAGGACAAACAGCGAGACGCTGTGGGATCTGTATCACAATGGATTCAAGGGCCTGCTGAGCGCGCGCCGGCACTCACCCGACTCTGCCTATGGGCCGACGCTGCTCACACTCAGCGGACATGTGCTGCCCACGCTGAGCTTTCCATGGGACACGGCACTGACCAGTCTGAGCCTTGCTCTGCTTGACCCACAGCCTCTGCGGCAACTGGTGGAGGTTTGGTTCCAGTGCGATATGCACCAGCATCTGGCCACTGATTACATCAGCGGCGAAGCTATTGGTCCCTGGTACGGCGTAAACGACATGGCCATCGTGCGCTGCACGCAGAACTATCTCCGGGTCACGGGCGACTTCAGCTGGCTGGACAAACTGGTTGGCAGTCAAAAGGTCGTCGATCATCTCCGCGACCATGCCACTTACTGGAAGAAGCTCGTGAAGGGTAACAACGGCCTCGCCGATTATGGCGAGATCTCCAACCTGCTGGAAGTGGTCAGCACTTATCTGCATGAAGTAGCCGGCATGAATGCGGGGAATGTCTCCAGTATGCGTTTTGTGGCTGAGCTTCTGGATCATCGCGGCCAGAGCCAGGAAGCCGCGCAACTGCGCGCCGATGCGAAGGATCTTGCCGCGCGCATCAATCGCATCCTTTACGTCGATGGAAAAGGCTGGTGGCGCTGCGGGCAGCCGGACGGCAGCTTCAATGAGGTACGGCATTGTTACGATTTCCTCGCCGTCCTCGACAATATGAGCGGCGATCTCTCGGACAAACAGAAGCGCGAGATGGCGAGCTACTTCCACGAACAGCTCATGTCGAAGAAGTGGATGCGGGCGCTTTCGAGCAGCGATCCCGATGCGACGTGGAACATCCGCCCCGATCACAGTTGTCTGGGCGCCTACGCCGCGTGGCCGCCGATGTGCGCCAAAGGGCTCTACAAGTGCGAAGCGCCGTCGGCAATCGTGCCCTGGCTTACCGAGGTGGCCAAAGCCGGCAGACAGGGCCCCATCGGCCAGGGTCACTTCACTGAGGATGTGGTCGCGCCCCTTGCCGGCGGCGCGCACAAAGCATCCGAAGATGCACCTTACATCGAAGACTGGTGCTGCATCTCGGGGGGCGCATTCACCGATCTCGTCCTTGATTCGGTCTTCGGCGTCGAGCACACTCTGTATAGCGGTTTACACGCGACGCCCAGGCTCGCGGACTTCGATGCAGCCGCACAGCTGGAAAACATCCACCATCAGGGTACGGAATATATTGCCAGCGCCTCTGGCGTGCGGCGTCTGGGCTAAGCAGCCCGGCGGAGTTGCTCTGCAACAAAGCGCAGAGTGCGGGGCACGTGCGTGCGCCAGTAATTCCAGTCGTGCCCGCCCGGATGCTCCTCGTAGATATGCCCGATGCGCGCCTTCGTCAGCGCTTCGTGAAGAGTGCGATTGCTGCTGAGCAGCGAGTCTTCCGTCCCGCAGTCGAAGCGAATCGCCGGCAGGTGTGCGCCATGTTTGCGCATCCAGTAGAGGATATCCGCATCACGCTTACCCGCGGCGAGGTTCCTGACCATTGGATCGTGCACGAACTGCTGCAGATCGTCGATCGTTGTCACGGCTGAATGGGCCGCGATGGCGCCCACACGCTCGGCATATTTTGCTCCGAGCCTCAGAGCACCATAACCGCCCATCGACAGCCCCGCGAGAAACAGCCGATCGATGCGCACCTTTGGAATGACCGAGTGAACACACGCGGGCACGTCCTCGATGATCCACGCTTCCGCGTCGAAGGACTTATGCCGCAAATAGCCGCTGCCTTCACTCCAAAGTCCGTCAGAAGGCATAGCGATCGCCATCGGATCGATCTCTCCGCTCGCGATCATCTGTGTGGCGATCCCCGGCAAACCACCGAGCGCCCACCAGTTCCAGTGGCTGCCGCATACGCCGTGGAGCAGGATCAGCAGCGGCAGGTCGCGATCTCCGGCACCGGGAGGCAGATAAAGAGTCACATCGCCGCGCCGCTGCAGCGCCCGCGAATACAGGGTGAGCAGACGAACACCGGCATGCCCTGGCAGTTCCTCAGACAGAACGGGATTGCGGAAGAGGCCGCCCACCAGAATTGTTGCTCGCAGTTCTTCGCCCATCGAAGATAAATCCGCACCGTGCCATTACATCGGCGGCATCGGCATGCGCACGGCTTGCGGAAAGTAGATCCTGAGGTTCGTCGCAAGTTTTGGCACATCAAAAGTGTTGCACACATAGGTGAACACCAGGTCGCCATGTTCGAACTCGGGATGCTCCTTCGCCGCATAACAGAAGGTACTCTTGTCGTAGCCAGGCGTGGCCGATTGCATCTCGGGCACGGTATAGATAACCTGGCCTTCACTCCATGGACCGGTCAGGGACGGTGCGCTCCGCAGCAGAATTCTGCTGGAGAACGCCTCCGGCTCGAACATGACCGCGATCCAGCGCTTCAGTTCGGGATGATAGCGGATCGAGAGTTCCGGGGATCCCTTCTGCATAACCGCTTTGGCGGCAGATGGATCGAAACCGGGCTTCCATGCCCCGTCGCTGCCCAGGTATTGCAGATTCGCCTTCGGGTCCCTGAGCCCGTCGAGAGGAATGCGCGCCGCCTCGAGCGGCCGGCTCCCATTCTCCTGCAGCGCAAAGATGTAAGCATCGTCTCCGTCTACAACTGCCGTCGCTGAGGGATACGCATGGGCGCCGTCCGGCACCAGCGGAAAATAGTCGATCTTCCATCGTTGTGGATCTGGCCCAGGATTTTCCACGCGCGCCAGATCGGTCCCGCAAGTCTCGAACGCCATCGCTGCGGTTTTCACCGGTGCGTTGCGCACGCAAAGCAGCGTCACCCAGAGATCCCGGCCGGCAACAAATCCATCGAGCGCCCAGTACCATGTATCCGGGTGCTGCGGCTCGAAGAATGACGCGGGGTGACCCTGGGTGTCTTTGCGGATCACGTACTGCAGATTCCAGTGACCCTCGGCGCATGTGGAGATCCCGATGCTGTTTCGCACCATCTTTGGAATGGTGTTCACCACGACCCGCTGTTCCCCGTACAGAGTGTCTCCAAAGATCCAGACGTCGCGGCCATCCGGCAGCGGGATGGAGTACGCAGCGTCCGCTCCCAGCCATCCCGTGGCGATCCCGTGCTGAAGGGGAAACTCCGGCGTACAACCTGCATCGGATCCCTCAGCCCACGCTCCGCGTCCAGCAAGAAGGAGCATGGCTCCGCATAACATGATCTTAAGACTTTTTTTGTTTCTCACCGATGAACGCTCTTAACCTCTTTGGGAACAGGATCCCAAGGTGAAAGTGAAAGGCGACGAGGCGGCTTGAATGGCCATCTCGTCGCCAGTGCACTGTTGACGGTGAGCTAGAAAATCAGCTTGAGCGCCAACTGAATCTGCCGTGCCGTGCCGGTACCCACCTGGCTGGAATCCTCATCGGCGATGGTCTGTCCGATATGTCCGAAGTTCGGGTTGGTCGTGCAGCTTGCAGGAGTCGATCCTGAAGCCGCAGAGAATGAGGTGCAAATGCCGCCGTCGGGATTGCCGAAGTTCGGGTGATTGAGGATGTTGAACAGATCGCCGCGGAACTGTACTTTTACTTTCTCGGTTAGCGGGAAGTTCTTCATGCCCGACATATCCCACTGGAAAAAGCCGGGGGCGCGGAGGCTGTTGCGCCCCACGTTTCCAATTGTCGAAGGGTCACCGGGGTTGCCGTTAAAGGTCGGCTCGATCTGATAGGCTGCAACGTTGTAACTGTGATCCGGCCAGGAAAAGTCTGAGAGCCTGGTAGCCTGGCCGGTGCTGTTGGGACGCGCCGGCAGACCGAAGAAGCCGCTCTCGATCGATACGTTGACGGGGCCGCCGGAGCGCGTCTGCACGATGGTTGAACCCTGCCATCCGCCCAGAACTGTGCGTTCGAGGGCGTTCCTGCCCTTCAACTCGCTGAAGTTGTAAACCAGGCTGCCGGTCAGGTTGTGCCGGATATCCCAGTCGCCCGGTCCCATATCCTTCGAAGCATCGAGCGGGTCGGAGAATCCGCTGAAGACGTTCACCATGTCGTTCATCTCTTTCGACCAGGTGTAATTGCCCTCCACGTTCAGCCTGCCCATGTTATGGCGAACCTGTACCTGCAGCGCATTATAACTGGCGCTTAGTTCATCGGCGTCGTAGTTCTCGCTCGCGAACGTCGAAAGCGGACGCGCCTGAGTAACGTAGTTCGCTGGATTCAGATTGATCGCTGCAAAATCTACCCCCGCCTGCATGCGATGGTTCTGATTCCCCGTATAGTTCACCGTCAGAACCGTATCTTTGAAGATCTGCTGTTGGATACCCACCAGCCAGTTCGGGGAATAAGGATCATGCGGGTGCTGCGGGAAGATGCTCACATTCTGCGTCCCCGCCGGCAGCGACGGATTTGCCTCCGGATACACCAGCGGCGCCTGGAAGGCGTTGACTGAGTAACTCTGATAGGCCGGAATGTTGCCCACCAAACCAAATCCGAAGTGCATGGGATTGAAGAACAGTCCGTAATAGGCATGCACCACCGTCTTGCCCTTACCGAACGGGTCATAGCTCAGACCAAGGCGCGGCGCTACATCGGTTGTGGGGCCGGAATACATCGGCTGCGTCGCAGGCAAGAACGACTGCGTGGCGAAGTCGAAGTTCTGCTGGGTGTTGTTGCGTTCGTGCCATACCGTATTAATGCCGGTGCGCAGGCCGAGGTTGAGCGACAGCTTCCGATTTACGCGCCAGTCGTCCTGCACGTAGAGATCCCAGTTGGAATTACGAATGCCAACAAAGCCGGGGAAGCCGATTTTCTGTAGTACAAACGGCCGGTCGTTTTCCAGGTCGGAGAAACTTCCAAACTGATAAGACTGGAACGGCCGCAGCCACTCATCGAGATAGTTCGCGCGAATCTGCGTTCCAAACCGAATCGTATGGCTGCCGACGGTCTTCGTGGCGTTATCCAGAACCTCGAAGAGCGTGAAGGGCGTGATCTGGTTAAAGCTCATGGCACCCGGCAAAGCGCCAAGGTTGGTAAAAAAGCCGCCAAATGCAGTGAGGGGCTTCGATGTGTTGGAATTCGTGTCTGAGTAGAAGCGGTTCAGCGCCACACTGGCCTCGTTGACCAGCGTCGGACTGAAGGTGTGGGTTTCGTCCAGCATTGCGTACTGCGTGCGCAGATACAGCGGCGTGGTTTGGCCCTCGTTCAGGCCGATTTGCTGGTTGGTCAACGAATCGTCGATGCTGTACCGGCCAAAAATCCGGTCGCGGTTGCCGATGTTGTAGTCGATGCGAACGGCGCCGCTGTCTTCACGCAGCGTTGTGGCCAGGGCCGCTGGATCGTACACCAGATCGGCACCCGCGGAAGCGCCGGCGGCGTCCGTTGTATTGGGAACAGCGCAGGATGAGGGGGCGGGGATGGAAGTACAACCGGCAGGAAGCGCGGCCATCTGCGCCAGTACCGGCTGCATAGCGGCGACAAACTGTGACCGCACATACGCACTGGGAACCTGGTACAGCGCATTGATCTGCGTTGTGCGCTGCCGGATCCCTTCATAGTTGATGAAGAAAAATGCCTTGTCGCGAACGACGGGGCCTTCCAGGTTGCCGCCGAACTGGTTCATGCGCAGCGGAACACTGGGCTGCGTAAGCGCGTTCGTAAAGTAATCTTTTGCGTCGAGCGCATCATTGCGGAAAAAATCGAACACTTCCCCATGAAAGCTGTTCGTTCCTCCTTTCGTCACAATGTTCATCTGCGGTCCCAGCGAGTGGCCGACCTGCGAACTGTATCCGCTGTTCGCGAAATCGATCTCCTGAATGCTGTCCACGCTGGCGCGGGTCATGCGCGGCGCCTCGTTCCCTTCTGTCTCGTTGAAACCATTCACATCGCCGCGCGACGCATTTTGGCCATCGAGCGTCACATCCAAACCGGTGAAGAAATTCTCCTGGCCATTGACGCTGCCCTGGAAAAAGCCGATCGAGTTAACGGACCCGGGCGCGATCTCGAGGAAGTCCATGACATCTCGCCCATTGGTCGGCAGATCGCGAATCTGTTCTTCGTTCAGAGTCGTTCCGGCGGTCGCTGTGGTGGTATCGACAGTCGTCGTCGTGCCGGTCACCGTTACATTTTCTGTCGTCGTTGCGACGGACAACTTCAGGTCGAGTCGGGCGGTGGCGCCGACGTTCAAAGCGAAGGGTTGGGTCGTCGTCTTGCCGAACTGATTCGCAGAGACGGCGACCGTGTAGGTGCCAAACGGCAGCCCTGAAACAGAGAAAATCCCATCGGACGCAGTTTCGACCCGGGTTTGTTGCGAAGTGCCGGTATTTGTAATGACGACGGTTGCATGAGAAATCACGGCACCCGATGGATCAGCGATCGTCCCGGTGATTGTGCCCGTGTCAAAGGTGCTGGCGGTCTGCGCCGGCGCAAGACAAGTGAAAAGTCCAAACAGCGCGACAAGCGCAGCCAGGGGAACGGAGCCGCGACGAAACTCCGCTTTACGCACAAAAATTCGGATTAACCGCGAAATGCTGGACATCCCGCCTCCTGAAAAATGAGCCACTGAACCGCCCTGCTGCATATTTGCCGACATTGAGAGCTGTGTTCCGTTTCCGACGTTAAACAGTACAGCTTGTTTCTAAAGACTGTCAAGCGAAACTATATTCTTTCGTTTTATGGTGAGCCGCGCACATTGGAGTCCTCGAATCCTCCGAGTACGGTTCCCTTAATGTACTGATTTAACGTTTGTTAAGCCGAGATCGGTCGACCCATGGTCCACTCTTGCGCTGCGAACATTTGCGGATACGGGCTCAGAGGCTGCTTTTATCGCAATCACGGTCCGATGGAGAACCACGGCGCGGCGCAGGGACGTTCCCTTGACGTGGCCTCCACCACCCGAGGATTCAGAATGGCAAGGACCGGCTGTAGAACCGCGCAACAGTATTCTCAAATCTCCACAGTGCCCGCACTCTTTGCGAAGAAACCACGGGACAGACGCTTCAGGGGCAAACGTCGGAGGCGATCAGTCTCAGGTTTGCCTGGCTGGACCGATTGCCTTCACCAAATTGGAGGGCTGAAGTGTTCATGCAGGCGGAGTCAATAACGGATCCATGATCAGCCAGAGCCATGCTGGGTGGGCTGGCTCTCCAGGGAGGGGTATGGCGGAAGTGCGTGTGAGTCGAACACACCGTCGCCCGTGAAGGACGACCGCCGGTTTTGAAGACCGGGAGGATCACCGGAGCCCAGGCACTTCCAGGGACGCAGAGCCTCCCAACTATAATACGGACTCACTGCAGGATCATTGACGCTATCCACGCTCCTGAAGCGATCCCGACGCCCATGAGATTGACACAGCAAGTAAAAGCTGGCGGATGTGCCAGTAAACTCGCACCGGGATCGCTCCGAGCCGTTCTCGACGATCTGCCGCCGCAAGCGGATCCGAATCTTCTGGTGGGATTCGATCAATCGGATGATGCAGGCGTGTACCGGATTGGCGATGACGTTGCCCTGGTCCAAACTGTCGATTTCTTTACTCCGATGGTCGACGATCCTTTTACCTTTGGCCAGATCGCTGCCGCAAATGCCCTCAGCGACGTCTATGCCATGGGGGGCCGTCCGCTAACTGCGCTTGCGATCGTTTGCTATCCGCAGGAGGGCGACCTGGAGATTCTGGGACAAGTGATGCGCGGCGGCCTCGACAAGATGAGAGAGGCGAACTGCACCGTGGTCGGCGGTCACAGCGTTCGCGATCCGGAAATGAAGTTTGGCTACGCGGTTACCGGCATGGTCGATCCCAGGCGCGTCTATACCAATGCAGGGGCGCAGCCCGGCGACATATTGCTGCTGACTAAACCGATTGGAACCGGCGTGATCACAACGGCGATCAAGCAGGGCAAGGCGGAGGGGGCCTGGATCGAAGCGGCGGTAAGGTCGATGACGACGCTCAATCAGCGTGCCGCATCCATTGTTTCTCAAATCAGCGGTGTGCATGCGATGACCGACGTGACCGGATTCGGGCTGATGGGGCACGCCCGCGAAGTTGCAATGGCGAGCCGGGTGCTTCTGCAGATTGAGACGGCGAAAGTGCATCGCATCGAGGGAGCATTGGACGCTATCGCGCTGGGGGCCATCCCTGGAGGGCTGCTGTCGAATCGTGAATACGCCGAATGCGTCGTTTCGCAGAGTCCTTCGAGCGCGATCCCTGAGGCACTTTGTACCCTGATGTTTGATCCACAGACTTCGGGCGGTTTGCTGATCAGCGTGAACGAAACAGCGGCGGCTCGCCTGCTCAGCGCAATGCAGGAAGCTGGAGTTCCTGCGGTGCACATGGGTCAGGTTCTGGAAGGCAAGCCGGGAATTGTTCTGCGATAGTTGGAAACAGTGCAGACGCACTTGAAAGCGAAGGGCAATCGGCATGACGGCGAGAGCAGATCGAAGCGCATTCTCATTTCAGGATCTGTATTGCGAACTGCCCTCGGTCAACGAACTGCTGCTGACTGAAACTGTGCAGTTGTTGCTGAGCACAAATCCACGCAATGCGGTGGTTCGCGCTTGCCGGAACGCGCTGGAAGAGATTCGCTGGGAGATTGCTGCTGGAATGCAGCCCCGGGAAACCTTGCCCATTCGGATCCTGGCATTGCCGCAATCCATCGAGAGAGCGCTGAACCAGCTCCCTCGGTATTCGCTGCGCTCCGTGATCAACGCCACGGGTGTACTGCTGCATACTAATCTGGGACGCGCGCCGTTGAGCCGGAAGGCTCTGGAACACGTGGTCGAGATCGCTTGCGGATATTCGAATCTGGAGTTCGAGCTCGAGCGCGGCGAACGCGGCCAACGCGATGTTCACGTAGAAGCTCTGCTGCTTTCGCTGCTTGGAGGCGCTGCAGACTCCGGCAAAGAGCGGACACCGCACCGGGCAATCGTGGTTAACAACTGCGCGGCCGCCACTTTTCTTGCGCTGCACGCGCTGGCCAAAGGGAGAGAAGTGCTCGTCTCGCGCGGCGAGCTCGTGGAGATTGGCGGAGGCTTTCGCATTCCCGACATCCTGCAGGAGTCCGGCGCGCTGCTCAGGGAAGTGGGCACGACCAACCGGACGCACCTTGCCGATTACGAGCGAGCCGTTTCGCCGAATACTGCATTGATCCTCCGTGTCCACCAGTCCAACTTCAGCATGGAGGGATTTGTTGAGCGGCCGACCCTTGAAGAACTCGTGGCACTGGGAAGCCGGATGAACATCCCAGTCTTCGAGGATCAGGGAACAGGCCTGGTCGCATCGCTCGAACCGCATGGGATCTTCGGCGAACCAACGATTGCAAGGAGCGTCGGCAGCGGGTGCGATCTTGTTGCGGCAAGTGGTGACAAGCTGTTCGGTGGACCCCAGTGCGGAATCCTCATTGGAAACAAACATCTCGTCGAGGCCATTCGCAAGGATCCGCTCTTTCGCACCTATCGCGCGGACAAGCTCAACTATGCCGCACTCGAGGCGACTTTGCTGCAGTATCTTGGGGAAGCATCGGAAGAGATTCCGGTGCTCAGGATGCTTGCGATCACCCTGCAGGAACTTGAGATCCGCTGCGCCCAAATGGTTGACGCCATCGAGAACCACGAACTCATAACCCAGGTTATCGCGGTGGAAAGCGTGGTGGGTGGCGGCACCACGCCAAAAGCTCGTTTGAAGAGCTTCGCAGTCTCTCTCAAACATGCGGCGCTTCATAACGACGCCTTGTTGCGAATGCTACGCCTGCTGGTTCGACCGGTGATTGGCCGCATCGAAGATGACCGAGTCCTTCTGGATCTGCGCACGGTCGAACTCGCGGACGACGCGTACATCATTGACGCTTTGAGCAAGCTGACGAAGCCGGATGCATCTCCGCTCCGCGGACAAAGCTGACATGACCGCAGAGACGCCCCAGGGGGAATCGGGCCTCAGCGGCACGCCTAAAACAATCATCCTTGGCACGGCAGGCCACATCGATCATGGGAAGACTGCGCTGATACAAGCGCTGACCGGCGTCGACACGGATCGACTCCCCGAGGAAAAGAAGCGCGGCATCACCATCGACCTTGGGTTCGCCTCGATGGAACTGATGGCGCGTGATGGTTCGTCCTTACGCGCGAGCTTCATCGATGTGCCAGGCCATGCGCGCTTTGTTCGCAATATGCTGGCCGGTGCCGGTGGTATCGATGCTGTGATGCTGGTGATCTCTGCCGAAGAAGGAGTGAAGCCGCAGACGGAAGAACATCTGGCGATCTGCTCCCTCCTTGGCATTCAGCATGGGCTGACTGTCCTGAGCAAGATGGATGCCGCGGATGAGGCAAGGCGCAGCGAAGTGCGAGCGTCGGTGGAGAAATTCCTCGGCACAACATTTCTGGCGTCGGCACCCATCGTCGAGGCAAGCGCATTTACCGGAGCCGGAATCGATGAGCTGCGACGGGAATTGGCCTTGCTTGCGGAGCGCATGCCCAAACGCAGTTCTGAATTCCTGATGCGATTCCCCGTCGATCGCTCGTTTGCGATGAAAGGGTTCGGAACGGTCGTTACCGGTACGTTGATCAGTGGCACGGTCGATGCTGGACGGGAACTGATGGTTGAGCCGGGGCGGAGATCGGCACGAGTTCGCGGAATTCAGGTGCATAGCCGTTCGGTGGGGCGTGCAACCGCTGCAACGCGAGTCGCACTCAACCTGAGCCGCGTAGAAGTATCCGACATCCAGCGCGGCGACACGCTGGTTACCCCGTCAACCATCGGGGCGACGGACACAATCGACGTGGAGATCAGCCTGCTGGCGGCTGCCACCGCACTGAAGCACCGCGCCCGCGTTCACTTCCATGCGTTCGCTTCGGAGTGCATGGCTACGGTTTCGCTGTATGACTATCAACGCATTGAGCCAAACACTCAACGACTCGCACGACTGCGATTGAGCAGGCCGATCGTACTGTTGCCCGGGGACAGGTTTGTTCTGCGGCAGGGATCGCCGATTACCACTGCCGGTGGTGGCGTTGTGCTCGATGCTCATCCGATCCACAGATTGAAGAAGGCACGCGCGCAGGAATGGCTACAGCAGTTGCGGCGCGCCGCTCCTGAAACCCAGCTTTTCCTGCGCGTGGCCCGCCGGGGAACAGCGGGGATTGCGATTGGTGAACTCTCTGCGGAGACTGGCTTTCGCGCTGAAGCGATTCATGAGCGGCTTGGGCCGATGTTGCGAAGTGGAACCATCTCCTTACTTGTGGAGGGATTGTTCATCACCCACGAGGCATTGATCGAGGTATCGAGCCTTGTGCAACAGAACCTGGAAGGGATGCTCAAGCCAGGCGGGACTCGTGTCAAGCGATCAGAACTGAAAAGCAGGATAGGTCTGCGACCTGAGGTGATGGACTGGGCCATGCACCATCTGGTGAAGAGTGGGAAGGTCAGCGTCGTTGGCGAAGATATTCTTCCACTGGAAATCGACCAGGCCGCAACATCTCGTGAAGAGCAAGGGCTGGAGGCTATCGACGCCGCGTATAGGCGGGCCGGTCTCGCACCGCCGTCTCCCGCAACTCTTGGGGCGGAACTCGCCATCGATCCAGAACAGATGCGACAGCTCATCACGATTCTTCTGCGCGAAAGGAAACTGGTTCGGCTGGGCGATGATTCGCTGTGTGTCCACCAGGACGCTCTCACCAATCTGAAAAGCCGGGTCCAGGCATTCCGTGGTCAGACCCTCGACGTTGGTCAATTCAAGCTGCTGGCAGGCGTCTCGCGCAAATTTGCGATTCCGCTGCTGGAATATCTTGATCGAGAGAAGATAACTCGGAAACAGGGTGACCAGCGAGTGGTGCCTTAGGCTGACTTGCCATCCTGGGCGGCACACTGCAGATTCCTCATCCGAAAGGTTGATCCTGCCTGTGAATACGCCATGGTATAGTCCAGTTCAAACAGGCGACCCAGGACTGTGGCTGACCCCGAAACCAAGATCAGGATCGTTGAAGACGCGGACGCAACCGGCGAGGTTGCCGCCGTGTACGACGAGTGGCGCCGCAAGTCTGGAAGACAGAAACTACCCGGCATTCTGAAGTGCTTCAGCCATCGGCCCGATTTTCTGCGCGAAGTGCTCAAATTCGGCGACACGGTTCACTTCTCTGAAGGACACCTGAACCGCCGGCAGAAAGAGGCCATCGCAAGCTGGGTTTCGTATCTCAACCGGTGTCCATATTGACTGGACTCGCATGCCTACTTCCTGCGGGTTCAGGGAGCCGATGAAAAAACGGTGCAGGCGCTGGTGGAAGGTAAGCTCGACGAGGCGGAGTTGTTGCCGGCGGAACGTGCGCTGCTGGACTATGTCGCCAAGGTGACCGAAGCAGCGTATCGCACTACCCCAGAAGATGTGCAGAAACTTCGCGACCATGGATGGACCGAGCCGCAGATCGCCGAAGCCGTGTATATTACGGCGATGTTTGCGTTCTTCAATCGGGTGGCCGATGCTTTTGGAGTGCCGCCGCAGCGGTATCTTGAACTGGACGAGATGACCAAGTAACCAGGAAAAAGAGCGATGAAGGCAACAACGAAACGCTGGCTGCTTCGATCTTGCGGAACCCTCGTCATCGCATGGCTCGCCTTTGTCGGTTTTATCGATTGGGCGATGCATCAGCCACCCGAAGTGTTTGGGCGCGTGATGATGCACATGCCCATGCCGGCTTACTTCCTCTTTCCCTTCGAGACAATGTGGACCCACGCCCGCTTTGGGCATGTGAATCCGGGGGATGCCGCACCTGACTTCACAGTTCAAACACTGGATACGAAGCTTCCGGTTCAGTTGGCATCCCTGTGGTCCGACAAACCCGTCGTCCTGGTCTTTGGGAGCTATACCTGACCGCCTTTTCGGCGGGAGGTTCCCGCCCTGAACAAGCTGGCTGAGAAATATAAGGATAGGGTCTCGTTTTACGCGGTCTATATTCTTGAGGCGCACCCCACCGACGTATGGGAGATGCAATCGAACGTCCACGATCACGTTGTCTTCGCGAGTCCAAAAAATGAAGGCGAGCGGTTTGAAGTAGCCGGCGCCTGCGTGCGCAAGCTCGGCATCAAGTTCCCCGCACTCGTCGATGGATTCGACAATCGCGTTGAGGCTGCATACACAGGCTGGCCCGACCGTCTGTACCTGGTCGCGCCGGGCGGACGAGCACTCTACAAGAGCAAGCCCGGCCCATTCGGCTTCCATCCTGAAGAGTTAGCCGCAGCGATCCAGAAAGCCGTGAACTCGTTCTGAGCGATTGCGGATCCGGTCCCAGCCTTTCGAGCAACGCGGAGGCAACTGTCCTCGGCAGCATTCCAAAACTCAGAGAAGCTCGACGTGTTTTCTCCAGGTGCGACCGGCAAGTCCAAACATCAGGACAGAGTTGGCCGCCCACAGCAGCGCGAAAACTCTTTCTGCGGAACCATCACCCGCATCAGGCGCATGGCGGAACAGCAGTTCCATCCAGTTGGGCAGCACAACAGCAAGCGCGAGCGAGCCGGCGCTCATCAGTCCGAGTGTGAGTTCCACCCAAATTCTCGCTGGCAGGCGCTTCGGTCCGGGCGGTGATCCTGGCGGACTGGCCGATCCAGTTCGAAAGCCGTTCGGTTCACCCGAGACAGAAGGGGTGTCTTTCTGCAGCGATCGCTTCACGTTGACTCCTTTGCTCAAACAGGTATTGGACCCAGGGAGGAAAAATGAGCTCAGAAGAAGAGAGGCCGAATGGTACACCCCACTGAAATCTAATTACAACAATGAAGAATAAAAAAGTGGCCTTGCTCGTTTTTCACTTCAGAGCGTTCCCTGGCGCTCCACCGCCGTGACCCCTGGGGTCATGGCCTTCAGGCTCTTTTGCGGCGAGTCATAGGGTTCGTAATGTTATCGGGCGACGGGAACAGCCCCGAAAGTTGTCCGTTGCCTTTGATCTCGAAGTGGATCTGCCATTCCGAAATATCGTCGATACCAAGCTCGACGGCCGAACCGATCTGTTGCGCTTCCGCGAG
Organism: uncultured Acidobacteriaceae bacterium; assembly: GCA_963705765.1. Taxonomy (GTDB): domain Bacteria; phylum Acidobacteriota; class Terriglobia; order Terriglobales; family Acidobacteriaceae; genus Palsa-343. Next base: position 98,657 of record CAVPKU010000031.1, on the reverse strand, counting down.
TGTGTTGCACGCTGCCGTCGTCGGCTCCAGCGCGACCGCATATTGTCGCGGGCTGTCACCCTGATCGGGCCAGCCCCCGTGACAAATCCAGAGGCCGAGATAGGGCAGGTGTGCTGTATCGAAGGAGACTTCCAGCACTTCGCCGGTGGCCCTGCGCCAGATTCCGCAGAGTCCTCCCTTCAGGCGTGACGTGTAGAACATCTCCGCAGTGCCAGCTTCCGGCCCCTCGGTCACGTCAAGGCGGATGCCCGAGGCTGTGACCGGCCACGGAACGATCGATCCGCGCTCTCCGGTCCGATGGTTCCGTGAGTAGTTGAGGACGAGTTCACCAACCTCGCGAGGCAGAAGAATGCGATCGCCGGGGGAGACAGCAAAGAGCGGATGACAGGCATACAGGAATGACTGCGGTGCGGTGCCGATATTCTTGATGCGGTATCGCACACGGAGCGTGCCGTCGTGCAGGGTCAGGTCTTTGGTAAAGCGGAAGGTGCGGCTGAAGCCATCCGCTGAGACCTGGAGATGATCCGCTGTGCTATCCAGCACGTGCCATGGAAGCTGCCAGAAATCGCCATGGTCGGGAACAAAACCGCCCTGCGCAGGACCTGAGCCGACAGTGGGGAGGCATTCTTCGATACCGGCAGCGGCCCCGTGCTGAAAAAGCGCGTCGAGGCTGGGTGGGGGCAAAGGCCCGGTCCGGGTTGACTGGGTCAGGAATTCAAGTCCAGTAAGACGGCTCCGCAGCGAGGCAATTCGGCCCCCTTCCGAGGGGACGAGTGTGACGCTTAGGCGATCGTTCTCAAGAGAATAAACGTGTGGGGCAGTCATAGGACGGGCTCATTGCGGTAACGTACACACGCTGACCATCCTCGGCAACAGGTCGATCGGTTGTCAATGACAAAGGATGGGTGCGCCTCCGGGCAAGGGGCGGGAGGGCAATAGGGCAGGCCGGCCAGCGGAGAGGGCATGATGGCAAAGAATGGCGCCCGGCACAGCGGTTATTTTTTCCTGGCCATCTTGACAACTCTTTGCAGGGCAGATTAACGTCTGGTCGTTAACGTACACGGTACCTTCCGTGCAGCCTTCCCCACAAACCTGCACCCGCGCAGGGGAGAAAAGACCAATGTCCAACAGCATTCACTTGAGGCCAATTCCATCCGACGCTACGCACTCCACTCTCCTGCTGTCTCTGATGATCGCCACCCTGTTGCTGTTTGCCGCCCGCGTCTCGGCACAAACCGATCAGGGCGCCATCACCGGCATTGTGCAGGACACGTCCGGAGCCATGATTCCCAATGCCCAGATCAGTGTCACGAATGTCGATACCGGGCTTGTGCTGCAGAGCAGAACCAACGCCGGCGGTGTGTTCATGTTCTCGCCTCTCAAGATCGGCAACTACACGGTCACTGCATCCGCACCAGGCTTTAAGCAGGTCACGCACGAAAACCTTCACCTCGACATCCAGCAGCATCTGAATGTCGACCTCTCCCTTCCGCCGGGATCGGTTTCCCAGACCGTGAAGGTCACATCGGCAGCCCCTCTGCTGGAGACGCAACAGGCGGCGGTGGGCCAGGTGATCAGCACCCGGGCCATCAACGACACTCCGCTGAACGGGCGAAACTGGGTGTACATCGCGCAGCTCACCGCAGGCGTCGCCCCTCCCTTCGGCAACACGCGCGGATCGGGCAGCGGAGACTTCGTGGCCAACGGCCAGCGCGCCGAACAAAATAACTTCATCCTCGACGGCGTGGACAACAACACGAACCTGGTGGATTTCCTGAACGGATCAAGCTACATCATGCGGCCTCCGCCGGACGCGCTCAGTGAGTTCAGTCTGCAGACCAGCAATTTCAGCGCGGAGTTCGGACATTCGGCCGGCGCAGTGCTGCAAGCCAACATCAAATCCGGCACCAACCAGATCCATGGCGACGTTTGGGAATACTTCCGCAACACCAATCTCGATGCGATCAACTGGAATGCGGGCCCGAACGCTGTTGCTCCTCCGTATCACGAGAACCAGTTCGGCGGCACGCTCGGCTTCCCCATCTGGAAGAACCGCCTGTTCTACTTCGGCGATATCGAGGCCAACCGGATTTCCATCAGCAACCCGACACCGATCAGCGTGCCCACGGCGCTGGAGCGGCAGGGCAATTTCTCTGAGTTACTGAATGGCAGCCTCACCGGAGTGGGCGCGCCGACCCAACTCTACGAACCGAACTCCGCCGATCCGGCGCAGCCTCTGGTTTGTAATGGTCAACAGAACGTGTTTTGCGCTGCGCAAATCAACACGCTCGCCCAGAAGATTCTCAACCTCTATCCTTCGCCGAATACTAACGGCGGCAAACTCTATAACAATTACCTCGTAAATGTGGGGAACAGCGACAACACCGTCCAGTGGGATCAGCGCCTGGACTGGAATCCGAGCGCAAAGGACCAGAGCTACGTGCGCTACAGCTATCTGCACGAGGCTAAGACAAATGGTCTGCCTCTGGGCAGATCCTGGACGGCAGCGGCTACGGCGGGCAGAACGATACCAACCTGGCCATGAACTTCATGGGCAGCGAGACGCATATCTTTACGTCTTCGCTGACCAATGAATTCCGGTTCGGATACAACTGGGGCGTCTTCAACTTCCAGCAGCCGAATGCCTATAATCCCACGCTCAACAGTTCGCTGGGGCTCGGGCCACAACCTTCCGATCTGAAGCCGGGACAGTTCGGATTGCCGCTCGGCTACGTCAACGGAACCATCCAGCAGTGGGGTTCGGTCGGCATTAGCCGCGAATCGCAGAACGTCTATCAGATTCTGGACAACGTCTCGAAAATCTGGGGCAACCACTCCCTCAAATTCGGCGTGTCCTTCCAGGCGATCCGGTTCTATTACATTTATGCTCCCGCGGACCTCGGCCAGTACCACTGGGACGGCCATTTCACAGGACTCGTGGGCGTGGCCAACACCGGAAACGCGGTGGCCGACATGCTGGTGGATCAGGAGAATTACGCGACGATTTCGGTGTCGCCGAATGTCAACGACGCACAGTGGTACCAGGCCGGCTACGTGCAGGACGACTGGAGGGTCACGCCGAAGCTCACCCTGAATCTCGGCGTCCGCTACGACTACTTCCAGCCTTATAAGGAGAACAGCGGGCGGCAGGCTAACTTCATCACCAACGGTTCGCTGGGCATCGGGACCGGCTCCGGCGTGGTGCAGTTCCCCGAAAGCCAGCGCAAGATCGTCCTCGGCGCACCGTTCCTGAATGCACTGGCCAAGGACAATGTCAGCGTGCAGTTCGTCAGCAACGATCGACTCGTGACATCACAGAAGACGGACTTCGCGCCGCGCGTAGGCATCGCTTTTACGCCACGGCCCGACACTGTCGTCCGTGCGGGCTTTGGAACCTTTTACGGTGGGCTGCAGTCCGAAGGTAACGGCAACCTCGGCGCCAATTTTCCCTGGTCGAACAACGCGAGCTTCTACTCTCCAACCTGCGTTACGGGCAATTGCCCTTCACTGGCGGCGCAGGGCATCTCGCTCCAGGCTGGCTTGCTGCCGGCGACCAACGGCGGACAGTTGCAGACATTTATCTCACAGCCTGGCTTCCACTCCATCGACCCGCAAATCAAGCCGCCCTACACCATGACATATAGCCTGGGATTAGAGCAGCAGATGAGTCCCAACTTCGCTGCGACACTGACTTATGTCGGGAATCTTACTCGCCACATGGAACTGTATGGAGCGCCCAACACCGCGCCGGGGCTGTGGCGGCCAGGCACCAACACCAATCCGTTTAATCCCTTTCCAGATCTCGGCGGTGTCGGTCAGATTCATTTTGGCGGCGTCAGCACCTACAACAGCCTGCAGGCGAAGCTCGAGAAACGCTACTCGCACGGGCTCTCGTTCCTCGCCACATATACGTGGTCGCATGCCCTCGATGATGCCAGCGACGCGGGCGGCTTGTTCACCGCTATCGGCGATCGCCAACCGGCTCTCATTCCCTACATCGATGAGTTCACCAATTCGGTCTTCGATATTCGCAACCGCTTCACCCTCAACGGCAACTATGAGCTGCCCTTTGGCCGAGGCCGCGAATTTCTGAGCACGTCTTCGCGATGGGTCAACGAGCTGGCGGGTGGCTGGTCCTCGAGCCTCACCTATGCCGCGCAAACAGGCACGCCCTTCTCGGTGAGCCCCAATATCAGCACTGCCTCCGGCGGCAGTGCGCGCGCCTATCCGGTCCAGGATCCATTCCATGCCGGGGGCATGCCCGACGCAACCAATCCCAGCCTCACTTCCTGCCCCACCCAGGTCAGGACCAAGCTGAATTACTTCAACCCCTGCGCATTTCGCAATCCCCTGCCGGGCGAAACAATCTCCGACGCCACGCATCCGGTGGGATCGGTGAATCCGGACGGTGTGCCTGTCCTCTTCCAGGCGCCGGTGACGGATCGCGCCACAGCAATCGCTTTGCTCGGTAGTCCGCAGAACAACATCTACGGGCCCGGCTACTACCAGGTGAATATGTCGCTGTTCAAGAGCTTCCCTACCTGGCACGAGCAAAACCTGCAGTTCCGGGCGGATGCCTTCAACGTATTGAACCATCCAACGATGGGCACGCCGAGCGGATCGATGAACGCGAATGGAGGCCTGATCTCGGGCCCGAAATTTTTCCAGAACAACACACCGGATGCGCGGTTCTTCCAACTCGCGCTGAAGTACATTTTCTAACGTGGATGAGAGTCTCAAATGAGAAGCGGCTTCTCTTCGCGGGAAGCCGTTTCGTTATGCAAGCCAATTTCGCGAGCATCCCGGGCCACAAAAACTCCGAGTTCCCACTGTTGAGGAGAATCGATGTTGCGATGCAGGTCTGCTGTATGGATTCTTGTTTCTGCTTTGATCTTGACTGGCGCGGCGCGCAGCCATGCGCAGACCAACACGCTCGAAGTCACTTCGCCCGATCACCAGATCAGCCTGCGCTTCGCAGTAAAGCCGGCAACAAATGCCGCGGCGGGAGCGGATGGCCAGCTGGTCTATTCCGTGGAGTTTCACGGGAAGCTCGCCTTTGAGGATTCTGCGCTACGCCTGGAACTTGCGAACCAGCCGCCTCTCGGAGCAACGGTTCACGTCACGGGAACGACACCTGGGTCCGGCGTCGACGACTATCGATTGGTTGCCGGAAAGACCTCTGCCGTTTACGACCCGTGGAACGGCCTGGTCATCCATGTGGCGGAAGCGGCAACGCCCGGGCGCACATTCGATGTCGAGGCGCGCCTCTACAACGGCGGCGTGGCGTTTCGCTATCATGTGCCGCAGCAGGCATCGCTCTCGCGGTATCAGCTGACGCAGGAAGATACGGAGTTTCGTCCCGTGATGGACGCCGACGCGTGGGCGTTGCGGTTGCCCAATTACCAGAGTGGCTACGAGAGCGAATATGTGCCTCAGGTTCTCAGCGCGCTCAGCAATCAGGGCGGCGTATCGAGCTACATTCTGAACGGCGCACCGATGCTCCTGCACATGCCCGGTGTAGCCTGGGCGGCGGTTGGCGAAGCCGATCTCGAGGGCAATGCTGCGATGTACCTTGAGAATCCCACGGGCAACTGGACCGGCCACTCCATCGTCACGAAGATTTCGCCGCCGCTGGAAGGCCAGGGACCCGCTGTGGATGCGCCCCTTCCCCATGACAGCGCGTGGCGGGTGATCTTCCTGGGCGACACGCCGGGCCAGTTGATTGAATCGAACCTTATCACTGATCTCAACCCGCCCAATCGCGTTGCTGACACCACCTGGATTCGTCCCGGAAAAGCGTCATGGAACTGGTGGGATGGCGACCTCGGTCCCGATGGCAAGTCGGCGTACACGACCGCGAACATGGAATACTACGTCGATTTCGCCGCTGCCTCGGGATTCCCATACATGATGCTCGACGCCGGATGGTCCGGCAACGACATCACGAAGATGCGCGGCAATGTCGATGTGCCGGAGTTGGTGCGCTACGCGGCGAAGAAGAACGTGAGGGTGTGGATCTGGCTGTACTCGAAAGCGGTAGCAGCGCAGATGCAGGAAGCGTTTCCGCTCTATGAGAAGTGGGGCGTGGCCGGAGTCAAGATCGACTTCATTCTCCGCAACGATCAGGAAGGCATTCGCTGGTACTACGCGGTGGCGAAGCTCGCGGCCGAGCATCATCTGATGGTGGACTTTCACGGCGCCACCCAGCCGTGGGGCATCCAGCGCACTTATCCCAACGTTCTTGATTACGAAGCGGTGCTGGGTCTGGAGAACAATAAAGCGGGGCGGCGTGATGGTCCCGTCAACCGCACCACTTTTCCTTTCACCCGCATGCTGAGCGGCCCCATGGACTACACGCCGGGCGGTTTCGACAATGTGACGCGGGAAGAATTCGTGGCGCGGGACAAGAGTCCTATGGTGATGGGCACGCGCGCGCAGCAGTTGGCGCTGTATGTGGTCTTTGACGCACCGCTGGCCATGGTCTCCGATGCGCCTGCAGCCTATGCCAGTCAGCCTGGCTTTCAGTTCATCCGCGACGTCCCGACCTCATGGGACGCGACCCGCTCACTCAACGGAGAGCCTGGTGAATTTGTCACGATCGCCCGCCGCCTTGGCCACGACTGGTACCTGGGCAGTATCACCAACTGGAGCGCCCGCGATCTGCGCGTGCCTCTCGACTTTCTCGGCAATGGGAAATACACCGCGGAAATTTACGAAGATACGCCCGATGCGGCGGACCATCCAAAACACATTGCCATCCGCCGCCAGACGGTGCGCGGCGGAGAGACGCTCACCCTGCATCTGGTCAGCGGCGGCGGCTGCGCCATCCGCTTTGTGCCGGCGGCGTAGGCTATGCCGTTAGCGAGCTGCGATCGCCGTTGTCGGAGTCAGCCGGTTTACGAAGAGCGAGAGATTGCTGCGCAGGATAATGTGGGGAGCGAAGCGGTGCATCCTGACCGGCTTCTCCCTATTCATCAGGTGTGCGATCAGGCTCTCAAACGCCAGTTTGCCCTGGGCTTCCGGCCGCTGATAGAGCGTCGCCAGTACCTTGCCGGACTCCAGCAGCGGCACCAGCTCATGAAACAAATCGGTCGTGATCACCTGCACCCGGCCGAGCAGCTTGTTTTCTTCGAGGGCGCGCAACACGGGCAGGCTGTTCGCGGTGCTGATGTAAATCGCGTCGGGGCGCAGTTTGCTGCGCAGCAGAACCACCGTCTGCCGATAAGCATCTTCGGGCCTCTCATGGGATTCCACCACAGGCAGCAACGTGAGATGCGGAGCGAGCATGGCGAGGGTCGATGCAAACCCACGCAGCTTCTCTGCGTGATCGAATGTTGCCAGTTCCCCGGTGATAGTGGCGACGCGCGAAGGCACCTGCAGCTTGTGGGAGAGCAGTTCCGCAGCGAGCGCACCGCTGGTATAGGCGTCCACGGTCACGCACCCAATGCGACCGCTGTCTGGCGCGTCGCTGGCCAGGCAAAACATCGGAATGCCCTGGCCCTCGATCCGCCGCATCACGTCAGCCAGATCGCGCGGGCGAAAGGGAACGAAAAGAATGCCGTCGTAGCGTTTGGCGCCGGCGCTTTCCAGCGCAGCGCGATCGCCGGAGCCCAGTCGCGGATAGTCGATGAAGTCCAGGGTCAGCTGAGTGCCGACCGTTTCATCGGCCGCAGCGCGGATGCCGGCGCGCAGCGGATCGAAGAAGGCGGCGATTTCGCGGGGCAGAACCGCGGCGATGCGCAGGCTGCGGTTGAGTTTCAGCGAGCGGGCGGCGATGTTGGGCTTATAGCCGAGTTGCTCCGCCATCCGCAGCACGCGCGCTTTGGTGCGCTCACTGACCCCGCTGCGCCCATGCAGTGCGCGGTCGACAGTGCCGATCGAGGTGCCGAGCGCCTTCGCGATGTCACGGATGCCCGCGGCTTTGCCGTTCCTGTTGGTCGTCTTCATCACTCGTGCGTGGTTTGTCGGAGATCAGTGTCGCACATGCCCGGGGCAGCAGGAGCGATTTTGACAGCGCCATAATGAGGACTGTAGTGTGATGAACGTTAACGTACACATCACGGGAATTTCCAGCTCCCGCGCCTGCTCCGCGCTTCGCGATTCCGTGTCTTCGCAGAAGGATCCAGCTTGAGAGCCACCCGCCGCGCCTTTCTCCTCGGCAGCATGGCCACCGCAGCTCTGCCGCGCGGCTCCGTGGCTGAGCCCGCGCCAGCAGAAGTGCCCATGTGGTACGACAAGCCTGCCGAACGCTGGCTGCAGGCGCTGCCCATCGGCAACGGCCGCCTCGGCGCAATGGTCTTCGGTGGCGCGGCGAAGGAGCGGCTCCATCTCAGCGAGAGCACGCTGTGGTCCGGTGCGCCGAGCACCCTGAACGTGAATCCGGCAGCGCGTGAACATCTTCCGGCCATCCGGGAGTTGCTCTTCGCCGGGAAGTACACCGAAGCCGAAGAGCTTTGCGGCAAGTATCTGCTCGGGCGATCCGATCAGTTTGGGACTGCGCTACCGCTCGGCTTTCTCGAAATAGAAACGCTTCTGCCGGCGTCCCCGGTGCTGTATCGACGCTCACTCGATATGGCAGAAGGTGTGGCGCGGGTTGCCTTCACGAGCGGGGGCGTACGGTTTCGTCGCGAGGTGCTCGCATCCCACCCCCACGGTCTGATCGCCGTCCGACTGGAATGCGACAAGCCTGCGGGCCTTTCCTGCACCGTCACGTTCTCGGATCCGCATTTGCCGGGCGACATCAGCACCGAGGGCCCCGATCTACTACTGCGCGGCCATGCGTGGGAGCGCGTGCATTCCGACGGCCAACATGGAGTGAGCTTTGTCAGCGGTGTGCGTGCGATCGTGGACGGAGGAACGGTCCAGGCCGAGGATGGGCGAATCACAATCGACGCGGCAAATTCCGTGACGTTGCTGATTGCCGTTGCTACCGACTTTCGCGGCGCCAATCCGGAGAACCGATGCAGGCAAACTCTGACGAACGCCAGTTCCCTGCCCTGGTCCTTAGTACGGACAGCCCATGTGCGGGACCATGCTGCCTTGTTTCGCCGCGTATCGCTCGACCTGAGTAAAAATCCTGAGGCCGCTTCCCTTCCCCTCGACGAACGCAGAAGACGTCTTGCCGACGGCGCCGACGACCCTGAACTGTGCGCGCTGTTCTTCCAGTACGGACGCTACCTGACCATCGCCGGCTCGCGCGAAGACTCGCCGTTGCCGCTCGCGCTCCAGGGAATCTGGAACGATGGCCTCGCCGCAGCCATGGGATGGACCGACGATTTTCATCTCGACATCAATACCGAGCAAAACTACTGGATCTGTGAAACTGGCAACCTGAGCGAATGCCATGCACCCCTGGCAACGCTGGTCGACGGTTTGCGGACGAGCGGAGCGCCGACTGCACAGCAAATGTATGGCGCACCGGGATGGGTCACTCACGTTGTTACCAATCCCTGGGGCTTTACCGCGCCAGGATGGGGCCTCGGCTGGGGCATCTTTGTCACCGGCGGTGTATGGATCGCGCTGCAGATGTGGGACCACTTCCGGTTTACTCACGACCAGGGCTATCTGCGCCACAAGGCCTGGCCAGTACTGCGCGAGGCTGCGCTCTTCTTCCTTCAATATATGGTGGAGCATCCCGAGAAGAAGTGGCTGGTGACCGGGCCATCGACTTCGCCGGAGAACTGGTTTGTGGCGCCAGATAGTGGCAAGCCTTGTTCGGACTCCATGGGGCCCACGTGTGATCGTGTGCTGGTCTATGCGCTGCTGTCGGCCTGCATGGCGGCGTCCCAGATTCTGGGGACCGATCCGGAGTTGCGGTCGCGTATGGCCGCCGCGCGCGATCGGCTGCCACCGCTGCAAATCGGCAGGCATGGGCAACTGCAGGAGTGGCTCGAAGACTTCGATGAAGCGGAACCGAACCATCGCCACACCTCGCATCTGATTGCACTCTACCCCGAGAGTCAAATCTCACCCCAGGAAACGCCGGCCCTTGCGGCTGCCGCGCGAGTGACAATCGAGCGGCGCATTCACCAGCCGAACTGGGAAGACACGGAATGGAGCCGCGCCAACCTCGTGAACTACTTTGCGCGCCTTCTCGATGGCGATGCAGCCTACCATCACCTGGTGGGACTCATCGCGCACGCTGCCGACGATTCGCTGCTAACCTACTCCCGCGCCGGAGTGGCCGGTGCTGAGAGCAACATCTTCGCGCTCGACGGCAATACCGGTGGGGCCGCGGGCCTGGCCGAGATGCTTCTCCAGTCGCAGGGAGACGTGCTGCACCTTCTCCCAGCACTGCCGCGCACCTGGCCCGCGGGATCCGTGCGAGGACTCAGAGCGCGCGGTGGCATCACTGTTTCGATCCGGTGGCACAATGGCACGTTGACCTCCGCAGTGCTCACCGCAGATCGCACGACGGACGTGACTGTGCGCTACGGACGCAAAACTGCAAAAGTGCATTTACCGACGGGCGAACGAGTGCGTATCGAGTCGGCGATCTTCCGAAGGCAGGAAGTCTCATGGGTTCAGGAATCCTGTATACGAGAAAACGGATGACACAATCATGTCGCGGCAATCGCACCCATGGGCTCAGCCCTCGCTTCCGTTGCTGGCTAACGGCCGCTGTCTGTGCTCTCACCACTTCCGTGTCGTGGCCAGCGACAGCGCAGCGCACTGCTGCCATTCGCTACGACCAGGCCGCGCAAACCTTCCGTCTGGAAGCGGCAGACGTCTCGTACATTCTGGGTGTCAATAAGGACGGCGAACTGCAGTCGCTCTACTGGGGCAAGCGGCTGAACCCGGCCGATCCGATTCCGTCGGCGCAGATCGCCAATGGAAACTCGTCGTTCGATCTGCCAGTGAACGCGACGGCGCAGGAATTTGTGGGATGGGGCCGAGGCCTGGTGATCGTACCCGACGTGAAGATCACCTTTCCCGACGGCAATCGCGATCTGGTGCTGCGTTACGTCTCGCACTCGATTCAGAACAACCAGCTGTCGATCACGATGAAAGACATCAGCCGTGACGTGGCTGTGACTCTGGAGTATCAGATTGACCCTGCGACGGGAATCCTGGCACGGTCCGCGCGCATTGAAAACCACACCAGCAATCCGCTGACCGTCGAGCAGGCATTCGCGGCGACATGGAATCTGCCCGCGAGCAGCGACTATCAGCTCCGCTATCTCACCGGGCGCTGGGCAGGCGAGTGGAATCTGCAGCAGGGTCCGCTCCATCCCGGCAAGGTAGTCCTCGAGAGCCGGCGCGGCTCCACCGGCGACGAGGTCAATCCGTGGTTCGCCATTGAACGCGGCAACGAACCCGATCAGGACACGGGCAACGTATGGTTTGGCGCGCTCGGCTGGAGCGGCTCCTGGCAGATCAATATCGAACAGGACTGGCAGCACCGCGTGCGCGTGACCGGAGGCTATACTCCCTTCGACTTCGCTTACCACCTCGCACCAGGAGACTCGCTGGAGACGCCGAAATTCTATGGCGGCTATTCGGCCACCGGCATCGGAGGTGCATCGCGTTTGCTGCATCGCCTCGAGATGGACACGACGGTCCCGCAGCCGCATCGCTTGCGCCCTGTGCTGTACAACTCCTGGGAGGCGACGGGCTTTAACGTCGGCGAAGCCGGCCAGGAAACGCTGGCCGAAAAAGCCGCAAGCCTCGGCGTCGAGCGCTTCGTCATGGACGACGGCTGGTTCGGCGAGCGCAAAGACGATCATGCCGGTCTCGGAGACTGGTACGTCAATCCGCAGAAGTTTCCGCACGGACTGAAGCCGCTCATCGACAAGGTGCATGCTCTCGGCATGGACTTCGGCCTGTGGGTTGAGCCGGAGATGGTCAATCCTGACAGCGAACTCTACCGGAAGCATCCCGATTGGGTGCTGAACTTCGCTGGCCGCCCGCGCACAGAAGGTCGCAATCAGCTCGTGCTCAACCTGGCGCGACCCGATGTTCGCGCCTATGTCTACGGTTTCCTCGACAAGCTCCTCACCGAAAACGACATTGCATTTCTCAAGTGGGATTACAACCGCAACTGGTCCGAGCCGGGCTGGCCTGCGGCGCCGCTCGACGAGCAGAAGGAGGTTTACGTCAAATATGTCGAAAACCTCTACGGCATTCTCAGCGAACTGCGGCAGAAGCATCCTCACGTGGAGATCGAGTCGTGTTCCGGCGGCGGCGCACGCGTCGATCTCGGCATCCTGCATTTTGTGGATGAAGTCTGGCCCTCGGACAACACCGATCCCTTCGATCGCCTCAGTATCCAGAATGGCTTCACGTACGCTTACGCGCCGGGGTTGATGATGGCGTGGGTCACCGATTCGCCCAACTGGATGAACAACCGCTCGACATCGCTCGAGTATCGCTTCTTGTCCGCGATGCAGGGCAGCCTCGGCATTGGGGCCAACCTTAACAAGTGGACGCCAGATGATTTCGCAACTGCGAAGAAGCTGGTTGCTGAATATAAGGCGGTGCGCGAGACAGTACAGCAGGGCGCGCTCTATCGGCTCACGTCGCCGGTGGCGAGCGAGTATGCGGCCACCGAGTCCGTCGCGCGCGATGGCCATGCGGCGGTCGTCTTTGCTTTCCTGCATTCCAGCCAGGAAGGTCAGCCGTTTCCGCAGCTGTATCTCCGCGGGCTGGAACCGGATGCGACTTACAGCCTCCATCTCCAGGCTGGCCAGCTTGCCGATGGTTCCGTCGAGCGGGCCAGCGGCGATTACTGGATGCACCACGGCGTTGCCGTCTCACTGCGCGGCGACTTTCAGGCGGCTTTCTTTACACTCGACCGAGAAGCGCACTAACTAAGCGAACCGCAAAGAGCCTTGTTAGATCAGCCCTGCCCCGCATGGGTCGTCTGCGCTTCGATTTCTTCCAGCGTCCGCCCTTTGGTCTCAGGCACAAAGAAGTACACGAAGACTGCGCCTGCGCTACAAATGGCTCCATAGGTGAAGAAGGCGCCGGCGCTGCCCACCGCGCGATTGATGAACGGAAAGGAATAAGTGAGCGCGAAGGAAGAAATCCAGAGAGCCGACACGGCCGTCGAAACGCCGGCTGAGCGCAGGCGATTGGGGAAAATTTCCGCGATCAGCACCCAGGTGAGGGGCGCGAGGGTCATGGCGTAACAGGCGATGGCGCAGAGAGTCAGCACCAGCACGGGTATCCCCCGCCACCCCGTGTGGTACGCGAGTCCGGCGAGCAAGTGCGAGACCGCGATGCCGCAGCAGCCGATGAGCATGAGCGGCCGGCGCCCCACTCGATCGACGAAGGCCATCGCCACCAGAGTGAAAATCAGATTGATGGCGCCCGTGATCACGATGTCCAGCAGGATCTGGCTGGCGCCGAGGCCCGCCGCGCGATAGACCTCCTCGGCATAGTTGAAGAGAATGTTGATGCCGCTCCACTGCTGGAGCACCGCGAGCACCACTCCAACCAACAGCACGCGGCGTACGCCAGGTTGCAGAAGACCCCTCCAGCCGGAAGCGTTGCCGTCCTCATTGCGGAGTGCCGCCACGACGGACGCGGCCTCACGGGTTGCATCCTCCGCTGTGCCCGTTACCCGGCGGAGCACTTTGATCGCTTCTTCTTCGCGATTACGGATGAGCAGCCAGCGCGGGCTTTCCGGGATGGCCAGTGAACTGACCAGAAAAATTACGGCGGGAACGGCGACCACCGTGAACATCCAGCGCCACCCGAACTGCACGTTCCACGAGGCCAGCGCCGCTGCGGGCGACAAGCGATCGGGCACCGGCGCCGCGATGAGCCAGTTCATGATCTGCGCGAGAAGAATGCCAATCACCACGGCGAATTGGTTCAGGCTCACAAGGCGTCCGCGATGCGCAGCCGGGCTAACTTCTGCAATGTAGAGCGGGGAGATGTTGGAGCTCAGTCCGATGGCTACGCCCCCTGCGATACGCCACGCGATGAATGCCGCGAAGTTGGGCGCCCAGCCAGTGAGGACCGAAGAGACCGCGAAGAGAATCGCCGAAGCGAGCAGCACTGGCTTGCGTCCGTATCGATCCGCAAAGGCTCCGGCGACAAGCGAGCCCGCAAAGCAGCCAACCAGCGCGCAGCTGTTGGCCCATCCCACAGCCGAAGCGCTGTGCAGATGAAAGTAAATTTCGAAGAACTGCCGCGCGCCGCCAATAACCACCCAGTCGTAGCCGAAGAGCAAGCCGCCGAGCGCGGCCACCAAAGCGATACCCCACACGTAAAGGGTGGAGGGCGCCGGATGCGTCGTGGTTCCGCGAACAACGGGCGTGCCATGCACGGTCAGTGGCTTTCCATTTCGAGCCCGTCGCTCGCGAGCAGATCACGTGCCGCTGCGTGGGATCGATCAAGGCGGAGCACCTCGTCGAGTGCAGCCTGCGCTGCAGCAAGACGGCCCAGTCCCAGCAGCGCCTGGGCGCGCAAAAAGGTTGCGGTGATGTGCTGGCGCCTTTCCATATCTTCATCGAAGAGGAGCATCGTCGGCAGTGAAGTTGCAAAGTAGTCCATCTTCGGTGTTTTCTTCTCCAGCACTTCTGCGTAAGCGAGGATTGCAGCGAAAAGCGCGTTAGCTTCGTCGTTCCGCCCGAGACGGCGCAGAGCCATAGCACTCCAGTACGTCATTTCCGAATAAGTCTGCACCTGCATCTGTTGGAAGTCGCCACGCTGGCGTTCGGCGCGCTGCCAGTGTTGCACAGCGCGGCCCGTCTCACCCGCGGCGGCCCATGCTTCGCCCAGCCAGAACTCGATGTTGCTGTTGTTGGCCAGCAGATGTCGCGCTTCGTTGAGCGATTGCGGCGGATGGTTAGCAGCCTCGAAGCACTCGAGGGCGTGGTGAACCTCCCCCGTTGCCAGAGGCGTGCGGCCCAGCAGCAGTTGCGCGCGAACATATTCCCCCAGGACGAGGCCTTCCCCGCCCTCCCATGGCTGGAATTGCCGCGAACCCAGCAGCGCCAGAGCATCCGCCGGCCGTCCCACATGGTTGTAGAGCGCGACAAGCTCGACCGATAAATCGTCGCGCCGAGCGACCAGGGCAGAGTGAGCTTCAAGGACTGCCAGTCGTTCCCCCGGATCGTCACCGAGCCGCTTGCGCAGCTGGTCTTCTTCATACAGGATGCGGGCGTCCCGCGGCGCAGCCGTGCGCGCGCGCCGAAATGCCTCGCGTGATTTCTGCGCGTCGTGCTCCACGTTGTAGAAGGCGATGCCGAGATTGCGCCAGGCAGTGGCGAAGTTGGGGTCCAGTGCAGCAGCTCTTTCCCATTGCACGATCGCATCGCGATGCCGGCGGCGATCGTAAAGAAAGTTGCCGAGGTAATAAGGAGCGTGCGCGTCCGCGGGACGAGCGGCTACCGCTGCGTCGAGTATCTTCATCTCCTCCAACCGGCTCGGGAAGACGTAGGTTGGATCGGCACCCGCGGCCTGAGCGTAGAGTGCGGCGCTCCAATCCGCATCGTCGCGCGAATGCGCAATAAAGGCGCGCACGTACAACTCCATTGCTCCGACGCCCCGGGCGAGGACTTGCTCTCCATCGTCGATCAAACCAGCGCGGATGCAATCGAAGGCCACATCCAGCCTTTTTCCGGTGTCGGCGGGCGCCACTCCGGTCTTCTGGAAACGGCTCCAGGCATCGAGAGGATCGAGGGCGAGAACGGTGTCGAGTTCGGCTTCCGCTTCGGCAGGCCGGCCGAGTCGGCGCAGAACCGCGACGCGAAGATTGCGCGCATTCGTGTTGTCAGCATCGGCACGCAGCGAACGATCGAGATGATCCATGGCAGTGGCGAAGCGTCCTTTACGCATGTCGATCTCCGCCAGACGATGATGGCCCGGCCCGCGCCACGCTGCCGACCATGTCGCCTTGGAGAAGGCGTCATAAGCTTCGTCGATGTGATCCTGAAACAGCAGGGCGATGCCAAGGTTGTAGCAGGGCTCGCTGTCATACGGATTGGGATTACGCGCCGTGAGCCGCGTGACCGCGGTGCGAAAACTGCTTTCCGCCTGCCTGAATTCGCCGCGCCGCAGGTGGAGTCGTCCCAGGGCGCTGTTGGCGCGGCTGTCGCCCGGATCCCGCCGCACCGCCTCGTTCCAGTACGGCTCCGGTGAGCGGGTAGCATGACGATATTGCTCCAGGTGAAGGCCGGTCAAATAAAGCTCATCGACAGTTGCAATTTCCTCAGGAGCAGGAGGTTCCGTCGCCACCACCGGCTCCATCGCAGGCTGAAGCTCACCCGGCGCATAGCGCAGCAGAACCTCGCCGTCCGACTCCAGTTCCAGCACCCAGGGCTCGTCCCCAGGTGGAAGCGCTAACGTGATCATGGCGGCGCGCTCCGGCTGCAGAGTGCCACTCCAAACAACGGGCTCCCGACCCGCGGCACGAATACGCACCATCGCCAAAGGCAAAACGCGGGTGACGAGCAGGTGAAGCTGCGCCTCGCCGTTCTCACAGCGGACGCGCAACGCCGCGTGCACGCTGGCGATGTCAGGCACCCCGATCTCGCGAATCGGATACCAGAACTGGCTGAAGGTTTTTGTCTCCCCGGGAGCCAGGAAGGAGAAGTCTGGCTGATTGTCGGTATAGACGCCGGCCATCAGCTCGATGTACGGCCCGTCGCTCTCCGTCAGGCTGCGGTCCCACGCGTATCCGAATTCGTGGTTGCCCCACGTCCACTGCTTCTTCCCGGGAGCGATATGGTGATCCGCCACATGCACCATCCCCGCCCGAGCCGCGTGATCATAGCCGCCAAAAAAATCCTCGCGCGAGTTGACGATCATATAGCTGGTCGGAACAGGAATGTTGGCATACCAGCTCAGGTCGTTCGCCGGGTAAGAGCCGTCGGGCACGAAGTTGCCGGGCATCTCGTCAGCAGGAACGCCGTGGATCGCGCGTTCACCGTACGGGATGCCGTAGTACGTGCCCTGGCTGCACGGAAACTCCGTGATGGCGCGCCTCGCATGGTCGGCGACGTAATGCACATCGTGGGGGAAGAAGGACTGATAGTGTTCGTGAACCAGCGCCGCCGCGTTTGCCCACCACAGAAACGTCTGCGTATCCCAGGTGCGGTTGTACAGCCGGACGCGAAGCTCGATGAAGGCGCATCCCGGCCGCAGACAAACGCCGTGCATGCCCTTCATCCGTGAGAGTGGGTCGTGATCGCTGCACCACGCGATTACGGAGCCATCCTCCTCGCGCTCGATCGTGACATCGACGGGCAGAAACGTGGCAGGGCGGTGATGCTGCGGCCAGTTGAATTCAACGCCGCCCGAGATCCACGGACCGGCCAGGCCTACGAGCGCCGGCTTGATCACGTTCTGGCGGTAGAAGAAGTCGTAGCCGTTGATCTTGTCGTAGCCCACGTGGATGCGGCCGCCGATCTCCGGCAGAATCATCACCCGCAAATACTCATTTTCCAGATGCACCGCCTGCCAGGGGTGCTCGCACGGCTCTGTCGCAATCCGATCGATCACGGGCAGCGGATACACCTTGCCGCTGCTTCCCTGGTAAACGCGCTTCTCCAGGAAAAGAGGATTGGGATCGGCCGCGGCCGGCAGCCAGGTTTTCATGACCACCGGCTCTTGCCAGGCTTTCACAGGCCCGGTTTCGCCGGCGGGCGGATCGGGAAGAACGAGCTGAGAGGCGCCGGTGGCGAGCGGATTCATGGTGTGGCTGGACGTCGCAAAGCGGGGCAAAAATCGTCTCGTTAACGTTAACGCCTTTCACGTGAAACTGGCAACAGCTTTCATCGCTTCGCCGTAACCATTCGTGTGACCACCCGATGCAGTCCAACATCAGGCCACGCAACGGCCCAACACCTGTTAAACCAGCATTTATAAAAGGCCCTGAACTGAACACCATTGGCCGCTTGACAATCGAATCCGGCCGGCTTTAGGCTGCCGGTATTTTCGTACAGGGCCCCAGTCCGTGAACGTTACCGGACTAACCCTTTAGCCCACTTCCACCCAATCCGAAGGAGCCTCCCGCCATGATCCCCCGCCTCACCCTCAACTGCAGCGCCGCTGGACAACTCCGGCGCCAGCTCCGTGGACGTCATCCAGACAGGCGACGCGCGGCAACCTTTGCCGCGACTCTCCTCCTGGCCTTCTGTGCCGCCGCAACCGCGCAGATCAACGGTGAAGGGCAGCGACCGTACCTCGGCTGGAGCACCTTCAGCGAGCAAACCATCAACTCTGGATTTCTCACCCAGGCCAACGTCGCCGCCCAGTCCGACGCGCTGGCGGCTTCCGGCCTCCAAAGTCACGGCTATCGGTCCATCAACATCGACTCTGGATGGCAGGGCAGTTTTGATCAGAACGGGCGTCCCATTCCTAACAGCACCTCCTTCCCCGACATCAAGGCCCTCATCGATCACATTCATCAGAACGGGCAGAAGGCCGGCATCTACTGGATCCCAGGCGTTGAGTACCCCGCGGTGGCCGCGAATTCGCCGATCCTGGGCACGCAGTATCACATTCAGGACATCCTCGCGGTTCCCTACACCGCCGGCAATGCATTCGGCGCTCCGGGCACCTCGCCGTATCACTACAAGATCGACTTCACGAAACCAGGCGCGCAGGAGTACATGAACTCCGTGGTCGCCCTTTTCGCCTCCTGGGGCGTCGACCTCATCAAGCTCGATGGCGTCACCCCAGGTTCCGACAGCTACGATCTCTCCATCGACAACCGCGCCGATGTAGCAGCCTGGTCCAAAGCGATTGCCGCCAGCGGCCGCCCCATCTGGCTCACGGTTTCCTGGGCCCTCGATCAGGACTATCTGGGCGTCTGGCAGCAATATGCGAACGCGCGCCGCATCGATCAGGACGTGGAGTGCGAAGGCGGCTGCGGCACTCTGACTGACTGGCCGCGCATCTACGAGCGCTTTCGCGACCTTCCTGGCTGGGAGAACGCCTCCGGTCCCGCCGTGGGTTGGAATGATCTGGACTCGCTCGACATCGGCGATGGCACGCTCGATGGGCTGAGCAACGACGAGAAACGATCGGCGCTGTCACTCTGGGCGCTGACGAATGCTCCGATTTATCTCGGTGGCGACCTGACCAAAATCGACGCCTTCGGCAAACAGCTCGCCGGCAATGACGAGGTTCTGGCTGTCGACCAGAGCGGCCAGCCGGCAAAACAAGTGCTCGATGGCAACCTTGAGGTCTGGGTTAGCCACCTCCCGGACGGCAGTTCGTACGTAGGCATCTTTAATATGAACGCTACGGTTACAAATGCCCGGATTCCCTGGAGTTTGCTGGGCTTTGCCAACGCCATTGCGGTGCACGACCTGTGGACACACCGCGATCTCGGTCCCTCCCTCGGCGTCTACTCCACCCTCCTCAATGGACATGCCTCGCACTTGCTGCACGTCCGTGGTGTTGGCCGGCCTGCGCTGTCGCCGTCCACCAGTTATGAAGCCGCTTCCGCAATTCTCGGAGGCAACGCGGTGATCGCCCCATGCCCCGCATGCTCGGACGGAGAGAAAGTCGGCGGCCTCGGCCTCGGATCTGGCAACACTGTCTCCTTTAACAATGTGTTTGCGCCTCGAGCCGGCGAGTATCTCATGGAGGTGGACTCCATGACCCAGGGTCTTCGCTCCTATCTCTACAGCGTGAATGGCGGAGCCTTCGAGACGCTGAACTGCGGGGGTGGCAGCTTCTTTCTGCCAGCCGGCACAACCGTGCCCGTGCATCTGGAAAAAGGCATGAACACGATCCAGTTCGGGAGCCCGGTGAGTTATCCGCCGGATCTCGACCGCATTGTCGTCACCGGCAACGGAGACTTTCCGGTTCCCACATCTGCGACGTATGAGGCGGAAATCGCCGCGTTGAGTGGCACCGTGGTGGGCGAGTTCAGCAACTATTCGTCCGGACTGGGAAAGGCCGGGAACATCGGTGGAGGCGCGGGCAATTCAGTTACGTTTTCGAATGTCACCGTGCCAGTATCCGGAACGTATCAGTTGGAGATTGACTACCAGACCAGCGGATCGCGCTCGTATTTCATGACCATCGACGACGGCACGCCCACGGAACTCGATCTGAATGGCAGCACCTTCAGCGATCCGGTGCCCATCGTTCTCCAGGTCCAGCTGCATGCGGGGAGTAACACGATCAGCCTCGGAAATCCAACCGGCTATGCGCCCGATCTGGACCGCATCGTGGTCGCGCCGTGGATCCCAGGAGGTTCCACACAATAACCAATTTGAAGGACATAGGTATACCTTGTCTGCGCCTAGCTTCGAACGATCTCCACTTTCGCCCGTAAGACGCCGGCGGGGACGCGGAGATGAAGAGGTCTCTTTTCGCCGGGATGAAATTCGCTCGTCATCTGGCCGCAGATGACTTTGTACCCGCGTGTCGGCAAGCCCTCGAGCCGAAGTTGCACTTCACCATTGGTTGTTGTTTCGGTCTCGAGCGTGAAGTGGAATTCCTGTTGCTCGGTGGACCATTCAATGGGCTCTTCCCTGGCGAACCGGGCGCCCGTCAGTTCAACATCGATCTGGTGCCCGCCAGTCCGCAGGTATAAGCGCCGGCGCACACCGTCGCGTGGAATGATGTGCAGGGATGCCTTGTGAGTGGACATCTCACCGCCGAAACAGAAGCGGCCAAAGACAGGATCGTCCGCGACGATGGTCGCAGCGCTCCGGAGCGCTCCACAATAGCCCAAGTCTGTTTCGCAGGAGTAATACCAGGGCCCGCGGTGGTGAGGCTGGCCGAGCCAGGTCATGCCATAGGCAGCCGGCTCGAAACCGCCGCCCGTCCCGCCGTCATTGGCCTCCCCAGGGAACCAGTATCCGAAACCGCTCGCGCGCGTTCCTGTATTCATCAGCGACCATGAGCTAAGAAAGGACGCGTATCCGAGACGGATCGTAGCGTCAGGCTCGCGGTGATCGTACAACGCATGATTCAGCACACCCCAACCGCCCATCGGCGACATATAGCTCAGAGTAAAAGCATCGCCTGCTCCGCCGCGATAGTCGCTGCCGTAGTAGTAATAGGCCTTCTCGATGACGCCACGGCAAAAGAGATTCGCTCGGATCTGCGTGGTGGCGAACTTCGCAGCCGCCTCCGGGGTGATACCCGGTGTCCCTGGATGATCGAGCGCGTAACGCGCAATGGCCTGAGTTGACTCGAAACCTGTGGAATCAAAGGCATACTCCGATCCAAACAGGTTCGGGCCACCGCTGACGAAGAATGCCACCTTCTTTTCCCAGTGCGCCCGCAATTGCGCCGCTTCGTCGTGCTTGCCAACCAGGTCGAGTTCTTCGATGAGTTGCGGGATGACCAACTCGTTGTAGAAACCAGTTTCGTATGCGGACCAGTTGGTCACTCGGATGGGAATGGTAAACATGCCGAGTGCGGTACCGCAGGCGCGTTCCAGGTAAGTCGCCCGATCCAGCTTCATCTTCATCCCCGGATAGTCACGGGCGATGCGGTACATACTGAAGTACATCACTACAATGTGGGGATAGTCATAGCACCGCCAGATGTGACGCTTACCTTTGTTTCCTGGATCGCTGCTGTCGCGATTCTGCTTCCAGTCCGGGATGCCGTAGATGCCGTAGCTATCGCTCTCCTCTGTAGTGCGCTGCAAGCCGCCCCAGACAAAGTGCTCGATGTAGTAGTCGAGCGCCTCGACTTCGTCCGGGTTGGGAAATTCCGCATTTTTGCTGGCAAGATACGCAGGCTTGCTCAGGCCTGGATCGTCGCAGGTGACTTCGTAAATGCGCCACCCCTTGATGCGGTCGTAGTTATCCGGTCCCAGTTGTACTTGAGAGTCCATATTCCACTCCGCGAGCAGACCGTTGTACCACTTGCTTGTGTCGCGGACCTGGTGCTTGGTGATAAACGCTGCACGTTTGTGGATGAGGGTCTCCAGAGGTTCGGAGGCGAAGAACTCCAGCCGTGTAGTGCGGCCCGCGCCCTGGTTCACTGTCAGCAGATTCTCGCCGAGCCGCTCGAACTTGACGCGGTAGAGCCTGCGCCCATCCTTCTCGCCGAGGGGTTCAATGTCCGTCAGCTCGGGATGTTCGGCAACGATGCTCTGGATGGGATCATGCGACCGGATCGCGATGCAGGTGAACAGATCTGCCGGCATCGTCATGCCAGGGGCAATCTCCACATCGATCCCGCCTGCATCTACTAACCGCTGCCTTACGGCTGCGTAATCCGGCGCCCAGGCGAATTGAAACGCATACCCGACCTTGCCAGCTGGCGCCAGCGTGATGCTCGTGCGGGGTTGACGCCAGCGGCCTCCTGCCGCCTGCACGGCTTCACCTATCGCCGCCGAGTGTACATAAGCCCGAAACGACGGGCGCTCGCCCTTAGCAGGTGCCACATGATCCCAGTATTCCAGCGCTGTGTTGTGTTCTGGCGTCATGACGAGATACGGACCGACGCTGTTCGAACGCATCCAGAACAAGAAAGAACCGTGCCCGGAGACGAAGCTGTGTTTCAGGACAGAGGCCGTTGGCGGTTCTTTGCCGTTGAAACTGGAATGCATTGGTAATGGAAGAGCCAGGTCACCCACTTCGATCGGATCGGAGGAGTTATTGGACAGGTCAATGGTCCAGCGGAGCACATTGTTCTGAGGCTCCAGGCGAACAGCGACACCCAGTGCGGCTCCGCGATCGTCCTTCGATTGATACCTGCCAGCGGAGTCAGGGGATGCCGCGGCCTCTGCCGAGCGAAACTCCTGCCATGGTCCGTTGAGACGCCGCCACGCGATCTCAATGTGACCGAGTTTGTGACCCGTCGCGACGTAGTTTGTTGGAAAGGCATCTCCGGCGAAACGGAGACTCGTCAAGGCACTTCCATCGAACTCAAGGAGAAACGGAGAATCTTCATGGACAGCCTGTGCGAAGGCCTCTGTTTCGGCGCTCTCCACGGCCAGAGCCAATGAAGGAAAAGACGTGCTGGCCGCCAACGTGGCCGCCCCTACGATGAACTCCCGACGGTTCGCAGCCATCGACCACCTCGCCTGATAGCGTATACAATATCGTATTCAATGCACTCATTCGCACTGCTTCTGTCGGTTTTTCCTCACAAATTCGCAAGGGTGATCGACAATCGCGAGTACATTTTCGTATACATACATAGCAGGAAGCCCGCGAAGAAATCATTGGACTGCGCCTTTTCGGCATCGAGAGGATAAGTTATGAAGCATCGCCACCCTGCTCCGCGCGCGACCGCGCAAGGTGATAACACCAGCCGTCCGACGGCCTCAGGCGCCGCCTCCGAAACCTCTCAGGCCTCTCAAAGAGAAATGATGAACCGGCGAAGCTTTCTTGCCGGCGCTGCCGGAGCGGCCTTGCTCTCGGCTGTGCACCCGCGCACCGGCTGGGCAGAGGAGACGCAGAACACCACGGTCAACCTGGCCAAGGTCGCCACCGCGTCATCCCTCTACATTTCCGGAGACACCAAGCTCGCTGCTCTCAACGATGGCTTGACTCCGGAAGCATCCAGCGACAATCGCAGCGGCTCTTTCGGAACATGGCCGAGGCTCGATCCGCAGTGGGTGCAGTACGAGTGGAGCAAGCCCGTCACGACAAATAAGGTGGATCTCTACTGGTGGATTGACGGCGAAGGCGTTGGAGCGCCGACCTCCTATCGCATTCTTTATTGGAATGGATCGGAGTTTGTTCCGGTTGCGAATCCTCAGGGCCTTGGCAGGGCGGCGAATCAATTCAACAGCACCACCTTTGATCAAGTAACAACGACCAGGCTCAAGATTGAGCTGACCTCCGATGGGAAGCTCTCACCGGGCATTCTGGAGTGGAAGGTCTTCAGCAGCGGACCGGTTCCGCTCTTTCCTCCCGCGGTGAATGCCGGCATTGACCGGGCCGTGGTGCTCGAGGGCAAAACCTATCTCTCAGGAAAAGCCGACTGGCTCGTGCCCAACCCCTCCAACCATGTCCACTGGAGCAAGGAATCCGGCCCAGGACGCGTCACCTTTGCTGACGCGACAACGACAGATACGACGGCTACTTTTTCTGAGCCCGGCGAATACGTCCTGAAACTAACCGCGGTCGGAGACAAGGACAATGCCTCGTCTACTCTGATCGTTCTGGCCGAGCCAGGTCCTCCCAAAGAGCGGCTGAACGTGGTCTACACCACTCGCTACGCGATTGATAGCCCGCTCTGGAACGAGCGCGCCAAAATTCTGATCGTCAACTGGATTCCGCACTGCGCTGCCCAGTGCGAGCGTACCGACCTGACGCAGGGACAAGGCGGTCTCGACAATTTTATTGAAGCAGCGAAAGCTCTGCGCGGTGAGGCACACGCTCGCCACAAGGGGTACGTCTTCTCCAACGCCTGGGTTCATCAGACGGTCGAGTCCATGTGCATTGCGCTCATGGTGGACCCGCAGGGCGATGCTGAAATCATCGCCGCCCAGGTACAGATGAAGGCGACTCTGGAGAAATGGATCCCCATCATTCTCGCAGCGCAGGAACCGGATGGATATTTGCAGACCGCGTACACGCTGGCGGACCGCCGCCGCTGGCCAGAGCGCTGGTCACCCGACCATCGCGGCAATCACGAAGGCTACGTCTCCGGCTACTTTATCGAGTCCGCGATCAACCATTACACGCTGACCAACGGTCAGGACCTCCGCCTTTATGACGCCGCCAAGAAACTCGCGGACTGCTGGGTCGCCAACATTGGTCCGGGTAAGAAAGACTGGTTCGACGGCCATCAGGAGATGGAGCAGGCGTTGGTGCGTTTCGGCCGGTTCGTTAACGACATGGAAGGCAATGGCCGGGGCGATTCCTACATCGTCCTCGCCCGGTTCCTGCTCGACTCGCGTCGCGGCGGACAGGAATACGATCAAAGCCATTTGCCGCCGGTGCGCCAGTATGAAGCCGTCGGACATGCTGTGCGGGCCACTTATTTCTACTCCGGTATGGCCGACATTGCCGCCGAAACCGGCGATCCCGATTACCAAAGCGCCGTCATTTCCCTGTGGGACAACATGGTGAACCGGAAGTTCTACCTGACCGGCGGCATCGGTAGCGGCGAAACCTCAGAGGGATTCGGCCCTAACTACTCCCTGCGAAATGAAGCCTACTGCGAGTCCTGCTCCAGCTGCGGGCTGATCTTCTTCCAGTACAAGCTGAACCTGGCGTACCACGACGCTCGCTATGCGGATCTCTACGAGCAGACCATGTATAACGCGCTGCTTGGCGCCGTGGATATGGAAGGCAAGAACTTCTGCTACA
This sequence comes from uncultured Acidobacteriaceae bacterium, assembly GCA_963705765.1. Classification (GTDB taxonomy): domain Bacteria; phylum Acidobacteriota; class Terriglobia; order Terriglobales; family Acidobacteriaceae; genus Palsa-343. The sequence continues at coordinate 73,458 of CAVPKU010000031.1, read as the reverse complement.
CCAATCCACTCGTCAATACGACGCGAACGCCATGGCACGTGTGCCCGTGCTGCGTTGGCAACATTCCTCGCACCCTGCTGATGGTTCCCACCTGGAGTTATACCAAGGGACCGGAGGACCTGCACGTCAATCTCTTCATCGGCAGTCGCGTCAATGTTGGCAAGATCGCCGGAACCAACGTCCAGGTCGTCCAGAAAACCGATTATCCCTGGAGCGGCGCCGTCGCCATCACGATTCGCCCGGACGAACCGAAAACCTTTTCCGTCCACGTGCGCGTTCCCAACCGGGCCACCAGCAAGCTTTATACCGAAACTCCCGCGGTCAGCGGGCTGAAGCACCTTTCAGTCAATGGCCATCCGGTTCCTGTCCATATCAAGAATGGTTATGCGGTGATCACGCGCCGGTGGCAGGCAGGTGATGTGATCGAGCTCGAGCTCCCGATGGAACCGCAGCGAGTCGTGGCGGATCCACGTATCAAGGCCGACACCAACCTGATTGCCCTGCGCTACGGGCCGCTGGTTTATAACGTGGAGGTCGCTGACCAGAATAGCCTGGACCAGCCACTGAGCAACACGCCTCTCAAGGCTGAGTGGCGTCCGGATTTCCTTGGCGGCGTGGTTGTCATTACGGGAACATGGAAAGACGGCACGCCGATGCTGGCCGTACCGAACTTTGCCCGCATGAATCGCGTCGAGCGTCCCCACCTCGAAGCCGCCGGGGACGCTGCAGTGAACTACGCGCCCGGAGCATCGAATGCTGCCGCGACGGCTAATCCTCCTGGCTCCAGCAATCCTCCTGCGAGCGCAGGTCACTGGCCAGGGCGAGAACGAAAGATTGAATCGAAGGTCTGGATGACCTCGCTCACCTAGCTGAACAGATATGACGGCAACTCACTTGTTCATGTGCGTCAGGGAACCTTCGTCTGAGAATCAGATCAGGTGTGAACCGAGATTCTCATCCGCTCAGGCCGTTTTTGTCGTTTTGCCTTGTACATTCTGGCGTCTGCACACTCCAGGAGGCCGGGCCCGGTGATTGCGTCGTCCGGGTACACGGCGCAACCCATACTGGCAGAACCCGGAATTTCGGCCGAATCGATACGGAAGGGAGCATCGAAACAAGTCTGAAGCCGGCGAGCAATCTCTGGAAGCTCTTCTGCGGAGTTCAGACTGGTTACGAGAACAGCAAATTCATCTCCTCCGATGCGGGCGAGAATATCGTTGGAACGAGATTGATTTCTCAGGCGAGAGACGGTCGTCTGCAAATAGTGGTCGCCGACCTGATGGCCGAATTGATCGTTGACCTGCTTGAATCCGTCGAGGTCGATGTAAATCAGGCCGAATTTCGTGCCCGATTCTTTTTCCCTTTCGAGCGCCAGATCGAGAGCCCGGTCAAAGGCAAACCGATTCCCTGCGTTGGTAAGCGGATCGACTTCGGACCGGCGCACGAGGTCTGAGTATTTCCCACCGGTCTCGATGGCAAGGGCTGCGAGGCGAACTCCATTTTCAATGGCTTCCGGAGTTGCGATGCTCTTGGCTGCGTGCGCCGGAAATCCAGCAAAGATCTTGCCGAGCACTGCGCCTGAATGTGCCGGGATAGGCCGTTCGATGATTTCCAGTGTTGATTTGTCAGACACGGCCGGGCAATTGCCGAAAGTTCCTTCGAGGTCGATCTCGGCCCAACAATACTCAACCTGCAGCTGAAGCGAAAGAAGCTCTGTGATCTGCGAAAGCGTCTGCTGCAACGGGACTGCATTGTTGATCCCGTCGATCACTCGCGTACGCCACCGGTCAATCGCCGAGGAGGTCGCCACATCCTGCCTGCGCAGCCTGCGCTCGAGGAGAAACGCTTTCCCAATAACGGCGACGATCACAACTACCAGAACCCCGAGCAGGATTCCCAGGTTGCGGACCGATATGAGAGATGGCCCGGCCAGCATGGCAACATCCTGCGACGAGGAAAGCAGCATATGAAAAGCTACGGGGCCGCGGAATTGATCGCCTCGGTCGAGGACGCATATCCCGGTGACGCGGACCCGTGAGCCGATGGGGAAATTGCGCATCGGACTGACCGGAAGGTTCAATCCACGTTCCGGGTGCCGATAGATCGCAGAGAAGACGTGTCCCTGGGAGGCAATCACGTATTGATCCTGCGCGGCCTCTCGTACACGCATCAGCAATTGCCCCTCCACCGATACCAACTCGAAAGCGTGGGAACCGGAGGCTAATTGCACCGCATCGACTGCTTCCGGACTCAGAGGAACATCCGATTGGGTGCTTTCAATTTCTGACTGCGTCAGGACTACGAAGCCATTGCGCACGTCGGGAAAACCGGAGACGACGGCATGGTCTCCAACCCGGTGCGGCTCTTCGCTGAGAGTATCGACCCACAGGGCATTGCCACCATTTTGCAGAACCAGCGCAGCCCCTCGTTGATAGTAGGTAATTGTCCCTTCTACCTTGACGCGTTCTGTTTGGTCTTCAATGCGAAGGGTGTGAAGTAATTCATCGAACTTTCGTGAAGGAAGCTGCTGTGGACTGCTGCGCGCCGGCTCTACGATTCGCACATCGGAGAACGATGGCACCTCCAGCAGAATGCCGGTCATTTGCGATTTACTGTCGAACTTACCCGCCACTGCACCTGTGATTTCGATGGTGCTGTCCAGCAAGGGCAAGAGGGGGGGCGTTGTGTCTCCGATCGAAATCTGCGCCTGAAGGGGACCTCCAGGCATGACGAGATCGAGGAACACGCTACGGGATTGACCTTCTGCGATCACGTTGGCTGCACGCACACTGGCGCGCACCGTAACACGGCGGCAATCCAATTCTGCGCGAATGAGTTTCGTAAACTCCGCTTTGACCGGCGGCGGCGGCGTTCCGTGATGAAGAAGGGTTACGCGGTGTGCCAGGATTTCGGGACGGAAACTCGCTCTGGTTATGCCCTCGACCAACACGCGGTCTCCGCTGGTCACGGCCAAATCCGGCGTGGTCTCGACGTAGATGGCTACGTCTCCATCCTGCACAAAAAGGTCGATATTTCCCTTTTCGTAGTAGGTGACGGACCCTTCAAAGGACACTTTGAGCGACCGGGCCGCAGTTTCGTTCGAGATCGCGTGCACGGCCGAGAGGGAGGTCAGCGGCTCAGTTTGCTGGGCGCGCAGGGACACCGCCGCCAGCAGGCAGATACTGCCAAGAAGTGCGGCGAGCCTGGAACTTCGATGAGCCATCGAGGGGGAGCCTGCGAATACACCTACCCCCTTTCATTGCACAGCACGTTCGGCAGCAAATGAATTGCACAATAGTGGCATCACCGGGCCGACCGGCAGAGTCAAGGGACTCTCAGGCCCCTCGAGGGTGCCCGGTATTCGTGCCATGATAGGGCTGATTTGCCCTGAGGGAGAGAGTGCGAAGTTGCTGCCGATCCGTTAGCTTACGACCGATCCTGTTGTCCGTGGCACTGATTGCCATGGTCCTGCCCGCCGCCGCATCGAAACCCGCACGCAGGGAACACGGTAGTGTCGGCCCGGCGGTGATTGCGTACGTTTTTCCGCGGGATCATATCCTTCAACCGGGCGAAATCGAGGCGCGGAAGCTGACCCGCATCAACTACGCCTTTGCGAATATCCAGGATGGGCGGATTGTGGCGGCGAATGCGGTGGATGCACCCGATTTGGCCGCGTTGGTCGCTCTCAAGAAGGAGAATCCGTCGCTGCAGGTACTGATCTCTGTTGGCGGGTGGCTGTGGTCCGGCAACTTTTCCGACATGGCGCTCACGCCTGAGAGCCGATCGCGCTTTATCGAAAGCGCGGTCGCCTTCGTGGAACACTCGAACCTCGATGGCCTGGACATTGACTGGGAGTATCCGGGCCAGAGCGGCGCGGGCAATCGCTTTCGGCCCGAAGACGGGAGAAACTATACGCTGCTGCTGGCCGAATTCCGGAGGCGATTCGATCGCGAGGAACGGCGTCTGGGACGGCCCCTGCTGCTGTCGATCGCAGTCGGCTCATCCGACGCCTTTCTCCAGCACACCGAAATGCGCGAGGTCGCGCGTTTTGTCGATAGCGTGAACCTGATGGCCTACGATTACTACGAGCCGGGTGAAGAAAGCATTACGGGAAATATGCGCCGCTGTACACCGTCCCGCCGACCCAAAGCAAGTTTCGGCCGACACATCGGTGCAGCATTTCGAGCGCGCAGGCGTGCCGGCCTTTAAGATTGTTCTCGGCGTGCCATTTTATGGACATATCTGGGGAAACGTGGCGCCCAATAACCATGGCCTGTTTCAGACAGGGTCGCCGGTGCCAAACGCCTATGCGCCGTATCGGGACATTGTGAGCAGGTTGATCGGTCAGGGCTTCACGCGCTACTGGGATGCTTCCTCCTCAGTACCTTATCTGTACAGCGCGCAGCAGGAACAGTTTGTCTCGTACGAGGATCCCGAATCGCTCGCGCTGAAATGCGCCTATGTTCAGCGCATGCATCTGGGCGGCGTTATGTTCTGGGAGTACGGCGCCGACGCCGCAGGGGCGCTGCTGGATACGATCGATCATGCGTTCTACAGCAAGAGCAGGACGCATCAGGGTGGGACGATGATCTCGATGGCTCCAGCGACTTCATCGACGGGCATTGCCGGACAAACGGCCTCCGCGCGCGTTGTCTCCATCGATATCTTTCGCGGCATCACGATGGCAGTGATGATTTTCGTCAACGATCTGGCCAGCGTGCATGGTCTGAGTAAGTGGACCTATCACATGCCGGAGAACGTGGACGCGATGACCTATGTGGACATGGTGTTTCCGGCATTTCTTTTCACCGTGGGAATGTCGCTGCCACTGGCGGTTCGTCAACGACTGCGGCGGAGCCCCTCACTGGGCCAACTGTGGCTGCACGTGACGCTGCGATCGGCGGCGCTGGTGGCCCTGGGACTAATTCTGGCCAACGTTGAGTATTGCGATCAGGCCAGAATGCACGTGTCTCGGTATTTATGGGCTCTGCTCGGCCTGGGCGGGGCCATCCTGCTCTGGAACGTTTACACGGGCCTCGGCAGCAAGGTTGTTCTCATGCTCCGGCTGATGGGGGCTGCCCTTCTCGTTTTCGTCTTCGCCCTCTTCCGCCGCGCCGTACCGGGAGGCGAAGGGTGGATCAACTTCTCCTACCCCGAGATTCTTGGCCTGATCGGGCTGACGTATTTTGCGGTCTGCCTGCTCTACATCCCGACGCGGCGATGGCGGCTTGCACCGTTGGCGTGGCTGATCGTCCTGGTCACGTATAACTGTGCCTGCTGCGCCCAGTGGATCCGGGTTGACCGCGTATCGCTTTATCTGTGGCCCTTCGGCAACGGCGCAATGGCCAGCATGATCATGGCCGGAATCGTGACATCGCTGATTTTTCTGGATGACGGCCGGATCAGCAAAGCAGCACGGAAAATGCAGCTCGGGCTTCTGATGGCGATTCTGGCATTTGCGGCCGGCTGGTTTCTCAGGCCGCTGGGCATTTCGAAGATTCGCGCTACCCCGACGTGGGCCCTGTGGACGGTTGCCGCGTGTTGTGTGCTCTTCACGGCTCTTTACTGGCTGTGCGACGTGAAGGAGCACACGGGCTGGGCCTGGCTGGTGAGGCCAGCGGGGGCCAACACGCTGCTGACCTATCTCATCCCCGATATCTATTACTTCGTGGTCGCATGGACGGGAACTGCATATTTGCAGGAGCACTGGAACCAAGGGTGGCCGGGGATTATCCGCGCCACGGTATTCACTGTGGCCATGCTGCTGGTAGCTCACGCGGCTACCCGGGCACGGCTGCGCATGCAGTTGTAAACAATTCTGTGGTCTGGAATATCGGGAGCGACACTCGGATGGCTCTGCTCAAGTGGCCGGCTTCTTCCGTTTTAGCCGCGAGCCGGCGGCTCGTGAAGACACCCACACTTCTGGTCTTTATTGCCGGCTCGGTTTGGGCTCAGCAGACAACTCCGGCGATACCGATGCAGCCGGTGGTGCAGAACGGGGCGGAATACCGTCAGTTGCAGAAGAAGGTCCTGCGGTCGCGTTTGCTCGATGACATGGAGGACCTCTCGCACTGGTCCTTCACCGGGGCCGGTTCGATGACGCTGTCAACGACGAAAATGAAAGAGGGGCGTTTGTCTCTGCGAGTCGCGTCGACGGATAACGTTGGCCGGGTCGACGGCAGTGGAGACTGGCAGGATCTTGTCGCCACACGCAATTTCCCCTCCGAAGACTGGAGACCGTACAACCGCATTTCCGTGTGGGTGTATCCGGACATCCGCGGAGCGCCAGCCATCTCGCTGAATCTGACGCTGCACAACGAAGGTCCGCACTCGCTGCCCGACGACCAGAATGAAGGGCGTGACGATTCAATCCCCGTCCGGAATCACGAGTGGAACCATATCGTGTGGGAGATCCCGTCGCTCGATCGGGATAAGGTGACGGGCCTCAGCTTCGGGTACTCGCTGCCGCGCATGTTTCCCAACCCCGGCGACCAGACGGTTTTCTATCTTGATCAGCTGGAACTGCAGAGTGTGGTTCCGGACCACGTGGAAGGGTGGGATGTCGCTCCTGGCAAAATTGCGTTCAGCCACGCCGGATACGCCCCTGGGACGACGAAGACTGCGCTGGGTAGCGGCTTAGCCGCGCGCCAGTTCTCTTTGATTGAAGAGAGCACAGGAAAGGTGATTTACACGGGTCCGTCGAAACCCGGAAGACAGATCTGGGGATGTTTCAGGTGCTGGATTTTTCGCAGGTGCAACGTCCTGGGAGTTACATCCTGCGCGCTGGAGATATCGAGACGCATTCGTTTCGGATCGGCACGGATGTTTGGCGCGACAGCATCTGGAAGGTCATCAACTTCATGTACAGCGAGCGATGCGGCACGGTGATTCCCGGTATCCACGGCATCTGCCATCAGGACGACTACACCGTGCATGGCGATCAGCGCATCGTGGTGAACGGGGGCTATCACGACGCCGGCGATCTGAGCGCGACTGGAAATACGCCAGCGATGACCTATGCCCTGTTGACCCTGGCCGAGCGGCTCCAGCAGGAAAACGATGATCCGGAGCTGCTGAGCCGGGTGATCGAGGAAGCTCAATGGGGTCTGAACTGGGTGCTGAAAACGCGATTCGGGGGCGGGTATCGCAGCACCGGCCAGAACATCAGCTACTGGACAGACGGCATCATGGGCGACGCCGACGACCGCTTTGGGACAGCCGTCAACGACTCCGAATGGAATTTTCGGGTGGCCGCGGTGGAAGCTCTGGCGAGCCAGGTTCTGAAAAGCAGAGATCCCGAACTGGCGCGTCGCAGCCTTGCGACCGCAAAGGAGGACTGGCAGTTCGCCGCGGACGGTCTGCGGAAGGCCGCACCGGTACCGGAAGTCTACGGGCAAGCCGACAACCTCGACGATCTCCTTTGGAGTGATTGCATCGAGCGAACTGTACGAGGCGACCGGCGATCCGACCTACGCGCGGAAGGACGTCGAGTTGGGGGAGCAGATCCTTGCTTCCCAGGAACGCGAACTGCAGCCGTGGAGCGTGCCGATGACCGGATACTTCTACACAGGTCCGGACCGAAAATATCTGTTTCACCGCTTCCATATGGGCGAAGAGGAGCAGCCCATTGTGGCTCTGGTGCGGCTGTGCGAAACCTTGACGGACAATCCGGAGTGGATCAAGTGGTATTCGGCGATCGTACTGCACACGAAATATTACCAGGAAGCGGGGGCGCGTCTGGATGCTCCATATAACGTGCTTCCTGCTGGAATCTACCGGATCAGCGGGGCCACTGTTCTGCCCGAGACGCCCGCATGGAGGCCGCTGGAAACTGCAAGCCGGTCGATGTACGTGGCGGAGGTAAAAGCGGGCCTCCATCTGGGGGACGATGCCTACCTGCGGCGATATCCGGTGTGGTTTCAGTTCCGCGGAAACTCCAGTGTTCTGCTCTCCCAGGCCAAGGCGCTCTCAGCAGCGGCACAGCTGCGTGGAGATATCGACGATGAGAATCTGGCACAGCAACAAGCCCAGTGGCTGATCGGGAGGAATCCGTTTTCGGCCAGCATTATGTACGGGGAAGGCTATGACTGGACCCCACTCTACAGCGTCCGGTCAGGCCAGATGGTCGGTGCGATTCCGGTGGGCATTGAGACGAAGGGAATCGGCGACAGCCCTTATTGGCCGAATCAGATCTGCTGGACCTACAAGGAAGTCTGGACCCAGCCTGCGGGGGAATGGATCTGGCTTATGCGCGACCTGAGCGGCCCGGCGATGGTACGCGGCGTGGTTGATCCGGGAAGCGCAGGCACGGTAGAACTGTTCAACGAAGAAACTCGCAACGCAGTAACGGCGCGGGTGGGCGTGGATGGAACTTTCCGCGCGAATGTACCTCAGGGGCGATACCGGATCTCGCACGGGCCGGCGCACACATCGCTCACGGCTCTCGCCGGCGCCGCGTACTCGATTGATCTGCGCCGCGAACACGCGGTCGCCTTCACGACGTCGTCCACAGCCGCTGGCTCAGGAGTTGTAGTTCTGCGCGCTATGGTTGATGGCACGGGGAAACATAACTTCTCTGTGCGCGCTGACAACCTCGACATTTCGGATCCAACGACCGTCTCGGTGGACCTGGGAATGCAGGGAAGACAGGTGATCGCCTGGCATGCCCGCGTCGTGAATCCGTCCACTCCCTGGGTCGCAGTGGTGCTGAAGGATGGAACGCTGAGCGGGCATGGAGAATTAACAGGCGTGGCTGAGGCTCCAGTTAGCCGGTGAAGAATTTCCCGGCCGCAAATCCGCTCATTTGGCAAGCGCATCAGCCGACGCGCGCCGGAACTTTTCACGCTGCTTGTGATTGGCTTGCATTTTGTTACAGATTGTCCTACGCTTGTCCAACGTTTTGATCGCCTGCATGCCAGGGCGAGAGTTCTTCCTTCAATCTGGCGATCGAGCAGGACAAGTAAGAGCCAACTTCAACCAGCAAGTTCGGCCATTTTCCAGCGATCTGTATGTTCCTCTTGAACTGATACGTAGCGTCTTACCCCGAGTCACTACGGAGGCCAGTATGAGGCGAGGCATCAGGTGGGCGGCCACAGTTTTGATGTGCGCCGTATGCGCTCTTTTTCACTCTGCGTCAGGTCAGCAGATCACCGCATCGATCACAGGCACAGTTGTCGACCCCGGCGGCGCCGTCATCAACGATGCCAGCGTTACGGTGGTCGACACCGAGCGCGGCACTCTCTATTCAGCAAAAACAGCCGACGGAGGCCTGTTCACCTTTGCCCGGCTCCCGATCGGAACCTATGACGTGAAGGTCGAGGCTCGCGGATTTCAGACCGCGATTCAGTCGCATCTGACCCTCGTGCTCAATGAGAGCGCTCGACTTACCTTCAAAATGCAGGTCGGGGCGGTAACCAACACGGTGCAGGTCACATCCGCAGCGCCGGCGCTGGAGACGCAGAGCACACAAGTCAGCACGCTGGTCAACGCCCGAGCTGTCACCGACATCCCTCTGGCGACTCGCAATTACGTGGAGCTTACTCTGTTGTCGCCCGGCAGCGTCAACCCGGATAACTCGACCTTCAACAACGGTGACAACACGGCGAACGGCGGGCGACCCTATATCAACGGCAATCGCGAGCAGTCCAACAACTTCATTCTGGACGGGATGGACAACAATCAAACCTCGGACAACCTGCTGGCATTCACTCCGTCTCCCGATGCCATTCAGGAATTCAATCTGATCACAGCCAATGCTCCCGCCGAATTCGGCAACTTCCAGGGCGGCATTGTGAATGCCTCGATCAAGTCCGGGACCAATCACTTCCACGGCGATGTTTGGGAATTCTTCCGCAACGATGTGCTGAATGCCAATCAGTGGGAAAACAAGTTTCTGGGCGGAAGCGGTGAGTTGGCTCGGCCGACGCTGCGATGGAACATGTACGGTGGAACCTTGGGCGGGCCGGTTCTTAAGGACAAACTGTTCTTCTTTGTCGACTATCAGGGACAGCGCTTCGATCATCCCGCAACCAGCAACTTCATCACCGTTTTCACAGCGGCCGAGCGGGGCGGCGATTTCAGCGCACTGCTGCCGGGGACGCAACTGAAAGATCCACTGACCGGACAGGCGTACAACAGAAATCAGATTCCTGTCTCGCAGCGCAATGTCGTCGCCACGAACCTGTTTGCCTCATCGTTTTACCCGAGGCCCATCAACGGCAATCCCACCAATAACGCCGTGAATGTGTTCACGCAGGCTTTTAATACCGACCAGGGCGACGCCAAGGTCGACTATGACATCACCCCGGCCGACCACTTTGATGGACGCTACTCGCAGGAGTATCAGAACGATCCTTCGAGTAACTCGCTGCTGGCTCTTGGCAATGGTTTTACCCATGCGCCAATTCACAATGTAGTCGGCAGCTGGACCCACACCTTCAGCCCCAGCATGCTGAACGAGCTGCGCTTCGGAACCAGCTGGATCACGCTGCTGACCGGCAGCACCTTCGATCCGAAGATCGGAACCCTGGGAACCCAACTCGGCATTGCCAACGCCAACAGCGTTGGCCCGGGTCTGCTCCTGATTGGATTTGGCGGAGGCACCGCACCCGAACCCAACGTGGAGCGGTCCTCACCAACATTGGGAACAGCGTGGTCGATCAGGATTTTGCCGACACGGTGATCCAGTTCGACGATGGGCTGACGATTACCCGCGGAAAGCACGTTTTCAAGGCGGGTTATCAGATGTGGCGGTACCGGATCAACACGTTTTACAGCGGCAATAGCGGCGAATACGGGGCGATTCTCTTCGGCGGATCGTTCTCCGGCGATGCGGGCGCGGATTTCTTTCTTGGTTATCCCGAAGCGACGGGTAAGGGAGTCAGCAGTGGCGGAACGTGGCACCAACTCTCATGGACGATGGCCGGTTATGGTCAGGATGACTGGCGCGTAACGCCGAGCCTGACTCTGAATCTCGGACTGAGATATCAGGCCTACACGCCCTGGGTGGAGCTCAATAACCGCCAGGACAACCTGGATCTGGTTTCCGGTCAGATCGAGTATGCTGGAGTCGGCGGCAACAGCAGGTCTCTCTATAACTCGGTTTATGGGGAACAGTCTTTTGAGCCCCGTATTGGCTTCGCCTGGTCACCGCAGCGGCTGCAGAATAAGACCGTGGTCCGGGGAGCCTATACGGTTTCCTCTTACCTCGAGGGTACGGGAACCAACCTTCGCCTCCCGCGGAATCCTCCCTTCACCCCAACAGAAGTGACGGCCACTTACAGCAACCCGACCTATACGACGCAGCAAGGCCCCGGGGGGAGCGTCGCCGGCGATCCTTTTGCAGGCGCGGTCATGTATGTGTGGGACAAGACGGTGCAGCCCGCGATGGATCAGCAGTGGAACCTGACGGTTCAGGATGCAATTACTCCGGCTACGACGCTTGCAGGTTGGTTATGTCGGAGAGCACGGAACGCACCTCATGGTTCCAACACCCTACGCACAGGAGAGGCTGGTGAACGGAACTGTGGAACCGGGAACTTACTTCCAGGGGAACCCAGCGCTTCTGGCCGATATCTCAACCGTGTCCGGCACTTCTTCGACGGGGTATATGCATTACGATGCGCTGCAGAGCGCGCTGCAGCAACGGCTTTCTAACGGCCTCGAAGGGCAAGTGGCCTATACCTGGTCGCATTGCCTGACCAACAACAGCGGGTATTACGGGACGTGGGGAACAGCCACGCAGGCGACGCCGGCTTCACCGTATTATCAGAACCTTTACGACCCCGCCGCAGATTACGCCAGTTGCTATTACAACTCCAAACATATCGTCTCCGCCTACGCCACTTATAACCTGCCGGTCGGGAAAGGACAGAGGTTCGGCGGCAACATGAACAGAGCTGTGAATTCTGTTGTGGGCAACTGGCAGGCATCAACGATCGTCAACCTTCACAGCGGCTTTCCTCTGGCCGTCTACAACGCTACCGATACCTCGGGAACCGGCTCACGTGGCCCCCGCCCGAACTGTGGAGTGCAGCATGTCTTCGGAAGGCAAGCCAGCTTTGCCTCGACTGGAGCTTTTCAGGGATATCAGTGGATGAGCCCGGACGGATTCTCAGAGCCGACAGCCGGAACCTTCGGGAACTGTCCGGCGCAGGGTCCGGTGGTGGGTCCAGGATTCGCCGACACTGACATCGGAGTAATGAAGAACTTTCATCTCAACGAGGATAAATACTTCCAGTTTCGAGGTGACTTCCTGAACGCATTTAACAACGTGCAGCTCGGGCACCCGAATACCAACTTCCCAAATTCCGGAAGTTTTGGGCTCATCAATACCTCACAACCTGCCAGGAATATCCAGTTTGCGCTGAAGTTCTATTATTAGCAGTGACTGGGGTTGACGAGGCAGGCGTTCAGTGCGCCTGCCTCTCCGATGATGCGTCGACTTTTCCGGATTCTCATACTCGCTGCCAGTGCGTCTGCTGTTTGCAACTGTTCTGCCGCCCAGACACGAACCGCGGTTCCAGTTGCTGACGCAGGAGCGGCGGAGCACGCGGCTGAGGCTGCCGAAGCGGGCCATTGCGCAGACGCCCTGCCGGGCCTGTCCAGGACCGTCGCCCGTCTCTCGGACAAGACACTGCAAAAAAGAGTTGCCGTTGACGGCGTTCGCTGCGCCACCCTGCTGCAGCAGTGGAGCCAGGTCCTGGACTTTGTGCGGATCCTCAATCAGAAGTTCCCCGGGGACCCGGAGGCGCTCTACATCTCAGTACATGCCTACTCCGATCTTTCCACCCAGGCGACGCAGGAGCTGGCGCGCACCGCTCCCCAGTCTGTACCCGGACTGGAAATGGACGCGGAAGCGAATGAAGTGCAGGGCCGGTGGGATCAGGCAGAGAAGGACTATCAAAAGATACTGCAGGGAAATCCGCGTTATCCCGGCATCCATTTCCGTCTGGCGAGACTGCTGCTCTCCAGGCCCAATCCCGCGCTCGATTTTCAGGAGGAGGCGAAGAAGGAGTTACAGCAGGAGCTGGCGATCGACCCCGCGAATGCCGGAGCGGAGTATGTTTTCGGCGCGTTGGCCCGCCAGACGCAGGATTTCGCGGAAGCGGTCCGGCACTTTACCAAGGCGACCGAACTGGACCAGAACTTCGCCGACGCGTGGCTGGGACTCGGAATGTCGTTGCTCGCAGAGAAGGAGTATCCGTCGGCCATTGCCCCACTGAAAACCGCTGTGCGGCTCGCGCCAGAAAATCCTGCAGGACACTACGCTCTGGCCACGGCCTACGCGCGCACCGGAGACAAGCAGAATGCTGAGCGGGAATTCGCTCTCCAGCAACAGGCCGCCCAGGCCGCGGGAGCCCAGGGGGACAAGACTCCGCAGTGACTCGTACGAGGTCAGGATTTCAAGGGATCACGCGCCGCAGGTTTCTTCAGACTCTTGCCGGAGCCGCGGCGTTGCCCCGCCTGCAGCCATCGCACGGACTTCTGAGCGCGACGGCGGCCTATCCATTTGAGGAAGTGCCGGCCGCGTCCAGCGGGATCACCTGGGTCCATACCGCGGGCAAATCGGCAGAGAAGTACCTTCCGGAAACAACCGGGGCCGGTTGCGCCTTTCTGGATTACGACAACGACGGCTGGATGGACATCTATCTGGTCAACAGCGGCCGCTGCGACTTTTACGAACCCACTCAGCCTCTGCGCAATGCGCTGTATCGCAACAACCGGGACGGGACCTTCACGGATGTGACCGAGAAGGCGGGCGTCGCCGCCGGAGGCTACGGACAGGGTGTTGCCGTCGGCGATTACAACAGCGACGGCTTCCCCGATCTTTACGTTACGCAGTATGGAAAAAGCATTCTGTACCGTAACAACGGTGATGGCACGTTTACCGACGTCACGGAACACGCGGGTGTCGCCGCTCCAGGATGGTCATCGAGCGCGGTTTGGTTCGACTATGACAACGATGGGCGGCTCGATCTGTTCGTCTGCCAGTTCGTTGAGTTTTCCAAAGCGAAGAACCTGCCATGCGTCACGTACAACAACCGCCCCGGATACTGTGTGCCCCGCTTTTACAAACCGACCGCCAGCCGGCTGTTCCATAACAACGGCGACGGCACATTCAGCGACGTGAGTGCATCGTTGGGGATTGGCGCGCATTCGGGAAAGGCCTGGGGTGTTGTGGCAGGAGACCTCAACAACGACGGCAGGCTCGATCTCTTTGTATCCAACGACACCACGCCGAACTTCCTCTTCATGAATCGGGGCGGGGGCCGGTTCGAAGAAACCGGGGCGCTGGCCGGTGTCGCATTCAGCCAGACAGGTCGCGCACGTTCCGGGATGGGCGTGGACGCGGCCGACATGAATCAGGACGGCTGGCTGGATCTTTTTGTCGCGAACATCGATCACGAACGATATTCGCTCTATCAGAACAATCACGACGAAACCTTCGACGATCAAGCCGAGCCAATGGGCATCGCCGCGGCGACCCATCTCATGAGCGGATGGGGCCTGAAGTTCTTCGACTATGACAACGATGGCAATCTGGATCTGATCGTGGCCAATGGCAACCCCGACGATCAGATTGAAACCATCGCGAAGGACGTGACCTATCGCGAGCCACTTCTTCTCTTTCATGGCGACGGAAAAGGGCTGCGCAATGTGAGTGGGGAGAGCGGACCGATCTTCACCAGGAATCTCTCAGCCCGTGGGCTGGCCATCGGAGATTTCGACAACGATGGCGGAGTCGACGTTCTGATCGCAGTGAACGATGCGGCTCCCCTGCTGCTGCACAACCGATCTGCCCGCGGCCGTCACTGGCTCGGCCTCAGGCTGGTGGGCACGCAATCGAATCGCGATGCAGTCGGCGCACGCGTCCACTGGCAGGCCGGAGATCTGAAGGGCACAAGGACGAAAGTCGGGGGAGGCAGCTATCTTTCCTCGCATGACCCCCGGTTGGTGCTCGGAATCGGCGCCCGTACCCGCATCGACTGGCTTGAGGTGCAATGGCCTCAGCCGGGCGGCAGAGCGGAGCGATTCACGGATCTCCCCATCGACAAATACATCACGATCGTCGAAGGCAAGGGTATCGTTTGATTGCTGCGACCGTGCCCTCCGCTTGTCGCGCTCTTCAAACCCAACTTCGTGCCCGGGGCCATGGTCGTGAGTTTTTCCCGGATTTCAGAATGGTATTAGAGTTGTGGGCACGCAGACGGGCTGTGGATTACACTGATTCCGCGTGCCCCCAGCATCGATGACGCGACCCGACGAAGGGTTCAATCGAAATTCGGCCTGGCGCCTCGTGGTACCGATCGCCGTCCTGGCGCTCATCATCGGTACCACGCTGGGCGAGGTATGGCATCGCCACGTCAATACCTCTTCAGAAACCTGCCCCATCTGTCATCTGAGCCACCAGGTTGTCGAACCTGCGGCGCCCACCGTTCGCGCAGAGATTCTCGTCCCTGAAGGTCCGGCTCTCGAGCCACAGGAAATCGCCTCCATTCCCCGCCTCGTCGCGCCGCGGGTGCCCGCCAGGGCGCCACCCGCTTAGGACTCGCCCCTTCTCCGCGCCCCTTACGGCGCGTCAATTCAGTCCTTCGTCCTGCCCCAAAAGGCTGAGTGCCCATGCGTTTACAACGTTGGTGTATCCCATTGCTGTTCTCTGCGGCATTGGTGCCTGCTGCGGCTGCCGCGCAATCCCAATCTGCGCCGAGCGCGCCGGCACCTCCCGCTCAGACTCTCGCTCAAAAGCCTGGAGGCACCGTCCTCTCTCTCGACGATGCCATTCGCCTCGCTCTGGAGCACAATCACAGCCTGCTGGCGGGACGAACCACGATTCAGCAGAGTGAGGCCGAAGAAGTCACCGCCAATCTTCGCCCCGATCCGGTCCTGCTCACCGACACGCAGTTTCTCCCTCTGTTTCAACCCAGCCAGTTCAGCTCCGACTATATCGACAACACCGCGCAGTTCGACCTGGGCGTGAGCTATCTCTTCGAACGAGGCAAGAAGCGGCAACATCGCCTGCAGGCCGCCAAGGACACGACCGCCGTAACCCGTTCACAGGTGGCGGACTCAGAACGAGGGCTCACGTTCAACGTTGCGTCGCAATTCATCAATGTGGAGCTTGCGGAATCGACCCTCGCCCTGGCCCAGCAGGATCTGAAAAGCTTCCAGGACACCGTCGACATCGGCGAAGTTCGCTACAAAGACGGCGACATCAGCGAATCCGACCTGCTCAAAATCAAACTCCAGCTGCTGCAGTTCCAGTCCGATGTTTCCGCGGCCCGGTTGGCGCGGGTCCAGGGCCTGTCCGATCTGCGGCAGTTGCTGGGCTATGAGTCGGTTTCCGCCGATTACGACGTAGCTCCTACTTTCGATTACCAGCCTGTTGCCGGCAACCTTGAGGACTTCGAGGCCAAAGCTGTGCAGAACCGCCCTGACCTGCGCGCCTCGCAACAGGGGGTCGCGGCAGCGAACAGCCAGTACCAACTACAGAAGGCGATCGGCAAGCGCGACATCACCGGACAAGTCAGCTACACGCATATTCAGTACAGCGAGCTGTCTCTGTTCGGCCAGATGCAGCTGCCCATCTTCGATCGCAATCAGGGAGAGATCGCCCGCGCCGGTTATGCGATAACACAGGCGCAGGAACAGGCAAAATTCACCCAGGGCCAGGTGCTCACCGACGTCAAAGACGCATACGAGAACCTGCACAGCAACGACACGATTATCGGGCTTTATCGCTCCGGCTATCTGGATCAGGCACAGCGATCCCGCGACATCAGCCAGTACGCCTACCAGCGAGGGGCCGCCAGCCTGCTCGACTTTCTCGACTCGGAACGCAGTTACCGCTCCGTACAACTCGGTTACCGCCAGGCCCTGGCCTCGTATCTGCTCGCCGTCGAGCAGCTGCGCGAAGCGGTAGGAACCAGGAGCTTGCCATGACCCTCCGGACCCTCCATCGCCGCCACTGGATCGGCGCCGTGGCCTTTGCCTGCAGCCTCGCTGTTGCCGGTTGTAGTTCGGCAGACCGCGAGCACGCCGGCCAGATGACTTCCTACGCAACCAAAGCCTCCGCTTCGGAAACGCCGAGCCTCTTTACCATCCCGCAGGATCAGATGTCGCACGTTCAGGTGGTCACGGTTCAGCCGACTACCTTGACCCGTACGCTTCGCCTCACCGGAGCTGTCGCCTACAACGCGTTCAACACTACGCCGGTGATTACTCAGGTCGGCGGTCCGGTCACTCGCATCCTTGTCGTCCCGGGACAGCATGTTCACGAGGGCGAACCGATGCTCGAAGTCAGCAGCCCGGATTACTCGCAGCTGCTCGACGCCTACCTCAAGGCCGCGGATTCCTATCGCCTTGCCGACAAGAATTATGCCCGCGCTCAGGACCTGTTTCAGCATCACGCGATTGCGCAACGCGACCTGGAGCAGGCCGAATCCGACCGCAACCAGGCGCGCGCCGATCTGAACGCAGCAGAAGAAGGGATGAAGATTCTTGGAATCAAGGATCCAGGGCAGCTGGCCGGCGCACCCGCCTCTGCGCAGCTTCCGGTGCTGGCGCCAATCAGTGGTGAAGTCGTCGAACGCCTCGTTTCGCCGGGCCAGGTGGTGCAGGCCGGCCAGACTCAGGCCTTCACCATTTCGAATCTTGGCACCGTTTGGGTGCTGGCCAATGTCTACCAGGCCGACCTCGCCTTTGTCCGCGACGGCGAGGACGTCAGCGTCCAGACCGATGCGTATCCCGACAAGTTTCACGGGCGGATCTCCTATGTTGCGCCGGCGGTCGATCCCAACACCCGCACCCTTCAGGCGCGCGTTGTCGTGGATAATCCCGGCGAAAAACTGAAACGCGATATGTACTGCACGGTGATGGTCACGGCAGGTAAGGTCGCCAATGCGATTGCCGTGCCCAACGCTTCTGTGCTGCACGACGACAATAACCAGCCCTTTGTCTACGTTGCCGTCAGTTCCAATCAGTTCGGCAGACGGGATGTCGAAACCGGATCCAGCGAGGGCGGGCTCATTCAAATCCTGAAAGGCATTGCCCCCGGAGACAAAGTTGTCGGTGACGGCAGCCTGTTTCTGCAATTTGCCAACTCGCTGCAGCGCTGAGGGAGACCGTTCGCATGATCAATCGCGTCGTTCAGTTCGCGCTCCGCCAGCGCTTCCTGATCCTGATGATGGTGGTCTTCATCGCCATCGGCGGCATCATCTCGTTTTCGCACATGCCCGTCGATGCCTACCCGGACCTGTCGCCACCGATGGTAGAGATCATCACCCAGTGGCCCGGCCACGCGGCGGAGGAAGTCGAACGACTGGTCACGGTGCCCACGGAAGTCGAGATGAACGGCGTCCCCAAAATGACCGTGATGCGTTCCATCTCGCTCTACGGGCTTTCTGATGTCATCCTCACTTTTCACGACGAGACGGACGACTACTGGGCGCGCGAGGTGGTGTTTCAGAGGCTGAGCGAGGTGACCTATCCGACGGGCGTGACGCCCAGCCTCGCGCCGCTCGCCAGCCCCTCGGGCCTCGTTTACCGCTACGTGATTCAAAGCCCGGATCGCACACCGCAGGAACTCAAGGTCTACGAAGACTGGGTGATCGAGCGGCAGTACAAGCAGGTGCCGGGGGTTGCGGACGACTCCGGCTTTGGCGGCACGGTGATGCAGTATCAGGTGCTGCTCGATCCGGCCAGGCTCTACGCGTATCACATCACCGTCCCCACCGTGATCCAGCAGTTGTCGGTGAATAACTCCAACGCCGGCGGCGGTTTCTATTCGCAGGGCGGCCAGTTCTACTACGTGCGCGGCCTCGGTCTGATTCGCGATACGAACGACATCGGCAACGTAATCGTCGGCTCGCAAAACGGCGTACCGGTGCGGGTGCGCGACATCGGCAACGTGACCATCGGCTACGCTCCGCGCCTGGGCGAGTTTGGATTCAACAAGACGCCTGACTCCGTCGAGGGCGTGATCATGATGCGCCGCGGCGAGCAGACGCAGAACGTGCTGAAGGGAGTGGAAGAAAAAACCGCGCAGCTCAATCAGCAGATCCTGCCCCCCGATGTGAAGGTTCGCCCCTATTACGACCGCAGCGATCTGGTGCAGCTGACCATCGATACCGTCGAGCACAACATGGTCCTGGGGATGATCCTGGTCCTCGTGGTCCTGATGTGTTTTCTCGTCAGTCTCCGCGCCGCCGTCATCGTGGCTCTCACCATTCCGCTTTCCCTGGTGTTCTCCTTCATCTTTCTCCATGCCCGCGGAGTCGCTGCCAACCTGCTCTCCATTGGCGCCATCGATTTCGGAATCCTGATTGACGGAACCCTGGTCATGGTGGAGAACATCTTCCGCGTACTGGGCGAGCGCGAAGGCACCAGCTACAACCTCATGGACGTCATCATCGAGGCGGCCAGGGATGTCGATCGCCCCGTCTTCTATTCCGTAGCCGTGATGATCGCCGGGTATCTGCCCATCTACGCGCTCACCGGTCCCTCCGGAAAACTCTTTCGCCCCATGGCGGACACCGTCTGCATCGCACTGGTCGGTTCGCTGATCCTTACCCTCACCTTTGTGCCGGTGATGTGCTGGTACTGGTTCAAAAAGGGCGTGCACGAGCGCGCGAATAAGCCTTTCGAATGGGTGCGGCGGAAATATGCTGGCCAGTTGAAGTGGTGCCTCAACCATCCGAAGATCACCATGTTCGTGTCCGCGGCGATATTCGGCGCGACGCTCCTGTTGGTTCCCTTCATCGGCGGCGAATTCATGCCCCACCTGGATGAAGGCGCCCTGTGGGTCCGCGCCACCCTGCCGTACACCATCTCCTTCGAGGAGGCCAGCCGCTTCTCGCCGCAGGTGCGTAACATCCTGATGCAGTATCCGATGGTCACCGACGTGGGTTCCGAGTTGGGCCGGCCCGACGACGGCACCGATCCCACCGGCTTCTTTAATGATGAGTTCTATGTCGGCCTCAGGCCGTACAACGACGCTTCCTGGAAGTCGGGGCCGATTCACAACAAAAAGGAACTCACCGAAGATGTCCAGAAAAAGCTGGAGGCGTTTCCGGGCGTCATCTTCAATTACACACAACCGGCCGAAGACGCCGTTGACGAAGCTCTGACCGGCCTCAAAAGCGCGCTCGCCGTCAAAATCTACGGGCCCGACCTCAACGTTCTGCAGAGCAACGCTCTGGAGATTAAACGCCGTCTGCTCGCGGTCCCGGGGTTCACCGAGCTGACCGTCGTGCGCGAACTCGGACAGCCCAGCCTGATCATCGATGTCGACCGCGACAAGATCGCCCGCTACGGAATCAACGTCGCGGACGTGGAGGCCATCGTTCAGGCCGCGGTCGGCGGTCAGGCTGCGACCCAGGTGATTCAGGGTGAGAAGCTCTTCGACCTCGTCGTGCGTATGGAGCCGCAGTTCCGCGAAGACGCTCGCCAGATCGGCAACCTGCTGGTGGGCACGCCCTCCGGCCAGCAGATTCCGCTCAGCGAACTGGCCAACATCCATGAAGCCAGCGGCGCATCCTTTATCTATCGTGAGGATAATTCGCGCTACATCGGGGTCCAGTACAGTGTCGAAGGGCGAGACCTGCAGAGCGCGGTGAATGCGGGACAGCGCGCCATCCGCGACATCGCGCGCTCTTTGCCGCCCGGCTATCGCATTGCCTGGGGCGGCGAATACGGCGAACTCCTCGAGGCCCGGCACCAGATGGAAATCATTGGCCCGCTCGCGCTGCTCATCATTTTCATGATCCTGTTCGCGCTCTACGACAACTTCAAATTCCCCGTCACCATCGCTCTCGGCGTGATCCTCACCGAGCCGGTCGGCGCTCTCATTGCGCTCAAACTAACCCACACGCCGTTCAGCGTTTCTTCCGTGCTGGGCTTGCTGGCGCTGATGGGCGTTTCCGTTGAGACCGCGGTGATCCTGGTTTCCTACATCAACAAACTGCGGCAGGAAAACATGGACATCCGCACCGCCACGCTGGAGGCTTCCCTGCTCCGTCTCCGGCCCATCATGATGACCGCGCTGGTCGCCTGCCTCGGCCTGTTGCCGGCCGCGCTCTCTACCGGGATCGGTTCCGACACCCAGAAGCCCTTCGCCATCGTGATCGTCGCCGGTCTCATCTCGCGCCTCTTCCTCGGCTTCTTCGTCAATCCGGTGCTCTACGAAATGGTCGCGCGCGATGGAGATGTCCTCCAGGTGTAGCGCGCCCTCAGCAATGCGCGCACCATCTGTTGATGTTGCGCCGAGTTCCCAACCTGTAACGTTATCCCGTTGACCCGCACCATCCCTCCGGATAGACTGCGGGCTATTCGCGGCACCCGCTGGTCGTTGCCTCCCTCTGCCGCCGCCATTCCCGGAGGTCTTCGAAATGTCTTCCCGCTTACAGCACGGTGTGCTCGCGCTGGCCCTCGCTCTGCCCGCTACCCTTTACGCAGGCGACTACACGTATCAGCAAACCACGCAGATCACCGGCGGCACGCTTCTCCACATGATGAAGACCGTGAGCGTCTTCAGTTCTCAGGCCCGCCATATGGGAGACCCCATCGTCTCCACCATCTATCTCAAGGACAATCGCCTCGCCAACGTCTCGCCCGAAAGTATCCAGATCATCGATCTCGACAAGGAAACCATCACCGATATCGACGTCCAGAAAAAAACCTACACCGTGATGACCTTCGCGCAGATGAAGCAGGCCATGGAAAACGCCCGCGCGCAGATGGAGAAGCAGGCCGCCAGTCAACCGGCGCAGCCGGCCCAGCCTGCCGCCAACCCGGACGCGCAGAACGTGAAGATGAGCTTCGACGTGAAGGTGCGCAATACCGGCGTCCAGAAGCAAATCAGCGGGCTCGAGAGCAGCGAAGCGATCATGACGCTCATGATGAAGGCCACGGACACCCAAACCCAGCAGTCCGGCAATATGGCCGTCACCAACGACATGTGGATGGTGCCCGAGGTTCCCGGCTACAGCCAGGTAAGCGACTTCTACAAGCGCTTTGGCGCGAAAATGGCCGATGCCAGCGTGGGGCTCGGGTTCGATTTCAGCAAAATGCTGGCTCAGAATCCGGGGGCAGGCGAGGCCCTCAGCGATATGGCCGGCGAGATGCAGAAGCTGAAGGGAGTTCCCATCATGCAGGTGATGCGTATGGGAACCACGGTCAACGGCCAGCCGCTGCCCGCCGCGTCGGAAGCGCCGCTGCCTGCCGATTCGAGCCCGGCCGGTCCCAGCGCGGGACAGGTCGCCAAAGCCGGGCTCTCGTCGATGATTCCTGGCCACTTCGGATTCGGCAAGAAGAAGGACAATCCGCCCGACAAGAGCTCGGACCAGAACAGCAACTCTCCCCAGGGGCAGCCCACCAGCGCGATCCTGATGGAAACTCAGATCACCACGTCGAACTTCTCCTCCGCCCCCGTCGATCCCTCGCATTTCGAGGTTCCGGCGGGCTACAAGCTGGTACAGCCGCCGGCTCCCGCCAGGGGAAATGCACCCAGCTAACTGAGGGTCGCGTCGTTGCGCGATCCTGATCCAAAACCCGGTGAGAAACCCGCTATTCCTCCCGCAGAGCGACCATTGGATCCACGCTGCTCGCTCGCCACGCGGGAATAACCGTAGCTGCGAATGCGACTGCGGCCAGCAATGCGGGCACGGTGAGGAAAGTAGCGAAGTCTCTTGCGCTAACGTTGAATAAGAGGCTCGCGATAACGCGAGTGACGGCGACAGCGCCTGTCAGGCCCGCACAGATACCGACGAACGCCAACTGCATTCCCTGCCTGACGACCAGGCCGAGAATGTTTTCACGGCGCGCACCGAGTGCCACCAGAATCCCAATGTCGCGCGTACTCTGTGTGACCAGATACGACATCACTCCGTACAGCCCAACAGCTGCGAGCAGGAGCGCGAAACCCGCAAATACACCCAGCATGGTCGTCGAGAAGCGCTGCCTCGCCAGCGAATCGTACAAACGATCCTGCATCGTCCGAACTCCGTAGACCACGACGGAAGGATCGACGGCGTGGATCTCGCTGATCATGGCGGTGGCGAGTCCCGCCTGATCGGAGGTGGAGCGCGCTACCAGGAATGTTCCACGGTCGGGTCCCTGCTGCATCGGGAAATAGGTCGCGATCTTGCCGTCGGTCTCCAGACCGTACTGTTTGACCACTCCCACGACACCGACAATAGTGACGGGTTTTTTCGGATCGAACCAGACATGCTTCCCGATCGCGTCGCCGTGCGGCCAGAAACGTTGCGCAAACTTTGCGTCGATAATGACCACCTGAGGCATGTCGATAACGTCTCCGCTGGAGAAAAAGCGCCCCGACACTAACGGAATCTGCATGGCGCTGAAGTAGTTGGCGCTCGCCGTGCGCAGATCGACCTGCAACTCCTGTCCCGGCGGCGGTGCATATCCTTCCACGTGGATACTTCCCCACCCCACCGTGCCCGTCAGCGGGAGCGACGAAACCGCACCCTCGGCTACGACGCCTGGCAAGTGGGCGATCCGGGCTTCGACGTCACGATAAAAGCCTGCGAGGACTTTCTCGTCTTTATATTTGCCGTCGCTGGCTACCATCTGCATGGTCATGACGTGGTCTGTGGCAAATCCTGGCGCTACGTCCTGCAGGCGTACGAAGCTGCGAATCAGCAGTCCGGCGCCGATCAGCAGAATCAGTGAAAAGGCAATTTCGGAAACGACGAGCAGGCTGCGCAGACGATGACGTTTCACGTGCAGGCCACCATCCGACTGCCCGCCGCGGCCGCCGGCTTTCAGCGACGCATTGGGATCCATTCGGACCGCGCGCCATGCCGGCGCGAGGCCGAAAAGCACGCCCGTCGCCAGGGAGAGGCCAAATGTAAAGAGCAGAACCGTCCCGTTGATCCCAATCTCATCGAGCCGGGGAATGTTGCCCGGATTCATCGCGCGCACGACCCAAAGGCTCACTTGCGCCACCAGCAGACCCGCGATGCCCCCCAGCACTCCCAAAAGAATGCTCTCTGTTAACAATTGCCGCGCCAGGCGTCTCCAGTCCGCTCCCAAAGCCGTGCGGACCGCGACCTCCTTCTCCCGCCCCGCCGCGCGCGCAAGCAGAAGGTTGGCCACATTGGCGCATGCGATCAACAGGACCAGCGCAACAGCGCCAAGCAGCACCAGCAGCGGGCGCCGTACGTCTCCCACGACCTGGCGCTGCAGGCCAACGACATCCATGCCAAAGGTGACGCCGCGCTTGTCTTTGGTGCGTATCTGGCTAGCGATGATGTCGACGTCCGCCTGGGCTTGTTCGAGAGAAACACCGGGCTTCAGACGGACGAGGATGTTGTAGTTTTCATCCCCTCTGCGCTGCTGTGCATCGGCTGCTAATGGCAGAGGCAGAAAAATGTCCACCTTGTCCATCGGCCCTTCCGATGGCAGGACTTCGGCGTTCACCGAAAAACCACGCTGTAAAACTCCTGCGACACTAAAAGTTTTCCCGTTGAGAGTGATGCTCTTGCCCACGATGTTGGGATCCGAGTTAAAGAGGCGCTGCCAGACTCCATTGCTGAGAATGGCCACGGCCGCCTGGCCGGGCTTGTCCTCTTCCGGCAACAACGTGCGCCCCAGCTGAGGTTTTGCCCCCAGCATCGACAGGAGGCTGGACTGCGCACTCAGTACGTCAACCCGCTCCGGCTGCTCACGGCCCGTGAGCGTGAAGGTGCGGCTCTGCGCCAGCGCCATCTGATCGAACGAATGGTTCTGCGTCTGGAGATCGATGTACTGTCCCGGAGACGGCCAGTCACGCAGAATGCCGATTCCCGGAGAGTGCAGCCAAATCGACGCCAGCCGATCTGCATGCGGATAAGGGAGCGGACGCAGCAACAGCGCATCGACAACGCTGAAGATGGCAGAATTGGCGCCGATCCCGATTCCCAGGGATGCCAAAATCACCACCGACAGCACCGTGTTCCTGCGCAGCGTGCGCAAGGCATAGCGAAGATCCTGCAACCAGAGGTTCATTAACCCTCCCGCGATGGATAAGTGATGGTATGACATGCCGATGTTCTATGGCTAGAAAGGATTTCGTCGGAGATCAGCCGATGCCTCAGGCGCTGTTGGCGACGGAGAGATGCGAAAGGGATGGCATACCCCTCTCTATCGCGAGGTCAGACAATCTGTGCCTTCGCGCTAGTCAGGCCAGGCCTCAGGCGATAATCCCACAGGCCAGGCTCAAAGCGGCGGCAACTGCGAAACATCCCATCCACCACCGACAGCTTTTACAAGGATCACGCTGGCTTCCATGCGGCGACGCTGAATGTCAATGTCGTTGCGTTCGTTCGCGAGCGCAATCGTCTGGGCCGTAATCACCTGAAGATAGTTGTCGACTCCGCCCTCGTACCGGTTCGTAAACAGCTGGAGTGATTCCTCGGCCGATGAGGTCGCCCGGCGCTGCTGGTCCGCTTCCGTCTCCAGGATGCGCAGTGCGGCGAGATTATCCTCCACCTCCTGAAAAGCAGTGAGTGCCGTTTGACGATACGTGGCGACGGTCGCGTCGTAATTCGCTTTAGCCGCGTCTGAAGTAGCGTGGCGCCTGCCCGCGTCAAACAGCGTTTCAGAGAGTTGCGGACCAACCGCCCACAACCGGCTTGGCCAGTTCAGCCAGTTCGTAACCGTGGTGCCCTGAAATCCGGCGTCTGCTCCGATCACCAGGGTCGGGAAATGCGCGGCCCGCGCAATTCCGATCTGCTCGTTGGCTTCCGCGACCCGGCGCTCGCCGGCCGCAATGTCAGGGCGGCGTTCGAGCAGCGTTGATGGCACCCCGACCGGGATCACAGGGAGTTGAAGCCTTGCCTGCGGAGCCGGCGGCAGGTCAAACCTTGCCGGAGGTTGTCCGATCAACGTCGCGATCGCGTGTTCAAGCTGGGAGCGCGCCACGGTAATGTCGGTATCCTGCACCTGGGCCGCTTCCAGTTGTGTCTGAGCCTGCGCGACATCCGATTTCGGCGAGGCTCCGCCTTCAAAGCGATTTTGCGTCAGCTTCAGCGCGTCACTGTAGGCCTTCACCGTGTCGTCGAGCAGCTGCTTCTGGGCGTCGGCGCTGCACAAATCGACGTAGTCCACCGCCAGCTCCGCGTGCAGGCTCAGGCTCGCTGTCTGCAGGTCGGCCGCGGTCGCCTGAGCTTCCTCGCGTGACGCGTTCACCGTTCGGCGTACGCGTCCCCAGAGATCCACTTCATACGACAAATCGACGGGAAGGGTGAAGTTTCCTGTTCCGTTATTTGCGAACGAAGCAGGAAAGTAGGGCTGATTCGCCGACGCCCGCTCATTGCTTGCGCTGGGCGCGGTCGAGATCGTCGGAAAGAGCGAGGCACGATTGAAGCGAATGATGGAGCGGGCCTCGCGCAGCCGCGCCTCGGAGATTTTCAGAGTCTGGTTCGCCGTTGTGATCTGCTCTTCGAGGGCGTTGAGCCGGGAATCGCCAAAGACCTTCCACCAGTCGCCGCGAATCCGTTGGTCGTTGGGCGTGGCCTGCTTCCAACTGCTGTCGGATTTGAACGACTCGGGCGCCTGCTCCTTGAACTCAGGGGCCAGGGGTGTGCTGGGCCTGACGTATTTCGGTCCGACCATACACCCGGAGAGAAGCAACAGCACCAGGCCAATCGGAAGAGTAAGAATGCGGTTCTTCATTGGGATTCTTCTGCACTTCCATTGCTGATGCGAACCGGCGTTCCGCTGGTCAGAGAGTCGGATGGATTCACGATGACGTGATCGATCGGCTTCAGTCCGGCGATGATCTCGACCGTCGAACCATAGTCGCGTCCGATGGTGACCGGAACCAACTCGGCACGGCCGTTGCGCACCACCCCGACACGAAGCCCCTCCGAACGAAAGAGCAGTGTATTCGCCGGTATCACCACCGACGATGTCGCCGCGTGGGCTGGGCCCGCATTCCTGAGGTGCACAAAGACGTAGGCGCCAGTCTTGATGCGGTCACCAGGGTTGTTCACATCGACTTCAACGTTCAAGGTGCGCGATGCCGGGTCGATGGAATCGGAATTGCGCACGATGGTGCCCTCGAACGTCTCCCCTGGAAACTCATCGAGAGTGAGCGTCGCCGTGGCGCCGTTCTGGGCCGCCCGCGAGTCCACTTCCGGAACCGCTACGTAAACGCGCAGCTTGTTCACCGCCGCCATGTGGAATAACTCGCGTGGCGTCGTGGAAGCGCCCGCATCAATCAGAGCGCCGATATCCGTATTTCTCGCGGTGATCACTCCGGCGAAGGGAGCCGAGATTTTTTCAAACGACTGCAGCTGTTCGAGGCGGCGCACATTCGCCGTCATCGAATCGACCACCGCTTGCTTCGCGCTCAGGTCGCTGACCGCCTGGTCCGTTTCCTGCTTCGAAACACTGTTGGTCTTCAGAAGGTTCTGCCAGCGCGTCGCGGTGATCATGGCCAACTGCTCGTTTGCTTTGGCCGTATTGAGATCTGCCCGTGCCTGGTCCAGTTGCTGATCGACCTCGGGCGTGTCGATTTCCGCCAGCAGTTGCCCCGCCTGCACGTGTGCGCCGATGTCCACATACCACCGCTTGAGATATCCGTTGGTACGCGCGTAAATCGGCGTGTCGTTAAAGGGCTCGGTCGTTCCCGGCAATACAATTTCCTGTGCCGATGCGCCGCTCTTTGGCTCGATGATGTCGACCGTCTCAACCGCAGCGCGCTCCGTTGCGACTCCCAACCGGCTTTCTGCCTGAGCGCGCTGATGGATACCGGCACCGATGATGACGGCCAGCGCCGCTGCCGCAACTGCCAGCGCGAGGCCCAGCCACCGGGACGGCGGCCGGGTGGCAACGGAAACCCTCTGCCGCGTGTCTTCGCTGGCTTCGGTGGGATTCGGTTCTACGGTATTCATTGTGTGCCTCACAGGGGAATTTTTGTGGTCTATGCGTGAAGGGGACGACTGCTGTGATCGCCGACTGACCGTGTATCCGGAGATGCGAATCGTTTGTGCAGCAGAGCGAAAACCGAAGGTACAAAGACGAGAGTGGCTACCGTGGCGCACATCAGTCCGCCAATCACGGCGCGTCCTAACGGAGCGTTTTGTTCTCCTCCGTCGCCCAAACCCAGCGCCATGGGAATCATGCCGATAATCATGGCCAGGGCCGTCATGATCACGGGACGAAAACGCGTCGCCCCTGCCTCGAGGGCGGCCAGCATTGCGTCGCCGTGGTGTTCCAGCCGCTCCCTCGCAAAGGCCACCACGAGGATGCTGTTGGCTGTGGCTACGCCCATGCACATGATGGCGCCCATCAGGGCCGGTACGCTCAGCGTGGTGTGCGTAATGAACAGGAACAGAACAATGCCGGCCAGCGCTGCGGGCAGAGCACTGATGATGATGAACGGATCGAGCCACGACTGGAAGTTCACAACGATCAGCAGATAGACCAGGATAATGGAGAACGCCAGGCCGCCGAGCAGGCCAATATAAGAAGTTCGCATCGTGCTGTACTGGCCGCGCACAGTCACGAAGCTTCCGCGTGGAAGCAGTTTTCGATTCGCGTCGACAATCCGGTTCACATCGCGTCCCACCGCACCCAGATCGCGATCCTGGACCGCTCCGTAAATGTCCACAACCCGCCGGATGTTGTAGTGATTGATGGAACCAGGTTCGTCGATCCGCTGAATCGATGCGACATCGGTCAGGATTCCGTGATTGTGCGCATTGACGCTGCTGAGCGGAATCCCCTGCAGATCCTGCAAAGACTGGATATCGTACTGGGGCGTCTGCGTCACCAGGTTGTAGGAGACGCCGTTCTTTGGGTTCAGATAGAACATCGGCGTCACCTGAAAACTTCCGCTGAGCGAAATCAACATGCTGTTGGCAACGTCACGCTCCGTGTATCCCGCCTGCAGTGCCTTGGTGCGGTCCACATCGATATGGAGTTTCGGATAATCGGATTGCTGTTGAATGCGCAGATCGGTGATCCCGCGGACATGGGCCAGATCATCGAGCATGCTGGCCGCTACGCGCTGGTTTGCGGCAAGGTCGGCGCCGTCAATCTGAATGTCAATCGGCGCTGGCAATCCGAAATTCAGCGTTTGCGTCACGATGTCGGCCGGCAGGAAATAGAAGGTCGTGCCTGGAAACTCGTGCGGCAACTCATTCCGGAGCGTGCGCACATAGTCCGCGGTCCGATGGTGCTTCTCGCGCAGCGAAACGAGAATATCGGCATCGGCGGCGCCGGTCAGTCCTGAGCGGTTGTAGATGTAATTGATGCTGCTGTACGGCAGACCGATATTGTCGAGAATGTTGTCAATCTCGGTGGAAGGAATCGTGCCGCGGATCGTGTGCTCCACTTCATCCGCCACCCGTGCCGTGTCCTCGATGCGCGTTCCGGTTTTTGCGCGCACATGCAGGATGAACTGGCCGCTGTCCGTATCAGGGAAGAAATCCTGACCCAGGAAAGGAACGAGAGCGAACGCCAGCATGCAGACCGCGAGGAAGGCCGGAATGAACACGACCCGAACAGAGACCAGCCAGCCAAGCAACGAAGCGTAGGCCGACCGAACCTTCTCGAAAATGCGCTCGAAGCCATGGTGGAAACGCGCAAAGATGCCGCTCGAAACGGTTGTACGCCCCTTGTGCGCCCTGAGCAGGAACATGGCAAGCGTGGGCACCAGCGTCCGCGAAAGGATGTAGGACGCGAGCATCGCGAAGATGACTGCCTCAGCCAGGGGCACGAACAGATAGCGTGCAACTCCGCTCAGAAAGAACATGGGCAGGAAGACAATGCAGATGCACAATGTGGACACTAACGCAGGAACGGCGATCTGCGCAGCGCCCTCCAGGATGCCGTCGTGCAAATCGGCGCCCTCCTCAAAATGGCGCTCGATGTTTTCGATCGTGACCGTTGCATCATCGACCAGGATCCCGACTGCGAGCGCCAATCCACCCAGCGTCATAATGTTGATCGTCTGGTGCAGAACGCTCAGGACAATGACAGAGGTCAGAATCGAAAGCGGAATCGAGACAGCAATAATAAGGGTGCTGCGCCAGCTTCCAAGAAAGATGAGGATCATCAGCCCGGTGAGCGCAGCCGCGATGATCGCCTCCCGAATCACGCCATTGATCGCGCCACGAACAAAAATCGACTGATCGGCAAGCGGCTGAATTTTGAGATTCGGAGGAAGAGTCTGGGCAACTCGTGGCAGCAGGTTCCGGATTCCCTCGACAACGTCGATGGTCGAAGCGTCGCCGGCCTTGAGCACAGTAACCAGGGCGCCGCGATTTCCATCCTGGCGGACGATGTTCGTCTGAGGAGCGAAACCGTCGCTGACGGTCGCCACATCGCGAAGATAGATGACGGCTCCTCCCACAGTCTTGATGGGGAGGTTGTTGAATTCGTTCACGCTCTTCAGGTCAGCATTCAGGTCAACGTCATACTCAAACTGCCCCATCTTTGCCGTGCCGCCGGGCAGGATAAAGTTCTGGTTGCCCAACGCCGTGAGTACATCGTTCGGCGAGAGACCCTTGGCCTGCAGCAGATTGGGATTGAGATTCACCATCACCTGGCGCGTTTTGCCGCCGTAAGGAAATGGAACCGATGCGCCGGGAACGGTCACCAGTTGCGTACGCAGAAAGTTCAGCGCAATGTCGTTCAGTTGCGGTTCGGTGAGGTTCTTTCCAGAAAGGCCAAGTTGAAGAACGGGTACCGTGGATGCGTTGTAATTCAGGATCAGCGGCGGCAGCGAGCCCGGTGGCAGTTGGCGCAGGATCGTCTGCGAAACCGCTGTGATCTGTGCGTTCGCCCGGTCAATGCTGGCGGTCGGCTGCAGAAAAACTTTAACAATGGCAGTCCCGTTCACCGTGGTCGACTCGATGTGCTCGATGTTGTCGACCGTTGTGGTTAAAACGCGCTCGAAGACCGTTGTGATCCGGCCCTCCATCTCCTCCGGGCTCAGCCCCGTGTACGTCCAGGACACCGCAACCACCGGAATATCGATGCTTGGGAATATGTCCGTCGGCGTCCGCAGCAGAATGACAGGACTAAGGATCAAAATCAGGAGCGCCAGCACGATAAACGTGTAGGGCCGAGTCAAGGCTATTTTTACGATCCACATCCCGGCGTCTCCTCAAAATCCGGTAAGGCGCCGGAACCTGCTCGCCCAATTTATAATCTGAACGTATCGTCTAGAAATTCGCACTCCGTTTTGATTCGTGTGTTGATGGGGACGATTCAGGAAAATGGGCAGACCGCCTGGGGCAATGGTGAGGAAAAAAGCGTCGCAAAAGAAAACGATCCGGCACGCCAGATTCGTGCATCCCTCAAGCCGGATGCTGTTCGCCAGAGACGATAAGCCGCAGCCGACAATGCCTAAAAGTCGCGGTCGCCAGCGCAGCGAAGAATCGCAGGACGCCATTCTGTGCACGACGCTTCGCTTGCTCAGAAAGAAGCCCTTACGCGATATCACCATTGAAGAGATCGCACGTGTGGCCGGCGTAGGTAAGGCAACGATCTACAAATGGTGGCCGAGCAAAGCATACGTTGCCCTGGACGCATTCCTGAGGAAGATGAACCGAATGGTGCCAAACCCCGACACCGGCTCTGCGGAAATGGATCTGAAAGAACAGATTCATTACCTGGCTGGCTTCTACACCAGCCCGACTGGACGCATCTTTGGCCAGTTTTTGGCGGAGGCGCAAAGCGAACCAGAGTTTGCAAGTCTGCTTCGCGAGCGCTTCCTGAAGCCAAGACGAGAAATCGCCGGCGTCCTACTGGACCGCGCCAGGAAGCGAGGCGAGGTTGACCCCGATCTGGATCGGGACCTGGTGCTCGACTTAATTTATGGTCCGGTAATGTATCGTCTGCTGGTAATGCAGGAACCGTTCGAACGAGAACGAACCGACAGGTTAGTTTCAACTCTCTTCCGGGGTCTCGGAAACATCGCCTCGAAACGAGATTGAGCCGCAGTCACCGACCGGCCTCCAACCCGTTCCCTCTTCCTCCGTGCAGGGATTCGATTCCTCGCCCTCGAAAGGTGCGGATGGCCGGTAATACGCCCAAGCGGGACTTCTCCACGTTTCTTCGGCGAACCCAGCGGCCACCGGAAGGTTATCGTTCCTGTGTTCCGAGAACCAGCGACCAACACTGCTGGCCAGGAGGGGATTGAACTTTAGCGGGTGTTCGGAACTGCTGATTCCGGAATCGAGAAAATCGCTCGATACGCCAGAAGCGACACTCTCATGCAAAGCTTCGCATCGCTGGCAGATTCGGAACGCAGGACGGTCCGGTCATACCGACTCGTATCACCCTTCGCAGCCTGCAAACACTCATTGGAGAACTTGCCAGACGGTGGATCGTTGATCGTTGTAACTAATCCGATGATTATTGGGCGGAGGGTCGGCAACACTTCCCTTTCTCAAATCTTCGCTTCGGAAAGGTGCCAACTCCGCCGAAACCCCGAGTCTGCCCTGAGTACGTCGAGCCACTGAAGTGAATTAGCATAACGCGAGTGGAGAAAAGAGCAGTTGACGATTGATCTACATGGCTACCATCCTTCCGCCATTGTCAGAAGTGGCGCGCTCAGCAAGGTGGTTCAGCAATCGTGGGAGATGGGAGAACCTTATCTCTACCTCATCCATGGGCACGGACGCAATCGAGGATTAACGCCTGGCTTCGTCAATACGAACACCGGTTTCTTTGGGTTGCAGATTCGTCACGCATTGCGACATGACAAGAGCTTACGGGCGTGGATCTACCGCACGACCCTGAACTGCGAGGATATGGGTGTCACCTGGGTGCGGCTGAAACGCAATCCAAAGGCTTCCCGTTCCGCTCTCGATGCTGATTTGATCCCCGAGGCTGTTGTGAAGAGTGATCGCGATTAGGGATCGGTTCATTCGTCAGCCACGTAGCGGTCACCAATCCTCAAGGACCAGATTCCCAGGCGAATATTCGTCAAAGTTTCTGGTTTCCGGTGTTACGCCGCATAATGCGGTCGATGAGTGCATTGGCGACAATGCGCTCGTAGACGCAGAGATCGCCAGAACCAAAGCGGGTCGGCCGCGATCTGTATTACCTTCGGCGTGCAAAGCGAACTGAGGCGACTCTCACAGTTCGACTCCCATTCGATCGTTAAGAGCCTTCCTTTTGGGAACATTTTGCCATCTGTATGACCCAAAAACCAAAAACTAAGCCGTTGTGAAGTTGAGGGTTCGCACCCGGTCGTGGTTCTCTGAAGCGGAGAGGAGAGCCAGGAGATGGCGAAGCGAAGACACGGTGAAGAGGCGATTTTGCGCTCATTGACGATCCGCACAAGATCGCTGGACTGAAGCCGGTTTAGCGGGATCTATCCGGTTGTCGCCCCCTAAAACGTCCTCAATTAGCGCATTGGCGGATCTGGCGTTCGCTGATGGCGGGAAGCAGGATCACTTCGCAAATTCGCGAAAACATGGGTACCCACAACATTTGCGAGTGACCAAGATTTTGGAATGATCGCCACCAGCCAGGCTTGCTTAAGATTCCATGCGTCCATCGTGAGATGGAAACGAAGTCCCAGCTCCACTCTTCGATTCGACTCCGGATTCCTCCTTGACTCAACTAAGATCAGTTGTCGTCACAGTCCCAGCATATTTCTTACGCCGGTGCTATTTGAGCTGCGCACATACTGCTTAATTCCACAATCCGGTTCGGATCCTTCAGCGTTTTTGGCAGCATCTGCGTTGAAACTTTCGGGAAGTCTGTCGGCGCAGGTGCGGGCTTTGCAGGCAGCACATGGCTGTTTTGCATACCGCTCCACCACATTGCTGTTTCTCGTTCCTCCGTCTGCAAAGTTTGCAACAAGAAACAGCCTGTACTGCACTCCTGCTGGCAGATTGGTAAGTGTCAGTTTCGCTGGGGGGTTGTGCAGGACGACGAGTGTCTTCCCGCAGCCACGGAGTCTCCGCGTAATCCCTCTAACGCTCTTCTAGCTCTGAGTTCGTTTGCTGTGGTAGCTCTTTTGCAGCCGATCCCGGTTCTTCGAAGACCCCGCATGGTTCTACACCGTGTCGTGCATGCCCAGCCCCACGAACCAGCGGAATTGCAGATTATAAGTCTCTCTGCTCGGCCCAGCAGTTCCGTACCGACGGAGAAGAATAACTGTAGGAGGCACATGCAGGATAAATTCGTGACTGTTACACCTCGTTGAACCCTAGGCGGGATTAGAGGGCTTAGATAGCAGGCCGCGCCTCAGGGCGATTCGCGTGGTTCCGCTAATGGGCAAAGTCTTACCATTGCGCAAGTGCACGACAGCATTGCCACATTTTGGAAGCTCGAAGTCCACAACGTGATCGAGATTAACGATCGCGTTCCGATGAACGCGAACGAACAGTTCCGGATCAAGCCGTTGGTGGATTTCCTTCATTGTCATTCGGTATTCATAACTGGTGTGGTATAGATGCAGGCGCAGAAAGTTTCCATAGCTTTGAACCCATACAACATCCCGTACCAGAATCAAAACAATCTTGTCGCCTGCTCGTATGCTCAGCCGGCTCAGGTATTTTGCCGGTCCCGTTCTGAAAGGTCCCTTTCCCGACGCAGCCGGATCAGCGCCAACCACGAATACTGCTTCCCCAGCTTCTGTCTCGGCAAATAGCTTACGCTCCACGCTTGCCAGGCGAGATCGCTCCGGATTCGCAAATGCGATCTTCCATTCAGGGATGCTCATACGTAAACTCCGTTTCGATAGACTCAGTGACCTTGTATCCCGGAGCCGCTTGGCCCGCTAGAAGTCTGGCGATTCGTGAACTCATGAAAATCTGACCGGAAACCCCGATTTCGGTCCTAAGCTATCTCGGCTTGCCTGTCTGGCAAAGCAAGGTAATGAATGATCTTCGCAAGTAGTGGGGCCAGTGGATTGCTTTGCGGCAACGTGCTCATCATCATTGGACGCTCTCCTTTTCCCGACGTAATTGCAAAAGCTAAGGCGATCACGCTTCCGGCATATCGAATGACAGACCGGTTGGTATGTAGTCGTCCGACAATCAGCCCATCGGGGCCGTGGAGATCAGACCCACTTGCGCCTAGCCGGAGCGCGAAGAGAATTCAACCAGCCCACAATATTTCTGATTCCGACAGTCCACACCTTCGCGTCCTGAGCATTCTTAGCCAACACTTCGTAGCCTTCGATCATCGCGATCAAAAAGCTCGCAGCCTCCTCCGGATCCAGGTCGCGGCGGACTACTCCCTGCGACTGCCCCCTGCGCAACGTTATGGCAATTCCCTCTTGCCAGCCACGAAATATCCTCTCCAATCGCCTTCGGAATTGTTCATCGAGTTGAGACATCTCCTGCGCCAAATTGACGAGAGGACATCCGCCGTTTATGTCTCTCGGCCGTCGCGGTAGTGCCCGTACAATGCCGATTAAAGTATCGACAGGGTCTCTATTGCCGTCCCGGTGTAAAGGGAGCAACCACCGCTCATGGGTGAGTTTTGCGACGACCTCTTCGATAATGGCGTGTCCGAGAGCGTCCTTGCTTTTGAAATGGTAGTAAAGCGCCCCTTTGGTGACATTGGTGGCAGCCAAAATGGCGTCAATCGCGGCACTCTGAAATCCGTGCCTGAA
Organism: uncultured Acidobacteriaceae bacterium; assembly: GCA_963705765.1. GTDB lineage: Bacteria > Acidobacteriota > Terriglobia > Terriglobales > Acidobacteriaceae > Palsa-343. Next base: position 37,868 of record CAVPKU010000031.1, on the reverse strand, counting down.
AACCTCTCGAAAGGCCGCCTGTAACAGGCGTTCCCGCGTTCGCTCAGGATTGCGCGGCCTCAGGGCGCCGCGTCGTCGATTCTTGCGAACGTTCAACATACCGACCAGTATGTATGCAGGTCGTCATGGTGTCAAGGGAGCCGTGCGGCGGCGTAATCGAGGGGAACCATGAAGTTCTGGGCAAGGACGAACGCAACGAATTTGCGGAGGTGTTTCTACACAAGGCCATAGTCTCAGGGTTAGGATCGCGCTCGTCCCGGATTTTCCGCTGCTCATCATGCAAATGCGATAGCTCACCCCAGCAGATTTGGCCGATCAATTGCCTCCGCCTTCCAGACAGAAGATGTCGAGCTGATGGGATAAGCGAATTTTCGGGCAGGCCTTAAGGTCGTTTCGGAGAAGCTCGTGAGGAAATCGGGCAGGGGTGATCCGAGTGCGATACGACATTGCTCGAATTCAGATCACAATTCAAAACGTTCCGCACAGGAGAGTTGCATGCAAAGAAACACCATGACTTTTAGATTTGTATTTCTGGCCGTCGGCGTACTGCTCGCGGCCAATCAACAGGCGAGAGCTCAGGCGGACCCCTATCCCGCCATGGCGGCTCTGGAACAGTACCTGATGCCGAAGGATGCGGAGATTGCGCTGGCTCGCAGCGCGGCACCGGCATCCATTGCGGACAAAGCCACGGTCATGGTGATGGGACGGGACGGGTACTCGATTGCAGCGCCGGGCACGAATGGCTTTGTCTGCTATGTGGAGCGGTCCTGGGCCAAGTCCGTAGACGATTCGGAATTCTGGAATCCAAAGCTCCGAGCTCCCAATTGCTTTAATGAGGCCGCGGCCCGGAGCGTCGCACAGGTCTATCTGATGAAGACCCGACTGGTGCTGGCCGGCAAATCAAAGGAGGAGATCAGGCAGGGAATCGCTGCGTCCCTGGACAACGGACAGCTACCGGCACTCGCGCCCGGCGGGATGTGTTACATGATGTCGAAGCAACAATATCTCAACGATGAGAGCAAGAGCTGGCACCCGCACCTGATGTTTTATGTGGCGGGCGATGTGCCAAAAAGTTGGGGAGCCAACCTGGACGGCTCGCCGGTCATCGCCGTTAACGATGCGGAAGCGCGGGTGACGGTTTTCATGGTCGTCGTGCACCATTGGTCAGACGGAACACCGGTAACGAACTGATCGGAGCGCCGAGCGTGGCGCCTTGCCGATACCATCCGGCAAGGCCAACGCCTGCGCATGCTGATTGCGAAAGACACGACAAATACACCCGGGCACAGCCGAGAGAACGCGGGAGCGCAAGGTTCGGCGTGCGCACGATCGATCCGGGCTGGTCGATTCAATTCGCTGCGAGATGGAAGGATTGCCTCTGCTCTCGATGCCTGTCACTGAAGACAGCGCACGAAGCGGCTTCTTCGCTGTGGTTGATGCGCTGCTCATCGACCTTCGAATTTTCAGATCGATGCATCGCTTTCTCCATAACCCCATAAGTGCCGCGTGTGGATTTCCTTCATCCCAGCCATACACCCGTTGATCATCACAATCCGGTTGTTCGCCACAACTATTCTGGGCCGTCGATTGCTACTGATCCGGACATAGAAGGCGCAACGAGGGACAAGTCTCTCTGCTACTGAATGCGCCCGCTCCCCTGGAGTCCCGTCGTCCCCAAAACTCGTACCGGTAGTTTTCGACCTGTTTGCTGCTCCTGTCTTTGTAACTAGCCGAAGGAAATAGACCGCTTCCGAGGGGTTGGGTTTCTTTCTTCGGGAACCGGGCTGCAAATGGATAGCCCGGACAGTTGTACGAATGCACAACGAGCAATTCATGGAGGAACTGTATGACGCAATTCAGGCAACGATGGACCGTCGCCGTGGTGGTAGCCGCGCTGTGTATGAGCGTCGGTCTGCACCGGGCGCATAGCCAGGCTACAACTACAGGCACCGTCGTCGGGCAGATAACCGACCCCAGCGGTGCTTTGATACCGGACGCGAAGATTATGCTGGCGAATGCCAGTGCCGGCATCACCCTGTACAGCGTGACCAACGAAGAGGGCAAGTATGTCTTCCCCAACGTGCAGCCAGGCAACTATACGATGACTGCGACGAAGGCGGGTTTTTCGACAGCGAAGTCATCGGGGCTGACGGTGAGCGTGGGCACGCAGCTGACGATGAACGTGACGATGAAAGTGGGCAGTAATGCAGAGACGGTGCAGGTGCAGGTGCTGGGCACGGAACTACAGACCCTGAATTCGACGGTGGGGCAGACGATACCGCAGGAAGCCATTGACTCGCTGCCCAGCCTGAATCATGACGTGAACACCTTCACGACGATGCAGCCGGGGGTCGATCCCACCGGCAGCGTAGCAGGAGCTGTCAACGACCAGAGCACCTTTCTGCTGGACGGCGGCCAGATCACCAACGACATGGACGGCAGCATGGCCGTTTACACCACCAGCTTCGCGGGCGACCCCACGGGGGTAATCGGGGCAAATGATCCTACGGGGGTGATGCCGACGCCGCAGGACAGCGTGGAAGAAGTGAAGGTCAACACCGCCAACCAGACGGCGGACTTCGACAACTCGGCCGGCGCGCAGGTGGAATTTGTGACGCCGCGCGGAACGAATAAGTGGCACGGGGCCGCGTACGAGTATTACCTGGACAACGGATTCGATGCCAATACATGGGACAACAACCAGAATGGAGTTCCGCTGGCCCAGTATCACTACAGCCGGTTCGGGGCCAAGGCGGGCGGGTTTGTCCTGCCGTCGTTCTGGGGCGGAAGAACATACCTGTTCGGGTTCTTCGAGGGATTCCGCTACCCCCAGTCGGTCACCATCAGCAGAGCGGTTCCGTCGCCCAGCCTGATGGCAGGAACCATCTATGCGGCCGATGCGAGCGGCAATATGATTCCCTACAACCTGAAGGCGATCGATCCGCGCGGCATCGGCCTCAATCCGGATGTTGCGGGCATGTGGAGCAAGTACGAGCCGAAGGGGACGATTGCGGGTAGTCCCGGACCCGCCCTGTGCGGAACCCTGACGAATGCCGTGTGCGACGGCTATAACGCTGTTGGCTTCACTGCGAACATGTCAGAGCCTCTGAGCAGCAACGACCTGGCGTTCCGCGTGGATCACGCTTTCAACTCGAAATGGAACTGGTTCGCCAGCTACCGGTACTACAAGCTAAACCAGGTTGCCAACGAGCAAATCGATATCGGCGGCTTCTTCCCGGGTGACAAACTGGGGGTTCCAGCCGCACTGGCGAACCGGCCGCAGCAGCCGTGGTACCTGGTAACGGGCCTGACGACCAGCATCACCACCAACCTCACCAACGACTTCCACTACAGCTTCCTGCGCAATTTCTGGCAGTGGGGCGATGAGGGTGCGCCACCGCAGATCTCCGGTTTGGGCGGGGCGATGGAGCCGACGGGAGAAAACGCGACGTATGCGCTGGTTCCGTTCAACGTCAACACCCAGAGCATCCGCACGCGCTTCTGGGACGGGCAGGATAACTTCTTCAGCGACAACCTGTCGTTGCTGAAGGGAAACCACCTGATCCAGTTCGGCGGACAGTACCAGCACAACTACAACTATCACCAGCGCAGCGACAACGGCGGCGGCATCAACTTCACCCCGACGTACCAGCTGGGCGACGAGCAGGGATCCGGCGATGTCAACATGGGCGGTCTCGGCGGCGGATACCCGACGAACGAGACGACAGGCCGCATGGCGGCGGCTGCTCTGGGCATCGTGACCGATTCGCAGGTGGCTTACACCCGCAGCGGCGCGAACCTGGCGCTGAACCCGCCGCTAACGCACGCGTTCGATCAGATGAACATCGACTACTACAACGCGTACTTCAGCGACAGCTGGCACCTGAAGCCGAGCCTGACGCTGACGTACGGCCTGGGCTACACATTGGAAATGCCACCGGTAGAGAAAAACAACAAGTCCACGGTGCTGGTGGATTCAGCCGACGAACCGATTGTGACGCAAGACTACCTCGCGCAGCGGAAGATCGCGGCGGAACAGGGCCAGGCATACAACCCGGAACTGGGGTTTGCCCTGGTGAACAACGTGGGAGGGGGGAATAAGTACCCGTACGATCCGTTCTACGGATCGTTCAGCCCGCGTATAGGCGTGGCGTGGAACCCGAGCTTCTCGAAGGCGACGGTAGTGCGCGGTGGCTACGGGCGCATTTACGGACGTCTGAACGGCGTGGATCTGGTGCTGGTGCCGCTGCTGGGGACCGGGCTGATCCAGGCGGTGCAATGCAGACAGACCTTCATGAACGGCACTTGCGGAGGTGGCAATCCAACGGTGGCGAATGCATTCCGCGTTGGGGTGGACGGCAACACCGCGCCACTGCCTGCTGCAGCTCCCACGCTTCCGCAGCCGGCATATCCGGGCTACAACCTCATCGCCGGAGCGGCCGCCGAAGCGATGGATCCGCATTTCCGTCCGAACGTCGTTGATTCGCTCGACCTGACCATCCAGCGGCAGATTGGGCAGAAGTCTCTGCTGGAAGTCGGCTACATCGGCCGCATTATTCACCACGAATATCAGCCGATCAACCTGAACGCGGTACCGTACATGATGGCGCAGGGCGGTCAGCAGTTCCAGACGGCGTACGCCAACCTCCAGCGGTATCTGGGTTGCGCAACGTCGGCAGCAGCGTGCGGTGCGAATGTTCCGGCGGCCGGGACAGCGGCGTACAACAGTTACATTGCCAGCGCTCCAGCCCAGGGGTTTTTCGAGTCGGCGCTGAAAGCCTCCGGCTACTGCAACGGATACGCGAACTGCACGGCGGCGGTGCTCGACCAGGAAGGACCGCACGGTACCGGGAACCTGCTGACCCAGCAGGTCTGGAGCATGTGGTCCGATCTGGACAACGGGAACTTCAACTTCCCGCGCACCATGATGAACACCCCGATTCCCGGATCGACTTACGGGGCGGGCGGCACGATGACGAGTGGCATCGCCGAGAATTCAAGCGTGGGCTACGGCAACTACAATGGCGGCTTCATCAGCTTTGGCACGCGCGGCTGGCACGGGCTGACGATGCAGCACAACTTCACCTACAGTAAAGCGCTGGGAACCGGAGCCGATGTGCAGGCGACCAGCGAATACACACCAAACGACCCTTACGACCTGAGCAAGACGTACGGCTTGCAGAACTTCTACCACAAGTTCGTCTACAACACGTACATCGTGGCCCAGGATCCGTGGTTCAAGAGCCAGAACGGCCTGCTGGGCCGCGCGGCGGGAGGCTGGGAGTTCGCTCCTGTCTTTACCGCGGGCTCGGGAACGCCACTGAACTGCATCCCGGGGTCGGGTAGCCAGGGACAGGCATTCGGCGCTGGTGATGGAATCGACTACGCCGACAACGAGCAGTGCGTGTTCACCACGCCGTATCACGGAGGACACTCAGCTCATTTCGGAGTATCGGGCAGCAATGGAATTGGAACGGCAACCTCCAACACGCCGGTGAATTACTTCGGCAATCCGGCGGCAGTCTTTGCCCAGGTTCGCTCACCCATCCTCGGCATCGACACGAAGAACCCAGGGGAGGGGCCGATCACGGGCATGCCGTACTGGAACATGGATGGACAGATCAAGAAGGACATTCGCATCGCAGAATCGGCGACCTTCGAGTTCTCGTTCATCGCTACTAACATGCTCAACCACCGCCAGTTCCTGGACGCGGCCAACGGGACCCTGTGCCTGTGCACTCCTTCCACCTGGGGCGTGCTGAACGCACAGACGAACCCACCGCGTGCGATGGAATTCGGCGGCCGGATCACGTTCTAACCTCAACCGCAAATCGAAAGATTGCCGGCTGGTTTACAGCCGTTCGGGCGGGAATCCCTCCGGGGCTTCCCGCCCATCCTTTTGGGACGAGAGACTCCGCGATCAGGAAATCGATTCAGTCGGATTCGACCAGCGCTGTTTTTCTTTTGGCGCCCGTCCGGTCCACGCTTACGACTGCCGTATGACTTATTGGATGGCGGGCAAACGACTTTCCTCGGTCTCTGGTTGGAAGCATCCGGATCAGTGACAGTCCTTCCGGAAATTCGGGCGAGTGCGTCGGGCGATGGAACGGGCGCGGCGGATGCGCCGGAATCTCATCGATCCACCAACAGGAGTGTGTCGATTCGCCGCTGTGTTGGGCCACCACTTCATAGGGTGATCGATTAACATTTCCCCAGAGGAATCCCCGAGCGATGAACGACGCAGAGATGATCGCCAAGTGGAACGAGCACATTGGCTATGAGTTTTCGACACGCGACGTCTCTTCGACCATTGCAACCATGGTGGAGGACGCGTATGTCAACCATGTCCCGGTGATGACCGGCGGGTATGGTCATGAGGCTCTGCGCAGGTTCTATGCGGAAGATTTCATCTCGTTGATGCCGGCGGATACATCCATCCAGCTGACCTCCCGCACTCTGGGCCACAACCAACAGGGTGAATCCCAATTGGTTGACGAGATGATCTTTTCTTTTACTCACACGGAAGAGATGCCCTGGATGCTGCCTGGAATTGCTCCGACGCATCGCCATGTCGACATTCCGCTGGTGGTGGTGGTGGGCTTTCGCGAGGGCAAGCTGGCACACGAGCGCATCTACTGGGACCAGGCATCCGTGCTCAAACAGATTGGCCTGCTCACAGATCCATCGCTTCCGGTGTATGGAGCCGAGACCGCGCAAAAGCTCATCGATCCGAGCATGCCGTGAACTGCTCTCCCTCCACTGAATAGTGTATTTTCGCTTTGTATACTGGCCGCACCTTCCATGGAGAGGCCGGTCCTCGACGGCGGCGGGCTGAAGGTCGGGGGACACAAGACCAGCAAGTGCAAGGAGCCAGGTAGTGAAACAGCCGTTCGTCGCACCCCACACCGTCGCCTTCCCGTGCGATCGAATCCGGTTGCTCTTTCCCGCCCTCAATGAAGAACCCGCCTTCACGTTCTTCGACAACGGCGCCGGCGCACAGATTCCCCAAGTCGTCTTCGACGCGATCAATCGTCACCTCCTGCACTGCAACGTACAGCGCGGTGGACGCTACGCGAAGAGCATGGAAGTCGATGCAGCAATCGCACGCGGCAGGGACAGCGTCGCCGCCCTGATCAACGCGCGGCACCCTGACGAGATCGCTTTTGGGATGAATGCCACCTCGTTCCTCCGCCTGCTCAGCCTCGCGATCGGCCGCACTCTCGAGGCTCGCAACGAGATCGTCGTCACGGACCTCGACCACGAAGCCAACATCGCCACGTGGCTGCAACTCGAGCGCGAAGGGGCAAAGATTGTCTGGTGGAAGATGCGTGAAGATAACAACCTTCACGTGGAAGACCTCGCACCCCTCCTCACGACCAGGACACGCCTTGTCGCCTGTACGGTTGCCTCACACGCACTTGGTTCCATTGTCGATGTCGCGACGGTTGCTGGTCTTGCGCACGCCGCCGGTGCTGAGGTCGCGCTCGACTGCGTGCACTACGCCCCGCACGCGCTCATCGATGTCCAGGCATTCGACTGCGACTATCTTGTCTGTTCCGGCTACAAAGTATTCGGCCCTCACATGGGTTTCATGTGGGGCCGGATCGATCTACTGAACGAACTTCCGACTTTCCGCGAAGACTTCATTCCCGACGCTCCTCCCGGCAAGATTGAGGCCGGCACATTTATCTACGAAAACGTTGCGGGCATGGCGGCCGCCATCAACTATATCGAGAATCTCGGCGTGAATCTCATCGGCGATGAGGACGGGGCCAGGTCCGCGTCGCCGCGAGCATCCCTCGTCTATGCGATGAACGCAATTCGCGAATACGAAGCCGCACTTTCTTCGGCGATGCTCGAAGTCCTGCACTCTGCAGGCGCCGTCGTCCACGGCATCGACGATCCCGCGCACGTCACCGGGCGCGTTCCGACGTTTTGTTTCAACCTTCCTGACGTCGCGCCGGCGCGCGTTACTGAAACCATGGCGGATCGCAGCATCGGCATACGCGACGGCCACATGTACGCTCCCCGTCTGATGAAACGCCTGGGCAAGAGTCTCGACACCGGCGTCAATCGGGCGTCGCTTGTCCACTACAACACTCTCGATGAGATTCACGAGTTCGGAAAGGTACTCCGTGACATGGCTCGGGGCGGGTAGACAAATCGCTCCTGCTCAGACGCCACTGCCTTCCAAGCTCGCCGGGACTCCGGAGAGTTCATCCGCCCTTAAACGCTCGCTCACGCAACGCCAGCTCACCATGATGACGATCGGCGGCGCGATCGGGGTAGGGCTCTTTCTCGGTAGCTCCGTGACCATCCGGCTCGCCGGCCCCGCTGTGATCCTGTCTTATCTGTTCTGCGCCGTCGTCACACTCATCGTTGCCTACTCCATCGCCGAGATGGCAGTCACGCATCCCGTCGCCGGATCTTTCGGCGTCTACGCGCAGACTTACCTGAATGAATGGTCAGGCTTCGCGGTCCGCGTTACTTACGCGTTCGTCCAGATCCTGGCCATCGGCGCCGAAGTCACGGCCGTCGCGATCTACTTTTCGGTTTGGTTTCCGACAGCCCCCCAGTGGGTCTGGGTGGTGGGAGCCTCGATCGGGCTGATCGTCATTAATGCCACGCGGGTGGGCAACTTTGGCGAATTCGAGTATTGGTTTGCCATCATTAAGGTCGTCACCATTGTGGCCTTCATCCTCATCGGCATCGGACTGATCTTCGGTCTCGGCCCCGCCCGCGCGATCGGCTTCTCCAATCTCACCGCCCACGGAGGGTTTCTTCCGAATGGCCTCAAGGGCGTGTGGCTGGCCATGAGCCTCACACTCACCAGCTACATGGGAGTGGAAATCCTTGGCGTCACAGCCGGCGAAGCGTCGCAACCTGAAAAAGCCATCCCTCGCGCGATGCGGACTGTCATTCTTCGGCTCATCCTCTTTTACGTCCTCTCCATCACCGTGATGCTTTCGATGACGCCGTGGGACAGGATGGGAAGCGGAATCACCGGCAGTCCGTTTGTGCTGGCATTCGCAAAGATCGGCGTTCCCTACGCCGCGGGGATTATGAACCTGGTTGTCATTACGGCCGCTCTTTCGAGCGCCAATGCGAATCTCTACCTTACGAGTCGCACCCTGTTTTCCCTTTCTCAGGACAGCTATGTTCCAGGAGCGCTCGGAGGCGTTGGCAGCAATGGCGTACCCTACATGGCCCTGACGGTATCGACCGCCGGAATGATCGCAGCCATCCTGCTGGCCATCTTCGCTCCCGGCCGGGCGTTCCTGCTGCTTTACGGCGTCGCGGTTGCAGGAATGTTCTTCGTCTGGATGGTCATTCTGCTCTCTCACCTTTCCTTTCGCCGCGCTATTGGGCGAGTGAGCGTCTCACAGCTCCCAATCCGCCTGCCATTCTCTCCCTGGTCGCAGATCGCTGCACTGATCGCCCTGGCAGCGATCGTGAGCGGCACTTTTCATGTCGAAGGGTTGCAATACTCGGTTGCGGGTTTCGCACTGTTCCTGCTGGCGATCACCGCGCTCTACTGGATCTTGTACCGAAGAAACGGCGGCGATCGGAAGGACAGTTCTAAATAGGGCTTCGTCATGCCACGAAGCGATTCGCTGTGATCAGGTCATTTCCGATCACGCTGGTTCTGAAGAAAACCACAATAGCCTTGGAATCACGGACTCCCAGCAATTTCGAGGACCGGAACCGCAGCCCTGGAGCGGCGGGACCGCGAGACTATTTGGCACGGTCTGCCGCCGCTTCCCCTTCGGGGAACCTAAGAGCGCAGTCGGGTTGAGCCGTGTAGATCGGTGAAGTTCCCGAAGGCTTTCGCAGCAGCAGAATCGACTACATCCTCTCGCCTGTCGGACCAGCGAAGAGGCTGGAAAATTCAGGGTTCGCCTGGCTCGAAAGGCCAAACTATTAATTAAATAATTGACACGCCGCTCTGGCTCACCGTATAACATTCGAAGTATTAATTTCTTAATTGTTGATGCGGAGGAAGCGTTGCCGAGGAAGAAATCACCCAACCTGACGGAAGGCGAGTTGCCGCTGATGGAAGTGCTTTGGAAGAAGGGTCGCGCGACCGTGGGCGAGGTCGTGGCATCCTTGCCAGCCGATCCTCCGCTTGCATACAGTACGGTGCTGACGACTCTGCGTATTCTCGAAACCAAGGGGTACCTGCGGCACACGAAAAAGGGGCGGGCGTTCGTCTATGAACCCGTGATCGTTCAGGAAGAGGCCAGCCGCAAAGCGCTCGGTCACCTGCTGAACCGTTTCTTTGGCGGTTCGCGGGAATTGCTGGTCGTCAATCTGCTGAAAGAAGAAACCATCGGCCGGGCAGAACTGCGGCGAATCAAAAAGATGATTGCGGAAAGCAAGTAGGAGAGCGCAAATGATCCACGTCAACTTTGTGATGACAACTCTTCTCAACGGAATCTGGCAGGGGACTTTCATGGCGGCGGCCATGTGTCTGCTCCTGAAACTGCTTCCGCGGCTGAACCCGACAACTCGATTTACGGTTCTGTGGGTCACCCTCATCGCTGTGGTGGCGCTGCCTCTCGCACCGCTCGTGTCAAGAACGTTCATTTCACGCGCGCAAACGGATTCCCCGGCGATTGAAGCGACAGACAAACCCACGCCGACGATTGCTGCACCCTCTAAGATCCAGGAGCCGCGGTTCAGCTTGCAGAACGTGCCTACGAGCCCCGAGTCCCATCGGGCACCGATTCGGAAATCAAAGGCCCAATCCGAATCTGAACATGCATCCGAATCCTTGGTCCCGCCGAACGCTGCCTCCCGAAGTGCCTTAGTGATGGCGACCGTTGAGCGTCCTGTGATCCTCATTCACTCCGGAAGGTTTCTGGCCACGCTCGATATCGTGTGGATGTTCCTTTCTGTCCTGATGCTGGTGCGCCTCGGATTTGGCTTCCGCAAACTGCAGGGATTGAAAGCAGACGCTGTGCCGCTTCCTCGGGAATGGCAGCTGCAGTTGACCCGGCTTAGCCGAATCAACGGAGTGCGCCGGCAAACGCAATTGCTCGTTTCCAGCCGCATCGCAGCACCCATGTCGCTCGGGTTTCTTCGTCCGGCAATCCTGATTCCCCGGACCCTCCTCGATACTCTTTCGAAGGCGGAACTGGAACACGTGGTGCTGCACGAACTGGCCCACATGCGCCGACGGGATGACTGGACCAACCTCGCACAGAAATTGATTGTGGCGATCCTGCCGATACAGCCGGCTGTTTACTGGATCGATCGTCGCATGTCCATGGAGCGGGAAATGGCATGCGACGACTGGGTGATCGCGACAACGGGAAGGGCGAAATCCTATGCGGCGTCGCTTACGAAAGTGGCAGAACTGACGCAATGGCGGGGTGCCGACATTCTTGCAGCAGGCGCGACAGGAAATCGTTCGCAACTTTTCACCCGCGTTCGCAACATGCTGAACGAAACCCGGAACGCGGCCCCCAAGCTCGCCCTCGCTCCGCTCGTGGCCGCGATTGGGGCTGCAGGGACACTCATCTATATGAGCGCGCGGACGCCGCAAATGATCGCCTTCGCACAGACATCGGCGGACGAGAATAGCCGGCGGGAGTCGCTGCCACCAGCCTCGGCGCACGCGCCGCAGGCACCCACTGCAGCACCAGCACCTGGTGCACCCCTGGCCTTACCGGCGCGGCCGGCGCAGATCGCGACACTCACTCCCACACCAGCAGCATCACCTGTCTCACCGCTGGCACCGCCCACCGCGATGGCGCCGAGCGGGCCACTCCCCTCTGAGGCACCGCTCGCACCCATGGCTCCCTCGGGCGCGCAGCAGAGCAGCGAGACTCACATGGAGATGACGAACCGCAACGGGTGGAACTCACTGAGTTTGAAGATTGACGGCGCCGTCGAATTCACCGATGACGATCATGACGTCAAGTCACTTTCTCCTGGAGGGCATTTCCGGATGGAAGAGAAGACCGGTCTCTCTGGACGAGCGTATGACGTGAAGGCCGATTCGGCAGGCAACCTGACGAAAGCCTGGACGGTGGATGGATCTGCGAAGCCGCTGGACAATGAGGGACGGGCGTGGCTGGACCGCCTGCTGCCGCAGATGATTCGGGATAGCGGGATTGGAGCGGGACCCCGTGTTGCGCGAATCCTCCGGCAAGGAGGTCCGCAGGCCGTAATTACGGAAATAGGGTTGATTCACAGTGATGGATCGAAACGTATTTACCTGGAGCAGCTTTTTGCGCAGGCCACGCTCAACACCGAACAGTTGAAGGATGCCGCAGGACTGATCCGGCGGATCTCGTCGGATGGCGACAAGGCACAGGTGCTGAGTATCGTGGACGGAAAGTATTTCACCGGCGAACTGCGATCGTATCTTTTCGAGGCAGTGGAGAGCATTAGCTCGAATGGCGACAAACGCAGGGTGCTTTCCGACATCATTAAGAAAGATGCGGGAAGCACGGACACGCTTGTCAGCGCGGCGAGGGCAGCAAAACATATTTCGTCCGACGGTGACAAGGCTGAAGTACTGATCGAAATGGCAGCTCCCTATCGTGCCGGCGGCGGTCTTGATGTGGAGTATTTCGAAGCGGTGAGGTCGATTGCGTCGAATGGGGACCACGCGCGCGTTCTCTCCACCCTTCTGGCGGCACACGGCGACGACCGCGGCACCCTGGCCCGAGCGTTGCAGTCGGCCGGAACAATTTCGTCGGATGGTGACAAAGCACGTGTACTCAAAGAGGCGGTTCCCAGGTATAGCAACGACGAGATCACCCGCAAGTCGTTCTTCGACGCGGCGAATTCGGTTTCCAGCGATGGTGACCACCAGCAGGTGTTGGTAGCACTCGCCCACCGGCAGGGAATTGACGCAGCTACTCTTGACGGAATTGCGAAGTCGGCGCAGCGGATTTCGTCCGACGGCGATAAAGCTCGCGTCCTGATGGAGCTTGCCGGGACGAATCTTGAGCCGGTCCGCGACGACTTTTTTGCCGCTGCGAACACCATCAGTTCGGCGGGCGATCACAGCCAGGTTCTGGTGACTTTGCTCGACAAGCCCGGAACCTCCGCGACGATGGCGATCGGGGCGATTCAATCGGCCACCCGCATTTCTTCGGATGGGGATTTGGGACGGGTATTGCTGGATGCCGCTGACCGGTATCCGAAGGACCCGGCGGTCGACGCCGCGCTGCGCAAGGCAGTCGAAAGCGTGCATTCGGATGGCGTATATCGATCGGTCATGTCCGAGCTTGTGCGGCACAATGGAAGTAGTTAACGACGTCAATCCCCTGCTCAGGACTCATCCGTGCTTACATCGAACCCGCACCGAAAAGACGGTCCTAACCGGACCGAGCAGCCATGCGCTGACTAGACGTGTTCGGTCACGTACGACGAACGGCTGGGACTGCGACTCCGACTGCATTAGTTCTCGCAGATCGGATTCTCGCATCCGGCGGCCGACGATGGACCGCGATCTGAAACATCCGTATCGCCACGCTCCCAAATTGTAGGAAGGCCGACAGCACAGCCAGAAATTCTCAATGAGCGCCTTGCCCTGGTATCGGCAGTTGAGGCGTTCACGCCGCAAAAGATCGCTGGACTGGTGGCCGGATTCCCAGGCAAATTTGCTGACCGATGATTTCTGTCTGGCTCTGCTGCAGCCTGTTATCTGAGGCCCGCTTCTGAGAGGATCACCAGGTTTCAAGGAGGATCGCGTGGTCGTGGTGGTCGATGAGGACGCGTCGGAAGAGATCCAGAGGGAGGTCGCCGTCAAAGTCCTGTGGGAACTTGCCGGAGCCGGCGATGCTCACGAACGAAACCTGAGGCAATTGAGCTGGGCCGATTCTGATCTCCTGTGGCGCGAGAATCGCATAGTGCTGGCTTCCGTCATAGGCCATCGATCGATGGCTCGGGTAGGACGCTGACGGCGCAATCGCTTCCAGTGAGAGATATCCGGACGCGTTGTAGAGGACAGGCACGTTGGTTCCGGAGTCGAGCGCGAGCCGCAGCGGTCGCAACCCGTCTGCCAGACGCGCGGAGACGATCAGAAGTTCGGGGAGCGCCGCGCGGGAGGCTGCTGCAAAGGGTTGGAGCGGGATCCGCGGGCCCCTCACCGCCTCGCGCAGAGTGCCGGAATCATCGAGGCAAATAAGGTTGTGGGCGTTATCGATCAGCAGATCGAAATGCTGGAGGAAGTCTTCGCCGAGGATACCGCGTACGTCGACTCCGCCGGTGTGGAGGAATCCCAGGTCGGAGACGAGCACGTTCAGGCTGGTGACCGCGACTGAGCCCGTTTCCACGATGTCCATCTGGGCGAAGGACCCCGAGGGCCCAACGAAGCCGATGAAAGCGGCCGTGCCCTGACTCTGCAGGTGCAGCTCCGCCGCAAGCGACGGTTCGACCATGCTGAGCTGCGAGCCCGTGTCAAACAGGAACGTGAATGGGCCTCTGTGATTGACGGAGACGGCGACCACCATTGAATGGCCATGGACCGGGCTGTAGCGTAGACTGGCGGCACGTCCCGGGCAATGTTGTTCAGCGTTAAGAGAAGCGGCGAAGGTTGCCGCCAGAAGAGTGACTGCGAGACCTCTGAAGATGGACATTGCCTGCGCGCCTCAGCCGGGTTGGCTGAGGCGACTCTGGAGCGGGAGCCCTAAATGGTCTTGATGGGCTTCTGATCACTTCCTGAGAGCGGATGATGAATTTCTGGACGCGGACGAGGAACTCGCGATGGCGGTTAGGTCCTTTATTTTCCGCTTTGAAGACGTGGAGGTCCGTGAGCGGGAATTCTCGCTTGCCAAGTCGGGCGCGGTCCTGGCAGTCGAGCCAAAAGCGTTTCGCGTCCTTCTGTTTCTCTTGCGCAATCCCCAAAAACTGATCTCGAAAGAGGAATTGCTGAACGCTGTGTGGGGAGACACCGCGGTCACCGAAAACTCCCTGGCGCGAAGCATTGCGCTCCTCCGGCGCCACCTCGGCGACGACACCCGCAACCCACGGTACATCGAGACCGTTGCCACGGTCGGCTACAGACTTCTGTGCAAGGTGGACGTTTCGGAGGACATGCAGGTAAATCCGGGGTCTCAGAACCTGGCTACCCTTAGAAACGGAGGCCAACAATCACAGCCAGATGGCCAGGAAGCTGCAAGCGAGGCCGCACCGGCGAATCCGCCAAAGGAGCGAACGTGGAAGGTCCGGCGAGGCTGGCTGGTTGCCGCAATGATTCTTGTTGTTGGCCTCGCGACGGCGGTCTGGTATCTTCTCCGTCCGCTGCCTCCGCTGCGAGTCAGTGGCGAATATGTCCAGATCACACACGACGGTCACGGCAAGAGTCTTGCCGGAACCGACGGCAGCAGACTCTATTTCACTATCAAAGACGCCACGCAGCCCATCGCCCAGGTTGCAATATCCGGCGGAGAGATCGTACCCATTCCAACAACATTGCCGGGTCCATTCCTCCAGGATGTCTCGCCCGATGGATCCTCCCTTCTCGTTTCCTCGTTCGATGGCGGCCCGGTGAGCTTATGGAGCCTTCAGACTCCGGCAGGCTCGCTCCGCCGACTGTGGACAGGGGTTGGGATCAATTTCGCAGCCTGGTCTCCTGACGGGAAATCCGTGGTATTCAGCACCGGGAGCAACGACCTTTATGTCATCCAAAGCGATGGAACAGGAATTCGAAAGCTGGCGGATGTGGGAGGACCTGCCAGCACACTCAGTTGGTCGCCGGACGGCAGCAGGATTCGTTTTTTTAGGGAAAGCCGGCTTTGGGAGATGTCGTCGGACGGATCGGGACTCCACGCGTTGCTGCCGGATTGGCGCCCCTTGTCGCCGAAATGCTGCGGACATTGGACCCCAGACGGCAAATTCTTCGTTTTCCTGCTTCAGAACCCTTCCCGCGGAAGCTATCTACCCGGAAACCAGCTATGGACCCTCGATGAGCGTCGCGGCCTGTTGAGACGGGGACCGCCCGAGCCGGTCCAATTGACTTCCGGCCCGGTCCGTTGGAACACGCCCATCCCCAGCAAAGACGGAACGAAGATATTCGCCCAGGGTGTCATCCGGCGGGGCGAACTTGTTCGCTTCGATACTCAGTCGCATCGGCTCGAATCCTGGCTTGGAGGGATCTCCGCCGAATATGTCTCCTTCTCTCCAGACGGCCAGTTTGTGTCCTACGTTACCTTCCCGGAGGGCATCCTGTGGAGGGCCAATCGGGACGGAAGCAACCCCGTGCAACTCACCGATCCCCCCTTGAATCCCTTTGTTCCCCGTTGGTCTCCCGACGGCGCCCAGATTCTGTTCTCAGCCGGGCGGTCGCAAAGCTACATCGTTCCTTCCCAGGGCGGCGGTACACCGCGTTTGCTTCTCCCGGAAGAAAAGGGGGGAACTGGCGATGGGTACTGGTCCCCTGACGGACGCAAGATCGTTTTTTCTTCTGTTCAATCAGTGGAAGCAGTCAGTTCTTTAAGCTACGTCCTGCGGGTTCTCGATCTTGGCAGCCATCGGATCACCACACTCTCCGGTTCGGAGGGTACTTTCTCTCCGCGGTGGTCGCCCAATGGGCGCTTCATCGCCGGGCTCCACATTGGTGCCCCCGGAGGCATGAGAGTCTTCGACTTTGAGACGCAGCGATGGTCCGTGCTGCCAGAAAAGGGCGAGATCGATTACCCCACTTGGTCGTCAAACAGCCAATTCATTTACTTTTGGCGTCCGGGGAGCGAACCGGGAGTGTTTCGAGTCCGCCTTTCAGACGGCGTCGAGGAGCGGGTTGTCGATCTGAAGGGCTTCCGCTCCACGGGCGCGGCGGGAGGCTGGTTCGGACTTGATCCGGACGACGTACCGATGATGATTCGCGACGTGGGAACGGCTGATATTTACGCCCTCACACTGGAGCAGAAATAGCCATCTCGCGCTGGTGTTCTCTGGCCGTGAATTCCGTACGCGTGGATGAATGAGTACGATGGGATTTGCGACCAGTCCGTGCCTGCATTGTCCGTCGATGCATCATCGCCAATGCGCTCATCGATGATTTTTGCCGGACAGGCCAGAACGAGAGGCACCTTACCAATCCAGGCATGCCAGCGGCGTGGAGGCCGCTCGTATGCGCAAGAAGGACAAGAAGCCCCTTCGCCGTAACATCGTCCTCCGTCTGCCTGACCTGGATCATGCGAAGAATTCCGTGCTCAACAGCGTTCTGGAGAACAGACATCCAAACCGATCGTCGATTTGCGCTAAGGCCTGAAGTTCCCAAATGACTGCTAACATCGCGAAGGCAGGCGTCTGCTAGACTGTTGAGAAATTTTGCCAGTGAGGTGATCGATGCGTCTCCGGTATGTTTGCACCGCTTTGATTCTGGGAGGCTGTGCGCTGGCGGGCTCTGCGCAAACGGGCTCAACCAGAGCGAAGGTGGCCGTTGGCAGCCAAATGTCACCGGTGCAGGCGCAGGAGGAGTTGCTCAACCTCTTTGAGCAGGAGTTTATGGGAGTCGCGCAGGCAATGCCTGCGGACAAATACGGCTTTGCGCCCACTACGGCAACCTTCGCCCCCTCGCAGGGCGCGAAGTATGACGGGGTTCGCACGTTCGGCCAGGAAATATCGCATGTCACGACGGCGAACTACTACTTTGCTTCGAAGATTCTCGGGGAGAAGATGCCGGTTGACCCGAAGAGCATCGAGAGTCTGACGACGAAAGAGGAACTCCTGAAGGCCGCTGCGGATTCTTTCGCCTATGCACACAAGGCGCTCGCGACGATTACAGCCGAGAATGCCTACACTACGATTGACGGTGTCGACGGTCTGCACACGCGGTCGGTCGTCGCATCTTTCATTTCTGCTCATGGATACGACCACTATGGACAGATGGTCGAGTATTTGCGCATGAACGGCGTTGTGCCTCCGGGCTCGAAGTAAACCCATCCTGGGTCTCTGCCGATGTGCCCGTAATCGCCAACTCGCGTTTCGAGCCACAGCAATTCTGGAAACGTGGCTTGCCCTGAAAGCATCAGCGGAAGATTCGGGTGGTCTTATCTGACCATCAACCTTTTACCGTTGTCGGTGCACTGTCGCCAATCTTCAGCATGCGCCTCCGCACTTTGTTATGCAGCAAATCAGCGCTGCATGAGTGCCGAGACAATGTGCGGAGGCAAGCTGACTCTTGCTGCAGATTGACGGTTCAGTTCTGGCAGCCTGCAACCTCCCGATGAGCCCGATCGCACGGCACGGCCAGAAATCCGTGCACATTGCCGTCGATCATTCCCCAGCCTGTAATCTCGCCTGCGTCGTTAATGGACGCCGCGCTTTGCAGCGACCATCCTGAATCTGGCGAAACGAGGGTGTTCAGGTCGACCATGTGCCAGTTCTGCCAGAGAAACGCGCGACTGTTGCCGGTGCCGCCGTCGATGGAGAACCCGACGATCTGCCCCCGGTTGTTGTTTGTGTTGCAGCAGGGGGGCACCGTTACGACAGCTCCCGGAAACGCTCCCAGATCCATCATTCCGGTCGCCCGTGTCCACAGGAAGGGATGGATCGTGCCATCCTTCGCTCTGGATCCGCCGACCACTTCGCCCAGATCGTTGATGCTGTCCGCGACGTTGGGCTCGGCCCCTGGAGTCCCGGACAAACTGCCCAGATCAATCGCTCGTCCGTCGGCCTCCCACAGCACCGCGTGTGGCGCGTTCGGCCCGGGCGGAATCGCCGTATTCGCGCACTGGCCCGACGCGCCCACCACCTGTCCCCAGTCATTAATCGCAAAACCGAACCCGACAGTGTCGCCACGCGGAGGCCGCAGCGCGCGAACCCGGCCTTCGCGATCCCACGTCACCGCCTGGTACTGAAACACCTGGGAGGGCAGCGAACTCGCGCAGGTGGCATCTTTGACTCGCGTCTCAGAGAAGCCCGCCACCTCGCCGAAATTGTTGACCGCCCAGGCCTCGGCGTTATTGCCGCCCAGCGTCGGCAGTTGCCGCATATGTCCACCTCTCCACACGGCGGCCTCGCAGAGGTGGTCGGTGAAAAACATGCAGAAGTTCTCGTTGTACGGATCGACCGCGGAGACCTCGGACTGCATGGGAAGCTGGTCCAGCAGGTTGGGCGTATTGGCTGCACTGTTCGGCCCACCCAGCGTGCCCAAATCGATCAGCCCACTGCGCGGAGTCCAGAGGGCGGCGTGAAACGTGCCGTCGGCCAGGGTTGAACCCGCGCCGATGTGCCCGTTGTCGCCAATTCCATAGCCCTGGCTGAAGTCGCCGCCAAAGGCTCCCAGATCGATCACCGCATACGTCACATGCGGAGCCGGGCCTGCTTTGGCCGGCACCGGCTGTGCGTTAAGCTGCAGCGCAAGGGCCGTCAAGCATCCAATCGAACTTCTCAGTAACTTCGCATTCATGGTTCCTCCTGGTTTCCCGACCGCTTTCCGGGCTTGTGCGGCGGCGCAACGCCGCGGGTTGTGGTTTGCATCCAGGCCAAAAGAGAGCCAAGGCAGAGATACGAGGCTCCCTCCGTCCCCCTGAGCCAATGCAGCTCGTTGGCGCCTGGCCAGCGATCGAGCGCCTCTCCGCTGGAAGGCGTGCCGTTTCCGGCGTCGCACAACGCGACCGCTTCCACGTGGGAGCCGCAGCGTTCGCACCACGCATGTCCCGCCGTCCGCGTGCGCAGTGCCAGCAACGTATCGGTCGTGATCGTGATGGTGGTTTGCTTCGCCATGCGATTGCCGCTCGCGGTCAGCCAAAGGCCGCCCAAGCCAGACGCAGAATGCCGCTCCCGCCGACGAGAAGTCCTTTCAGCGCTCTGATAACTTCTGATAATTTCTCCTCCGCCCGCTAAACCGCTGGTAAATCGCTGCGTTTCGGGATTCAATAGGACGGCGGGCGTCCCTCATTCCCGCGTCCAGCCGCCCTGGAATCCGCCATCACCGTTCCCATGACAACTCTGGTCAGTCCGAAGGAAAAAGAACTCTACGAGTTCGGGCCCTTCCGCGCGGATGCAGATAAAGAAATCCTGCTGCGCGACGGCGAGCCGGTTCCGCTCACGCCGAAAGCGTTTCAGGTTCTCCTGGCGCTTCTGCGTCGCGGCCGGGAAGTGGTCACGAAAGAGGAACTGCTGAGCACCGTCTGGCCCGGGACCTTCGTCGAGGAAGCCAATCTCAGCCGCAACATCTTCATGCTGCGCAAGGCGCTCGGCGAAACCCCGCAGGAGCATCGCTTCATCCTCACCGTGCCCGGCCGGGGCTACCGTTTTGCCGAAACTGCGCGCCTGGTCGCGCCGCAGGTCGTTCCGCCGCAGGTCGAAGAAACCACGATGCTGGTCGCCCGCCACTCCGAGGTCGAAATCCGGATCCGCGAATCCAGACTGCGCACGGCGCTGGCGCTCGCTGCGGTAGCCATCACGGCTCTGGGCTCCATCGTTTTCTGGATGGGTTTCCATCGCGCGCGGCCCCTCACCGCACACGACACCATTGTCCTGGCCGACTTCACCAACTCGACCGGCGATCCCGTCTTCGACGGAACTCTCCGCCAGGGCATGGCCGTCGAACTCGAGCAGTCGCCCTTCCTCAGCCTGGTCTCCGACCAGCGCATCCGCCGCGCCCAAGCGCTCATGGGCCTGCCCGCGGACGCGCCTCTCACATCGGCAATCGCCCGCCAGGTTTGCGAGCGCGTCGGCAGCGCTGCAGTGCTGGATGGTTCCATCGCCCGCGTTGGGCAGGCATGGGTCCTCGCGATTCACGCTCGCAGTTGCAGTACGGGTGCGAGCCTCGACGATGAACAGGTGCAGGTATCGCGCAAAGAAGATGTACTCGCCGCATTGAGCCAGATCGGCACCCGCCTCCGCCGGCACGTCGGCGAATCGTCCGCCACCATCGAGAACCACAACAAGCCGCTCCCTGAAGCCACCACCTCGTCTCTCGATGCGCTCAAGGCCTACAGCACCGCGTGGGAGATTCATCTGCACAGCGGACCCATCGCCGCCGTTCCGCTTCTGCAAAGAGCTGTCGAGCTGGATCCGCAGTTCGCCATGGCCTGGGCCTCCATGGGCCGCATGAATGCCGACCTCGATCAGTCCGATCTGGCCGCCTCCAACCTCACCCAGGCCTGGCGCCTGCGCGAACGCACCAGCGATCGCGAGCACTACTTCATCACCGCCGCCTGGCAGTCGCTGGCGCTGGGCAATCAGGAAGAGGCTCGGCAAACCTGCGAAACCTGGGCTCAGGCGTATCCCCGTGACGAGGTACCCCACAGCTGGATGGGCAGCATGATCAACAAGGTCGCCGGCCGCTTTGAGATCGCTGCCGCGGAATCCCGCAAATCCGTCGATCTCGATCCGGACCGTGGCATCGATTGGTACAACGTCGCCGTCAACAACCTCTACCTGAACCGCTTCGACGAGGCAGACAGGGCTCTTCGGTCCGCCGAGGCACGCGGACTCTCCCTCGATGAGTTCTATATGCTTCGCTACGACCTCGCCTTCCTGCGCGGCGACGCGGCGACCATGCAGTCGCTCGCCGCTGCGGCGCGTCTCCGCCCCGGAGCCGAAGGCTGGGTCACCAACAAGGAAGCCTGGGTCGCCGCCTGGGCCGGCCATCTCGATCAGGCGCGCAGCCTCTCCCGCCGTGCCGTTGAAGCGTCACAGCATGTCGATCAGCGGGAACGAGCAGCGTTGTGGCTCGCCGGAGCTGCCGAACGCGAAGCCCTCTTCGGCAACGTCACCGAAGCACGCCACCAGGCGCAACTCGCACTCGCCGATTCCAACAGCCGCGAAGTCGCATACGGCGCAGCCTTCGCCCTGGCTCTGTCCGGCGACACCACCCGCGTGCAGACCCTGGCCGCCGACCTCGACAAGCGCTTTCCGCAGGACACGTTGGTCCAGTTCAACTTTTTGCCGACACTGCGCGCTCTGCTCGCTCTCCAGCGCCATGACCCCTCGGCAGCCCTCGAAGACCTGCGCACCGCCGAGCCCTATGAGCTGAGCCCGCCGCACGAACTCATCGGAGCCCTCTATCCCATCTACGTCCGGGGCCTTGCCTTCCGCGCCGCGCATCAGGACGAGGACGCCGCGCGCGAATTTGAAAAGATCATCGACCACCGCGGCATCGTCGGAAGTGATCCTGTAGGTGTGCTGGCCCACCTGCAATTTGCGCGAGCCCTCGCGTCGGCCGGTGATCGGGAGCGGTCGCTCTCCGTGTATCGAGACCTCCTCCATCTCTGGCAGGATGCAGACCGATCCACCAGGCTCCTCTCCTCCACGAGGCAGGAGGCCGCGACACTGGAACAAGGCGCCTCGCATCAACGGCAATTCTCCGCAAGGCGCGTGCTGCACCTGATGCCAGCATGTTCCAGCTGTCCCTGGCAGTAACGAATCCGGGTGGCTGATCTATCCTCACCCGAGTCCGTTGGCAACCCGGAACTTTCGAGACTCAGATCCTCCCCAGACCGGCGACCGGCCAAAAACGTCCGTTTGCCGACGAAATCCACCCACGCCCGTCGATGAGTGCTTTGGCCTGCACACGACAGCTCATGGCTTAACGCTGAAGAGTGATCCGATGGATATCGTGGTTCGTAAATTCACTTTCGTCGGTCAAATCATCGCTTCGTCCTGCTTCGATTCGGGACCACTGCGACAGGGGACGACTGTCGATTGTCAACTCACCTGATGCGTACGCCTGCGGCCAGCCGTCCGGCGAGTCCTCATGCTTTTCCTGGCGTCCGTAAACCGTCAAATCGAGCAAGTGATAGCTGTTATCGACCACTTCCACTCCACGAGAAGTCGTCCAGTACGTTTCATAAACCCTCGATCCATTTCGCAGGTAGCACACCAGGTGCATCCTTCCGATTCGTCGGCCTGCCAGCAGCGATTCCAGGGATCCCGAGGCGGAGTACCAGGGCATTTGCCATCCCATGAAATCTCGATAACGCACGCTTTCCTGGTAGGGGCCCTGGGCGAAGACAGCAAACGTCACATCCCGGGCGTGGAGGTATGAAAGCTCGCCCATATGCGCCGTGACCCACGTGCAACCCTGGCACTGCTCCTGAGCCGGGTGTCCTTCTTGCCACATGAAATAGTAGGCCATTAGCTGCAGCCGGTCTTCAAATGCGTCCAACAGGCTCACCGGCCCACTGGCTCCAGTCAGGATCGTTGTGGGGCTCACTTCCACCATCGGCAGTCGGCGTCTGTCGGCAGCGATCGCGTCCCCCTGGTGTGTGTGCTTCTTCTCGCGAACCCGCAGCCGATTGAGTCGGGCCTCGAACTCGTCGCGGGCCACCGCGGGCGGGAGCGCCGCGCCCTGAAGTGCCTGAGCGGCCGTCCCTCTGATCCTTTTCGATTCCGTAGCCCCTGCACCTCCTCGTCATGATGGCACAGCTCTCGGCTCCTGGAACCCCATCGAACCGTACCATCGTCAGGTTCGAACCGAGCGCTTTTCAATTGAGTTTGAATACCGATCCAGATCCGCTGTTGCTCGCTGAGTGCAACATTGCCGATATCCACTCGTTGACAACGTTCTGGACGTAACACCGGCAACCAGGAACATTCGAGGCCCCCCCAGACCGTCGAGACGGCGAAAGGTCAGGGTTGCCAACAATACCGAAAGCGAGAGGCTCAAATGTGAATCGTGAGGCGAATCTCGCCCAGCTTGCGATGGGCAAGGCCGTGGAGGTCCTCCTCAGTGAGGCGGCGGTCACGGAGCAGGGCGGCGAAGAACATCAGCCCTGCCGGTCCGAAAGGGCCGGCAGTGTAACGATTGCGAGTTTTAGTCACTATACAAATGAAGTTGCTAAGAAGGAGGCCCACTATGTACCGAACGGTGTACATCGCGGCATCCGTAGTTGCGGTCGCGCTATCGGCTCGACCTGCAGCAGCGCTCCAGCCATTTGTGCTTTATAACTCTCACACCAACATGTGTCTCCAGCCCGTCGACGGATCCACAACTCAGGGCGTGGCGATCGTTCAGCAGCCTTGTAACCGAACAGCTGCTCAGGAATGGATGTACGTTGCAACCGGGGGTGGGAGTTTCCATTTAGAGAACGCGCTCAGTCAACTCTGCCTGGACGCGAGAGGTGGGGCAGCGAACAGAACGCCAGTCCAGCAGTGGACGTGCAACCAAATCAGCAACGAGAATTGGGAGCCGGAAGTGAATCCCAAGGGTGGCGGCGCGCCCTTGATCTCCCGAGTTTCGGGGAGCAGCAGTTACTGCCTGGATATACCGGGAGGACAGCAGACTGCCGGGCTGGCCATGCAGATCTACGTTTGCAATGAGACAGTCTCGCAATCGTGGCTACTCAATCCGGATGGCAGCCTGGTTGTGCCCAATGTGGTTAACCTTCAGGCGAACGCCGCAATCGCCAAAGTATCTCTGTATGGCCTTACTCCGATGCCAAATAACACGAATAACCCGAACCTGTGCCCCGCATCAAAAAATGGTCTCGTCGTAGACCAATTTCCGGGGGGCGGAGGTTTTCAGGTGCCGAATACAAAGATTTGCCTTAGCATCTGCAATGGGTTGCCGCCCCAAAGCAGTGAATGTCCCTGAAATGCCTGTGCGGAGTCGCTACCCGCAAGCGCGTCTGCGGGACGGCCGTTCTGGACGGATGACCGCGATCCGGGAGCCTCCTGACAGTCAATGGATTTGGCGGTGGTGGAATGCAGCCGTGAGGTTGCCGAGGCCAACTAGCACAGCATAAATCAATTATCTCGGTGTCCTCCGCTCCTGATTGACTTCAACCTCCGATTATGGGTAAATGTTTGGATTCTCCGCGAGCGACGTTTCGTCGGTTCGCACGCTCGGGCCTCCTATGTCGTAAGGGTGATTCACGTGGCTACAGGGCCTGCCTGGTCTTATCGCAGCTTGACGGAGGACGCGTCTTCTGACTGGTCTACGTCCTACTCGCAGTTCCTTGCGCGCACCGCGGCGCACGCCTCCAGGACGCTCCAACTCTACCAGGAAGTCCTCGCGTGCGTTGCCCAGGGACGGCTTCCCGCCACTGTCTTTGAGGAATACTATCCCAGCTTCGTCAGGGCAAACGGATCCGTCTACACGGAGCGGCTGACTGCCCTGGGGGAGAGTTCCTCAGCAGCCTGAGCCAATTGAACAATTCCAGTTCGGCCACGCGGGATGAAATCGATGGCGAGATCCCCGCGCCAATCTTCGAGCCCCGCAATCCCGCCCGATGGTTTGAACAATATGCCGAATACGCCGGCCAACTCAACGCGCGCGCGGTCAAAGCTTACCGCAGGCAACTGGACCGCGTTGCCATGGGCGAGATTACGCCGGAGGAAGTACAGCAAAAAGTAGTCAGCCAGATGTCCCGTCAGTTGCCGGAACAGATGCAGCAGGTCGGGCACTTGTACTTCGCCATGATCGATCGGCTCAACGAAATCCGCGCCCGTTACGAGGAGGAATATTTCCTCGGCATTCTCGCCCTGGCTCAGAGGCGGGAGCAGGATATCGTTGTAACCCTGTCCCTCTCCGGGCCGCTGGGAGGGCTTGCCTTCGCTTCGTTCAGCGTGACTAATTCGACGTCGGCCAAAACCCCCATCCACTATGTGGTCACCGAGATCCGCCGCTCGGACGGCGTGGGGGCCGCCTTCGCTCCTGCGATTGCGATCGCTCCAGAGGTACTGGAGCTCGAGCCCGGGGAAGAGCAGACGATCTCCGTCTCTCTGCAACTGGTCCCCGAACGGTACGAACCGGACAAATCTTACACCGGCTTTCTGTACGTGACGGGGAACGCCGATCTGCGCGTCGAGATACGGTTACGAATCGTAGCCACCCAGATCATCGAAACTGCGGCTTAGAGGTCCATCATGAGGCGCGCCCAGGTTGCAACGATCGAAGCGCCCGCCGCACGGGGCGAGCCAATCGCCATTATCGGCATGCGCGGACGATTTCCCGGAGCCAACGATCTCGACACCTACTGGAAGAACCTGGCCGCGGGGGTTGAATCCATCTCGATTCTTTCCCAGGAAGAGATGCGCGCTGCAGGAATTCCCGACAACATCTCGCGCCTCCCCGGCTACGTCAACGCATCGCCGATGCTGGACGGCATCGATCAGTTCGATGCTCAGTTCTTTGGTTTCTCCGCTCGCGATGCCTCGCTCACCGATCCTCAGCACCGGTTGTTCCTCGAGACGGCCTGGGAAGTGCTCGAAGACTCCGGCTACGATCCCGAGACGTTTCCTGGAGCGATTGGGGTCTTCGGTGGCTCGGAGATGAGTACGTATCTCTACCACCTGTACCAGAATCAGAATGCCCTGAACTATATCGATGGCATGCAGTTGATGGTCACCAACGATAAGGATCATCTCTGCACGCAGGTTTCATACCGGCTCAACCTGAAAGGCCCGAGCGTCGCCGTTCAGACCACCTGCTCCACTTCGCTGGTGGCAATTTCGCTGGCTTGCGAGAGCCTGCATCACCACCGCTGCGACATGGCGCTGGCCGGGGGAGTCACGGTACGAGTTCCGCAGCGCGGCGGCTACTATTACGCGCCCGGCTCCATCCTTTCCCCCGACGGGCACTGCCGCCCCTTCGACGTGAATGCCCAGGGAACCGTTGTGGGGAGCGGCGTGGGTATCGTTGCGCTGCGCCGACTCGCCGATGCGCTGGCCGAGCGTGACAACATTCGTGCCGTTATCATTGGCACCGGAATCAACAACGACGGCAACGACAAGGTCGGCTACACGGCGCCAAGCAGCCGCGGCCAGTCGGGCGCCATCCGCGCTGCGCTCCGCATGTCCGGCGCCTCGCCGGATTCCATCGGCTATGTCGAGGCACACGGTACGGGCACGATTCTTGGCGACCCCATCGAAATCTCCGCGCTGACCGAGGTGTTCCGCGACAGCACCAGGCGCCGCGGGTTCTGCGGCATCGGCTCCGTCAAATCCAACTTCGGTCATCTCTCGTGTGCCGCCGGGGTCGCGGGTTTGATCAAGACGATTCTCTCCCTCGAGCACGGCGCGATCCCGCCCACCGTCCACTTCACAGCTCCCAACCCGGCGATCGATCTGGCCGCCAGTCCCTTCTATGTCACCAGGAAGCTGAGCCCGTGGGAGCGCAATGGCATCCCCCGCCGCGCCGGGGTCAGCTCCTTTGGCGTCGGCGGCACCAATGCTCACCTGGTGGTGGAAGAAGCGCCCGCTCGCGCCCCATCGCAGGCCTCTCGTTCATTCCAGCTTTTGACGATCTCCGCGCGCAGTGAAGCCGCGCTCCATCGCGCGGCCGAACAGATCGCCGATCATCTGGAAACGCACCCTGAGATTGCGCTCGCCGACGCCGCCGCTACCCTGCACGTCGGGCGGCGCTCCTTCCGCTTCCGTCGAGCCGTCGTCGCCGCCGCGGACGATCGAAAGCGCGCCATTGCGTCTCTGCGGGAAACGCCTGCGGCACATGCCGAAGCCGCGCCACAAGATCGCTCCGTTGTTTTTATGTTCCCCGGCCAGGGGTCGCAGCATCCGGGCATGGCTCAGGAAATTTACCGCGCTGAGCCTCTCGTCAGGAGCACCATCGATCGTTGCGCGCAGATGCTCGAGGCCCATCTCCGGGCAGATCTTCGCAGCTTCATTTTTCCTCCCGCAAAGAAGCAAAAGAATGCAGCCGAGACTCTGAAAGATACCCAATGGGCCCAGCCCGCGCTCTTCGTTGTCAGCTATGCGCTCGCGTCGCTCTGGCAATCGTGGGGGATCCAGCCCGCCGTCATGATCGGCCACAGCATCGGGGAGTACGTGGCCGCGGCCCTCGCTGGCGTCCTGAGTCTGGAGGACGCCCTCGCCGTCATCTCCCGGCGCGGCCAATTGATTTCGAGTCTCCCCCGCGGCTCGATGCTGGCCGTCTTCGGCAGCATGGACGCGGTCGAGCGTTTTGCCACCGGCGAAGTCTCACTGGCGGCCATGAATGCTCCTGGTTTCTGCGTGCTTTCCGGTCCCACCTCAGCCATCGACAAGACGGAACAGGCGCTGATCCGACAATCCATCCTGTGCCGCAGGCTGCATACCTCGCATGCGTTTCACTCGGCGATGATGGACCCCATCCTCGCG
Organism: uncultured Acidobacteriaceae bacterium; assembly: GCA_963705765.1. Taxonomy (GTDB): domain Bacteria; phylum Acidobacteriota; class Terriglobia; order Terriglobales; family Acidobacteriaceae; genus Palsa-343. Next base: position 9,857 of record CAVPKU010000031.1, on the reverse strand, counting down.
GAGTTCGAGGAAGTCCTGACGCGCGTCAGCCTGCATCCTCCTTCCCAACCATTCGTCGCTACGCTGACTGGCAGGATGGCCGGTAAAGAAGTCGCCACACCCGCGTACTGGACCGCTCAGTTGCGCCAAACCGTTCGTTTCGGAGATGGCCTGCGCCTCCTGGCAGAGGGTAAGAGCCAGGCGGGCAGGAGTCCCATCCTGCTCGAAGTGGGTCCTGGCAATGCGCTGTCCACCTTTGCCAGGAGCACAGCAAAGGAAACCGGTGCGAAGCTCGAATGCCTGGGCTCCCTTCCGGCTGTGGATGGCTCTCGTCCCGAGAGCGAGGAGATGCTCGCATCCCTGGGCAGTCTATGGGCGGCGGGCGTGGCCGTCGATTGGCAGGCGTTCCATCGTTCCGATCCAGTCCGGCGCGTCAGTTTGCCGACGTATCCGTTTGAACGGCAAAGCTATTGGATCGGAATCCGTCCGGACGCGGTTACCCCGGCGGTCGAGCTTCGCGACACATCCAAGTGGATGTACAAGTCGGTATGGGCGCCGGCGAGTTCGCTGAGCCTCGACGCCGCCTCGTTGAAGGGACGCAAGTTCGTCGTCTTTGATGCTCCCGATACACCGGGATCGGCCATCGTCGATCAGCTGCGCAGCCTCGGAGCCACGGCCCTCGTGGTGCGAGCGGGGTCCAGCTTTGCCAGGGCTACGGAGTCGTCGTACGAACTCAATGCCGATGACACGGAAGGGTATCGCAGTCTCGCAGTCGATGTCTGTTCCGGTGACGATCGTCTGGCGGGCGTGATCGATTGCTGGAACGCCGCTCCCCCAGCCAACACCATGCTCGACGATGCCGCGCCGACCGCACTCCTCGGACCCATGCGTTTTGCCCACGCGCTCAGCAGCCAGCAGACGGTTCGCCCTCTGCCGGTGCTCTTCCTCGCCCGCGGCACCGCAAGGGTCGACCCGGGAGACGCCCTCGATCCGACGCGCGCCATGCAGGCCGGGGTCGCCAGGGTTCTGCCCCAGGAACATCCGGGCCTCCGCGTCGCTCACATCGACATCGACAACGATGCTTCGGTTCCATCCATGATCGCTGCCGAACTGGCCGCGACGCTGCCCGAGCCCGCGGTTGCCATGCGCGCTGGCCGCCGATTGGTCGAAACCTTTGTCCCTCTCCCCACCAGTCCGCCGAAGGAGCCGCTCGGCCTGCCGGAGAAGCCGGTCGTCCTGATTACCGGCGGCCTCGGACACATGGGCCTGCACCTCGCCGAGGCGATGTTCCGCAACACAGGAGCGCGTCTTGTTCTGGTCGGCAGAGCCACCCTGCCCCATCCGGCCGAGTGGGCCGCTGCCAGCCAGGACGGCTCCGTCTCCGAAGCCCAGCGCGAGATCCTGAAACGGCTGGCGGCCATGCGTACCCAACGCGACGAAATTCTTGTTCTCAAGGGCGACCTCAACCGGGCTGACGAAGTCAGCAGCGCCGTCGATGCCGCCTTCGCCCACTTCGGCCAGGTCGACCTCGTGGTCCACGGGGCGGCCCGTATCGACGCGGCCGCTTTCGCTTCGGCGGCTGACACCGGCCCCGAGGTAATGGAAGCTCAGTTCTCTCCGAAGATCCGCGGCCTCTTCCACCTGATGTCCGCCTTCAGCGGCAGAGAGCCCAAACGTTGGGTGCTGCACTCTTCCGTATCCGCCATCCTTGGCGGACTCGGTCTGGCGGCCTACGCAGGTGTGAACGCCCTGCTGGACGCGCTCGCGATGCAGCAGGGCGAGCGCTGGCTCAGCATTGGCTGGGATGCGTGGGACAACGCGGCCGAAGCGCAGAGTGTCAGCATGCCGCTTGCCATCAATCCGCAGGAAGGCGGCGATGCTCTGTTGCGCCTTCTTTCTTCACCTGTTGGTTCGCGCGTCCTGGTTGCCGTGAACCTCTTCGATCGGCTCAAGGCCTGGGTGCGGCACAGTCAGGTTCCCGAAACTGCCCCTGCGGAACTCGAACTTCACCCTCGTCCTAACCTGGCCACCGCATTTGTAGAGCCGCGTTCCGAAACCGAACGCATCCTGGCCGAGATCTGGGGACGCCAACTCGGTCTCCGTGGCATCGGCATTCATGATCGCTTTTTCGATCTCGGCGGACACTCCCTCCTGGCTGCCCGCGTCGCCGCTGAGATATGCGATCGCTTCCAGATCGAGTTGCCGGTGCTGAAGCTCTTCCAGGTACCGAGCATCGGCGAACTTGCGGTCGTTATCGAGAAGGCGCAGGCCGGCGAACTCGAGCCCGAGCGGGTCGGACTGCCGGTTGTCAACGCCGCGCCGGACGCAACCGAACTACAGGGAGACGCCACCGCGAAGGCAGCCAAGGCAAGCTACCGGGAGTTCTACAACGACGTCACCCGCCGCCTCGATCAGGGCGGAGTCGGCGACGCTTCTTTCTTCCTGAACTACGGATATATCAGCCTGAATGGAGAGGACGATGAATCTCGCTTCGAGGTTCCGGAGCGAGTGTTCAACCGCAACTCGGTCCGGTTAGCGTTCGAACTGATCGGCGACGCAGAACTCCAGGGCCGGCGCGTCCTCGACGTCGGTTGCGGCCGGGGCGGCACCGTTGCGCTGATGGCTCAAACGCTCGGCGCCAAAGCCGTCGGTGTGGACCTCTCTCCGGAGGCCATTGCTTTCTGTCGCAGAACCCACCAGCACGGAACCCGCTTCGAAGTGGGAGATTCAGAGAATCTTCCGTTTAAGAAAGGCTCCTTCGAGGTCGTCACCAATCTCGAGTCCTCCCACACCTACCCCAATCTGCGGGCTTTCTTCGCCGAGGTCAGTCGCGTCCTGAGAAAGAAGGGGAGGTTCCTCTATACCGATTTGCTGCCCGTAGAGCGCTGGCTGGAGGTTCGGGCGCTGCTCGCTCCCCTCGGGCTGACCATCAAGGGTGAACGCGAGATTACCGCGAATGTTTTGGCGTCGTGCGACGAGGTTGCGATCACCCGCTCTCAGGCCTTCGGTGGTCAGGACGCCGTGATCGACAATTTTCTCGCGGTTCCCGGCTCTCCGGTCTACGAGCAGATGAAGAGCGGGGCATGGCAATACCGCATCCTGCGAACGGAACGCTCGTAGAATCTCGCTCCTAGCAGCAGCACCCGCACAGGCACCCGATGCGGTGCGCCCCGCAGTGGTCGGGCAGTACGGCCACTGCCACCACGATCGGCCGGACCAGGCAGCCTTCGGCTCGCACCGTCGCATAGCCAACCTTGCACGCGTCCAGGCCGGCAGGTTGCCTTGCGTTCCCCTCGTTCGTTCCTTCGACCTTGCCGCAGTCGATGGTCACCGTCAGCAGCACCGTCTTCTCACCGCAGGGTCCCAGCTTGAACTCCGTTTCGGAGAGCGCCGCCTGCCAGTTCATCGGCTGCCCATTTTCTCCAAGGAACTGCGCCAGTTCCAACTTCACGGCGCGCTCCCGTCGCGAGTCGTTGTCGAAAGTGATCGGGATCCTGCGGGTCTCGCCGCAGCGAGCAAACTCCACGGTATCCGCGCAACGGATACAACAGGAGCATCCGCAGTCTTCGTGGCAATCGCATCCCCGCTCGCCATGTTCGTGGCATTTGCAATCGCCCCCCCTGCGCCATTCACCGGCTCCGCGCCACCCGGGAGAGGAAGCTGTGGACGTGCCGGCGGCGCCGGCAGTGCCGCCACCCTGCATCAGCCCCATCATCGTCTGCAGCGCGGACGTCGGGTTGCTGTAGAGATTGGAGTAGCCGGTCTGGATGTTGTTGACGTAATCGGGGAAATTCATCATCCGCATCCTGCCGCTGTCATGGCAGTAGCCATAGAAGATCTGCGGACCCGTTGACTCGCCGGACGGTTGCTGGTGGTGATGGCTGTGCATGGATCGCTCTCCTCGAACCTTGAACCGGGTGTGCCGTGGCGGCGCACCCATCAGTTGCTGTTAACCCGAACGCGGAGACCCCCGCCTGCGGGGACCGCCGAAGAGGCTGGCCGCGCTTCCTGTCCGTGATGATGCGGTTCTCCGGAATGGCAGCCGCAGCCTCCGCTCTTGCCCGGACTGTTGAGCATCGTTTCATATCGCCCGGTGGTCGTGAAGCCGAACAACTCCATGCCCATGAAAGTGAAGCCGAAATGCTGCGAGTAGGGCTGCTCCAGTTTGATCGGCGGCAGCGGCGCCAGTTTGATGGTCGTGCAGGTATCGATCGCGACCGGTTTTAAATCGATCTTCGAATCGGTATCGATTTTGAGGGGCTTCACCTCGATCGTCGAATCTGTCTCGATCTTGAGCGGCTCGATCTTCAGGTCCAGCGGTTCGACCTTCAGATCCAGATTGGCCTTGCTGGTCGAATCTGTCACGATCGGCTGGGTGATCGCCAGTTCCAGGTCGGACTGAACCGGCGTTCCCGTTCCGCCAATTTCCAGGGGAAGGGGATTGCCACTGGGAACGTCGACGTTGACCGTGCTGCTGGACATTGTTGCTCCTTTTGGAATCCTCTCCTGGCACTCCTAGTGGGAATGGGATTTCCGGTTTTGCGAAGATCCAATTTTGGCGGTTGTGTAGATATCCACCGACACCGGCGCGTTGTAAAGCTGCAAGTTCGTGTGGTATCGGCGGACCGGTTTCAGCTCCGGCGGCAGCTGGAACTCGACATCGATGGCCACCTTTTGTCCCGGATGAAGAATCTTCGCATCCCGCTTAATCACGAGAGTGCCGGCCTGCAGTTCCGACCACTCCCGCAGAAATCCTTTCACCATTGACTCAGCCGAGGCCTTTTCCGCTTTGTGAAGGCCCATTACCATGCTGCTGACCAGGTCGAACGATTCAAAAAGCGGAACCTCGCACTGTGCGCCGATCGGCAAATCGACATTGCCCAGGTTTTCAAAAATGAATGTTCTTGTATAGGAGCTGGGTGAGCCCGCCAGGATGGTGATCTGACGGGGCTGCATCCGCAGATCGACTACCTCAGTTACGTACACCGTTGCCGGCAACGTTCTTGAACCCACCGTGATCCGGACATCGTAGGTCCCCGGCGGCGTTCGCCGGTCGAGCATCATCTTTCCCGCAATGTTCGCCTGCTGGCCGGGGTCAAGCCGCGCATAAAAGGGAAATTCACGAAGTGGGAGTCCAGCCGCGCCCATCAGATCGCTGGCGCCGACCGCAATCGATCGAATTTTCTGCTTGTCCGCGCCTGAGTTAACGAGGGGAATCGTGCCGGTGAGTGCTCTCGGAGGACCCGAGAAGAAGAGCCGGGTGTTCTCCGGGCCCGCAAGGTGAATCGCCTGCTCCTGCGGCGACCGCGTGTTGTCTGCAGCACCCATGATCGGAGGTGCCTCCGAGCAGCCAAATTTTGAGTTGCACAATCTTAGGGCGCAAAATCTGCCGCTGTCAATGAAGGGGTCCTTCTGGTGTACCGCGCGCAGGATCGCATCACGCCCTCCCCGAAACCATTTCAGGAAAATCTATCGGGCCAGACCACCCCGAGGATCCCCTCCATCGTGAAGGGTCGACAGACACGAATGGCTCGCGGGTTGCCCGAATATACAAGTGCTCCCGCGTAATCCGGAGCCAAAGGAAGGTTGTGCAATCTCCATGGATCCTGTGCAGGCTCCTGTCGCCCAAGGATCACGGGACCCGCGGTGAAGTTGGGCTGTGCGGTAACGGAAAAACTATTCAGGGGTGTCGAGAGTCCAGCGCCGGTTGCTTTCAGGCAAGCTTCTTTGCGTACCCAGCAGTGGAAAAATCCCTGCGCACGCAGATTAGGAGAAAAGGATCGGATCTCGGCCGCTTCTTCCGGCCTGAAAAGGGCGTCGGCAACGCCGAGCAGATCCGACGCAGGGCGAATGGCTTCGATATCGATGCCGACTTCACAACCGCTCGCGACTGCAACAGCAGCTAAGTCGCCGGAGTGGGTCAGGCTGAATTGAATATCTCCGCGCGACGCGAGCGCAGGCTTTCCGCAGGGACCATAAGAGATCCGGACATCGCCGGGACATAAGTCCAGGTAGCGCGAAAGTAAATGACGGAGCGCTCCGTGAATTACCACGAATGCATGCCGTAAGTGGCCGGAAGCCAATCGATTCGCGCGGCTTCGCTCTTCAGGGGCGAGGATGACTTCCAGTTGCGCATCCAGCCCGTCTGCAGGATCGATCCTGATTGTCCAGACATGAATTGCGCTTGCAGGAAGGTCGAACAGCGGCCCTATGTCCACGCCTTTGTCCTGGTTTTGATCGGCATTGGCGAGTTGATCTTTGCTGCACCGCATACGGGTCGACCTGAGCGATAGCTGGAGGCGTTTCCCGGTTAGCCCCGGCGGGGATCGAATGCAACAACAAGGATCGCCTCAAACGAGATCTTGCTCTCTGACCATGGAGGATACATCTCTCGCACCGCGGCCCTCGATGGCCATCCTGAGCGTCCAAATGTCGGCGGCGCTTACGTCGCCAATGAACTTGTGTCCAAAAGCCGGAAATACGTCGGCTTCCAGACGAAGTGGAGTTCTCGTGCCGCTTTGAGCGCGACGAGAGGAAATTCCCCAAACGCCACCATCTTTTCTCTGCCATCGAAGCGATAGCGCCAGCGCCAAAGTTTAGCCCCAGACGACGCGACCAGCAGGCACAGCCCCCGCCATCAGCCATCTTGTAGGGCTTGTCCTTGGGCTTTGCATTCTCGATCTGCTTGATTGTCAGCGCACGGGGGGAGCCTCCAAAGATGCGGTTTTCTTCCGCACCCACAGAATGCATCCATGGTACCCACAATCGTACCCATAGAATAGGCGGCCAGAGGCGGACGTTCTAGCACCCCTGTGCACAGCAAGTTCCGCATAACTTTTTGGTTTTATTAGGTATTTTGTGGTTCGAGGCAGTTCATAGCAATGCGAGGAAGTACCGGCTTGGCTGCCCCCCAGGCGGCCATATGTATTGATTCTGTTGCGCTTCATGAATTGTAGCGCAACAGCATACCCCCATCCGTACCCCATATTTCTGTGAACCGCTTCGCACGAACCGGTACGCTGGCGAACGATTCGCTCTCGGCTGCTCCCGCGGTCTTACAAGCACCGTCTGCGCAAATAAGCGGCATCCGCGCGGCTAGCTTTAATGGGAGTCTCAACAGCTTGTTGCGACTTACAATGCAGCTTTATTGATTTGTTGATCGCATAGTTTGTGGAGGTGCGAAACCATTCCGAGGAGTTTAGCCAAGCGCCAATCCTGCAGTGACCTGCCCCCCTGGATCCGCACAGAACTGATTAGGATTTCTGGAAGCGGAGGGGAAGAAGATGGGCAGGAGCAGGCATACGGAAGCGCAGATCATCGCTGCGCTGAAGCAGGTCGAGGCTGGACGCACGGTGGATGATGTGGCCCGCGAGTGCGGCGTCAGCCAGGCAACGATCTACACATGGAAGTCGAAGTTCGGCGGGATGGATGTCAGCGAGGCGCAGCGGCTGCGTTCGCTGGAGGATGAGAACTCGCGCCTGAAGCGGCTGGTGGCCGATCTCAGTCTGGACAAGGAGATGCTGAAGGCGGTGATCGCAAAAAACGGCCTGAGCTCGTAGACCGAAGGACGGATGCCAGCTGGCTGCGGGAGCAGTACGCAGCCAGCGAGCGCCGGGTGTGCGGGCTGATGGGGATTGCGGTGTCGAGTTATCGGTACTGCACGCGGCGATCGGATGAGTCGCTGCGGGAGAAGCTGGTGCGGCTGGCGCGTGAGAAGCCGCGCTATGGCTACAGGAGATTGCAGGTGCTGGTAGAGCGAGAGGGCGAGCGAGTGAACCACAAGCGGCTGTGGCGGGTGTATCGCGAGGCGGGGCTGTGCCTGAAGAGGAAGAAGCGCAGGCACTGTGTGCGCGTGGGCTCGCCGCGGCCTGCGCTGACCGGCGCCAACCAGGAGTGGGCGCTCGACTTCGCTCATGATGTGATCGCTGCCGGGAGGAACATCCGCGTGCTGAGCGTCGTCGATGCCTTCACACGGGAGTGCCTGGCGCTGGAAGTGGATACAGGTTTCGCCAGCCGGCGCGTGACGCGGGTGCTGGATGAGATCGTCGCCCGGCGCGGCCGTCCGCAGGCGATTCGCTGCGACAACGGCCCGGAGTTTACGAGTCGTCACTTTCTGGCCTGGGCGCTGGAGTGGAAGATCGAGCTGCGCCACATTCAGCCGGGCAAGCCGACGCAGAACGCGCATGTGGAGAGCTTCCACGGACGGCTGCGCGAGGAGTGCCTGCGGGTCAGCTGGTTCACCAACCTGTTCGACGCACGCAGGAAAGTTGCGGCCTGGCAGACGGAGTACAACGAACAACGTCCACACAGCAGTCTCGGCTATCGAACTCCTGCCGAGTTTGCACGTGTGGCTCTAACCCAGAGCTATGGAAAAGACGTGGGCTTCGCCCACTTGGAAAACGCCTTCAGCGTTTCCCACTACTGGGATGGTTCGCTGCCTGTTCCATCGGCAGACTATTTTGGTTGGCAGGAGGTTTTCCATGGAGATTTCGACAATTGGCATCGACCTGAGCAAGACCAGCTTTCATGCGATTGGGCTTAACGCCCGGGTGAATTGTGTTGCGGAGGAAGTGCTCCCGCAAGCAACTGATCCAATTCACTTCGAATCGACAGCCGATGCTGATCGGTATGGAGGCCTGTGGCGGAGCGCACTTTCTCGCTCGTGCCCTTCGGGCTCAGGGGCACGACGCCAGACTGATGCCCGCGCAGTTTGTGAAGCCGTTTGAAATCGAATAAGAACGACTACCTGGATGCTCAGAGGCGATTGCCGAAGCGGTTCAGCGGCCAACCATGCGCTTCGTTGCAATCAAGACGGACGACCAACTGGACTTGCAGGGTTTGCACCGGGTGCGCGACCGTTGGGTGGCAAGGCGAACCGCGGTTATGAACCAGATCCGCGGGTTTCTTATGGAGCGAGGAATCACAATACGCAAAGGCCCTTCTCATCCTGTCGACCCGCCGAACGAGCTGCTGGAGGATGCCGATACGCCCTTGTCGGCCAAGCTGCGCTTGTTGGTTTTCGAACTGAAGCACGAATGGGAAGAGCTTGAGACACGAATCGAAGCAGTCAACCTTCAGCTGCAACAGATCGCGAAACAGGATGATGGATGCCGCCGCCTGATGGAAATTCCCGGGTTTGGACCACTCGTGTCGACAGCGCTGGTCGCAGCCATCGGCAATGGCATCACGTTCCGCAAAGGTCGCGATCTCTCTGCCTGGTTGGGGCTGTTCCGCGCCAACACTCCACTGGGGGTAAAACCAGGCTGCTCGGCATCAGTAAACGCGGCAATGAATATCTGCGCCGAATGTTCCTGCATGGGGCCCGATCGGTTGTGGCGCAGATAGATCGAAATCGCACAGCACTTGGAATGTGGCTCAGTGAACTATCCGCACGAACTCATCGCAACGTCACTGTGGTCGCTTTAGCAAACAAGATGGCGCGAACCGCGTGGGCGCTCCTGAGCAAGGGGACCAGCTACTGCGCGCCAGCTCCGATAGCAGCCTGAAAGCAGGCTCGGAAATGGCACTTCGTGGAAAAGTCGAAGAGCTGACTTTCCCACTTCGTTTGGAAATCCGCAGAGAACGCGGATTCCCACATTTTCGACCCTGCTGCTGAACGAACAACGGCTTCACAAGCTTCCGGGTTTGCGAGAGAAATCAATGCGTGAGTGAACGGTCACAAACCGGCGTTGCCCAAGCCTGCGTGGGAATGAGAACTCTCAAGTTCGACCCACTTTATAGACCGGCGACGCGCGGACTCCATTATGGCCAGGAGCATCGCTCCACAAATAGGCCGGATACATTTGAGCAGACCAACCACCCACGACAGAGATTTTCCTTGCAGTCGGGCGGCGGACCATACATACTCCCACCGCCCC
>CAVPKU010000030.1:0-149254 GCA_963705765.1 uncultured Acidobacteriaceae bacterium | reverse complement strand
GGACCACGGCAACGTCCTCGCCCGCTATGCCGCGATGGGCAAACCGACGGACCCAACGCCCGCCCAGGCCGCGCAACTGAACCGTGAAACCGCGCTGCCTCCACCCGAGCAGACCCGTCTCCGCACCGCCCGCTCCACCTTACCCTCACCGAAAACGCTCTCGACCTCATCACCGTCGAAGCCGTCCCGCCACCCCATCACCGCAAAGCGCGCACTGAGAGCCGCCAACCGGCCAGCGCGGGAGCAGCCGCGCATGCCGGCCCGCACCGCTCCTGTATACTCGCGCCGAAGAATCCCCCATCGCGAAGAGGATCACCGCTCCATGACGCGAGTCTCGCAGGCTCAAAAATTCCAGGCCACACAATTCCAGACCATCAACCGCAGGCAGTTTCTGACCGCATCCTGCATCCGTAGCAGCAGCCGCTGCCGTCGCCCCTCCGGCTGATGCCGCTGTCGTCGGCAAGCCTGTGATCACGAAGATCACAATCCTTCTGGCGCCAGGGAGTTCCACCGTCCGGTCGCGATGAATGCCGACCAGACCCAGGCAGTCGGAAAGAACGGACAATGTCGCCCGGCGATTCTGAGCCTTCCTTTCCGACGGCACCCAAGGGCTCGGTGTTGAAGGCTATGTGCGGATCAAAGACGATGGCCTCCGCTTTCTGAAAAGTATGATCGGGGCCGATCCGGAAGCGGTGTTTCGTTGGGACGGCGACCTCATCAAAGGCTTCGCCCCGGAGTATGCCGCTCGACTGACCGACGAAAAGAATTGCTGGTTCGAGATGGTCCTGCTCGACCTGGTCGGCAAGTTGCGCGGCCGCCCGGTCCACGCCCTCTTCGGCCCCTCGGTGCGAGACGGCATCGATGCCTACGACGGCTCTCTTTACTTCGTCGACGTTACATCCGGCAAAGGAGCCGGCGAGGTGGGCGCCGTTGCCAAACAAATCCGCGACGACGGATACCGCGGCCTGAAAATCAAAGTCGGACGACCATGGAAATGGATCCCCGGTGAAGCTGGCGTGATTCGTGATATCGAGGCTGTCATCGCGGCCCGGGAAGCGGTCGGCTTCAATATGAATCTGATGGCCGATGCGAATAACGGCTACCAGGGCCACTTCGACTGGGCGATCGGTTTTCTCAGCGAGACCTCGCCTTCCCGACTTAACTGGATCGAGGAGATCTTTCCCGAGACCCTCGAAGACTATTCCAAACTCCATCAGGCCCTGCAGCAGATCAATGCGGACACCCCTGTCGCCGACGGCGAAAGCGTAAGAGATATGGATGCTTTCACACCGTTCATGAAGGCCGGGCTTCATCGCTACATCCAGCCCGACATGCGAACCTGTGGCTTCTCGAAAATCCTGTATGCGGCCGATCTGGCTGCGCCCTGGAGGGTTAACGTCACCCCGCATAACTGGATGAGCGAGATGGGGAAGCTGGCCATTCTCCATGCCTCGAAACTGAGGACCAACATTCCCGTTGCGGAAGACGATCGATATCACGACTTCGCTCTCGATGCTTCCGCGTACGAATTTCGAAATGGCCAGTGGTTCATCCCGGAGAAACCGGGTTGGGGCGTGGATCTGGCCCCCGATTATGATCTGTTTGCGAAGCTGGGCCAGGAGATCGTGATCAGTTGAGGAAATCGTCGCGCTCCCGCGTACGTTGCGCTTCCCGCAAGGCCTGCCGTACCGTGGTTGATTCGACAGCCGATCGGACGCAGAGCGTCAAGGCTCTTCGCCACCCGAAAATCTCGGCGCAGGAGAGCAGGTGAAAAGACCAGGATCAATCCATTGCGGCGCCATTCTTGCAATCGCCTCCAGCTTCTTATTCCTGAGCACGCCGAATCAGGTTTCCTCGCAGAAGGTTTCCTCCGCGCCCGGCAGCGGAACTCTCCATCGTCAGAGCGGCGTTTCTGTCGAGAAGCGCATCGACGACCTGATGCAGCGAATGACACTCGCGGAGAAAGTCCGGCAGCTGGATATGTATTCCGGAGCGAAGGATCTGATGAGCCAGCAGGATGATCCAACGCACGCGGCTCCGCAGGCAGTCTTCGTCCCGCAGAAGGCGCAGCAGCGATGGTCCAGTCTCGGTGTCGGGTCGATCCACGATCTATATCCCACGCCGGAACAGGCGAATGCCATACAGAAGTGGGTCGTTGCCCACAATCGCCTCGGGATTCCCGCGCTGTTCATCGAGGAAGGGCTGCACGGTTTCAATTCAGGGACGGTGTTTCCGGCTCCGATCGGTCTGGCCGCTACCTGGGATCCGGAAGTATCGCGAGAGACCGGCGCAGCGATTGCCCGTGAGGCCCGCTCCACCGGTGTGGATATGATCCTGAGCCCAGTGCTGGATCTGGCGCGCGATCCGCGCTGGGGACGCGTTGAAGAGGACTTCGGCGAGGATCCGTACCTGACCGGGCAAATGGGCCTCGCGTATGTGCGGGGAGCGCAGGGCGAAAGCCTGGCAACCGATCACACGGTGGTGGCCGAGCCAAAACACTTCGCCGGCCATGGTTCGCCGGAGGGCGGTACGAATACTTCCCCCGTCCATATGGGCGAGCGCGAACTCCGGACCATGATGCTGCCGCCGTTTGCGGAAGCGATTCGCGAGGGCCACGCCATGGCGGTGATGGCTGCCTACCATGAGATCGACGGGATTCCGATCACCGGCGATCCATTTCTCCTGAAGACGATTCTGCGCCAGGAGTGGGGCTTTCGTGGATTTGTGCTCTCCGATCTGGGCGCGATAGAGCGGCTGTACTCAACCCACCATGTGGCCGCCACCCCCCAGGATGCAGCCTGCATGGCCATTCGCTCGGGCGTCGACATGCAGTTTTACGACTTTGACCACGCCGTCTTTCAGAACGCGCTGATCGACTGCGTGCAGAACCATACTCTGCCTCTCGCCGATCTGAACCGCGCTGTGCGGTCGGTCCTTCGGGTGAAGTTCGAACTGGGGCTCTTCGATCATCCCCTTGTCGACCCGACGCTGAAGACGGCGGTCTGGCGCTCTCCCCAGCACCTCGCGCTCTCCCTGCAGTCGGCCCGCGAATCCATGACACTGCTGAAGAATGACGGACAGCTTCTGCCGCTTTCGAAATCCACGAAGCGCATTGCTGTGATCGGTCCGAATGCCGCCGTGGCCCGCTACGGCGATTATGAAGACGAGAAAAACGGTCAGCCCATCAGCATCCTGCAGGGCATTCGCGACCTTCTGCCGGGATCGGCGGTCACCTCCGATCCCGGCAGCGATATCCCAGCCGCGGTGGAAACCGCCTCCCAGGCGGACGTAGCGATCCTGGCGCTCGGCGAGCGGCCTGGAATCTCAGGCGAGGGCTCGGACCGTTCTTCTCTCGACCTGCCTGAAAATCAGGAGCAATTGCTGGAGGCCGTGGCTGCGACAGGGAAACCCGTCGTGCTGGTTCTCGAAAATGGGCGTCCGCTCACCATCGACTGGGCCGAGCAACACATTCCAGCCATTCTCGAAGCGTGGTATCCGGGTGAGTTCGGGGGCAAGGCCGTTGCCGAAACTTTGTTCGGCGATAACAACCCCGCCGGCAGGCTGACCGTGACCTTTCCCCGCAGCGTGGGACAAATCCCGGATTTCTACAACGCGGATCCCTCGCGAGTCTGGAAGTATGTCGACAGCAACGGCAAGCCGCTGTTTCCTTTTGGATTCGGTCTTAGCTATGCCACCTTCCGCTATGGTCGACTCGCAGTTCAGGCGCCTGCACCCAGCAGCCACCGCGACGTTCATGTCACCGTCGATGTGACAAATACCGGCAATCGAGCCGGGGATGAGGTGGCCCAACTGTATATGCGGGAGAACGTGAGCAGCGTGGAGACCCCGGAGCGCGCTCTGCAAGGCTTTGCGCGGATCCATCTGCAGCCGGGCGAGACCCATACCGTCACTTTCCTGGTTCCGCAGAGGCAGCTTGCGGTATGGAACGCGGAGAAGAACTGGGCAGTGGAAGCCGGCCGCTATACAGCCTGGGTCGGCGGGTCGTCACAAGCCACGCTGAGTGCTGCGTTCAATCTGGAGCCCTAACCGGTATCGACCGCGGGTTGAGCGGAATTTCCCGAGGATTGCTCCCAATAGAAGCCCTTTCCGCCCGCCCTGGGAAAGCCAGTACCTTCGTACCCCCGCCCCCTTTGATTTCCCTTGCTCCAGCTCCCGAAACACCCGAAACTAACAACAGGAAAAGCCCTGTCCTCACTGGCAGGGCTTTTCCATTGATGATTGGATCGAATGATTGAATGATCGGCCCAGGCCTGATCGCAGTGTGTTCTTTGACATCCTTGCCGAGTGCCCGATTCGCCGGGTGCCCTAAAACCTGACCTGAGTGAGCCCAGCGAGCCGAAATGGCTATGCCCTTTTTGGGCAGAGGGGGTGACTCACTGCCGGTGAACCCGGCCGCTGCGTACGTGCCACCCAGTCAGTCGTGTGAGCTGCACAAGCGACCGTCTCTGCTACACAAGCGACCGTCTCTGCCACACAAGCGACCGTCTCTGCTGCACAAGCGATCGCCTCTGCTACACAAGCGATCGCCTCTGCCGCACAAGCGACCACCTCCGATGTGCCCTGTTTTCAGAAGGTTAGCATGTTGTCAAATCTGTAAACAATGACTAACCAGCCCGGAATCAGATACATACGAAAATGCCGGCGGTTGGAAAAGCGCAAAATCGCACAAAAAAAGAAAAACCGCGCCGCCGGATCCGGCCCAACGGCCTTCTCCAGCAAGCGCGGTCTTCTATCTTGAGCGGCCTACAGCCTACGTCACTAGCTATTGGCTGTTGTGGCGGCCGTTTGACCCAGGACCCGCGTCACGCTCCGCGTGATCGTTTCCTTCGGTACGTAGCCGACAATCTGATCCGCTACCTTGCCGCCCTTGAAAATCAGCAGGGCCGGAATGCCCCGGATCCCATACCGCATCGGCGTGGCCTGGTTGTGGTCGACGTCCATCTTCGCCACCTTCAGGCGGCCGCTGTATTCCGTCGCCACTTCATCCACGATCGGCGCCAGAGCCCGGCACGGCCCGCACCACGTTGCCCAAAAGTCCACCAGGACCGGCTGCTCGGACTGCAGCACTTCCTGATCGAACGTCGCATCACTCACTTCTGCGATCCCGACAGCTGCCATTTCTTTGTTGTCCCCTTCGGCGCCTCTCGCGCACTCTTGAGTCTACCTGACCCAATCCCTCATTGGATGCGGTGGAATGCGCGGGGTCGCAGGGCGTGGTGCTAGCACTATTTCCAGTGCAAAAAATTAAGGCGCCCGGATTCTGTGAAGAATCGCGGACGCCGGAGCAGCCCTCCCCCAGAACTGCCCACAGATGCGAAAATAGGGCTTCAGGTGGTTTGTGTAAAGCAATCTTCGGTAATTTTTGGTAATAGAGTCAACGAGTTACGTTAGCGCGCTATTTTGCATTACTAATGGGGCATATCGCAGGCGTCAAAAACGCCCCCAAAAACACCCGGATCACCCCTTGGATCCGCTTTTCAGCGCAACCGCCTCGTTTTCCATCCTGCAAACCAAAAATTCGACCTCGCCCATCCCCTCAAACTCCTTCCGCGCCAGATTTATTGCCCCCAAAGCACCGCTTTCTGATGTGGTTACTAACAAAATGGCCGGACCCGCCCCGCTCAGCGCCACTCCAGCGATCTCACCCCTGCCGGCCAGCGGCAGCAGTCTCGGCAGCAGCGGACAGGCCTCCGTGCGATACGGTTGGTGCAGCCGATCCCCCATCGCCGTCCCAATCATCCCGGCGTTTCCCGTCGCAAACGCCGCCGTCAGCAATCCCACCCGCTGCAGATTCTCGACGACGTCCTTTCGTGCCCACGCCTCCGGAAGGAATCCGCGCGACGCGTGGGTCCCCAAAGGCTGCTCCGGCATCGCAATCACGGCCCGCCACGCCTCCGGCACCGGGATCGAAATCGCCCTCACCTGATCCCCCTCAAACGCGCTCGCCACAAACCCGCCCAGCCAGCACGCCGCCGCGTTGTCCGGATGCCCCTCGAGCCGCGATGCCTCCGCCAGAATCTGGTCCCCGCTCCACTCCAGCTTTCCGTAGTGCGCAGCCAGCGCAACGCCGGCGAGTCGCACCGCCGCTGACGAACCGCACCCCATCCCCAGCGGAATCTCATTCCGCACCGTCAACCGCAGCGGAACAAACTCCCGCCCCGCCCCGGCCAAGGTCGCCCGGTACGTATCGACCAGCAGATTGTTCTCCGTCGCTCCGCAGATCTCCGCATTCCGTCCCGTCGCCCGGATTGACACTCGATCCGCCGGCTCCGCATCCACATACAAATAGAGCTGCAGCGCCAAAGCCAGCGCATCGAAACCCGGTCCCAGATTCGCCGACGTCGCCGGCAGACGCAGCTTCATCGCCCAAACCGCTCCAGTTCCCCGAGCACCGCGTCGGCTGACGCCTCAATCCGCACGGCATTCCGCCGAGTCGAAGCCATCGCAGCCGACATGCCGGACTCAGCCTCCTTCGGCCACTCCCCGCGGTGGTACTGGATTGTGTAGTCGGGATCCTTCAGCGTGTGGCCGGTCAGCAGCAACACCACCGAATCTTCTTTCCCGACCTTGCCCTGCGCCACCAGCTTCTTCAGTCCGGCCAGCGTCACCGCCGACGCCGGCTCGCACCCAATCCCCTCGGCTCCAATCTCCGCCTTCGCCAGCGCGATCTCGGCCTCGGACACCTGCTCGACCCATCCCCCGGTTTCTTCAATCACCCGGACCGCCTTCTTCCACGACGCCGGATTGCCGATCCGAATCGCCGTCGCCCGCGTCTTCGCTTCGACCGGCTCCAGCTTCTTCCCTCCGAATTCATGCATCGTTCGATAGAGCGGGTTCGCCCCTTCCGCCTGAATCACCGAAATCCGCGGCGTCCGCGACGTCAGCCCCATCTGCTTCATCTCCAGAAAGCCTTTGCCCAGCGCTGAACTGTTCGCCAGATTGCCGCCGGGCACGATCAGATGATCCGGCACCTGCCAGTCCATCTGCTCAGCAATTTCGAAGGCCGCTGTCTTCTGCCCCTCGAGCCGGAACGGATTCACCGAGTTCAGCAAGTACACCGGCGCGCGCCGCACCACTTCCATCAGCACCCGCACGCAGCCGTCGAAATCCGCGCGCAGTTGCAGTGTCAGAGCCCCGTAATCCATCGCCTGCGCCAGCTTGCCCCACGCAATCTCTCCGTCGGGCAGCAGCACCAGGCTTCGCATCCCCGCCCGCGCTGCGTACGCCGCCATCGATGCCGATGTGTTGCCCGTCGACGCGCAAGCCACCCAGGTGGCGCCGCTTTCCTTCGCCACCGAAAGGGCCGTGGTCATGCCCGTATCCTTGAACGACCCCGTCGGATTCATTCCCTGGTGCTTCGCGCGGAGCCGCGCCACGCCCAGGCGCTCGCCCATTCGCTGCAAATCGTAGAGCGGCGTATTTCCCTCGGCGATCGAAATGATGTTGTTCTCCGAGTTGAGAATGGGAAGCATCTCGCGGAACCGCCACACACCGCTGCGATCCGCAGCCTCCAGTGACATCCGCCGCTCCTTCCATAACCATCGGAGCGCACTGGGATTCGGGCGCATCTTCTTCGGTCCCGTCCAACTCGGATACACGACCTCGTACAGCTCGCCGCATTCCGCGCAGCGGAAATTTCCCGGCATGGCCTGTGGCTCGACAACATGCGCGCAGCCAATGCATCGCAGCTGATAAATCTCACTCATCGTGTGCCGATGTTCTCAGCCTACCATCGCAATTCACTGGCCCGGATCGCCGTGTTTCACCGATCCGAAACGACCATTTTCGTCTAAAATCGTCGAATGGCGCCTCTCCTCACTCCGCGCGATGCCGCGATGCGACTCGGCATCTCCTACGCCGCCATCAAGCAATGGATCTACCGCGGCAAGCTCAAAGCGGTAAAGACTCCGGGCGGACACTACCGCATCCCCGAATCCGAACTCGATGCGCTGCTCTTCAAAGCCAAACGCCCCGAAACGCCGAAGCGCCAGATGATGCGCACCGTCAGCGGCCGCAATCAGCTGGTTGGCCGCATCGTCGACCTCAAAATCGAAGGCCTCCTCGCCCAGGTTCGCCTCTCTATCGGCGGACAGATCATCACCTCCATCATCACTGCCGACGCCGCCCGCGAGATGCGTCTCAAAAAGGGCGAGACTGTCGCCGCCCTCATCAAATCCACCGAAGTCATGGTGCTCCGTGTCTGACGCCCGTCCGCACCGCGGCTTTGTTTTGAAGGGGCACGGCTTCAGCCGTGCCGTTCAGCCTCCGCAAAAGAATCGGGCTTCAGCCCCCGAGGGAAGCTTTCGAAATCTGATCCTCGCTGCTGTCCTCTTCGCGCTGACCGTCAGTGTCTCCAGTGCGCAGCAGTCTCCTCGGACACTACCCGCCACCCTGCGCATCGCCGCTGCCGCCGATCTTCAGCCACTGCTGCCACCGCTCCTGACTCAATTCCAACAGCAGACCGGCATCCGTGCTGAAGCCTCTTACCAATCCTCGGCCACGCTCGCTACCCAGATTCTCTCCGGCGCTCCCTTCGACCTCTTCCTCGCCGCCGACCTCTCCTTCCCCCAGCGCGTCATCGACGGCGGCCGTGCCGAAGAATCCCAGCCCATCGCCTATGCGCGCGGCACCCTCGTCCTTTGGACCCGCAACGACTCCGGTCTGCGCGTTTTGTCTCTCGAAGCCCTCCGCGATCCAGCGATCAAAACCATCGCCATCGCCAACCCCGATCACGCTCCCTACGGCCACGCCGCCCAGGCCGCCCTCCAGCACGCCGGCCTCTACGACGCCGTCCGCCCCAAACTCGTCATCGCTGAGAACATCGCCCAAGCCGCACAATACGCCGATTCCGGCAACGCCCAGGCAGGATTAATCTCTCTCACCTCAGCTCTCACGCCGCGCCTCAAAGCCGACGGTGAGTTCGTCCGTGTCCCCCTCGACGACTACCCGCCCATCGTCCAGGGCGCGATCATTGTCCGCAACAGCCCGGCCGCCGCCGCCGCGCACCGCTTCCTCGACTTCCTCACCCAGCCCGCGGTCCGCCAATCCCTCGCCGCCCAGGGCCTCGAGCCCGCTCGCTGAATGGACCTCGAGGCACTCTGGCTCTCGCTGCGTCTCGCCGCCACCACCACCGTGGTGTTGCTCGCCCTTGGCATTCCGCTCGCGTACTGGCTCGCATCGGCGCGCACTCGCCTTCGTCCGCTGGTCGAAGCCATCACGACGCTTCCCATCCTGCTTCCCCCGACGGTGCTCGGCTTCTATCTCCTCGTTCTTCTCGGACCCCACACCGCGTTCGGCCGCCTCGTCACGCACCTCACCGGCCACCCGCTCGCCTTCTCCTTTTCCGGACTCGTTGTCGGCTCCGTTCTCTACTCGCTGCCCTTCGCCGTCCAGCCTCTCGCTGCCGGCTTTCGCTCCGTCGACACGGCACTCCTCGAACAAGCCCAGCTTCTCGGTGCCGGGCGCCTCCGCACCCTCACCTCCGTCCTGCTCCCGCTGTCGACGCATTCCGTCATCGCGGCCGCCGCGCTTTGCTTCACCCACACGGTCGGCGAGTTCGGTGTCGTCCTCATGATTGGTGGCGACATCCCCGGCGCAACGCGCACGCTCTCCATCGCTATCTACGATCAGGTCCAGGAATTCTCCTACGCCGCCGCGAACCGCACCTCGCTTCTGCTCATCGGCGTCGCCGTTCTGGCGCTCGCAATTCTCTACGCGCGCCGCGCACCCAACGGAGGGCCCAATGCCTGACGCGCCTGACATCGCGATCCGTCATCGCCAGGGGCGTTTCAACCTCGATGCCGCGTTCTCCCTCACGCAGCCCTGGACCGTCATCTTCGGTCCCTCCGGAGCCGGCAAGACCACGCTGCTCCGCATCCTCGCCGGCCTCACCCAACCCACCTCCGGCCACATCCACCTTGCCGCTCGAACCCTTCTCAATACAGAGAACAACATCAGCATCCCCGTCGGCCAACGCTCCATCGGATTCGTGACGCAGCAGCCCGCGCTCTTCCCACACCTCACCGCGCGCGACAACGTCGCCTTCGGCATTCGACACCTCGAGCCCGAAAGCCGCGCCGCTCGCGTTGCCGAAATGTTGCGTCTCTTCGGAGCAGAATCCCTCGCAGACCAGCCCGCGACCCAGCTCTCCGGTGGAGAGCGCAAGCGCGTCGCCCTCGCCCGCGCTCTGGCGCCGGCTCCCGATTTGCTTCTTCTCGATGAACCGCTCGCCGGTCTCGACGACGCCTCCGCGCACGATATCCTCGCGCGCCTGCTCTTGGTCCAGTCGTCCGGCCAGGTCCGTATCGTCTACGTCAGCCACGATCTGGCCGAGATCTGGCGCCTGCCCGCCGAAGTCGTCTTCCTCGAATCCGGCCGCGTCACCGCCATCGGGCCGCTCCAGCAGGTGCTTGCGCCTCATCGCGAGCGCCTCCTCCAGCAACTCCGCTGAGAGCAACAGCTATTCGCTATTGGCGGGGCTCTTCTTCCACGCACCCTGCAGGAACAACCACTGGTCCCGATGATCGTCCGGACTCGCCTGCGATGTCACGTCCAGATGCATCACCGGCCAGTTGCCGGCCGCGTCATACTTCGGCCATTGCGGAGCGTCGCCCCCATTCGGATTGCCCGTCCGCGCGAAATTCGTCCAGTACGTCTCCACCAGATCGCTGATCTTCTGATCCTCCGGCTGCCACACCGCCTCCGGCCGTGAGTTCAGCGTCCCAAACACATACTCGATCTCGTCCGAATGAAACGCCCCCGAGCCTGCCGGATGATACTTGTCCGACGGCGACGGCCGCTCGAAGTGATACCGGTACGCCACGCCGTCCCCGGCTGCCTGCGCATCCAGCCACTCCCAGGTCGCCAGCGTGAGAAAGCGCGCACCCATGTAGTCGATCGCCGACCGCACCGCCTCAGCATCCGAGGTGGCTGGATATACCTTGAGAAAATCCGCCGCCCGATCCCCAAAATCTTTCTGCGCCAGCGCCTGGAAGCTTTGCACCGTCGGCGGCTCAGGATGATTGACCGCCAGCGCGCTGGGCTCGTCGCGATTCCATCCCGCCAGCAGCGGTACATGCGCCTGCTTTCCCTCTTTGAAGATCTGCGGCACGCTCTCCGGCAAAAAGTACCCGTCAATATCCGGATCGTCGCCGTCGCGCGTGCGCGGGGTGCCCGGCGTTCGCGCGCTCGCAGCCGCGGCCAGCTTGTTCATGATGTCCTGCGCGCTCATCGCCCGCAGCGCCGCCAGATCCGTAGTCCCGAACGTCGCCATCGCCCACGCCGGGTCCGTCTTCTCGCGCTCTGCCAGCGTCGGGAAGTTCAAACCGGCGCTGTCAAACGCCGCCCCGCTCTCGCCAATCGCATGCGCGAACAGCCCCTTCGCCAGCGGGGACGCCATCTGGGCGCTCACCGAAAACGATCCCGCCGACTCGCCAAAAATCGTCACGTTATTCGGATCGCCGCCGAACGCCTCGATGTTCTTCTTCACCCATCGCATCGCCGCGGTTTGATCCATCAGTCCGTAATTGCCGGCCGCGTGTTCTGCCGACTCCGCCGCCAGATCCGGATGCACGAAGAACCCGAAAATTCCCAGCCGGTAATTCATCGACACCACGACGACTCCCTTCGTCGCCAGGTGTGTTCCATCCTGCCGTGGCTCCGATGTGGCGCCCGCCGTAAAGCCGCCGCCGTAAATCCACACCATCACCGGCTGCTTTGCGTGCTTGTCCTTCGCGGTGGTCCATACGTTCAGGTTGAGGCAGTCCTCGCTCGGCCCCGCATCGCGAAAATGCATGTCTGCATAAATATTGGGCTGCATGCAGCGCGCACCGAACTCGGTTGCGTCCTTCTCGCCGGACCACTTCGCAGCTCCGCTTGCGGAGGCTTCCAGCGCAGCGGTCCCACCGGCGGCGCCGCGTACGGAATTCCCAGGAACATCCGCACCTGTCCGTCGTCGCTCTTCTTGCCGTGGACCTTTCCTTTGTCCGTCTTAACCGTCAGATCGTCCGCCTTCGCGGACATCGCGAACACCAGGCTCAGTGCGCAAACCGTCGCCCCAAAAAATCTCCCATGAGATGCCATGCATTGCCTCCGTAGCTGACTCGACCGTTTTGGCAAACAAACCAAAATACCAGAACGGGCGACGGCTGTAGCCTCTTTGCTGGCTGTGCTGGTTGCTGGTTGCTGGTTGCTGGTTGCTGGCTACTGGCTTTCCACCCGCAGCATCTCCGCCACCGTTTCTCTTTGCCGGATCACCCGCGCCCGTCGCCCCTCGACCAGCACTTCCGCCGCGCGCGGCCGCGAATTGTAGTTCGACGCGAGCGACATCCCGTACGCCCCGACATCCAGCACCGCCACCAGATCGCCACTCTTCACGCGGGGCAGCTCGCGGTCCCGGGCCAGAAAATCTCCCGTCTCACATACCGGACCCACCACATCCACCATCTTCTTCCGCGCCGACCGCGGCTTCTGGACCGGAACAATCTCGTGATGCGCCTGGTACAGCGCCGGCCGGATCAGGTCGTTCATCGCCGCATCCGTAATCACAAACGTCTTCGCGCCGTTCTTCTTCACGTAGAGCACGCGCGCCAGCAGCGCTCCTGCCTGCGCCACCAGAAAACGCCCCGGCTCCAACAGCAACGTGAGCCCTCCGGCCTTCTCCACCGGCGGAATCACCGCTGCCGCATACTGCCGCACCTTCTCCGCAGCGTCGAACGGCTTCTCCAGGTGATACTCAATCCCCAGGCCGCCGCCCAGGTCCACATACCGGATGGCGTGTCCATCGCGCCGCAAATCCGCGATCAGCTTCACCACCCGCTCCGCTGCCGCGCCAAACGGCTCGGCGCTTCGGATCTGCGAGCCGATGTGCACGCTCACTCCGGCCGCCTCCAGATATTTCCCCGCCTTGCGATAAACCGCCCGCGCGCGCCGGATGTCGATCCCGAACTTATGCTCCCGCATCCCCGTGGATATATAGGGATGCGTCTCCGCAAACACATCCGGATTCACCCGCAGCGCAATCCAGGCCTTCTTCCGCAGCTTCGCCGCCCGCTCCGACAGGAGATCCAGCTCCTCTTCGCTCTCCACGTTGAACACCAGGATCCCTGACCGCAGCGCGAGATCCATCTCCGCCGCCGTCTTCCCGATCCCCGAAAACACCACGCGCTCTGCCGCCTTACGATCGACCGTGAGCACCCGTTCCAGTTCACCGCCACTCACCACATCGAATCCGCACCCCCGGCGCGCCAGCATCTTCAGAATGGCCAGCGCCGAGTTCGCCTTCACCGCATAGCAGACCAGGTGCGGAAACCCGCGAAAGGCTTCCTCGAATAGGTCGAATCGCTCGCGGATGTGTCCCGCCGAATACACATACAGCGGCGTCCCATACCGGCGCGCCAATGGCTCGAGGCTCACCCCTTCGACTGACAACACCTTCGCAGCATCGGAATAGAAAAACGGACGAGTCGAAATCGCAGAACCTCAGCGCAACGAATTTCCCTGAGACTATCCGTCCGCGCGCCCTCAAGTAAAGGACGCGTAGCCACTGCACGGGGCGTTCCGCGAGCGCGCGGATCCGTTGTTTCTCACGGATGTTGGTCGAGTTCGAAGCCAAGCATCGCATCGCCGGTCGTTGCGCTCACCATCAGCCGAGCCGCAATCCCCTGGCTTGAAAGTGGCGTGATCGTGACCAACCCATCGATGCCTGAAGTGGCTTCGACGATCTGCTGAGCAAGAACCGGAGCCGTTGGACAACCGCCCTGGACTGGACAGGGCTCAGTCCATCCGACCAGCGCCTCGGCAAATGTCACACTGGCCCCCGCCAGCGGATGTCCGAACGCATCGGTCACCCACAGCACCACAGGCGCAAAGCTTTGGCTTGCAGAAATGTACTGCGATGTCCCACTCCAGGTTCCGAGAGCCGCGCTTTCCGGATGGACCGGCGTAACCTGGAAAATCGCACAGCTGTTGGTTCCAGCCAGACAAGCGCTGGCCGTCGCATTGGCGCTCACGCTGAACGGACCCACGGAAAGTTGATTCGCAACAATCCCGCTCGCGTCGCTGCTGCCTTGCACGGCCGAACCCTGGACACCTGAGTCCGCGGCCCAGGCGACAGCCCGTCCCGCCAGCGCTCTGCCGGTTGAATCGAGCACCAGCGCCTGGACCGGCCACTGCACCGTCGCTCCGAGGGTGACGTACAAATGCGGCGTCAGAGCCGCAACGGACGGAGGAACCGTTCCGGTGAACTCTGCGATGACCGTGCTCCCGTTGGTCAGTGACGCCGTGACCTGGGCCAGCACCGCAGAGTTTGGAGTCATGAGCATGACCGCGGTCCCGTCTCCGTTCGTGACGGCACTGCACGAGTTCTGACCGCATCCCAGTGCCGCGGTCCCCTGCGTTAACGCATAAGTCACGGTTACGCCGGCTGCGGCAGACTGGTCGGTTACGTTGATCACACGAACACCGAACGGCTGCGGCACGCCAATCGGCACTGCACCCATCGGTACCGAAATGATGGAAATCGCGTCGTCGGGCTCGGCATCGTAGCTCACGCCGCTATTGATTGCGGCCACGCCGAGGGTCTGCGGATCCTGAATCTGCACTACCGCAGTGCCCGTGGCGCCGCCCGACGCGGGCGCAGTGGCCACGATCGTGGTGGGTGTCACGCTCGTTGCGGGCGCCGCGATTCCATTGACCGATACGATCATGCCAGGACGAAATCCCATCCCCCGGATCACCATCTGCCCGCCATTTGCAGGCAGACGGGCAGGAGTCACGTTGTCGGCATACAGTACGCGCCCGGAGTACGCGAAGTCGGGCCGGCCATCACCGCGAAGATCGGCCAGGCCCATGCGCACCGCGCTGTCCGCAATCGTCAGCACCGGGAGTGTTGTCAGACCGGCGACGTTGCCGTTGAAAGGCTGCACGGTTCCTGTGACCGGTACCGTTCCCACAGCATCCGTTCCGTTCCAGGCGCCGATCACAATCTGCGCTTTGTTCCCGGTCGGATTTCCACTCTCGTCCAGGGCCTCGGCCTCCATCGTGAACTCGCGCCCACCGCGAGCCCACCACTGGAACCACGCCGCATGCGCGTACCCGGTCAGGCGGCCGGTCCACTCGCCGGTCACGGGGACCGTCGCGGGAGACCCTTCCTCTCCATCGGCACCGCTTTCACCCCAGTCAGCATCGTCGACAACGACGTTCTGCGTGGTGGTCGACCCCGCGCTGAGTGTTCCGAGTTGAATCACCGGCATCGTTCCGGATGGACTTACCTGGCCCGTCGTGTAGGGACCCACGGACGACGCTCCGACATACAACGGGTTCAGAGGCTCGAACGTCAGTTGGTATTGCGCCGATGTCGAGCCGGGGGGCAAGGGGACACCACTGAGGTCGAAGGATCCTTCGAGCGTCGGATCGTCGCTGCCGAAGCGGTTCAGCGGATTGCCTGACTGATCCGAGGGTCCGGTCACCGGATTCCCGGCGTTGCCCTGGAAGAACACGCCGCTGACGGCCGTAGCAGTGAAACCCTGGTCTGGAAGACCGTTGACGAGCGGCTGGAGCACGACGTTGACGCCCTGCATTCCCTGGCCGTTAGGGAACTGGATGGTTCCGCGCACCGAAAGAGTCGCCGCGGCGGTGATCGTCTTGCCCTGAAAACTCGCAAGGTTAGCAGCGGTCACGGGGTAGAGGCGATTCAGCGCCGCAACGTCGTCGGTACGGAGTTGCGTCGGGTTCGAGAAGCACTGGCCGCTGCCTCCATTGCACAGGCGTTCGATCGGGTGCATCACGGGCCAGCCGGCAAGGCCTCCGATACTGAATTGACCGTTGTCAAACATCTCCTCGTTGGTTTGCGACCAGTCGAGGCCAAGGACGCGTCCAAAGGCGCGAACCAGTTGATATTGCAGGTTGCCGATCTGGTTGGTTGTGGTCGCGCACAGGCCATTGACCAAAATCAGAGCGTGGACGATGTTGCCGGAGACCGCGAGATTGTCGACCGAGACCATCACGCCATCGTTCTGGCAAACCAGCGGCGAGCTGGCGCCGACGCCGTAAATCGCGTCGATAACCGAGCCGTCCTGGTCGTAGACAACAGCGACAGGAAAGCCGGTCGCGGTGGGCTGGATATCGGCCGGCAGGACTACACCGTTCGGTCCCGTCGTGACAGTGGTTGCATTCACATCCTCGGCAAGGCTGCCGCCTCGCTGGATGGAGACTGCTGCCGTTGGGATGCTGCTCCAGACGGCTGCTGCCGTCGCGACCAGGGCGTTGGCCTGGGACTGGTTGATCTGGGCGCTCAGATTGCCGAGATCGGTGTAGTAGGTGATCTGGCCGTTGGCCCAGACAATCGGCTGGCCTTTGGCCGAGGCGTTGAAGTAGGTCGAGCCCGCAACCCAGCGCGGTCCGCCGGCATGGGCGATCGCCACCGCGGAAAGAAGCACCAACGCGAGCAGAATGATCCGGTTGGAGCTTTGTTTCGATCGCATGGCCTGGTCCTCCGGAAGCGGCCCGAAGCGAGGCCTGGGGCGCTTCCGGTTCTCATTCCGACATGGCGAGAGCTGGATCGGCGAAAGAATCGAACGTGGAGGCAGCGGCATCAGTTCAGTTCGGGACGATGGCCCGTGCTGGCCCGATTTGGGAGGGCGCGGGCCTCGATCTGCGTCCGGCGCTTTTCGGGGCCGACTCGCAGGTACAATTTGAAAGTTCAGGCACATGGCAGACAACATTCGCGACACAGTTATCCTTGGCACCGGCTGCGCGGGGCTCACCGCGGCGATCTACACAGCGCGCGCTAACCTGCATCCGCTGGTTCTGGAAGGACATGAACCGGGCGGGCAGCTCTCGATTACGACGCTGGTCGAGAATTTTCCGGGCTGGCCGGAAGGGATTCAGGGGCCGGAACTGATTGAGAACATGCGCAAGCAGGCGTCGCGGTTTGGCGCCGAGTTCAAGCTCGGACACCTGGCGACCGCGGATCTGACGAAGCATCCCTTCGCGCTGAACCTTGGGCACGAGACGATTCACACGCGGACCCTGATTATTGCCAGCGGCGCTTCAGCGCGGTGGCTGGGGCTGCCGTCGGAACAGGCGCTGATCGGGCACGGCGTGAGCTCGTGCGCGACCTGCGACGGGTTCTTCTTCTCCGGCAAAGACATCGCGGTCATCGGCGGTGGCGACTCGGCGATGGAAGAGGCGCTGTTTCTGACGCGATTCGCGAGCAAGGTGACGCTGATCCATCGGCGCGAGCAGTTCCGGGCTTCGAAGATTATGCTCGATCGCGCGATCGCGCATCCGAAGATCCACTTCATGACCAACACTGCTGTCAAAGAGGTTCTGGGCGTGGAACAGAAAGAGGTCACCGGCGTTCGGCTGCTCGATACGACAACGGCAGTCGAGTCCGATCTGAATGTCAGCGGGCTGTTCCTGGGCATCGGACATATTCCGAATGCGGCGATGTTCGCCGGCCAGCTCGATCTGGACGAGGACGGCTATATCAAGACGCATAACAACGTCTTCACGCGCGTTGCTGGCGTGTATGCCTGCGGCGACGTGCAGGACCGGCGGTACCGCCAGGCGATCACGGCGGCGGGAAGCGGGTGCATGGCGGCGCTCGAGGTGGAGAAGTATCTCGAAGAGCACGGACACTAACGGCCAAAGCCGGGGGCCGGGAGCTTGGAGCCAGAACTTCGAGGCTGGAGCCGCCGATTTCATGGGTGCAGACCGGCCTGAGCGGTGTCGGTGGGGTTGGCCAGCGGCAGTGGAATCTCAACAGTGCCGACGCGATCCGTGGCGGTATCGCGCACGGCGACGCGCAGCCACTCCGCGGCGTCGGGGACATCGATAGTCTGCGAGGCGCGAAACCAGCCTTTGTCCGCGTCGCCCGGCGCCGTCTCGGTTCGAACCGCCTGCTGGGAGATGCCATTGAGCATCTTGCCCAGGCCGTCGTAGGCGCATGCTGCGAACTCGAGCATCTGGCTGGTGGAGTGACGCCGCCCTGCCGCGTTGTCCTCAACGAGGTAGTCGATGGTATAGGTGCGCAGGGGGATGGGCGGGCGCGGCTTTGCCGGCTTATTGGGCTTGCGAATGACGAAGTAGGCCGGCTGATCCACGAGGGTTGCCATCTGTTCGGCGGTGGCCAGGGTTTGCGGCCCGGCACTGAAGTGGGCGCGGAAGAGAATCTCGTAGGCGCCCGGCGCTCCATGTTGCATCCAGGCGTACATTGTATCGCCGGGTTTGTGTGCGACGGGGTGACCGGCGACTGCGGCTGCATAGCGTTTCTCGTCGTTGGTCAGCGGCGTATCGGGCAGATCGGCGTAGTAGTACTTTCGATAGGCGGGCTTGTATTGCGGGTTCCGCACATCCACGCGGATCCGACGCATCTTGCCATCTCCGTCGGGCACTCCGGGGTCATAGCTGATCTCGTAATAGCTGCCGCCGTCTTCGACCGCATCCCGCATCGCTCCGGCAACGTCATTGGAGCCGAACGACGCGTGGCCTCCGGTCTTCTTCGCGGCCTCCTCCGCATTGAGGTCGATGGTTCCCCCACCGTTGACGTCGATGGGATAGAGGGCGATGCGCGCGTTGTCGATGGCGTCGACCGCCTCGCGCATCGTTTTCTCTTCGTAGCTCGATCCCATGGTTCCGGGCGCAGGTTTATAGCCGCCGCCCAGGTCCTTTGTGCCGCCCTGCATGTTAGGCGGAAGGTCAAGCGAGGCGGGGAAGCCTGACGCCAGCCAGATGACGTTCTTGCGGCCGGGAAGCCCTTCCAGCCAGCGGCCGAGGAATGTCAGCACCTGGTACGGCTGGGATGGATAGTTTTCCTGGTAGAGAAAGACCCACGGAATCGAGCGATGTTTGCGGTCAACATCGAAGGCAGCCAGCAGCTTGTTCCGATCGGTGGTGAAGCCCTGCACCAGACGGCAGTCTTCCGCCACGACAAAGAGCGCGAACCGCGCTCCGACCGGTGCGTCGTTCAAAAACTTGGCCAACTGCTGGCGAGCGAAGACCTGGTCGACCAGGTCGCAGTGTTTGAGCATGCAGCGGCCCATATCCACCAGGTCGTAGACGATGACATAGAGCGGCCCGGATTCAGGATGCGTGGGCAGGTCGATGTACGTATTTGGCGGGAGTGGAGGGAGCTTGAACTGACTCTCCGTCGCAACCGGACGAAAGTCGTTTTCTTCGAAGGAACGGATCTGCTCGCGCTGGCCGCTTTCGAAGATGCTGAAGTCGCGGCGCGTGAGCCCGGGAACGAAGTTACCATTCCTGTTTTTGACGACTACATCGAGCATGACTCGGCGCACGGTTTTGTGGAAAGTAGGAGTCTGATCGGCAGACGTTTGTTGTGCGCGACCGGGCAGCGCGAAAAGAAGAGTCAGGAGGAGATAGCCGGAGCAGGCGCAAAAGAGATAAGTGACTGCAGGGCCCGACCTATGGCAAGTGTTCACGGCTGCCCCAGTATCCACCTCGGATGACGCGATAGAGAGGGAAAAGTTTCAGACGGAGAGGTCAAGGGTCAGCGCTATGAGGCGGATCGCTACAGAAGGCATTCGTGGGTCAGTTTGGAAAAATCAGGAGTTCGGTCCGGATGGGTACGCGAACCCCTTCGCTCACATTCCTTCTGTGGTCGCATGGGACGAGCCTCGGCCTATTCGAACCGGCCTCGCTCCACAGCGCGAGAGAGCTTGAGTTCAAGTTCATAAGCCTTGCGGAAGTGCACCAGGGATCGTTCTGCGATGCCGATGTCGATTCCAATCTGGTTCAGGTCGTGGAGCGAACTGCCGGCCTGCTCAAGCTGGCTTTTGAGGGTTTCTATTTTGTGTTCCAGGTAGTCGATGTGTTCCCGCAGGGTTCTCTGCATCAGGATGCCGGTACCAAATGAATGCTGCGCTCATCCACGTTGCAGCTGTGCTCCCGCTCCCATCTCTCCAGCGAGCCGTCATGGTGCGAGACGATTCGCGCCTCTCCGCATCCGGTGCAGGTTGATTGGATCATGACGCGGAAGCGATCGCGTTGAGCGGTACGAACGAACTGCGAAGGATCAGTCATGTTTGCGGCGACAATTATCCACTACCCGTCCGCCAGGAGTCGGTACTGTGGCATTCGTGGCGCGAAATGGCGTCCCTCAATTTCGCTTCAACCGCAATACCGGCTCTTCGACGATCCCAGACGTTCTGGCTTTCGCCTCATAGGCAGATCGCAGGGATCGCTCGCCAGAACCAAATTCAAGCGGACTCACTCCCCGGAAGACGTAAGTGGCAGATGGGAGTTATGAAGCGGTGGTTTTGCGAAGCAGGTCTTCCACGTCTCCGATCTTGTCGGTGAGCAGACTGAGGCGCTGGGAGAGGGACTGAATTTCCGTCTCGGCGCGGCGGTTGACGTCGAAGTCGAGTTCGCTGCGGACGCGGTCCTTCACATCCTGGCGGTTCTGACTCATCATGATGACCGGCGCCTGGATGGCGGCGAGCATGGAGAGAAAGAGGTTGAGGAGGATGAAGGGATAGGGATCCCACGCTCGGCCTTTGAGAACGACGTTGACGGACGAATAGACGATCAGGACGACAGCGAAGGAGATGATGAAGGCCCAGGAGCCGCCGAAGCGGGCGACGGAGTCGGCGATGCGCTCGCCGAAGGTTTCCCGCTCCTCGATGACCTCGTTGGGATTGCGGTTGGCGCGGCTGCGGACCAGCTGCTGCGAGCCGTGAAACTGGCGCGCCTGCATGGTGAGCATGTCAAGGCCGGCCATGGGGCGGCGGGTGAGGAGAGCGGCGATGTCGTCGCGGCCAATTTCGAGACAGGTGCATTCTTCAACCGCCATGGCGGACGTCTGATGCGGGGTTTCGCGCATCATGGAGGCGAAGCCGAAGACGTCGCCGTGCGTGGGCTCGTCGACGGTGACTTCCTGCTGGTCGTCGTCGGTGGTGAAGACGCGGACGCTGCCGACCATGACGATGTAGGCGTGGCCTGGGGGATCGTCGGCTTTGAAGATGCGCTGGCGCGGGGCGAAGCGGCGGACTTCGACCTGAGCGGCGAGAACGGCGGCCTCGTCGTCGTCGAGGAGTTCAAAAAGGGGGACGTGGCGGAGTTCTTCGGGATCGCAGGGCATGGGTTGGAGTCTCGCTGATTCTTGGTCTGGCTGAAAGCCGTGGGAGCGAAGATAGCAGAGGCTGGCGCGATTCGTAACCGTGGCGAGGATAATTTTGGGCGGGCGCCCGGGCACGGTGAAGTTCACCGAACCTTTATGTTCGGGGAGGGGGGCGCGGTATTTTCGGTGGGGGGCGAATGGTTGCAGGGGTGAGCAGGAAGCCGGAAGGTTCTTTCCTCCTTCCAGCTTCCTGCTTCTCGCTTACTCGGCGCGGAGGGCTTCGACGGCGTTGACGCGGGCGGCACGGGCTGCGGGGACGGCAGAGGCAATCGCAGCAGCCGCCAGAATGAGCGCGGCAGCAGCGACAAAGCTCAGCACTCCGGGCACATGCACCTGTCCAAGCCATGCTGCGACACCGCGCGCTCCGGCAAGACCGACGATGAGGCCGGTGACCACGCCGATGGAGGCGATGACGAGGCCTTCGCGAAGAACATCGGTGAGGATGTGGCGCGGCTCCGCGCCGAGGGCCATGCGGATGCCGAACTCGCGGGTGCGTCCGCTCACGTTGAAAGCGAGAACACCGGCGACACCGACGACGGAGATGAGCAGAGCGACGGCGGCGAATCCACCGAAGACGACGGCGTTGAGCTTGTCGGGGGTGAGGACTTCGGCGCGAACATCCTGGAGAGTCGCGGCGCGCTCAACGGGCTGATCGGCAGCGATGCCCTGAATGGTTTTCACGATCGCGGGGACGAGCGGATAGGGATCCGTCTGCGTGCGCACGAAGAGACGGCCACCCCAGCCTTCCTGATCGACCGGCTGATAGATGGTCATGGAGGGATTGGGGATGATGTTCTCGTCGTCGAAGTCGGGGACGACGCCAACGATGCGGCGCGTGTCGTAGCCGATGCCGATGAACTTCATCACGCCGTCGGTCCAGCGCATGTTGCGGCCGATGGCTTCCTGGCCGGGGAAAAGCTTGTCGGCGACGCTTTTGCTGATGATGACGACCTTGTCGGATCCGTTCTTGTCGGTGTCGCGGAAGTCGCGGCCTTCAGCGAAGGGAATGCCGAGGGTGGAGAAGAACCCTGGTGATACGGAGCGGAAGTTGGCGCGGAGATCCTCATCGCCGTTCTTGCGGGTTGCGCCTTCGACGGCGAAGGCGAAGCTGATGCTGAGACCCTGGGAGTCACGCCAGGGAACGCTGAAGCCCGTCGCGACGCTGCTGACGCCGGGCAGAGTGGAAACGCGACGCACGACTTCGTGGTTGAAATCCTGTTGCTGCTGCGGCGTGCGGCCGTAAGTGACGGGCGGCAGATTGATGGCAAGAACGCGCGAAGTGTCAAAGGGCGGGCGCGTGGATTCCAGATCGTAGAGGGTGCGGAGCAGAACGCCGGCGCCAGCAAGGAGCAGAAACGACGCGGTGATCTGCGTGACCGCGAAGATGCGAAGACGGCGACTGGAGCCGGTAGCACTGCGCGTTCCGCCAACGGTGAGGCCGGATGCAGGCGAGGCTTTGGTCGAAGGCAGGCGCGGAATGTAAGCGAGAAAGACGGAAGCAACGAGCGCGAGGCCAATGCCGAACCAGACGAGCGTCGAGTCGAGGTGGAGTCCATCGGCACGGACGGAGAAGCGCGCGGCGTATTTGCCGAGGATGTAGACCATGGGCCCGGCGACGAGGAGCGCGGCGGCGACGCCGGATCCGCAGAGGACGAGACTCTCAGCAAGGAGCGAGCGGCGGAGGGCTGCGGTGTTCGCGCCGAGGGCGGAGCGAATGGCGAGCTCGGATTCGCGGCGGAGGGTGCGGGCGAGGACCAGGTTCGCAACGTTGGAGCAGGCGATGACGAACAGCAGCCCGGATGCGGCGAAGAGGACCCAGAGGATGGTATTGGCGCGAGCATTGATCTGGTCGTGCATGCGGCGAACGGAAATCATGTAACCGTCGTCGCGCTTGTAGACCTCGGGGTGCGCCTGAGTCATCGCAGAGTAGTCCGTGCGGAGCTCGGCGCGGGCCTGGTCGAGCGTAGCGCCCGGCGCGAGGCGGCCGAAGAGTTCGGTCATGCGATGTTCGCGGCCGGTGACCATGGTCGCGGAGAGGTGATGCGGACTGGTGACAACGTTGGCGATGATTTCGGTGGCGACGGGGTAGGGAACCGCGGGCTCGAGGACGCCGACGATGGTGGCGGTGCGCGATCCGGCGAAACTGTCGAGCCGGAGAGTCTTGCCGATCACCGTTGGATCGGAGTGAACGGACTGCGTCCAGAACTTGTAGGTCAGGACGACGGCGCCGGGGGCATTGGGCCCATCGTCGGAGGGGCCGAGCAGGCGGCCGAGGATTGGGCGCAGGCCCATGACTTCGAAGTAGTGGCCGTCGACGACGCCGGCGGGGATGGCGCGCGGCTGGCCGAGGCCCTGCATCGTGAAGTCGATTTCGGAGAAGGTGCCGAGCTCGGTGATGGAGTGCAGGTGCTTGCCGAGGTCGTCGATTTCAGGAATAGAGAATGCGGTGTTTTCAGCGTGGAGGCCGGGTGCGCTTTGACGAATGTAAAGCAGGCGGGCTTCGTCGCGATTCGCGAGCGGGCGCAACAGGACGGAGCGGACGACAGAGAAGATGGCGGCGTTGGCGCCGATGCCCAGAGCCAGCGTGAGGGCCACGGTGATCCAGAGAGAGGGAACACGGGAGAGGGAACGAACAGCGATTCTGAGATCACGAAGGAAAGACATGATGCTTCTCCATCTGGGGTTTTCTCACTTGCCGGGGAGCCTGGGGGCTTGCCGTCTTGCTGTGGGGATTACGACTGCGCTAAATGGAAACCATTCAGTTACGAAACAACGTAACCAGGGCGGCTTCGCTCTGTCAAGAAACCGGTGACGAACAGGCGGTTTTGCTCCAGGCCGACGAGTTGGTGCTTGACGTCCATGAATTATGTTGATATCAATGTATCAGGATGTATGTCAAGAGCTGAGCCGGTTTCTTTTGCCACAACGCTGCGGGTGCGCGACTGCTGCCTGTGTTTGCACGTGCAGAGGGCAGCGCGCGCACTGGCGCGGCGGTTCGACGATGCGTTGCGGCCGGTGGGTCTGACGAATGGACAGTTCTCCCTGATGATGTCTTTGAATCGTCCCGCAGCGCCTGGCATGACCGCCATAGCCGATTTGCTGGCGATGGACCGGACCACTTTGACAGCGGCGCTGAAGCCGCTGGAACGGCGCGGCCTGGTGAAGGTGACCGTCGATCCGGAGGACCGGCGAGGACGAAAACTGTACCTGACGCCGCAGGGGAAGAAACTGCTGGCGGAGGCTGCTCCGATATGGGAGCGAACGCACGCGGAGATGGAAGCGGCGCTGGGGGACGGCGAGCCGGATCGGCTGAGAAGGAATTTGCGGAAGCTGCAGTGAAGGGTGGGCGGTGGGAAATAAGGGACGTTCGCGCAGGCTTGCGGTGGTCGATTGGTGTTCGTTCGAGACGAGAGCCGGCACGTCAATGATTTCCAGCAAGGAAGAGTTTTTCGCGGTCAGACAACGTGCCTGCTAACCGCGAGGTGCCAGCCTCCCATCTGCGTGAAGCAATCTCGATGTTGAGGCTGGCGCCTGATTCCAGGCGATCTCGCGCTAAACGCTGTAGAGATTCGTCGCCAGGAATGGATTGCGAAATTTTCCCTCGGGGTCGTAGTGAGCGGCGAGTTGCTTGAAGTCCGCGAGGCGCGGGTAGAGGGCGTCGAGCTGGGCGGGCGCAACCGTGAAGAGCTTGGCCCAGTGTGGGCGCGCGTGGAATGGGGCGAGCTTCGCTTCGATCTGCGGCAGGATTGCGCGGACCTGCGGCCACTCGGGTTTCCAGGTGAAGTGAATCGCGAGGGAGCGGCGCTCGTGCGCCATGCTCATCCATAAGTGGTCGGCGTCGATGGTGCGGAGTTCCGTCACAAACAGGTGCGGCGTGATCTGGTCGCGCAGAGTTTCGACGGCGCGGATGGCGTCGTAAGCGCGGTCGAAGGGGACGAAGTATTCGGTCTGCAACTCCTGGCCGCTGGAGGGCGTGAAGTTCATTTTGAAATGCGGCAAGCGCTCGTACCAGGGGCCGGGGACGCCCATTTGCTCGGTGCAGGCTTCGGCGGAGTGGCCGAGGATGGGGTGCATGTTTTCGGTAGCGCGATGGGCTCCGAAGAAGTCTGCGCCGAGTGTCGTTGGCGCGAAGGTGCGATCCGTCCGGCGCTTGATCCAGACCTGCGTAGCGCGACCTTTCTGCCAGTCCGTGAAGAGGGAGACAGAGTAGCCGGAGGCGAAGACGTCTTCGCAGTGATGTTCGAGGACGGAGAAGGGCAGATCGAGATAGACGGTCTGCGCGACTTGATACGTGGGCTGCACGTCGACGGTGACGCGCGTGAGAATGCCGAGGGCGCCGAGGTGGACTGCTGCTCCTGAAAATTTCTCTGGGTCGGTGGAGCGCGAGAGGTGGACGAGGTCGCCGTTGGCGGCTACGAATTCAATGGCTGAGGCAGCGGTCGTGAGGTTGCCATTGCGGAGGCCGGAGCCGTGCGTGGCCGTTGCGATCGCGCCTGCGACGGAGATGTGCGGGAGCGAGGCGAGATTGTGGAGAGCGAAGCCGCGCTGGTCGATCACCGGTGCGAGGTCGCCATAGCGGATACCGGCGCCTACGGTGACGGTGTGACTGGCGGGGTCGAGGTCGATGGAGTTGAGCGCGTGGAGGGAGACCTGGTTCTCCGGGCTATCGGCAATGGCGTTGAAGGAGTGGCGCGAGCCGAGGGCGCGGAGGTGGCGATGCCCGCGGACGGCGGCGCGCAGCTCGTCGACGGTCTGCGGCTCGAGGAGGGTGGGTGCGGAGTAGGTGAGGTTGCCGGCCCAGTTGGTGCGCGGTGCGGGCGTGTGGCCTGGGCTCGTCGTTTGGGCGGGGAGCATCCGCGACAGGATACAGCCGGTGAGGGCGGTGGCCGAGGTTCTGAGGAAGTCGCGCTTATCCATGGCAAGACAGGGTACAGCAAGCGGGGACTGGGTGCAGGGGCACGTGTTCCGGAGTGATCTGTCCGGTTGTGCATTTTTTGGAGTAGGGTATTGCGTGGCCTGGAGGGTTGAGGATGGGCGCGACGACGGAGATTGCGGGCGCGAAGAAGGACGCGGGCGGAGTGTCGCGCGGAGTGGAGTTCCGGAAGCCGGAGATGAATTTCTGGCAGATCTGGAATATGAGCTTCGGCTTTTTTGGGATTCAGTTTGGGTGGGGACTGCAGATGGCGAACATGAGCGCCATCTATGAATACATGGGCGCGCGTGCGGATCAGATTCCGATCCTGTGGCTGGCCGCGCCGCTGACGGGCCTGCTGATCCAGCCGTTGATCGGGCACGCGAGCGATCGCACGTGGGGACGGCTGGGACGGCGGCGGCCGTATTTTCTCGCTGGCGCAATTCTGAGCTCGCTGATGTTGATCCTGATGCCGCAGAGCGCCGCACTGTGGATGGCAGCGGGGATGCTGTGGATTCTGGACGCATCGATCAACGTGAGCATGGAGCCTTTTCGCGCCTTTGTCGCCGATCTGCTGCCGGAAGGGCAGCGGACGTCCGGATTCGCGATGCAGAGTTTGTTCATTGGGCTGGGAGCGGTGATCGCGTCGGCGCTACCCTGGCTGCTGACGAATGTGTTTCATCTGCATCAGGCCGTCGGCGATGTGCGCGCGGTGCCGATGACGGTGCGGTTGTCGTTCTATATCGGGGCGGCCGTATTTCTGGGCTCAGTGTTGTGGACCATTGTGACGACGAAGGAGTATCCGCCGCAGGATGTAGAGGCGTTTCGCAGAGCGAAGGCGGAGAAGACCGGGCTGGGCGCGAACGCGAAAGAGATACTGACCGCGATTCGGGAGATGCCGGTGACGATGCGTCGGCTGGGTCCGGTGCAATTGCTCACGTGGCTGGGGCTGTTCTGCATGTGGCTGTATTTTCCGGTGGCGGTGGCGCACAACGTTTTTGGCGCGAGCGATCCGAGGGCGCCGGCGTATAAGGCAGGCGTGGAGTGGGGCGGCATCTGCTTCGCGCTGTATTCGGCGGTGTGCTTTGCGTTTTCGTTCTTCCTGCCGTGGATGGCGAGGAAAGTGGGGCGACGGTACACGCACACGATGTGTCTGCTGTGCGGCGCGCTGGGGCTGATGTCGGTGGCGGTGATTCACGACAAGTATTGGTTGCTGCTGACGATGGTGGGCGTGGGGATTGCGTGGGCGAGCACGCTGTCGATGCCTTACGCGATTCTCGCCGCGAGCCTGCCGCCGGAGCGGACCGGCGTGTACATGGGTATCTTCAACTTCTTCATCGTGACGCCGGAGATTCTGGCATCGCTGTTCTTCGGATGGCTGATGATCCACGTGCTGGGCAACAACCGCATCTACGCGGTGATCGCGGGCGGAGTATTTCTGCTCGGCGCGGCGGTGCTGATGCAGAGGGTGAAAGATCCGCGGACGCTGAGCGTCGAGGACGTCTGAATTCAGACGTCGCCCCGGAATCAGGCTGCGAGAGGCAGTTCGAGTCCAAAGCGGGTGCGGAATTCGCGCTGGCCGAGGCGGGTGACCAGGAGCGCGCGGCTGTCGTATTCGCGGGCGAGCCATTTGCGAGACAGCGCATGGGTGAGCAGGGCGGCGCCGAGCGCTCCGCCGAGATGGGGACGGCGCTCGCTCCAGTCGAGGCAGGCGTAGGCGAAGCGCCGGCGCAGGGCGTGGGCGCGATCGACATCGAGTCCGAGGCCGGCGAAGGCGCGAGTGCCGTCGGCGGTGACGCGGTAGGCGTTTCCCTGGCGGACGGGCTCGATCCAGCGAGAGCGAACGAAGTGATCGTGAAGGGAGACGGCGACGGTTCCGGCCATGTGGTCGTAGCAGGAGCGCGCGGCGCGGAGATTCTCGGGCGTGTGGGGAACGAATCGGCGACGAGGGCCGCCGGCGAGGACGCTGAGGCGCTCGAGGGCGCGGGCGACGCTGGGACCTGCGAGGGAGTAGTAGCGATGGCGGCCCTGCACGAAGACGGTGACGAGATTTTCGGATTTGAGGCGGGCGAGGTGGACGCTGGCGGTGGAAGGAGAAACGTCGGCAACGATGGCCAGTTCGGTACCGGTACGGGCATGACCATCCATCAGCGCATAGAGCATCCGGGTTCGGGCCGGCTCGCCGATGGCGGCCGCAATAGACGCAACGGCAGTATCGATGGGGACAGCACGAAGCGATGCATCCATAGTTTCACCGTAAACGAAGTGTGGATGTGCAGCAAGAGTGATGATGCGGGCATGGGAGCAGGCAGGATCACGCGCCGGGAAGCGATTGCGCGCATGGCAGCCGTGAGTGTTGCGGCGGCCACCGGCGCGAATCCGGATATGGAGCGGATTTCAATGCGGGCGGAGAATCGTCCAAAGAAAGAGGGGCAGATGCGAGTGACGTGCTTTATCCGGTACCAGATCGATCCATTTCAGAAGGAGGGGTTCCGGAGGTACGCGGAGAATTGGGCACGCATCATTCCGCGCTGCGGTGGAAATCTGGTGGGGTATTTTCTGCCGCACGAAGGGACCAACGACGTGGCGTGGGGGCTGATTGCTTTCGAGAGCCTCGCGGCCTACGAGGGATATCGAGCGCGTCTAAGAGGTGATGCCGAAGCGCGGGAGAACTTTGCGATGGCGGAAAAGATGCGGCTGATTTTGCGAGAGGAGCGGACGTTCCTGGAGACGGTGGACGCAAGCTTCTGCGTGGCGGCGCAAGCGGGTGAGGAGGGTCCCCGATGAGAACACAGCAGGAGAAGGGCGAGGCATTTCGCGCGCTGCACGAGCGAGACCGGGCGTTCATCATTCCGAATCCGTGGGACGCCGGGACGGCTCGGATGCTGACGCACCTGGGGTTTGAGGCTCTGGCAACGACGAGTGCCGGGAACGCATTTGCGCATGGGGTGAACGACGGGATGGTCGGGCGGGAATGCACGCTGGCGAATGTGGGGGCGATTGCGGCGGCGACCGATTTGCCGGTGAACGGCGATCTGGAGAATGGATTCGGCGATAGTCCGGAGGCGGCGGCAGAGACGATCCGGCTGGCCGCCCAGGCGGGACTGGTCGGCGGATCAATTGAGGATGCGACGGGGAGAGAGGATGCGCCGATCTACGAGATCGAGCAGGCGATCGAGCGGATCGAGGCAGCCTCGGAGGCAGCGCGCTCGCTGCCATTTCCGTTTGTGCTGACGGCGCGTGCGGAAAATTACCTGCACGGCAGAGAAGACTTGAAAGACACGATTCGCCGGCTGCGCGTGTATCAGGAGGCGGGGGCCGATGTGCTGTATGCGCCGGGGCTGAAGACGCGGGAAGAGATTGCAGCGGTGATCAGCTCGGTGGATCGGCCGGTGAATGTGCTGATGGGGATGGGAGAGCCGCAACTGAGCCTGGCGGAGCTGT
This sequence comes from uncultured Acidobacteriaceae bacterium, assembly GCA_963705765.1. Lineage (GTDB taxonomy): Bacteria > Acidobacteriota > Terriglobia > Terriglobales > Acidobacteriaceae > Palsa-343. The sequence goes on along the minus strand of CAVPKU010000030.1, from coordinate 119,738 downwards.
CGGAGATGGGCGTGAAGCGGGTGAGCGTGGGGGGGGCGCTGTACCGTCTGGCGCTGGGTGCGTTTTTGAGCGCGGCGGACGAGATGAAGGAGCGGGGGACATTCCGGTTTGCGAAGCGGGCCACGCGAACGCAGCGGATCGTCGAAGCGCTGGGACTGTAGGCACTGGGCGCAGGAAAACAGGGCGCAGTGCGCAAAAAGAAGCCAGCCCCAAAGGGCCGGCTTCTCTCGATGAATCGAAGTTCTACTTAGTGGTGGGCTGCGCCGCTGCTGGCAGGAGCAGAAACCCCGCCGCCACCGGCACTCACCGCGCCGCCGCCGACGTGACCGCCGCCTCCACCGCCTCCGCTCAATCCGCCTCCGCCACCGCCACCGCCACCGCCGCTCATACCGTGCGCGGAGCCGCCACCGCCACCGGCGCTAAAGGAACCGTGGCCGGCGCCGGAGTGGTTGCCCGGCGGCGTGAATCCACCACGCGATCCGAAGCTGGGCGGTGCGCCAAAGGTGCGGGTTCCGGCTGAGGGTGGAGCATACACGCCGCGCGGTCCGGCGATGATGCCAGGCATGGGACGTGAGCCTATGTTCGTGGGGCCCATTTCGGGGTGCGTGCGGACCAGAGCATTGGTAAAGCTTTCGCCCAGAGGTCCGCGCTGGATCGGATGGATGCCAGGCGCGATCGGCTGGATTTCCTTGCCCTGGAAGGTAAATGAACGAGGCGCGGGCTTGAACCCTTTGCCGAAGGGCTCAGAGTTCTGCGGGCCGCGATTGACGGCGATGATGCTGACCGGCCGCGGATTGCCGGGATGATGGATGGGACCGCCACGCGGATGCGGCGGGGCAAAGGGCCGACCCGGGGGAGCGTAGCCCGGAGGCACGTTCCACACCGTGGAGTACGGGTACCAGCCGTTGCCATAAAAACCGGAGCCGCAGTTGCCCGGCATCCAGAACCAGCCGTTGCCGTTCATATAGTTCCAGGCGCCGCAGTGATAGGGCCACCAGCCCCACGGATAGCCGGAGATCCAGGTGTATCCCATGCCCTGGTAGTAGCCCCAGGCGCCGACGCCAAAGGGATCCCAGTTGGCGCTGACGTTGCTCGGGGACCAGACCTGACCGTAGCCGGGAAGGTCGTACCAGTTGCCGTAGTAGTCGAGATCGTTCCATGCGGGGTTATCGGCGTTGCCGGAACTGGCGCGCGCCGTGGTTTCGTTGGTCTCGAGGCGGGCGAGGGCTTCATCGCGATCGGAGTTCCACTGATCCCAGGATTCTGCGGCCACGCTTTGCGCGATGGTGAATTCGCCGGGCTGCTGCGGATCTGTTTGAAAAGTCTGGCTGGGGTGGACGTCCATCGAGAGGCCGAGGCCATCATCCACGTGGACGGCGCCGTGCATCACCGCGAGCTGCGAAGGTGCCGTGTCGAGCGCGACGCGGAAGACGGCACTCTGGACAGGCGTTGCCGTATCGGACCCGAAGTGGACGGAGTACTCGCCACCACGGCCGTTCAGCTCGAAATAGCTGAGACCGGTGAGCGCGTCGATGTGGGTCACGGTGCTGCCGTCGGCATTGCGGCGGAGTTGGGTGAGGCGAATGGAGCTGTCGGGCGTGACGCGGGCGACGCTGCCATCCTCAAACTCGACTTCGAAGCGGCCGTTGTCGCCGGTAACAAGCCGCATGCCTTCGACCGCGGGCATGTTGGGCTGAGCCTGATCGAAGGCGACCTCATCGCCCTCGTAAATCTTCACCTGGCCTTCGACATCGCTGATGCGGACCGCACGGATCTGAGTCTGGCCCTGGGCCTCGGGCGCGGTGGAGGGCTGGTCCGGCGGAGGCGGGGGCGGAGTGGTGTCCTGAGCGCGCGCAGTGAAGGCAGCGAGCAGGAGAGCGAAGGCAGCGGCGAAGAGGAACGGTCCAGGAGAGGAGCGATGCAAACGGAAGCAGCGAAGGACAAGAGAGTGGCGCCTCGTCAGGCACCTCCTTGGTGCGTCGACCCTTGTCATGGTGAAGCGGGTAAACGGCACCGCCGGTCAAGCTGGCGCGCTGAATCCCTGCCACCCTGGGCCTGAAAGGAAGACGCTTTGGCCCACACCCATCAGCACTCTATTAAACGAGCCACGGGTGCATTAAGTTTCGACTTATTTTCGCACGTAAAGGGAGGGGTAGGGAATGGGATTCGGAAGGGGGGAGCGAATACCGCGGGTTAATAAGTTCCAATGGTGGAAACGGGTAACTTAGTTGTGCTTTGGGGCCGCGTCGCAGTGGGCAAGGACGTCGTTGGCGCGCTTGCGGGCTCGATCCATCACCTGCTGGTTGCCGACGATGGCGTGGAGCTGGTCGGCAATGTTGGTTACATCCACGGCACGGTGGTCTTTGCAGGCGTCCTGGAGGGTCGAAAGCTCGGCATCGAGACCGAGGCGATCGTGGCGGATTTCGAGGTCGAGGCGGCGGCCTTCTTCAAGGGTCAAGGCGACGGCCTGGAGCTGGTCGACGAGACGCCCGAGGACGGGATCCCCAGCCCAGACGAAGGTGCAGGAGCCAGTGCCGTCGGGTCCAGTGTAGGCAAGCGTTTTGTTCCCGGTAAAGGCCAGGGTGGTTTGCGACGTGGTGCAGTGGGTGGCGAAAAAGCTGTGGGCGCGCGCATACGAGAAGACAGCGGCGCGCAGGGTATCGTCCAGCACCATGGGACGATCGAGCGGAGTGGGGAAGACGCCGTCGGTGGGATCAGAGGCGGGGCCGGGCTGCGAGGTGTACTGGCCGGCGCCGGTTTCATCAATGGCGATGGAATAGTGCGAGGGCTGGAGCTGCGGATGGTCGAAGGTGAAGACGATGCGGGCCGCGGCCGGTGCAGGCGGGGCCTGGGAGAAACCCGGGGCGGCCAGCAGAGCCACGAAGAATAAGGACGGGACCGAGGGGAAGCGCATGATCAGACGACCGACGCCTCCTGGCGCGCGAAGGTTTGTGCGTGATGGATGTGGCAGATGGCGATGGCCAGTGCGTCGGCGGCATCGGCCGGCTCGGGTGCTGCGGGCAGCGCGAGCAAACGGGCGACCATGAACTGCACCTGCTGCTTGGCGGCAAGGCCGTAGCCCGTGACCGTGGATTTGATGGTGAGCGGGGCGTACTCCGCGACCGGGAGACCGGCGGTGGCGGCAGCGAGCAGGGCAACGCCGCGGACGTGGCCGAGCTTGATGGCCGATTTGGCGTTAACGGAGTAAAAGACCTCTTCCACCGCAACGACGTCGGGACGGCAGCGTTCGAAGACGGCACCGAGTTCGGTGTAGATCACGGCGAGGCGTTCGGGGAGACGAGCATTTTTTGGCGGACAGATGCCGCCGGAAGTGATGGAGACGAGGCGAGGAGCGGGCGCGTTGTCATCCCACTCGACGACGCCATAGCCGGTGGTTTGGGTTCCGCAGTCGATACCGCAGACGCGCATAGTGGCCTCAGAAATCCCGCAAAACTACGGCTCAGTGTAGCGCAGCGCGCGTGGCAAAGCGTAGGGAGAACGCGGCGTATCTGCGGAACGGTCAGCGAGAGGGACAACTGCGCGGCGTTTTGACGCCGGCGACCACGACCCATCCGTTGTCCGCACCGGAGTGCGTGGAGCAGTGCACGTCGTGAACGCCGGCGGCCCAGGGACCGTGAGAAACATAGGCCTGGCCGTATGCGTAAACGGGATCGTTGACTCGGGCGGTGACAACGCCATCAAGATCGTCGTTCGTGACCACCTGAACGTTGACCATCTGGCTGCCGGGAAGCTGAACCGCAATCGTGGTGATGTGATGATCGCCATGGCGGCCGCCGGCCTGGAGACGGGTCTTCTGCGTGGCGATGCCGCACACCATGACGTTATCGATGTCGCGGCGAGTCTGTGCGGCGATGATTTCCGCGAGCCGCTGGTTGACCTGCGGCGTGCAGTTGGCCGGGACCGGGACATTTCGCTGGGCGAAGAGCGGGACCGCGAAAAGCGGGGCGGCAGAAAGAGCGAACAAGAGAATGGCGGTGCGGATCGGAGGGTGCATGTTATGCAGTGGCCTTCGATACACCTTCCAGCGGGGAACTGGCGGTGGCGTAGAGCTTACGCGGCATGCGTCCGGCAAGATACGCCTGGCGTCCGGCGAGCACCGCGTGCTGCATGGCTTCGGCCATCAGGATCGGATTCGCCGCCGCGGCGATGGCAGTGTTCATCAGCACGGCATCGGCGCCCATTTCCATGGCGAGGGCCGCATCGGACGCGGTTCCCACTCCCGCATCCACGATGAGCGGGACGGTGGTGATTTTTTCGCGCAGGATCTGCAGCGTGGCGCGATTCTGAATGCCGAGGCCGGAGCCGATAGGAGCGGCGAGAGGCATGACGGCGGCCGCTCCTGCGTCGATGAGGCGGTGCGCGAAGACGATGTCGTCGGAAGTGTAGGGCAGGACGGTGAAGCCTTCGCGGACCAGGATGCGGGTCGCTTCCAGCGTGGCCTGGACGTCAGGGTAGAGAGTGGCCTGGTCGCCGATGACCTCGATCTTGACCCAGTCCGAGATGCCGACTTCGCGAGCGAGGCGTGCGGCGCGAATGGCTTCATCCGCGGTGTAACAACCGGCGGTGTTGGGGAGCAGGAAGTAGCGGCGCGGGTCGATGAAGTCGAGCAGCGATTCCTGGGAGCGGTCGAGATTCACGCGGCGCACGGCAACGGTGACCATCTCGGCTCCGGAGGCTTCGATGGCGGCCTGGGTCTCGGGACCGTTACGGTATTTGCCGGTGCCGACGATGAGGCGCGACTGAAAAGCTTTGCCTGCGATGACGAGAGGTTCCATGGGGACATTGTAGAACCGTGGGGGAACAGAGATTGTGGGCGGAATCACCAGATCGTGCGGAGAGCGCGGGAACGGCGGATGTTCCTGTCCGCGGTGATGAGCGGAATGCGTTCGACGATGGCCGTGGCAGCGATGATGCGGTCGAACGGGTCAGGGGGAAACGGGGAAGGGAGTTGAGCGGCGGTCACGGCGATGGCTGGAGTGAGCGGGTATACGGTGAACCGGGATTGGAGATTGTAGATGAATGTTTCGAGCGGTTCGTTTGGGAGGATACGTCTGCGAACGACCAGCCACGCGATCTCGAAGAGCGATTGAGCGCTGAATGCCAAACCATCGAGGACGTTGTCTTCAATGGCGCTGCGCGCGGAGCGAGACAAACGTTCCGGACTGAGGGCCAGCCAAATCAGAGCATGGGTGTCGAGCAGGATCACCGCGTCAGATCATCCCACTCGCGTTCCCATCGAGCCACGTCTTCGTCGCTCATGGTCGGTTCCATGATGTCTCCGACGATTTTCGCTTTCCCCTTCAGAAATCCGAAGATGCTCTCTGGGTTTACGGGCTGAACGGGAACGATTTTCACAAAGGGTTTGCCGCGTTTTGTCACCACGACTTCTCCGTGGCCATTGTGTACTTCGTCCATCACAGAGAGGCATTTCGCCTTGAAGGCTCCGGCGCCGATGCTTTTGGTTCCTGTCTTCATGACCATGGTCATTTTACCATGGTCACATGCGCGAGATTCGGGCCAAAATGTGAAAGGCCCGCAGCCAGATTCAGCATGCGGGCCTTGATCACCGGTTGACTGTAGAGATTGACCTGAGGCGCTCCCGCTTGCGGAGTCGGCCTCGGCGTCTTGGTTACGCCAGGACTTGGTTCACTTCGAGCCAGGAGCGGCTCTAAGCCTCAGTCACCTCACGTAGGGTCCTGCGGGTACTACTACCATCAGAATTTGTCATTAGCTGGATCATCCTCCTTTCCCGTGTACGGGTAAGTTAACCCGGAGAGGGGCGATGGCGCAAGCGGCGAGACTCAGCGGGGTTACGTCGGACAAAGTCCGACGCTGTCGGACTTTGTCCGACACGTGTCCGACAGGCGCTACCAGCTATGCCAGGAGCCGTCGTGCTCGACCAGTGTGACGTCGACACCGAAGAGCGCGCGGAGCTTCTCCGGACGGATCAGTTCGCGTTTCGTGCCGTCGGCGAAGATGCGTCCGTCCTTCATCATGATGACGCGGTCGATTTCCTGGAGGATGTCGGCGAGGTGGTGCGTGACCATCAGAATGCCCACACCCTGGCGGGCGACCTGGCGGAGAGCTTCGCGGAGTTCGCGCTGAGCGGCGAGGTCGAGAGCGTTCGAGGGCTCGTCGAGGAGCAGCATTTCGGGCCGATGAACGAGGGCGCGGGCGATCATAATGCGGCGCTGCTCGCCGGCAGACATTTCGCCGACAAGCTTGGTTTCGAGGTGGGCAGCCTGCATCAGGACAAGTGTTTCGTGAGCGCGGTCGCGCATTTCCGGAGTGACATGCAGGTTGGGCCAGAGCGTGGAGGCGGAGAAGAAACCGGCGACGACCGCGTCGAGACCGCGGGTCACGGGCGTGCGCTCGCCGGGGAGTTCCGCGGAGACGACGCCGAGATGGGTGCGGAGTTGCGAGACGTCCCAGCGCGCGCGGCCCAGCAGCCGCAGCTCAGTGGTGGGCGTGACGATGGGGTAGCACTGGCAGGTGAGGGTCTTGATGAGCGTGGATTTGCCGCAACCATTGGGGCCGAGAATGGCGACGTGTTCCCCGTTGGCAATGCGGAGGGAGATGTTGTGGAGGACAACGTTGTCGCCGCGGGCGACTGAAACGTCGCGCATGACGAGGAAATCCGTTGGACCGAGTGAGGGGAACGCGTTCACTAAAAAATTATTGCAGAGGATGCAGCGCGCGCGAGGAAGAGCCAACCGGCGACGGGCCGAATTAGGATGGCGGTGACGATGACAAAGCCTGTAACGAAGCTGAATCTGTGGAAGAAGCATCTGGGAAGCGTCCCCGCGGACGTTTGGGAAAATGCGGACCTGGAGTGGCTGGTGCTGGCGGACAACGATCTCGAGGAGATTGCGCCGGAGATTGGGCGACTGAAGAAGCTGCGCATGTTGGATCTGGGGCACAACCGGCTCCTGCAGATTCCGGAGACGCTGGGTGAACTGGAGGGGTTGAGCGACTTTCTCTATCTGCATGACAATCAGCTCGACGGACTGCCCACGTCGATGGCGCGACTGAAGCGGCTTCGCTATCTGAACATCGGAGAGAATCGATTTCTTGCGTTTCCGGAGGCCGTGTGCGCCATGAGCGGGCTGGCGGAGTTGCGTGCATCCGACAACGGGTTCACGGAATTGCCCGTGGCGATGGGCGCGCTGCGGGGTTTGCGCGAACTGCATTTGCGAAACAATCGGCTGACACATTTGCCGGATTCGTTAGCAGAGCTGACGGAACTGCGGCAGCTGGATCTGAGGGAAAATCCACTGCGCTCGCTGCCGGAGGGGTTGGCAAATCTGCCGAAGCTGGACAAGCTCGATTTGCGGTGGGTATCGACGCTGGAACCGCCTTCGTGGATGAGGAAACTGGAAGAGCGCGGTTGTCTGGTTTACTGGTAGAGGTTCCCGTTGTTTCCCGATTCGATGAATGAGGCGATGCTCGACAACCGACAAGCAGTGACGGCGCCACGTCTCGCGCCACGAGGGGCGGCGCGGCGGATTGGCGGCGCGCTGGCGATGCTTCTGCTCGCCGCGAGCGCTGGCGCTGAGAAGCGAATGGTGCTGATCGATCAGGATGGGTCGGGGCCTGGCGGATCGAACCAGATGGCGATGATGGTGCTGCTGCAGTCTCCACAGGTAAACGTGCTGGGGATCACGATGGTGACCGGCAATGCATGGCGCGATGAGGAGACAGCGCATACGCTGCGGATGCTGGAATTGATTGGGCGCACCGATGTCCCCGTCGCGAATGGAGCGGTCTTCCCGCTCGTCCGCACCGAAGAAGAAACGCGTCTGAATACGCCGCTCGTCGGCAAAGTGGATTGGCTGGGCGCGTGGGGACAGGGTCCGATGAGCCTGAAGGAGACGGCCCAGGGCGTGGTCAAGGTCTCGCCGGAGCATCCAACTGTGCATGCGCCGAATTTTGTGCCGCCGCTGCCGGAGGGCGCGCCGCATACGAAGGCAATCGACGAAGACGCGGTGCATTTTCTGATCCGTCAGGTGCACGCCCATCCGCATGCGGTGACGATCTATGCAGCCGGGCCGCTGACCAACATTGCGCTGGCGCTGCGCATCGATCCGGAATTCGCGGAGCTGACGCAGGGCATCGTGATCATGGGCGGGAGCCTGAATCCGCAGACGGACGATCCGGAATTTTCCGAAAGCCCGCGGCACGAGTTCAACTTCTGGTTTGATCCCGAGGCGACGCATATCGTGCTGCGCGCGCACTGGCCGCGCATCGATGTCACGACGGTGGACATTTCGATCAAGGCGATGTTCACGCAGGCGCTGCTGGACCAGATCAGCAAGTCGAAGAATCCGGCGGCGCGTTATATCGCGGCGTGGTCGCAGGATCGGTACTACCTGTGGGACGAGCTGGCGGCGTGCGCGTGGCTGGATCCATCCATCATCACAAAGGAAAGACAGGTGTATATGGATGTGGATCTGAGCCACGGGCCCGAGTTACGGCGACACGCTGACCTGGACCGATGCGATGCGGCCGCAGACGGATGTACAGAAAGTGCACGCGCAAACGGATCTGGATCTGGGGAAATTTACGCGGGAGTTCGTAGAGCTAATGACGGCGGCTAAGGCGCCGGGGAATTGAGACGATGACGGAGAAGTTGGTGATCACGCAGGAGGCGCTGCCGCGCGGGTTTCGATTTGCGGCGGTGAAGGCGGGCATCAAGCCCAGTGGGAAGACAGACTTTGCGGTCGCGGTGGCGGATGCGATTGCGAGTGCGGCAGCGATGTTCACGACGAATCGCGTACAGGCTGCGCCGATCACGGTAGGGCGGCGGCATCTGGAACGCAATGGCGGGCTGATGCGCGTACTGGCCGTGAATGCGGGCAACGCGAACTGCGCGACGGGACAGATCGGGATCACGGCGGCGGAGCAGGTTTGCAAGGCCGCGGCGCAGGCTTTTGGCTGCGAGGGGCACGAGGTCTTGCCTTCGTCGACGGGCATTATCGGCGTGCCATTGCCCGCGGAGAAGCTGGTGGCGGCGCTGCCCGCGGTCCGGAATCAGTTGGCGCCGAACGCTGAAGGCTTTTCGGCGTTTGCCCAGGCGATCCTGACCACGGACACGCGAGCGAAGGTGGCGCATGCGAGCTTCGAGCGGGACGGAAAGCGGGTTCGGATTGCGGGCGTGTGCAAGGGCGCGGGAATGATTTATCCGCAGCTGGCGTCGGCCACGGCACCACCGAGCGCCCCGCTACACGCGACCATGCTGGTGTATCTGTTCACGGATGCGGCAGTGCATCCGACGGCGCTGGACCGCTATCTGCGCGGGGCAACGGATGCGAGCTTCAATCGGATTTCGATTGACGGCGACACGTCGACGAACGACACGGTGCTGTTGATGGCGTCGGGCGCAGTCGGGCGTGGATGTGTGGGCGGAGGACGCAGAGTTTACCCAGGCGTTGGGCTCAGTGTGCACGTCGCTCGCCAAACAGATTGTCGCGGATGGAGAAGGTGTTGGCCATGTAGTCGAGTTGCAGATCGAGGGCGCGCCGACGGATGCGGACGCTGTGACAGTGGCGAAGTCGATTGCGAACTCGATGCTGGTGAAAACGGCCTGGGCGGGATCGGATCCGAACTGGGGACGGCTGATGGCGGCAGTGGGATATTCCGGCGTGGCAGTCGATCCGGAAAAAATCGCGATCTGGTTTGGCAAACTTCCGATCTGCGTGAACGGCGGGCGCGCGCCAGAGTACGACGAGCAGGCTGCGCATGCGTATCTGGAGCAGCGGGAGTATTCGATTCGAATTGCGCTGGGAATCGGTGAAGGACGATGCCGATTCTGGACGTGCGATCTGAGCGCCGAGTACGTGCGGATCAATGCCGAGTACTCGACGTAAACCAGCGCTCGGCGCTCGGCGTTCACCATTCAGAAAATCAAGCCAGCGGTGTGATCGATGTCACGTCGCGAGGGGATGCAAGAGTGCATCGCAGTGAGTGCAGAATGGTGAAGGGCGCATGATTTCTGCGCTTGCGCGCAATGGAAGCGGGAAATGCACAGGGTTATTCACAAAACTGTTGAAATCTGAGCGCGGCGAGAGAATGTGCGTCCAGCAGCGGTGACTGCCGGAACAACAAGCGCGCCTGCGCTACAATTTTTCTATAGGCGCGAGCGTCCCATCGGACGCAGCAGCAGCGAAGGCCGCACCCCCGAACAGCGGCCGATGAGGATCACACAGAACAGATGGCGATTGAGGCGGGAACCAGGATTACGTCTGCCGCAGCGCATGGCAAGCATGGGCACTCACTGATCAGTGAGGCGAAGTTCCGGCAGTTGTACGAGCTGGCGCTGAAGGTGCAGCTGGCCGGCGAGGCGCGATTGCGCGGGCGCGAGGCGGCGCTGGCCGGAGTAGCTGCCGATTTGCGCAGCGATGATGTTGTAGTGGCAGAGTACGTGGCGTCGGTGGAAGAGATCGCACGCGGACATTTTGGGGTGACGATCGATCGGCGGAGCTTCGAGGAGCGCGTGATTGAGGCGCTGGGCGATGCGGTGGGCGATCGAATGAGGAAGACAGGCCGAATCACGGCGATCTTTTTCGATGCTGCGCAGGGGAGCAAGGTCCTGCAGGAAGCGCGCGCGCTGGCGATTGGCGCGAAGCTGCCGGTGATCCTGGTGGAGCATGGGCCGGCGAAGGCCAAACGAGGCGGATCGAAGAAAGGGAAGAAAGCGGCGCTCGAGTATCCATCGATCCCGGTAGACACGCAGGATGTGATCGCGATGTACCGGGTGGCGCACGAATCGATTGCGAGAGCACGGGAGGGCGCCGGGCCCACGCACATGGTGAGCGTGCGCTGGCAAACAGTGGCGGCGGCCAAGCGCGTGAGGATCAAAGCCCAGAACGCGGTCGAGCATCTGGAAGAGTGGCTCATGGCGCGAGGATTACCGGTACAGGAGTGGCGGCGGGAGATCGTCGCCGCGTATGACGCCAGCGGCGATGGACGGGACCGCGGCGCCATCGATGCGGCGGACATCAGGATTGAGGATGAAGACACAGAGGCGCGCGCAATCGCGTGAGCGCGAAGGAGTAATCGGGAGTTTATGGCGACCAAGGTAAGCAATCCGGTACAAAGCGATTTTGCGGCGCAGCTGCGCGAGTGGATCGAAGCATTCGACGATGTGGTGGTGGCCGATGGGCCGGAACAGGGCGCGGAGCTGCTGACCGCGCTGAAGCAGCGGGCGCGCGAGGCGGGCATCTCGCAACAGAGCGAGCTAACGACGCCCTATGTAAACACGATTCCGAAGCATGAAGAGGTTGCCTATCCCGGCGATCGCAAGCTGGAGCGGCGCATCGAGGCCCTGATCCGGTGGAATGCGATGGCGATGGTGCACGGGCAGAACAAAAGGGATCACGGCATCGGCGGACACATCGCGACCTATTCGTCGTTGGCCACGCTGCTCGAAGTTGGGTTCAATCACTTCTTCCATGCGACGTATGGAGATCAGCCAGGAGACTTCGTTTATTTCCAGGGACACGCCAGTCCGGGAATTTACGCGCGAGCCTTTTTGCTGGGGCGACTCGATGAGCAGCGGATTCTGAATTTCCGGCATGAGCTGCGCGATACGCCGGGGTTGTCGTCGTATCCGCATCCGTGGCTGATGCCGGATTTCTGGCGGTTCCCGACGGTGTCGATGGGGATTGGTCCGCTGAACGCGGTGTATCAGGCGCGCTTCATGCGGTATCTCGAGAACCGCGGGCTGATCGAAAAAACGCCGCGCAAGATCTGGGCGTTCGTCGGCGATGGCGAGACCGACGAAGTGGACACGCTGGGCGCGTTGTCGCTGGGACGTCGCGAAAAACTCGACAACCTGATCTTCGTGGTCAACTGCAACCTGCAGCGGCTGGATGGACCGGTGCGCGGGAACGCGCGCATCATCGACGAGCTGGAAGCGGTGTTCCTCGGCGCCGGGTGGAACGTGATTAAGGTGATCTGGGGATCGGACTGGGACGAGCTGTTCGAGCGCGATCACACCGGGCTGCTGCTGAAGCGCATGGAAGAGTGCGTCGATGGCGAGTACCAGGCGTTCAAGGCGAAGGGCGGCGCCTATATCCGGAGGAGTTTTTCGGCAAGTATCCGGAGCTGCTCAAACTGGTCGAGCACATGAGCGACGACGAGGTCTTCCACCTGCATCGTGGCGGGCACGACGCGCGCAAGATCTACAACGCCTACAAGCAGGCCGTGGAGCACAAGGGCGGACCGACGGTGATCCTGGCGAAAACGGTGAAGGGATACGGGCTGGGCAGCACCCAGGCACGCAACGCTTCGCACCAGGAGAAGAAGGTTGCCGACGATGCGCTGGTGGATTTTGTGCGCCGCTATGACCTGCCGATTCCGGAAGCGGATGCGCGCGCCGGCAAGCTGTATCGTCCGCCGCAGGATTCGCCGGAGATGGTCTACATGCAGGGCCGGCGGCAGGAGCTGGGCGGTTACATGCCGCGACGCGACGTGCCGAAACTCGACTTCAAGGCCCCGAAGCTGGAGACGTTTGCGGAGTGGACTGCCGGATCGAAGGGACGCGCGGTATCGACCACGATGGGATTTGTGAGCATCCTGCGCGCGTTGATGAAGGATCCGAAAATCGGCAAGCTGATTGTGCCGATTGTGCCGGACGAGGGCAGGACCTTCGGTCTCGAGTCGGCGATCAAGCAGGTGGGCATCTACGCGAGCGAGGGCCAGAAGTACAAGCCGCACGATGTGGATATGCTGCTGTCGTATCGCGAAGAGAAGGACGGGCAGATTCTCGAGGAAGGCATCACGGAAGCTGGATCGATGGCGTCGTTTACCGCGGCCGGCACGGGCTATTCGAACTACCTGGTCCCGACGATTCCGTTCTACATGTACTACTCGATGTTCGGATTCCAGCGCGTGGGCGACATGATGTGGGCCTTTGCCGATGCGCGGGGCAAAGGCTTTCTGATGGCCGGCACCGCGGGGCGCACCACCATGACCGGCGAAGGCCTGCAGCACCAGGATGGGCACAGCCATCTGCTGATGAGCGTGATTCCAACGTGCCTCAGCTACGATCCGGCATTCGTGTACGAACTGGCGGTGATCCTGCAGAACGGCCTCAAGCGCATGTATGAGGACGGTGAGGACGTCTTCTACTACATCACGATGTACAACGAGGATTACGCGATGCCGGAGATGCCGAAGGGCGTCGAGGAAGGCATCGTGCGCGGCATCTACAGGTTGAAGGCGGCCGCGAGCGGCAAGGCGGTGGCGCAGCTGTTCGGCAGCGGTCCGATTCTGAATGAAGTACTGCGGGCGCAGGAGATCCTCGCCGAAAAGTACGGAGTCGAGACGGATGTGTGGAGCCTGACCAGCTATAACGAATTGCGTCGCGAGGCGCTGGGCGTGGAGCGGTGGAACCGCCTGCATCCGACAGAAACAGAGAAGACGCCCTACATCGTATCGGCGCTGGCGAAGGCGAAAGGGCCGGTGATTGCTGCGACCGATTACATGAAGGCGGTGCCGGATCAGCTTTCTCCATGGTTAACCACGCGCCTGGTGACGCTGGGGACCGATGGCTTCGGGCGCAGCGACAACCGCGAGCATCTGCGGAGGCACTTCGAGGTCAACGCGGAGTCAGTGGTGGCGGCAACGTTGTCGAAGCTGGCGCGCGACGGAAAATTCGACGCAAAAAAAGCCCAGAAAGCGATGGCGGAACTTGGCGTTGATACGGAGCGCGGCGATCCGGCGCACATGTGAGGCCTGTTATTGGGGCCTGCCGAAAGATAGCTGGCTCCAACATGACGGGGTGGTTACGCGCGCTGGCCGCGTCCCTTGACAGCGCAGATTCGATCCCGGAGTCTGAATACAGAGGCGTACGCAGAAGTCGACAGTCGCGCCTCGAACGGCAGAATCTCACCGAGGTCCGCTTGAGATCCTCTTTTTTCCTACCAGCAGTTCTTTTGAGCAGCGCATTCTTTCTCTCCGCTGAAGCCCAGGTCACGACCCAGCAACCGTTTCCTCCCGGGTATCAACCGCCCGCCGAGACCATCACGACCAGCGCGGAGGGATCCACCTACGTGCCGATGGACAGCTGGATCTATCCGGCGCTGGACCGGCTGCATTCGCTCGGATATCTGGATTCGGCGTTCCTGGGAATTCGCCCATGGACCCGGCTGAGCATCGCCCACATGCTGGAGCAGAGCGCGGATCGCATCGACACCGATACGGGGAACGATGAGGCGAAGAACATTTACCTGGCAGTGCTCGAGGAAGTGCAGCCGGACATCGATAACGCGACGGAGCTGAATCATCCGAACGGGCAGCTGGAGAGCGTCTACACGAATCTCCGTGGCATCACCGGGACACCGTTGCGCGACAGCTTCCACCTCGGCCAGTCGATCATCAATGATTATGGCAGGCCGTACGAGGGCGGATTTAATAACTACACCGGGTTCAGCGCACGAGGGGAAGCGGGCCGGTTCACGCTGTATGTGCGCGGAGAGTATCAGTACGCGCCGAGCGCCACGGGATATTCGGCAGCGTTAACGACTCAGCTGTCCGAGAACATCGACGGCATCCCGATCGCGACGAATCCTGTACAGGCCACGATTCCGCAGGGGCCGATCTCCTCAGCGAATAACGCGCGCATCCTCGAGGCGAATCTCTCCTGGCACCTGCTCGGGCACGAAGTGTCGTTCGGCAAGAGCGATCACTGGCTGGGGCCGAATCAGGGCGCGGCGATGCTGTGGAGCAACAACGCCGAGGATATCTATAACTTCCAGATCGATCGCGTCGAGCCGCTGCGGATTCCGGGGCTGTCGAAGGTGACGGGGCCCTTTCGCTACGACTTCTATGTAGGAAGCCTGAAAGGGCACACCGATCCCAACGATCCATGGGTGCACGTGGAGAAGATCAGTTTCAAACCCTATCGCGACCTGGAGTTCGGATTCAGCCGCATGGTGGTGTGGGGTGGCAAGGGGCACGAGCCGGTTACCCTGCACACCTTCCTCAAAAGCTTTTTCAGTTTCCAGAACGTAACCGCGGCGGAGAAGTTTTCGCGAACCGATCCTGGAGCGCGCTTTGGTAATTTCGATTTCGACTGGCGTCTACCGCACTTGCAGAAATGGCTGACGGTGTACACGGATTCTTTTGTGCACGACGACGTAAGTCCCATCGATGCGCCGCGGCGTGCAGCCTACCATACCGGAATTTACCTGGCGCAGTTTCCGGGAATGCCTCACCTGGATATGCGCGTGGAAGCAGCCAGCACCGATCCGGCTCCTGTAGGTTCGCGAAATGCCAACGGACAGTTTTTCTACTATGAAGTGGTGCAGAAACAGGGTCCTACGAACAAGGGATTTCTTCCGGACTGGGTAGGCCGCGAGGGTAAAGGCGGTCAGGCGTGGCTAACCTGGCACTTGTCAGGTAACGAAGATATTCAATTCATGTACCGGAATGCGAAGGCGTCTACACAATTTATTCCAGGCGGCACCACGCAGAATGACTTTGCCGGCTCCGTCGTGAAGCGGATCGGGCACGACCTTGAAGTGAAGGGCCTGGTGCAATACGAGAGCTGGAAGGCGCCCATCTATAAGACCGGCGCACAAAGCGATACGACGGCCGCGGCGCAGATTACCTGGTATCCGAAGGCGAAGGACTGATACAGGGCCCAGAGCGCAGGGCTCAGAGCACAGAAATCAGGTTCGCGAATTCGTTCAGCTGCGCAAGCGGGCGAGCAGATCCTGGGGGTGGACGGGCTTGGCGAGGATCTCGAACTCGTGTCCCTGGACGCGCACTCGATCCAGCAGATCGGCAGTAGCCGCCTGGCCCGAGAAGAGCAGAATCTTGCAGCCAGGAAGCATGGCGCGAATCTGGATAGCGGCGTCGATGCCGTTCAGGTCCGTCATAATGACGTCGCTGATCAGCATGTCGGGTTTGAGGACCTGGGCCATTTCGACGGCTTTTTCGCCGCTGTAGACCGCGGTCGCTTCGAATCCAGCCTGATTAAGAATGATCGCAAGGGTGTCGGCGATCACGCGCTCGTCATCGGCGACAAGCACCTTGGGTTTCGCCTGCTGTTCGGACATTCGTCTCTTACCGCTTCCTTGTCGTACAAAGAATGGGAATTGGAAACTGCAGAATCGCCGAGCAGACTCCTGGGGGCAGTCGAGTCGGGATCAACCTGCAGCTATGATGATACGCTTTCCTCGGGAGATGCCTTTGCGCGGGCATCGTCCCTCATTGTTCTGCAAACCTACGAATCTTAACGGAACCCTGTGGTTCGCACCTTTAACCTGAGCGAATGTCCCGAATTTCGCGGTGGCGACTGGGCCGACTTTTATGACCGAACCCATCATCCAGGCACGGCAGGTGGAGAAGTACTACGCGCAGTCGCGCGACGCCCGGATTCAGGTGATCTCGGCCACGGATCTGGCCATCTATCCGGGCGAGATTGTGGCGCTGCTGGGGCCGTCCGGCTCGGGTAAATCGACGCTGCTGCGCATGCTCTCAGGGCTGTCGCAGCCCTCCGGAGGCCACGTACTGTGGCATGGAAAGGACCTGGGCACGACCGAGATCAACGTCTCGATCGTGTTCCAGAGCTTCGCCCTGTTCCCCTGGTTGACCGTGCTCGAAAACGTGGAAGCGCCGCTGAAAGCCCGCGGCATGGAGGCGCAGCCGCGGCATCGGCGGAGCCTGAAAATCCTCGACACGGTGGGTCTCGACGGCTTTGAGGCAGCATATCCGAAAGAATTGTCGGGCGGGATGCGCCAGCGGGTAGGGTTCGCGCGCGCCCTCGTCGTCGAACCCGAAGTCCTCTTCATGGACGAGCCGTTTTCTGCGCTCGACGTGCTGACCGCGGAGAACCTGCGCAGCGAACTGCTGGAGCTGTGGCAGAAGAAGACCATACCAACGAAGTCGATCTTTCTGGTCACGCACAACATAGAAGAAGCCGTGCTGCTGGCGGACCGCATTATCGTGCTCGGGCGCAATCCGGGTCATGTGCGGACCGACTTCAAGGTGCAACTGGCGCAGCCACGCGATCGGAAGACCCAGGCCTTCACGGCGCTGGTGGACTACATCTATAAAGTCCTGACGCGGCCCGATGTGGTTCCCACAGAGGTCCCGGTCCTGGCCGATGGGCGGCGCGTCCGCGATCAGCGCCAGATGCGCTACGAGATGTTGCCCCATGCGCGCCCGGGCGGCATCGCGGGATTGCTGGAGCTGATCATCGACCTGGGCGGAAAGACCGACATCTACAAGCTGGCCGACGAGCTGGCGTTCGAAATCGATGACTTGTTCCCCATTGTGGAAGCAGCGCAGTTGCTGGGCTTCCTCAAGGTGGAGGAAGGCGACGCCGCGATCACGCCGGAGGGGCGCGAGTACGCCGAGTCGGAAATCCTGAAGCAGAAGGAGCTTTTCCGCAAGGCGGCGCTGGACCATGTGCTGCTGCTGCGGCAGATCAGCCGGGCGCTCGCGAACAAGAGCGATCATTCCGTCTCGGAGGAGTTCTTCCTCGACATGCTGGACGAGCAATTCAGCGAAGAAGAATGCACGCGGCAACTGGAGACCGCAATCAACTGGGGCCGGTACGCGGAGTTGTTCGACTGGGACGATGCGCGGCGGCGGTTCATGCTGCACGTGCATGAGGGCGAGGAGCCGGTCGAGGTGACCGCAGAGCCGGCGCCTGAAGATCAGGAGCAGGAGAAGGCCGGATGAGGGCGGCCGGCTGCCTATGAGGCTCGGCGGATGAGGCCGCGTCTCACTCTGTCGCGCGCGTTCGTCATGGAACGGACGTGGCCGTTGTTCATCGACCTGAGTGTGGCAGCGGCGCTGCTGGCGGGCTTTTACTCGATCCTGTGGGTTGCCAGGTTCTGGTTCAGCTCGGCGATTCCGGAAGTGGAGATCCACCGCTCGCCAGTGCACCTGCCGCTGTACGCGTTCTATTCGGTGGTGCGGATTTTCGGAGCCTACGGCCTGAGTCTGGTGTTCGCGGTGGGTTACGGCTACACGGCCGCATACAACAAGCGGCTCGAATCGCTGATGATCGCGACGCTGGACATCCTGCAGTCAATTCCGGTGCTGAGCTTTTTGCCGGGCGTGATGCTGGCGATGATGTCGCTGTTTCCGTCGCGGCAGCTGGGCATCGAGTTCGGTGCGATCCTGCTCATTTTCACCGGCGAAGTGTGGAATATGGCGTTCAGCTTCTACACCTCGCTGAAGAGCATTCCGCGCGAGCTGATGGAGGCGACTGAGATCAACCGTTTCTCGCGGTTGCAGCGATTGTTCCAGCTGGAGCTGCCGTTCGGCGCGATCGGCCTGGTCTGGAACTCGATCGTCTCGGTGGCCAATGGCTGGTTCTTCCTCATGGTGTGCGAAATGTTTCCCGTGGGGAGCCGGAACTTCCGGCTGCCGGGGTTGGGATCGTACCTACAGACAGCGGCGTCGCACGGCGACTGGGCCGCGATGACGTGGGGACTGATCACGCTGGTGCTGATCATCGTCATCACCGATCAGCTCTTGTGGCGGCCGCTGATCGCGTGGTCGGATAAGTTCAAGTTCGAGACGGTCGAGAGCACCAGCCGGGTGACCTCGCCGGTGCTCGACGCGCTCAGGAACTCGAGCGTGCTTGGGATCATCAACCGTTACACATTCAGGCCGATGGCCGAGCGCTTCTACATGGATCTGGCTGCGCGGCGGCAGCACCGTAAGCCGAAGCCGGTGTCGAGCGAGATGAAGAGGAGTTCGATCGCGATCTATGGCGTGGTGGCTGCGGCGCTGTTGGTCGTGATCGGCTATGCGGCGTTTCACGCGCTGCTGCTGCTGAAGGGAATTCATGGTCATGAGTTTCTGCACCTGATCGCTGGCGCGGGGCTGACGCTGGTGCGCGTGAACGCGGCGCTGATCATCGGATCGCTGTGGACGATTCCGGTGGGCGTCGCGATCGGTTTCAATCCGAAACTGTCGCACATCGCGCAACCGGTAGCGCAGATCGCAGCATCGTTCCCGGCGACGGCACTGTTTCCGCTGATCCTGGTGGCGCTGTCGCGGGTCGGGATCGGCCTCGGCGTCGGCTCAGTGGCGCTGATGCTGCTGGCGGCGCAGTGGTACATCCTGTTCAACGTGATTGCCGGCGCACAGGCGATTCCGTCGGAACTGCGCGAAGTGGCGCGGTTGTTCAAGTTCCAGGACTGGCAGCGCTGGACCACGGTGATTCTCCCGGGCATCTTCCCCTTCCTGATCACAGGGTTGATTACAGCGTCGGGCGGCGCGTGGAACGCGTCGATCGTGGCGGAGTATTTCCAGCTCAAGGGCAGCACCCTGGCAACGATGGGGTTGGGAGCGCAGATCAGCGCGGCCAGCAACGACGGAAACTATCCCGTGCTGCTGGCGGCGACCATGATCATGGCGCTGATGGTGGTAACCATCAATCGGCTGGTGTGGCGGCCGCTGTATCACCTGGCCGAGACGAAGTACCGGCTGGATTAGGGCAGACCGCGTTCAGGCTGATGCGGCGCGGGCATGGCGCCGGACGCCTGCAGGTGTCTACTTCAAAGACACCGAACCGTACAGCAGATAGAGAAGAAGAATGCCTCCGCACACAGAGAGGGAGAAGCTCAGGAGCGTTCCGATCAGGAAGTATTCGGCGAATCGCACTTCTTTGAACTCCGGAAAGCGAACGATTGATTTCCCGGTAAGGATCAGGCCCACAAGCGCCGGAGACTGCATCACTATGGCGGTGATGATCAGCGCTCTCTCCAGCCATCCGATATACAGTCCGGCGTTTCCCAACTGCGCCGCAGGTTCTCGTCAGCGCTCAGCGTTCGCTAAGCCTGGCCGGTAGCCGCTGAATATTACCCGCTGACTTCGGTGAGCAGCCGCTTCCAGGTCTTCTGGTTGCGGCGATAGCTCTTTCTCAAGTCGTCGAGGATGCGTTCAAAATCGGTGTGCTCCTTGAGCCGGTTCCAGGCGGGATTCTTCGAAAACCAGGGATAGTTCTCGTTGCCCAGGTAGATAGCGCGGCGCAGCCAGTGGAGCGCTTCGCTCTCATCTCCATCGACGGCAAAGTAAGTCGCGAGACGGTAGGACATTTCTGAATCGGCTTCGGCGGCGGCGATGGTTTCTTCCACGATGAGCGAGACCGCGCGCTGGCGGTCGTCCATCATGACGTAACACATCGCCAGAGTCGGGACAGCAAGGCGCATCGAGGCGTCATCGCGAATGACCTGCTCGAGCATGTGGATGGCCTGATGGAGATCTCCCTGGCGCATGCGCTGGTAGGCAAGCGACGTTCTAAGCAGCGGATAGCGCGGCTCGAGGGTAAGTCCTTTTTGTAACTCCTCTTCGGCGAGCTCCAGCTGATTCTGGTACTGGTAGACGCGCGCGCGATGGTTGTAGACGACAGCGGCACCGGCCGGGTTGAGCATGAGGGCGCGATGGAACTGGGCGAGTGCCTCGTCGTACATGCCGTCGATGCGGAGCGTGATGCCGGCAACGAGGTGGACGTTCCAGTCGTTGGCCGCGGTGCGCAGCAGGTGTTCGATGCCGTGGCGCGCGGATTCTTTCTCGCCGCGGGAGAGCAGCATGTAGACGCGGTAGAGGTTGGCGTCCACGGAATTGGTGTCGAGTTCGAGGGCGCGGTCGAGGGCTTTGCGCGCGGCGATAACGTGGAGCTGGCCGCCGAATCCGTAACGGACGAATTGCAGCTCAGCGATGCCGAGGCCGGTGAAGGCGGGCGCAAAAGAAGCGTCGCGCTGGGTGACGGCTTCGAAGAGCTGGCGGGCGCGCTCGAGGTCGGAACGCGAGCCGGTCCGCTGCATGAATCCGGAGAGCAGGGCCTGGGCCTGAAGGTATTCCTCGGAAAGCTCTTCGCCGAGGGCGGGGGGACGCGACGCCGTGGGCACGGCGCGTTCAGCGCCTGGTTGTAGCTGGCCAATGCCTTGGAGCGACGCGAAGACTTCGTTTACGATTTCGGTCTGAACCGCGATCAGGTCAAACGACGGCACGCTGATGGAGCCACCTCCGCGCACGCTTTGGCTGTCGACTTCGAGCAGTTGCCAGTTGAGGTCGAAGCCTTTGTCAGAGCGGACGAAGTTGCCGGTGAGCACCCAGTCGACGAAGAGCTTCTGGCCGATGGCGAGCGGATCCATCTGCGCGATCGGCAGATGCATGAGTGCCGAGGACGGCCGCACGACCAGCGACGACATGCGTGCGATGCGGGTGGCGATGGCGTCGGCGAGCGCGAACCCGTAGAGCGGCGCGACGTCGGTGGCGCCGAGGTTCTGGAAGGGGAGAACGAGGATGGTGTTGTGCTCGGATTTTTCGGTGGACGACTCGCGGAAGCGCTCGGCGAGCATGGAGAGAATGCCGGTGGTCCGCTTCTCCTGCTCGGCCGGCGTTGAGGGCGGAAGGATCGCGGCGGCGTCGCCAGGGATGATGCCCGACTCCAGCTGCAGCGCCTTCATGATGGTCTTGAGCGCTTCACGAACTTCAGCGGCGGAGCCGTAGCGCTCGGCGGGCGTTTTCTGCAGCAGGCCGAGGATCACAGAGGTGAGTTCCGGCGGCAGATTTTCGGGAAGCGGCGGCGGATCGGCGAACTGGATCGCGCGGATGGACTGGAACTCGTCGCCGTCGGGGCGGGCGAAGGGATGACGGCCGCTGGCGAGTTCGTACAGGATGACGCCGAGCGCCCACAGATCCGACTGAACAGAGCTTTGCCCGGTGACGAATTGCTCCGGAGCCATGTAAGCGATGGTGCCGCCGCGCGCCGTGTAGGTGGCGATCGGCGCGCCGGGTTTGCGCCGCGAAGCTTTGGCCGGATCGAAGTCGCGCTCTTCGGGTGGCAGGCGGCGCGCGAGGCCGAAATCAAGAATCTTGGCGAGGCCGCCGTCGGTCAGCATCACGTTAGCCGGCTTGAGGTCGCGGTGAAAGATGCCGAGCGAGTGGGCAGCGGAGAGCCCGTCGGCGATCTGTATGCCGACCGAGAGAACGAGCTGCAGCGTGGCGGGACCGCGGGCGATGAGCTTGTCGAGCGACTGCCCCGGCACGTACTGCATCACGATGAAGGCCTCTTCGCCCTCCTCGTCGACCTCGTAGATCGCGCAGACGTTGGGGTGTTCGATGGCAGAGGCGAGCCGAGCTTCGCGCAGCACGGTAGTCCGCATCTGGTCGAGGGTGAGGGCGCCCTGCTTGAGGATTTTGAGCACGACCGGACGCATCAGCTGAGTGTCGTTGGCGAGGTAAACGACGCCAGAGCCGCCGGTGCCGAGCTTGCGCTCCAGCTCGTAGTGGGAAATGGTGCGTTTCATGGGGCTGGCCCTAGTTTAGCGGAGGCGACTCAGTAAATATGGTATTCTTTACTTCTTGAATGGAGAGTAAAGATGCCCAGTAGCCGAATCAGCAGTAAGGGGCAAGTCACAGTTCCCCTTGATGTTAGAGAGAAGATGGGACTGAGAGCCGGGGACAGGCTGGACTTTATTGAGCAAGGCGGGGAGTTTGTAATCCGGCCGTTGAAGGAGGGGAGGCGCTCCTTCAGCGAATTCGTTGGAATGGCTCCGGGCTTCAACAGCATCGAGGAAATCAACGAGTGGGTTCGGGACATGCGTGAAGGATGAGAACCGCGCTGGACACGAATGTTCTGTCGGCGCTCTGGGGAAGGGAAACGTCGGCTGCACGAATCGCAGCATTCCTGGATGGAGCGTATGCGCAGGGTGGGCTGGTGATCAGTCCCTTCGTTTATTTAGAGGCGCGTGCGAATCCGTTTGTGAAAAACGACCAGGTCGACCATTTTTTGAAAACGATGGGAGTGGAAGTCGACTGGCTGATCGAGCGGGAAATCTGGGAATTGGCGGCGGAGCGCTTTGCGCAATATGCAAACAGGAGGCACCGGCAAGGCGGCGGCGAAACGAAGCGGCTTACGTCGGACTTTGTGATCGCTGCGCACGCACTGCTGAGGGCCGATCGTTTAATCACGCTCGATCAGCGGAGATACCGGACAGACTTTGCCGAACTGATTCTGATTGAGCCTTGAGCAGCGTTATGGCAGCGCCTGGCGCCCCTATTCGTGGGCGATCACTTTGCGGAGATGCTGGCCCTGCTTGTTGAGTTCCTCAACAAAGTCTTCCATGCGGACGAGGAAGTCCTGGCCGGAGCGGACGAGGCGCGGCATGGCATTCCACGCGTCGCGAACGATCTCAGGACTTTCCAGCAGAGCGACGGCGGCGCCCGCGGCGGAGACGGCGAGTGCGGATTTGCGGCGGCCTGCGATGAGCAGAATCGCGCCGACGACGAAAGAGCCGGCGGCCACGGTGCGGGTCCAGGGGATTTCCGAGAGGCTGGATTCGATCTTGCTGGCGATTTTCATGGGCTGAAGTTCGGTAACCATCATGGTTGTGATGCGCGGCTCAACGAGGGGTTCGAGCGCCGGCGAGTCCTTTCTGTAATAGTACTGCGTTGGGTCGTCCGAAGTGACGACAGAGTTGGTAGCCGGATCGAGGGCGCGCTGCATGCGCAGGAGCCACTCCATGCCAGTGAGGGCGCGTTCCGAAGTCCCCAAATCTTCTCCTAGTCGAGATCGAATTCGCGGAGGGGCTTGCCTGTGTCGGGGGATTCCCTGGCTTTTTTCAGCGCCTCTTCAAAGCGCTTGTTGAAGACGTCTTCCTGGTTCTTCTGGGCCTCGACGGACTGGCGGAAGATGCTTTCCTTCCGCTCCTCGGCTTCGCGCAAAGCGCGGGTGGCCTGGTCGAAGTCCTCAAAGGTGCGTTTACGGGGCGCAGGGGTGTGCGCGATGACGGCGTGGGAGGAGGCGTCGATTTTAAGCATCGCGCCGCAGTCGGGGCACGCGATCTCGAAGGTCGAATTGGGGTGGGATTTCGCCATACGGCTCTACAAAGCGTGAGTGTAACGCAGGGGAGGCGGTCGGCGGTAGCGGTGGCAGTCTGGAGTTGGGGACTCGGAACTGGGAGCGAGGAAGGTCGTGACTCGATCAGGACACTCTGAAAACCTGAATTCGGCTGGGGTAGCAGCGGCTCGCGAGCGGTGATTCTTCCGGATGCCCGACTACACGTCCGAAGCGCCTTGGACGAGCCCTCCGGTAGAGCCGCAACTACAATGACAGGACGTGAAGCACCATCGTTCTTCAATACCGAAGCGAGCCAGGGAACGCGTCCTTGCGACGCATTTATCGGGACCGCAGAAGTACTTGGCGGAGTACCGGCATAACGGAAAGGTTGTGGGATTTCGTCACTTCGACCAGGACGGCGAAATTCAGTCTGAGCGCCCTGTGATGGATGGGTTGACTCACGGTACCCTATATTTTTTTGACGCAGGAACCGTCGTCTTTTCAGAACCCTACAAAAAGGGCCTTGCTCATGGCACTGCAAGGCAATATTCGGAGGAAGGGAAACTCATCGGAACCTACTCGATGATCCGGGGCACAGGTCTCGATCTCTGGCGGCACAAGACGAACTGGGGAATGGGAGTTTCCATCTTTCTTTCTGAAGCTCGCTACCTCAAGGACGGAATGTTCCACGGATTTGAGTGGTGGCTGAATGAGGACCAGAAGACCGTAAACCATGAATGTCATTTCAAGAGAGATCAGAAGCATGGCATCGAAAGAATGTGGAACGACCGGGGACATCTGAAGCGAGGCTATCCCAAGTATTGGGTCGATAATCAGCAAGTCACCAAACGCCAATATCTGCGCGAGATGAAGCGAGACCTGACTCTTCCATCGTTTCGGGATGCGGACAATCGACCGAAGCGGACATTTCCGCCGGAAATCAAGAGGCACCTGACGTAAGCATCGTCCGTTTCAAGTGCTCTTCCGTTGACTCCCACGGCCTCTCTCTGCCGTAAAACCGGCATTCCGGAAATTGCGAAAGGCGCCCCGATGTAAGGTTGCGTTTGGCCCGGGGTGTGCGCCTACGGCGAAGCGATCACGCGGATGTGGGCCATCATGCCGCCATCCTGATGCTCGCCGATGTGGCAGTGATAAACGAAGTCGCCGACTTCGGCGAAGGGAATGCGCACCGTGACGGTTTGCACGGGACACGCGCCGGAGCGCCAGGTGCCGACGGTGCCATCGCAGTTCTGCCCGCCGGTGGGAAGCGCGACGTTATCCATCAGCTCGCCGGCATCGCCTTCGGGTGCGTTTTGCGGCACAACATAAAACTTCGTCTGGTGTATGTGGAAGTTATGCGCTTCGCCCGCGGTGTTCACGAGCTCCCACTCCTCGGTAACGGCCGTGTTGCCGGGGCCGAGCGGGAGACAAACGTTGACGAAGGAAGGGTCGAAGGCGGAGATGTCCTCGAAGGTGCCGGGAACAGGAATTTCGTTGGCGTCGACTTCTTCGTAGCCGAGCCCGAAGGCGTTGGGATCGGACGACGGAATGCCGAAGAAGATGCGGCGGCGATGTCCTGCGGGTAACGCGGAACAGTTGGCCGACGCGATGGACGCGACCGGTTTCGACAACTCAGACAGTCGCGTTTGGAGGGTGTTGAGCTGATCGGCGTTGACGTTGGGCGCGGAAGCACCATGGGTCAGACCGCGAGCCTCCTGCAACTCCAGCGACGAAGAGACTCCTGCAAAACCGGCGCGCACGGGCGATCCGAGCAGACCTTTTGGCGAAAGCAGAGCGCCGGCTACGGGACGGACAGAAAGCATCGCGGCCGCGCTGGCGCTCGTCGCTGAACCGGCAGCGATGTGCGCGAGATTCACCTGCGGCCACTGATCGCCTGCGGGACCGGTATCCACCTCATTGGTGAGCAATGTGGATGCGTGCGCCTGCGGCGTGACCCAAATCTCAGCGCGCGAACTGGGGAACATCACAAGGTGTGTAGCGCAAACCGGCTGCGCGGAGTAAGCGGTGGCGAAGCCCTGACAGGGAACGGCATCGACAGCGCCTGCGGTGGCGGCTTTGATCTGGACGGTCGTAGACCCAGGCGGAGGCGCGAGCGCCACGCCATCAAGAGACACGATCTGAAACTGGATCGGCGCGTGGGTCTGATCGTCCTGGAGGACGAGATCATAGGCACGGCTGGGACCGGTATTGAGGATGCGCCAGACTTCGCCGGAGCCGGAGGGCGCAGGAAGCTGCGGATAGACCTGGCCGCTGACGGTGTGGAACCAGAGGCCGCCGGTGTAATCGGGCGCGCCACCGGACGAGCCTTCTGCCGGACGGACCGCGTGCGTGCGGACATCGGGGAGGCCGGAGGTGAGGTGTCCCTGGCAATAGCCGTTGCGCTGGACGCCGACCAGATCGGTGGGCGCGCAGAATTCCGAGTCCTCCTGATCGAGCACATTGCCGTTGGCCAGAACCTGCATGTCTTTCAGGATGAAATAGCGCTCGGGAAGCGTGGTGTTCGCCGGCGCAGTGAGATAGTCAGTGACCGAGCCGATGGTGATGATGCCCGAGAGCCCTTCGGAAATTTGATTCACGCCGAGGCCGTGGACATGCGGATGGAACCAGAACAGACCCGACGGATGATCGGGCGGGATATAGATGTCGTACTGAATGGGCTGATCGGTGGCCGTCTCATCCGCCATGACCATCGACGGCAGCTTGCCCGTGGGATAGCCGAGGACATAGACGTAGTCGCCGTAGGTGGGATCCGTGGAGTCGGCCTGGCGCGGCTCGACGATCAGGCCATGCGTATGAATATTGATGGGATTGTCGGCGAGCATCGCGTTCATCATCGGATCGCTGCCATGCGCGTTTTCAGCGTCGGCGGGCGCTGCCGGCAGATGATTCACGAGCTTCATGCGGAGATGATCGCCAGGATAAAGCTGGAGACGGATGCCGCCATAAGGGGCGACGGTCTGCGAGCCCTGGGGACAATCGTTGCCCTGCGCGACGGAGATCGGACACATCTCGAAGACCCACGCGGTGGGATGAAACTGACCGAGCGTGATCGGGCTCGGCTCCGCGATGACGAGCAGGTCGAGCAGATGGTTGGAGCTGGTGAAAACAGGAGGGTCCGTGGGATACGAAGTGACAGAAGCGCCGCCGCCGGCGGTTCTTCCGCAGCTGCCGACGAGAACGAGACTGGTCAGGGAGATGAGACCGGTGAGGCCGGTGAGTGAACGGTTCATGACGAGAAAGTCATCGAGGGATCAGATACCGCGAGGGGCCCGCCGGTTGTATGACCAGCAGGGTTCCTTGAAGTGCACCGCGCCGAACTGCACGAGACCGAGCGGGTTATCGCCAAGGCGGAAGCGAACGGATGGGTGCGGCAGAGCGAGATGAACGAACGGAAACGAACAAATCTCATCAACATCGTCACGACACTGGAGGCTCATCATGGTTAGTAACCTGGCAGGTCTGAAGCGCAGTGCTCAATCGCGCAGCGACGGAGCGATGTCGCGCGCCACCGCAGCGATCCGAAAGATGCAGTCGGAGGAAGTCGATATCAACTTCCGCAGCGTCGCCACACAAGCCGACGTTTCGACGGCATGGTTGTACCGAACGAAGTCCTTGCGGGACAAAATCATGAGGGCGCGAACCACCTCGCAGATTGTTGCCGGCGAGGTTCCGCAGCATCGTCAG
Source organism: uncultured Acidobacteriaceae bacterium (assembly GCA_963705765.1). Classification (GTDB taxonomy): domain Bacteria; phylum Acidobacteriota; class Terriglobia; order Terriglobales; family Acidobacteriaceae; genus Palsa-343. The sequence goes on along the minus strand of CAVPKU010000030.1, from coordinate 92,197 downwards.
CGGCTCTCTCAAGAACGAGTCGTTGCAACTCTGCGGCTCCGCATTCGAACTTTGGAGGCAATCAATCGCGAGTTGAAAGAGCAGCTCGAAGCCGTCTACGGCGAACTTGCGGTGGTACAACCGAAGCCGGGGTCCTTGCACCGAACGTAAAAATGATGAGGTAATTGCTTGCGATCGATGCTCCGAGGCATTCCGGAGTACGTAGTTGCCTCAAACCCGACTTTAGAGGAAGTTGAGGAGACCGGCAGTAATCCGGAGGTCGGCGCATTTAGCATCCCTGTTAAGATCGTACCGTGTCCAAGTCATTCCGTTGGGCTCATATCTTGCTTGAAGTCGTCGGTGGCCTCGCGTTGGTCGCTGGCCTGGGATGGCTGGCTGTCTATTTTCTATTCATCGTTCCAATGAGCCATTTCTCAGATGGAAACTGCAGCCCCGATACCGAGCAGAGGATTGTGAATGCGCCGGATGGCGGAGCGCACAACTTCAAGAGTTTCCATAGGACTTGCGGCCAGTACAACTTCTTTTTTGCCTATCTAAGCACGGGCAATCCCAACAAGGGCTATGAGTATGAACCCATCCTTGAACTAAAGAACGTAGCTCCGGGGGCGGCCACCGCAGTATGGGAAGGACCGAATCGAATAACAGTCACATATCCAAAATCAGCAGAAGTCGTGGATGCTTATGCGAAGTCGTTCGGAATGAACGTTGTCCTAAGTCCGGAGTGATAGAAAGCTTAACTGTCGGTACATACAACTGACTCTCCTCGAAAACGGGGTTTCAGCAACTTCGATTCAGCCTAGGCTGCACGGCTGCAAACCTGCTCAAACTGGCGCCATCTTTTCGCGGGCGAAATTTCGCGCGCTTCACACGGGAGGAGTTGCCGTGGGTTTCCCTTACCAGACCGCGTTTACTGTGCGCAGGAGTGACCGCCGCAGTAAGACTTGGCTGCGGCCAGGTACTGGGTGTAGTCCTTCGCGATGCCGTGCTGGGCGGTGGAGAGATTCATGGAGCCGGCCTTCACCTGATCGGCGAGATAGCTCTCAACCAGATCCTTTTGCTTAAATAGCGGTCCATGAGCGCTGCGCTGTTGGGACCACACTGAGGCCAAATGTTGTCCATCGAATCGGCGCCACCCAGCTCGAGCGGGACCAGGTGGTCGAGTTCGCAGACTTGCGATTGACCCTGGTTGTGGGTGGGAGCGGTGATTCCATACCACTGGTAGGCGACCTTCTTGGCCGTCTCGCTCTCACCTTATCGCGAATGCAGCAGGTCCGGAAGTTGGCGTTGGTCAGCACGGCGACGGTGACAGTGGGATTGTAGGCGCCCGGCGTGCACGTGGGATCGGGCATCGGGAAGCCGCCCTTGGTTCCGATCTTGCAGGAGCCCGCGGTCGGGGTTTGATGCGCGGCCAGGGTGCGATGGTTTTTGGCGGCGAGACCGTGAATAGCACAGCTGACCGAGCATGTCTCGGGGACGGCGGCCAGCGGAGTGACCAGGATAACAGCCAGGAGCCAGGTGGGTTTCATGGGTTCCTCCAGAAGTTGCCGGCGCAGAGCGAGAAAACAAAATGAGGCAAACGCGGGGGAGCGTCCTGTTGGACTGGTGTGGGTAGAACTATAAACGTTTCAGAAAATCCTGCTCCGGGCGCCCCCCGTCGATTGGAACCCCCTCCCGGCGCGTCGCGAAGGGACCGCTACCAAGGTGGTATTTCGGCCCCTGGGGGCGGGCGTATTGTGGTGGGATGGCCTCCAATGCAGGCGTTCTCCAGCGGGCATTGGATCACGACGAGTTCTTCCCCGTTTTCCAGCCCATCGTCGAATTACGCACGGGGCAGCTGACGGGGTTCGAACTGCTGGCCCGCTGGCGGCCCGCCGATCAGGCAATCATTTCGCCGGAGCAGTTCATCCCGCAGATCGAAGCGAGCGGCTTGACCAGCCGCATGACGCAGGCGCTGCTGGAGAAGGCCTTTGCGTCGACGCCGCTGATCGAGAGCCCGCTGCGTCTCTCCGTGAATCTGTCCGCACTGCAGTTGCAGGATGCGGATCTGCCGGGAATGATCGCGTCGTGTGCGATGCGGAGAGGGTTCCAGCTGCACCGTCTCACTCTGGAAGTGACGGAGAGCGCGCTGCTGGAGGATTTGACGCGCGCGAAAGCGGTGGCGCACGAGCTGAAGGAACTGGGCTGCAGACTGGCCCTCGATGATTTCGGAACCGGTTACTCGAGCCTTCGCCATCTGGAGTCGCTGCCCTTTGACAAGCTGAAGGTGGACCGCAGCTTCGTGAGTTCGATGACGACGGTGCGCGAGAGCCGCAAGATCGTGGCCGCGGTCGTGGGCCTGGGACAAAGCCTCGGACTGACCACGGTAGGCGAAGGCGTGGAGACTCCAACCCAGGCCAGCATGTTGCTGTGGCTGGGGTGCGACCTGGGACAGGGATGGCTGTACGGCAAGCCGGCCGGGGCGGATGAGATTCCGCAGATGCTCGCGGCGGCGCCGCAGACGTTCGATTCGACCATGCCTGCGGGGACTGACGGGCACGCGCTGGTGGACATCGAGACGCTGCCGGCGCAGCGACTGGCGCAGATTCAGGCGATCTACGACGGCGCGCCGGTGGGGCTGTGTTTTCTGGATAAAAAGATGCGGTACGTGAGCCTGAACCGAAGGCTCGCGGAGATGAACGGCGCTCCGGTGCGCGCGCATCTGGGGAAGACGGTGGCGGAGGTGATCCCGCATGTGTGGCCCATCGTGGAGCCGTTTATCCGACGCGCCCTCGAGGGCGAAGCCGTGATGGGCGTCGAAGCGCAGAAGCCGCCGCTGGAGCCGGGCGCGGAGCCACAGACGGTGCTGCTGTCGTACCAGCCCGCGCGGGATGAGGTAGGAGAAGTGCTGGGCGTGTCGGTCGCGGCGATGGATGTGACGGCCTACAAGCAGACTGAAGAAGCCCTGCGCGAGAGCCTGACGCATTTCCGGCATCTGTTGGAGCTGGGGCCGCACGTGCCGTGGGTGCTGAACGACAAAGGCGAAGTGGTTGAGGCCAGTTCGCGATGGGAAGAAGTAACGGGGCAGCCGCTGTCGGAAGCGCTGGGTCGCGGGTGGATGCAGATGCTGCATCCCGATGACGTTGCTCCAACCAGCGAGGCCGTTCGGGTTTGCCTGGGGACGGGTGAGCCGATCGATGTGCATTACCGCGTGAAGGGTGTGGACGGAACGTGGCTGCTGATGCGCTCGCGAGGATCGCCGCGGTTTGGCCCGTCGGGAAAGATTGTCGGCGTCTATGGGGTAGTGGAAGAAGTGGCGCAGGCCGAGAGCCGCGAGCTTTGGACAGGGCTGAAGCTGGCGTGATTCTTCCTCGCTGTTAGCGATTGGCTGCCGGCTTCCAGCTTTCCGCTCCCAGCTTCCCGCTCCCCGCTCCCGGCTTCTGACAAGCAGCGAAGAACGGGTCAGCGACAACCGGGCCTGCAGTTTTTACAACTCGATGCGCAGCACGATCTTTCCGGCGACGTGGCCGCGTTCGATGCGGCGGTGTGCCTCGGCAACATCTTTCAGCGAAAACACCTCGGTACGCAAAGGAATCGAACGCGACCCGATGAGCGCGTTGAGCCGGTCCATTGCTTCGCGCGACATTCCTCCGTCGAAAGTGGAGTGCGGATGAGCGGGGAATTTCGGTTCGGGTTCGACTCCGTTGGGATAAGCGAAAGGCGCTTTGGGCTTGAGATGAGCGATGCAGTCGGGCAACGTCTTGCCGTTCGAAGTGATGAGGCACGCGTCGAAACCGTCGGGGGCGACGCGCTGCAGGACCGGTTCGAGATGGGAAGAGGCTGGATCGATGGCGTGATCGGCGCCGAGGTGGCGAATGTACTCGTGCACCTCGGGCCGCGCCGTGCCGACAATGGTGGCGCCCTGCACATGCGCCAGCCACACGGCCATCGAACCAACGCCGCCACTGGCGCCGAAGACGAGCAGCGTCTGGTTCTTCTTCAGGTGCAGAGCTTCAACGCCGGCGAGCGCGGTCAGCGCGACGCAGGGCATGGCGCCGGCAGTGACCATTTTCAATTCCGGCGGAACGCGCGCGACCCGCTCGGCGGGGACACTGACGTACTGAGCGTAGAAGCCGCCGGTGGGATTGCCGTAGCTGTAGGAGTAGACGCGGTCGCCTACGGAGAAATTCTCAATGCCAGGTCCGATCGCAGCGATGATCCCGCTGCCGTCGACGCCGAGCACGGTGCCAGGTTTGACCTTTCCCCATTTGCCGGAGCGCTAGCGCTGCGTCCCACGGACCAACGCCGGCGTATTCGAGCGCGATGACAACGTGATTGCGCGCAGCCGTGGGCGCGGGGATTTCGTGGATGCGAAACGCATCGGCATCGCCGGGCCCGTCGAGCACTGCGGCCTGCATGACTTTGGGAAGTGCCGGGGTGGTGGTCATTGTGTGTCCCTCCGAATGACCGGTCTTCATGGTACGACGCGCGAACGGTGAGGGGCGTTGCAGCAAAGTCGGCCTTCAGCAGCAGCCGCAGGCCTGGCCTTTCCACGCGGCGCGCGCTTCTTTGAGGAGAAGCGGAGTGGCAGCGAGTGCGGCGAGCGAATCGAACCAGGCGATGTGGAAGAGGGCGTTGAGAGCGAGGCCTGCCAGCGTGATGGCGGCGAGCCATGCGCAGGTGGCCGACTGCACCGCGTCAGCAGCGAGAGCGACGTTGCCGGTCCGGCGCGCTTCGCGGCGCTTGAGCAGCGCAAGAATGGGCATGGCGATCAGCGCGGCGATCGTGATGGCGATGCCGGCGACGCTGGGTTCCGGCGGTCGCTGGAGAAGGACGGAGAGAGTCGCGATGACGACAACGATGCCGGCCAGCGCGTAGAGCAGGACAGAGGCTGTGCGCGCGGCCGTGCGTTCAGAGAGGGAGAATCGCGGGGTCCACTGCAGGAGGACGACGGTGGCGGAGAGCAGTTCGATTAAGCTGTCGGACCCAAAGGCGAGCAGGGCCGGACTGTGAGCAGTGACGGTGGCGTAGATCGAGACTGAGCACTCGACGAGCATCCAGAGGAGGGTGATGGTCTGGAGCCAGAGGACGGCGGGTCGGGCGGGGGCGCAGGATGCAGCCTGCATGGGGTTAGTTTAGCGGTCGGAGGAGAGGATGCGCTGGGGGCAAAGCTTCAAAGCCAAATCGCTTTGTGCCCCGGACACTCCTGCGTCGCCTGCTCGACCAGCATCTCGAGCAGCGCCGTCCCGTACCGCGCCAGATAAGCGATGCCGCCGATGGTGCGTTCCTGAGGATGGCGGTCGGGGAAAAGGTTGAAGCTGAGCGTGTCGACGTGGCGGCGGATGCTGGCGTCGCGCTGGAGTTGGTAATTCGCGGCGAGGCGGCGCAGGCGGTTCATCTGATACCGCATCTTCGAGGCCGAGACCTGAGCGGCGCGTGCGAGCGAGGGATCCAGCGATTCGGTCCAGGACAGCAAGGCGTCCAGTTCGTCATCGAGTGCGTTGCCGGCGGCAGAGAGTCGCCGCTTGCCTTCGATGGGCAGCGAACGCGCGCCAAGCCGGTGAGCCAGCTCATCGGAGTGAGTCGTGAAGATGTCTTCGAGCGAGAGCTGGTACTGGTCGAGGATCTTCGCGATCGACGGCTCGATCAGTGTCGCAGTGAAACGCGGCAGCACCGGCGTGGTGCGGCCGAGGATGGCCTCGTAGAGAACCTGATTTTGCGCGTAGTAAGCGATCTCGGCCGGGCCACCGATGATGGCCTGGGTGGGGAAGAGAAAATCCTGAAAGACGGGGCGCAGGAGCGCGTTGGGACTGAGGCGCTCGGGCGCGGTGCTACAGATCGCCAACAGATCGTCGGTCGAATATTGCGTCTTCGCGCCGTTGTGCGAGGTCGACCAGGTTCCATTCTTGCGCCGCAACGGAAGGCGCGCGCCCGTGGCTTCATCGATCAAAAACAGCAGGCTCGAGCCAGGGGCGACGAGGACCTGGGAATGATAGCCGCGTTCGGCGAGAAGCTTGTCGCGGTCGTGCAGTGCGTCTTCGAGGGCCGAAGCATTTTCAATGGCATGACGCAGGACCGGTGCGCCCAGTGCGTGAAAGCCGCGCGTGTTGGCGTCGATGACGACCAGGCCGTACTCGGCGAACGTTGCGGCGAGGAAGCGCGCGAAGGCGGAGGTGTACGTCGCATTCGAGACGTAGCACGCAGCGAGGAGGTCGAATTCCGGAGTGCCTCCGATGATTTCAGCAGCGCGGTCGAGCACCTGCGCGATGCCCGGCCCCAAAGCCAGATTGCCGACAGGATTGCCAGCGGGCGCGTCTTCATGCCCGAGGCGGAGCGTGTGCAGGGCGTGGCGCGCGGGAAGCGTAACGTGGTCGGCTTCGGCGAGGTCGTGATCTTCAGACGCAAGCCAGAAGACGGGAACGGCGCCGGAATCCTGAGCGCGGCGGACGATGGTGGCGGCTTTGAGCAACGTGAAGAGGGGTCCGGTGAAAAGCGCGACCTGCTGGCCGGTTAAAACCGCTCCTGCACCCTGGCGAAGGCGCTCGATGTTGGCGAGCGTTTTGTCCTCAGCCTGGCCGGACTCTGAAAACCAGGCGCGATTCTGTTCGACGAGCAGATCAGCCAGTTTTTCGCGATGCGCCGGGTCCTGCGCGGGTTTCGATTTAGCCCAGTCCGTGGACCACGGCGTCGATGCGAAAAATGGAGCAAGCGGCTCGTGGCTCGACGTGTAATCGAGGAAGAGCCGGCTTTGCCGGGGCAGCATCGAAATGGGGTAGCAGTCAACCTTCACGGCAGAGCCTGCAAGAAGTTTCTCATGCGGGAGGGAAGGCAGCGGCAGGTTGGGCAGCGCATGGGATGAATGGTCAAGGAGTCAGTGTTCGGATGCGGGGAGTGGGGGCGAGGATGCAGTTTTGGGACCACCCGCCGCACCTGGCGCTTACCATTCAGAAAAACAGGTGGATGGTAGGGTAGGAAAAAGGAGCGCGATCACGATGGCGAAGAAGAAGAAAAAGTCGGCGGAGAAGAAGGGCAAGGCCTCACAGCAACACGCAGTCCCGGTGGTGAAGAAGCTGAAGGTCCGCGATGGCGGCCCGGCGAAAGTCCTCTCTTCGAAGGAAGTGTTCGCGGGGCCGCTGTTTCGGGTGGTGCGGGACGAACTCGAGGAGCCGACCGGAAAGAAAGTGCTGCGGGACGTGATCCGTCACAACGGGTCGGCGGTGATTCTGGCCATCGACGACCGCAAAAGCCGGAAGGATCCGCTGGTTCTGATCGAGCGGCAGTTCCGGCACGCGGCTCAACATTATCTATATGAAGTGCCGGCGGGAAAGATGGACGATGGCGAGGATCATCTGGAGGCGGCGAAGCGCGAGCTGCGGGAAGAGACCGGCTATACAGCAAAGAAGTGGTCGAAGCTGGTGCGCTATTTCGCAAGTCCAGGATTTCTTGGGGAATGGATGCAGGTTTTTCTGGCAGAGGATCTCACCGCCGGTGAGGCGGCCCCGGAAGAGGACGAGACTTTCGAGTTGCAGTTTGTGCCGTTGTCGGAACTCCTGAAGTTGATCGATGCGGGAAAGATTCTCGACGGCAAGACGCTGATTTCGACCCTGTACTATGCGCGCATGATCGAAAAAAAGAAGCGGAAGAAGCAGTAACGTTTCAGATACTGGATGTTTGCAGAAAACCAAACTGAGAGCCCCGGCGTCTGTATCAGAGCAGGTTGGAGTCCCCAACCACACTGCCTGAGAGGAAGGTTCGCGCACGTGGCTCAGTACAAAGGCAAAGTGAAGTGGTTCAACAACGCCAAAGGATATGGGTTCATCGGGCGGGATGACGGACCCGATGTGTTCGTCCACTACAGCGCGATCCAGGTCGACGGATATAAGAGCCTGAAAGAAGGCGACGATGTGGAATTCGACATCGTCCAGGGCCAGAAGGGGCCTCAGGCGGACCAGGTGGTCAGGGGTCGCGACATGGGGGCCAGCGCCAGCGGCGCCGACGCTGCCTGAAGGGCTCCGGATCCTCCAGCATATTTCCTGATACAAGCAGACAGCTGGCGTGTGCGCGATAGCGGGCGTGCACGCGAAGGCACAAGTTTTGCGCGCTGCTTCGGCGAATCCGAAACATCGGAAGCGTGTGTCTGGATTCGACTTTCCAGCTCGTGATGTAATCAATCTTCGATGGACAATCGATCGATTGCGCAGTTGCTGGCCGACACCGCCGACCTGCTGGAGATCAGTGCCGGCGATCCGTTTCGCATTCGGTCGTACCGCCGCGCAGCAGAGGCCGTTGAGCAGTCAACCGTCCAGCTGAGCACGATTGCCAGCGACGCGAAAAAGCTGCAGGAGATCCCCGGAATCGGCAAGGGGATGGCGGCAAACATCCAGGAAATTGAGAAGGCAGGCACGCTGCCGCTGCGCGAAGAGCTGCTCGTGAAGTATCGGCCGACGATGCTGGAGCTGCTGCGCCTGCCGGGCATGGGTCCCAAAACCGTAGCCCTCCTGTGGGAAGCGCTACAGGTGGGCTCTGTGGAGGACCTGGAGAAGGCGATCGCCGAAGGGCGGCTCGCCGGGCTGCCGCGATTCGGTGAGAAGCTGATCGAGAAATTGCGCAAGGGCATTGAAGATTACAAGCAGCGCAGCGGGCGCTTCCTGATTGACGACGCGGAAGAGGCGGCCGAGAAATTAATCGCATATCTAAAACAATTCGACGGCATCACGACCATTCTGCCGGCGGGGTCGCTGCGTCGCGGTCGCGACACGGTCGGAGACCTGGACATCCTGGCCACTGGACCGGCGTGCGCAGAGGATTGTGTGGGCGCGGCAGTGGAATACGTCGCGAATTATCCGGCGGCAAACACCATGCTGGCGAAGGGCCAGAACAAGGTCAGTTTTCGTCTTCGCAGTGGGCTGCAGGTGGATGTGCGGCTCCTGCCGGTGGGGTCCTACGGCGCAGCGCTGCAGTACTTCACCGGATCGAAGATGCACAACGTCTCGGTCCGTCAGCGGGCCCTGAAGCGCGGCTACACGCTGAGCGAGTACGCGCTGGCGAAGATCGAAGATGGTTCGTTTGTGGCCGGCGCCACCGAGGAAGAGATCTACGCGGCGCTGGGCATGGACTGGATTCCGCCGGAGCTGCGCGAGAATAACGGCGAGATTGAGGCGGCGGAGGAGCATCGCCTGCCGGTCCTGATCGAGGAGAAGCGACATCCGCGGCGATGTGCACATGCACACCGTGGAGACCGACGGCAAGAACACCATTCGTGAGATGGCCGACGCAGGGGTCGCACGCGGATACGAGTACATCGCGATCACGGATCATTCGAAAAACCTGGCAATGACCATGGGGCTCGACGACAAGCGGGCGCATCGATCACATTAGCGCGGATTCGAGCCGTCGACAAAGAGATGGAAGGGAAAATTCGGGTGTTGGCCGGGATCGAGGTGGACATCCTCGCTGACGGGACGCTGGATTTGTCCGACGATGTGCTGGCGCAGATGGATGTGGTCATCGCCAGCGTGCATTCGCTGTTCAACATGCCGGCCGAACAGATGACAGAGCGGATGCTGCGAGCGATCGAGAATCCGTACGTGAAGATCCTCGGGCATCCGACGGGGCGGCTGCTGTTGCGGCGCGAGGGCTATGCGCTGGACCTGGAGGCGCTCCTGAAGAAGGCAGCCGAGGTGGGTTGCGCCGTTGAGCATAATGCGTACCCGGATCGCCTGGATTTGTGCGATCGCGATCTGCGGCGGGCGAAGGAACTGGGCTGCAGGATCGTCGTGAACACCGATTCGCATCACACCAGCCATCTCGCGAAGATGCAGTACGGTGTGGAGCAACTGCGGCGGGCGTGGCTGACGAAAGGGGACGTTCTGAACACGCGGGGAGCGGGGGATTTTCTGAAGGCACTGCGCCAGCCGGCATGAGGACTGTATTGGTGGAGACTACTGTTCGTCGCAGCCGAGCGAGAAACGCAGGGCCGCACACACCTCATGCATGCGAGCCGGACTGAGTTGCGCCACCCGTCTGCCCAGATCGTCGCGCGCGATGGTTACAGCGTTGTGGAGATTCACCGCGCAGGGCGCCTTCATGCCATCGTTTTCGTTCAGAACAACTTCAGAGGGCACGCCGCGGATTGTCGAGGTAATCGGCGCCACCGTCACACCGGAAAGGTATTCGAGGGCGCTGTTGCGAGTCAGCACCAGAACGGGGCGCGTCTTATCGGATCGGGCGAAGCGGTAGAAGCGGACGTCACCGCGGGCTATTCTTCCGGCCATATGGCCTCTGCGCCCCACACGTTGACTTCCTCCTCGTCAGCCGGATGCTTCGCGTATCCGGCGCGGTCACGCTCTTCGCGCCCACGAACCTCCAGGCGGCGAAGGTGCTCTCGCAGAGCATCTCGTACCAATGCAGAACGGTTCCGCTTCGTTCTGCGTGCCGCCCTGTCAGTAGCCACCAGAAGTTTTTTATCCAGAACAATCTGCACGGTTTCCATGACTGTCGACTCTATTCCACAGTTTAGTCCACATCCGCAGATTTGTCCTTCCCTGTGAACGATAAGAGGGCCTGGCGACAGGCCTGTCTCGCGGATGAACCAGGGCAGAGGTCGACGATGGGAGAACTCCAGTAGAATCGGGAGCAATATGTCGGAGAGAAACGGCTCGGGCTTCTATCCTCTGCTCACAGTGCTGGCGGCAATCGTCATCGCTGCCGGCGTTATTGGCGCGTATGTTTGGGTCACCTATACAGGTCCGGTGCACACGGGACAGGTGGTGTCGGTCTCGGCTTACCCGATCCATCGAGAGCTTTCGACGGGCGCGGGGCTGGGCGGTTTGCAGGGACAGCCGAACATTTACGACGAAGTGATTGTCGTCGCGGATGTGAAGATCAAAAGCACGACGAAGCTGCCGCTGTTCCTCCACGAAATGTGGGGTGAGGTAACGCTGCCGAATGGCGACGTGGTGCAAAGCCTGGCGGCGAGCGGCGAGGATTACAAGAAAGTTTTCATCGCGTATCCAACGCTGGAGGCGCAGAAGAAGACGCCGATGCCCCGTGGAATCACGATGACGCCGGGGCAGGAGGTCGAGGGCCAGCTGATCTTTCACTATCCCATCACGCAGAAGGACTGGGAGGGGCGGAAGCAGTTCGACGTGATCATTGGGTTCATCAACCAGAAGAATCTGGTGCTGCACTCGATGCCTGTTACGAGCCAGTAGGCCGTAGTTGAAGCAGAAGCCGAGCGATTAGAAGATCAGGGAACAGGAAGCAACAGATTGTTTGCCAAGGCGCAGCGGGTTCACTTTATCGGGATTGGCGGGATCGGCATGAGCGGGATCGCGGAGATCCTGCTGAACCTGCATTACCCGGTCAGCGGATCGGATCTGCGGCGGTCCGCGGTCACGGAGCGGCTGGCGACGCTGGGCGCTACGGTGTTCGAAGGGCACGCAGCGGCCAATGTCGTCGGCGCCAGCGTGGTGGTCATCAGCTCCGCGGTGCACGAAAACAATCCCGAAGTGATCGAGGCGCGGGCGCGCAAGATTCCGGTCATCCAGCGCGCAGAGATGCTGGCCGAGCTGATGCGGCTGAAGTACGGTATCGCGATCGCAGGGATGCACGGCAAGACCACGACCACGTCCATGGTGGCCGCGGTGCTCACGGCGGGCGGGCTCGATCCCACGGTGGTGGTGGGCGGCCGCGTCGACGCGATGGGGTCGAATGCGCGGCTGGGGCAGAGCCAGTATCTGGTGGCGGAGGCCGACGAGAGCGACCGGTCGTTTCTCCGCCTGTCCCCCATCCTCTCCGTCGTGACGAATCTCGATCGCGAGCACATGGACTGCTACCACGACATGGCGGACGTAGAGAACGCCTACGTCGAGTTCATGGAGCGAGTGCCGTTCTACGGCGCCTGCGTTGCGTGTCTGGACAACGCGCTGCTGGCGGGGATTCTCCCGCGCGTGCGTCGGCGGGTCTTCACGTACGGGATGTCAACGCAGGCGGATTTTGTGCTGCGGCTCCTGCCTGCGGTGGCCAGTGAACCGGCGCAGAGTTCCGGCCCGCGCGTGTGTCGGACGCGATTCGAAGTGGCAGCCGATGGCGAGGTCTATGGGCCACTCGAGCTACAGGTGCCAGGCATCCACAATGTGCTGAACGCCACGGCGGCGCTGGCCATCGGCACGCAGCTGGAGATCAAGGCGGATGCAATTGCGGCGGGGCTGAAGTCGTTCCGCGGCGTGGATCGCCGGTTCCAGGTGAAAGGATGCGTGCGCGGCATAACGGTGGTGGACGACTACGGGCATCATCCCACCGAGATTCGCGCGACGCTGCGGGCAGCGAAGGACTGCGGATACGGCGGAGTACACGTGATCTTCCAGCCGCACCGTTACACGCGCACCCGCGATCTGATGGAGGAGTTCGTGCACGCCTTCGACGACGCATCGTCGGTAGAGGTGCTGGACATCTACGCGGCCAGCGAGGATCCGATTGCGGGAATCACGGCGCAGGCGCTGGTGGAGAAGATTCACTGCGATTGCGTGGAGCACGCGGCGTCGGGAGACGAGGCGATAGCGCGGGCAATCGGCCGAGCGCGAGAAGGCGACGCGATTCTGACGCTGGGCGCGGGAAACGTGTCGCAGCTGGCGCCGATGGTGGTGGCGCGGCTGGGTGAGTTAACGCAGGCGTAGATTGATCCAGTTATCCGGCTTAGAGACACTTATGTGAACGAAACATCTCTCGCCGGGCCGGGGTTATCATGAGCCGCTTACTTCATGTTATTTTTAGAAATCGCGAACGTTATTGAAGTTTGCGCGTCTAGTGGACAATGTTCATCGGAGGACCGATCCGGATGACCCACCGACCTTCCTGCCACCAGCTTGTTCTCGCCACGATCATCACAACTTTAGCGGCGCCCTTTGTGCTCGCCCAGACTGCGTCCGTCGGCGACTCGGGCGTGCAGAGTCTGTTCAGCATGACGCCTGTGCTCAACCAGCCCTTTTCGGCCACGAAGTATGTGCGCACGGTAAAGGTCCTGCCGGATGGGAGCCAGGCGATCACCGGCCCACACGGCCAAATGAAGGTAGCCCGGGATGCAGATGGGCGCGTTCTAGTCGATTGGAAGCCGGACTGCCCGCCACCGGGTGAGGAGCTTCCGCCATGGTGCGGGGCGCATGAGGTGGTGCTGTTCGATCCAGGCGCACACGCGATCACTCCCTGGCTGTGGGGCGCCAATTCAGGACGGGAAGCGACCGCGATCCCATTCACTGAGGAGCGGCTGGAGAAGGCGATCGCAAACGTCACGATGGAGAGGAAGGCGAGCGACGTCGACTCTCCGGAAGCCAGCGTGACCACAGAGAATCTGGGCCAGGAGGTTATCAGCGGCCTGACCGTCACAGGTGTGAGAACCAAAACGTTTCTTCCGACTGGGTCGGATAACTATGGACCGGTGACCATTACGCGCGATGCATGGACATCGGCGGAAATGAAGCTGGTGATGAAGGTGGTCGTTACTGATTCGCGCAAAGGTGTGACGACCATTGGTTTCGAGAATTTCTCGCGGCATCCTGATGCTTCGCTGTTTCTTCCTCCGGATGGGTATGTGCGCAATTCCAACAATGCCTATCTGCGACCCAAACCGATGGACTATTACTTACCGGAACGGTGCCTGATGGCGGTATGGGCAGCGCTGGCGGGGCAGAATCCCGACACGGTGTTTGTGGGCGAGTCCGCCGACGAAATGGCGGTCGAGGCGGGGTGGAAGCGCTGATCGGTTGTTACTGCCGCTTTAGCGCGTCGTGGTTGCGCGGGGGCGATGCGGAGTGGGGCGTCGGCGGGCATGGCGGCCAAACAGCCGGCGCTTGCGAAGCTCCCACAGCAGGAAGGCAATCATCGCCCAGACCACGGTCGCGACGGGGATCGCCAGCCAGGGGCTCTGGTCCGGCAGCATCCAGCACAGAACAAGAGCAAATCCGACCAGCCCGATGGATCCAAGGGCAGCGCCGGCCGCATCGATGCTGGCCGCCATGCGACCGCGATTGGTTCCGTCGCAGCCCAATTCTCCCTTGCGCTCCTTCTCGTGACTCTCAATCAGCGTGACGCCGGCTGGGAAGATGGCGGGGAAAGCAAGGAAGAGACCGCCGACGGCCGGTCCGAATCGACGAGCGACCAGGCCGGCAAGAACCGTGGCCGCGCCTCCAAAGAGAAAGCGCACCAGATACTGATGCGGTTTGGTTTCCTTCAGAGACGACAGCTTCATCTCGACCATCTCAGAGCGATCCTCTGACGGCTGCGAGCAGGCCGAAGGCGACCCCGAACCAGACCGGCGCGAGGACCAGAGAAGTGGTGAGCGCGCTGTAATGGCGCCGGCGCAGCATGAAGCTGGCCAGAGCAGCGTAAGCGAGGAACGCGAGGCCTCCAAAGATCATGGTCCTGGCCTCGAGCGCGGCAAAGAGCCTCCCCTCTTTATGGATAGTGAGGCCGAGCGTGGCGAGCGCGATCGACGGTGCCGCCCCGAAGAGACCGGCGAAGCTCTTCGGACGAAGGACATCGCCAAGCGCTGCGAAGAGGCTCACGACGACTCCGCCAACCAGAAAACGAATGACGAGGTCGGTCATGACTTCTTACGAGCCTGCTTCACCAGGTGCATCGCGGCGTCGGCGCCTTTGACGCCGAGCAGACGATACTGCTTGCCTTCGAGCGAGTGGTAGTGAACGAAAAATTCTTCCAGTTCCACCACCCAGCGCGACGGCAGGTCTTTCATGCGGCGGATGTTGGCGTACATGTGATTGGCGTCCGCCACAGCAATGAGCCGATCGTTGCGGATCTTTTTCGTTCCGGCCTTCTTCTTGTCGAGCTGCTCGCCTTCGATGACGCCGATGAGCCGAGCGCGGACCGCACAGCCAGGAAAGGCGGGCTCGTCCATGAGGAGGAGCACGTCGATGGGATCGCCATCGGGTGCAAGAGTTTGGGGGAGGAAGCCGAAGTCGTAGGGAAAGACCATGCCGGCGGGGAGCACTTTTTTGAGGGAGAAGATACGCTGGTCGGCATCGAAGGCGAATTTGTTCCGGCTGCCGGCCGGGGTTTCGATGATGACCTGCAGAAGATGGTCCTTTTTGTCGATGGGCTTGAGGCGGGTTGGGTCGCTGAGGGCTTTCATTCTTCCTTCCGGTGGTTTTTGCCGCAGTCGCGGGTTAAGCGCCGCAATGTGGATAGGAGGTGAATTCGGAGGGGGACGTTGTCTCAAGGGGGATGAGCCTGGCGAATGGAACAAATTACCTGCGATTCGCCGCCCATCGGGTGCGATGCGACGATTCCTGGTCCAGCCGGGAACCTTTTTCGAGTCCGGATCGTAGCACTGGGCATGAAATTTCTGTGCGCTGGAGCCATGGCGGTTATGCTGGCGGCGGGCGCGACGGGGTTCGCCGAGACGGTGGGAGACTGCGAGCATCCGATCGAGGCGCCGCTGCGGACCCGAGCGGACCTCGTCATCGACTCGCGGCCTGCGGGTGTGGAGATCGTGGGCACCGATGCGGAGACCGTGCGCGTCTCCTGCACGGTCGAT
Organism: uncultured Acidobacteriaceae bacterium; assembly: GCA_963705765.1. Classification (GTDB taxonomy): domain Bacteria; phylum Acidobacteriota; class Terriglobia; order Terriglobales; family Acidobacteriaceae; genus Palsa-343. Next base: position 76,671 of record CAVPKU010000030.1, on the reverse strand, counting down.
CGCGAAGAGTACGGCGGCTATGTGGAGCTGCGGTTCAACGGGACGCCCGGGTATGGCCGGCTGAACATCACCGGCAGCGACTTCCACAATTCGAATCTGCACATCCGGATCGAAGTGCCGCGCAAAACCAACCTGCGTTTTCACATGGGTGCGGGACAGGTGAAGGTCGAAGACGTCGCCGGCGATAAGGATATCGACCTCTACGCGGGACAGATCGTGATTACCTCACCGGAGGGCGCCGGCTACAAATCAATGGACGCGTCGGTGGACATCGGCGACGTGCGAGCGTCGGAGTACGGCGTCGATCGCGGCGGCTTCTTCCGCAGTTTCACGAAAAAGATGGATAAAGGCGAGTACCGGCTGCGCGCGCACGTGATGACCGGGCAGATCGAGCTGGAGTAGGAACTGCACACCCCGGGGCCGCGCCGCGCACCAGGCGAGTGTTTCTTGTTGAGAGCTCTCAGAGCGGATCGAGGTGCTCGTCGAGGAATACGGCAGGCTCCTGAATGATGATGATTCCCAGATGAGTTCTTATTGGGCGATTCATCCATTGCCTGAAATGATGCTTATCTCCTGTAACCAGGTAATCGGACCCCGCATGAATGGCTGCCACCAGGACTGGAGCATCCTTAGGAGGCAGAACGATCCCACGTGGAAGGAACGCTCCGGGGACATCGGAAACGAGATGCGATTGTTCCATCAGTCGGGCCAGCCGAGCCGCATGAATCTCGGAGCGGCAGTTGCGATGCGCCTCATCCAGGACGTACATCGAGGTCATGGGAATCAGGTCGCGTCTTGTCCAAAACTGAAGAAATCTGCTTGTTTCCTTCAGTGAAGCCGAGAAGAGAATGTTGGCATCGAGGAAGACGCGCAGAGGACCAGGCATCTCTTTCAGGCGCGCTTGCGACGACCGCCGGATTCAAGTCGCTGCTGGGTGCGCTTCACACGAGCGTCAAACTCGGCGTTGGTCGGGAGCCGATCCCGCATCTTCGGGTCGGTGTAGCGGATCTTTGCGGGGTCGAGGTTCAGCTCTGCGCGAATGTACCTGCAGGCTTCGTCGTAGTCCTCTTTGGTGAGCGAGTTGTTGAGAGCGAACTCGGCCTTGCGCTGCGGTGTGTAGATCTCGACGGGGACCGCGACAGCGGGACGGAGAAGGATGCCGTCCTCGCGCTCCTCGGTGACGAGCAGGTCGCCCTCTTTGAGCGCGAACCGCTGGCGGAGTTTGGCGGGAATGACGAGCGTGCCGCGTTTGCCGAGTTTGGCCGTTTCCATAGCAGAATCTCTGAAATTCAGAATATCAGAGATTCAGAGAATTCGTCGATTGGCACGGACATCCGGGACGGGATTCAGGCCGTTCCTGAATTGCGCTAATTCAAAAACATCGTCCGATACAGCGTGTCCCGCTGCCGAGGCTGGAAGCCCGCGTCCCGAATGACCCGCCGCAGTTCCTCTTCCGTAGTGCAGTTCGAAGTCCCCGCCGCCCGCACGACATTCTCCTCCAGCATCACCGACCCCACATCGTTCCCCCCGAAGCGCAAACCCATCTGCAGAACCTTGAGGCCCTGCGTGACCCAGCTCGACTGCACGTTCTCGATGTTGTCCAGATAAAGCCGCGAGATCCCAAGCACCTTCAGGTAGTCCACCGCGGTCGCCTCTTCCCAGCCGCGTCCACCGAGGGCGGTGTTCCCAGGCTGAAAGCTCCAGGGGATAAACGCGGTGAATCCGCCCGTCTCTTCCTGCAAGCGGCGAATCACCTCAAAGTGGTTCACGCGCTGCTCGAGAGTCTCGTCCACGCCGAACATCATCGTCGCCGTGGTCCGCATGCCAAGCTGATGCGCGGTACGGTGAACCAGCACCCAGTCCTCGGTTCCGCATTTCAACCGCGCGATGCGATGGCGCACCTCGTCATCAAGAATCTCAGCGCCGCCGCCGGGGATCGAGTCGAGTCCGGCATCGCGCAGGCGAATGATGGTATCGCGCACCGAGAGATCGCTGTACTCCGCGATGGCGAGAATTTCCGACGCGGAGAAGCAGTGCAGCCAAATCGTCGGGTAGCGCTGCTTGATGCCGCGCAGCAGCCGCTCGAACCAGTCAATCTTTAAATCCGGGTGAAGGCCGCCCTGCATCAGCACGCCGGTCCCGCCCATTTCAAGGGTCTCGGCAATCTTGGCGTAGATGGTGTCGAAGTCGAGAATGTACCCTTCACTCGCCTGTTTGCCTTTGAGCGGACGATAAAAAGCGCAGAAGGTGCAGTACTCGGTGCAGAAATTCGTATAGTTGATATTGCGGTCAATGATGTACGTAACCACCCCTTCCGGATGGAGACGTTTGCGGACCGCGTCGGCTTCCATGCCCAGGCCGATAAGGTCATCGGAGCGGAAGTAGTCCAGGGCCTGTTCACGGGTAATCGGCATAGCTTCATTGTCAGGAAATTTGGGCGGCGCGTCCAGCGCGGCTGCAACACAGGGCCGCCAGCGAGCATCGCAAAACCAGACAGCAATCTTCCATTTCAGGTTCAATTTTTTTATTCAGGAGGACCCAGGTTCATGCGTGCGCTCCCCCGCTTTCATCCTTTTGTCTCCTTGCTTTCGCTCCTGCTGGCCGCTGTGCCGTTCTCTTTGCACGCGCAAAACGCCGACAAAAACAAGGACCCCGACACGCTGGTGCTCAGCAACGGCGATACGCTCCACGGCAAGCTGGTGCAGGAAACCGGAGGCACCGTCACGTTCCACAGCGATCCGCTGGGCGATCTCACGCTCAGCTGGGACAAGATCAAAGAACTGCACAGCTCAGCCACCTTTGCGGTCATGACGCCGGACATGAAGAAGCACGACAAGCGTGCGGCACTGGACCTGCCCAAGGGCACCGTCGAAGTAGCGAACGGTCTGGTGACGCTGCATCCGGAAACCGGTGCGACGATTGCGCCGATTCCGGTCAAGAACGCGGAAGCGATCGTGGATGCCGCGGTCCTGAACAAGCAGCTGAACCACCACGCAGGCTTCCAGGCAGGATGGAACGGAGCGGCAACCGCAGGCGCGACGCTGGTGACCGCGACGCAGAATTCCTACTCGTTTTCCGGCAGCGTGGGGCTGGTGCGGACCATGCCGACCGTGGCCTGGCTCGATCCAAAGAACCGCACTTCCTTCGACTTTGCCGGATCGTTCGGCAAGATCACCCAGCCTGGGTTTACCAGTGGCGGCGTGTTCACACCATCCACCAGCACCAAGTCGTCGATCCTGCACTTCGATGCTGAGCGCGACGAATATTTTTCGCCCCGGATGTACGCGCTGGGTCAGGCCGCCTTCGATCACAACTTCGGCCAGGACCTGGACCTGCAGCAGATCTACGGCGGCGGACTCGGCTGGACCGTCCTGAAGACGCCAAAGCAGGAAGCCGATCTGAAAGCGACCGTGCAGTATGAAAAGCAGTCGTTCATCACCGGCACTCCGTCGAGCCAGAACCTGATTGGCTCCACGTTCGCCGGAACCTATCTGCTCAAACTGAAACTGGTGTCCTATACGCAGGGAGTGGAGTTCATTCCCGCCTATAACAACACACGCGCGTATTCGGCCAACGAGACCAACACGTTTGCATTCCCGGCCTACAAGAACTTCGCCTTCAGCGTGGGAACCCTGGACAGCTACCTGAACGATCCGCCGGTGACCGCTCCGCCGACGAAGCGGAATTCGTTCCAGTTCACCATGGGGCTCACGTACGCGTTCAAGTCGAAGTACTAGATGAGCCTGTAGCCGGCAGCCGGGAGCCGGGAGCGTACGAACGCTTCAGGCTCTTGCTGCTGACGGTTCGTCCGGGACCGCGTGGCCGACCGCCTGCTCGAGGCGGCGCAGCTGCCCGAGGTGGTGCCGCATGTGGATCACATGGAAGCGGCGCCACTGGTCGGGGCGGAGCGGACCCAGAAGGAAGTGCGTGGCAACGCGCTGCAGGCCGAAACGCTGGCGGCACCGATCGAGCAACTCATCCATCTGATCGATTTCCCGGCGGAGAAGCTCGGCCAGCTCGGCGCCACTCATCGCCGTCCAGTGGAGCTGGTCGGGACGCGCAAAGATCGGAGCCGGCGCGCCGCGCGGCATGCGTCCGAAAGAAAGCAGGATCATCTGCAGCACCCACTGGATGGGCGTGCTGTGATCGGACGTCGGGTGGCCACGCTCGAGGCGCTTGTCGAGCACACGGCTGGTGCTGCGGCAGGTCAGGACCAGGTGCTCGATCAGTTCCTGGGCCGACCACAGGCGCTCGTCCTCTCGCGGATGCAGCTGGCACCATGGGGCGGGCTTGCCGGAGAGGTCAGAGCTGTACGAATCGAAGACCTGCTGCAGCACAGCATGCATAGGGAGGGCCCCTGGCACAGAGCGAATGCGTTCGTGGGGAACTATATCACCTGAGCTTTCAGGCGGGCAGACCGTGGCTCAGTGTTCGACGCCCATTTCCTTCAGCGCCTTATGAATTTCCTTCGCGTGCGGTCCATACGGCAGCGCGCTCAGGTAGAGACGGAAATTGCGGATGGCCTCATCGTCGTGATGAAGATGCCGGGCCGACTCCCCAAGCCCAAAGACGGCTTCCGCATTGCCAGGGTCGGAGCGGTTGGCTTCGAGAAAGCGATCATACGCGCCCTTCCAGTTGCCCGACTCCATGTAGTAGTCGCCGACATAGGCGTCCTTCTTCGCGAGCTTGGGATCGAACGGCAGCGGCGAAGGCGGCAGATTCGCCGGCGGAGTCTCCTGGGTGGTCGGCATGTCGAGGCCCTTCACGTGACTGGAGCTGAAACTCTGGTCGTCCGCGTCGGGAGGAGCCGCGTCGGGCTTGTCGGCCGGTGGGTCTTCGTGTGCCGCCTTCCGGGATTGCTCCTCAGGAAAGGGATTCTGATCGGCCGTAGAGGGCTTCGCTTGCGGACCGGACGGCGAAGGCGCAGGGGTTGTCGACTGAGCCTGCGGTGGATCTTTCGGCTGCGGGGCGTCAGGTGCAGTGTCGGGGTTTTGCTGCTGATGCGCCGCGGCCTCGGACTGCGATTCAGGGAAGGGGTTCGCCTGCGGGGTGCTCTTCTTCGGCTGGTCTTTCTTTGGCGGCGCGGGTTTGTCGGTGGGCGCAGGAGCCGGGTTCTGTTGCTGCTGGCTGGAGTTGTCCTGCTGCTGGGCAAGAACCCGTTGAACCGGGAGCGGCAGGGCCAGGAGAGCGACGAAGCCGACGATGAGGGAGGGGCGCAGCATAACTCCTCTATTAGACGCCGAAATCGGTGCGAAGGACGGTTCCGGGATTGGTATTGTGGTGGAGATGAGTCTGATCATTCGCTCTTCGGCCATTCACGCAGCGGGCTGCTACACCATGGCGCCCATCCGCAAAGGCGCGCGGGTGGTGGAATACACCGGTCCGCGCATTCCCAAAGACGAGGCCGACGAGAAGTACGAAAACTCGCCAACCACCTACCTGTTTGGGGTGGGAGATGGCCGGACCGTCATCGACGGCCATGGCACAGCCATGTTCCTGAACCACTCCTGCGAGCCGAACTGCGAGACCGAGGAGATCGACGGGCGCGTGTGGATCATGGCGATCCGCAACATCAAAGCCGGCGAAGAACTGGTCTACGACTATTTCCTCTACGACGGCGATGAGGATGAGGCGCGCTGCAACTGCGGGTCAAAGAGCTGCCGAAAGAGCATGTACGCGCCGGAGGAGATCAAGAAGCGGGCGCGGGCGGCCAGGCGGGCAGCGAAAAAGACCGCTGAGCGCGGACGTAGCGCCGGGCGCAAGGGCCGATTGAAATCCCGGTAACGGCAGAATTTCCTGGCGCCGCTATTTCCCGATCACATCTGTTTCGTCATCCTCACAATGGGGAGGGTTTCCCCGTTGGCCAGCGGAAGCTCGACCCGTTCCTGCTCGACATAGCCATGGCGCCGATAGAGCGGGATGCCGGTCAGAGTCGCACCCATTTCAAAGCGCGCGAAGCCCTCGGCCTGCGCAGCCTGCTCGCACAACTCCAGAATGCGGGAGCCAATGCCCCTCCGTGCCCAGGCAGGGTGAACGAAGAAGGCGCGAATCTTAGCGGCGTCGGTGCCCGGGTCGAGGAACGAATCATCGCGACCGGGCCGATGGTCGGAGCCGTACGGTGTCTTGCGGCGCGACCATCCGCCGCACGCGGCGAGATTGCCGATGGTGGGCAGGCCATCGGGGTTGGCGTCAACCGGGACCTCAACCGCGAAGTAAGTCTGGTCGGCGACCAGTCGCGTATCGAGCCCAAGCCACGTGCCAATGGCCTGTTCGATCTGGGTCGGGGAGTAGTCGCCGGCCTGAAGACCGCGGATCGAAGCCTCAATGAGCGCGCCGAGGTGAGGAATGTCGGCGGGCGTGGCGAGACGGTAGTGAAGCGTGTTAATCATCACAATGGGTTGGTGATGCTAAACCGGTCAGGTTGACATCACTCTTCAAGAGTGGCATCATAGTAGCACCATGCGCACCACCTTGGCGATTGATGACGACGTGCTCGAACAAGTGAAAGAATACGCGGAGCAGCGCAAAATGAGCGTCGGCAAAGCCGCGAGCGACCTTATTCGACGGGGGATTTCTCGGCCCCTGACGCTGAAATGCGTCGACGGACTCTATCTGCCTGTTCTGCCGGAAGACACTCCGATTCTGACAACAAAACGCCTGCTCGAAGCGGAAGATGAATGGTAGGCCCGGCGTTCCTGCTCGATGTGAATGCGTTGCTGGCGCTGATGTGGCCTCGCCAGGAACATCATTCGGTTGTCAGGACCTGGTTTTTGACAACTGGAAGGAAGCGCTGGGCAACCTGCCCGATCACTGAGGCGGGGTGTGTTCGCTTGCTGTCCAATCCGAGCGCTACGCCCGGAGCGCTGCGTGTCAGCGAGGCCCTCCATGTGCTGGCGACCAATCTCAAGCAGCCCGGTCATGTGTCCTGGCATGATGACGTCGACCTGTTGACCTCGATTGCCCCATGCAGCGGGCGACTTCAAGGGTATCGACAGATTACGGATGCATACCTGCTGGGGCTTGCAATACGGCATAAAGCTCATCTGGTAACTCTTGACGGCGGCATTGCGGCACTGGCTCCGCCGGCGACCCGAGGCGGCACTCGAGTCATCGACCTTCTGAGCAGGAATTCGCAGAACTAACTGCCCGCGTCTCCGGCCTCGCGCTCTTCCAGGTTCTGGAAACCCTGGCCACCTCCAGGCGATACAATCAAGCATTCGGAATGGCCTACCAGGTTCTCGCACGCAAATACCGTCCCCAGAAATTTGCCGACGTCGCCGGACAGGAGCACGTCACGCGCACGCTCCTCAACGCGCTGGATCAGGGGCGCATCGCGCACGGCTATATCTTTTCCGGCCATCGGGGCATCGGGAAAACCACCATCGCGAGAATCCTGGCCCAGGCGCTGAACTGTCGCACCGCGGTCGGTGATCCGAAGCGCCCGACCCAGGAACCGTGCGGCGTCTGCGACTCCTGCACAGAAATTCGCGCGGGCAACGCGGTCGATGTGCTGGAGATCGACGCAGCAACCAACCGCGGCATCGACGAAGTCCGCGAGCTGCGTGAGGCGGCGCGCTACCGGCCGGCGCGCGACAAATACAAGATATGGATCCTCGACGAGGCGCACCAGATCACCGACGCCGCCTTCAACGCGCTGCTGAAAACCCTGGAAGAGCCGCCGGATCACGTCATCTTCATGATGGCGACCACGCAGCCGGAGGATATCCCCCAGACCATCCGCTCGCGCTGCCAGCATTTCAGCTTTCATGCCGTGAAATACGACGACATCCTCATCCAGCTGAAGACCATTGCGGGCGAGGAGCAAATCGATGCTGAGGACGCTGCCCTCGCGCTGCTCGCCGAAGCAGGCGACGGCTCCATGCGCGATGCGCTCTCCATCATGGATCAGGCGATTGCGTCGGCTCCGCTGGTCAATGGCAAAGCCCACCTGCAATCCGACCAGATTCGCGAGCTGATGGGCTCGGTGCCGAACACCGTGTTCGAACGGCTCATGGAGCGGATTAGCCAGGGCCAAACCGCAGCAGTGGTCGAGGAACTGAACACGCTGCTGAACGCGGGCAACAGCCCCTCGGCGCTGGCGCGGCAGTTCGTGCGCTACCTGCGCAATGCCCTGATGGCCAGGGTGGGCGGCGAGAACACCGACCTGCTGCAAATTTCCGCCGACGAGCGGGCGCGCGCTGCGCGTTCAGCAATGCTCTTCAGCGAAGAGGACCTGACGCGGTTCCTGCAGGTCATGCTGCGCACCTTCGATGATCTGAATTACCGGCAGGAGCAGCGCTTCCATCTGGAACTGGGGTTGGTGAAGCTTGTGCATCTGCAGCGGCTGCTGCCCATCGAAGAAATTTTAAGTGGCGCCCCCGCCGTGCAGGGCACAGGGTACAAGGCACAGGGCGCAGGCGGATCGGGATCTGGTCCCGGAGCGAGAAGCGCGGGAAGCTCAGTGCCTGTAGCCGGGCAGGTGCGCGCCACCGCTCCCAGTGCGCCGCGGCCTTCGCCCTTCGAGACGGATCGGGATCGCAAAGTGCGCGGCGAGAGCGCGCCCGAGCCGGACAGAAATTCCGAGCGCACTTCCGAGCCGGCAGCGCGAGGGTTGTCACCGGCCGAAAGTGTTGCGCGCGCGGCGACGGAGGGAAAGGCATCTTATTCCGTAACGGTGTCTACCGCGGAACCGAAGCCGCCGGCGACGGTGGGCATAGCGGAGCCGCTGGGTGAGTCGACGGAAGGAGCGCTGGCACTGGCTGCGGCCAGCGCGCCGGATGCAGCGCCGGATCTGGATCAGATTCGCGAGGCGGTGGTTGCCGCGCTCGCGAACGCGGGACATGAAACGGCGGCGAACCTGATCCACCAGGGCAACTGGACCGAGCAGGGCAATGCGATCCAGGTGGAGCTGGCCGTGCGCAAGACGATGCTCGCGCTGACCGTGAACGCGGAGGCCGAGGCGATCGTCAGGAAGACCATGAAGGCCCTGGGAGCAACGCAGAAGATCGCGTTTGTCCCAGGCGAGAACGGGACCAACGGAACGAATGGGCCAGGCAAGGCGACGCCGATTACGGGAAGCGCTCAGTCGGCCGCGATGGAGAATCCGCTCGTGAAGAAGACCCAGGAGCTCTTCAACGCGGATATTCGCAGCGTGCTGGATTTGCGCGACACGCACTGACGCATAGCAAAACAAAAACCAAAAGAGAAAGACACAACGATCGATGTTCAATCCTCTGAAGCTTCAGGAAATGCTGGGTCAGGCCAAACAAATGCAGGAGCAGATCCAGCAAAAGCTGGCTGCGACCGTCGTGGAGGCGTCGTCAGGAGGCGGCGCGGTCACGGTGAAGATGAACGGCAAAAAAGAAGTCCTGAAGGTGAGCATCGATCCGGCTGCCGTGAGCAGTCTCACCGGGCCAACTACGGATCTGGAGATGCTGGAGGATCTGATCGCAGCCGCTTTCAACGAGGCGGGCCGGCGCGCGGACGAAATCGTCAAGTCCAACATGCAGGGTTTGCTCGGCGGCCTGAACCTGCCGCCCGGGCTTCTGTAGGCGTTCAGCCGATGAAGACACGCCGCCATTTTCTGATTGGTTCCGGCATGACGGCAGCCGCGTGGCTGACGCGCGGCAATATGCTGGCGCAGGCTGCGGCCGGTCAGGGGCCAGGCGCAGTGCCTGTCAGTACCGATCCCGCCGTGCAGCCCAATCCCGATCTGGCGCAGCAACTGCGCACCGCCGCGGCGAAAGAAACCATCAAAACCACGAAGCTGACCGACACCATCTTCCTGTTGCAGGGCGTGGGCGGAAATGTCGTCTGCCAGGTCGGGCCCGATGGCAAGCTGGTGATCGATTCGCAGATTTCGACGGGCACGCCCCATCTGCTCGACGCGCTCGCCAGGCTGGACGAACACAAGCTGAAGCAGCTGATCAATACCCATTTTCACTTCGATCACACCGACGGCAATGCATCGCTTCACCTGGAAGGCGCGTTCATCGTCGCGCATGAGAACACCCGGTCGCGCCTCTTGAAACCGCAGACGATTCAGACCTACGCCGCGCAGTTTCCCGCCGCGCCGGATGCGGGGTTACCGCAACAGACCTTTCCGGAGACCGAGACGCTTTGGGTCAACAACGATCAGCTCGACCTCGTCCACACTCCGGAGGCGCATACTGACTCCGACATCTTCATCCACTTCAACAAAGGCAATGTCATCCACACCGGAGATATCTGGTTCAACGGAATGTATCCGCTGATCGACATTGGGTCGGGTGGCTCGATCAACGGAATGATTCGCGGAGTCGACCAGGCGCTGGCGCTCGCGGATCAGCGCACGAAGATTGTTCCCGGGCACGGGCAACTGGGCGACAAGGCCGCACTGCAGGGCTATCGCCAGATGCTGGTGACGGTGGCTGATCGCGTGGAGAAGCTGAAGGCTCAGGGCAAGACCGTCGAGGACGCAGTGGCCGCGAAGCCGACGGCGGATCTCGATGCGCAGTGGGGGAAGGGCAGCATCCAGCCTGCGACGTTTGTGGCCCTGGTCTACGACTCGCTGTAGCGCCGCGGTCCAGTCATCCCAACTCAGCGCACGTGCGCAGGTAGCTGTGGACCAGAACAAGCAGCTCGTCGCGAAGAATATCCATCTCGCGCTCGGGTGATTTCGATTCGAGCACTTTACGGGAAATGCCGTTCAGCGCCGCCGTCACAACAGACGCGACAATCTCCGGATCCTTGGTGAGGCCTTCTTTGGCAGTCGCAAACAGCGAAGCGATGGAGCGCAGAGAGCGAGCGCTCACCGCTCGGACAATGGCGAGACCCTCAACGTCGGAGCTGACAGCGTAGAGCGCGGCGCTGGTTTTCACGCTGCGCATCTTGGCGGCAAGGTAAGAATCGATCAGACAGCTACTCATCTCCAGCAGCCCGGCGCCCCGGTAGTGTTCGCACGCATGGTCGATGGCCTGGCGAATCTCCTCCATGTGGCGGCGGAGCGCCGCCTGCAGCAGCGCGCTCTTGTTCGGGAAGTATTGATACAGCGTGCCCACAGAAACCCCGGCGCGGCGCGCCACCAGGGTTGTCGTCAGCCGCTCCTTGCCGCAGGCGACCAGAACCTGAAGGGTAGCGTCCAGAATCGCGTCCACCGTGACGGCAGAACGAGCCTGGACGGGCGTCTTTCGCGGGTGCAGCGCAGGCTTAACAGCGGTCGGCAAATGCGAACTCCGAAACTGAAGGTTCCTTCATCTGTTTATCATGCGGCTTGTGCGAGTCGCAGGAGGAAAGATGACCAACGTGAATACAGCGGATGCAAAGAAACTAGGCGGAGCCTTCACCCTGCCAGGAACCAGCGTGACCGTCCATCGGATGGGCTATGGAGCCATGCAGCTGGCCGGTCCGGGAGTATTCGGCCCGCCAAAGGATCGTTCAGCGGCAGTGGCGGTCCTCCGCGAGGCGGTCGCGTCGGGCGTCAACCACATCGACACCAGCGATTTCTACGGACCTCATGTGACAAATCAGATCCTGCGCGAGGCGCTCCATCCTTATAAAGGACTCACGATCGTGACCAAGGTAGGCGCAAAACGCGGCGATGACGGTTCGTGGCTCCCGGCGCGAAGCCCGGCGGAGCTGCGCCAGGGCGTCCATGACAACCTGCGCAATCTCGGCCTCGATGTGCTGGATGTGGTGAACCTCCGTGCCTTCGGACTCGAGCGGCCGCAGGAGGGATCGATCGCCGAGCAGTTCGAGACCCTGGCGGAACTGCAGCGCCAGGGACTCATCCGCCATCTGGGCGTGAGCCATGTGACGGCGGCGCAACTGAAAGAGGCAGAGAGCATCGCGCCGGTGGTCAGCGTGCAGAACCTCTACAACCTCGCGCTGCGTTGGGACGATGACCTCATCGCGGCGCTGGCGGCAAAAGCCATTCCCTATGTCCCGTACTTCCCACTGGGTGGATTCACGCCGCTGCAGTCGTCGACACTGAACGACGTCGCGACGCGCCTGGGAGCAACGCCCATGCAGGTAGCGCTGGCGTGGCTCCTGCACCGCTCACCGAATATCCTGCTGATCCCCGGCACTTCCTCGGTCGGACATCTGCGCGAAAATCTCGCGGCAGCGCAAATCGCAATTCCTGAAAAAGAAATGCAGGAGCTGCACAGCATCGGAAAGGCCGCGTAGGCAAGATTCCAGGACCGCGCCCCCCGTTTCTATTCATCGGATGTTGATGTTCCCGCGCGCCCCTGTTGCAAGCATGGAGCCAGGGTATGTCATGCCGTTCACTGTGGGAGAAGGTTCCCGCTTGCCGGGTTTTTCGTGGGGCTTCGCCCAATCGATGGCGGCGTGCCTGGTTTTGATCGCAGCGGGTCGCTCGCCCGCGCGCGCGCAATCCAGCGCGCCGGACCTATGCCCGCGTCCCGACGTGGGCAGCATCGTCGGTGAGCCCGCCGACCTGCGCAGTACCAACGGCGTTCTTGAAGTCACGCTGACCGCGAAAAATGAAAAGGAGCCGGACGGCCGGATCCGCACCTGCTTTGTCGACGAAGCCGGGCACGAGTCGCCCAACCTCCGCATGCACCCAGGCGACCAGGTCGTCATCCATCTGAAAAACGCGATGAAGCCGCTGGCCGGTTCCACGCCGAGCGCGATGGCAGCGCCGCCAGGAGTCGAATTATGTACCGAGACCATGGCGATGGGAGCTGACGCCGCGAACCTGCACTTTCACGGCCTCACGATTCCGCCCACCTGCCATGAAGACGATGTTCTCAAGACATCGGTGGAGCCCGGCGGATCGTTCGACTACCGGTTCACGGTGCCGGACGACGAGCCTCCCGGCCTGTATTGGTATCACCCCCACATTCATGGATTCGGCAAGCCGCAGTTGCTGGGCGGCGCGTCCGGCGCGCTGATCGTCGAGGGTATCGAGCGCGCGAACCACGAAGCAGCCGGACTTCCCGAACGCGTGTTCATCATCCGCGACGAAGACCTGATGCACCCGAACGCGCCGCCGTCGAAGTCCGAGCCGGTCGTGCCGCCGTTCATGGTGGATCGCGATGGCGACGCGGCCAACAACGGCACCGGATTCGGCAAGCCCGCCAAGGATCTCTCCATCAATTACGTCCCTGTGCCCTACCCGGACTATCCACCGGCAACGATTGCCATCCGGCCGGGGGAGAAGCAGTTGTGGCGCGTGCTCAACGCATCGGCCCTCACCTATCTGAATCTCGCCGTGCTCTACAACCGTGTTCCCCAGTCCCTGGGCCTGGTCGCCATGGATGGAGTTGCGCTGGGCGCCTATGCTCCAGCCGGCGACGGTGCCGACATCGACTGGCAAACGCATCTCGGAATTCCACCCGGCGCGCGCGTCGAGTTCATCGTGCAGGGACCCGCGGAGGGCGAGGCCGGATTGCTGGTCACGCGAACCGTCGACACCGGACCCGGCGGCGAGAACGATCCGAATCGAATGCTGGCGAAAGTGGTGGCCTCTCCTGATGCGCCGGAACCGGTGTCCAAGCTGCAGGCCGCTCCACAGCCGCTGTCGCCCCCGCGCGAGGCATGGCTCGGGGATGTAGCGCCGGTCCGGGTCCGGCATCTCTATTTCTCCGAGAAGCTGGTCGATCCGAACGATCCCACCTCGGCGGTCGAGTTCTATATCACCGAGGAAGGCCAGACTCCAAAGATGTTCGACATGCATGCCACCGAGCCGAACATGGTGGCACAGCAAGGGACCGTCGAGGACTGGATCATCGAAAACCGCTCCCGGGAGCTGCACGCCTTTCACATCCACCAGCTGCATTTCCTCTTGCTGGATTACATGGGCCGGCCCGTCCAGGAGAATTTCCTGCGCGACACGGTCAACGTTCCCTACTACGATGGCCGACTGCTCAGTTATCCGAGTATCCGGATTCGCATGGACTTCCGCGATCCCAACACGGTGGGAACCTTCCCCTATCACTGCCATCTGCTCGAACACGAAGACAAAGGCATGATGGGAACCATCCGCGTCGATCCACAGCCGTCGACCAGCGTCACAGCAACAAGCAGCGTCCATCGAACAGAGAAGGCATCGTCGCCGAACCCGCGCTGAGTTTGCTTGAAGTTCTGATGAAGTTTTACCGCCCGAGACAACTCTTTTGCGCTGCGGATGTTTTTACGCGAAATTGATCGGGCATCTATCGAACACGCACCCAGATCGATGGGTCGTTCTCTTATGCTCTCCGAGTTGACGGCGCAAGCCTCAACCCCAGGAGGCAGCATGAACGTTGAGCAGTTGGTATCCACGGCCAGGCGAGGATTGCGGACCGGTTTGATCACCGCCGCAATCTTCCAATTGGCCATCGGCACAAGCTTCACCAGCGCCTATGCGCAGGACGACAGCGGGCGAGACCGCGACACAGCCTCACCCATCAAACACGTCATCGTGATCATCGGTGAAAACCGCAGCTTCGACCACGTCTTCGCTACGTATGTCCCGAAGAAGGGTGAGTCCGTCTGGAATCTGCTGTCCGAAGGCATCGTGAAAGCGGACGGCACCCCAGGCCCGAATTTCTCCAAAGCCGAGCAGTCGGCTGCGTTCGACGAAGCTCCCGACGCGTTTCTGCTGAGCCCCACCAAGACCGCCTTTCCCGATAACGTGCTGCCCTCGCCGCTGGTAGGTGGACCGAAAGATTCGTTTGTCACCAACGACAACCTGAAGCTGGCAAAGCAGTCCGAGAATGGTCTGCCTGCTGATTATTACGGGTACCTGGTCACGGGCGGAACCGGACAGACGTCGGCGACGCCCGATGCGCGCATCACCAATGTGAACGCCCTTGCCACCGGACCGTTCCAGCTGACCAACGGCGGCGCCTTTACCTACAACTCCTACTCCGCGAGCCCGGTGCATCGCTTCTATCAGATGTGGCAGCAACTGGATTGCAACGCGGACTTGTCCACGCCAGCCAATCCCTCAGGCTGCGACGCGCAGCTGTTTCCCTGGGTCGAGACCACGGTCGGAGCCGGAGCGAATGGCATTCCCCAACCCGCCAACTTCAACACCAACTATTCCCCTTCCGACATCACCACCGGTGAAGGCTCGACGGCCATGGGCTTTTACAACGTCCAGAACGGGGACGCGCCCTATTTGAAGCAACTCGCCGACAACTATTCAATGAGCGACAACTTCCATCAGTCCGTGAACGGTGGCACAGGCGCCAACCACATCATGCTCGGTCACGGCGACGCCATTTACTTCACCGACGGCAAGGGCCACGCCGCGCCGCCGCCCCACAACCAGGAGGTAGCAACCGGCACGCCGAATGCTGGCGTCGTGGATGAAGTCGAGAATCCCAACCCCGCCCCCGGAACCAATAACTGGTACACCCAGGATGGCTACGGCGGCGGTTCGTTCGGAGCGGCATCGTTCGGCGGCGGTTCCTACTCCGACTGCTCCGATCTTTCCCAGCCCGGCGTTGCGCCCATCGTCAGCTATCTCAAGTCGCTGCCCACGCCGATCAACCCGCGCTGCGAAAAGGGCCACTACTACCTGCTGAATAACTACAACCCCGGCTACTTCGGCAACGGCAACAACGCCTTTACCGATACCAATCCCGCCAATACCGTATTCACCGTTCCGCCGTCTCCGCTGCGCAGCATCGGCGACGTCATGATCAAGGCCGACATCTCCTGGAAGTATTACGGCGATCAGTGGAACAACTACGTCAACGATCCTTATCAGCTCAACTACAGCGCCATCGGCAAGAACACCGACGAGTACTGCACCATCTGCAATCCCTTCCAGTACGACACCTCGATCATGGCCCACCCCCAGGTGCGTGCGGAGCACATCCAGGACACGGAGGACCTCTACAGCGATATCCGGAACGGCTCGCTGCCGGCGGTTTCCTTCGTCAAGCCCAGCGGTCTGGTCGACGGCCACCCGGCGTCCTCGAAGCTCGACCTGTTTGAAGGGTTCACGAAAAAGATCGTCGATGCGGTGAAGAATAATCCTTCGCTGTGGAAGGACACCGCCATCTTCATCACCTTCGACGAAGGCGGCGGCTACTACGATTCCGGCTACGTGCAGCCGCTGGACTTCTTCGGCGACGGTACGCGCATCCCCATGATCGTCGTCTCGAAGTACTCCAAAGGCGGCCGCATCTCGCACGAGTACACCGACCACGTCTCAATCCTGAAGTTCATCGAGCGCAACTGGGGACTGGAAACGGTAACCCGCCGGAGCCGGGACAACTTCCCGAACCCGGTCGTGAACTCCGACGATCCTTACGTGCCGGTCAACAGCCCGGCGATTGGGGATATGTTCGATCTGTTCAATTTCCACGGTGGCGATCGCGAATAAGCTTTTGCCTGAACAAAATACAAGGCCCGGATTCCATCAGGAATCCGGGCCTTCGTTTTTGCGCCTGAAGACGGTCGGGGACCAAGCCGGACGGAGACAAGCAGGGCGGTCAGGGAATAGCGTGTAGCGGCTACCGCGGAGGAATCGGGGTATCATCGTCCGTATGGCTACGGTTCACATCCCGGAGGCGGAAGCAGCTCGCGATCTTCCCGCCTTGCTGGCTCGGGTGCGTGCTGGCGAGGAGATCGTGATCGAAAAGGAAGCGGCGCCCTCCGTTGTCCTTCGGGTGGCTGCCGAACCTAAAGGTCGGCTGCTGTCGGAATCCATCGCTCTGGCGAAGAAGCATGCTGAGGAACTGGGAAACGAGCCGGTGATGGATGCAGAATTCGCCGCGGACCTGGAAGAGATCATCCGCAACAGGAAGCCCCGGGACACGTCTGCGTGGGACTAACCTCTTGGGTCTGATCCTGGATTCCAGCATTCTGATCGCTGGCGAGCGACGAGGGCGGTCCTTAAGCCAGGTCATTGAAGACGTGTTCGGCGCGTGTGGGGATGCAGAGAGCGCGCTGTCCGCAATCAGCATCATCGAACTGACGCACGGAATCTACCGAGCCAAAACGGAAGCGGACCGTGCGCGGCGGATTGCGTTCGCCGGAGAATTGACTCGCGACATGATCGTTCATCCTGTTTCGCTGGAGATCGCGCAGCTTGCCGGCCGGATCGAGGGCGAACAGGCAGCCAAAGGAATCTCCATCGCCATGGAGGACCTGATAATCGGGGCGACCGCCATCCATCTGGGCTTCGGCGTCGCCACCCTCAACACGCGCCATTTTCAGGCGATTCCAGGTCTGAGCGTCGTCACGCTCTGAGCACGAAAAGCAACCGACGATTTGTGCAGAGGTGCCAGGCACCGCGCATTCCGTCGCTATCCTCGGGCGCGCTGTGACTACTCTTCCTCGCCGGCAGCCGTCGCGCCGCCGCCCGCCGCAGCACCCTTCACCCGCACCACCGTGATCTTCGAGAACCCTTCCTTGAAATCCGGCGGCCGCAGCCGTTCCGCCATCTTCTTCATCACATCGTCCGAAACCGTCCGCTCGCGCCGCCGATTCCGCTCCATGCACACCTCGAGAGGCACGTCGAAAAATACCGCCTGAACGTCGTACCCAAAGCTTTTGGCCATCTTGATCCACTGGCGGCGCTCATGGGGCGATAGGTTCGTCGCGTCCACATAATTCCACGGCATCTTCGCGATCAGCCTCGCCCGCAGCAGCGAGCGCAGCGTCGAGAAGACCAGCCCCTGCCACCGCTGCTCGGCGATATCGTCAAACAGCAGCGAGCGAAGCAGGTCGCTCGAAAGCGGGGTAACGCCGCGACGTTTGAACCAGGTCGTTTTCCCCGAACCCGGTAATCCAATGGTCAGCACCACAAATCCGCGAGCGCCCTTCGCGCCCGCCAATGGCTCGGGCGGCGGCGTCGAGAGCAATTCAGGCTGGGTTTCGACCACCATCTTCCCAACCGGCTCAGCCGCGGCTTCGAGAGCGCGGACCGGTGCTGCTGCGACTTCCGCGGAAGCTTTGGCCGCAACCGGCTTCGCAGCTTTCGAAACAGGTGCCGGCTCCGGATGTTCCTCCGGCGCGTCGGGCGGCGGACCGCCGCTATACGAAGGTTGCAGGGGAGCCAGCTGATTCTGAGGCAATTCCTGGCCGATTTTTCCAGTGGACTCCGAAGTATTGGGCCCACGCTTCGAGCGTCGTCTCATGCGATCGCGCAACCACAGGCGCATATCCAGGGTGTAACACAGTCCCTCACGCGGGGCAAACGCCCAGTGGTGCTATGTACCTGTGGGAACACTCTTTTCTGTGAAAGTCACGTGACATCCGTGCGAGAAGGCGCGCCGAAAAACCCTGCCGAACCCGCCCTGGCCGGCCGCCAACGTGACGTTGGTTCCCTGAATTTCTCCGCATCCAGGCCTGAATTCACTTTTCCATTGACTACGGTGCTAGCATCGATAAATGGGCGGTTCCGGGCGTTTTTGACGTTAAGAATCAGAGTGATCCGGATCACCGCCAGTTCTGGCACACATGCTGAAAAATTGAGGCAAGGAGACGATTTTCTATGGCCGTCAAAGTTGGCATCAACGGGTTCGGGCGCATTGGGCGGAACGTGCTGCGCGCATCCCTCGGAAATCCGGACATCGATTTTGTAGCAGTCAACGATCTGACCAGCCCCGCAACGCTGGCCCATCTGCTCAAGTACGACTCGATCCTTGGCAATCTCAAGAACGAGATCATCGCGGGCGACGACTTCATCTCGATCGACGGCAAGAAGATCAAGGTTTTTGCGCAGAAGGACCCCGCCCTCCTGGCGTGGGATTCGGTCGGCGCCCAGATCGTAGTCGAATCCACCGGCCACTTTACCGATGCCACCAAAGCCAAGGCGCATCTCCGTGGCCCCGTGAAGAAGGTCATCATCTCGGCTCCCGCCACCAACGAAGACCTCACGGTCGTCCTCGGCGTCAACGAGAAGAAGTACGATCCGGCGAAGCACAACGTCATCTCGAACGCCTCGTGCACCACCAACTGCCTGGCGCCGGTCGTCAAGGTGCTGGTCGAGAAGTTCGGCATCGTCTCCGGCATCATGACCACCATCCACAGCTACACCAACGACCAGGTCATTCTGGACTTCCCGCATAAGGACCTCCGGCGCGCCCGCGCAGCCGCTCTGTCGATGATTCCAACGTCGACCGGCGCAGCCAAGGCGCTCAAGCTGGTCATTCCTGAAGTCGAAGGCAAGCTCGACGGGTTCGCCATTCGCGTCCCCACGCCCAACGTCTCGGTGGTCGATCTGACCTTCCTGGCGGAAAAGCCGATCACGAAGGACACCATCAACGCCGCGTTCAAGGCTGCGGCGGACGGCGAGCTGAAGGGCATCCTCGGCGTTGATTCGAACGAGCTGGTGTCGAGCGACTTCAAGGGCAATCCGCTCTCGTCGATCGTCGACGCGCCGCTGACCAAGGTCGTCGGCAACATGGCCAAAGTCATCAGCTGGTACGACAACGAGTGGGGTTACTCCTGCCGTGTACGCGACCTGATTCTCTTCCTCGAGAAGAAGGGTCTGTAGTTCAACTGCTGCGCGAGTGTGGGGCTCCTTGACGGGAGCCCCACGCAACTGGAGGTTCCATGCGGCAGAATATTCCGGGCACATCTCCCTACGAACCGGTCATAGGATTCTCGCGCGCCGTCCGTGCGGGGCAGACGGTTTACGTTTCAGGCACAGGGCCGGTGGGCGCCGATCTTGCGGACGCGGCGACCCAGACCCGCCACATTCTGGAAATCATTCGCGGCACACTGGAGAAGGCCGGAGCGCGCCTCGACGATGTGGTCCGCACCCGCATGTACATTACCCACGTCGATGACTGGGAAGCCATCGGCAAGGCCCACGGCGAATTTTTCGGGACCATCCGTCCCGCAGCCACCATGGTCGTGGTCGCCGGACTGTTACAGCCCACCTGGCGGGTCGAGATCGAAGCCGACGCGGTGGTGCATTCGTTCCCGCACGAATAAAAATCCAACAGGAGTGGGTAAAATGGCGAGCGCACTGGAGACTGAGGGAGTTATGACCAAGCTATCGATTCGCGACCTGGACCTGGCGCACAAGCATGTCTTCATGCGCGTGGATTTCAACGTGCCCCTCACCGAGGACGGCGCGGAGATCACCGACGACACCCGCATCAAAGAGACGCTGCCCGACCATCGAGTACGCGCTGAAACACAAAGCGAAGCTGATCCTCGCCTCGCACCTGGGCCGGCCCAAGGGCAAAGTCAACCTCAAATACAGCCTGCGCCCCGTCGTCGATCGCCTGCGCACGTTGCTCGATCATCGCCTGGGCGAAAAGACCAACGTCGGCTTCGCCCCCGACTGCATCGGCGACATCGCGAAGGAAATGGCCCGCCAGCTCGAATCCGGTCAGGTCCTGCTGCTCGAAAACCTGCGCTTCCATCCGGAAGAAGAAGCCAATGATCCCGAGTTTTCAAAGAAGCTGGCCTCGCTCTGCGACCTCTACGTGAACGACGCCTTCGGCTCGGCGCACCGCGCGCATGCTTCCACCGAGGGCATCACCCACTTCGTGAAGCAGAGTCGCAGCCGGCCTGCTGATGGAGAAAGAACTTACCTACCTGGGCAAGGCGCTTGAGTCTCCGGCGCGGCCGTTTGTGGCCATCCTCGGCGGATCGAAGATCTCCGGCAAAATCGACGTCATCAATAACCTCCTCGACAAAGTGAACACGCTGGTCATCGTCGGCGGCATGGCCTACACCTTCCAGCGCGCCCTCGGTGTCACCACGGGCAAGTCGCTGGTCGAAGAAGACAGAATTGAGATGGCGGGCCAGGCCCTGAAAAAGGCGAAGGCCCTGGGCATCGAGCTGCTGCTCCCGGTCGACAACGTCCTCGCCGACAGCTTCTCCAATGATGCCAAAACCCAACCGTGGGACACCAGCAAGAACTTCCCTGCGGACTGGCAGGGCCTCGATATCGGGCCGAAGTCCGTCGCATGCGATTCGAGAAAGTCGTCGCCGGCGCTCGCACCATTGTCTGGAACGGACCGGCCGGCGTCTTCGAGTTCCCGAAATTTGCGGTCGGAACCAACGCCATCGCCAAAGCAGTCGCGGAGAACCAGGACGCCATCTCCATCGTCGGCGGCGGAGACTCGGTCGCCGCTGTGAAGCAAGCCGGAGTCGCGGACCAAATCAAGCACATCTCCACCGGCGGCGGCGCAAGCCTCGAATTTCTCGAAGGCAAAAAGCTGCCCGGAGTCGAGGCTCTGACGAACAAGTAGAATGCCTCCACACGCTGGTTGCATACGGAACCCCTGAAGACTCGCGCCGAGGTTCTGAATGAACTCAGGAAAGAAAGCGATTGAGCCGCCTGACCACTCTCGGCCAGGCGGGGGACGAGGGGATGCATCCCTCCGTGAGCGGGCCCAGCGCGGTTCGCTCGATAAGCTGCGCGAAATCCTCTCGCGCGTGCCCGATGTCCCCCCCACTCCAGGGGATGAATTCAAAGCCTGACACTCCCACAATTCAAGGTTGCGGGGTAGATCGCGAGAATAAAAACGCAGTACCTCCGTACCCTCACCCCCTGCGATTTTCCTTGCCCTGACCCCATAGAACTCCTACGCTAAAAGCAAGAGAAGCCCTGTCCGCCAAAGCGAACGGGGCTTTTCTTTTGAACGACCGGCTCAGGCCGGCTCCGTCCTCGCTCTTTGAAAAACGACCCTTTTGGGAATGGACTGGCGGTCACCCTTGCAGCATGGCATGCACACGAACCGATGTGCCCTGGTTGCAATCAGTTCCCTCGTTCATGACCACGAATGCGGCACTCACAACCACGAATGCGGCACTCGTACCCGCGTCCGAAGTGCCCTGCCCTCAGGAAGATAGCATGTTGTCAAGCTTGTAAACTCAAGCCAACCCGTTTGGAATCAATCATCTGCGAATCCTGTCCCCGGCGAAAAGAACAAGCGGCCTTGGTTCAGTCCATGATGGACTGAACAGGCTCCCTGACAACTCCGATTGGCCCTCGCATTCGCAAATCGCTCGCAGCCACGAATGCAGCACTCGTGCCCACGAACCGAACTGCCTTGATTGCAATCAGCTGCCTTGTTCGTGAGCACGAATGCGGCATTCACAACCACGAATGCGGCACTCCTACCCACCTCCGAAGTGCCCTGCCTTCAGGAACATAGCCTGTTGTCGAGCTTGTAAACCAGCGTCAACGGCAATGGAATCAATCATGTACGAATCTGTCCCAGCGCGAAAAGGACAAGATCCCGGCCGCTATTCGTAAGCAAGAGCGTCGATGGGGTCTTTGCGAGCCGCCTTCCAGGCTGGATAGATGGCCCCCAGCACCGACCCAACCAGAGCAATGCCGGCTCCGTAGACCCGCCAGTGCGTGGTCAGCAGGAACGTCATGGTCGGGAAGCGCACATCCATCAGGAGCTTGATGCTCTGGGTAGCCGCGATGCCGACAATAATGCCGGCAATGGCGACCAGCACCGTTTCTCGAAGGACAAGGTTCACGATGTAGAGCTTCGAAGCGCCAATCGACTTGAGGATGCCGATCTCCCGAGTGCGCTCCATCACCGCCGTATACATCGACTGGAAGATGACGAGGAACCCAACGATGACGGCAATGCGATGACGACGTTGAGGGCAATGTTGAACCCGGGCATGTGATCTGGCGTCATCATCGACATCCACTCGGCCAGCGTCTGCACCTGGTAGGTGCTCATGGCCGGATTCTGCTGGATCTCGTCGATCACAGCCTGCTGGTTCTTCGGATCGTCGGTCCGGATATAGAAAATCGAGGCGTTGTCCGGCGTCCCGTTGAGCACGCCCAGCGTGTGGATCGGCACGAAGACCCGGCTGCCTTTGCCGTGCTCCACAATGCCCGAGATGAGGAAGTCGTGACTCAGCACCTGGATCGTCTGTCCGACCTGGGCATGGTGGCTGCGCGCGTAGAGGTCGTCCACGATCGCGTCATCAGCGCCGTTGGGCGGTCCGCCAGCGATAAACCGGAAGGGACGAAGCGCGTTGTAGCTGGCGTAGTCGATGCCGAAAATGGTCTGCACCGAGCCGTTGGTCGTGAGCTTCGCGATGACCGGAGAGGCGACAGCAACATGCGGCAGCTTCGCCAGCACCTGCGGCGCAATCTTGGCCGGCACCGCCGCATCGCTGAGGCCGCTGAAATTGCTGGCGTTCGGCGGCCGAACCATGATGTCCGCGCCGATGCCGCCGGTTTGATTCGCCGCGCCCTGCACCTGGCCCACCATGACAGCCACGATGCACAGGATCATGACGACTTCGATCGCGACGGCGAGCACGCTGATAGCCGAACGAACCGGGCGATGCAGGATATTGCCGATAACAAGTTTGTTCATCTGAAGGGTTGGATGAAATTTTCACCCGATGGAAGGTACAGGGTAACAAAGCGAGGGTGCCGGGATACGATGGACCTCAGAAGTTGATGGGGCGGGTAATGCCCTGCGGGATATGACCCATTTTGGTGCAGGGGTATTCCCCAAGGGTGGGATTTCCACAGGAAGTTACCTTGGTACTATGATCCCCGCAACACAAAAGGGTAATGCGAGCACGCATTTTCTTTGACCTGTTGCGATAGTCGGCCTTATCTTGTACTGGCAATCCCCTTGGAAGGAAGCCTGAAGTGGGGCACTTTGGCGAGGAATTGCGGCGGGAACGTGAGTCCCGGGGTGTCGCGCTGGAGACCATCAGCGAGAAGACCAAGGTAATCACCCGTTACCTCACCGCATTAGAAAACGACCGGTTCGAAGCGCTGCCTGGTGGCATTTTAAGCAAGGGCATCGTCCGGGGATACGCTCGCACCGTCGGCCTCGACGAGGCCGTGTGGGTTGAGCGGTTCGTCGCTGCCGCCCAGGAACACGAGCATCCCGAAGGTGACTGGTCGGCGTTTGCCCAGAATGTGGGGAAAACGCGGCCAAAGCCTGTAGGGCGCGAGGGGAAGAAGTTCCGCCGGGCGGGATTAGCGGTCCTGGTCCTGCTGCTGGCGGGTGGCGGATGGGCCGCCTGGCACTACCTCGGCGGACGAGTCCTGGCCGATGAGGTGCAGCAGCATGCAGTGAGTTCCGCGGCTGCAGCAGCCCCCGCAAGCGCCGTTCGTTAGGTCCGAAGTACTTCTGTGACCTGTCGCAGGCGCAGGTTTCTCCTTAGCCTGCAAACATGATCCCGAATAAATCTGGCTGGTTAGTGGCGTTGGGACTGCTTCTGCCCGCGATGGCGTGGTGCGCGCCGAAACCGCATGTGGTGGCTCTGGGCGCGTGGCGTCGCGAGCCCTATTCAGCGCAGAGCGATCCGGCCGGCGCAAAGAAGGATGAGACAGAGCTGAAAGTCCGCCCCCTGGTCGTGGACGGGAAGGTCAAGGAGTGGACCACCGGAGACCTCCACGACGTGACCGAGCGAAGCTTTGCCGTGCGCCGGGCGCTGCGCCTGAACGATGCTCTGCCCACCGAGAAGGCGCAGCGTTGGGTATGGCAGCGTGGCCCATGGATTCTGGTGGATCGGACGACGGGCAAGGTCGCGGCGCTGCGGCTCCCGGATTTCGACCCGGCGGTGTCGGAGGGGGTTTGGTTTCGGGACTACGCGGCCTACTGCGGAGTCAACTCGACGGGCAAGCAACTGATGGCGGTGGTGGCTCAGGTGGAGGGGCGGAAGCCGCTGTTGGCGAGAAAGCTCGCGGCCTGGGATGCGGTGGATCATCCGAGCCCCGTCTGCGCGCCAGCCGTGTGGCAAAGGGATCCCCTGCGAGTCAGCTTTCAGGTGACGGGAGCCGCAACCGTGAGCTTTGATTTAGTGGGAACGTCCGCGGTGCTGGTGGAAGACGACGCGGACGAGCCGAACTGAACGGAGCCTGTAGCCAATAGCCCGGGAGCCCCTGCCTGGTGCCGCCAGGGGCGATAGAGGCATAGCATGGCTGCATGGAATCTCTCGACGAACTGCTGCAGCAGGCAGAGGTTGCGCATGGGCATCTTTGCGCCGGACAGGTACTGGGCGTGCGGATGGCGATGCTCGGATGCCAACGTTTGGGAATCACGGAGCCGCGCGGGACGGATCGCAAGAGGCTGGTGACCTATATCGAAATCGACCGCTGCGCGACGGACGCGATCGGGGTGGTGACAGGGTGCCGGCTGGGCAAGCGGGCGCTGAAGTTCCGCGACTGGGGCAAGATGGCGGCGACCTTTGTCGATCTGGCGACGGGCCGCGCGGTTCGGATTGTGGCGCTGGACTCGTCGAAGCAAAGGGCAAAGGAGCTGTATCCGGAGATCGCAGACAAGAACAAGCAGCAGATGAAGGCCTATCGTGAGCTGGACGATGGGGAACTCTTTGGCGAGCAGTGGGTGGAGGTCGAGGCTGGGCCGAAGGAGATGCCGGGATACAAGAGGCGAGCGGGTGACCTGCGCCGGGTGCGGTGAAGGAATCAACTACGAGCGCTTTGTGGAGCGCGCACGGGGAGAGGCTGTGTCTCGCGTGCGCGTATCCGGAGCAGCGCTATTATCGGGCGGCGGCCGGAGAGCCGGTCGCTGAACGCCGTACGTGGACTGCGTCATCCAGCTGCGAGTGCGGGTGAGGGACCGCCGCACTCTCGGTTCTCGCTGCACATTTACAATTGCAAAGCCGGTGGTCGCGTTTCGCGCCGGACGACGATTCTCGCGGAGCACAAGGACGCATGCTCAATTTGGAAGGCCGCGTCGCGGCTGTTTTTGGACTGGCGAACAAACGCAGCATTGCCTGGGGGATTGCCACCAAGCTGCATGAGGCGGGCGCGAAGCTGGCGATCAGCTATCAGAATGAGCGCATGAAGTCCGAAGCGCTGGGGCTGATCGAGGAGTTGCCCGGAGCGGAACCGTTCCAGTGCGACGTGGCGAACGACGCCGAGATCGAGCAGGTCTTTGCGCAGATCAAAGAAAAGTACGGCAAGCTGGATGTGCTGGTGCACGCCATTGCTTTCGCTCCGCCGGAGGATCTGAAGAACGATTTTCTGAAGACGACGCGGGAGGGGTTCCGGATCGCGCATGACGTGAGTGTGTACTCGCTGATTGCGCTAAGCCGTGGGGCGGCGCCGCTGATGACCGAGGGCGGATCAATCATCACGCTGACGTATTACGGCGCGGAAAAGGTGGTGCCGCACTACAAGGTGATGGGTGTGGCCAAGGCGTCGCTGGAGGCGACGGTACGGTATCTGGCGTGGGATCTGGGCAGGCAGAATGTGCGGGTGAACGCAATCTCGGCCGGCCCAATCAAGACGCTGGCCGCGCGCGGGATTGGCTCGCTGGGCGACATGCTGAAGTACCACGAGGACCGAGCTCCGCTGCACCGCAACACCGAGCAGACCGAAGTTGGGAAGACGGCGGTCTATCTGGCGTCGGACCTGGCCAGCGGTGTGACCGGCGAGGTGATCTACGTGGACAGCGGCTACAACATCATGGGATTTTGACGGGAAATGGTGAACGATCCAGGGAAAATGCCACCGCGCATTGAACTGGTTCGGGCCACGCCGGAGCAGCAGCCGACCGTGGCGAATTTCATGGAACTGTACGCTCACGACTTCAGCGAATTTCTTCCCATCGAACCCGGCCCCGACGGGCGATTCGGCTACAAGGATCTTGACCTCTATTGGTCGGACCCAGACCGAACGCCATTCCTGGTTCGCGTGAACGGCGGATGGGCGGGTTTTGTTCTGATCCGGCAGGAGCGAGTCGCTGAGGGCAGTAAACCGGTTTGGGATGTTGCCGAGTTTTTTGTCCTGCGCGCCTGGCGTCGGCAGTCCGTCGGCACCGTTGTCGCACATCAGTTATGGCAGCGCCATCCGGGCCAATGGCAGGTGCGAGTGATGGAAGTGAACGCTGCTGGCTGCCGCTTTTGGGAAAATGCAGTCCGCACCTTTGCCGGCGACGGTGTGCGCCTGGATTCCTGCGAGAGGGGCGGCGTGAAGTGGCGCATCTTCACCTTCGAGTCCAAACCTGGCATCGGCGGTTCCCCTGCTCCTGGGTAGTCTTGACACCGCTCCATGGTTGCTATGTAGTGGAATCAATCAAGCGGCGAAGGAGTTCGCCTTAACCGCTGTCCTTCCGTAGCCGGACAGATGATGACTCCTGACAGGGAACCCTGTCGTGGAGTTATTTCCCGGCGCGATCCCTGACAAAAAGAAGATCCGGTGCGCTGGACGCGCGCGTCTGCGCAGCGTATCCGGCGGGCTCGTGGTTCGCTGCAACAGCAGTGAATCGGTAAGGAGGGGGATTGCAAAAGTATCTGCTGATTGCGCTGGGTGGCGCACTGGGATCGATCGCGCGCTATTGGGTGGGCGCCACGGTGACAGACCGGTGGGGGGCGCGGTTTCCGTACGGGACGCTCGCGATCAATCTGACCGCGTGCGCGGCGATTGGATTCGCGATGACGCTGCTGGGAAAGCGAGCTGGGTTCGGTGCCGGATGGCGTTATCTGGTTCCCGTGGGATTCGTCGGGGCGTACAGTACCTTTTCGACCTACGAATGGGAAACGATGTCGCTGCTCCGGGCCGGCGGATTTCCGGTAGCCGCGCTGTATGCGGTGGGAAGTCTGATTCTGGGACTCGCGGCCGTGTGGGGCGGGATGGCAGCCGCGGAGTTGCTGTGATGCAGGTGCGCGCAGAGGAGGAAACGTGCTGACGACGGGCAAAGCGCTGAAGGTGGCGATTACGGTGAACGAAGGAGCGCGGTATCACGGCGCCTCGGCGTATTCGTCCATTTTGGATTTTCTTTTCTATCGCGGCGTCAGCGGAGCGACGGTGCTGAAGGGCATCGCGGGCTTCGGCGCCGATCATCACCTCCATGCGGCGAGCATGGTGGAGGTTTCGGACAAGCTGCCGATTCGCATCGAGTTCGTTGAGACGCGGGAGAAGGTGAACGAACTGCTGGGCAAGCTGGAGGAGATGGCGGGCTCGGGACTGATCGAAGTGCAGGAGACCATGGTGGCGAAGGCGCCAACGTCGTCCAGGGCGACACGGGTAACGCCGGAGCATCTGAAGATGGAGGGCAAGGGCCGGCTGATGCGCATCTACGTGGGTGAATCGGACCGCTGGCAGGACAAGCCGCTGCATGAGGCTCTGGTGCAGGCGATGCGGGCCAACGATATTGCCGGGGTGACGGTGTATAAGGGCGTGCTTGGCTATGGTGCGCACCGCCGGGCGCACAAGGAAAAACCGCAGCATCTGTCAAAGGACGCATCCATCATGTTGTCCGTCGTGGATACAGAGGAGAAGCTGCAGGCTTTTTTGCCGGTCGTAGAGCAGATGGTGCAGGAGGGGCTGGTGGTGCTGTCGGAAGTGGACATCGTGAAGTATTCCTGGCGTCCGGCGGAGCTGGAGACGAGTGAGCCGTGAAGGAGGCGTGGCGATGAAGGAGCAGTTCGAAGCCCGGATGCTGCGCATTTACTTCGGCGAGGCCGATAAGTGGATGGGGAAGCCGCTGCACGAAGCGATTGTTACGAAGTGCCAGGAACTAGGGGTCGCCAATGCGATCGTGTATCGCGGGATTGAGGGCTACGGGAGCAGCACGCGGATTCATCGCGCGAGCCCGTGGAAGCTGTCGCGCGACGCGCCGATGATGGTGACGGTGATTGACACCGAAGAGCAGATTGCGGCGCTGATTCCACACCTGGACGCAATGGTGGGCGAGGGGCTGATCGTGAAGTCGAAGGTGGACGCGATCCGATATACACGCAGTGAGACCGAGGCGAAAGGCGCGTAAGGGCAGCGGCTACTCGGAGCGCAGTGCCTGCATTGGATCGAGACGTGAAGCGCGCCACGCAGGAATGACGCAGGCGAGAGCCGCGACCACGAGCAGCAGCAGCGCTACCGCGGTGAACACCCCCGGATCGAGGGGCTCGGTATCGTAGAGCATGGAGCGAATGAAGCGTACGATGCCGACGCTGGCCGCGAGTCCAACAGCAAGACCCATGAGAGCTGGACGCAAGCCGTCGGCGAGCATGAGGCGAACCATTTGTATACGCCGTGCACCGAGAGCGATGCGAATGCCGATTTCTGTGGTGCGCTGGGTGACGAGGTAAGACAGAACGCCATAGAGCCCGGCAGCAGCGAGCAGCAGTGCGATGGTTGCGAAGGCGAGCACAAGAATCGAATCGAATGCAGAGTTGATAGTCGATTTTCCGATCGCTTGCTCCAGCGTCATGACGTTGGAGACGGGGAGATCGGGATCGAACTGGTTGATGATCTTCTGCACTGGAAGCGCTAGGGATTCGACGTTGTGGGGAGCACGAACGACGATCGTGGCGACGCTGTAGTTGTTGCCGTAGATCGGCCAGTACAAGGTTGCGACGGGCGGCTGGGCGATGGTCCAGCGCGTGTCGCCGACCACGCCGACTATCTGCCAGGTCCCGGAACCGGAGTCATCGTGAAGATGTTTTCCGACAGGGTCTTCATCCCCAAACAGAACGTGGGCAGCCGTTTTGCTGATGACAGCAACATTAGCGCGCTCGAGTCGCTCGTCCGAGGTAAAGACCCGGCCGCGGAGCAGGGGGATACCGATCGCCGAAAAGTAGCCCGGTTCGGCGCCACGCACCATCACGTCGGGTACCTTGCCGCGCGGCAGCGGCGGATGCTCCACGACGCTCATGACGCGGTCGCCGCCCCATCCTTCACCCGGAGCCGCGGTGACGAGCCCGGCGGATTGGACACCAGGAACGGCGCGGACGCGAGCAATGAGCTGCTCGAAGAAATTGACGATCTGCACGGGATGTTTGTAGCGGGCTTCGGGCAGACTGATGTGCATCGTGAGCACGCCTTCTACGGGGACGCCGATGTCGGAGGTGCGCAGGTGCTGGTAACTGCGGAGAAGAAGCCCGGCGCCGATCAGCAGCACGACGGTGAGGCCGACTTCGAGGATGAGGAGCACTCTGCGCAAGTGGGCGTGGGCCGTTCCGGCACTGTGACTGCGCGATGACTCCTGCAGGGCAGCGAGGATATCTTTGCCGGTGGAGCCCGCGGCGGATATGAGTCCCGCAAAAAGAGCGCAGAGCGCGACGACGGCGAGGGTGAAGACAGCAATGGTGCCATCGAGGTGAATGGCCTCGACCCGATTCATGTCGGTTCGAGTGGAAACGAGCCATCGCAGGGCGAGCCATGCCAGCAGGGTTCCCAGGGCGCCCCCCGCTGCAGAGAGCACGAGGGTTTCGATGATGTGTTCGCGAAGGAGGCGCCAGCGGCAGCCGCCGAGCGCGGTGCGGATGGCGAGCTCCTTGCTGCGCGCGGCGGTGCGGGCGACCAGCAGGCTGGCGACATTCATGCATGCGATGAGCAGAACGCATCCGGTCGCGACCAACAGTGCGTAGAGCGGGGCCTTATAGTTCTCGACTACATCGTCCAGCATCGATCGCCCCTGCACCCCGCCGTGGATTGACGGATTGGCATGGGCGGCAAAAATTTGTTTTTGCAGCGCAGCCAAACGGTGGAGAAGCCTGGGCAAGCTGGCGCCGTCTTTGAGTCGCCCCAGGACCAGGAATTCGTGATCGGCGTAGGTGGCCAGCAGCCACGGCGGGGCCTCGTGGCGAACCGGGGTCCAGACCTGATTCGTGCTGCCGCCCATGCTGCTGCTGTAAATAAAGGATGCGGGGAGCACACCGACGACTGTGTAGGGAATAGCATCCAGCAGAATCGTCTTACCCACAATGCCGGGGTCTGCTGCGTAGCGACGTGTCCACAGCGAATAACTGAGCAGGACAGTAGCCTGGGCCTCGGCCCGGTCGTCAGCGGCGGTGAACGTGCGGCCCAGCGCAGGCTGCACGCCCAGCAGCGAAAAGAAATTCCCGGAGCACCACCCGGCATCAATTCTCTCCGGGAGCTTTCCGCCTTCGGCAGAGAGATTGTAGTTTTGCCAGGGCGATACCATCGCCATTTCTGCCATGCCCTGGGTCGCGTGTTGCCACTCGAAAAAGCTGCCGGCATCAACGGGAAGAAACTGTTTGTACTGTGTCTGGTGACCGCCCTCCTCTCTCTCGTACAAGCTCACCAGATGGTTCGAGTCACGATAGGGCAACGGCTTGAGCAGCATGCTGCGCAGAACGGTGAAGAGGGCGACGTTGGCGCCGATGCCGAGGGCCATGATGAGGATCGCGATGACCGTGAATCCAGGAGCGCGCGACAAGGTGCGCAGACTGTAGCGGAGATCGCGGAGGAGCGATTCAACCGAGGGCAGACTGCGGCGATCGCGATGGGCCTGGCGGGTTTGTTCCAGACCGCCGAGCTGGATGAGCGCCTGGCGCCGGGATTCTTCGGGATTCATGCCGGCGCGGACGTTGTCGTCGATGTGCATCTGGAGGTGGCTTTGGAGTTCGGCGTCGAACTCAGCTGCGCCGCGATCGGGGGCGAAGAGTCCGAGGACGCGAAGCCAGAGTGCCTTGACACGACGCATGGTGATTGCTCCGAGAGTGACTTCGAACGTCTTATTCCGAGCGCAGAGCCTGCATGGGATCAACCGAAGCGGCGCGGCGGGCTGGAATGTAGCTCGCGAGGAGTGCGACGAACATGAGCACGGCAATGACGCCGATGATCGTGATCGGGTCCCACGGACGCACGCCGTAAAGGATCGATGACTTCGCGACGGAAATCCCGGCCATCAGCCGCGTGGCGATCAGAGCGGCGACCGTGCCGGTGATGACTCCAATTCCGGCCAGGGTAGCGCCGCGGCGGAGGACCCAGCGCAGAACATCGTTGCGGGTGGCGCCGAGGGCCATGCGGATGGCCATCTCCTGCCTGCGCTGGCCGACGAGGTAGGCGACGACGCCGTAGAGGCCGACGCTGGCGAGGAGAAGCGCGAGCGCGGCAAAGGCGCCGAGCAGGAGCATGGAGAAGCGGCGGGCGGCGAGGGTTTCGTCGATGATCTGGTTCATCGTGAGCGGCCGCCAGGCGACCTGCGCTTCATTCATCTGCTGAACCGCCGTACGGATGTCGGGGAAGACAGTGGCGGGGTGGTCGGCGCGTGCGACGACGTCGTAGAAGAAACCTCCGCCGGAGGCGCCCCGGGAGGAGTCGAGCTGTATGCTGTCGAATTGCTGCGCGGGCAAATAAAGCTGTGCGTGCAGTGGGAAGCCTGCATCGTTGTCGAGCCCCCATTGCAGGACATGGCCAACAACGCCGACGACTGTAACTTTTTCTTCGTTGGGATTCGTGATGTTGATGATTTTGCCGATGGGGTCGTCGGTTCCGAAGTACTCTCGCGCGAGATCCTCGTCGATGACGGCGACGTGAGGGCTGTTCTGACGGTCGGCTTCACTGAAGAAGCGGCCGCGGCGCAGCGGGATACCCATGACGCGCAGGTAATCGGATTCGACGATGTAGAGCAGCGACCAGTGCATATCGTTGCTATCCGCGGGCTTGGTTTCGTTCTGCATCCAGAAGAGCTCTTCGTCATCGCCGCCGGTGAGAGGAACTCCGCCGTCGGCGACGAGCGACACCGCCTGCACGCCGGGGACGAGCTGCATCTGCTGATGGAGCCCGCGAATCCACGCCCGCGCACCTTCGGGAGTGGAGATGGCGGGGAAGGCCGGAGCAGCGACGCTGAAGCGGAGGACGCCGTTGGGGTCGAAGCCGGGAGATGTGTGAGTGAGCGCGACGAGACTGCGAATCATGAGACCGGAACCGCTGAGGAGCACGAGCGCAGCGGCCATTTGCAGGACGACGAGCGAGTCCTGGGTGCGGTGACGCGAGCCGTGCACGGTGCGCCCACCTTCGCGCAGCGCAGACTGTGGCTGCTGCCCGGCGATCTTCCACGCAGGGATA
The DNA here is from genome assembly GCA_963705765.1 of uncultured Acidobacteriaceae bacterium. Classification (GTDB taxonomy): domain Bacteria; phylum Acidobacteriota; class Terriglobia; order Terriglobales; family Acidobacteriaceae; genus Palsa-343. Next base: position 43,988 of record CAVPKU010000030.1, on the reverse strand, counting down.
AGGCCGAAGAGGATACCGACGAGAAGGGAGATGAGGAAGGTAAAACCCAGAACAGACGGGCTGAGATGAATTTGTTGCGTGCGGGGCAGGGCATCGGGAACGAGAGACAGCGCGGCGTGGGTACCGGCAGCGGCGATCGCGAGAGCGAGCAGTCCTCCGACGAGAGCAAGCAAAATGCTTTCGGTGAGGATCTGACGGACGATGCGTCGTCGACCGGCTCCGAGGGCGAGGCGAACGCCGAACTCCTGAGCGCGGGTGGTGGAGCGGGCGAGGAAAAGGTTCGCGACGTTGGAGCAGGCGATGAGAAGAACGAAGCCGACGGCTGCGAGAAGCACGAAGAGAATGGGGCGAACTCCGCCGATGACGGCTTCGCTGAGAGGCCGCAGGCTGGCGCGGAGGCCGTGGTCATCTTCGGGATAGACGGCGGCCAGGTGGTCGGAGACGGCGTTCATGTCGGCGCGAGCCTGGGCGAGGGTGACGCTGGGTTTGAGGCGCGCGATGCCGTGAATCCCGAGGCCGGCGCCGCGCCTCTTGAGCGCGTCATTGTCGAACTGGCCGATGGGGACGTAAATATCTTCGGGAAGGAAGCCACCGAAGGCGAGATCGAAAGACGCCGGGATGATGCCGATGACGGTGTATGTTTTGCCATCGAGGGTGATGGCGCGTCCGACGATGTTGGGATCGGAGCCGAATTTGCGCGCCCAGAATCCGCCGCCGAGGAGGACGAGAGGAGCGCGGCCCATTTCGTCTTCGTTGGGAGCAAAGACGCGGCCGATCACCGGCTCGACACCAAGAAGGGGAAAGAAGCTGGACGAGACGTAGTTGCCGCGGACTCGTTCGGATTCTCCGGTGCCGGTCATGACGAAGCCGACGTGGCGATAGATGGCAAGGCCGGAGAAGCTCTGGTTGTCACGCTGCCAGTCGCGGAAGTTGGGATACGAGATGGAGCCGCGTTCGAAGTTGGGCTTGGCGGCATCGACAGCGACCAGTTCGCCGGGGTTCGAGAGCGCGATAGGGTGCAGGAGAACGGTGTTGACGATGGAGAAGAGCGCCGAGTTGACGCCAATGCCGAGTGCGAGCGTGATCACAACGACAGCGGTGAAGCCGGGCGATTTGCGCAGCTGGCGAAAAGCGAAGCGCAGGTCCTGACCGAGGGTTTCGGCCCAGGGGAGGGTGCTGCGCTCGCGCATCGTCTGGCGGGTTTGCTCGAGCCCGCCGAACTGGATGAGCGCCTGACGGCGGGCTTCTTCGGGCGACATGCCGGCGCGGAGGTTGTCATCGATGTGGAGCTGGAGGTGGCTTTGAAGTTCGGCGTCGAAGTCGGTGGGGCGGCGAGAGAAAAGGCTGCGGAGACGTTGGAAGAAGGCCCGGAGGGCGGCGAAAACCATCTAGGCCCCCTCGGCAGGAGAGAGAAAGCGCGCGACGATTGCGGTGGCCTGCTCCCAGCTGCGCGCTTCGCGCTCGAGTTGCTTGCGTCCGGCGCGAGTGAGCCGGTAAAACTTCGCCTTGCGGTTGTTGTCGGAGGAACCCCACTCCGAAACGATGGCGCCTTCCTGTTCCAGCTTGAGGAGCGCGGGATAGAGAGTGCCGTAGTTGAGGGCGAGGCGGTTGCCGCTGGTCTGCTCGATGCGGCGGGCGATGCCGTAGCCGTGCTGCGGACCCATGGTGTCCAGAGTTTTCAGAACCATGAGGGCCAGGGTGCCCTGCCAGACGTCGGTTTTGCCGGACATGCGGTGGTCTCCTATGGGTGAGCCATAGAGATAGCACCGCTCTTATGGGGATGCAATAGGAGAGTGACGAAATGGCCGGCCGCCGGCCCTCACGACGGGCTGGCCCTGGTGCAGGCAATTTCGCAGGGTGGGACGCCGGGGAGCCTGAGGCGGGACAGAGAGCGAGGTTTTCTGCAACCATGGACAGCGTTTGCAATGAGGGGACGATGAGGCTTCTGCACGGTTCGGCCTTAAGGGCGGTGGGGTTGGCGGCGTTGTTCATGGCGGCTAGTGGCGCCGGAGTGCTCAGAGCGCAGGCGGCTCCGTGGTCGCAGCGCATGGCGAATTCGACTATCGAGCGCTGGCCAAAGGGACGGTGGGCAGCGGCCGGTGCTCCGTGGCACTGGAACTACGAGCTGGGAACGCTGCTGGAGGGTATGGATGCCGTCTGGTATGGATCGGCGAAGGGTGAGTACTACCGCTACGTGAAACAGTCGGTGGATCAATTCGTGGGGCCCGATGGTTCGATCTCGACCTATAAGGCCGATGAGGGTCAGCTGGACAGCATTCTGCTCGGGCGTCAACTGCTGCTGCTCTATCGGGTGACGGATGACGAGCAGTATTACAAGGCGGCGAAGCTGCTGCGAGACCAGCTTGCTGCGCAGCCGAAGACGGCGTCCGGTGGATTCTGGCACAAGAAGATTTATCCGAACCAGATGTGGCTCGACGGGCTCTACATGGCGGAGCCTTTCTATGCGCAATATGCGGCGGAGTTTCAGGAGCCGCAGGACTTCGCAGAGATCACACGGCAGTTTGCGCTGATCGACGAGCATGCGCGCGATGCAAAGACGGGCCTGCTGTACCACGGGTGGGACGAGTCGAAGGAGCAGTTCTGGGCGGACAAGAGGACGGGGGACTCACCGAACTTCTGGGGCCGCGCGATGGGCTGGTACATGATGGCGCTGGTGGACACGCTGCCGTGGTATCCGGAGAACGATCCGGGTCGCGCACGGCTGCTGGAGATCTTGCGACGGACGTCGGCGGCGGTGGTGAAGGTGCAGGATCCGGAGAGTGGCCTGTGGTGGCAGGTGCTGGACAAGCCGGGCGCGAAGGGGAATTACCTCGAGGCGTCGGCGTCGTGCATGTTCACTTATGCATTGGCGAAGGGCGTACGGCTGGGCTATTTGCCGGGGACGTACGAGAAGAATGCGGAGCACGGGTGGACAGGTATTCAGAAGCACTTTGTGCGGACGGACAGCGACGGGAGCGTGACGCTGACCGGAACCGTAAAGGTGGCAGGACTGGGTGGCGCGGAGCATCGCGACGGCAGCTATGCGTACTACGTCGCGCAACCGGTGGCGGACAACGATCCGAAGGGCGTGGGCGCGTTTCTGCTGGCGGCGAGCGAGATGGAGATGGCGGCGCGGGTGCAAAGTGGGCTGGGCCAGACAGTCTTTGTCGACGCCTGGTACAACAGCCAGACGCGAAAAAACGAGGCGGGACAGACGGCGTTGTTCCATTACAAGTGGGACGACTACTCCAACTCAGGGTTTTCGCTGTTTGGGCATATCTGGCGGAGTTACGGCGTTGCGACGAAGACGCTGACGAGCGTGCCGACTGTGGAGAAGCTGACGGGGGCGCAGTATTACATCATCGTTTCGCCGGATAATCCCTCGAAGAATCCAAATCCGCACTACATGAACGCTGAAGATGCTGCGCAGATTGCGGAGTGGGTGAAGGGCGGCGGCACGTTGCTGATGATGGAGAACGATCCGGCGAACGCCGATATCGAACACCTGGATTTGCTGGCGGACAAATTCGGACTGCACTTCAACAATGTGCTGGTGCACCACGTAGACGGGGATCAATTCGCGATGGGGCGGATCGACCTCACCGAGCCGGCACCGCCGTTCACGCATCCGCACGTGCTGTATATGAAGGACACGTGCTCGATCCAGCTGTCAGGGGATGCGGTTCCGCTGATGAAAGACAAGGCCGGCGAACTGCTGATGGCGTGGACGAAGTATGGCAAGGGGATGGTCTTCGCGGTGACGGATCCCTGGCTCTACAACGAGTACACGGACGGTCGAAAGCTTCCGGCCGAGTACGACAACTTTGGCGGCGGCGTGGACCTGGTGCAGTGGCTGCTGGAGCAGAGGGCAAAGCTACAGCACTAGAAAAAATGCAGCCGGCGCGATGACACCGGCTGCATAAGTGCACACAAAGCAAACTAGCCTGCGGATTCGGTTGAAGGGTGGAGGACGCGGAAGGTGCTGCCGCCGTTGGACCAGACCAGTACCAGCGCGTCCTGACCTGCGGGAACGCCGGAGAGCTGCTGGGCTACGTCGGATGCGCTGGCCGTGGGTTTGCGGTTGACACTGATGATGATGTCGCCCTTGCGCAGGCCGGCATTGTCAGCGGGACTGCCGGGGCGGACATTCTGGATGACCGCACCCTTGACGGTTTCAGGCGCTTCGATCTGCTGGCGGACATCCGGGGTGAGGTCGGCGAGACCGATTCCCCAGCGTCCTTTGCCGTTGCCGTTCTGCGCAACGACCTGCTCGTGGCCACCCGTCACTGAGCCCAGGGTTACGGGCACTTCGACGCTGTTGCCATCACGCATCACCTGCAGGTGGATGGTATCGCCGGGCCGAGTGAGGCTGGTTTCCATCTGGAGTTCGCCGGCATCGGAGACGGGCTTGCCATTGAACTCGGTGATGACGTCGCCTGTCTTGAGGCCCGCTTTGCCGCCAGGCGAATCAGGCGTGACGTCAGATACGACTGCACCGACGGCTTTCTTTACCTGGAAGAACTTCGCCGTGTCGGGAGTGACGTCGCTGATGGAGACGCCGATATAGCCGTGGCTGACCTTACCATCGTGGATGAGGGTGTTCACGACCGGCTGAGCGATCTGAGTCGGAATGGCGAATCCCATACCCGAGAATGCGCCGGTTGGCGAATAGAGCATGGTGTTGATCCCGATCAGCTGACCGCGAGCGTCGACGAGAGCGCCGCCGGAGTTGCCGGGGTTGATGGCCGCGTCGGTCTGGATGAATTCGCCGGGCTTGCGGCGATCGGCTTCGAGGTTGGGGCGATTGAGCGCGCTGACGATGCCGCGCGTGACGCTGAAGCGGAAGCCGTAGGGATTGCCGAAGGCGAGGACGGTTTGACCGGGTTGAAGTTTGGTTGAGTCGCCCCAGGGGATGCTGGGGAGGTCGTGACCTTCGATCTTGATGACAGCGAGGTCGGTGAGGGGATCAGCGCCGACGAGTTTTGCGGCGTAGATGTCACGGTTGCTGAGCGTGACGCTGATGTTGATGGCGCCGGCGACGACGTGATTATTGGTCACGATGTAGCCGTCGGGGGAGATGATGACGCCGCTGCCAAGTCCATGCTCAATGCTCGGTTGCTGCTGGCGCTGCATGGGGCCATTGAACTGGAAGGGCGAGTTCGGGCCAAAGAATTGCTGGAACTGCTGCTGCTGTTGTTGATCCTGTCCGCCCTGATCGTCCTGACCTTGGTCTTCAGCGATCTGATGCTGACTCATTTTGGAGGTGACGGTCACGTTGACGACAGCCGGGCGAACCCTTGCGGTAAGCGCCTCCATCGCCTGGTCGAGCGACATGAGCGCACTCACGCTGCTCTCGTCGAGGGGAGCCGCGGCTGGCGCAGCAGCATCGGCGGGGCGCGCGTAGCACCACGTTCCAAGCGCAACGGCAGCGCCGAGCGCCACGACGGGAACCGCGACGCGCCGGCTAAGTAAGGACTTGATTCTGTTGAGATTCATTGCTGTTGTTTTCTCCTGTTATGAAACTAATGAATTAGTTGTTAAGGGTAAATTTTTTAGATCGACTGCGAAGGCGATCCAACCAGTTGCGGCACGACGAGGACGATGCGGAAGAACTGCATTGGCGTGCCGGTTTCGGGGTCGATGACCTGGATGATCTGGATTTGCAGAGCCGGGTTCCCGGTGCTCTGCAGGGTGCGAAGGTTGTTGACGGGCGGCTCAGCGCTGGTGGTGCGGAACTGCGCCATTGCGTTGGTTCGGATCTCGGTGGAATCGAAGATCACGGTCATCGGTGCGGCAAGGTCGCTGGACTCCATCGCGACCAGGCGGGTCATCACGACCGGCGGCTTGGGAGCGCGCTTGCGGTTGAGAGATGCCTGGCGCAACGGACCCGGGTGAGCGACGGGACTGTGCTTTGCGATGGCAGGAGTGAGCAGCGCCGGCTTCTCAGCCGGATGGAAGCTGGCTGGGACGATGGCTGTGGGGGAGGGCGCGATGATGCCGCCATCGATGAGGGGCTTCCTGACCTGCGCAGCGGCGGACGTCATGGGTGCGAATTCGATGAACTGTGGCGCGCACAACGCGATACCAACGCATGCCAGGGCGACGGATGTGGCGATGCCGAGAGCGGCACGGCCGATGCGGGTGGTGACGGCTGGACCGACGCGCAGAATGCGGGCGATGCGCACGGAAGCGTCACGGGTGCGGGCGACTGCGGCCTGGGCCATCGTCCAACCGCGGCGGGCGCAGTTCTTTTCGAGAAGGTCGATGAGGCAGCCGGCATAGGCGCGGGCGTTGCCAGTCGCAGCGAGCACGGCGTCGTCGCAAGCCATTTCGCGCTCTATGGAGAGGCGGGCGTCGATCCACCAGACCGCGGGATGGAAGAACAGCAAGGCGCGGACGGTTTTCTGGAGGAGGTTGGTCCAGTCGTCGCGGCGGCGCAGGTGGGCGAGCTCGTGAATCAGGATGGGGCGAAGTTCGTCGACGGACAGATCGCGCAACGTCCATGCGGGAAGAACGATGGCGGGGTTGCGGAAGCCGAGGGCTGCGGGAACGCGGGCGTTGTCCGAAATTAGCAGGCGAACGGGACGATTCGCTTCCGCCAGCAGGGCCTGGAGTTCGGGCTCGATAGCAGCGGCGGGAATTTCGGCGCAGCTGCGGCGGATCTGCCGGACTTGCCAGACGCCGGCGAGGACGCGAGCCAGGGCGGCGATGGCGATCGCGATCCAAAGAGCGAACAACCCGGTTGCCCAGAATGCGGGGATCGCAACTTCAGGGTGAGTCTGCGGAATCAGCGCGGGAAGGCCGTGGCGGGCGGAAAGTCCGCTGAGAAAAGGAAGAGCCACGACGCCGGCGAGGGCGACGAACCAAACCGCGAAGCGGGTGCGGGAGTTCTCGCGACCCATCCAGCGGAGGAGGAGCCACGCGCCCACGGCAATGAGCAAACCTTCGGGGAGGGTATTGAGCACCCGCGCAACCGCAAGCTGGGCGAAGGAGATCATGGCGCGTCGTCTCCTGCTTCGGTCCCGGAATCGGTGGTGCGTTCGAGCATTTTGCGGAGGCGCTCCAACTCTTTGGGATCGATGCCGCGATCCTCAAGGATATTGAGCACCAGATCCTCGTGGGAGTTGCGGAAGAAGCGTCCGAGGAGGTGGCGGATCTCGGAGCGGCTGGCCTCGGCTTCGGCGACGAGGGGGTTGTAGACGTGGGCGCGGCCGTCTTTGGCGTGCTCGACGTAGCCCTTGCGCTCGAGGATGCGGATGGTGGTGAGGATGGTGTTGTAGGCGAGCGCGGGGGTGTCGGGGAGGGCCTCGAGGATGTGCTGGACGGTGCCGGGACCCTTCTGCCAGAGCACCTGCATGATGCGGAGCTCGGCCTCGGTCAGGGTCTGGGAGGTTTTGCGCGGCACGTCTGAAATCCCCTCTACGTGATTGGACACGGAAAATCTGGAAAAGTAACTAATGATTTAGTTTTTACCATGGATGGGGTGTTCGCCGCGCCCCTTTTCAGAGGTGCTTGATTTTCGTTTTAAGGGGGGTGACCCCCTGGGATGTTGTTGATTCCATTCTGTCGTGGTTTTTGGGACCCCCCCTGCGTGTACCAACGAGTCAATGACGGTTCGGGATGGTGCGCGGGGCGTTTCTGTCGCTGGACGCGAACGGTTCTGTTTCTCGGGTGGGCCCCCTGCGCATGTAATTGATTCATTGGGAGTTCGCTTCGGTTTACAAGTTTGACAACTTTTAAACCTCTCAAAACAGAGAACTTCGAGACGGCCGCTTGGTTACACAGACGGCTGCTTGGTTACAGACACGGCTGCTTGGTTACAGACACGGCTGTGAAGAGACCGCTGTCCGGAGCCTGGTTTTCAAAGAGCATTCGCTCTCGGTTTCGAGAGCAGGGAGAAAGCAGAGGGACCCTGGGGCTCCAATGAAAAAGCCCGCATGATGGCGGGCTTTTCGCACACTTCTCCTAGTGTTTTCAGGGTAGGGGGTGGGGAGGGGGAGAGCAAGGGGAATCGGAGGTGGGGACGGTACGGAAGTTTGGGGGGTGAATGGGGCGGAGGGGGCCTCGGTTCGATCCTGCGAGTGCGCCTCTCGGGGCGGGCGCATCGCGCAGGATCGAACAAGGAAGCGCCTGCGGCGCGACTTTTAATTGGCATGGCTGAAGCCATGCCCCTTCACCTTTTCGTGGCGAAGGCGAGTTTTTCCGCAAGGTGTGAAGTCGTGCCCTGATACGAAGCTTCTGGTCTGGTGTCGTGCCTTCCCACATCTGCCGAAAGCGGGCAGATGTGGGGCACAGATGTGGGGCACCCGGTGTGGGGCACCTGGGGGTCGGCAGGCGTTAGAGATTGCTTCAGCACCGTCATCCGCCTAACACCTTCGTTGAGGTGCAAACCGCGCAACTTTGTGCGACGTTGTGAGCACTCTTATTTTGGTTCGATCCTCAAGCAACCGATTGACTTGCGGGGGCGGTTTGCGCATGGCAGATGGGCTCGTACTGGACGGCACATCCGAAGATCTCGATGTCTTCGAGTGCCCCAACTGCAAGGAGACGATCGCCACGTCAGCGGACGTGTGCCGATTCTGCGGCGCCAAAGTGAACCATGAAGCTGCGCGAGAGGCAGCTCGCGATCTGGCGAGGGTCGATCAGGCCTGTAGTGACGCGAGCGTTCTTCGATATACGGCGGTGACGGCGTTCTGTATGGCTGCGGGCCTGGCGCTTGGTCTGATGCGCAATCCTCGGTTCATTCGGATCGTTGGATTCCAGAATGTTCTTCTCGGTTTTTGTGCGGCGGTGATCGTCCTGTCATCGCCATTTCCAATCTGGTCTCTGAATTGGTGGAGAAAATACGCGAGTCTCACGATGGACGACGAGGAGTTTCAGAATGGCCGGCAGATGGTACGGACAACGGGATCGGCCGCGCTCGCCTTTATCGTGGTCTTTGCTTCGCTTTTTTGCCTGGTTCTGATCCTCAGGGCCAATCCTCGATAAGCAACCGCGGAGACGACAGCAGCCGGGGTTGACCGTCAGCTGAGGGCTTGGAGCAGCGCCTTCATGTCGGCTTCGTTGTTGTAGACCGAAGGGGAGACGCGCATGCGGCCTCGGTTGAGGGAGACGTCTACGTTCGCTCGCTTGAGTTTTGTTGCTGTGGCTGTGTCGTCCTCGACGGCGAAGCTGACGATGGATCCTTGTGCGTCGGGCGGCGTGATGGATGGATAGCCGAGGCGGGGTAGCTCCTGGCGGAGTTCGGCGTTCAGCGTGTGCGCGTGCTGCTGGATGTTGGCGATGCCGAGTTGCTGGATCCAGGGCAGCGAATGGCTGAGGGTGGCGAGGACGGCGTTGGCGTAGGTGCCGGTTTCAAAGTAGCCGGCGGCGGTGCTGAGCTGATCGAACGTGGCCGGGAAGGTGCCGGGCTTGTCGTGCGGGAAGGCGTGGTACTCGAGGTCGGTGAACTGACGGTAGCTCCATTGGGTGCGGTGCAGCGTGGGGAGCACGTCGGCGCGGGCGTAGAGGAAGCCGAGGCCGAAATCGCCCATGAGCCACTTGTAGCTGGCGCTCGCGAGGAAGTCGATGGCGGTGGTGCGGACGTCGATGGGGAGGCAACCGGCGGCCTGCACCGCGTCGACGAAGAGGCGCGCGCCGTGGGCGTGGGCGAGCGATGCGAGCCAGACGACGTCGTGGGTGAAGCCGTTGATCATCGAAACCCAGGAGACGGCGATGAGGCGGGTTTTGTTGTCGACCGCGCGCTCGATGTCGGCTTTGTCAATGGACCAGCCTTCATCCGTAATGCGCGGTTTGACGATGCGAACATCGATGCCGCGCTTTTTCAGCTCGGAGTAGAGGTAGAGGGAGCCTTCGAAGTGGAGGGCGTCGGTGACGATGTTGAAGCTGCCTGGTTGGGTCAGGCCGAGGGCGCTGACGATGAGGTTCTCGCCGGCGGTGGTGCTTTCGACGAAGGCGATTTCTTCGGGGGAGGCGTTGATTAACCTGGCGAAGGATTCGCGAACGAGGATGGAGGCGGGACTGGTGATGCCGTTCTGGTTCCAGATGCCGCGGGATTTGTATTCGAGGTAGTCTTCGGTGGCTTTGCGGGCGGCGATGGAGAGTGGGTGCCAGCGGGCGTTATTGAGGCAGACTTCGAAGTGGGGCGTGGTGAAGGCGTCGCGCGCGGGGAGTGTAATGGTGGCGATGGCCAGGGTCGGAAGACCGGCGCGGGTGGCGGCGAGGGCAGCGGGAATGGCCTTGATGAGCGATCGGCGGGTGAGCATGACGAATTCTTGTATCCTGCCCGAGTTTCGGCACTGCTTACTGAAAAGATCGCAGTCTTCAGGGGCTAAAGCCCGGATCAACCCTGGTGGTTTTTACGGCACGACTGAAGTCGTGCCCCTTCACTTTTTCGTGCCTATTCCGCGGGTGTTCGGCACAGGGACTGCTTAGACGGAGGCGGCAGAGGTCCCTTCATCCTTAAACAGGCCGGCGTATTTGGCGATGCCGACCATGGTGAAGACCTTCTGGAAGTGAGGGGTCAATCCAAAGATGGCGACTTTGCGACTGGTTTTGTCGGCTTCGATGAGCATCTGGATGATGAGGGCGATGCCGCTGGAGTTGATGTACTCCACTTTAGTGAAGTCGAGGAGAACCGGGCCGCCGCTGACGGATTGCCAGGCGCCGAGGACGGAGTCCTTCGATGTGCTGGAGATGTCGCCGGTAAAGCGGAGAACGGAGATGGCGGCACTGTTATTGCCGGTGATGCGATCGACGGTGGTCTTCGTCTCGGCTTGCACTATTCGTTCTCCTTGTCGGTTTCTGTCTCTTTATCAAGCCGGATGACCAGCCGCACGTAACTGCCGTTGCCTTTGCTGTCGCGGACCCACTCCGCCTCGTCGACGAGAGCCTGGATGAGGAACATGCCCATGCCGCGGGAATCTTCTTCGCCATGAATCTTGCGGTCGATGTCGGGAGCCGGAGGCTGCTTGCCGATGCCGGAGCCGTTGTCGACGACTTTGACTTCGAGCTGGCCGGCGGTGGCGGAGAGGATGACGCCGACGGAAAGCTTCTCGTTGAGGTGGTTGCCGTGTTCGATGGCGTTGATGCAGGCTTCGGCGACGGCGGTTTTGAGGTCCTCGATGCGGTCCGGCGGAAAGCCCATGAGATGAGCGACGCTGGCGGCGGTGCCCATGGCGACTTTTTCAAACCCGAGCCGGGATGGGAGCCGGACTTCCACCGTCGTGCCCGAGGTGTTTGTCATCGAACGGTTTCTCCGGTTAGGCGATCATGCGCGACGGTCATGCGAACGAGGGCCAGGGCCGTCATGTCGTCTTCCTGGGACTCATTTCCCGAGAAGCGGCGCAGCTCCTGCCACAGCGTATCGAGGATAGCAGCAGACTCCGGGGCGGTGCACTGCTGAAATGAGGCGAGCAGGCGGTCGGAGCCAAATTCCTCATCGCCCTGAAAGACCTCGGTGAGGCCGTCGGTGTAGAAGAGCAGGCGCGAGCCAGGGGGGAAGTCGGCAAACTCGGATGAGTACTCGGCGATGGGAAGGATGCCGATGGGGGTGGCGCTGCACTTGAGTTCGTGAGCGGCCTGATCGGGGCGGAGGAGGAAGCCGGGGTTATGGCCGGCGTTGACCACTTCGAGACGATGGGTTTTGGGATCGAGTTTGAGGAAGATGCCGGTGACGTAGCGGCGGCGGGTCTCGTCGCCTTCAGCACAGTGCTGTTGGTTGAGACGCGAGACGAGCTCGGGAAGGGGAAGCCCGGCGCCAACGCTGGCGCGGAAGGCGGAACGGAACGCAGTGCTGACGATGGCCGAGGCGAGTCCTTTACCGGCGACGTCGGCGACGGCCATGACCTGGACGCCGTCGGGAAGGCTGACGATATCGACGCAGTCGCCGCCGACTTCGTAGCAGGCGCTGTAGCGGACGGCGACGGAGTAGCCATCGATTTCGGGCATCTGCTGGGGAACGAGGCTGCGCTGGATAGCGCGGGCGGCGTGGAGGTCCTGCTCGACGCGGGCCCAGGCGACGCTGCGTTCGTAGTAGCGGGCGTTTTCTACGGCGACGGAGGCCTGGAGAGCGAGGCGCTCGAGGAAGTCTTCTTCGTAGATGGTGAGGGCGCGGCAATCGGGCGTGGCGACGACGATTTCGGTGAGGCGATGGCCATCCTTGTCGTCCAGGGGAAAACGGAAGCAGCCTTCCCAGGGCTCCGTGGGCATTTCGCCGAAGGTGATGCGGGGCTCGGTGCTGAGAGCGCCGGGGAGTTCGAGCTCGCGCACGATGATGCGGAGGATGGTGGGGAGGACTTCATCGAGGCGAATGGTGGAGTGGACCTGGCGGGAGGTTTCGAGGAGGGCCTGGAGGCGGACGATTTCCTGCTGGAGGTCGAGGGTGTCCACCGAGGCGCAGATGGGGATGGCGCGGATGGCGTGGGTGAAGCCATGGGAGTACAGGGTACACGGGTACAGCGAATAGGGAGTAGGGAATAGGTTACGGGTTACAGCGTACCGGGAGGAGGGAGCAGGGAGAAGGGCTCAGCGTCAATTTCGCGTCGCGGCGGAATTGGGGGCGGGAGAGGCGGAGTCACTCTGGGCGAGGAGGAAGTTGCGGGTGAAGCCGGTGGGGTCGGCGGAGATTTTGACCTGGAGGGTGCCGTTGGCGTCGCAGGTGTATTTCTCGTGGATGGTGAGGTTGACCTGATCGGCGAGCCGGTGTACGGGGAAGGAGGAGAGGTCCACGTCGCTTTGCAGGTGGGGATCGAAGGGGAAACGGATCTGATCCCAGTTGGTGATTTCGCCGAGGGGCTGGCCGCGGTCGTCGAGGCGGGAGCACTCGAGATAGCGGAAGTGTCCGACGTTGTGGGCGGGATGATAGACACGCTCGATGGAGAGGGCCGGCTCGCCGGGCTGGGGAAGGCGCGAACCGCGGGGGAAGATGAGGTCGAAGACGATGGTGCCGCCGGAGTCGGCTTCGCGCCAGATGCCGAAGTTCTGATTGAACTGGTCGCGGAGGGTATCGGCCTGAGCGGAGGCGCGGATGGCGAGACCGACGGCGCTGGCGGAACGCATGTAGGCGGAGCGGCGGACTTTGCGGCCGAAGGTTTCGCGCAGGATGCGGGCCACGGACGGGAGTTCTGATCCGCCACCGGTGACGTAGAGGGTGTCGAGGGTGAGGCCGGGGTGAGCTGCGAGCAGGGTTTCGACGACTTCGCGAGTGGCTTCGATGAGGGGGCGGCAACGCTCGTAGTAGTCGTCGACGGGAATGGTGACCTGGGACCAGCCGGGGCGGACGCGCTCGAGATCGATGGTGACCTTGCGGGTATTGGGGTTGAGAGATTCTTTCTTCTCGCGGCACTCTTCGAGGAGGTGATGACGCTCGGGGGCGGTGAGTTCGGTATCGTGGCCGGCGGTTTCGAGGGCAAGGGTGGCGAGGATCTGGTCGAAGTCGTCGCCGCCGAGGTTGGGGATGCCGTCCGAAGCTTCGACGGTGTGCTCGTTGTCGCCGAGGGTGACGAGGGAGACGTCGAAGGTGCCGCCGCCCATGTCGTAGACGAGGAGGCCGCTGCCAGCGCGGTTGCGGCGCTCGGCACTGTTGCGATAGGCGTATTCGATGGCGGCTGCGGAGGGCTCGTTCATGACGCCGAGCACGGTGAAGCCGGCGGCCTGGGCCGCTTCTTCGGTAAGGAAACGCTGATTGCTGTTGGCATTGGCGGGCACGCCGAGGACGGCTTCGAGGGGCTCACCGGCTTTCACGCGAAGGTTGGAATGCTCAAACAACTGCGCGCGCAGGGCAGACATCATTTCGGAGAGCAGGAGGCGGAGGGGAAGGGTCTGGCCGCCGGCGCGGAGTTCGGTGTGGGGACCGGCATTGCGGAGGGCACGCTTGAGCGAGCGGAGAACGGTCCAGCTGTCATCGTCGATGGCAGCGACGGCCTGCCAGCCGTAGAGGCGGGTTGCGCCGCGGACCGCGACGATGGGGGGAAACCAATCGCAGGCCTGGCCGTCGGGGGTTTCAAAGTTGACGAGGGGGAAGTTGCCGCGGTCGACCGAAGCAACGACGACCCGTGTCGTTCCGAAGTCGATGCCGATTCTCATTGATTTCAGTTTACGACGTGTTATCGAGTGGAATCGCGTGGAAAACCGGGGCGAATCCGATGGTGCACGGTTGTGGGTGGTAGCTTTCTAACGAAACGGAGTGAAGCGCGGTCGATGCGAATCCTGTACGGGTGTGCGATTTTTCTCGGGGCGTTTTTGCTGTTTGCTGTGGAGCCGATGGCGGCGAAACAGTTGCTGCCGGCGCTGGGCGGATCGTCGGCGGTGTGGATCACGTGCCTGGTGTTCTTTCAGATTGCGCTGCTGATTGGGTACTTGTATGCGCACTGGCTGGGTGGACGAGGGTTGCGCACGGCGGTGGTTGTGCACATCGGGTTGCTGGTGGTGGCGGCTGTGTTGTTGCTGTTGGTGGGGCGGCCGGATCTGAGCGGGGCGGCGAGTCATCCGCAGGGGGCGATTTTTGGGGCGCTGGCGGAGACGATTGGCTTGCCGTTTCTGCTGCTGGCTTCGACGAGCCCGCTGCTGCAGCTTTGGTTTGCACGGGAAGAGCGCGGCGGAGTGCCGTGGAAGCTGTTCGCGCTGTCGAATGCGGGATCGCTGCTGGCGCTGATTTTTTATCCGACAGTGATTGAGCCGTATTTGTCGCTGAGCGTGCAGCGGACGATGTGGGGATGCGGGTTTGGGGTGTATGCGGTGGTCTGCGCGTGTATCGCGTGGCGTGTGAGGGGCACCGGAGTCAGGAGACAGGAGGCGGGAGTCGGGAGACAGGAGCGGAGTTCGGGGCGGGCGAGGCTGCTTTGGTTTCTGCTGCCGGCTGGGGCAGCGATGCAGTTGTGCGCGGTGACGAGCCACCTGAGCCAGAACATCGCGGCGATTCCGTTGTTGTGGGTGCTGCCGCTGGGTGTTTATCTGCTGACGTTTATTGTGGCGTTTGAGGCGCCGGGATTGTATCGGCGATGGATGGTGGTGCGGCTGCTGGTGGTGGGGCTGGCGAGCCTTGGCATCATGCTGTCGCAGACGGATTCAAAGTGGCCGATCGCGATCGCGCTGAGTTTTTTCCTGATCGAGCTGTTTTTTGCCGGGCTGTTCTGCCATGCAGAGACGTACGCACTGCGGCCGGTGGATCCGTCGGAGTCGACGCTGTTCTATCTGATGATTGCGGCGGGCGGAGCAGCGGGGACGGTTGTGATTGGGATTATTTGCCCGCTGGTGTTCGACGCGAACTACGATGTGGCGCTGGCTTTTCTGGCGACAGCGGTGCTGGCGCTGGTCGTGACCTGGGACAACGGGTGGGCGCAGCGGCTGCTGTGGGGGACGGGGACCGCGCTGCTGCTGATGCTGGTGGTGATGCTGCACATTGTGTACGCGCGCGATGCGGTGGTGGAGGAGCGAAATTTTTACGGCGCGCTGCGGGTGAAGGAGTCGCATGTGCCGCCGGGGGCGGAGACGGTGCGCACGCTGCTGCACGGCACGATCGAGCACGGGACGCAATGGTTTGCGCCGGAGTTTCGGCGGAATCCGACGACGTATTATGCGACGGATTCGGGCGTGGGGCTGGCGTTGCGGCTCTGTTGTGGAGATCGGCAGCGGAACGTTGGTGTGGTCGGTCTGGGAGCCGGAACGGTTGCGGCTTATGGGAGAGCCGGCGATCGGATGCGGTTCTACGAGATTAATCCGCAGGTGCAGCCGATTGCGGAGAACTTATTTACGTATCTGCGAGAGTCGGGGGCGCAGATTTCGTTTGCCGAAGGCGACGCGAGGATTTCACTGACGCGGGAGGCACCGCACAGCTTCGACGTGCTGGTGGTGGATGCGTTTTCGGGGGACGCGATCCCGGTGCATTTGCTGACGACGCAGGCGATGGCTGTTTATCGCAGGCAGATCGCGGCGAACGGGATTGTGGCGTTCCATGTATCGAATCAGTATCTGGATCTGACGCCGGAGGTTGCGGCGCTGGCGGCTGCGTCGGGGATGAAGGCGCGTCTGGTGGACACGCCTCCGCAGCCGGTGCGGGGCGAGTATCGGGCAACGTGGGTGTTGGTGACGAGTGATGCCGCGTTTTTCGCGCAGCCCGAGGTGGCGGCGTTTGCTTTGAGGATTCCCGATAAGCCGGGTTTGCGGGTGTGGACGGACGATTACTCGAGCCTGTTGCCGCTGTTGCAGTGGCGGGTGGCGGGCCGGTAGGTTGGGTCGGCAGCAGCCAGCTACCAGCTTCCAGCGGGCCAGCTACCAGCGACCGACGGCCGCTGGAGTGGCGGATTCTGTCACAATTTTGTTCATTTCGATCAATTCCATGGCCAAAGATACAGAAAATGTGGTTAGATTATGTGCGCATCGTGCTCCGTCGCAGGGCACGAGCTGTTCGGTTGGTGGCACACAGGATTTCCGACCCGGAACGATTGGGATTGGCAAGCGAAATTGAGAGGGCAGAAACGCAATGACAAGGAATTTGAGGCTGCTGGTTTTGGGATGCGCGATAGGTTTAGGCCTGTGCGTCTCCGCGGCAATGGCGCAGAACGTGACGGGATCGATTACGGGTGTGGTGACCGATCCGAGCGATGCAGTGGTTTCGGGAGCGCAGGTGGTGGCGCACAACCTGGACACCGGTGTCGATACATCGGCTACGACCAACGCGGATGGTCTCTACCGGATCGACTTTCTGCCGGCCGGACATTATCAGGTGACGGTGGATGCGAAGGGGTTCAGCAGGTCGACGCTGCCGGAGTTTTCACTGGAGGCGGTGGAAACGCCGACGCTGAACGTGAAGCTCACGGTAGGTGCGGCGACGACGACGGTGAATGTATCGGGGGCGCCACCAATTTTGAATACGAGCGATCCGACGATCAGCTCGACGTTTACGTCGAACACGATTTCGAATTTCCCGCTGAACGGGCTGGATTTTTCGGCGATCACGTTGTATCAGCCGGGCGCGGTGGATACGGGGGGGACCCAGGGGCCGACGGGGATTGAGCGCAGCACTTACTTTGTGGATACGCCGAACATGAACGGCAACCGGGCGCAAGGGAACAACTACACGCTGGACGGAATCGACATCAACGAGACGTTCAACAATTTGATTGCTTACAGTCCGGCGCCGGATTCGTTGCAGGAAATCAAAGTGCTGACGGCGAACTCTCCGGCTCAGTTTGGCAATGTGGACGGCGGCGGTGTAGTGAGCATTCTGAAGAGCGGAACGAATGCATTTCACGGTTCGGCTTACGGATATGTGCAGGATTACCGGTTGGACGCGAACAGCTGGCAGAACAATCAATCGCGGCCGATCACGCCGGTCAATCCTTTTTCGCAGGCGCAGTTTGGCGGCAGCCTCGGCGGTCCGATTATCAGGAACAAGCTGTTCTTCTTCGTGGATTACCTGGGCTCGCGCTATCACAAAGGCGGGTTGGACTACGCGAGCGTCTTCACCGCGCAGGAGAGGACGGGCAATTTCTCCGATTTACTGGCGACTTACGGGACGCAACTTTACGATTCGCAGAACGGCTTCGCGCCCTATGCAGGCAATATGCTGCCTGGTGTCGTGAACCCGGTGGCGAAGTACCTGTTTGCGAATCCGAAGCTGTATCCATTGCCGAACAGCGCGCCGACGGATGGGCTGCTCAACAATAACTACAAGGCCCCGAAGCGGAGTTACAAGGCGAACAACCAGGGCGATATCAAGATCGAGTGGGATTTTCGCGGCACGGACAAGATTACGGGCTTCTACTCGATATCGACGGCCTATGATGCGTCGACCGCAGTGTTGCCGATTACTTTTCCTGGAGTGAACCTGTATCCGACGAAGGTGACGGGCGCGAACTGGGTGCACACTTTCTCGCCCAATCTGCTGAACTCGGCGCGCATTGGATTTACGCGGACGGACTGGAACCAGGGATTCCCGCAGGATCCTTCAGGAGTATTTGGGACGGGC
Source organism: uncultured Acidobacteriaceae bacterium (assembly GCA_963705765.1). Lineage (GTDB taxonomy): Bacteria > Acidobacteriota > Terriglobia > Terriglobales > Acidobacteriaceae > Palsa-343. The sequence goes on along the minus strand of CAVPKU010000030.1, from coordinate 26,020 downwards.
GGGGACGCGAAGGTGGGCATCGCGTTTGCGAATCAGGCTTTTAATGGGTTCAGCTACCAGAACATTCAGGGAGGATCGAGCAGCACAGGCGTATCGGTTGGATCGCCGAGCGGAGTCGGAACGCCGGCTTTCGACGGCGGGGTCATCGACAACACGTACAGCTATATGGACGACGTGACCTGGCAGCGGGGACTGCACACGCTGACGTTCGGGATCGAGGCGCTGCGGTACCAGAACAATTATCCGACCAGCAACAACAATGGCTATCTGGGATCGCTGACTTACAGCGGCGCGTTCACGAGCAATCCGGCTCTGCCGAACTCCGGCGGATTTGGCGGTGCGGATTTTCTGCTGGACCAGGTGAGCGCGGCGGCGGTGACGTTGAACAGCGTGAACGTCGGCCAGCGGCAGTGGCGAATTGCGGGATACGGGCAGGACGATTACCGGCTCCGTCACAACCTGACGGTGAACTTCGGCGTTCGCTACGAATGGGACGAGCCGTGGATCGAAGAGAACAACAAGACGGGAAACATCAATCTGAGCACGGGGCAGATTATTTATGCGGGTCACGTTCCGACGGGCGCACCGGCGGGCGCGGGGCTTTGCAGCAATGCCGGCTGCTACGATTCGAATTTCCGGCAGATCATGCCGCGGCTGGGGTTTGAGTACTCGGCGACGAATCGGCTGGTGGTGCGGGGCGGATACGGGGCGACGAGCTTTTACGAAGGCAACTCATCGAACCAGCGGCTGACCTCGATTACGCCGTTTATTCAGGCGGTGAACGTCACGGTGGTGAAGCCGGCGGCCGGGAGCGCGGGCAGCCCGCGCACGGCAGAGCAGGGCTTTGCGGGCGGGACGGTTGCTTATGGCGGAAGCTTCAACGTTTATCCAAAGAACATTCAGCCAGCGTATGTGCAGGAGTGGAACCTGACGCTGCAGTATGCGCTGACCGGGACGACATCGCTGCAGGCAGGGTATCTGGGCGAATCGGGCCAGCACATCGAAGACTACGGGAACGTGAACCAATACCTGGTGAACGGCGATCCGACCAGCGCGCCGTTCTACAACAACAAATATCTGGGCATTAATGCGGTCGATCCTTCGGTGAGCATCGGATCGAACTCGCTGCTGATCACGGAGTCGCGGGCGAAAATGAACTTCAACGCGCTGGAGGCGACGCTGCGGCAGCGGCTGAACCATGGCCTCGAAGCGACGGTGAACTATACGTACAGCAAGGCGATGACGAACAGCCTGGGCAACTATGCGCTGAACGTGAACGGCTTCAGCGGCGCGTTCCAAAACTACTACGACGCGGCTGCGGACTACGGACCGGCAGGGTATGACGTGAAGCACAACCTGTCGTACACGGGGGTGTATGCGCTGCCGTTTGGGCGGGGACAGGAATTCTTTCAGGGCGCGAATCGGGTGACCGACGAGGTGATTGGCGGGTGGAAGCTGTCGGCGGCAGGCGTGGCGTGGACGGGATTCCCGGAGAGCGTGACGGGGCCGGGGAACAACTCGAACAGCTACGGGAACTCGCGGCCGAACCAGTATCGGAAGCCGAAGATTGTTCATCGCAGCCTGGCGCAATGGTTTGGCGACGATCCCTCGGTGACGGATGTTTGTGGGTCCGGTGTGAACGACGGCATCTGCGCGTGGGGGATTCCGGCGCCGAACAGTTCGGGCGGGACGGCGTTCGGCACGGCGAAGAACGGTTCGCTGCGCGGGCCGGGATTCACGAACGTGGATATGTCGGCGTTCAAGGACTTCCGCACCTGGCACGAGCAGGTGGTTGGGTTCCGGTTTGACGCTTTCAACGCATTCAACATTGTGAGCTACGGCAATCCGGACACCGGTGTAACGGATTCAAACTTCGGGCAGATTGCTCCGCAGGGGCAGATTCGTTCGCAGGAGCGGCGCCTGCAGTTCTCGTTGCACTACTCGTTTTAAAACTCGGGCTGCCGTTCAGGCGGCAGCCCAACTCACTCGACTTTGGCGGCGAGCTTCGGTGGACGTTGCTGTATAAAGGCGCGTGGGACGGTAATGGGAAGATGGGATTCGGCCTTTATGCAGCTTGAGATTTGCGTCGATTCGGTGGAGTCGGCGATCGCCGCGGAGCGCGGCGGTGCACAGCGGGTGGAACTCTGCAGCGATTTGCTGGAGGGAGGGATCACGCCGTCGGCCGGCTTGCTGGCGCTGGTGCGACAGCGGATCAGGATCGGCGTGTTTGTGATGATTCGGCCGCGGGGCGGAGACTTCTGCTACACCGATCTGGAATTTGAGGTGATGCAGCAGGACATTCGGCGAGCGCGGGAGATGGGCGCTGACGGGATCATTCTGGGCGTTCTCGATCGGCATGCGCAGGTGGACGTGGCGCGCACACGGGAGCTGGTGGAGTTGGCTGAGCCCTTGCCGGTGACGTTTCATCGGGCGATCGATATGACGCCGGATCCAACCGCGGCACTGAACGATGTGATGGAGACGGGCGCGGCACGGGTGCTGACGTCAGGCGGAGCGGCGAAGGTGACCAAGGGCGCTTCGGTTGTGGCGCGGATGGTAGAGACCGCAGGGGAGCGCATCGCGGTGATGGCGGGCGGAGGCATCACGGCGGAGACCATCCAGCGCGTTGCGGAGGAGACCGGGGCGCAGGAATTTCACGCGAGTCTGAGAAGCGTGTGCCCGAGCCCGGTGGAGTTTCATCGGCGGAACGTACAGATGGGCGAGGTCGGCGATCGGGAGTATCTGCGGTATGTGGTGAACGAGGGGAATGTGCGCGCTCTGGCAACCGCTCTGCAACGCATGGCGGAAGAGCGGACTGCAGCGGGTCCTCGCTGAAATGAGGCTGGAGGCGTTACGAGTTCAACGTTTCAGCGATAATGGTTCGGCGATCCCATGTCTCTGAAAACTGAGCAAAGGGCAAAGAAAATTCTGCAGGTTCTTCTGCAGCACGGCAACGCGTCGGTGGACGAGCTGGTGGGATTTCTGGGGGCATCGGCTCCCAGCATCCGGCGCGATCTGGCACGGCTGGAAGGGCGAAACCTGGTGCATCGGACGCACGGCGGGGCTCGCCTTGCCGGGCAGATGCAGTACGAGCCGTTCCGTTTCGATTCGTCGTTTCATGTGCGGGAATCGCGTTTCGCCGAGGAGAAGCGGCGCATCGGGATGGCGGCGGCGGAGCTGATTCGCGAGCATGACACGGTTGGATTCACAGCGGGGACGACGCCGACCCAGGTAGCGCGGTGCATTCGACACCGGAATTCGATTCACGTGATCACGAATGCGGTGAATATTGCGATGGAGTTGAGCAATCAGCCGGCGCTGAACGTGACCCTGACGGGAGGGACGATGCGCTGGGCGGGCGCGTTTTCGCTGACGGGCCCCACGGCCAATGAGATGTTGAGCGGCGTGTTCATGGACAGGGCGTTTATCGGGGCCTGCGGAATCGATGTGCAGCGCGGCGCCACGACGATTGAACCGGACGAGGCGGCAGTGTTTCGGGCGATGGTGCGCCAGGCGAAGCAGGTGATTGTGGTGGCGGACTCGAGCAAGATTGGGATGTTGAGCCCGGCGCTGATTTGTCCGTCGAACGAGATCGACATTCTGGTGACGGATTCCGGAATTACTCCGGATGCGATGGCGGCCTTTCGGGCAGCGGATATTGAGGTGATTGCAGTATGAAAGGTTTGGGTCGGGTTGGGCTGCTGATCTTTGGATTTTGGTTGACGGTCGCCGTAGCCGATCCGTCGGCGGCATTGGGTCAGGAGACAGCGCAGGGAAAGCGGCCGGTGGCGCTTTTCTACATGACAAATAGTCCGAATTCGATTCGCGACTTCTTTGCACACTCTTCGCAGATCGATTTGCTGGTTCCGACGTGGTATCAGGTGGACGAGAACGGGCTGGTGGTGGGAGAGCCGGAGCCTGCTGTGCTGGCTCAGGCACAGAGTGAAAAGCTGCCGGTGATGCCGATTATCACGCTCTTCAACAAGAGGAGCTTTCATCTGCTGGCGACCAGCGACAAAGCGCAGGCGGAGATGAACGCTGCGCTGATTCGCGAGTGCAAGCTGCATGGGTATTCGGGAATTCAGTTTGATCTGGAGAATATCGACTGGACCGATCGCGATGCACTGTCCGCGATGGTGGCGAAGAGCGCGGCGGAACTGCATCGCGCGGGATTTCAGCTGAGCATTGCGACGGTTCCGAATGCGCCGGGATATCCGAGCAACAGCGGATTCGCGAAGTGGATTTACACGGACTGGCGTGGGGCTTTCGATCTGGCTGCATTAGCGAAGGCTGTGGATCTGGTGTGCCTGATGACGTACGACCAGAACACACGGTGGACGACGCCGGGGCCGGTGGCGGGCTGGCAGTGGACTGTGGACAACATGAAGTACGCTCTGCAGGTGGTGCCGAAGGAGAAGCTGTCGCTGGGCATTCCGCTCTACGGGTATCACTGGTACACGGGGGCGCCGATCGTGGGGCCGCCGGCGCATGAGGGAGAGGCGCCGACGGAGAAGCCGAATCCGACGGCAGACTACATCAGCGTGCCGGATTCGCTGCAACTGGCGCATGACTGGAACGGGAAGATGCAGTGGGACGATGAGGATCGCTCGGCATGGTTCTATTTTTATCGGGACCAGATGCGGGAGTGGGTCTTCTACACTGATCTGCGGACGTTCCGTGAGCGCTATGAACTGGCGCAACAGAACGGGCTGGAGGGGTTCTGCTCGTGGGTGCTGGGCGAAGAGGATCCGGCGATCTGGACGTTTCTTCCGAAAAGAGCAGGGATTAGGGATTAGAGTTTAGAGTTTAGCGATCGGCGTTCGCGATCAGGAATCTGGACGCCGGAGCTACCGAGAGCGGGACGATCGTGCGGGATCCGGGGGAAGGCAGGGGCATGCAGTATTTCCTCGGCGTGGACGCCGGTGGGACGAAGACCACGTTTGTGCTGGGCGACGCAAGCCGTGAGTTGGCGCGCGTGCAAGCGGGCACGATCAAGCGGATGAAAGCGGACGCGGGTACTGCCGAGCGGAATCTACAGACAGGGTTGCAGGAAATTGAGGCGAAGGCCGGCGTGTCCGTTCGGGACGTGGCTTGCTGCTGCATTGGCACGGCGGGCGAGACAGTCCCGCTGGTGGTGAACTGGCTGCGGGAGGCGTTTGCGCGGCACGTTAGCGGGCAGCTGATTATTGTTGGGGACGTTGAGGTCGCGCTGGACTCGGCTTTCTTTGGAAAGCGCGGAGTGCTGGTGCTGGCGGGAACGGGGTCCAACGTAGCGGGGCGCGCGGCGACGGGCGAGATTGTGACGGCGGGAGGATGGGGACCGGCGCTGGCGGATCAGGGGTCGGGACATTTTCTGGGGCTGGAAGGATTGCGGCGGGGAGTTTTGGCGATCGATCAGCGGCGGCCGACGCGGCTGCTGGATGACGCGTTGAATTTCTGGAAATTGGGATCGCTGGGTGAGCTGATTGAGTATGCCAACGCGAATCCGGCGCCGGAGTATTCGAAGCTGGCACCGCTGGTGGTCGCGGCTGCAGAGGGCGGCGACACGGTTGCGCAGGAAGTCGCCGCGCAGGGAGGGACGGATCTGGCGATGCTGGCGGGGCTGGTGATCGAGCACATCCGTGCCGTGGAGAGGCGCATCGAATCGGGGATGGATTCGGGTTTTGAGGTTCCGGCGGTAGCTGTAGCGGGGAGCATTCTGGAGAGAGCGGTGCCGGTGCGCGAGGCACTGGCGACGGAGTTGCGGCGGCGGTATCCGGGCATCGGGATTCTGGAGACGCCGGCCGATCCGCCTGCGGGCGCGCTGTGGAGGGCGCGCCAGGCCTGAGCGCGAACGACTGCCGATGATTGCGCCGAGCATAGGTCCAACGCATTTGCGGCCTGTCGACATGGTTTTGGTCGCGGTGTATCTGGTTGGGATCACGCTGTTCGGGCTGCGATTTCGGAAGTCGCGCGGGAGTTCGCTGCGGTCGTATTTTCTGGCGGATCGCAATCTGCCGTGGTGGGCGATTGCGCTATCGATTGTTGCGGCGGAGACGAGCACGCTGACGATCATCAGCGTTCCGGGGCTGGCGTTCGCCGGAGACTTTGGATTTCTGCAGATTGCTATTGGTTATTTGCTGGGGCGGATCGTCATCTGCATTTTGTTTTTGCCGCGGTATTTTCGGGGCGAACTGCTGACGGCGTATCAACTGATCGGACAGCGCTTTGGACCGCGACTGCATCGATGCACGGCGGCATTGTTTCTGGTGATGCGCGCGGCGGCGGAAGGCGTGCGGGTGTTCGCCGTTGCGATTGTGGTGGGAGTAGCGATTGGCACGGGCGATGTGACGTCGATTGCGATTCTGTCGGTACTCACCTTGCTGTACACGTTTGAAGGTGGGATGACGGCGGTGATCTGGACCGACGTGGTGCAGATGTTTCTGTACGTCGGCGGATCGCTGATGGCGCTGGCCACGGTGTGCCACAAGATTCCGGGGGGATGGAGTGGGCTGATCGCGGGCGCGTCGGCGGCGCACAAGCTGACGATGCTGCATTTCTCGTGGTCGCTGGCGGAGACGTACACGTTTCAGGCGGGCGTGATCGGAGGATGTTTTCTCACGATGGCGAGCCATGGGACGGATCAGCTGATGGTGCAGCGGTTGCTGGCGGCGAAGAATCTGCGCGAGTCGCGGGTGGCTCTGCTGTCGAGCGGGGTGGTGATTTTTTTTCAGTTCACGCTGTTTCTGCTGATTGGCGCGGGACTTTTCCTTTATTACAGGAATATGGGAACTGCGCCGGGAATGAGCACAGACCGAATTTTCCCGGCGTTCATCGTGCGCGAGATGCCGACGGGGATTGCGGGGCTGATGATCGCGGCGATTCTGGCGGCGGCGATGTCGAATTTGAGCGCGGCACTGAACTCGCTGGCTTCGACGTCGGTGGTGGATTTTTATTTGCCACGGTATCCGGATATTTCCAACGCAATGCGAACGCGGCTGTCGCGGCTGATGACGCTGGTTTGGGCAGGGGTGCTGTTCGCGCTGGCGATGTTTTCTCGCGGCGGTGGTCATGTGGTGGAGATCGGGCTCTCGATTGCGTCGGTGCTGTGGGGGGCGATGCTGGGGGTCTTTCTGCTGGGCACGCTGAGCCGTCGCGCGGATGAGCGGGGGACGATTGCGGGGATGGTTGCGGGGGTTTTGGTCAACTTGCTGCTGTGGCTTCAGCCTCATGCACTGACGGTTTCGATTGCGGGGCACGCGGTGTTGGTTCCGAAGATTGCGTGGACGTGGTGGGTGCTGATCGGGTCGCTGGTGACTTGCCTGGTGGGATACACGGCGAGCCTTTTGTTTCCTGAGGGGGAGAGGCGCACGGAGGAGGCGGTTGAAGGATGAGACGTGTTATTCGCATTGCTGTTGCACTGGCCGTTGTTCTCTATTGCGGGTATGCGCGCGCGCAGGATCGTTTTGGGGCGATTGATGAACTGGTCAATCACGCGATTGGGGAGCACCTGCTGCCGGGTGCGGTGGTGGTGGTGGGACATGACGGACGGGTTGTTCTGCGGCGCGCCTACGGAATGCGATCGCTGGAGCCAACGCGGGAACCGATGACGGTGGACACGATCTTCGACATGGCATCGCTGACGAAGTGTCTGGCAACGGCGACGGCTGTGATGCAGCTTTACCAGCGAGGCGAGCTTCAATTCGACGATCCTGTGGCGAAGTATCTTCCGGAGTTCGCGGCGAACGGGAAGCAGAACATTACGATTCGGGAACTGCTGACGCATTATTCGGGTTTGCCGCCGGACCTGCCGCTGGGTGAACCGTGGGAAGGAAAAGGGACGGCGTATCGGATGGCGTTTGCGATTGCGCCTGCGGGACCGGCGGGAGAGAAATTTGTCTACAGCGACATCAACTTTGTCGTGCTGGGCGCGCTGGTGGAGAAGCTCTCGGGGATGACGCTGGACGAGTACACACGGCGTTCCATCATGCTTCCGATGGGGCTCATGCACACGCGTTATTTGCCGTTGGAGAGATGGATTCCGCAAATTGCGCCGACGCAGTACGAACATGGAGCGTCGGCTTACGGAGTGTCGGGGTTGGCGACGGGGCCGGGCGATGTGATGCTGCGGGGAGTGGTGCACGATCCGACGTCGCGGCGCATGGGCGGGGTTGCGGGGCATGCGGGGCTGTTCAGCTGCGGGGACGATGTGGCGGTTTATGCGCAGAATTTGCTGGATCGGCTTGCGGGAAGGCCCAGCCGATTTCCGCTTTCGCAGCGGGTGCTGCAGTTGATGGTGAAGCCGGAGCAACCGGCGGGCGGGAGGGCCGTGCGCGGATTTGGATGGGATATCGACTCGCCGTATTCCAGTAATCGGGGGTCGATTCTTCCGGTTGGATCGTTTGGGCACACGGGATTCACCGGGACATCGTTGTGGATGGATCCGGTGAGCGACACGTATGTAATTATTCTGGCGAACTCGGTGCATCCCAACGGACCGAAGCGGATTACGCAGCTGCGCGGCCAGATTGCGGATGCGGCGGCGGAAGAGCTGGGAATTCATCGGATCATTACAGGACCGATGCACTGAGATCGTGCGACGCGGGACGGTCCTGACGCCTGCGGGAGGTTCGAGGAGCCGGATTGTCTTGCGCGGCGGCCAGGGTTGCAATATGATTCGGCCACCCTTCCTGGCGCGGGCGTTTTCTGAAAAATCCAACTTCGGGTGCCGCAAATGAACGTTGGCGAGCGGTTCAATCTTCTGAGAACGTGTCTGTCTGTTGAGCGGCCGGCACGTCGGTCGAGAGTGCTGGTTGCGGCTGCATGCGCAGTATCGCTGGGTCTGTGCGGTTGCGGGCCGAAGCGTGTACGCGCGGATTTCAGGAACTATGAGGCGGCCTATGCGGACACATCGAATCGCCAGCTGCTGCTGAATCTGGCGCGGTTGCGGAATCATGATCCGGCTTACTTCTTCAAAATGGGCCAGATTACGAGTGCTTACCGCATGCAGGGCAGTCTGACGGGCACGGGGCAGATGACGTCGTCGGCCAATGCGATACAGATTCCGAACGGGGGCGGCTCGACGGGACTGGTCTACGAGAACGATCCGACGTTCCAGTTCATTCCGGTTAACGATGATACGAACGCGCGATTGCTGATGGCACCGATCCAGCCAGAGACGTTCGATGCGCTGTATCAGCAGGGATGGAGGCTGGATCAGCTTTTCCGGCTGCTGGTAGACCGGATCGAAATCACGGAGCCGGTGTGGGTTGAGAAAGACGGGAAATATACCGTTGACTGCGGAATCGAAGTGATCCGCAATGTTCCTCCTCATTCGCTGGATGCGAACAGCACGGAAGACCAGGATCAGCTGAGCAGCTATGTGACTTTTCTTCGACTCAGTGCGTTGGTGTATCAGCTGCAGCGCCGGGGCCACCTTGTTCTGGGAAGCAAGGAGACGTTCAAACCCTACGATTACGCGGTGCTTCCGCCTAGCCAGGAAAAGAACAAGGACGATAAGGACAAGGAAGGGACGGCAAACGATTCCGGCGGGACTGGCGATAAAAAGGGGGGCGATGCGAGCGCTGGGGGCATGAGTGCGAAGGACCTGTCGGATGCGATCGAGAAAAGCAACCTGTGGAAACAGACGCCGCAGGGATGGCAGCTGGGACATAAGGTCTTCACGCCGGTTTTTTATGTGACACCGATGACTCTCGTTCCCACGACGCAGGACGGGAAACCGTCGATGGATTATGTTGCGGATATCGCGGTCATCGCGCCGGACGTCAACCTGCCGGAACTGAAAACGGGGCAAGCCCTGGACAACGCACTGGCCGTTCTGTCTCGCGGCTTTTCGATCGGCATGCAGGACAGCCAGCAGGAGACGCAGGCGAAGTCCTGTCCGGTGACGCGGAGCGTTGCGAGCCTGACGGCTTCTGCGAATGCGGGTTCGTTGGAAGGACCGGGCGGAACGGTGCTGCCGCCGGGGAACTGGTCGGCGAAGCTGATCCTTCGTTCGATCGTTGCTGTGATGACGGCAGCGGCGCAGGAGCAGGATGTGTTCGAGCAACTGGAAGAGACGAATCCGTGCATCCCCCACAGTCCGTACGAGAGGAAGGTCTACAACATACCGGAGAATCGCGAGTGCGACTCCAGTTCCAGGTTCGTCGGATCGGTTCCGCCGATCGAGCAGATTCCTCTGCTGCGGCTCATGTGGAACGGCAAGCCCGCCCCTGGTGACTCTCCGCTGGTTGCTGTGAAGTACCAGAATGCGGACTATTGGATTGCCGACGAAAAAGCCGATCCGACGCGTTCCTGGACGGTAGAGAACCAGTACTGGAACCGGGATACATTTCGGCTGATCAACGCCCTTGCCTCCCAGGTCACTGTTGATATTTCGAAATTCCCGCTGCCGCAGATTCTGCAGCTGCATACGGATTAGGATTGCGGGGAAGCCGGAATTCCGCAGATATGTCCTCGCGCGCGAACGATGCCAACTCGGTGGTTCGGCTGCCGGCTGTACTGGCGATCGGTTTCACCGGGCATCGCAAACTTCCGGATGAGGAAGGTTCGCGAGAGGTGATTCGCCGTTTTCTCAGAGAGCAGAAGACTGCGAGCTCAGGGATCGTATATGGGGTGTCGTCAGCGGCTGCGGGGGGAGACCTGCTTTTTGCGGAGAGCTGTCTCGAACTGGATATCCCGCTGCGCATCCTGTTGCCCATGCCACAGGAGCGCTTCCGCAACGACTTCGATGCAGCGGGCTGGACGCGGGCGGAGCTTGTCCTGAGCCAGGCGATCTCGGTTGAAGTGACCGCGGACCACGAGCAGCGCGCGGAAGGCTACTACGAATGCGGGATCGAGACGGTGCAGCAGAGCCAGCTTCTGATGGCCTTGTGGGATGGGCGGGAAGCGCGAGGGATGGGAGGGACGGCGGAGATTGTGGGATTCGCTCGCGCGATTGGCCGGCCGGTGATTCGATTCGACAGCGCAACCGGAGAGAAGGAAGTGTTCAACGAGCGCGCGCTGGCGGCCCTGCAGCACGATGCAGAGATGGATTTTCTGAACGGATTGCCGGATCGCGGGGTGGCGAAACCCAAAGAAGACGGAGAAGCGCTGGCGCGCGCATGGTTCGAGAAGCTGGACAGCAATGCCAGCCATTTTGCTCCGCGGTCGCGTAAGCTGGCTTCGGTTCCGGTGATGTACACGGCGGCTGCAGCACTCTTCAGCGGATTTGCCATACGGAGCCCTGGAGCGACTGCGCTGCTGGCTATCAGCGCCGGCCTGGGTATGGTGGCCGCATTTGTGCCGGCGATTCTACGGCTGGATGACTGGCAGATGCGTTGGGCACGGACGCGGACGGCGGCAGAGGTATGCCGGTCGATGATCGCGCTTTGGAATACGCCGGGCGCCTATGATGTGGTCGGTCCGGAAACCATTCCTGCACTGGCCGGCGTGATTTCGTCGCTCGGTTTCCTGCGCATGACGGACGTTGCGCGCAGAACGATTTCGCTGGAGGAATTTCGCACCGCTTATCGCGAGGATCGGCTGCAGGACCAGATTCGATATTTTTCCAGTAAGTCAGAACAGGCTGTGGGTGAAGGGCAGATGTTTCGCCGCATCGCCTGGATCAGCGGCGGGGCTGCGGTTCTGGTGGCGGCGGCGTGGTTCGGCAGTCACATGTTTGGGTCTGTGCCGCATTCGCGATTGATGGGGCGATGGCTTCCGCTGGCGATTTCGGCATTCTTCCAGATTGCGACCGTGGCCGGTGCGCTGGTGGTGATCAAAGACTGCGACCGGCGCCGGCATCGCTACAGCGAGCTGCAGCAATGGCTGCAAAACTGGTCACCGCAGTTCGACGCGCTGCGTACCTGGGGATCGGTGGTGCGCGTGGCGACACGGGTGGAGCGTGTCCTGTTGACGGAACTGTTGGAGTGGAGATCGTTGATGCAGCACGCGAGACCTCCGAGGAAATAGGCAAATGAAGAAGATTCTGGCCATGGACGGCGGCGGCATTCGCGGGGTCTTCACGCTGGAGGTATTGGCGCGCATGGAGCGGCTGCTGCGCGAGCACTACGGCCGCGAGGATCTGGTGCTGCGGGATCACTTCGATTTCTTTGCGGGGACGAGCACCGGCGCCATTATCGCGGCCTGCTTGTGCTGGGGATATTCGGTTGAGCAGATTATGGAGCTTTATGTGGGCTACGGGGAGATGATGTTCCAGCCGGTGCCCTGGTACAAGCCGTACAAGAAGTTTCTGATCTCGCGCTTCAATGCAAGGCCACTCTCGGAGATGCTGCAACGTGTCTTTTCAGAAGATGGCGAGGGCAAGGTTCCGGCTCTGCTGGGAACGGACAAACTGAGGACCAAAGACGGGCAGCTTCGGTTGTTGCTGGTGGTGGTGCGCAACCATAGCACGGGGTCGGCGTGGCCTCTGACGAATAATCCGCTCGCGAAATACAACAACGCAGGGCACGAGGAATGCAACCTGAATATTCCGCTCTATAAGGTGGTGCGCGCCAGCACGGCGGCGCCGGTGTATTTCGATCCGGAGGTGATCCAGCTGGGTCAGTCGACGAGCGTGTTCGTGGATGGTTCGATTACTCCTTACAACAACCCTGCGCTGATTGCCGCACTGACGGCGGTGCTGCCCTGTTACAACCTGAACTGGGAGACGGGGGCAGAGAAGATTCGCGTGGTGTCGGTGGGGACGATCCGGTTTCCATCGGGACTGCCGAAAGAGGCTCGGACGTTGTGGATCGGCTACAACGCCGCGCACATTCCGGCTGCGCTGATCCAGGGTGCGGCTTCGCAGCAGGATTATCTTTGCCGCTGTCTGGGGGAGTGCATCTATGGCGAGCCTCTGGACAGCGAGGTGGGGGACCTGGTTGGCGTTCCGATGCCGGGGGAACGCTTGTTCAGCTACGTGCGTTATAACCGCTCCTATGGCGGCGCAGAGGTGCAGCAACTGCTGCGCAAGCATCCGGCGGTTGGGTCGCTGGACGCCGTGCATACGATTCCGATTCTGCGCGCGATCGGCCGGGAGTATGCAGACAAGGTGCAGCTACAGCACCTGATCTGAAGGAATCGAAGGCCGATTCCGACTGTTCCGAAGAAAAACCTAACCACTCACACACGAAAGGGCACGGCGCGACATCGTGCCGTAGTGGCCTGTCGCACTGAAAACGCTACTGGAAGAACGGGAAACCAGAATGCTGAAAATACTTCCCTCGGCGGCTAAAGCCGGCCTATAGGTGGCGATTGTCGGCACGACTGAAGTCATGCCCCTTCAAAACGGGGCGGCCGATAGCAATCCAGCAATCAATGGCCGGCAACGAAATCTCTGCGACAGGCCACTCGTTCGCAACTTCTGTTGGGAACGCAGCGCAGCGGTCCATGGCGTCTCAGCGGCAACCCGTGTTTCCCCAGAGATCCTGAACGGTGAATCCATGAGGGAAAGGATCGGTGGGATCGAGCACATATTCTGCGAAGCCGGTGATCCAGGCTCTGCCGCGGATGGTTGGTACTGAGGCGCGGTAGGGGCCGATCATAGTTTCTGCGATGAGGCGTCCGGTGAATGTCGTGCCGAGGATGCCCTGGTGGACAAAGTCTTCGCCGAGAGCGAGCTTGCCTTTGGCGTAGAGGCAGGCCATTTTGGCGCAGGTTCCCGTTCCACATGGGGAACGGTCGAGCGCGCCAGTCCAGCTTGAGGGACGATCCCAGTCGAGTTCGCCGGTGGAGACAACCACAGCATTGCGGCGGCTGACGCCGGGATCCGGTGAAGGCCCTGAAAGCTGCGCGATCGTGATGCCGGAGACCAGAGGGTTCTCAGGATGGACGACAGGCAGTTGTTCATGCGCGGCGGCTTTGATCATCTCGCCAACGCGAACCAGATCGCGAGCCTGGCCGGGAACGATGTCGAGGCCGAGCGGGGCGGCGTCGGCGATCACATAGAACATTCCACCCCAGGCAATGTCAACGGTGACGGTGCCGAGACCAGGGACTTCAACAGACCGGTCGAGATAAACGGCGAAACAGGGAACGTTGGTGAACGTGACACTGAGGACTTTGCCGGCGTGGACTTCAGCGTCGACCTCAATGAGGCCGGCGGGCGTGTCGAGTTTGAGGTGGCGCAGGCCGTTCGTGGCAGGAACGATGCCTGTTTCGATCAGCGCGGTGACGACGCAGATGGTGTTGGTACCGGACATAGGCGGGTATTCAACCTGCTCCATGATGACGAAGCCGGCATCGGCTCCAGGAATGGTGGGAGGGAGGAGCAGATTGCAGTTTGAGGCAGGGTAGCCGCGCGGCTCGCGCAGCATGCGCAGGCGGAGGTCGTCCATGTGGGCTTCGAGGTAGAGCCGCTTTTCGAACATGGTGTTGCCCGGCACGTCGGGAACTCCGGCGGTGATGACGCGGCCGGGCTCGCCACAGGCATGCAGATCGACGGCGGTGACTCGACTGAGGAATTCCACGAGATCTCCTGCGCTCGGACAGTATATTGCGGCGCGCACTCAGCGGGTCGGCGGTGGATGACCGGCGGAAGTTATTCGGAGTGGAGGGTGGTGATGGGATCGAGGCGCATGGCGCGCAGCGCCGGGATATAACTGGCGGCGATTGCGACCGTAGTCAGGACCAGGGTGACGCTGGTGAAGGTGGTGAGATCGTTGGGCGATACACCGTAGAGCAGACCGGCCATGAGGTGAGAGACGATGAGCGCACCGGCCAGACCGAGTCCGGCGCCGGCGGCGGCGAGACCGAGGCCCCGTCGCAGAACCATCTTGAGGATCATGGCTCTTTGAGCGCCCAGCGCGAGGCGAATGGCGATCTCACGTCTTTGTTCATTGACCACATAGGAGATGGTTCCGTAGATTCCAAGCCCAGCGAGCAGCAAGGCCGTGGCGGCAAAGAACGCCACCATCACCATGGAGAATCGCCTGACGGAAAGCGAGGAGGCAAGGACGTCATCGAGTGTCTCCGCATGGAAGACGGGGAGTTCCGGATCGATGGACTGGACCTGCTGGCGCACTTGTGCGGCGATGGCGCCGGGATCGACTGGTCCGCGAAGAAAGATGGCCAGGCTTTTGGCGGGGTGTTGGTACACGCTGCGGTAGATCTGCGGAATGGCCGCGTCGGCCAACGATTCCGTGCGGGCATCCGCAATGACGCCGACGATGATGCTCCAGGGGGCCCTGGCAGAATTCAATAGCTCGCGGGTATCCAGGCGCAAACGGACGCGTTTGCCAAGCGGGTCCTGGTTGGGCCAGTACGTGCGAGCCGCGGCCTGATTGATGACCGCAACCTGGGGCGTAGCCTCAAGGTCCCGGTCATTGAAAAGGCGTCCGCGCAACAGCGGCATGCCCAAGAGGTGGAAGTACTCGGGCGAAACGATGGGACTATCGATCATGGGAGCCTGATTGTCCATCGTCTCGATGCCTTCGCGGATCAATGGCAGCGGGCTGGGATGGCTGTGGCCCAGGGGGAGAGCGGTCCCGTCACCGACGGCCGCTTCTTCTACGCCCGGCAGGGTTCGGCTGCGGCGAAGAATCTCGCGGACGAGGACTGATTCCTGGGTAGCGGTTCGGTAGATATCCGCGCTGGGATCGTTGGGCCCAGGCAGCCAGGTCTGAACGGCCATGACGCGGTCAGGATTGAAACCGGGCTGCACGCTGAACAAGTCCCAAAAGCTGCGCAGCAGAAGGCCGGCGGCGACCATGAGCACCAGGGAGAGCGCCAATTCAGTGGTGACCAGTACCTGGCGGGCGCGCGAGCGTTCCCGTGAACCGCTGGAGCCACGTCCTTCCTTGCGAAGCGTACCGATCCAATCGAAGCGGCTCATGAGCCACGCGGGAGCAAGCCCGAAAACGGTTCCGGAGGCGACCGAGACGGCAAGAGCGAACGCCAGGACGCCCCAGTTGATGGAAATGTCATTGAGATGCGGGAGGCTCTCCGGAACGAGCCGCAGCAGGAAATGCCGGGTGGAGAAGAGAATGGCAAAGCCGGCGATTCCGCCGAGCAGGAAGAGCAGCAGGCTTTCGGCGAGGAACTGGCGGATAAGGCGCGTTCTCTGCGCTCCCAGAGCCTGACGAACCGCGATCTCACGACCGCGCACACTGGCCCTGGCGAGCAGAAGATTGGCGACGTTGACACAACTGATGAGGAGGACCAATCCAACTGCGCCGAACAGGAGAATGAGAGATTGGCGAATGCTGCCGACCACGGTTTCGGTGAGCGGAATCAGACGCACGGTCCATGCGGTCTGTGCCGGATACTCCGCGGGATATTGCTTTTTCAGCGATGCCACCAGCGCATCGAGGTGCACCTGCGCGGCCGCAATGGAGAGACCGGGCTTGAGGCGCGCGATGACCGCTCGACTGCCCAGGCGGATATCGCGCTGCGGAGACGGAAACGGCAGACCGGCAAAGCCGGCTCCCAACCATAGTTCAACATTCTGCTCGTCGCTGGTTGAGCCCTGATCGCGAAAACCGCGCGGCATGACGCCCACGACGCGATAAGCGTCGTTGTCCAGGCGCAGAACTTTGCCGACCATATGCGGGTCGGCTCCGAATTCCCTCCTCCAAAGCCCGTCGCTGATCACCACCTCCAGGTTGTAGCCGGGAGTGGCATCGCGCGGATCGAAGGTGCGACCCAACTGAGCGTCCACGCCGAGGAGCGCGAAGTAGTTCGGTGTCACTTGCTTAAAGCTGAGACGCAGGGGCTGCGCACTGCCGGTGAGGTTCACGTTGGCCCCGGTGCCGGTAATTGAGACTGACTGGAATATCCCGGAACTCTGCAGGTCTCTCCACTCAGGGACGGAAATGCCGACGCCCTGCGCGCCTACGCCAGGAAGGTCGTCCTGAATACGCACCAGTTGGGCAGGGTTTGGATACGGCAAAGGATGCAGCAGCGTGGCGTCGATTACGCTATAGATCGCGGTGGTGGCCCCGATGCCCAGCGCCATGGTGGCGATGGCAATGAAAGAGAATCCAGGAGATCGCAGAATCATGCGCACGGCGTAGCGCAGGTCGAAGAGCAGATTCTCGATGAGGGGAATGCTCTGCTCGTCGTGATGGCGCTCCCGGATAGCCTGAGCCGCGCCGAACTTGAGTGCTGCCTGGCGCCGCGCCTCGCTGGGCGACATGCCGGCTCGCAGGTTCTCTTCTGTTTGCAAGGCAAGATGTTCGGCGATTTCTTCCTGCAGGCGCTGATCGGCGCTCTCTCGCGTTGCGAAATTAGAAAGGCGAATCAGGAAACGCCGGAGAAATTTCATGACAGGTCCTCCGCTTTGACTTTGAAGAAGCGCGCGATGATGGCGGCGGTTTGCTCCCAGTCACGTGTCTCCGCCTGGAGTTGTTTGCGGCCGGCTGCGGTCAGGCGATAGAAGCGGGCGCGGCGGTTGTTCTCCGATGCGCCCCACTCGGAGGCGATGGAGCCTTCATGCTCAAGCTTGAGCAACAAGGGATAGAGCGTGCCCTGGTTGACGGCAAGAAGATCTCCGCTGATCTGCTCGATGCGGCGGGCGATTCCCCAGCCGTGCTGCTGGCCCAGGACATCGAGTGTCTTGAGGACCATGAGGGCGAGGGTTCCCTGTAAGACGTCGGGCTTTTCTTTCATGGACGATTGACCTTTAGGTTTCCAACAGGAAAAGAATGACACGTCTCCTTTTGGAAAGCAACAGGAAGTTTTACCGGGACCCACACCCTGCAGTGAGAAACAGCAAAACGGCGGTCACGCCAATCACGCGGACTCATTTGAGGTGCCGTTGAACGACTTTCACAAAACTTCTAGTATTTTCGGAGCACTCCGAGGACTCTGCCCTGAATGGCGACCTGCGCGGCAGGAACCATGATGGGGTCCATTTCGGTGTTGGCGGGTTGAAGACGGATCAGGGAACCTTCGCGGTAGTAGCGCTTGAGGGTGGTTTCGGAGCCGCGCACCAGGGCTACGACGATCTCGCCGGAGCGCGCGGTGTTGACGCGTTCGACGAGGACAAAGTCGCCGTCGAGGATGTGCTCATCGCGCATGGATTCTCCGCGAACCTGGAGCGCGAAGACGTCGCGGTTGCCGACGATGTCGGCCAGGGAGATGCTTTCGGGAATTTCGACGGCTTCGACGGGATAACCGGCGGCGATACGGCCGGCGAGCGGGAGGCGGTCGGTCCCGCGACTTTTGGAGCGAGGCGGAAGCACATCGAGGGAACGGCTGCGATTGTGCGCACGGGCCAGCAGACCTTTGTTCTGCAGGTTGGTGATGTGCTTGTGAACGGTGGCGAGGGAACGAAGATCGAGACCGCGCGCGATTTCTTCAAAGGAAGGGGAGTAGCCGTTTCTCTGGACGAAGCCGGAGATGAATTCGAGGACTTCCTTCTGCCGCCGGGTAATGGCCATAGCGGACATTATAGCGAACAAAAGGCGAACAATCGAGAAATTTTGGATGGGGAGCGATTTTTTGGCGTTTCCCCATTTGGTACCGGGTCAGGGCGCGGTTTCGAAGCGGGAAGGGAGTTTGGAGTCTTCTCATTTTTCGCTTTAGCTTCACCCTTGAAACGCGAGATGGTGGGTCTGGGAGACGAGAGAGATGCGGATGCTCATCGCAGAAAACGATCCAGCCCTGGGAATGTTTCTGGCTCGCGGCATGGAACAGGACGGACATGAAGTCATGATGGCAACGGACGGCGAGATGGCCATCGAGGCGGTGAGGAACGATCTTCCGGAGATGGCCGTGCTGGATTTGAATCTTCCGCGCCGGGACGGGGCCGAAGTGCTGGAGTTTCTGCGGTCGCTCACCGAAGATGTGCCGGTTCTCATCCTGACGGCGCGACGGGAGCCGGAGGTGCGGGTGCGGTGCTTCGAGATGGGGGCGGACGATTTCATGCAGAAGCCGTTCTCGTTCGCCGAGCTGCGGGCGCGTTGTCATGCGTTGCAGCGGCGGCGGTCGCCTGGCCTGGTGCTGCGCCAGGGGAATCTGGAAATGAAGCGTGTGGAACGTTGCGTGACGCTGAAGGGAAAGCCGGTGACGCTGACCACACGAGAGTTTGGACTGCTGGAATACCTGATGCTGCATCGCGGGCGGGCGGTCTCTCGCGCAACGCTGCTGCGGGAAGTATGGAACCTGAGTGAATCGGCGGGGACGAACGTCGTAGATGTTTACGTCAACTATCTGCGCCGGAAGCTGGAGGAAGGCGGAGGCGAGGATCGAAGCGACGGGGGCGTCTCTTTGATCCAAACCGTACGCGGCGTGGGATATGCGGTTGGACCCCTGAGCGGACCGACGCCGGACATTCGTGGTTGAGGAGGAGCGATGGCAACAGCAGCGCAGGCGAAGGTGACAGCAAAGAGAGCGGTGCTGGTGAGCGCGGATGCGGCGTTTCGCGAGCGGCTGCGGCGCGCATTGTCGGACCTGCGATGGCAGGTGCGGGAGACGGTGGGAGGCGCGGAGACGCTGGCGTGTCTCGAAGCATCGTCGGCGGAGGCGGTGGTTCTGGACAGCTGGCTGCCGGATCTGGAGATTCACGAATTTGTGGCGGAGTTTCGCAGGGTGCATCCGGATGTCGACCTGATTATGGCGGACGCCTCGAATGCGGACGGCGGAGCGCCGCGCGGTCCAAGACGCAATGAAGTTCTGCTCGCATTGCGGCGCGCGCAGGCGACCGACGACGCGATCTGGAAAACCGCTCCAGGAAACGAGAGGCTGCGAGCCGTGGAGGATCGCGGGGCCAGACCCCTGGGAATGAACCCGGGAAGCGACGGTTCGGTAGAGATGGTGGCGCTGCAACCGATAGAGAACCATGCCGGTTTCGCGGCGGACGCCAGGGTTCCGGTCGCGGGAACGCTGCCCGAATTCGTGGGCTCGCATCCTGCGATGCTGGAGGTGAGCCGCAGAATCCGGCTGGTAGCGCAGCGAACGACGGCAGTTCTGATTGAGGGACCGACGGGGAGCGGAAAAGAGTTGGTGGCGCGCGCGCTGCACCGGCTGAGCCCGCGATCGACGCACAAGCTGGTGGCGCTGAACTGCGCTGCGATTCCGGAGGGACTGCTGGAAGCTGAATTGTTCGGACATACGCGCGGGGCCTTCACGGGCGCGGTGGACAATCGTGTCGGGCGTATTGAAGCCGCGCACGGTGGGACGCTGTTTTTAGATGAGATTGGTGAGATGCCGCTCGGATTGCAGGCGAAGCTGCTGCGCTTCCTCGAAACTGGAGAACTGCAACGCGTGGGCAACAACGAGCCGATCCGCGTGGATGTGAGGATTGTCGCGGCGACGCATCGTCCGCTGGCGAAGCTGGTCGCGGAGGGAGAATTCCGGGCGGATCTGTTCTATCGGCTCGCGGTGTTTCGGATTCGCACGCCGGCCCTTGCAGGGCGAGGCGAGGACATTGCGACGCTGACCGGGCACTTTCTCGAAAAGATGGGGCGGAGCAGCCCGGCAAAACAGATCACGGCGGCGGCGCTGGCTCGGCTGGTGGCGCACGCATGGCCGGGCAATGTGCGGGAGCTGGAACACGTGCTGGAGCGGGCATGGATACTCGCCGAGGATCGACCGCGGATCGATGGCCAGGAGATCGAGATCGATGGAGAGGAATAAGAGGATTCTCATTTTGGATCCGGGGCGGTGGTGGCTTTGGTGCAGTCGGTAGGGGCAGGGGGAAGACCATGCAGATCGTGACACCGATGGCCGAGGCGCTGAACCGCTACCTGGACCTGTCTTCTCTGGAACTGAAGGTTACGGCGCAAAACATGGCCAACGTCGACACACCGGGGTATCGCACCGAGGGTTTCGACTTTGCCGAGGAGATGTCGCGGTCGCTCGCAACCATGAATGCCGGGGGAGCGACGGGGGCAGCGGCACCGGTTGGGGTGGGCCGGGTCGACGGACTGCTGGAGCGCGGCGATGGGAATAATGTCTCCATGGACCGCGAAGGCATGAAGATGGCCGAGGCGCAGCTGCAGTTCCGGACCGGAGTGGAACTGCTGAAGCATCAGTTCACGCGGGTCGAGGATGCGATTCGTGAGAGTGAGAAGTAAGTCCGTTCGCGGTGGGGGAGGGTCGGAGATGAATCTGTTTGGCGCGATGGAAGTGAGCGGGTCAGCCCTGCAGGCAGAACGGATCCGGGCAGAGGTGGTGGCGGCGAATATGGCAAATGCCGAGACGACGCGCACCGCAGACGGCAGTCCTTACCGGCGGCAACATGTGGTCTTCACTTCGGAGGCGCCGCAGCAGAGCTTCGGGGGGCAGTTGCTGACGGCTTCCGGGCAGACGGATGCCACGATCGGCGGGGTGCGTGTGTCCGCTGTGGTGGCCGACCAGGGAAACCCGTTGCGACGGTATGACCCTGGGCATCCGGATGCGGACAAGGATGGCTACGTGTCGTACCCGGACATCAATCCGCTGACGGAGATGGTGGATCTGATGGGGGCAACGCGCGCCTACGGGCTGAACAGCTCGGCGGTGCAGGCGGAGAAGGGGATGCTGACGGCTTCTCTCGACATTTTGAAGTAGGAGGGTTTTCTTATGCAGGCGACAGCGATTGCGACCAGTCTTGCGCCGTTGATCGCGCCGGGGGGGGCAGCGGGTGCGGCATTGGCGGGCAGCGGGACCCCGGGGGGGCTCCCTTCGGCGATCTGCTCCGGACGGCGGTGGACGGGGTGGACGGGCTCGAGCAGCAGGCATCGTCCGCGGTGGAAGGGCTGATGCGTGGAACCGGCGTCGACGTTCATGACGCGATGATTGCAACGCAGAAGGCCGATATGAGTTTCGAGCTGGCATTGGCGGTGCGGAACAAAGCCGTGGCTGCGTATCAGCAGGTCATGGGCATGCAGTTCTGACAGGCGAGTGACGGATGGCCGACAAAGCAGAGAAATCGCAAGCCGCGCTGACGGTGCAGCAACGAGCTGGGGCCCTGGCTACGGACGCGGCGACCCGCTTCCGCAAGCTCGAGCCCGCGAGGCGGAACCGGCTGCTGGCGGCGACGGCGATCGTGCTGGCTTGCTTCGGGGGTTTGTTGTGGTACTCGTCCTTGCCGGATTGGCGAACGCTCTACGCCGGGCTCGACCCGAGTGATGCACGCCAGATTGCGCAGCAGCTGACCACGGCGGGGCTGCCGTTCGATGTTTCGCCCGATGGATCGACTCTGCGTGTGCGCGCGCAGGATCTCGACAAAGCGCGCCTGGCAACGACGGCCAAGGGAGGACCGAAGAGTGGGCGAATGGGGTTCGAACTGTTCGACAACCCAAACTGGATGGGTTCGGAATTCGACGAGAAGGTCAATTACCAAAGGGCGCTGGAAGGAGAACTGGAGCATACCGTCGCGACGCTGGGGTCCGTAGAGTCGGCGCGCGTGCACCTGGTGCTGCCGCACGATTCACTGTTTTCGACCGATCAGCGGGAAGCCAAGGCTTCCGTGGTGCTGCGGTTGCGGCATCGCAGTCTCGCCGAGGGGGAGGCTGAGGCCGTCGAGAATCTTGTGGCGAGCGCGGTCGACGGGCTGCGTCCGGAAAACGTCGTGCTGGTCGATGCGCAGGGGGGCGGGTTGCTGGGACGCCGCGGCGGGGATGCGGTGCTGGAAACGCGCGAGCGCGCGATGGCTTCGAAGCTGGTGGAGACGCTGGAACCGGTAGCCGGGCCGGGGAATGTCCGGGCTTCGGTCAACCTGGAGTACGACGCGAACTCCGCCGATGAACTGGATGAGACCTACGATCCGGCGCAGACAGCAACTCTTTCCATGCAGCGCAACGAGCAGACATCCGGTCAACCGGAAGCGTCGGGCATCCCGGGCACGGCGAGCAATGCACCGAATGCGAAGCCGCCTCTTTATCCTTCGCAGAGCGCGGCGCAGCAAAATCAGAAACAGGAGAGCGCTACCTACGGTGTGTCGAGGAAGACGCGGCACAGTGTGGAGGCAGCGGGACGGATGCGACGGCTGACGGCGGCCATTCTCATTAACTACCGGCGAACGGGTGAGGGAAAACAGACGCGCTGGCAAATGCGCACGCCGGACGAGATGAAACAGCTGAGCGATCTGGCACAGTCTGCAGTCGGGTTCGACCTGTCGCGTGGTGATCAGGTGACGGTAGAGGAGTTGGCTTTCGACGACAATGTGGCACCGCCGGAGCCAACGCGGACGGACAGGATTCTGACGATGGCGGTGCGCTCCGAGTCCCTGTTGCGGTACGGGATGATATTGGGGGTGTTGTTGCTGTTTACATTTTTTGTGGCGCGCCCTGTCCTTCGCTCGCTGACCGTGGCTGCTCCGCGCAGCGCTGCGGGAGGCACGTCGGCGCCGCTGCGTGTCCAGGCCGCGGCCGCGGCCGAAGAACCGCCTGCTGAGCGGCGCCTGATCGACGAACGCAAGGTGCGGGCCCAGAACGTTTTCGAGCAGGTTGCCGACAACGTGAAGCGCGATCCCGCGCAAAGCACCCGCTTGCTGGAGAGCTGGATCCGCTCGGAGTGAAACCATGGCATCCGCTGCTGCTCGACCATTTTCCGGTACAGGTCAGCCCATGACCGGCGTTCGCAAGGCGGCGATCTTTTTGGTTTCGGTGGGCGATGAGGTCGGAAAGAAGATTCTCCAGAATCTCGCCGAGACCGATGTTCAGCGGCTGACCGAAGAGATCGCCGACCTGGGCAGTGTCCCACCGGAAATGTCGCTCGAAGTCGTCGAGGAATTTCACGAGATGCTGGAAACCCAGCAATACATGTCGCACGGAGGTCTGGACTATGCGACGAAGATGCTGGTGGACGCGTTCGGAAAGCAGCATGCGGAGGACCTGCTGGCCGTCGTGAAACGGTCGCAGGAAGCAAGCCAGAGCGATTTGACCGTACTGCAGCGGGTGGACCCCCAGCAGCTGGGCAAGTTTCTGGAGAGCGAGCACCCGCAGACGATTGCCGTGGTGCTGGCCCACCTGGACGCGCGGCGGGGTTCGACGGTGATCGACAGCCTGAGCGAAGAGCGGCGGGTCGATGCGATTCGGCGGCTGGCCGCCATGCGGCAATTCTCCCCGGAGATGGCTCAGAGAGTGGCGATGATCCTGCACCGCCGGCTGGAAAATATGGGGGACACAGGCCGCAAATCCTATTCAGGGTTCAAGGCGGTGGCCGATTTGCTGAACCGGATGGAATCGGAAGAGACCAAGAAGATTCTGGATGAAATCGAGGCGGCCGATGTGACGATGGCTCTCAACATCCGGAATCTGATGTTCACGTTCGAAGATCTGGTGACCATACCACCGGCGAGCATTCGCGAGATCGTGTCCGCGGCCGATAAGCGTCAGCTGGCGCTGGCCCTGCGGGGAGCACAGGAGGAATTGCGCGCTCACGTTTTCGCTGCGATGTCTTCGCGTGCAGCCGACATGCTGAAGGAAGACATGGAAGTGATGGGGCCGGTGCGCGCGCGAGAAGTTGCGGGAGCCCAGCACGAGGTTCTTGCGCTGGCGCGCAATCTCGAAGCCGAGGGCAAGGTGATTCTGAAACTCGAACAGGGCGACGATTTTGTCGCCTGATGCGCGGGGATCGATGGAGAGCCCACGAGAGAACGATATCCGGCCGATGGAGTATCGGTCCCTGGGTGCAGTGCAGGCACCGCTGATCGACCTCGAACCACCGGAGAATCTGGCGAACCGGGTTCGAGAACTGGAACGCGCGCTGGAACTGGCGAAACGAGACTCTGCGCAGCAGACAGAACGGGCGAGACAGGACGCGCAGGAACAGGGCAGACTTCTGGCCGGCACTGAACAGGCTGCGTGGCGTCATGAATGCAGCTCCCAGCTGGCGGCTGCCATCGATGACTTCCGGACGCACCGGGACGACTATGTGGCGAAGGTGGAACACGAAGTCGTGCGGCTGGCGCTGGGGATCGCAGAGCGCATTCTGCATCGGGAAGCACAGCTCGATCCGATGCTGCTTTCCGGCGCCGTGCGGGTCGCGCTGGGGCAACTGGCCGAGTCGACGGAGGTACGTCTGCGCGTGCCGGCGGGGCAGGTTGCGATGTGGGGCGAGATGGTGCGCCTGATGCCGGGGCTGCCGCTGCGGCCGGATGTGCGGGGTGACGAGGGACTGCGGGAGGGCGATGCGATTCTTGAAGCCAGCCTGGGGTCGGTGGATCTGGGCGTACAGGCGCAGCTCGATGAAATCGAGCGCAGCTTCTTCGATTCCCAGGAGAGCCCGGTACTGGGTGAGGTTGCAGACCCGGCGCTGGCTGCTGGAAGGCGGGGCTAATTGGATCAGCTGGGGAACTATTTTGCGCGGCTTCGCCAGCGCGCCCCCTGTCGATGGCGCGGGCGGGTGGTCGAAGCCACCGGGCAAACGATCGAGTCAGAAGGGCCTCCGTGTTCCGTAGGGGAATGCTGTGAGATTCGCGATGTGGCGGGAGGCGTGCATGCGGCGGAAGTGATCGGCTTTCGCGGACAGGGTCTTGTCGATGACCCTGGACGTGGCGGACGGCATCCGCTACGGCGATTCGGTGGCAGCGCTGGGCATCATGCCGCGGGTGGAAGTTGGCGAGGGGCTCATCGGGCGCGTGATGAACGCGATGGGGAGGCCGCTCGACGGGGGGCGCAGACCGGTGCTGCACACGACGGTGGCGTTGGAGAGACCGGCGCCGGCACCCTTCGATCGCGAACCGATTCGCGAAGCCTTAGGAACGGGGATTCGTGCCATCGACGGACTGCTCACGGTGGGACGGGGACAGAGGGTTGGAATCTTCGGCGGATCCGGAGTGGGGAAAACACCCTGATCGGGATGATGACGCGCAACAGTGATGCGGACATCATCGTGGTTGGGCTGGTGGGGGAGCGGGGACGCGAGGTCGGCGAATTTCTTGAAGAGGGTCTGGGGCCGGAGGGCCGGAAGCGCGCGGTGGTGGTGGTGTCGACCTCGGATCAGTCGGCCCTGCTGCGCATGCGCGCGGCGTTGGCCGCCACCAGTGTGGCCGAGTATTTCGCGGGTCAAGGGAAACATGTGCTGCTGGTGCTGGACTCGCTGACGCGCTATGCGATGGCAGCCCGGGAAGTTGGCCTTGCTGCCGGCGGAGCCGCCTACGACGCGCGGG
>CAVPKU010000029.1:0-280320 GCA_963705765.1 uncultured Acidobacteriaceae bacterium | reverse complement strand
AGGCGGCTGCGTCAGGCGTGCCGGCTCCGGGATTGATGGGCTCATTAACTTATCTCGATGCCTATTGCAGCGCCTGGCTGCCGCGAATCTAATCCAGGCGCAACGGGACTACTTTGGGGCGCATACCTATGAGCGCATCGATGCCAAGGGCACATTTCACACGGAATGGGAAAACCATGAGTTCCACGAAAAGCACCGAGCAACTCGACCCGACGATCTTCGTCATTTTCGGCGGCGCTGGTGACCTGACGTGGCGCAAGTTGATCCCGGCCCTCTTCGACCTCTCGCAGGATCGCAGCCTCCCTGCGCAGTTTGCCATCATCGCGGTGGATCGCATCGATCTAGGCGATGGCGCGTTGCGCCCGCGGTTGCGCGATGGTGTCAATCGTTTTTCCAGGTTTGGCACGGTGAAGGTGGCCGCGTGGAAGCAGTTCGCACCACACCTCCATTACCAGCAGGGCGACTTTAAGAAGCTGCCGACTTATGCGGCTTTGGGCGCCCAGTGCGACCGCCTGGCGACGAAAGATTCTACTCGACTACTTTCGGTCATCGTCGTCTGGCAAGGCGACGACTGGCTTTTGCTCTCCCAGCTGAAATAACTTTTCCAGCGCGTGCAAATAGGCGCGGCGGAGGCGTGGTCGGCGCCGGAGTGGCGAAGCTGTCTGGACGGGATCGTGCAGGAGCTTGTTGACGATCCGCCGGGCGAGGTCTTCCAGATGGGCCTTCTCGGCTTCGGAGATGTTGGGGAGCTTATTGAGCGTGCGGGCCAGTTCGTCCTGAGCGATGGCGTGATATCGGCTATAGAGACGATGGATCGCCGGGCCGAGCTTGCGCTGGCGATTCCAGGCGATGAACGATTCGATGTGCTGCGCGACGATCGCGCGGGCCGAGCCGAGCGCTCGGTTCGTTGGGACTGAGTCTGGGAGACCACCTGTTGCAGGTCGTCGAGGTTGTAGAGATAGACGCCGTCGGCATCGCCGACGGACGGCTTCGATGTCGCGCGGGACGGCAATGTCGATCAGGAAAATCGGGCGATACCGCCGGCGCTTGCGCAGTCCGTCGAATTGCTGGCGGGTGATGATCGGATGAGCCGCGCCGGTGGAGGTGATCACGATGTCAGCGGCAACCAGATGCTCGGACAGATTCTCAAACGGAACCTGCGTTCCGCCGAATCGCGTGGCCAGGCCTCGGCCTTGGCCGGATCGCGATTGCAGACCAGCAGCCGGCCGGGCCGCAGCGCCGCGAAGTTCTGCAGAACCAGCGTCGCCATCTTTCCAGCGCCGAGCACAGGACGGTCTTGTCGTTGAAGTGATCGAAAATCCGCCGGAGTAATCGACCGCCACGCTGGCCACGCTGAGCCGGCCTTCGTTCAAGGCCGTGTCGTGCATGACTTCTTTGCCGACGGCAATCGCCCGCTGAAAGAGCGGATTGAGCATCGGGCCGACCGATGAGAGCCCCTTGCAGGTTTCGTACGCGTCCCGCACCTGGCCGAGAATCTGCGTTTCGCCCAGCACCATCGAATCGAGCGAGGCGGCCACGTGGAACAGATGATGAATCACCTCGCGATCGGACCGTTGATACAAATGCGTGGCAAACTCGGTGGCGGAAGACCGAATGAAATTCGGAGAGGAAACTGGATCAGTTCCTCTTCGCGCGGATGGCCGTGGACCGCGCGGGCGATGTAGAACTCGACGCGATTGCAGGTGGACAGAAGCACCAGTTCGCAGGCGTCGAACTGCTGACGGAACTTCGCGACGGCCTCGGCCTGCTGCCGCGCGTTGAACGCCAGCCGCTCGCGCACTTCAAGTGGAGCAGTGGTGTGGTTCAGGCCAAATAGCAGAAGACGATCCATGGTAAATCCATTGCTGATTTCGGATTGCTGATTGCGATTGCCGAGCATTTCAATCAGCATTCAGCAATCCGAAATCAGCAATCGTGTTTCCTCCTACTTCGTTGCCGGCATGTATTGAACGGCAATCAGGACGCCGATCAGGAGCACAAACCCGAGGACGCTCAGCATGGCGGTTCGCCGGCCGCGAAAGCTGGGATTGATCGGGGAATGCAGGACCAGGGCGTAGACGATCCACGCCACAAACGTCAGCAATACCTTTGGTTGTGCATACCACGCCGCGGCCCAGCGGGTTGCCGCCGCCCATGGCCCGCACCAGTCCGGTAATCAGGCCGATGGTCAGCAGCGCAAAGCCGAGGGAAACGGCCAGAAGCGTCAGGTGCTCGAGCCGTTCGAGGCTTCCCAATTGGATGCCCGGGCGAGTCGCTTGGAGCGCAGGCGATGATTGACGATCAGATACATCGCGCCCGATGCACCGGCGACGGCGAACGCCGCCGTGCCGGCAAAGGCGCTCATCAGGTGAACCCACGACCAGGTTGTTCCCAGATAATCGTGCGGCTTGGTCCGCCCGAACACGGCGGCAGAAATCAGCAGCCCAATGACAATCGGCGTGAGAAACCAGTCAATGCCGCGAAGCGGCCGGGTGGCCTGGATGTAGGCCAGGAACAGCGCCAGCAGCATCGCGAGCCAGATCATCGCATCGAAGTTGTCGTCCAGCGGAATCCAGCTCTGGCGAGCCATGGCATGCCAGACCAGCAGCGCGATGCCGAGAACGAATTCCGATGTATAGACAGGCTTTGGACGCGACGCGAAGAGAATTTCGCTCCGACCAGAGCCTGCGCGACGGACAGGATGCCGCTGGCGGCGAAGACGACAATCGCGGCAAAGAGCAATGCGAGTTGGCCGGCGTGGGGAACATCAGGCATGGCGCAGTTCCGGGTGTCTCTCCAGCAGCCAATCGTGAAGCCCGTTCGGCCCGCGATCGGCAAGGATGTTCAGCGCTTCTTCCGTTGCCAGCTCGCGGAAGATCTGTCGGCGCAGAGAAATCTCGACGTCCGGCGGATCGGATCAGCGGCCGCAATTGCTGCATCGCATCCGCCATCTGCTGCCAGCGGGGATCAAATCGTTCGTTCAACTCGATCGCGGATCAAGGCGGCCAGCGCGGGACTGCCGGCCGAGATCGCGATCACCGCGCTCGCGCCGCAGTCGCGCAGGGATCGGTGAAATCGCCCGGCCCTTCCGCATCAACGTCAGCCCGATTGACCAGCAAATTCCGAGCATGAGCATCGCGCACGACGGCTTCGTTGACCTTGGCCTGATCCGTCGCGGCAAACACCAGGTTCGCCCCGTCGAGTGTTCGGGACGATACACCTGCAGCACCCGCTCGACCTCCGCCGGAGATCGCACCAGAACTCCGGGGCCACGCATCGCACGCGTGCCGCCCCGGCTTCGAGCAGACCGCGGGCCTTCCGCGCCGCCACCGCCCCGCCGCCGATGATGACGACCGTCCAGCGGGTCAGGTCCAGCAATATAGGATAGGAGGCAGGCCACCGGGTTCACGGTAAGTTTATAGGGGCAAGGAGGGATGATTCCATCGGGGGGCGACTCATCTTGGGCCGCCGCTGAGGCCGCATCTGACACGAATTTGGCACGGCGACGCTCCTGCCGAGCCGTCTTAGCGACTTTCAGTCGCTGGTGATGAAGAGGAACGATTGTCGCCGGGTGCCCTGGCACTCAGATCGCCGCTTGCGGCTCTTGCACGTTTTCAACTTCGAACACGGCAATTGCCGGAGTCACGGCATAGGGCCCGTGCCACGAGAAGAGAAGGTGCGCTGCGCCTCCGTTACCTTTGCTCCTCGCGGAGACGCATCACGCCTGGAAATGCGGATCGGTGGCGGTCGTCACGAGCATACTCGTCAGGGTCGGCGCTTGGGAAGAACGGCAGCAAGGAATCGGGCGTCGTCGCTGACCGTGCCACGGACGGTGATCGTCCCGATCTTGCCCTTGGGAAGAAGAGTCAATCCCGACGAAATCGTTTCGCCCGGCAGCGGAGCCTCGCCGGCCGCGATCACGCTGGAAGTATCTGAGCCACCGATGAAGACGGTGGTAATCGAAGCGACGCTATAGCGGTCATCCGATGTACCGAGCACGTTGTCCGAGCCGGCATCGGCGCCAGCGTAGATCTAGGCATCGGACAGATCACCGGCCGACATGTAGGTTCCGATCCCGCCGGAAATCGCCCATGTGCCGCCGTTGATGCTGCCGATCGTGGCCGTCGTGATTTTTCCTGTTGTGCCGTGCGTGTCCACGTCGGGATCGAAGACGCCCTTGACTGAAAGCGTCTGGATGGACGGGGCGACGATCTGTCCGCCCTGCCACGAGGAGGCAGTGAGCGATTTAACTATCTCAGTTGAATTCAGCGTGACACCGGCAACCGTCCCAGCGAGAGCGTGACGGTCCCGCCACGCTCAGGGTCAACAGGCGTGCTCCCGCCATCTCCGACGCCGGCCAGGGTGATGCTGCTGATCGTGCCGCCGAGCGTCAGGCCGCCGGTTGATCGCCTTGCTGCCGGTAATGGACGCCATCGCGCCGGATCGGTCAGAGTATCAATGAGAAAGTCGCCGCATGCAGCGGGGTGATTACCAACTTGCTGGATGTGCTGGTGCCGGTGAGGGCGATATCGGTCAGGCCGTTGGTTTGTGTACGGTCCGTAACCCGCCGCCGGTCATGGAGAGTCTGGCTTGATCACCGCGGAATCGGTGACCGTGAGAGTCAGATTCTGGTGCGTGCCGACCGTGCCGAACACCATCCCGGCAGCCTGAAGCGCTGTGTATTCGACCAGATCGGTGGTCGTCAGGTTGTCGGAAGTCAGTCCAGAAATCGGGACGACCTCCGCGATGAGGTAGTAGGTCCCGGGGGATAGGAGCCGAACGTGAACTTGCCGTGAGCGTCGTGCTCTGGCCGATGCCCAGTGCGATATTCCGGTTCTGCAGGGCCGCGGCAGTCAGGGCGATGGCCGAGGAATCGATCGTCTTGGTCGGCGAGAGGAAAGATCGACCGAAAGTCTTCCCCGTGCGACCGCCCCACCGCCATTGGTTAGAGTCAGGGTCACACTCCCGGTGTCCTTGGGCAGGAAAACCGTCGGCGCGGTTACATTCGTCAGGGCTGGCACAAGCAAGGGCGTCGTAGCAGTGGTCAGCAGGACCGTTACGTTCAGGGGCGAAGAAGTCACGCTGGCGTAGGTCGCGTCGCCGCTGTAAACCGCGGTGACCTTCTGACGCCCACACCCGTCAGAGCCGAGGAGAGCTTCGCCCGGCCGTTCTTCAACTGCACGATCCCCAGCGAAGTTCGTTCCTTGCATGAATTTGACGCTGCCCGTGGGAACAGGAAGATTGGTCTGCGATGGGATTTGTACCGGGGACGGGGCGCGGGTGGCGGGGCCTGGACAAGCGCGCTGAACGTTGCCGCCACGCCGGCGACCACCCGCGGAGCCGAGCTTGCGATCAACGTGATGCCGGGGCTACGGGAGTCGTTTTTGAGTTCAGCAAAACCGAGGCGGTCGCTGCGGGAATACGCGTCTGGGACAGCGAACTTCCCGCGGGCGCCTGAATGGCAAGCAGATCGAGATATTCCGTCCCCATTGAAATCGTCGGCAGCGACGGTGATTGGCATGCCCGGCAACGCGAAGACGGCTGGCGTGCCGAATGTTCCGTCGCCGTTGCCGGTCAGCTACATCGATGGCCGAGGTATTGCCGTCTGAATTGGTCTGTCCGACGATCAGATCCGGGTTTCCGTCGCCATTGAGGTCGCCTGGTCAACAGTGCGGTGATGACAGCCGAGACCGAGCGAAATCGGCGTTCCGATGTGAACGTTCCATCGCCGTTGCCGAGCAGAATGTCGATCTGCCCGGCGGAGAGCCGGCCGGCGGGACCAGCGCGACGTCGAGATTGCCGTCGCCATTGAAGTCATCCACCGCAAATGCCCAGTACGACGGCAGCGCGCGCGGGCACTGCCCGAAGAGGACCCGCCGGAGCCGGAAGATCCGCTGGATGCCGACGGCGCTTGCGGGAACGGGATCGGGGCGGCGAATGTGCCGTCACCCTTGCCCAGCGAGAGGCCGAAGGCGCGAGCAATCGAGGACTCCGTCGTTATTGAAATCATCAAACCCGAGCGTTTGCGAAACTCTGGTCAGGTTCGGTGCCGTGCCCAGGACGGTGGAAACCGGCGGCTTGAAAGTGCCATTCCCGTTGCCGAGCATGACGCTGATTCCGAGCGTTTCTTTCTGCGTTTGCGTGGAACCTTCTGACGGACTGGTGCACGGGAGTGAGCGTCAC
This sequence comes from uncultured Acidobacteriaceae bacterium, assembly GCA_963705765.1. Taxonomy (GTDB): domain Bacteria; phylum Acidobacteriota; class Terriglobia; order Terriglobales; family Acidobacteriaceae; genus Palsa-343. Next base: position 274,137 of record CAVPKU010000029.1, on the reverse strand, counting down.
GGCGATCAGATCGACGTTTCCGTCGCCATTGATGTCGGCGGCTTCAGTGCGACGGTGTTGGGCGGCAAGACGTAAGCGTTCCGTCGGCGATGTCGCGCCGAAGGTGCCGTTGCCATTTCCCGGAACACACCGACGGCGGTGGCCAGGTCAAGATTGCCGTCGTTGTTGAAGTCCTCCAGCGTCAGAACCTGTGCCCCCGGACCAACCAGAACGCCGGCGTGAAATGTGCCGGTGCGTTGCCAAGAAAACCTGCCCGGAGCCATCGTCGTGGCCGACCACGATGTCGGGGATGTTGTCGCCATTCACGTCGCCGCAACCGGAGTCCGTCACGTTGAACTCACTGGTGTTCAGGCTGGTGGTCACTGGTGCGGAAAATGCGACGGCAGCCAGGAGCCTGCGGCTTTCCAGAGCTTCGATGTGCGGCGTGTCATTGAGAACTCGGTGTGCGCGGTCGCCGGATCGCTGGCTCATGTGCGGCCAATTGTAACGCATGGGAGGATTATTCCCGCCAGAGTGAGTGAACCGATCGCCGGAGGGCGCCGGTTCGGCGGGAACTCGCGACCCGCGGCGCCGCCCTCGGGACGCGGGTCGCCACTCAAGCGGGTGCCGGGGAATCGGATCGACCTCAAGTTTTCAGACGGACCGAGATGGCGGCGAATCGGACGGGCTGCGCCGGCCAGCAGGCAGACGGCCCAAATCGCACCGCCAAGAACGATCACCAACGCGATTGTAAAAGTCACCAGCAACACCGTCGCCGGCATCACTTCCTCCGGCCATTGAACGCCCGCTACCCACGATATTCTGTACCAGAAGCTGGTAGTTATTCCAGGTATATGTCGATGAAGGCGGCGAGCGACTGCCGGACGGCAGGCGCGGGCGGACAGAGTCTGCGGCAACGAAGTTCTCACTCAGCGCATTCACGACCAGTGCACTGTTCTTGCTTCCAAATGCGATGCAGTTGCAGAGCGGCAATCTCGGCCGGAATCGGCGCGGGCTGTGTTGGGGATATAGTCGAGATCGCAATCAGGATCGGGATTGTCGAGGTTAATTGTCGGATGAAAGACGCCTTCCCGATGCCGAGCATGGTTGCGGCCAAGCCGGCGGCGCCGCAGGCGCCCTGCGGGTGGCCGATCATGGATTTGGTGGAGCTGCACGGAATCGCAGCCGCGCGCGGCCGAAACAACGCTTCATGGCGGCGGTTTCGAGCTTGTCGTTGAGAGCTGTCCCCGTGCCATGGAGATTGGCATAGCCGATTTCGTCTTTGCCAACGTTCGCATCGGCCAGCGCCATCTCGATGGCGCGGACCGGCTCTTCCACGTCCGGGGCGATTTGCACGCGGTGATAGGCATCGCAGGTCGAGCCATAGCCGGCCAGCTCGGCAAGGATCGTTGCGCCGCGGGCAAGGGCATGCTCGCGCTCCTCGAGAACGAACATCCAGGCCCCTTCGCCAAGGATGAAGCCGTCGCGATCAGCCGAGAACGGGCGCGAGGCGGAGTCGCGCCTCTCCCACTGGCGGGTGGAGACGACCCGCATTTTCTCGAAAGCGGTGAGAATGCCGCGGGAGATCGGCGCGTCCGCCCCGCCGGCCAGCATCATCGGAACGATGCCGGAACGGATCATCATCATTGCGTGGCCGATCGCGTCGGTGCTGCTGGTGCAGCCGGTGGAGAGCACGTGGGACGGGCCGCGAAGGCCGAGGGCGATGGACAGTTCGCTGGAGAGATTGCCGTGCGTGCCGGCGGTGATGGAGTAGAGCGACCGGTGCCCTGGGTGAAGAAGGTTCGGTATTGCTCCTCGACGAAGGCGAGTCCCCCGCCGCCGGTGCCCAAGGCAAACGCCGATGGAGCGGGCGAGTTGTCTTGTCGGTAAGCGGGCACGGACCCGCGGCAGAGCCGCTGGGCTCTCGTCGGAACGGGGCATCACTTGTCAACAATTTCGCTTGGGCGAGGGCTTCGCGGGACGCTTGAAACGCGAGGGGAACCATTCGCGGAATACGGCGAAGTTCTGCCGGTTCAGAAAGATCGGAAGGGTCGAAATCGTGAATCGCGGCGGCGATGCTGGACCGAAGGCCGGTTGTGTCGATGCGGAGAGGCGAAACGCCGCTTTGACCTTCGCGGCAGGCACGGGCGAACGCCTCGGAGCCGATGCCGTTGGGGCTGACCACCCCCATTCCGGTCATGACAACACCAAGCCGCGGCGGCTGAGGCACGGGATCTCCTCCAATCATAGCTGCCCCGCACCGTGAGGCACGTGAGATGGATATTAGACCTGCATCGCGCCAGGGAATGACGGCGGGCGGTTTACCAGGCCGAACGACACCCACTATGCCGATGCTGTCGAGTGCCGCACAAATCGCAATGTCCGGCTCGACGCCGGCCCGGCGAATGTTGTGTCCGCCGCGGGATTCATAGAGCGCATCGTGAAGCTGATGCCGGCTGCGATCGAAACAATGCGCGCGCCATCCAGGCCGACATCCGAATTCCAGATCAACCTGGCCGAGCGATTCCAGAGCGGCAATGACAGCGCCCGGCTCCGAGGATGTCTTCAGTGCAGATATACCCCTCGGTGCCAGAACAGAGCAGCGTTACATCGAGGTTTGCTCGAGCCAGCGCCGCGGCGACGTGAGCGGCGTTGACCAGTGCGCCGGTGAAAATGACCTGCGCAGCGCTCGCGGCAAGGATCGCGAGCGTGCCGTTGGTGGTCGTCATGAAAAGCGTGGTGTCGGCGTGGATGTCGCGCTGAAATGCGCCGGGCTGTTCCCCAGATCAAATCCGGGAGCCCGAGCGCATGCCGCTCGCCAATTGTCAGGTGTGGGCCGGGGAACGCGTGCCCGGCCGCCAGGGCCGCATCCAACTCGCCGTAGATCCGGATCTCCCTGACTCCCGCCGCTAGTGCGGCGGCCATCGTGGTGGTGGCGCGCAGGACGTCGAAGACGACCACCGCCTTGCCCGACAGGTGCTCGGGCTTGAGCTCCCGAGGCAGCAGGACCACATCCATTTTCATCGTACTTGCCCACCAGCCCAAGTGCGGTACCCGTCGAAAGAAACAGGCGACAAACCGGGGGTCTCCGGCCCATCGCCTTTGGCTTGGCCTTACAACTTGATATTAAGTTCCCGAACCGATTCGATCAATATCGATCGGCGTTGTCGAGAATGCTGCCAGGCCGGGCATATCGCTCCCAAGACTCCCCATGGCATTTGGGACAGAGCCGCGGCGGGTCACCGCTCCCTCCGGCTCAAACCCGCAGCAGCGGCACTGGATCTGGAAGATCGCCGTCCGATGCGAGTGCAGCGGCAATGGGATTGTAAGTCGCAAAGTGCCCTTCGGATCCGAATCGTTCCATGCTGATCGACATAGGTAAATCTCCCTAGCATCAGGCTTTGTGAGCCCAGAACGCCCCAACAGGAGGACGGCTTGAGCAAAGGAGATACCGAGCAATCGGTAGTCAGTTCTCGTCGCTCCAATAATCGTGGTTTACGAGCCGGTATAAACGTCAGGCTTTTCGGAGAGTGCCATTACGTCCACCCAAAATGACCTCCGATCGGCGGCACTTTGGCTGCGACCGGTCGCCAGATTGTCATGTGCCAGTCAGAACGTCGGCGTGGACTCGGCTTTTCCACCCGCTCCAAGTGTTCGTAATGGCGAAGCTTACGCTGAAGTGTTCGAACCGAAATTCCCAGGCCGCTCGGCCGCATGCGTGCGATTCCCGGCACATTGCTCCAGACGCCTTTGGTGATGGCCAGCTTTTCCAGTTCGTCCATGGTCATATTGGCCGTCATCTCCTTCGGGGCGACCGAGTCATTCGGAGGCGGCCATGATCTCCTCGGGCAGATCGTTTTCCGTCAGCACCTCGCCATCGGCAAGAACCATCATCCGCTCCAGCGTGTTGCGCAGCTCGCGCACGTTGCCGGGCCAGCGATATGCCTCGAACCGCCGCATAACTTCCGGCGAGATCCGGCGGGGCGCGGTGTGCTTTTGAACGCTGATTTCCCGCAGGAAATGCTCGACAAGAATGGGAATGTCGTCCGTGCGCTGTCGCAGCGGCGGCAGGTGGATCGTGACGACGTTCAGGCGATAGTAAAGATCCTCGCGGAACGTGCCCTCTTCGAGCATTCCGCGAACATCGCGGCTGGTGGCGGCGATGACGCGAACGTCCACCTTTCGATCTTCATGCCCGCCGACCGGCGTCAATGTCAGCGTTTCCAGCACACGCAACAACTTTGCCTGCAGACCCAGCTCGAAGTCGCCAATTTCGTCGATGAACAGTGTTCCGCCGTCGGCCTGCTCGAAACGGCCGACGCGGCGGTCGGTCGCGCCGGTGAAATGCGCCGCTGAACGTGGCCGAACAACTCGCTCTCCACCAACGTGGCCGGCACCGCGGCGCAGTTCACCGCCACAAACGGGCCCTTCTTGCGATTGCTATTATGATGTAGAGCCTGCGCGACCAGTTCCTTGCCGGTTCCACTTTCGCCCAGGATCAGGACCGTGCTATCCACCGGGGCCGCCCGCTGAATCTTGGCAAACACGTCCTTCATCTGCTTGGACTGGCCGATGATCTGATCGAGGCCGAATTTCTGATCGAGCCGCCGGCGCAGGCTGTCGATTTCCTTATCCTTCTGCTGTGTTTCCACGGCGCGCTTGATGAGCAGAACCAATTCATCCGGGTGAATCGGCTTGGTAAGGTAATCAAACGCCCCGCTCTTAATCGCCTCGACCGCGCTGTCCACACTGCTATGGCCGGTAAGCAGAATGAACTGCGTCTCGGGCTTCCGCTTCTTCCAGAGATGAAGAGATCGATCCCGCTGACATCTCCCATGTGCAGGTCGCTCAGGACTACGTCGATGTTCTCATCAATGTAACCAATCGCCTTGTCGGCGCTCTCGGCGCCGAAAACGCTAAACCCTTCCGCCTTCAGGATTTGGCTAACCGCACGACGTTCGGTTTCCTGATCTTCGACAACAAGTAATGCGCCCGGCATTCGACATATGACCGCCCTCTTTCAAGCTTAAGCCGGCCAAACTGACAACTCCGACTAACTGTCATAGCATAATCATCGTTCGAAGGCACAAGGCTAAATTCTGCACGGGCTGTCGAGCTCGAATGTGGAAGCGGGAAAGAACATGGTAGAATCGTGGTCTGATGTTCAACCGGCTCCGGCGGCTGGAGATTTCCCTGGCAGCCAAATGTCAGCTCCTCTTTGGCGCCGCGGTGGTCCTGATCATTGCGGCGGCGCTGGCCGTCCCGTGGCATCGCTTCGAAGAACTCACGTCTCGCAGCTCAATGAGGGACCGGCCGAAGTGCTGGCGATTAATGCGCTTGCCGAGCATGTCGCAGCACGCACAGATCCGGCCATGGCACCGACCCACCACTCGCCCGGCCACCCGAACCGAAGCTTCCGACGAACCCGGACCGGATGCAGGACGATCCCGCGCGCGCATGCTCGCCCCGCGGTTGATCGGCATGGCCAACGCGTCCCAGCTCCGACCGGATCTCACGCATCTTCGAGCACAAGGCATCGCTCACTTTACGCAGGATCCCGGACAGCACGCAGTTCACCCAGACTACCGCCGGCCCAACGGCCGCTGGGGATTCCGATATGCCCGGCCAGTCTTTCTCCGGCACGAATCGTGCCGGGCCTGCCACCAATCGCCGGAGCAGGCAACGCGGTCGCCAGGCCCGCCCTTCAGCCGTTTGGGATCGTCGTCGTCGATTTCCCCTCGCGCGTGGACAGCAACCAGCTTCTTCGCAATCGCCTGTTCATCCTGACCGCCGGCTTTCTTGCCGGCACGTTGGCGATCGTCGTTTTCTATCTGATCACGACCCGCTTGATCCTTCAGCCGGTCCGTGTGCTGCAGGAAACCGCCGAGAAGGTGAGCCAGGGGATCTCAACATCCGCTCCGACATCAACACCGGCGACGAATTCCAGCAGCTCTCCGAAACCTTCAATGCCATGCTGGCCAATCTGAAGCAAAGCGCCGATCAGCTTCAGACCATCAACAAGAGCCTGGACTCCAAGCTCGGCCAGCTTTCAGAAACCAATGTTGCGCTTTACGAATCCAACCGGCTCAAGAGCGAATTCCTCGCCAACGTGAGCCACGAGCTTCGCACGCCGCTCAATTCGATCCTCGGCTTCACCGAACTGCTGAAGGACACGCTCAATTCCGGGCCCGATTCCAAATCAGCCCGATACCTGGGAAACATTCAGCAGAGCGGCAAGCACCTGCTCGATCTGATCAATGACCTGCTGGATCTGGCCAAGATTGAGGCGGGAAAAATGGAGGTGCGGTCGGAGCCGCTGTCATTGCCGGATCTATTCGAAGGGCTCGGCAACATTCTTAAGCCGCTGCTGGAACAGAAATCACTGAAACTGATGACCCAAGTCGACGCGGATGTGCCGATCATTCGCACCGATCCCGGCAAGCTGCAACAGATCCTCTACAACTTTCTGTCCAACGCGATCAAGTTCTCCCCCACCGGCGCGGATCGACGTGTCGGCCTGCCGCAGCACCGAGGACCACGTGCGAATCAGCGTCACCGACGAAGGCCCGGGAATCAGCCTGGCCAAGCAACAGATCATCTTCGAGAAATTCCGCCAGATCGACGCCTCGGTCACGCGCACCCACAGCGGCACGGGCCTCGGCCTGGCCATCTCCAAGGAACTGACCGCCCTGCTCAATGGATCGATCAGCGTCCGCAGCGCCGAAGGCCAGGGCGCGACTTTCTGGATCGACATCCCCCTGCACATCGAAGCCGGCGACACCGATGTCCGGGAGAAACTCATCGCGTTATAGCCCGCATCGCCCGAGACTCCCCCATCCTGCTCTTACTCTGACTCCTTCTCCCGTCATCGCTTCCCCCCCCGTCACCACCCCGGACATCGCCGAGATCACCGTCAGCGAAACCGAAAACCTCGTCTACCTCCGCAAGGCCGGCGACGCCGGCTTCGATGGGCTCCAAAGCCTCGACGACCTGCGCCACAACTGGAACCGCCTCCTCGACGCCGCCGGCCTGACCGAAGAGGAACGCCACGACGCCGTCCGCCTCTTCAACTCCAAAGTCGCCGCCGTGCCGGGCACGAAGTTGTAACAGGCTTCGCCTTGATTCCTCACGATCGGTGCCACCCTTGCCCGAACGGCTCAAGCCGCTACTCTGGTTGGTATCCAATCGAGGTTCTAAATGACAAAAGGCAACGGGAGAGACCCGCGCGACGGCGGCGCGGTCGATATTCACCAGATCGCTGACACGCTTTGGAAATCCGCCGATGCGCTTCGTGGGCAGGTCGATGCCGCCGAATACAAGCACGTCGTCCTCGGCCTGCTCTTTCTGAAGTACATCTCCGATTCCTTCGAGTCCCGCCGCGACGAGCTCAAGCTCGAGCTTGAGAAAGACGGCATCTCAGGGCGAGCAGCTCGAATCGCTGCTGGAGAATCGCGATGAGTACACCGCCGAGCGCGTCTTCTGGGTGCCGCCCGAATCCCGCTGGCCCAACCTTCAGAACCAGGCCACCCGTCCCGACATCGCCACGCTGATTGACGACGCCATCCTCGCCGTCGAGCGCGACAACCCCAATCTCAAGAGCAAGCTCCCGCGCGACTACGCCCGCCGCGGAATCGATCCGGTGAAGATGGCCGGGCTCATCGACCTGATCGCCGACATCGGCTTCAAAGGCTCGCGCGAGCAAGGCCCGCGACACCCTCGGCCGTGTCTATGAATACTTCCTCGGCAAATTCGCCGCCGCCGAAGGCAAGCTCGGCGGCGAATTCTACACGCCGCGCTCCGTCGTCCGCGTGCTGGTCGAGATGCTCGAGCCCTACGCCGGCCGCGTCTACGACCCCGCCTGCGGCTCGGGCGGCATGTTCGTCCAGTCCGAAAAGTTCGCCGAAGCCCACGGCGGCAACAAGACCGACGTCTCCATCTTCGGCCAGGAATCCAACCCCACCACCTGGCGCCTCGCCCATATGAACCTCGCCATCCACGGCATCGAGGCCAACCTCGGCTCCGCGCCCGCCGACACCTTCCTCCGCGACCAGCACCCGGACCTCAAAGCCGACTTCGTCCTCGCCAATCCGCCGTTCAATGTGAGCGACTGGTCCGGCCAATTGCTCCGCGGCGATCGCCGCTGGGCTTTCGGCGATCCGCCCGTCGGCAACGCCAACTACGCCTGGATTCAGCATTTCATCCATCACCTGGCCTACCCCAACGGCCGCGGGGGTGGACAGGCCGGCTTTGTGATGGCCAACGGCTCGCTCTCCAGCAACACCGGCGGCGAGGGCGACATCCGCCGCAAGATCATCGAAGCCGACCTCGTCGACTGCATCGTCGCCCTGCCCGCCCAGCTTTTCTTCACCACCGGCATCCCCGTCTGCCTCTGGTTCCTCACCCGCGATAAGTCCGGCAAGAACATCCGCCGCGGCACGCCAAACCGCCCCGGCGGACGCAAGGGCGAAACGCTCTTCATCGACGCCCGCAAGCTCGGCACGCATGCAGACCCGCGTGCTCCGCGTCCTCACCGGCATGGAAGACGCCGAGTGTATTTCTCCCTCGCCCGGTACTCCGGGAGAGGGGCGGGGTGAGGGTCTTCTTGGCGACCCGCTCCCCACCAGCGACATCGGCCGCATCGTCTACGCCTTCCGCCAATGGCGCGGCGAACCCGCCCCGAGTTGGTGGAACGCGAAGCAGCACGGCGAGTGGGCTTTCACGCCCACGCCCGGCTTCGCCAAGCCCGCGACGATCGCCGAAATCGCGAAGCACGGCCATGTCCTCACGCCGGGCCGCTACGTCGGCGCAGAAGAAGTCGAAGGCGATGCCGAACCATTCGCGGAGAAGTACCCGCGACTGGTGGCGGAGGTGGAGGAGTGTTTCGCGGGGGGTGAACGCCTTCAGGAGGCTGTGCGCTCTGAATCTGCGGGGATTGAGCGATGAGTAAGAAAACATGGCGCCTGGTGCGTCTAGAGGAGATCGCTAGGCAAGACAGACGTGCCTTCGCAATGGGACCATTTGGCTCGAATATTAAGAGTGAGAACTATGTCCCTACGGGAGTTCCAGTTGTCCGCGGAACAAACTTGGGGGACCCCGGATTCAACGCGGCGGACCTTGTTTTCGTTTCTGAAGAAAAGGCTGCCGCGCTTGCGGGGGCACATGCATTCGCAGGCGACCTTCTCTTCGTTGCACAGGGTACAGTTGGAAAGGTGGGGATCCTCCCAAACGGTTTCCCAACGGTGGTTCTATCGCAGAACCTGATGAAGTTTTCCTGTGATCCCGCGTTAGCTGATGCACGTTTTCTGTACTACTTCTTCCGCTCTAACAGTGGCCAGCAAACTATTTTATCGCGTGTCAACGCAACTGGCGTCCGTCGATTAGCAGACCGCTTTCGGCGTTGAAAGGGTTCGAAGTGCCGCTTCCGCCCGTTAAAGAGCAGCAGGCAATTGCTAGGGTGCTGCAATCCCTCGATGACAAGATCGAGCAGAACCGTCGGACGGGTCGGAAGCTGGAGGCGTTGGCGCGGGCGGTGTTCAAGGCGTGGTTCGTGGACTTCGAGCCGGTGACGGCCAAAGCCGCCGGCGCGACCGCCTTCCCCGGCATGCCCGCCGAAACCTTCGCCAAGCTGCCAATCCGCCTTGTCGACTCCGAACTCGGGCCGGTGCCGGAGGGGTGGAGCTTCGGCAAGCTCGGCGACAATGCTGACATCAACAGAGCCAGCGTGAAGGCCGGACAAATCACAGGCGAGATCGAATATGTTGATATTGCGGCTGTCACAGTCGGAGAGTTGAGCAGCGTGCAGCGGATCGATTTCGCGGAAGCGCCGAGCCGCGCGCGCCGTCGAATTGATCACGGCGACACGATCTGGTCCTGCGTGCGTCCAAACTGGCGCTCGTACCTGTTCGTGCATTCGCCGCCACCAAATCGAATCGCGAGCACTGGGTTTGCTGTCATTTCTCCCCAGGTGCTCAGAGCCGCCTACATCTACGAAGCGACGACACGGCCCGAGTTCGTGGATTATCTCGTCGCCAACGCCGACGGCAGCGCTTACCCTGCGGTGCGCGCAGACCACTTCGCCCGCGCGGATGTTCTGATTCCAGCGCCGGCGATTCGGGAAGCATTCGAAGCGGTCGCCCTGCCGCTTCGGGATCTAATCGCGTCGGGGAATAAAGAATCAGGAAAACTCGGCACCCTCCGCGACTACCTCCTGCCGCGGCTGCTGAGCGGTCAGGTGCGGGTGGGGGAGGCGGAAACGGTCGCCGCGCGAGCGTGTGTAGATTGAGGATTGTCGTCAAATCCGCGATACTCAGATCGTCATGACGCTGGAGGATAAACAGGAGCAGTTGAGCCTCGCCATTTTGCACGCCACATGCGCGAAAGCCGGGTTCGGATTCCACATTAGCGGGCGGATTCAGGACAATTGGGGTTGGGACGCGGCCGCAGATGTCCTCGAGAAGCTCGATCCTGCATCCACGTTCTGGGACTTTAAGATGAAGTTCCAGCTCAAGGCCACGCGTCAGCAGCTCACGTTTTCAAACGGGAGGTATTCGTTCCCCGTGGAGGTGGCGCATTACAATCGGCTACGCGAGGCAGCCGGCAGCGATGCTCCGACTTACCTCGTCGTATTTCAGATGCCCGCCGATGAGCTGGAATGGGTAGACTGTTCACCCGAGCAACTCGTTTTGCGCCGCTGTTTGCGATGGGTGAGCCTTCGAGGTGCAGAGGAAGTCGATCAGGGGTCGATAACGGTATATCTTCCAGAAGCTCACGTTCTCACGCCCGACGCCCTGCGCAAATCGGCGCGGGCAAGGTCGCTGGAACAGTGGATTACGTACCGTCCAGACGGAGCACCGCATGCCGACCATAGCTGAGACCGCGCCAGAGAGAGTATCTCGGCTTGTGCCGCGGGACGTTCAGGGATACGTGCGTTCGCGTGGGTGGCAGCCGTTCAAGCTTTCCGGCCACCTAATGGTTTTCAATCGCCCCGGAACCCGGGGCTCTGGACCAGGTTCTGGTACCGGTAAATTCGGCCGCCGGGATTCCCCGAGTTGATGCGGGACGCCATAGGTAAACTGGCGTCCTTCGAATCTCGCTCGCCGGCCGCGCTTGTGACCGACCTTTTGAATTATGACTCAGACGTTTTGCGATATCGTGTCGCGTCCCGACGAGCCGAGCGTGGGACTTTGCCGCTCATCCAGGCCATTGATCTTCTTGCCGGTGCGAAGCAGTCGCTCTTGGCGGCCGCGCACTGGGCACTCGTGCGCCTGAAGCATCATCCAAAGCTGAGTCGGACGGAGGCAGTCGAGTTGCTCGACGCCTGCCAGCTCAATCAGACGGAGCAGAAAAGTTTCGTGGTCGCGATTTCCTGCCCGATGCGGGCACTAGACGCCGACGAGGCGGGCCTGTTGCCGGGTCGCGAACCCTTTGCCCGCCGAGCAACAGTGCTGCTCAGCCGTGCGCTGATAAGACTTGACAGGGCAATAGAAGAGGATCGCGTAAATAGCGTCGTGGATGAGGAGGAGCCCATCGTCAGCGCAAACCTATGCGGCGCGCAATTGAAGATGAGGCCGACCGAAGAGGACGGTATATTGGAATTCGTTCCGTCGTGGGCCGCCTCAACGCCGCTTGCTGCATTGGACGGCCCGCAATCCGGCGAGGTGACCTTCACCAATGACGAGTTCGAAGCGGTGGCGGACGTTTACCGCCAGCTTCGCCCATATGAGGTCGCGGAGCCAAGGCCGTGGATCGCGTACGTCGACGAGTTGCGAGGCACCGAGAGCGAGGACGGAAGCCGCGAGGGCGAGGTTGTATTTACATTGTTTGACGAGGGTGAACTTGTCCGTGCAAGAGCAAACCTCACGCGAGATCAGTACCGCGTCGCTTACGAGGCCCACAATCCGACGCGGCCTCTCCGCGTAACTGGCCAGCTCCATCGAGGGCCACGCGTTTCAAGACTCGCCCAGGTTAGTCGCGTAGATCCGCTCCCGATTAACGACCAAGAGGCGGTTGCGAGAGACGACCTGCAACCGCATGGCTGAGTCAGCTCCGACCGGTTCGTGTCGCGGTCTGGCTGCGGAACTTCTCGACGGTGATCACGATGAGCAAAGCACTGTTCGTGGCGTGCAGGGCGGGAGAGCCCGATAGCGGCCGCTGGGGGCCGATCGGGAAATCGGAACGAGCGGATGGCGGGTACCGCTTCATGTATACGCGTGGGGCAGAGACGCTTGAAGGCTTCGAGCCGTTCCCGGAAATGCCGGACCGGACCCGCGTCTACGAATCCGATTCTCTATTCCCGTTATTTGCCAATCGGCTGCTGAGTCCCTCGCGACCGGAGTTTGAGGCGTACCTGACGTGGAGCGGTTTTGATCCTGCCCCGCCGCCGGATCCGATTGCGCTGCTCGGCGTCACACTGGGGCTGCACAACGGACGCCGTCGAACTCTTCCCATGCCCCGATCGGGATGTGGATGGACGATATGGTGCCAAGTTCTTTGTTCGCGGCCTTGACCATATGCCGGAAGCGGCGCCGCGAACGCGTTGACCGCCTCAAGGGCGGCGAGTCGCTGGATTACATGTTCGACGTGTCGAATCGGTTTGACCCTGACGCCGTCGCCCTTCGGACCTGCGATAGCGTGGACAGTTTCTGGTGGGATACGTGCCTCGCTACCTTGCACGAGACGTTCACGTTCTTCACTCGCAATGTGCCGCGCTGGTATCCATCACGGTAGCCCGCGTGAACCGGTCGGCTCCGTCGCAACAGCGGCTACTCTGTGAGATGAGCGCATGTGGCCGAACGGGTTCTGTCCGTGTAGTGGAGAGGAATTCGTGCCTATTACGTCTGCCCTGATGGCGGCGCAACGCTGAGGGGCGATGTATTAACGAGGCTCAGGTCGAGGCGGCGGCCTTCTCCCTCCTGCGGTTGCTCGGGTATGCGTTGCGGAGGGCCCCGACATCGACGACATAAGGGAGCGAGTCGAAACATTGCCGCTCAGCTTACGCCACGCACAAAAGCCGCTTTCTGCAAGCTCAACCCGCACCTGCCCGCCGCGACGATCGATTCGGTGGTCGGCTCCCTCTCCCGGCTGGTACACCCGACGCTCATCGAGAACAACCGCCACTTTCACGACCTGCTGACCGATGGCGTGCCGGTTGAGTACCGGGATACAAGACCGGCGAGACACGAGGCGGGAGGGTGAGGGTCATCGCCTTCGATGAACCGGCCAACAACGACTTTCTCGTCGTGCGTCAACTCACCATTCAGGGGGCAAACGGTAAGACAATCCGCCCGGACCTGATCCTATACGTCAACGGGCTGCCGCTGGTGGTGATCGAGCTAAAAGACCCGGCGAACGTGTCGGCCGACCTGAACGTGGCGATCGACCAATTCGGGCGTACAAAGAAATTGCGCCGGACTTGTTCGTGCCGAACCTGCTGCTGGTGGCGAGCGATGGGCTGCTGACGCGGGTGGGAAGCATCACCAGCGGGCGGCAACGCTTCACGCCGTGGCGGCCGGCGAGCGGAGGCGAGCCGACGTTGGAGGCCCTGATCCGCGAATTGCTCGAGCCCGGGGCGTTGCTGGATTATCTGCGGTCGTGCGTGGCGTTCGAGGAGGACGAGCGCGGGAACATCGTCAAGAAGGTCGCCGGGTATCACCAGTTCCGGGCGGTGCGCAAGGCGCGGGCGAGGGTGATTGAGGCGATGAAGAGTACCGGTAGGCAGAGGCAGTTGCAGTGAAGGAGCCGACCTCGGGCACTGCCTACGGCAAGGGCGGCGTCGTCTGGCACACGCAGGGCTCGGGGAAGAGCCTGACGATGCTGATGCTGGCCGGCACGCTCGTACGGGCGGCGGAGATGGCCAACCCGACGCTGGTGATCGTCACCGACCGCAACGACCTGGACGACCAGCTTTTCGACACCTTCGCAATGGGCCGGGATCTCCTGCGGCAGGACCCGGTGCAGGCCGACAGCCGCGAGCATTTGAGGAGTCTCTCGATCGTGCTTGCGGCGGCGTGGTCTTTACGACGATCCACAAGTTCACCGAGGCATCGAGGGCCCGAAATCAGCGATCAGCGAGCGAATGTCGTCGTGATGGCGGACGAAGCGCCATCGCAGCCAGTACGGCTTCGTCGATGGCGGCGCGAAGTGGATGCGGAGGCGTTGCCGAATGCGACGTTCGTCGGGTTTACCGGCACGCCGCTGATCGTCTGGCGATCGGGTCACGCGGCGCGTCTTCGGCGACTACGCCGACGTGTACGACATCCGCCAGGCGGTGGCGGACGGTGCGACGTACCGCTCTACTACGAGCCGCGGATCGTCAAGCTCACGATCGATGAGGCCGGAGCGAAGGCGGCGGAAGCGGAAGATCGCGGAGTATGGCGACCCGTGACGAGGACGGACGCGAGATGCCGGAGAACATCCGCATCCCGCTGGAGCAACTGTACGGCGCTCCAGAACGGCTGGAGCGGGTGGCGAAGTTTATCGTGGAGCATTGGGAAGAGCGCCGCGCCGCGATGGAAGGTAAGGCGATCATCGTGACGATGAGCCGCGACATCGCCACCCGGTTCTATGAAGCAGATCCGCAAGCTCCGCCCGGATGGCACGATGACGACGACTCGGGCGCGATGAAGGTCATCATGAACGAGGGGTGCCCCCGAGGAGACGATCCGAAGCGAGCTACGAGAAGCAGTCGCCACGAGGTCACGGCCGGAGAAGGGCAGGCGGAAGGCGCTGGCGCGAACGCTTCAAAGACCCAGCCGACGATTTCCGGCTGGCGATCGTGGTGGACATGTGGCTGACGGGATTTGACGTGCCGATGCGCGCACACGATGTACCTCGACAAGCCGCTGGCCGGCCACAATCTGATGCAGGCGATCGCGCGCGTGAACCGCGTGTACGGCGAGAAGCCCGGCGGGCTGATCGTCGACTTGATCGGATTGGCCGACCCGCTGGCCGATGCGCTGGCGACGTACGCGAACGCAACGGGCGAGACGGAGAAGCCGATTCAGGAGCTTCAGGACGAGGCGATCCCGGCCATGCAGTCGGCAGTTCGAGCAGCTGCGGGCGTTCTTCCACGGCTGCGACTATGCGGCGGCACTGGAAGCGGAGCCGCGAACGTGCTGCGGGTGTATCTGGGCGCGATCGACCACGTGCTGGACGTCAAGCAAGCGTCGGGGAGGAGACCGGCTGGCAGCGGTTTCGCGGAATGGTTAAGCGGCTGGCGACGGCTTTCGCGCTGGCCGTGCCGCGGGAAGAGACGCGGGGGTCTCGCCGCACTTGGCGTTCTTCCAGCGCGTGGCGGCGATGATCCGCAAGCGGCTGGCCGACGAGGCGGGGCCGACAGGGAGCGCGGGGTGCGATTTGAATCGCGCGACATCGAGGCGGCCGTCAGGCAGGTCATCGGCGGCGCGGTGAACGCGGGCGAGGTGATCGACTTATTCGCCGCCGCTGGGCTCGACGCGGCGCGGCTGGACATTCTCTGCGATGAATTCCTGGAGCGGGTGTCGGCCCTGCAGCAAAGGAACCTCGCGTCGAAACGCTGCGGAAGCTGCTCAACGATCAGATCAAAATCAGCGAGCGAACCAATCTTGTGCAGGCGCGGCGGTTCCGCGAGGCGCTGGAAAAGGCGATGCTCAGCTACACGAACAAGCAGATTACGACGGCCCAAATGATCGCGCAGCTTTTGGAGCTGGCGAAATGGGTCCGCGAGGCCAAACAGCACGGCGACGATCTCGGCCTCGCAACGAGGAGACGGCGTTTTACGACGCGTTGGCGGAGAACGGGTCCGCCAAAGAGGTGATGAAGTCCGACCACCTCCGTCTAATGGCCCGCGAGCTGGCGGAGATGGTCAAGAAGATGCCCAAGCTCGACTGGACGCAGCGGGAGAGCGTGCGGGCTGACCTGAGGCGGAAAGTCCGTCGGCTGCTGGCGATGTACGGCTATCCACCAGACCTCGCCGAGGAGGCTACCCAGCTTGTGCTCAAGCAGGCAGAACTGTCGACAGAGGCGGGCGAGTAAAGACGCGGTCGCGGAATCGGCGCAGAGCCCCGGTTGGCGTCAAGCCTGTGCTCAAGTGCTGGAGAGATGGAACTGAACTTGAAGTCACAATTTGTGACCTTAGAGGAAGCTCCCGGCGGGATGGGTGGTTGCGGCGGATGCGTGGGAACGCCGACGTCCTCTTCGGCTCTCTTTCCGGAGCCGACGGGGACGTCGGCGTTGCCGCATTCGGGGCAGCGGCTGTTGCTGGGGAGGTCGTAGCCGCGTTGAAGGCAGGAGCGGCGGGAGAGGAGCCTTGCCGCAAGGGACTGCCAATGCTCCATTAACAGATAAAAATCCTGAATTTTTGCCATATATATAGAGGGAGTCGTTTTTTGATGACGCATGGGACGCTCAAGAATCTCACCGCCCGTCAGCGACAGGCGTACATTCTGCGGTTCGGCAAGCGGTGGCGGCTGGGGCGGACTGCGGTGGAGTTGGGGATGTCGTCCAGAACGGTGTTGCGCGAATGGTGCGCCGTGTTTCGCGGGGTCACCCACGATGGACTCTTTGTCATCGCCAGGGCCTTGAGCCCACGGTTTAGCTGCCAAGCCCCTGTCGCCTCGGCCGCGAGAGGTCTTCTCTCATCTCAGATACAGCTATCTCCTTGCACACACCGAACGGGACGGGTTCGTGCACACAAACGGGACGGGTTCGATTTTGAAGGGGTCTCGGAAAAAGGGTCATAAGCCAGTTCGCAAGAATTCATGAAGACTCCCGGCCCTATGGATCATCCGTATCGCGGACCTTTGCGCGACGCACCTTGTCCTCCTCGGGTCAGGGCCGGGCCGAGATTGCGTGGGTTCCGGCTCGGCGGGGATGCACGCTGGAGGAATGGGAAGCAGCTCCGGTGGGAAATGCACTCGGTAGGGCTCGAACCTACAACCCTTGGTTCCGAAGACCGATGCTCTATCCAATTGAGCTACGAGTGCGGCTGACTGATTTGCGATCTTAGGTCGGTCCTCCCGGAGGGGGCGATCGATGGGCGGCCGGCGGGTCCGCCGGGCGATCGGATGCGGGCGCTCCTGGGCTTCGTAGACGCGGACGGTGGCGGTCTCCCGGATTGTAGCCGGGCCGGCGGGGGCGACGGTGGCGGGATCCTCGACGTCGTCGTCGGTTTCCTCAACGTACACGTCATCCAGCTCGGTGGCGTCCACCTCGCGGCGCATCAGGTAATAGATGATCGTGTTGGAGGAGAAATAGAAGCTGATGGCAAACGCGCCGATCAGGCCGATGACCAGGTAGTTCCACCACACCATCAGGCCGGCGGCGATCGCCTCGGTGCTCTTCAGATGTTGGTACTGGGGCGTGTAGGGGAGCGGGTTGTTCGGATCGCCGGCCCGGGTTGCTCCCAGAGCAGCGGCCACACGTCGGCCGGATGATGGGGATGTTCCACCGCACCAGTGTGTTTGCCGAGGAAGAGGCTCATGAAGAACCACGTCGCCGCCAGCACCATCCAGATGAAGAAGCGAACGAAGAGATAGCAAATCGCACCGTACACGAGGGAAACGAGGGTGTACCAGAGCATCCGCCACGGCCGGGCGAAGACGTAGCTGAAAGATCGGCTGATCGCATCGAAGCTATCGGAGCCTTCGACGGCCACGGTCGGATACATCAGATTAAATCCGCCAAGCGTGCCGAGAATCACCAGCGTGATGACGAACCCGCCGAGCAGCGCGAGACAGAAAAACAGCCCCGCCACCACTGGCCCGATGTAAGGGATGTGGAACAGGATCGTGGACGCAATCGCAATCACGATGCCGATGCCGAAAACGAGGGCCACCGGGATGATGGGGGCGAAAATGAAGCTCAGGGACTTGCCCACCGAGAAGCTCAGCCCGTGCCGGACGGAGATTTTTTCGTCACGAGCCACATGCACGGCGGCGATGCGCGAATCGCGCGCCGAAAACCGACCAGATCAAGAGGAAATAGGCGGTGTAAATGGCAGAAAGAGCCAGTGGTTCGACCAGAGCCACATGGGAACAACCGCGATGAACTGCCAGGATGGACTCGAATGGAAGGAGGCCGCCTCGAAACATCAGCACGTTGTTGGCGTTGTAGACTTCGAGCGAGAACAACGTGTCGAAGATGCCGAAGACCGGCTGGCCTTCGTGGCATCCGCGCGGGCCATTATGCAGTTGCCATCGTGATCTGCTGCGCGATCTCTCGTTCCAACGGGTCGGAGCTCTGGCGTGCCATCAACTCTTCAATCTCGACCGGCGCGACCTGGTACTTGTGAGGCCACGGCGCAGTGGAGAATCAGCCCGCCGCACCAAAGACAGCCGAGGGCGACCAGGGCCAGGATCAGCTTGGAGGGATGAACCGCGACGCGAAAGGCACGGAACAGGTGGGTAAACGGGAAAGTTTCCCGCCAGTTAATATCACGCGAGCTCACCGCTTCGTCCGGCATGGACGGATCTCCTTTTCCCTGAGCTATCCCGGCGGGCGACGTCCCGCGCCGGGCCTTCCTTCGCGCTGGCATGAGCGGAAGCTCATGATGTCGCGGGCGGCATTATATTCTTCACGGGCAATTTAGCGGGAATTATCGATCGTAAGGCGGCAGGCAAATGATCCGGGCAAAAGTGCTTCATTTTTCGGCGGCATCAGTGGACTCGTCCAGATCGTCCTCAACGACTGGGACTTGATACCTTCCATCCGGCCAGGGCCCAGGTCGATCAACTTGCAACGCTCGCTACAGAACGGGAAATGGGAGGACCGAGCCGGTTGCGGAGGAGGCTCCGAGGAACGGGGCGTTTCAAATTGGGCAGACCAGAGCCATCGAACCAATTCTAGGCCGACGGCTTCGCGGGGAATCTGAGCAAAAGTCGGCGGGCTGCCCAGCCGGCCGATTGGCCTATCATGGGTTTGCGGGAATAGCCGTTTTAACCTTGAGCAACAAACTCGGATTGGTTACGTTATATGTAGATATCCTTCCTCGAACTCGTCATCCACACGGAGCGAACATGCAGCCGCGAACGATCTGTGCAACGTTGTCTCTGGCAACGATTCTGACCCTCGGCTCGGGCGTTTTTGCCGCCACTGGCGTGGTCGTCCCGCGGCCGACCGGCAGGAACGGGAACAACATGGCCAAAGGCCAGGAGCTGAAGGAGGCCAGATCATGCGGTTCTATGCCTCCCCGGAAGTGAACTTGTACAACAAGAAACGCACGATGGCCCTCTTCACCCAGCTCGACGGCAGCCGGCCGATGAAGACCCTCGTCGGCGGCAAGGATCCGAAGGATCCCGATGCGGATATCCAGACCACCGTTGACAAGCTTCAAAAGGGAGATGTGGTCGAGTTGACCCTGGCTCCGTGGAACGGGGTGATGGCCATTAATTACATCAAGAAAGTGGACGTGAAGCCGGCCGAGGGAACCCGCACCGGTTTCATCTTCCAGGAGTTCTACAACGAAAAAGACTCGGGCGGGCCCGATCATCCGCGTCACCAAGTACGGCGAGAGCTATGAGCTGACGCTCCAGAATGTGAAGGACGACAAGGGCAAAATGGGCCCCGACCCGGACCTGATCGACCAGGTGCAAAAGTTCAAAATGGGCAATGCGGTTTACCTCATGGCGGGGCGAGGGCCGCCCCGTGATTAGCGAAATCTTCCCTTATAAGGATCCGCAAACGGGCAAGGTGACGAAGGTCGCCCAAACGGATGTCGAAGGAACCTCCGGGAAGACCTCATCGGTGGATATCGAAACCTCTGATGGAAAAACGATCACCGCGTTGGTGCCGGGCAAAGTGACCAACAAGCGGTTCGTTGCCGATGCGGTGCTGATGCGGGATGTGCATCAGATGAAGCCGGGCACGGAAGTGCAATATCTCAGCCGCAGCGACAACGGCAAGACTTATCTGGTGGAACTCACCGCACCCCAAGACCGCGGCGAAGCCGGGTGGGCCCGCATCCGATAACATGACAAAGGGTGGAACGCGAAGTAACTTCGAAGGAATGACCGAGCCAACGAATCCGAGTTTCACTGACGGGGCTGCTAAGGCGGCCCCAGCTTCATTTCTTCCCCGCCCGTTTTTCAACGGCGTCATTGTGGCCGTCGCACCCTCGCATGGGTTTCCCGCTCATCAGCCTGCCTGCGACAGTCTTCGTGGATTTCTTGAGCAGATTTCCCATCGTTTGGCGCGAGATGTGCATAATTTTCCCCGCCGAACGCCAAATCACTATTTGCACCCATTGGAATAATATTTGCAGTCCCATACATTTGTCGGGGCGTGCGTTCCGACCTCCGGCTCGGCCGATTTCACCCAATGGCGAGGACCGGGCCGCCTTTTTCGACTGGCAGTCCTTATATCCCGCGCGGGCCTTCCGCCGCGCAAGGAGGTGTGTCATGGTTGCTTCACAAAATCCAACATCCCCAACCGTTACCGAGAGCGTGGTGGGCGTCATTGGATCAGACCGTGGGTTTATCCCCTCGGAGGCGGAGAACACTGCGATTGCCGCATACCCGTCGCTCGGCTATGCAACGCGAGGATCGTCGTTCTGGGGCGGGGTCATTGCCGGCTCGCTTTTCGCCTGTCGGTGTTCGTGCTTTGCTCTGGGAGCGATCACCTGAATGGTGGTATCGGCCTGCGCACCCATAGCCTCAGCACGGATCGTGTAGCTGCCGGGCGATGTATCCGCTGGGATGGTCACCGTGGTTGCAAAGCTCCCTCCACTTATCGTCGCGCTGCCGAGCGACACGACGCCGGGGTCCCTCTGGAGGGTTATCTGGACCGTGCCGCCGGTGGCCGGGAAAGCCTGACCACTCACCACTACGGTGTTGCCCGCGGTCACGGTCGGCTGCGATATGCTGAGGAGGGCCGGTACGAGGGAACCCGGCAAGGGAGCGATCACGGTGGGGACGTTGAAGCAGTCGCCCACCAGGCGGATATCGCCGCTGCCGTACATAGCGCAGACCTGGTAGCTGTAGACGTGACCGGCAGTGAGCGGGCCGGCGTCGGTGTACTGATAGGTCCCGTTGCCATGGCTGATGGCGCAGCTTCGGAAACGGAACGAATTCGCCGAACGGAACCAGGTGGATTTTGTCGTAACGGCCAAGCTCTTTTCCATCCGCGCGAAACACCATTGCCGAAACATAGTCGAATGTATCGTCCCCCGCAGGGTCCCGGGCCGAGCCGATTCCATTCACGATCAGTGGCGCATGCACAGTCTGGGCGATCGCGCTCATCGCCACCTTGAAGCGCGGATCCTGCTCGAAAAATGGCGCAGGCGATTCAGGCCACACCACGAGGTCAGGATTCGCGGCATACGGCGGGCAAACGATTTCGCCGGGCATCGCCCCGGTCTGCGGAATTCCGGCGATGTATCTTTTGCACCTCTCCTCAGTCAGCCGGGCAAACTCCGCCATGTGCGCATTCCACTCGCCCGGTCCAGTCCAGTACCCCACACCAGCCACATCGAGATTGGGTTGAATCAGCACTGCCATCGCCGTCGTCTCGGCCTTCGGTGGCTGCACCAGGATCCCAGCCCACCCCGCGAGCAACAACAACAAGCCCGCAGCCAGGCTTACAATCCGGTTGCGCAAGGGCGTGACCGTCAAGCAAGCTACGATGAGTGCATTCGCCGCAACGAGCAAATAGGTGATTCCGTAAACGCCCGTCCACGGAGCGAGCCGATTCACCAGTTGGTTGTCGACCTGCGAATACCCCAGTTGATCCCACGGAACGCTCGTTATCCGCGCCGCTGCAAGATCGAGCGCCACCCAAATGATCGGCGCCGTCGCGAGCGCGAACCCGACCTTGCCCGATCGACGGCGAACCAGGGTGACGCACAGCCCGAACAGTCCAAAGTACAGCCCCAGCACAAGGCTGAAGCCGATCAGCAGCAGCGTCGGCGCCAAGGGCGGCATATTGCCGTAGCGCTCCATTGTGTTTCGGACCCAGTAGCAGTTCCCGCTATACCAGAGCACTCCACAGAGATAGCCGAGCAGAAATCCCCGGCGAATAGCGTGCTGTTCGTCCGAGTTGCCGGCAAGCAGCGCCCACAGCAGCGGCACCAACGCGAACCAGGCGAACAGCGAGCGCCAGGGCAACATGGGACCGGCCAGCGGAAACGGCAGTTCCAGAAGTCCAGCAGAGAGGCTGGCCGCGGTCCACAATGTCCACGAATGGCGATGCACATAGGGCCGAGCTGAGCGACTTGGGGCCAGAGCACTGCTCACTTCAGTCGGATTGTATCTTTTCCGAAACACACCGGATTCAGCTTATTGGCCGCATTCTGGACGTAAGGTCGGCAATTCCTCCCCTTCGAGCACCAGCGCCCGGCCACTGGACCTGGAGGCCGAAATGCCCGCAATGTTGGTCTTACACCAATAATCCCCCTCAGCGAGTGCATTGGTGATAATTCGCTCATCGAGGCTCGGCATAAATTCCCAGAAGTTTGATGATGGCCATTGCGCTGCTTCTATGCGATATCCCGGACTTGACGAGATAGTCGAAGTGGAGCGGAGTCGCTCGGATCGTCGCTCTCCATGCAGCAGTTCAGTCCATTCAGCCCGGGCCTACCTGCGATCGCTGTCAGCGCCAGATCGTGCGTGGACAGGATTCCCAACGCGCCGCCGCCCATTAGCGCCCGGACCAAAGACTCGCAGGCCACAAGCCGGTCGTCCGAATTCGTGCCGCTCAGGATTTCGTCGATCAAAAACAGAACCGGCGTTTCGGTCCCCCATTTGCTGGAGTATCAGCATGAGCCTCTCCGCTTCCGCCAGAAATTTCGACTTTCCATCGAGCAGTGAATCAGTAAGACCGATAGAAGCGCAGATTCGAAACTGAGAAATCTGCGCGTGGGCTGCCCGAATCGGAGCGCCCGCGTAAGCGAGTACCGCACTCATCCCTACCGCCCGCAGGAGCGTGCTCTTTCCTGCCATATTGGAACCGCTGAGAACCCAGAATCGCGGCGACTCCCCCAGCACCACGTCGCTGCGCACGCATCGATGGAGCGGCAGCAGTGGGTGGCCCAAGCCCCTGATCGTGAGCGTCGCCCCCTCGACGAGTTCGGGAAAACCGTGGTTTGGATTTTCGTAGGCGTAGCAGGCGATCGCATTCAGCGCATCGAACTCCGCCCAGATATCGATCCAGCCGCTCAGCTGTTCCTGGTATTTTGCCCGCCATCGTTCAACCGCCAAGGCCAGTTGCGTGCCCGCGGCGGTCATCACCGAGACCAGCGAAAGCAGTTCCTTCTCCCGATTGGCGATGCCCCATCAGAGTCGTTCAAGCCGCGCGCATATGGGCGAAGCGTTCGACGACCGCGACCGCTGAACGAGATCCTTCAGGTTCTCGGAACTGAAAACCTGTTTCTCAAGGAGTTCGAGCCCTTGTCGCAGCACCGACATTCGCTCGCAACGCCCCGCAGCAGACGCAGGCGGAGGCGAATCCCGTGGAACAATGGCGCCCCCGCCAAAGCCTGAATGGCGGCGAGTGCAAGGACATACGGAAGCGCATGGACCCAGCTCAGAATTTGCGCCAGACACGCGACCGCCGTAATCAGCACAACGAAGCCGGAGAAGAACAGGAAGATGGGAATAGCCAAAGGCGCTTGCAGCACCGGAGTCTTCATCCACTCGCGAAAGGTCTCGGCATCGCACCCCTGAAACTGATACTTTCCCAGAAGCGCAATCTGTTCGCGAAGCGCCGTCGATCCCCGCAGTTCCCGAACCGCCTGCTGCCGGGCTCGTGCCTCGTCGAGGGGCGCAGCATCGAGAAGATATTCCGCGAGACGCTCTGCGCCGGCCTGCGATCGTGTAGTGCAAAGCAACGAAAAAAGAGAACGTTCGCCGAGGATCTGCAGGTCGGACTGGTACAGGTGACCCGAACGCGCGAATTCTTCTCCGGTATGCTCCAGCGCAGGCCAGTCCAGCCGCAGCCGCACAACCCCGCGCTCATGAAATCCATAGCGAACCGCGATTTGAGCCGATGCCTTTGTCGGTTCGCATATTCACGCAGGAAAAACACGATGCCCACGGCCGGAATCGCCGTGATTACCGAAACCTGGATGTGCCCACTCCTCACCGATACCAGAACCAGCGCCACGATGGAGCCGATCAGCAGGGCCAACGCCACGGAGCGCCGCCGCTGTTCATGCAACAGCTCCCGGTTCAGTTCAGCCAGCCTGTCCCGGTAATCGTCTCCACGCCGCCGCTGGCGGCAGAGTCGGAAACAACTTCCTGCGATTCCATTACAAACGATGCCATTCCTCCCGGCACTAAGCCGGGCTCCGCACGAGTGGATAAGCAGGCCTGCACCCATGGACAGGGCAACGGGTCTCTAACCTTACGACCTAAGCGAAGCACGGAGGAGGGCGCTGCAGGAGGGCAACGTGGAATGGCTCAGCGGGAATGGCCGGGGGGATGCCTTGCCGCCGTGCACCCTCAGCGGCAGGCAGCAGGCGGAGGAGAAGACTCGCACACGCGCAGAAAACGGCTTCAACAAGCTCCCGAATCTCTTTGCGATAGGCCAGGAAGAGAAGTAGAAGCGCCAGCAAACAACCGCAAATCGTAAGTTGCAGGAGCGACGCAACGAGCAGCGCAGGCTCGTGGAGAGAGACAAAGACAAGCGCCGCATAGCCGACCGAACAAAGATATGCGCGATATTGTGCAGGCGCAACGGCATTAGGCCCCTCCCATTCTCGCAAGTATACCCTTTGACGTAATCAACTGTTACCAGCAAGGCTTTAGCATCATCGAGATGCTGTGGAGATAAGGTCGGCTGCCGGCAGTCTTGGCGCCGTGCCGATCTGAGCCGCCCCCTTCACCTCGTTCTTAGAGGCCCGTGTTACGGCCATGCTTGCCGCTGAAAAGGGGCCAACCTAATTGGGCTCATAGCCGAGCGCAGTGCAGACGCCGGATTCCGGCGCCGCCGCTGGAATGCGCTTCACGGTAGACACCACGTTGATGAAGCAGAACCGCTTATCCATCGGCTGGCACCGAAGGACATAGGACGTCGGACCGCTTGCCTCGACCATCAGGTCCTGCATCACGTGCCGGGCAAGCTCGTTGCTGGCTTCGTAATGGGCAGGCTGGTCACCCCACATGTGCCCGAAAACAAGCGACTGACAACAGTAGAAGTCATAGCCGAATTCGGACGTCAGCCTGTCCGCCATTGCGTTGGCAATCTCCATGATCGGCGCGGTTTGGGCGGGGATGCTGATTCTGTCGTCCATCCACGGCTGTTCATCCCGCATCTGCCCGGATTCGTTATGGCTGGCCGTGGGAACGAATGAAAAGAAGGTGTGATCCAGGCGGACATCGCGCTGGAGACGAAAACGCCATGGCTGCTGCTGATTTACCTGGTACACCGCGTCCTGCAGGAGGCCGGTCAGATCGGCAGGCTGCCCGCTGGGGGTCACAGCAAATACGAGTCTTACCTTTCCGGGCTTTGCTGCATAGAGATGAAGACCGGGATGTTGCGCAGCGATCTGAGGAGCAGTGACGTCGAGAAGATCGCCGAGCCACTGGTAACGCGGATCTTCGGCGCTTACCGCGACGCCGAGGCAACTGGACACAGTGAGGGCGACCATGTCCAGGGGACGACTGCCGCCGGCAATCAATTCTGCTGTCCCGTGATGCCATTCGATGTGTCCATACTCGCGAATCTTCGCGTAGTTGGGATTGGCATTCTGGGCAAAGGACGTGTTTTGGTGGGATCCGTGTATCCGGCAGGAGGCTGAAATAGATTGGGATCCGGATCGATCTGCTGAAGATTGATGACCTTGGTCAGGCTGCCCGATCCATCGGAGTTGCGAACCTGATCGAGGAGAACAATGTGGAGTTCCGGCGAAACCCACCACTCGGTTGTGCTGGTCTTCCCGGTGGACGACGACCGATCGGAAACACGGCAGCCGACTGCACGAGTGCCTTCGATCATGCGGCGCCGAGAATGTGCTGCATCTCCAGCCTTCCACGAGCTGCTTCTCCTGCGCGTTGTGGTCGGTGCTTGACCGTTGCGTTTGGAAAGCATCTCGATCCTGAGCGGTCTTCAGGTCCGTAGCGATGATCGACAGATTTGAAGAGTCGGAAGTGCCTTCGTCCGCAAAGTTCGGGATTTGGAATGCAAACACTGTCTTTTCACTTGTGGACTTGTTCGCGATCACTTTCCAGTCGGCAGGTACGGAGAATTGAGCACGGTTGACGATTGTGAAATCAACCGTGTTCGATGCTGCCGCAATCGCCGTTGCGAACAAACCGGTCACCAAAATGGAAAGAGCAAATGCTTTCTGTGTCATCGGAAGAATTGTACGGCAGGGCTTTGCGAATGGCCGGATGCAGCGGTGGACTGAACTATTGGCTTGGCTTCTGAGCGTTCCGGGCGAGTTGTTTGAATGCTGAGTCGAGGAGGAGCACGAGGTGTTACAAAGGCTGAACTCAGCGGACGCTGATTCAGAGAACAACCTCGGAGGCTCCTCAGAGACGACATGTACTACATCGGACTGGATGTTCACAAGAAGACGATCAGCTATTGCGTGAAGGACGCGGCTGGTTGTGTGCATCGGGAAGGTAAGCTTGGCTCGACGCGCAGCGAACTGGATGCGTGGATCCGAACCCTTCCCCAGCCCCGCACCATCGCGATGGAAGCGACGATTTTCACGGGCTGGATCTATGACCATCTGCGGCCGCACGCCAGCGCGGTGAAGGTAGCGCATCCGCTGATGCTGCGGGCCATCGCGTTAGCCAAAAAGAAGAACGACAAAATTGATGCCAGCAAGATCGCCGACTGCCTGCGCTGCGATTTTCTGCCGGAGTGCCACATGGCTTCCACGGAGATCCGCGACCGGCGGCGGATCCTGCGCTACCGGCACCTGATCGTGAGGCAGATGGTGCAGACCAAAAATCGAGTATCGGGTCTGCTGATGGAGACCGGAGTGGAACACACCCGGAGCCGGCTTCACAAGGTGGGCTACTTCCGCAGGCTGATGACGACCAACAGTGAGATCGATGACAGCATCCGGCCACTGCTCCGGCTCAGCCGCGAGACCATCGAGCGGTGTCAGAAGACCGAATACGCGCTGGTCAGCTCGCTGGAGCGCGATCCGCTGCTGAAGGAGCGAATCAGACGACTGAGGACGGTTCCGGGAGTAGGGCCGATCACCGCGCTGAACTGGGCCCTGGAGATGGGCGATATCTCACGGTTCCGCTCCATCAAAGAGGCGGTTAGTTACTGCGGACTGTGCGGCGACGAGCACAGCTCGGCGGACAAGGTGATGCGCATGCCGCTGTCGAAGCAACGCAACAAACATATCCAGCATGTGCTGGTGGAAGCGGCGAAGCTGGCGCCGCGGCAGAGCGCAGAGCTGGCTCTGATCCATCAGAAGGCGATGGAGAAGGGCAACAGGAACCGAGCCACGCTGGCCGTAGCCCGCAAGATGGTGGCGTGGCTGCTGGCCGTGGATCGGGAGAACCGCGAGTTTATTCCCGCAGAGCAGCGGGAGATCAGAGCAGCGTAAAAAACTGCCCTGATAAGACAAAAACAGGATCATCGATGCGCAGACTGCCAGGTCCTGCCGATTGCCGACTGAGCGAAGGAGCTAACTACTCCGGAGGCTCTCTACGAATTGTTTCGGGACTGGCAGAGAACACTAACTCAATCTTCTGCGACGGCCCTTGTGGCCCGAGGCAGCAAATGGATGTCCGGTTCTGCGAGAGCAGGAACCACCAGCCGAGAGGCACCAGCGCGCACGACGAAACCTGAAATCACGCACTGCGCGTTCTCGCGAACGCGCCCGGGACATCTCTGCTCACCCTTGACAGTAGACTCACATGGATGTCGGCAATACGGAAGTTTGCCGGTCTGGGATAGGGTGAGAGCCCCGAAACTTCCGGTTTGCCGGTGACTCGGCCCTGTACGCGAGTCGCACCGACTGTCCAACAAGGATTTCCGCAAAACTGGCTGGCCTTAAGACGTAGACTGCTCCTGCGATGAAGCGCACACCGGTCGCGACACTCCTCACGCTTGTGATTGCCTCATGCTGTATCCTGGCGGTCCGCGCTCAGAGTGTGGACGCCAACGGACCTCGATTGCGCCCCCGACCGCAAGCCCCTAATGAGCAACTTCTTCCGCCGAGCAGCGTAGCTCCCTTCGTGGTTCCAAACCCCAAGAAGTACCCGCAGAAGTATGCGGCCGTGTATATGCCTATCTCACTCGCAGCCGGGAGGGTCCGAACGCCGGAATTTCCGGTGAAGAAGCAATCGCAGTGGTACGACATTATGCTTCAGGTCGAAAAGCCTCTACCGTTTCGCCGAATGGAGTGCATGGTGGGAGCTACCTCGGGCGGCCTCGATAAGAAGGATTGCGAAAAAGATGATCCGATAGTTCGCGCGGACTGGACGGTATGGGAGGACGGATCGATCGTGGAGTGGGGCTCCAGCGCGATTGTCGTGGCTCCATATTCACGAAGGAGAACATCTACAAGCAGATTGGCAGTTTCCCGTTAGAAACCGGCAAGAACTATGTCGTGCAGGTGCACTTCACGAAGGATGGTTCGCCGCTCAATGTCGCAAACCCGCACCTGATCGTAATCCCACACCAGGACATGTGGTGAAGACCCAATCTCTGGATGCTCGGCATCAAGGCAGTTTCAGGTCGTGAAAGGTCCGGAAGGCCGGTATTACAGACAGTTGGCGGTCAATCCCCCCTGAGTTGCGACTTGCCGAGGCTATGATGCTGGAAGGTCTCGATGGCACGAAGACCGAGAAAAGGCGTACTTGATCTTCGCGACAGGTCCGGTTACCTGATCGGAACGAACCTCGAAATGGGGATAATCAGTTCGTCGGTGGGCGATGAGCCTCGGTGATGCGGAAAGGTTGGCTTCAGCCTGATCGCATCGCCATCCCAGGTAATTGACCGAACGACCGAGTAGTCGCACCCTGATTCCCCGGGAGAAGGCTGCGCCTCTTCGCAAATGTTTTCCGGCCCGGCAAGTCGATATACCGAGCTTCGCGGCAGATCGTTGACTCCGATGGGCATCACTAGAGGACCAAGGTCACCGCGTCGCTGGTAAAGTCCGCAAAAACCACTCGGCTTGAATCCGGCGTCCAGGTGAAATACGCCCCGACGTTGTTGTCGCCAGCATCACTTATCGAACAACCTCGCTTTCCTTCGTCCGGAGGGAACACTTGAAACCCCCGGAGATAATCGGCGAGGTGTTTGTGTTTCGGGTCGTCGGCATCATAACCGCAGGTGTTCTCTTGCGGGCTTTTGGAAGTGTCGTAGAGGTGGTAAGTGTGAACTACGGAGTCGTTCCATGTTTGAAACCAATTGTCATAGAGAATGAATCGACGATTCGGGGACAGGACAGTAGGTCCCGCGGTTATTACATCGTCCAGAACTCTATCCGATTGAAGATCGACGACGACAAAACCACCCGATTCGCTGTCGTCACCGGTCTCGATGATGACCCGATCCCCCGGCGCCAACAGAATCGAATTGATCTGACTGCATCGTTCAGGAAGGTTGATGATCACGCTTCGCCCTGAATGCGCAGTCACGACAATAGAAAAGCCAGTGTTGGGCCGTCGGGGGAGAAGCAGATCAATATTCCAATCGGGGTCGTGCCAATATACCTCTGGCTGGTCGTCGGGGAAAAATCCCGTGTTCACCACTGTCTGGACCTGTGCATTCCCGATCTTTTCGAGCCGAGTCACGAGATTTGGCCTTTTGACTGTGGGCTGCGCCGGTCTCTGGACAGGTACGTTGGAAGCCTGGATAGGGCCAACCATACCTGTTAGCCACATTAGCGCGGTGACGGAAAGCAATCTCTTCTGCATTCAGATATCTGCCGTTTCTTGGAAGCAATCTTCCGAGAGTGGGCCGTGCATGGCGCTTTTATCCACAACCTGCCGGTCCGGCTCTTAGCGACATTACCTTAATTCGAGCGACTCAATCACCCTGAAAGTGTCCGGAATCTCACGAGTTCGTTGTTGGTTATCGCGACCAGCCAGCCCGCGACATTGCGCCTGAACTGAGAGCTTCCGCCTTCACAATACGGACATTTCGACCCGAAACTTCCGGATAGCCGGTTATCCGTACAGAACGCGCAGATGCCCGTCTAAAGCCTCCATGAGCGCATTGGCGATAATGCATGAATTGACGCTGCTCCTCTCCGGGCGGAGGTTCGTTGCTATGCCAGGTGTGAGAAGCCAGACTCTGAAGCCACCATTCGGGTGCTGAAGGTTACGGAAACTAACCACCCGCTCGTATTCTTGTTTAAGCGGAATTCTCCACTTGACAAGCAAGTAAAGCTGAGAGCATCCTTTGCTTCCGGAGGTCTACTTGGATGCCCAGTAAAGGACGGGAACCGGTACAGATTCTGCAGGGCACGCTTGACCTCATTGTCTTGCGGACTCTTACGATGGGGCCGCAACACGCCTACCAAATTGCGACACGTCTGGAGCAGGTCTCTGATCGCCTCCTGAATCTTTAACCAGGGCACGCTCTATCCCGCGCTGGTGCGACTGGAACAGTACGGATGGATTAATGGGGAGTGGGGGCGAACGGAGAACAACCGCGAAGCGAAGTTCTACTCACTCACCAATTCAGGACGCAAAGCTCTTGAAACAGAAACCGCACGCTGGAGAACCATGGCCGGTTTGGTGGAACGGTTTCTGTTGGAGGAGTTATGAGCATGAGATGGACGAGGCGAGTTGCCGCAAAGCTGCGCGTCATTTTCAGAG
Source organism: uncultured Acidobacteriaceae bacterium (assembly GCA_963705765.1). Lineage (GTDB taxonomy): Bacteria > Acidobacteriota > Terriglobia > Terriglobales > Acidobacteriaceae > Palsa-343. Next base: position 243,451 of record CAVPKU010000029.1, on the reverse strand, counting down.
GCGCGCGCGCCGAAGACGATCGCCAGCGCGAGATTGCGACCCATCTTGGGATGCTCGAAGAGGAATTTTTAGAGCAGGGCCTCACTCCGGAAGAAGCCCGCCGTCAGGCGCATCTCAAGCTCGGCAACCCTACGGTGATTCGCGAGGAAGCGCGGCGTATTAGCGGCATTGCGTGGCTGGAAAATCTCGGGCGAGACATCCACTATGCGCTACGCCAATTTCGCCGGTCGCCGGACTTTACCGTCGCGGCGGTTTTGACGCTGGCGCTGGGGATCGGCGCTGCGGCGGCCATGTTCAGCGTGCTCGACGGGGTGGTGCTGCGTCCGCTGCCGTATAAAAATCCAGGCCAGATTGTCCGGATCGGGCCGGTGGCGCCAGCCGGCTATTGGCAACCCGCATCCTGGCCTGAATACCAGGACATGCGTCGCTTGAATACGGATTTCAGTGTTATAGCGGGCATGGGATACGGTGGTGGGGTCACGTTGACGCAGAATGGTCATGCTATTTATCTGCACGCCGTGCAAGGAACGGACAATTTCTTCCAGCTATTGGGGTTCTGCCTCTCCTGGGCAGAACCTGCCTGTCGGGGGAAGATCATCCCGGCAGGAATGACGTCGTCCTCCTCAGCTATGGAGTCTGGTGGCAGGATTTCGGGGGCAGAAAGAACGTTGTCGGTGAGACGGTTCATCTGGACGGCACGCCCTACACCATTATCGGAGTCATGCCGGCTGGGTTTCGAGTGCTGTTCAATGCGTCGAATGTGGTTTACACGCCGCTGCATTTAACGGCTGATCAAATCAAATCCCGCGGATTCCATTGGCTGGGGACTCTCGGCTTGATGAAGCCAGGAGTTGCCCCCGCGGAAGCCACCGCGGACATGAACTATGTGTTCAGCGAAATTGGCAAGTAGTTTCCGGATCAGGACAAAGGCAAGACGGCCAAGGTGGTCCCTCTGGCGGTCACTCTCCACACGGATGATGAAGGACATGACAGCAACCCCGTGCTGTGGGTCCTGCTGGCTGCTGTACTCTCCGTTCTGTTGATTGCGTGCGCGAATGTCGCGGGGCTGCTGCTGGCGCGGGGATTACCGCGTGGGCGAGAGATGGCGATGCGGGCCGCACTCGGAGCAGCGCGGAAACGGTTGGTTGCACAGATGCTTACGGAAGTATCTGCTGGGGTTGGCAGGCGGCGCGGGTGGGCTACTACTCGGCTACCTGTTGCTGGTCGGGATGCGGCAGTTTCTGGAAAAGGCATTTGCGCGCGGTGGCGATGTCCGCCTGAACTTTGCCGCAGTGGCCGCAACGTTCGTCATTTCTCTCCTGGCCAGCGTGGCTACCGGGCTGATTCCCGCATGGAGAGCGGCGTGCGTTGACCCGAATCACTCATTGAAATCTGGCGGCACCGTCGGGACTACGAGAACGCAGCATCGCATGCGAGCCACATTTGTAGTAATGCAGTTGGCGCTTTCGCTGGTTTTGCTGGCCTGCTCGGGGCTACTCCTTCTCGGGTTGCGATCCATGCTGGAAAGAGATTATGGATTCAATCCGAAGCGACTGCTCACGCTGGAAGTGGATATTCCATCCGGTGAATATAAGGGCAGGGATTATGTGCAGGCGTTGGTGCTGCCGCTGGAAGCTCGCGTTCACGCCATTCCGGGCGTCACTGCCGTGGGCAGCAACGACCTGATGCCGATCCTGCAATGGGGATCGAACAGCATCTTACGATCGTGGGAAACCGTCCGATTCCCCCGCCAAAGAACGACTGACAGAAATGCGCTGGGTCATGCCGGGCTATTTCTCGGCCATGCAGCTTCCCATTCAGCGAGGACGTGATTTCACTGCGCTGGACACCGCCAGGTCCCAGCCGGTTGCTATTGTGAATGAAGCCTGGGTGAAGGAATTTCTGGACAGCGGCGAAGATCCGCTGGCGCAGGCTTTCGCAAACCAGCCCGGTACGCCCAACACCGCGATTGTGGGTGTGGCTCGCAGTGGACGACAAGTCATGATGCAGCGACCGATGGCCGAGGCAGATTTTCCGATGACGCAGATGCCGGATTCTTGGAAGTCATTCATGCCGCAGTTATATCTGTTTGTACGCACGTCAGTGCCACCGACAAGCATCGTTCCGCAGCTGCGGAAGGCCCTTCATGATGTGACTCCAGATATTGCCTTCCGCACGCCGGAGACAATGGAGGATGTGCTTGACGATGCGCTGGTGACGAATCGCATGTTGAGTTGGCTCTTTGGGCTATTTGCCGGAATCGCGGTGTTGCTTACCGTGATCGGTGCTCACGGGTTGCTCAGCCAGGAGGTGGCCAGCCGGACGCGTGATATTGGTGTTCGAATGGCGCTGGGCGCGTCCCGTTCAGAAGTCGCGCGTTCTGTTGTGGTCCGCGCCAGCATTTTGCTTGTGATTGGACTTGCGATTGGGCTCGGCGGGATGCTGGCGCTCCGCCGGTATCTGAATTCGCTGCTGCTTACACATTTGCAGCATGTGGGTTGGGAGATGGCCGCGGTTGTCTGCCTGCTTGGAGCTGTTGGGCTGTTGGCCGCAGTCATCCCGGCGCGACGGGCCGCTTCGGTTGATCCAATGCAGGCTTTGAGGATGGAATAGCGGGTTTTGGGGTACACGCGCACGCCAATCCCTCACTCCCGAAGGCGACATAAGCGAATCGCTCCTCGAGGAGCAGCTCGTATACCCTCGTTGCAATCATCCAGGCCAGGTTGATCCATCAGGGCAATGCGCTCATCGACAGAAGCCACCGCTTCCGCTACTTGCTGGCGCGGTCCTTTATCTGGAGCGGGTAGTAGTAGGCTGCCTGATCCTGCTCATGGGTGGTGGAGAGGAAGTATTCGCCTGCTTTGGCGCTGCGCAGGTCGAGGTCCAGGGAGACCCGCTCCTGTCCATTGCTGGCGGTGGCAGATGCAAATCCCTCAGCAATGACACCGTTACCGCTTTGGTCGCGAGTGACGGCGATGAGGTACTGCCCGGGGGAACTGAATCGGGGGAGAATGATCGCCAGCCGAACGGGCGCTGATGGCAACGATACAGATTGCAACTGACCTGGTTGCTCCCCGCGGTATGTGCCTGTGTTCCACAGATCCACAGTTGCAGACACCGGTGCGACACTGGCCATGGTTTGCCGATGGTGCATTTCATATCGAGACCACCCGGCCACACCGGCAATGACAACGAGGCAAGCAGCTGCTAAGCCGAAGGCTAGCTTCCTCCTCTCTGCGCGGATGTTCTGGCGCATGGCCAGGATGCGATTCATGCAATTGGGGCAGTTTGCTGCGTGATTGATCCGCGGATCGCTCAGCGAGATCGTTTTCGACCGCCGAGCCACACCGCGCAGGAAAGCCTCGTCCGGGCATGGGCCTGTCGGCTCCGTTTCACCGGAGAGCACTCGCTCCTGATGCATCCGTTTGAGCCACGCCTCAAAGCGGTCCTCAGCGCGCGAGGATTCACGCCCAAATATGCTCATCGGGAAGACTCTCCAGAGGGGGAGACACTGCGCAGCAAAGATTTTAACTCCCGAAAATAGGCGCGGCGAACGACGGTGTGATCCAGCTCCAATTCTGCTGCAATCTCCCGCCACGTGTACCCGAGCTGGCGCTGGTTGTGAACCGACTGCACGACGGGCGAAAGCCGAGAGACCAATTCGCTGGCTATCGAACGTTGCTCAAGATATGGCGGTTCGATGAGCAGGCGCTCAAGGTCGAAGAGTGACCCAGTAAGGAATTTCCAGCCTGCGCCTGTGAGCGATCTGCTTCGCTCGCCGGCGGAGCACGCTTTTGATCCGTGCAATGAGCTTCCAGTCAGGCGATTCCGGATGCCGGCTAAGATAACCCGCGGCATTCTGCACGGCGTGGTCCATCAGGTCGTGCGCGTAATCGCGGTCATTCAGATAAACCCAGGCACAAAGAAGAGCGTATGACCACGCCGCTTTGGCGGCTGGCTCCAGTCTCTGATCAGAAGTGCGGCGCCCCGTCGACCAGGCCCAACTCCATGTCAGCTCTTCCCAGTGCGGTTCGCTTGGCGGCATTCGCGAGCATCTGCCCGAGGGGGATTCGACCACCAGTGTTGACATTATAGGCAATACTTCGGTTTCGAGCCTCACGCCGCCCGGTTCTGATCGATTGGCAGGCTCAACTGGACTGGCCCACGGTTCTCTTCAACGCTCTTCACGAACCTGCGCACGTACTCGCTTACGACGGGTGACTTGTTGGCCGCCAGCGTCGCCAAATGGATCTCCAGTCGAATTTCCGGATCGCGCAACGGTATGGCGATCAGTCGGTCTCCGACGATGCGCTCGGCGCCTGCGGGCGTGAGCCACGCAATGGCGGAATCTTCGCCGAGGATCACCGGTACCTGATCCGCCTGGGTCACGTGATGCCGAATCCGCGGATGCAAATTCTTCTGCTGCATCTTCCTCAGAATTCCATCGTGGAGGCTCGGGTGAACCCTCCGTTCGAAGAACACCCAGGGGAACTCCGCCACATCGCCCAATTCCACCGACTTCATCCCAGCCAGGGGATGTTTCCTCAGCATGACAATCATGAAGGGGTCATTGGCGACGCGTACGGTCGAAACCACCGCATTTCCGGGAGGTGACTCGACCAGAGCAACGTCGATCTCACCAGATCGAAGCCGCCCCAGCATGTCGAATGTGAAACCGGTGACCATTTCGATGGAGACCTTTCGGTGCGAGCGGAACTCAACGGACTGCAGACGCTCCAGCCAGCCGTTGGAGAGGTAGGAAGATGCGCCGATTCTCAACCTGTGCTGTTCGCCAAACTGGCTATCGTGTGCCTCATTCACAGCGCGATGGAACGCATGGAAACAGTCGTAGGCGTGCGCCACAAACGCCTGGCCGGAGGCAGTCGTGACCATGCCGCCGTTGCCCCGCTCGAACAGTTTGAGCCGGAGCCGTTGCTCCAGCTTCCGCAGTTGCTTGCTGAGGGCCGGTTCGCTGATCCCGACCCGCGTGGCGGCGCGCGTCATGTTGCCCTCTTCATTCAACACGAGAAGCAGTTCAAGATCGCGGATACGCGTTTGACCTGGAGTCATCGCCGTTGCACCTCGGCATACACCCTCTCTGTGGGTTAAAGGCAGCCAAGATGCCTCTTTGGGGCCGCTGCTCGGTCTTTCTGTTTGAAACGAGGATTGCGAGGCCGGTCGCTCTACTGGTTCCCGATGCGTGCCGCGCAACTAAGGCTCCGGTTTTCGTTCCACCTCGACTCTCCTCACTTGACAGCTTCCGGTAACCGCGCGCATTCTTCCATAGATGTCTATAGGACGCGGATGAAGCGGAAGAAGACCGATCACCTGCAGGGGACCCTGGACCTGCTCGTGCTGCAGACCCTCGAACAGGGACCCATGCACGGCTGGGGCGTCACCATCCACATCGAGAGCGTCTCCGATGCCCTGCTGCGCGTCGAAGAAGGTTCGCTCTATCCCGCGCTCCATCGCATGGAGCAGGAAGGCTGGATTACGGCAGAATGGGGCCTCAGCGACAACAACCGGCGCGCCCGCTTCTACCGGCTTACGCGTTCCGGTCGCGGGCAGCTCGAAGCCGAGCGCGCCAACTGGCAGCAGATCACGCGCGGCGTGGCGCTGGTGCTGAGTTTCGAGAAGGCATAGAGGATCGGCCATGCAATGGATCCGGCGCATACGCGGGTTTTTCCGGCGAAATCACCTGGAGCGCGACTTCGCCGAGGAGCTGGACTTCCACGTCGCCATGCGCGAACAGCTTCATCGTGACCAAGGCATGTCGCCAGCCGCAGCGCGCCGTGCCACCCGGCTGCGCTTCGGCAATCCCGCGCTCTGGCAGGAACGCCTCCGCGAAGTGGACCTGCTGCTGCTCCCGCAATCGGTCTGGCAAGATCTCCGCTTCGGAGCACGGACGTTCCTTCGGCATCCCGGATTCACAGCGCTGGCCATTTTCGCGCTGGCCATCGGCATCGGCATCGACACCGCGACCTTCACCGCGTACCAGGCGTTCTCGCCCGCAAGCTGGACGCACGCAACCCCGCCACGATGGTTAATCTGGCCATCATCCAACACAACGGCGAGACCCTCCCGACCTTCAGCGTTCCCGATTATGACGACTACCAGGCGCATCTGCATTCCTTCATCGGCGTGATCGCGTCCAGTCTCCCGAAACTTCTCACCTTGCGGGTACCGGGTGGCGTGGTGGTGCATCACGACACCGGGAACGGTTTTCTAATCGGCAAATGGGGTTTGCTTCCTGCGGCGAACCTATCCGATCAGGAACAGTCCATCACTCTGTTCGTCTCCGGGAACTATTTTTCAGTATTGGGCGCGGTTCCGGTGCGCGGGCGCACTTTTGCGAACGATACCGCCGGAGGCTCACCGACAGTGATGATCAGCCAGAATTACTGGCACAAGCGCTTTGACGACGATCGCAGCATCCTGGGGAAGACGGTGCTGCTGAATGGGACAGCATTCACCATCGTCGGCGTTACACCGCACAACTTCATGGGAACGTCTCTCGATGTTCCCGATTTCTGGCTCCCGCTCCGCGAAGAACCGCTCGTCACTCCCGGCGACGACTGGCTGCACAATCGCGAGGAAGCCTGTTGTCATTTAAACGCGCGCCTGGCACCGGGAGTGACCATGGGCGAGGCTCAGGCGGAACTGACGCTGGAGGCAAACCAGATCGGCCGCCTGCACGATCCGCAATCCTGGCACGCAAAGCCTCAGCACGTCCTCGTGTGGCCAGGCTCGCCTTTTCCGATCCCGTTTAGCCAAAACAGCACTCTTCGTATCTCCATGCTGTTCATCATGGCCGCCGTCGGCCTGGTGCTGGTGGTGGCCTGCGCCAACGTCGCTGCTTTGCAGTTGGCACGAGCCGCGGCCCGCCACGATGAGCTGGCCGTGCGCCTCTCCTTGGGCGCCAGCCGTGTACGCCTCGTCCGCCAGTTGCTGACGGAGAGCAGCCTTTTGGCCGCAACCGCTGGTGGAATTGCGTTCCTGTTCAGCTGGGCCTTCCTGCAGGCGCTGGTCGTGGGCATTGCCGATGGTTTTCCCGACGAATGGGGGACCTTTGTGTTTCACGTGAGGCCTGACCTCAGAATCTTCGCCTTCGTCCTGCTGATTTCTCTGCTTGCCGGAGTCGTCTTCGGTCTGGCGCCCGCCCTCGAAAGCTCCCGCTCGGCAGTCGGCTCGTCGCTCAAGGCGAATGCAGCAACCTCGCCCCGGCGCAGCCACCGCCTTCGCGGCGCCCTGGTAGCAACCCAGGTGGCTATTTCGTCGGTGCTGGTCATCGCGGGCGCTTTGCTCATCCACAGCGCCATTCGCGCTGTGTCCATGGCCACCGGCTACGACGACGCGCACACCATCGACCTGACGCTGCGCTTCCCCACAACGGCCGCCTACAACGCGGATCGCGAAGCGGTGCTGGTAGGCCAGTTGCGCGACCGGCTGGCGACGATCCCCGGCGTTCTGGGTGTAACCGTCGCCCGTGCCCCTGACGACGGGGATTTTCGCGATGCTTCTGTTTCCCTCCACGAGCAAAAACCCACGCCGCACCACCGGGACGCCCATCTCTTTTACACCTGGGTGCAGCCGAATTATTTTCAGACCCTAGGCATTCCGCTGCTCCTCGGCCATGGATGGACCACCTCCGGGAATGCCAACCGTACAGCGGTGGTCAGCGAGTCAACGGCACGCGTGCTCTGGCCACGCCTTAATCCTCTGGGCCAGAAGTTCTGGATCGGGACCGACGGAGAATTCCACTCTGCCACCGAAGCCCTGCCCGACGGTCCTGCCTGGCAGGTGATCGGCGTTTCGCATGACACCCGTGGTGTGCTGCTCGACGGCAGCGACTCGGCGCAGATATATCTACCACTGTCCGCGAATCATCTGCAGGATTACCCGTTGCTCATTCGCACCCGCTCCAACCCTCCAGAAGAAACAGGATCGATCGCCGCCGCGGTAGCGGCCGTGGACCCCAACATCAACGCCAGCGCGCAAACCCTCGAGCAGATGCTCCGCCAGACCGCCCCTTTCCTCGCGCCGGCCATCTCTGCGGTGTTTGCCTCGATCACCGGCCTGCTGGGTTTGCTGCTCGCCTCCATCGGCATCTATGGCACCGTCAGCTACACCGTCGTCCTGCGGACCCGCGAGGTCGGCATCCGCATCGCCCTCGGCGCAGAGAAGCGCGACATCCTAGCTCTCATTCTGGGCGAAAGCACCCGGCCGGTCGCTGTGGGACTTGGTGTGGGTGTGATTCTGGCCGGAGGGGCCGCGTGGCTGCTACGCCACGTCCTCTACGGCATTCACACCATCGACGGCATCTCGTTCGCTGGCGTCGTGCTGCTATTCCTCGCCATCTCCCTGCTGGCCGCGCTCGTTCCTTCACGTCGCGCATTGCAGGTCGAGCCAGTCACTGCTTTGCGTTACGAGTAAGGCTGCAACAGTTCCCGCAGCGCGAACGCAGCGATTACTCAGATGTGATGTCAAGATCAAGCTCAAGCTCGTTTGGAATCAGCGTCGTCGATTTTTCCAGTTCTCATTCCACGTCCGCGGCTCTTCCTCTCGTAGCCAAGCTTCCTGCCGGTTCTCTCACTCAGTTTGAACTGGGCGCAGGCATCTTTCTCTCCGCCAACTCAGAGATTACGGAACTCCGCATACCCGATTGAGCCGTCCGTCGGTCTGGAGCGGACTCGGGCAACGCCCGAAAGGCTATCGCGGAAACCCGAAAAGTTATTGGACAGAAATCCACACTGGGTGCAGCTTTTGCACAGGGAGGTCTTCCCCCGTGCCCAAGCCGCGCAGATCAACCGATCACCTTTCCGGACAGCCCGCAAACGCTCCTCTTTCCCAATTCCCGAAGCCCGCAATCGCACGCCGATCTTCACGACCCGAAATCCGTCACTGCCGGCTGGTCCGCCCGATCCGATCGAAGCCGCTGGTGAGTGTCGGGCGGGCAGCGCCGCTGCTTGGCATCTCGGTCAAAACCCTGCGAGACTGGATACTGTACCGGCGCATCGACTACGTGAAGATCGGAACGCGGGTCATGATCCGGCCGGAAACCATTCGCGAGCTGGTTGACCGCAATACCCGCCGCGCGGACATCGCATGAACATCTGGAAACGCGCGAACAGCCCCCACTACAGCTATCGTTTTGCCTACAAGGGCAAGATCTATTCCCGGTCCACCGGGACCGCGAACAAGGTCCAGGCGATGAATGTTGCCTCGGCGGCGCGCCTGAAACTCATCCGCCAGGAAGCCGGCATCGAGGAACCGGAGCCGGTCGCCGCCGCGGAACCGGCCCGCCCGGTTCCCACGCTGCGGCAGTACCAGCAGATCTTCGATGCCTGGGTCGGGACCGCCAAGGAAGAGCAGAAAGGAACCGTCAAGTTCTACCGCGAGAACTACCGCAAACTCCTCGAATACGGCCCCTGGGCCGATCTGCCGCTCGACCGGATCGATGAGCCGAAGATTGAGGCGTTCAAGATGTGGGCCCTGAAGCATGGCGGGCGCCGGCGCAACGGCAACGGCTCGCCGGTCACCAAAACCACGGTGAACCGCTATCTGGCGACGCTGCGCAAGGCGCTGCGCTACGCCCAGCGCAAGCTCAAGCTCATCGAGAAAGTGCCGGTGATCGAGCAGTACACGAAGGACGAAGGAGCGGAGCGCGAGACGGATTATGTCTTCAGCGCCGATGCCTACAAGGCATGGATCGACAATGCCCCCGAGCCGCTGTACTCGGCCTCGATCCTTGCCCGGCACTGCGGGATCTGCCGCGGCGAAATGCTCCACCTGATGAAGGACTGCGTCCATTTCTATCCCCAGCCGGTGGACGGCAAGCTGTTCGGCACGCTGCTGATCAAGCGCGGTCTGAAGCGCCGGGCGAGGCGGCGCGAGCTGGCCATCGATTTCGCCATGAAAGAGGTGCTGGAGAAGCTGATCGCCGCTTCAAAGTGCGCCCACATCTTCACCCATCCGGGCGACCCTGCCCGGCCGCTCGGACCCTGGGTGCTCGAGACCCAGATCGGCGACTTGCGGAAGAGAATCCAGACCCATCCGGATGCCGGGCTCCACGGACTCCGCCACACCTTCCTGACCGAGGCCGGGGAGCACACCGACCCGTTTACGTTGCAGTACGTGGCGGGCCACGATAACATTAAAACGACGATGCGCTACGTGCATCCGCAGGCTAACGCCGTGCAGGCGTTGTTCATGCGACTGGGCGGACTTGAGAACCGCCAACAGGCACACAGAGGCACGAGGCGCAGGGTAGTGACAAAAATGAATACACTGGAATCGGCCCTCAACAACGGTTCCGGTCAACAAGTTGAAAACAAAGCAGTTTTTAAGTGCGGAAGTGGTGAAATTGGCAGACACACCATCTTGAGGGGGTGGCGCCGAAAGGCATGGGGGTTCAAGTCCCCCCTTCCGCACCAAAATTTTTGATCGCCCGCACCGCCTGCGCGACCCCGGTTCGCGAATACGGTTCGCGAATATCCAGTTCGCCCAAATGAGGTTCTTCAAAGCATCGTGATCATCTTCGTTACCACCATCCACGTCATCGTCTGTTTGCTGCTGATCATCATCATCCTGCTGCAGCAGGGCAAGAGCGCCGACCTCGCCGCAGCATTCGGCGGCCAGGGCTCGCAGACCGCCTTCGGACCGCGTTCCGCCGCCAACCTGCTCACCAAGAGCACCACGTGGCTGGCCGGGATCTTCGTCATCACTTCCATTTCGCTCACCGTGCTGCTCCAGCACCAGACCGTGCATCGCCACTCCGTGCTATCCGGCGCGAGCACGACGCAGAGCACGCCGAAGAGCAAGTAGGAAAAGCAGGAAGCCGGAAGGATCAAGCAAGGGCAGGCCTCGAGCTTGCCCTTTTGCATGCTCACGCCATGGCCGACAATAGATCCATGATCATCGAGACCTTTCCCGTCGGCCCCCTGCAGTGCAACTGCACCATCCTCGGCGATGAGGCTACGGGCGAGGCCATGGTCGTCGATCCCGGCGACAACATCCCGCAGATTTTGGCGTTCCTCGCACAGCACAAACTCACCCTGAAGCAGATCGTCGTCACCCACGGCCACATCGACCATGTCGGCGGAGCGGCGCGGCTCAGGAAGGCCACCGGAGCGCCGGTCCTGATGAACCAGCATGATCTGGAGCAGCTGAAGATGATGGATGTCCAGGCCGGCTGGATCGGCGTCGAGACTCCGGAAGTCGCTCCACCCGATTACAGCGCCGAAGACGGCATGACGGTCGGCGTCGCGGGCCACGCGGCGCAGGTGCTCTACACGCCCGGCCATACGCAGGGCAGCATCTGCCTCCACTTCGTGCCGGAAAGTTTGCTCCTTGCTGGGGACACGCTCTTCGCCGGCTCGATCGGCCGCACCGACTTACCCGGCGGCGACGGCAAGCGGATCCTTCACTCCATCCACGACCGCCTGCTGGTTCTGCCCGACGAGACGCAGGTCATTCCTGGGCACGGGCCGGGGACGACGATCGGCGAAGAGCGGGAGTCAAACCCGTTTTTGCAGCCGGGTGTTCGACTATAGGGTGAGCTAACGCCTGGGCTTCTTCAACCGTCGAACGCCAAAAGCATCGAGTCTGGAGTCCGTGCTCAACACCGGCAGGTTGTGCTGGATCGCCTGCGCTGCAATCATGCGATCGAATGGATCCGCATGAGGATCCTCGAAACGCGCGGCGCGCATCATCGACTCCGCGTCCATGGGGAGCAGTGTATATCCCAGGCGGCTCTCAATATTTTCAATCAGGTCGCTCTCGAACTCGACCGCCTCGGGGAGCTTGCCGTGCCTCACCTTCAGACTGATTTCGTAGACCGACGCCGCTGATACCAGGATCTCGTTGTCGAGGTCGGCGATCAGCTTCCTGGCCCAGGCATCCATGCGTCTCGCGTTGATCGCTGCCCAGAGCACGTAATGCGTGTCGATCAGGACTCTCAATCGTCCTCGCCACTCCATGCTTTCCGCTCGGCCTTCGGAAGCTCATCAAAATCGGCGGGGATGTCGAAACCGGGGTCATGAAACAAGTCGAATGCCCGCTCCTTCACCGGCTTCAGCGCGACGATCATCGCTACGGGGATCTTCTTCCGCCCTGTGGTAAGAACGACTTTTTCGCCTCGCTGAGCCCGCTTCACCAACTCAGAAAGCTGGGTCTTTGCCTCGAACATCGTTGCCTCGGCCATGCCGCTTCTCCATCGTGCTACGATTAGCTTAGCTAGGATCGAGCTTGGAAGCAACCCCGGGGACTATCCGATTCGGGGTTCCGTCCCCGCCGCCACGAGAATTCCGGAATGCCCTTTATTCGAGCTTCCCCTATCTAATTTTCCGGCAATCCGCGAAAATCTGTGCTCGCAGCACCGGGTCGTCATTGACATAAAAGATTGGTTCCATTTTTCTGAATTCCAATATTTCAGTTGTGCCGGTGACCTCGACCGCGTTGTAGAGCGGATACGACGGCCCTGAGTAGGGATACTGACATTTCAACATACCCTTGACCTCAGCCAGCTCTTTCCCCGCCTTGTTCCTGAGAATAAATTTCGCATCGTTGGCACCTGGCAATGTTGTGTAGTAGTTGATGGTGACCGACACGTCTGCACGTGTGAGTTCTGGCGAAAGGGTTTCCCATTTTGGCAGTCTCGACTCACTTGCCAATTGAAAGCTCGACTCAAGACATCCACTTATCGCGCAACATAGAAGACACGATACAGCGGCAGACAGGTATCGTGCTGTTCTCCGAACAACCTTCCTCATTGCTCTTCCCTCCACGTGGCAAAGCTGGAATCAGGAATCGGAGCACTCTTTGGCTCTGACCTGTCGAGACAATTCCAAAATTGTCTTACCAGGCTAAAGCTTGATTTGGACCGATCGCTGGCCATACTGAAGAAATTCACCTCTACAAACTCTCGTACCCCCGCCGACGCCCCGCAACTCTGTACCCTACCCCCTGCACCCTGTACCCTAGTACTCATGACCCAGCTCGAAGCCCTCTACCGCTACGAAGGCCATCCCACCGAAACCACCATGTTCGCGCTGGGCAATCTGCGGGAGGTCTACGGAATCCGCCGCATCAAGCTGGACGAGGAGTGGAAGACGATCCGCGTCGAATACGACGCCACGCGCCTGGCCGGCCCGACCGTCTATCAGCTGCTCCGCCGCACCGGCCTCGCCGTCGTTGAGGAGCTGCCGCTGATTCCGCCCCAGGAAACCGCCCCAGCTGAACCCGCTCCCGCGAAGTCGTAGCCTCAATCCAGGGTTCCCCGTATCTGCCCGCTGTTGGCGGATGCGGGAAGCCATGATCTCCACTGCAGTTCCCATCACGGGCAGCGAACACCTCAAACGTGACCTTCGTACTGTCAGGCCCGCTGATTTTCCTTGCCCCGGAATCGGCGAAAACCTACCCTACAGACTGGGAAAAGCTCTGTTCGCCACACGGCGCATGGAGCTTTTTCATTTGTGGCTGACGGTTCGGAATGCCGGCTCAGGGCCGGCTGCAAAACGCACTTTGAAATCACGCCCATCGCTTCGGCTCAAACCCGCGGATTCGCCTGGCATCCGCTAGAAGACGCTTTTCTCCTTTGGTCAGGTGCGCCGAAGGAACAAATGTTGTCGAGTTTGTAAGCTAGATATAAACTACCTGTTCTCAATTACTTGCGATTTTTCTCCAGAGGGGAATCGAGAATTCAGGAGCCGATTGCCCAGAATTCCGGAATACCGGCTCAGGGCCGGATGCAAAACGAAATACGCCGCATCGCTTCGCCGCAACCAACCGATGACTCTGCATCGGTCGCAAAACGCTTCGTTATCTTCGCCACCCGCGCCCCGAAAATCCTTTGTTTTCCGATGCGTGCGCGTAAGTCATTTTGAATCAGGGAAGAAATGTTGTCGAGTTTGTAAACTCAGGAGAAACGCACTGTTTTCAATTACTTGCGATTTTCACTCAGAAACAAAATTGCAAATTCCGGCACGAATTGCCCAAAATAAGGTGCAAAAAAATACGTCGAACCCTACTTCGCCGGCTCTTCCACCGTGTCCCCTTCACCCGGCGCGAGGAACAGATTCTCCTCAAGGCCGTGCTGGCGGGTATAGAGGTCGTAGTAGCGACCGCCCAGAGCGTAGAGGCTCGCATGTGTGCCGCGCTCGACGATCTGGCCGCCTTCGACCACCAGAATCTGTTCGGCGCGGCGAATCGTCGACAACCGATGCGCGATCACAAACGTCGTGCGCCCCTGCATGAGATAGCTGAGGCCATGCTGGATCATGGCCTCGGATTCGGAGTCGAGCGATGACGTCGCCTCGTCGAGGATGAGAATGCGCGGGCTGGCCAGAATCGCGCGCGCAATCGACAGCCGCTGCCGCTGACCGCCGGAGAGCTTCACCCCGCGCTCGCCGACGATGGTGTCGTAGCCCTCGGGGAAGCGCTCGGCGAACTCATCGACCCGCGCGATGCGGCAGGCGTCGAGAAAATCTTCTTCGGTCGCGTCAGGATGCGAGAACATCACGTTCTCGCGAATCGTTCCATCGAAGAGGAACGACTCCTGCAGCACAACGCCAAGCTGGCCGCGGTAGCTGTCCAGGCGGACGGTGGAGAGGTCGATGCCGTCAACCAGCACCTGGCCCGAGTCGGGCTTGTGAAACGCGCACACCAGGCTGATGATCGTCGACTTACCCGAGCCCGACGAGCCCACCAGCGCCGTCACCGTGCCCGGCCGCGAATCGAAGGAGATGCCGTGCAGCACCGGCTTGTCCTTCTCATAGGAGAAGCGCACATCGTCGAAGCGCACGTCGCCGACGATCTCGCCGAGCGTGCGGACCCGGTCCGGATCGGCGAACTCGTCGCGCTCGCCGAGGATCTCCATGGTGCGATCGAGACCGGCGACAGCCTCCGTGAGTTGCGTGCCGATGTTCACGATCTGGAAGATGGGCGCGATCATGTACGCCAGCAGCATCGTGTACTGGAAGTAGCCGCCGGTCGTCATCCGATGCGAGAGCACCTGGTGGCCGCCGATAAGCATCACCAGTCCGCCGACCACGCCGAGCACCGTCGTAGCCGCCAAGCTCAGTAAGCTTGTTGCTGTGAGCGACTTCATCACATTCTCCAGCAGCCGCATCACGCCGCCGGTGAAGACCTGCGCTTCACGCTTCTCCGCGTGATAGCCCTTCACCACGCGCACGCCGCCCAGACTCTCGGTAAGCCGGCCCGTCACTTCTCCGGTGATCTTGGCCCGCTCGCGGAAGATGGGGCGAATGGTCTTGAATGCCCTCTGCAGAATGATGACAAACGTACCCACGACGCCGAAGACAATCAGGGTCATTCTGGGGTTCGTCGCCACCAGATAGGTGAAGACCATGGCGGCAGTCAGCATGCCGCCGACGAACTCGACCAGTCCGGTGCCGATCAGGTTCCGCACGCCTTCAACATCGTTCATGATGCGCGAGACCAGAAGACCCGTCCGGTTCGCGTCGTAGAAGGCCACCGACAGCCGCCCCACATGCTGCTGCACCTGCTGGCGCAGCTCGGTGATCATGCGCTGCGCGGCTTTCGACAGCAGCTGCGTGAGCGAGAACGACGTGACCGCCTGGATCGCAGTGGTGGTGAAGACGATGCCGCACAGAGGCAGCAGCAGCTTCGCATTGCCGTGCGCACCCAGAACTTTGTCGATGAGGTACTTCGTCGAGAAGGGCAATACCAGGCCGGCGACCCGGTTGACGAGCATGAGCAGGAAGCCGAACGCGAGTAGCCAGCGCCGCGGCCGGACCAGCTTCCAGATCTCCGGCATCACCTTTTTCAGGTTCGGCTTTTTCTTTGGCAGATCGGCGCCGGCGCGCGCTCGCGCACCCCGTCCCCCACTCCGATCTCCGTGCACTGCCGGGATCGACCCCATGCGCATCGTCCGTTCGTACCTTGCTGTTTGCTGCTTCTCTTAAGTATTACCAGAGCTGGACTGCCCAGTTGCTAGCTGGCTGGCTGACTCACCTGCGGCTCGCCACCCGCAGGCGGAGTCCTCCTTGCCTTGATGAACGAACGCACACAAAGGAGCACATAAATCAGCATCAGGAACGAAAACACAGCCTTGTCCTCGACCGCGATGGGCCGCGGCATCGGGTGTCCCATCATGATCTGGATGAAATACCAGATGTTCAGCGAGAGCAGCAGAAAGCACAGCGTCGCCAGGGTTACGGCGACGTGCATCACCGTCATGCGGCGTTTCTGGCTGCCTCTGCGCGCCAGAAAGCCCAGGATGGTGAACACGATCCCGATGTACATGGGGATGAGCGCCGTGGGCGCCTGCCATCCCGTCCCAACATATCCTGTAACGCCGAGCACAATCAGCAGCAGTCCGAATAGAATCGTGATCTTGGCCATGCCTTCCCCTCCCCTGTCATCCCGGCCGGAGCGCAAGGCGCAGCGGAGGGACCTGCTTCTTCAAATCAGTCTACTGGAGCGCTTCCGCAGCATCACCGCAGTACCTGGGTGATGAATGCCGGACGCGCGGGATCGGTCGCCGAATTTCCGGGACTCTAGCGCTGAATCCTCGCCGAGCCGCCCTGCGCGAAGGCCTTCACCTGGTCCAGCGTCGCCATCGTCGTGTCGCCGGGGAACGTCGTCAGCAGCGCACCGTGGGCCCACCCAAGCCGGACGGCTTCTTCTGGATCAGCGCCGCTCAGCAATCCATAGAAGAATCCAGCCGCATACCCATCGCCACCGCCCACGCGGTCGTAGACGTCGAGTTCAGCCGTTGGCGCGGAGTAGGTCTTGCCGTCCACCCATGCCACGGCGCTCCAGCTGTGCCGATTCGTGGAGTGAACCTCGCGCAGCGTCGTCGCCACCGCCCTTACATGCGGATGCTTTTTGACGACCATGTCGATCATGCCGAAGAAGATAGCGGGATCGAGCTTCGACTTCGTCTTGTCCTCGACTTTAGGGCCTTCGACACCCAGCCCTTTTTGCAGGTCCTCTTCATTGCCCACCAGCACGTCTACGTGCTCGACGATGCGCGCGATCACTTCGACAGCGCGATCGGCGCCGCCACTGATTTTCCAGAGCTTCTCGCGAAAATTCAGATCGAACGACGTGACAGCCCCGGCGGCTTTGGCAGCCGTCATCATGTCGACGGCGAGCTGGCCGGTGGTGGGCGAGAGGGCCGCGAAGATGCCGCCGCAGTGCACCCAGCGGACGCCGCCTGCGAAGATCGCCTTCCAGTCGAAGTCGCCAGGCTTGAGCTGGGCCGCCGCCTCGTTGCAGCGGTTGTAGAAAACCACGGGCGCGCGCACACCGAATCCGCGGTCGCTGTAGACGGTGGCCATGTTGGGCCCGGTTACGCCGTCGTGCTTGAAGTGCCGATAGAACGGCCGCACCCCCATGGCGCGCACACGCTCGGCAATCAGATCGCCGATGGGGTAGTCGACCATGGCGCTGGCGATGCCGGTTTTCATGCCGAAGCAGTCGGAGAGATTCGCCGCAACGTTGAACTCGCCGCCGCTGACATGAATCGCACACTGGATCGCTTTGCGAAAAGGAATGATCCCCGGATCGAGCCGGTGGACCAGCGCCCCCAGCGACAGAAAATCCAGATCACCGTCTTTGCGAATCGTCAGCGCGTTGCTCATTGTTCCTCTTTAAGGTGGTCAGACCACGCAATTCAACCATCATACAGCTTCAGCCTATGAGTTTCCGCACATCCTGGACGACCTGGTCCGGGGTCCATTCGTTGCCCGGATACCACTTGAAGATTTTTCCGTCGGGACCGATCACGACCGTCGACAGCGAGTGCGTGATCGTCTTGTCTTTCTCCGGCGTCGCGCCGACGTCGAAGAATTGCAGGACTTTGGGCAGGTCCTGCTGCGTAGGCGCTGCGAAATCCCAGTGCTCGAAAGTCTCTCTCGTGTACTGGCCGGTGTAGGCGCCGCCGTAACTGCGGAGCACCTCGGGCGTGTCGTACTGCGGATCGAAACTGACGCTCAGCAGATGCGTCTTTGCATAGAGCTTCGAGTCCTGCGCGAGCTGCTTGTCGATGTCGGCAAAGTTGCGGCTCATGCGCACGCAGAAATTCGGCAACGGGCAGCGCGTGTAGATGAAGGTGAGCAGGACGACCTTGCCTTTCCATTGCTGGAGCCGAACCATTTTTCCGCTTTGGTTGCGGAACGCGAAGTTTGGTACGGCCTCGCCGGGCTCGAGATCGTTGAATGTCACTGCGGGCTTGTAGTCCGGCTTTCCTTTCGCGATGATGTCGATCTCGTCGAGCGAGTCTGCATTCGCAGTTACCGTCAGGGTCGCGGTGATCGTATCGCCTGAATGCAGCTCCGTTGCAATGTTCGGCTGGGCCAGCGTGTACGGCATGGTCATCGCATCCATGAAGCCGGGGATGGCGTCGGTGTCGAGCGTGATGGAGCCGGTCTTCGCGTCGCTCGTCACTACGATGCCGCGGATGTGATATTTCTTCGCGCCCGCCTGGTTTCCTGTCGAAGGCGCAGACTTACTGGTGCCGCGACATCCGGCTAAAAATACGACCACCGCCAAAACACAAGCGGTGGAAATGTGCGCGCGAAGTTGCTTCACCTGCCAGTTTACACTTGAGGTTCAACGCTTCCCCCTCCATGCCGCTGGCCCGCACCATTCCCGACGCTCTTCGTCGCGGCGCCACTATCGTCGCTGCCAGCGCCCGTGCCGCACGCGCTCTGCATCTCCGATTTGCCGAAGAGCAGCGAGCCGCGGGCCGCAGTGTTTGGGCGACGCCTTCGATCCTTGACTGGGACTCGTGGCTGCGCAGTCTGTGGCGCGATTGCGCTTTCGTGACCGCGGATGCGCCGATGATTCTCACGCACCTGCAGGAACGCGTTCTGTGGAAGCGCGCGCAGCGCGAGGACGCAGCCCTGGTGATCTCTGCGGACTCGATGGCCGCACTCGCCATGGAAGCCTGGGCGCTGCTTTCCGCGTGGAAAGCACATCCGGCGCGCCGCACAGCGTGGGACCATACGGACGCCGAGCGCTTCCGCCACTGGGCCGCGACCTTTGAGCAGTTGTGCTCGCGCAATGGATGGCTCAGCGCCAGCCAGCTCGCCTCGGCGCTTCTGCCGCATCTTGATCAGGTGACGTTGCCGGCGGAGACTCTGCTGGTCGGCTTCGATCGAGTTACGCCCGTCCAGCGCGAATTTCTTGAAACGCTTCGCTCTCGCGGCGTAACCGTTTCTGAGCATCAGCCGGAGCCGGAATCTGCACCCGCGCAGCCCTCCTGGATCGCAGCGAACGATCTGCGCCAGGAGATCGAAGCGTGCGCTGCCTGGGCACGCGACCTTCTGCTGGAGAATCCTGCTGCGCGCATCTGCGTCCTTGTGCCTGCTGTCTCTGCGGTTCGCGGAAGCATCGATCGTACCTTCCGTCGCATCCTCACGCCGCGGAGCGAGGACATTCGCGTGCCTTCCACGCGCCTCCCATGGGAGTTCTCCCTCGGGCAATCGCTTGCGGATGTTCCGGCTGTGCGCGCTGCATTGCTCTTGCTGCGCTGGACAACGGGGCCGCTGACTGAAGAGCAGGTTTCCTGGTTGATGCTGTCTGGATTTGTCGCTAACACTGCTACAGCTCTGACCACTGTGGCGCATCACGATGCGCGCCTGCGCCGATATGCCGTGCTATCGACGGAGCGCTCGCTGGTGAGCTACCGTGATTCGCTTTCTTCGGCGCCGACACTGCATGATCTGCGGTTTCGGCTCACGGATTTGCTGCGCGGAGCCGATACGAATCGGCTCGCTTCGCTGACACGGCAGCCCTCAGCCTTTGCGGATCTGATGCCGCGGCTGCTCGAGCGCGTGGGCTGGCCCGGCCAGCGCGCCAACGACTCCGTTCAGTTCCAGGCCCTGCAACGCTGGCAGAGACTGCTCGACGAACTCGCGCTGCTGGACTTCGATGGCGTTCGCTATTCGTGGAACGAATTTCTGGAACTTCTCGAGCACCAGTCCGCGGAAACCATCTTCGCGCCGGAGTCACACGACGCGCCAATTCAGATCATGGGTCCGTTCGAGTCTTCGGGACAGGAGTTCGATGCGGTGTGGTTCCTGGGCACCGACGACATCGCATGGCCGCAACGCGGTCGTCTCCAACCGCTGCTGCCTCCTGCAGTGCAGCGCCAGTACAAGATGCCGCACTATGAGCCAGCAGACGACTGGACGCTTGCCACGGCAGTTACTTCGCGCCTGCTGCACTCTTCCCCTCGCGTCGTCTTCAGCTTTGCGGAGCGCGACAAAGATGCAGAGCTTCGGCCTTCGCCCCTGATCGCCAGCTTGTTTCCAGCAAATGCTGCACCTGAGTCGGCCGCGAGTGTTTTGGGTGTTGCTGAGTCCACGACGGCGCCCGCGCTCGACTCGGTCGACGACGATTCGGGCGTCCTGCCGTGGCCTCAGGAGCAGAATGCGGGCGGTGCGGATGTGCTCAGGCGACAGGCTGCCTGCCCCTTCCAGGCTTTTGCCTCGAAGCGCCTGCGCGCCGAAGCTCTCAATGAAAGCGAGTGGGGCATCAGCCCTTCAGAGAAGGGCAAGTTGCTGCACACAGTGATGCAGCGCCTGTTCTCCTTGAGCGAACCGCGGCCGTTGCGCAACCGCGATGATCTTGTAACAGCGATTGCGACAGAAGAAATGCCTGCCATTCTCGAGTCCCACATCGATGCCGCGATTACGGCACAGTTCGGCCCTGAGCCGGCCGATCCATGGCAGCGAGCTTGCCTCGCCGGCGAAAAGCGTCGCCTGATGATCCGGATTGGAGACTGGCTCGCCCTCGAAGCCGGCCGTCAGCCATTCACGGTGCAGGCGTGCGAGGAAAAATTGCAGGACGTTCACGTTGGCAATCTGAAACTGAATCTGCGCGCTGATCGCGTCGACCTGCTACCCGACGGCACCCGGCTGTTGCTCGACTACAAGACGGGCAACGTTTCGACCGCAGGCTGGGAGGGCGACCGCCTCGACGATCCGCAACTGCCGCTGTACGCTGCCTACGGCAATGTCGAGAACGTCAGCGGCATTCTGTTTGCGCGCATCCGCTCCGGCAAGATTGAATTCGAAGGCCGCGTACGCAATGCGAAACGAGCAGCTCTCGGCGGCGATCACTTCGAAGAAAACTCTGGTTACGCGTCCGTATTCCGACGCGATGCGCGATGAATGGGCTCGCGCTCTGGCGAATCTGGGCGAGGAATTTCTGCGGGGCGAAGCAGCCGTGAGTCCTCGCGAGAAGAAGGTCTGCGACCTGTGCGACTTCCACTCTCTCTGCCGCATTGCGGAATCTTCTATTGTGCCAGTCGCGCAGGACGAGGACGGCGAAGAGGATGCGGATGACTGAGATTCCCGCCGACGCTGCCGCACGCGAAGCGGCTCTCGACATTCGCCATTCGGTCATCGTGCAGGCGCCCGCGGGTTCGGGCAAGACCGACCTTCTCACCCGGCGCTATCTGCGGTTGCTGGCTGCGGTGGATGAGCCGGAAGAGATTCTCGCCATCACGTTCACGCGCGCGGCTACAGCCGAGATGCGCACCCGCATCCTGCGCGATCTCGAGGCAGCCGCCGGACGCCGTACCGGTGAATCCGAAGACGCTGAGCGAATAGCACTCGCACGCGACGCGGTGGCTCACGCGGAACGCCGCGGCTGGAACATCTTCGACCATCCGCAACGGCTCGCCATCGAAACCATCGACTCGCTTTGCCTGCGCATTGCGCACGATCGGCCCTTGCTGGCGCGGCTGGGCGGGCACTTCCAGCCGGTGGAGGAAGCGGATTCGCTTTATGCGCTGGCGGCGCGGCGCACGCTCGAACATCTCGGCGGCACGGACGCCGCGCTCGGCCAGGCGCTCGCGCAACTGCTCGACCTGCGCGACAATCGCCTCTCCGACTGCGCTTCGTTGATTGCGGAGATGCTTAAGGTTCGCGATCAATGGGTGAAGGCGTTCCCACTCTCCGGCGCGATGAACGAGGACGACTGGGATGCATTGCGCAGCCGTCTCGAAGAGCCTTTCCATCGCGAGAATCGCCGCGTCATAGCGGAAGCTCATCGTCTGCTCACCGGGCAACCCGCGGTCGAAACGCAGCTGCTCGAGCTGGCTCGCTATGCGGCCAGCCACGGCAACGAGCAGGCCAATCTGCTGATTGGCGTGCCGGCGCTTTCGTCCGCCATGCCGATCGAACACTGGCATGCCGTGTGCGATTTCGTGCTCACGACGGGCAAGCAGTGGCGCAAGTCGGTCAACGTCCGTCAGGGATTCCCCGCGAGCGGCCGCGATGCGAAAGATCGCAAACGCGCGATGGAGGAACTGCTGCTGTGGCTGCAGCACACGCCGCATCTTCTCGAAGCGCTCTGCGCCATCCGCCGCCTTCCGCCTGCGACCTACACGGAAGCGCAGTGGGCGACGCTGCGCAATGTCTTTACGGTTCTGCGCCAGGCTGTCGCGGAATTAAAGGTTGTCTTTGCACAACAGAACCAGGTGGACTTCACGGAGCTTTCGCTGGCCGCCGTGCAAGTGCTGCAAACCCCCTCTGAGCGCGTCCTCGATATCGTCGGCAACATCCAGCATCTCCTTGTCGATGAGTTCCAGGATACTTCGCGCCGCCAGCATGAGCTGGTCTCCGCGCTCCTGGCCGCGTGGGATCCCAGCCCCGAGCACTTCGACGGCCGCACCGCCTTCCTGGTCGGCGACCCGATGCAGTCGATCTACATGTTCCGCCAGGCTGAAGTGGAACTGTTCACACAGGTGCGCGAACACGGCATCGAGCTCGCGGACAACCGACTGCGCTGCCGACCCGTCCAGCTGTCGGTGAATTTTCGCTCGCACGCCGGCCTGACCGAGCCACTGAACAGCATCTTCGATTTAGTTTGCGCAGCCGATACTTTGCCCGGTTCCGCATCGGTCCCCTTCGTTCGTGCAACGGCTGCGCAGGGATCCGCGACGTCGCAGGCTGCACTGCACATTCATCCGCAGATCATCGGCAGCGCCGACCGTGGCCCCACTCCGGCCGACTGGAATGATGCGGGACGCCGCGAAGCCGCCGAGTTGGTTGGCGTTTTGGAGCAATACCTGCCGCAGATTCGACATGCCCGGGACACGGGGACGGAATATCGTGTTGCTGTTCTGGTTCGCGCGCGCAATCATCTCGCGCAGATCGTCCCCCTGCTGCGCGCACGCGGCATTCCCTTCCGCGCGGTCGAAATCGAGCACCTCTCCGAACGGCAGGAACTGCTCGACCTGCGCGCTCTGACCCATGCGTTGCTGCATCCCATGGATCGCATCGCATGGCTTTCCGTTCTGCGCTCACCATGGTGCGGACTCACGCTTTCCGATTTGCACGCCCTCACCGGCGCCGACGATCCGGCCTTCAGGAGCCACTCGATGCTCGAACTGAGTGACCTTCGCGGGCATCTGCTCTCTGAAGACGGCCAGCAAAGACTGGCGCGCACCACCGCGATCCTGCGTCGCGCACTCGATCTTCGCTGGCGGCAGTCGGAGTCGCCCTCCTTTGCTTCGTGGATCGAGCGAACGTGGCGCACGCTGGGCGGACACGCGTGTCTCGATGCGGGCGCTTACGAAAATGTTCAGGTTTTCTTCTCGCTGCTGGATGCGGTGACTCCTGACGGGCAGGCTCCGGCGACGGCGACGTTCGACGCCGAGTTCGATCGCCTGTTCGCGCAACCTGACCCTGGCGTGAACGAACGCGCCGGCGTTCAGCTGATGACGATTCACAAGGCCAAAGGATTGGGTTTCGACGTCGTCCTTGTGCCCGGACTCGATCGCCGTTCCTCGGGCGACGCGAATCCGCTGATCTGCTCGCTGGAGCGGCTCAATCCTTTCTCTTCGGAAAGCGGGATGCGGGAAAGCGAGTTTCTCGTCGCGCCCATCGGCCTGCACGGCGAAGACACGGAGCCGCTCTACAAATGGGTGCGCCGGCAACGGCAGATTCGTTTTGATGAGGAGCGCAAGCGCCTGCTCTACGTGGCCTGCACGCGTGCGCGGCGGGAATTGCATTTGTTTGGAACGGCCGTGATCTCGCCGACCGGCATTCGTCCGCAGAGCCAGGACAGCCTGCTGGCCACCGCATGGCCCGGCTTACGCACGACGTTTGAGTCAGCGCAGCGCGAGGCGCAAACGGTTGCAGCACCCGGTCGCGTCCTCGCGTTTCCCGCCCCTGGCGATGTTCAGGAGATGGCCGCTGTCGCTGAGCCTTCAGGCCTCGCCCTGCGCCGTCTTCCGCTGGGACAAGAGATGGGTTTCAGCGCAGAAAATGTAACCGTCACAGGATCGTTTTCGGCAGCTGATGCCGAGCAACCGGAGTTCCAGCGCCGCGAGGGCTCCCGCGAGTCGCGCCTGATCGGCTCCACGGTGCACGCCCTGCTCGAACGGCTCGGTCCGGAGCTCGCGAACATCGAACCTGCTCAGCTCCGCGCTCGTATCGCCGCACTGCTGCGTGCCGCAGCTCTCAACGGTGATGCTCTTCGAACGGTGACAGATGCGGTGACGAAAATGATGCTGGCGTGTGCTGCCGATCCTGTCTGCCAGTGGATCCTCTCCCCGCACGCCGGGGCGCAATCGGAAGCCTCGTGGACCGGATTTTTGTCCGGATCCGGGGCCGACGGGTCCAACCTGCGCACGCTGCGCGCCGATCGGGTCTTCCGCGCGGGCGCCACGCCCGAGGATTCGTCCAGCTCGGATTATTGGTGGGTGATCGACTACAAAACGTCGGAAGGTGCACCGAGTCCGCTGTTGCTCGCTTCAGAACGCGCTCACTACCTCCCGCAGCTGCTGGCCTACACGCGCGCGCTGCGAGCGCTGCACGGGCCGGACGCACGATTCCGACTCGGGCTCTACTACCCGGCGATTCCTATACTGGACTGGTGGGACCCCGACGCCTCCTGAGCGGCGCCCGGCGCTACTCCCTGCTGTTGCCGGGTTGCCGATGGCTATTGCCAACGCTCGACCCAACATTGTGGCGCACATCCGCGCCACGCACCCAGAAGATAACGTCTTCCGCGATGTTCGTCGCATGATCGGCCACGCGCTCCAGCGACCGCGAGATCATGAGCGCATTGAGCGCCTGCGGAGCCAGAGCCGCTTCTTTTTTCATCAGGTTCAGCAGCGTGTAGTGCGCTGAGCTGTTCAGCTTGTCCACGCTGTCGTCCATCAGGAGCACGGCTTCCGCCATGTCCGCATCCCCTTCGATAAAGGCCTGCAGCGCCTTGCGCACCATGCCGCTCGCCAGGTTGGCGATGCGCGGAATATCGATGGGCATCTCTGCCACGGGAAACGCCTGCAGTTCGCGCACGCGATCGCTGATCACGCGCGCCGAGTCGCCCACACGCTCCACGTCTGCATTGATCTTGATGACCGACAGGATGAAGCGCAGATCGATGGCCATCGGCTGCTCCATCGCCAGCAGGTCCAGCGCCATCTGATCGATCTCGCGCTCCAGCCGATTGATCGCCATCTCGCCGCGATCGACCAGATCGCAGATAGAAAGATCCCGCACACGATACGCTTCTACGGCGCGCTGGATCGACTGCTCGGCCATACCGGCCATCACCAGCAGTTTCTCCTTCAGATCATCCAGATTTTGCTGAAAACGGATGCGCGCCATTATCCAAACCTGCCCGTGATGTAATCTTCCGTCCTCTTGTCCCCGGGGTTGGTAAATATTTTGTGGGTCGAATCGAATTCAACAAGCTTGCCGTTCAGGAAGAACCCTGTCCGTTCCGCCACGCGCGCCGCCTGTTGCATGTTATGGGTCACGATGACGATGGTGTACTGCGATTTCAGCTGAAAGATCAGGTCCTCGATTTTGGCAGTCGACACCGGATCGAGCGCCGACGCCGGCTCGTCCATGAGCAACACCTCAGGATCGACCGCCAGCGCCCGGGCAATGCAGAGCCGCTGCTGCTGGCCGCCGGAGAGGCTGGCTCCGGACTTCTTCTTCAGGTCGTCCTTCACTTCGTCCCACAGCGCCGAGTGCTTCAGCGACCGCTCTACCGTCTCGTCCAGCATGCGCCGATTGCGAAACCCATTCAGACGCAAACCCGACGCAACGTTGTCATAGATCGACATAGTGGGAAACGGATTCGGCCGCTGGAAGACCATGCCGATGCGCCGCCGCACCTCGACCGCTGACGTCTCGCTGTAGATGTCCTGACCGCCGACCTTCACCTCTCCCGTCACTTTGGCGATCGGGTTGGTCTCGTGCATGCGGTTCAGGCAGCGCACAAAGGTCGACTTGCCGCACCCGGACGGACCGATCAAAGCCGTCGCCTCATTCGCGGGGATATGCAGCGTAATGTCCAGCAGCGTGTGATTGGTTCCATACCACGCATTCAGACTGTTGACCTCGATGCTGACCCCCATGGCTAACTTGCCCCTTTCAGCACGCCGCGCGTGGTGACATAGCGCACCAGAGAAACCGACACGACGATCAGCACGATCAGCACCAGCGAACCCGCCCATGCCAGTCGATGCCACTCGTCGTAGGGTCCAAGTGCGTAGGTGTAAATCTGCAGGGGGAGAGCCTCAATGGGCTGATTCAGCGACGTGCTCCAGAAGTCATTACCGAGGGCTGTGAACAGCAACGGCGCAGTTTCTCCGGCGACGCGCGCGAAGGCCAGCATACAGCCGGTGATCACACCGGGCATCGCCGTGCGCAGTGTAATCGACAGCACCGATCGCCAGTTCGGCACGCCCAGCCCCAGCGCTGCCTCGCGAATGGAGTGCGGCACCATCAGCAACATCTCTTCGCTGGTTCGAGCGACGGTGGGAATCATCATGATGCCCAGCACCACACCGCCGGCAAACGCGGAAAAGGTCTTCGTGGGCGCGACAATCATGCCGTAGATCGCAATGCCCATCACGATGGAAGGCACGCCGTTCAGCACATCGGCCGTGAACCGCACCACGGTGGAAAGCTTCGTGCCGCGCCCAAACTCCGCGAGGTAAATCCCTGCAGCAATGCCCACCGGAATTCCCATCAGGCTCGCGAGGCTGAGAACCACCACCGATCCGACGATGGCATTCGCCATACCGCCGCCGGACTCACCGGGGGGGACCGGCAAATGCGTAAAGAAGGCCAGGTTCAGCGAACTCGCGCCTTTGTACACCAGGTCGATGAAGATCGCGACCAGCGGCGCGACGACCAGCAGGGTGCTTCCCACGGCCAGCCACGTAGCGGCGTGGTTGGTGAACCAGCGCCAGCGGCGATTCGCGGTGCTCGATTTGAGTTGGGTCGCCATCATTCGCTTTAGGCCGCCCTCGCCGGCGCGCCGCGTGTCACCGCCCAGACCAGCAGCCGGGCCAGCATATTGACGATGATGGTCACGATGAACAACGCCAGGCCAATTTCGATCAGTGCGCTGCGATAGGTATCGTCAGCGGCCTCGGCAAACTCATTGGCAATCACGCTGGCCATAGTCGCAGCCGGCGCCAGCAACGATTTCGAGATGGTTGGGCTGCTGCCAATGACCATAGCCACGGCCATCGTTTCGCCCAGCGCACGCCCCAACCCCAGAATGATGGATCCGACGATCCCGATGCGGGCATTGCGCAGCACGCCCATGCGGATCATCTCCCAGCGTGTCGCACCCAGCGCCAGCACTGCTTCCCGTTGCGTGTGGGGCACGGCTGTCATCACCTCGCGGGTGAGCGACGAGATGATGGGCAGGATCATGATCGCCAGAATCACGCCCGCGGCGAACATTCCGATCCCAAAGTCCGGCTTCACGAACAGTCCCGTCCAGCCCAGCACCTTAATCAGCACCGGATCGACGTAGCCGCGCAGCAGGGGCACCAGCACGAAGATGCCCCACAGCCCATAGACCACGCTGGGAATCGCTGCCAGTAATTCTGTGAGGAACGACAGCCCTCCACGCAGTGCCTTAGGGCACATCTCGGTCAGGAAAACGGCCACTCCCACCGCCAGGGGCACTGCGATAACCAGCGCCACGGCGGACGAAACCAGCGTGCCGTAAACAAACGGCAGAGCGCCAAAGTTGGCATTGACCGGATCCCACGCGCTCCCCACAAAGAACTTCAGCCCGAACTTCGCGATGGTCAGCTGGGAGTGGGTAGCCAGTTCGAGCGCCACCAGCCCGACAATGGCGAAGATGCTCAGCGCACACAGCAGCATCACCCAGCGGAACGTCGAGTCAGCGAACGATGAGTTCCCGCGGCCCTGCAGGAAGGCGCGGATGGCTGAGACCGGCGCAGCCGCGGTCACCGGCACAGGACCCTCCACCGGGCCGGTCGCGTCAAGTGTTTTAGGGGCGCGGGGTTCCTGGATGCGGAGACTCACGACTCGATTACCCTAACCTGCCTTTTTGAATGCCACGTTAAACGCCATGAAAAATAAGGAAATAAATGACCCCTCGGTCACCCCTTCGAGGCCCGGACCGACCCGAAGTGCCCTGTTGAATCAAAAGGGGGCGCATCGCCGATGCACCCCCAATTCACCTCTGTGGCTCACTCGGGAAACGGGTTACGGCAGCTTGGCGACCGCCGCCCGGACCTTGTCCGCCACCGAACCGGGCAGCGGTGCATAATCCAGCGTCGACACCTCGCTCTCTCCGTGATCCAGCATCCAGTTCAGGAAGTCCTTGATCACCTTCTCCTTCCCCGCATCCGACGGCTGCATCGGAATCAGCAGGTAGGTGAAGCTCGAAATCGGATAGGCGTCCTTGCCAGGAGCGTTGGTGATCGAAACGCGGAAGTCCGCCGGCATCGTTTTCACCGACCCGGCTGCATCGGTCACGCCTTCGATGCTGGCCTTGAGCCACGTCCCCGCCGAATTACGCATGTAGCCATACGAAATTTTGTTTTGCAGCGCGTAGATCAGCTCGACATAACCGATGGCGCCCGGCATCTGGCGCACCAATCCGGCAACGCCCTCATTGCCCTTGCCGCCGATTCCTTTGGGCCACGGAACGGCCGAGTTCGCGCCGACGCCGCTCTTCCAGTCCGCGCTCACCTTGGAAAGATAGTCGGTAAAGATGAAGGTAGTTCCGCTGCCATCCGACCGATGGACAACGTAGATCTCCTGATTCGGCAGGCTGACGCCCGGGTTGTCCTTCGCGATGCGCGCATCGTTCCAGTTGCTGATCTTGCCCAGGTAGATGTCGGCCAGCACATCCGGCGCAAACTTGAGGTCGCTGCTCGCGCCCGGCACGTTGTAGACGGGAACGACTGCACCCAGCACCGTCGGGATATGCAGCAGCTTTACTTTCGACTGCGACAGCATGCCGTCGGTCATGGGCATGTCGCTGGCGCCGAAGTCCACGGTGCCCTTGGTTACCTGGCTGATGCCGCCGCCGGACCCGATCGACTGGTAGTTGATCTGCACGCCCGGATGCTGCTGGGCATACTCGCCAAACCACTTCGAATAGATCGGATACGGAAATGTCGCACCTGCCGCTGTGATGTGTTGCGCCAGGCACGGCGCTGCGCACACCACCAGAGCAGTGGCTAAAGTCAGAATCTTTCTCACGGATTTCCCCCCTCGGAAAACTGAGACGATTTTTGTTCCCTATTGTTAACGTCCGTTTACACGACCGTGAAAAGCGGGAGAAAGACCTATCCAACGATGGGTCTGCTGCATCCGTCTCAGCTTGCCGGCAGAACCAGGTACTGCTCCAGTTTCCCGTCCGGCTCGGTGTAGGTCGTGATGACGACAGGCTTTTTGCCGTCGGCGAACTCAACGCGAAAGACGCGAAAGGTCATTCCTCCGCGGAGTTCGTCGGCGATCTGTTTCACGGTGGTGGGCTTGCCCAGCGGTGCCAGACTCGACTGGAAATCGCCAATCGCCTGTTGGGTGAAATACGCATTGCACCAGTCGGTAAAGAGGCTGCGATCGATCTTGCCCTGCTGGAAGCTCTCGAACAATGCCTGCGCCTGGACTTCCGCCGCGTTTGGACCCTGCGTCGATTCGCCAAGCAGCAGTTGCGCCACGCCGCGCGCGATCACGCCCGCTCCACGGGCCGCATCCTGGTTCGTCAGCACCGCAATCGCAATCCTGTCCTTCGGAAAGACGTAGTTGTCCGAGGTGAATCCCATTACTTCGCCCGAATGTTCGTAGAAGGGATGGCCGTTCATGTCTCGTACTGACAGGCCCAGGCTGTAGTGCGAGTCGCTCCCGTCCTTTAGCTTCACTGACGTGAAGAACTCGTCGTACGACTGCGCCGCCAGCAGCGAGCGATTGATGAGGCTGATGTCCCACCGCGCCAGATCGTAGGCCGGCATCGCCAACTCACCTGCCGCGAACATCCAGCCGGCGCCCTCTTTCGGCGCTGGCCGCAGCGGACCCAGCGCGTTGCGTGTGTATCCCTCCGCATCGGTGTCGCCCAGTTTGGTCAGGTCGGAGTTCCATACTTCCTTCATGCCGAGCGGATGAAAGATGTTCTCTTCGAGGAACTGCATCAGCGGCTCACCGCTGACCTTCTCGACAATGCGCCCGGCGATCACGAAGTTCGTGTTCGAGTATTGCCACTTCGTACCCGGATCGAAGTCCAGCGGCTTCTTCGCCCACGTGTCGATAATGTGCTGGCTGGTGGTGGCCTCATACATCGGCGGCATCAGATAGTCTTCCGGCCAGTAGTCCTGGTAGCCGGAGGTGTGCGAGAGCAGCATGCGGATGGTGATCTGATCGGCCTGCGTCAGGTCCGGCAGATACTTCGACACTTTGTCGTTGATCGAGAGCTTGCCCTGCTGCTCGAGCAGCAAAACAGCGGCCGCGGTGAACTGCTTGGAAATGGATCCCACGGAGTAGCGCATGCGCGGCTCGGCGGCCTCCGCCGGATCGAGTTTCGCTTTGCCGTATCCCTTCGTGTAGGCGATGGCCCCATCGCGCACGATCGCCACAGACGCACTCGGCACGCCCGTCTGCTCCAGGCCCTGCGCGGCAATCTGATCGATCTTCTGTGCCAGGTCCGGCGGCAGCGTATTGACCTGCAGCTGTGCTTCGACACAGGACCCAAACGCAAACATCGCCGCGAGCACCACAAATCCTTTTCTCATTCCAAACCCCGTCCTCAGCCTTCAGCACCGGTGTTATCCTACCTCGCTGAGAGGGCTCCGGATGCGCGCGCCCGCCGTTCTTTGCTGGATTTGCCTCCCACTCATGCCGCTGGTTGCGCTCCAGGCTCAACACGCGCCCCAACCTTCAGGTTCACCGCTCGACTCACGCCTCTACTACTACGCCACGCCTCGGAGCACGCTCGAAGCCGAGGTCCACACGGTCCCCGCGACCAACCAGGCCCGCTTCGAACATCTCCATGCTCTTTTCTCCGATAAAGGCTGCACCGGAAACCAGCTTCGCGTCCAGCCGATCGGCGACAAGCCCGGTTCTCCTGCAAACCTGATCTGCACCTGGCCCGGGAAAACTGCGTCCACCGTGGTGGTTCTTGCCGAATACGAGCGCGAGGGCAAGGGCCAGAGCGCTGTCGAAAACTGGAGCGGCGCGGCGCTTCTGCCATATCTCTATTTCGCGATGCAGGCGCGTCTGCGGGACAACAACTGGGTATTCGTTGAGAGCGGAAGCAAAGGCGGCGCCGCGGCTTATGTTCGTTCGCTCACCGCCGAGCAGAAGAAACAGATTCGCGCGATGGTGGTTCTCGACAGCCTGGGCGTGTCGCCCACTACGCATTTCTTCACGGCTAATCCGGAAAGCCCGTACCTGCCCGCGCCGGCTGTGCACCTTCAAATGGCATTGCTTCTGGCCTCATTCTCCGACGAGCGCGCGCCCAGGCCCGAACCCCTCGATCCGTCGCGCTGGATCGCTTCCGACGACACCCAGCCCTTCCGCTACAGCCACATCCCGTGCATCCTCCTGCATTCCATTTCCGAGAACGACGTCTCTCTGCCGGGCTCCGTGCGGGACACGCCCGAGGCCATTGACGGCAATTCCTACTACAGCAATTACCGTACGGTCGCTGTTTTCCTTACCGCCCTCGATTTGCTGGCCGCAAAGCTTGCTGCCGATGATCCCTTCTGGCACGGCCAGGGACCGCAATTCCATCTCAACCTGAACGATTTGCCCATCCTGCGTTAGCTATCGCCGTCGATCCCGCCGCCCTCGACCCGGTCGCGTCGAAGCTGGCCGCGAATGATCCACCTGGGGGCCAGGTGCCTCCGGGTACAGGCTCAATCGGAACGATTGGCCCTGGATCCACTCAGGCCGTTACCGCTTTCAATGCGATGACAACAAAAGAACCCTTCCAGTGCTATGCTGTTGGCCCTGGAGCGCACCCATGCGCCTCTGCCGTCTCCCACAAACGGCCAGCTTCATCATTGCTCTCGCGTCCCCGGTGTTGCTGGGCCAGAACGCACCCCCTCCGTCGACGCAGGTCGTCACCGCTGCAGCGCGCAACCTCACGCCTCCCAATCCGGCTCCCGGGAACGCGGCGCCTGCCGACACTTCTTCCTCGACGCCAGCCGGCAAGACGGCCTCGCGCGTCCTGTTCTTTTACACGGCAGCGCGCAGCACGGTGGAGATGGAAGTCCACGCCGTTCCCCCGACGAACGAAGCGCGTCTTGACCGGCTCCGCGCAGCATTCCAGGCCGCTAAATGTGGCAGCGACCTGATGCAGGAACAAGCTGTAGCCGCCAAACACGGGGACCCAGGCAAGAACCTTGTGTGCATGTGGCCTGGTAACGGCGCCGGAGGCACCATCGTCGTCGCCGCTCACTACGATCACGACGGCAACGGTGAAGGTGCATTAGACGACTGGAGCGGTGCGGCTCTGTTGCCGTTTCTGTATCAAGCCCTGCAGGGACAGCCTCGTGAAAACAGCTTCGTCTTTCTGGAGGCATGGAAGAACGACGGCGTTCAGACCTGGCTCAAGTCTCTCAGTCGCGATCAGCGCAAAAACATCCGCGCCATGATCGACGTGGATGCTCTCGGCCTCGGTGTGACCCGCTACTTCACCACCTTCAGCTTCGGGGAAACGCCGCCGGAAGCCGCGGCTCATCTGCAGGTTGAATTGCTGTGGGCAGCCATTGATAACGGGCTGACCCGGCCGCCACTGCAGACCAGCCCCCACCACTGGCTCACGGTCGACACCACCGATGCCTTCCGCGCGATGATGATCCCGACCATCGTCCTTCACTCCGTGCCGCCCGAGTCGGATCGCATCCCGGGATCGGCGGCCGACGTTGCAGCGGCGGTCGATGGCAATGCCTACTTCCAGTCCTACCAGCTGATCTGCACGTACCTGGCGTCGCTGGATCGCATGGCCAGAAGGCTGGCCGCCAACAACGATCCCTTCTGGAAAACCCAGCCGAACCGGGATGTCCGACCAGCGGACGAAACCCCGCAGGTCACCTTCCGCAACGTTGTCGGCGGCGGACACCTCATGCCCGGGCCCCCGGGCTCGCACTGAACTGACGGGGTAACGGACGGCCCCGCTTGTGCCCGAATATTTCCCGCGATGCCCCGTCTCGTCCCGCGGAGACCCTCTCTTCGTTTGCTACCATGCCCTGCATGACAACACGGCGTGATTTCCTCTCGCTCGGCGCACTCGGCACCGCCGGCCTCACCATTCCCGATCTCTTCGCGCAAACCGCCGACGCCGTCAAACAACTCCAGCCTCCAGCGAAGCCGGTGATCGTCACGCGCGTCACTGGCGACAACACCATCCAGGAGGCGTACCAGATGCTCCTCGATGGCGCCGACACGCTGGACGCGGTGCATCACGTCTGCCTTGGTCGCGAGAACGATCCAAAGGATCACTCGGTCGGACTCGGCGGACTTCCCAATGAAGAAGGCGTCGTGGAGCTGGACTCCTGCTGCATGCATGGTCCATCGCGCTCCGCCGGATCGGTGGGCGGCGTGCGCGACATTAAGAATGTCTGTCTCGTTGCGCGCAAGGTTTACGAGCACACCGGACACGTGATGCTGGTGGCCGAGGGCGCGCAGCGCTTCGCCGTCGATCTCGGCTTCCCCAAAGAAAATCTTCTCACCGAAGACGCTCGTCGCATCTGGATGCTGTGGAAGGAAAACAACTCCCAGCAGGACTGGTGGGGACCGGCGATGAATCAGCCGGCGTGGAAGGACCCCTACGCCGACAAGCCGGCGCCGAAGCCGACGATGGATCTGCATGGTCTTTCGTCGTTGCGTGAAGATTCGCCGACGGAAACGGCTGCGCTGCGGCCGGGTCAGGTTCCGCGGCATCCGACGCCTGAATGGGGTGAGACGATTCGCGTCCGCACCAAGCGGCTCGTGAACATGGCCGCCGACCTCGGCATCGCTCCTGAAGACCGCCTTTATGCCGCAGAACAGATTCTGTGGCCCACGACAGGCACGATCCACGTGTCCGTCGTGAACAGCAAAGGCGAAATCTCCGGTGCGACCACGACCTCCGGCCTCGCGTGGAAACTTCCCGGCCGCCTCGGCGACTCGCCGATCCTCGGCGCTGGCAGCTACAGCGACCAGGACGTGGGCTCAGCGGGCGCGACGGGCTCGGGCGAGGAGAACATCAAGGTGGCCGGAGCACACACCATCGTCGAGCTGATGCGCCAGGGCCGCACACCGCAGGAAGCCGGGATCGAAGCGCTGCGTCGCATCGTGCGCAACTACAACGGCGACATGACAAAGGTGCGCCTGCTCGACATGGAGTACTACATCGTCCGCAAAGACGGCGCCTACGCAGGCTGCTCGCTGTGGGGCACCAGCCCCACCGGTCGTCCGCGCGTCTTCGCCGTCAACGACGACAAAGGCTACCGCGTGGAGAAATGCGCCGCGCTCATGGAGGGCGGCAGCCTGGAGTGGCCGCCGTTCTAAGGCGGCCTGACGACTCCCTAATCCCTAATCCCTGTCTTTAGTGCGCGCCCGCCGGAGGCCGCGCTCCGGGCCGTGCCTTCTTAAAGAACCACACTAAAATTACGCACGCAAAACAGATCAGGCTCATCCACCGAAACACATCCACGAACGACCACAGCAGCGCCTGTTGCTCCAGCTGCCGATAGATCGTTCCCGCGGCGGAGTGTCGCGCATTGGGCGCTGCCGTGTGCTGCGTCAGATAACCCGTCAGCGCGCTCAGCCTCTGCTCAAACCAGTACTGCGTCGTCGAGATGCTGCCCGCAATCTGTGTCTGGTGCACGTCGCTGCGCCGTACCAGCAGCGTTTGCGCGATCGAAATCCCAATCGAGCCGCCGATATTGCGCACCAGGTTGAAGATGCCGCTGGCATTCCCAATCTGATCGTTGCGCAGTGTACTGTACGCCTGAGTCGTGATCGGAACGAACACAAAACTCAGCGCGAATCCGGTCGCCACAATCGGCACCAGCAGAGTCCATGGGCTGATGCCCAGCGTCAGGTTCCCCAGCATCAGGCTCATCGCACCAAACCCAACGAACCCAAACGTCAGCAGATACCGCGGGTCCAGCTTGCTCCCGAGGTATCCGATGACCGGCATCCCCAAAATTGACCCAATCCCGCGCGGCCCCACCACCAGGCCCGCCGTAAACGCTGTGTACCCCAGCAGCTCCTGGTAGAAGAGCGGTAGCACCGTCACCATCGAATAAATACACAGGCCGAACATCAGAATCAGCGCACACCCCAGCCCGAAGTTCCGATCCTTCAGCGTTTTCAGCTTCACCAGCGGCGTCTCGCTCGTCCACGAGTGCCGGATGAACCAGAACAGCGAGATCACCAGGATCGTCACCGCCCAGCGAATCCACGTCGCAGAGAACCAGTCGTCCTCCTGCCCCTTATCGAGCACCACCTGCAGGCACCCGGTCCATACCGCCAGCAGCCCGAAACCCAGATTGTCGAACTTCGGCGCATGTCCCTTGGTGATGTACTCCGGATCCTTGATATACCGGCTGATCATGAACACGGCCAGTGCGCCCACCGGAATGTTGATGTAGAAGGCATAGCGCCAACTGTAGGTATCCGTGAGCCAGCCACCGAGCGTCGGACCCAGCACCGGAGCCACGACCACGCCAAAGGCGAACAGAGCCATCGCCGCGCCCCGTTTCTCCGGAGGAAAGCTTTCGAGCAGGATCGACTGGGAAAGCGGCTGCAGCGCGCCGCCTCCTGCGCCCTGGATCACGCGCGCGATCAGCATGAAGCCCAGCGTTGGCGCCGCTCCGCAGAAAAACGAGGCGACGGTGAAGATGATCACACAGGTGATCAGGAAACGCTTGCGCCCGAAGCGCAGCGAAAACCAGTTGCTGGCTGGCAGAATCACCGCGTTGGCCACCAGGTAGCTGGTCAGAACCCAGGTTGCTTCGTCGTTCGACGCGGACAACGAACCGGCAATATAAGGCAGCGCCACCGACGCGATCGCGGTGTCCAGGACCTCCATGAAGGTCGCCAGCATCACGCTGACCGCAATCAGCCACGGATTAATACCGAAATTCTGCGCCTGCTGGCCGCTTCCGTCCGCCATGCCCTCTGCCAAATGTCTGAAGCTGCGTGGGTGAAGACTACCTGGGAATGCCTTCTACGATGCGCTTGCTAACCAATGGATACCAGGGACCGGCCCCTCGAATCGCAGAATGATCACGAAATTTTACTTCGGGCGCATGCATTCGCGCTTCCACCCTGGTCCGTGAATGTTGGCCAATCCCAGCCCAACGTTGCCGGCAGGTCGCAGTCCTTCCCCGTTCGGCCGACGTGTGGGCGAAACTGAGCAGCCTTTTAACCCCGCCCAAGCCCTTCCTAAACTCAATCGCGTCTGTTGGATACCGCGCACCCCCTTCCAGATGCAGGCAGGCTCTGGAAATCCGCCAGGGCGACTCTCGCGCCTCCGGTAAGCCCCATCATTTGAATGAGTTCCATTTCTGAATCGGTTCCTCTATTTCCGGCATCAGATAGATTGACAATAACTCACTCAAGTGCCATCCTAGCCAAGGACTACGGCACTCATTCAGGAGCAGCAACGCAATGGCAAAGATTATCGGTATTGACCTCGGCACGACCAACTCCGTCGTCGCCGTCATGGAGGGTGGCGAGCCGAAAGTGATCGCCAACGAAGAGGGTGGCCGCACCACGCCATCCGTCGTCGCTTTCACCAAATCCGGCGAGCGCCTTGTCGGCCAGGTCGCCAAACGGCAGGCCATCACCAACCCCGCCAACACGGTTTATTCGATCAAGCGGTTCATGGGACGCCGCTTCAACGAAGTCAACGACGAAATGAAGATGGTCCCGTACAAAGTCGTTCAGCAGGGCGATCACGTCGCGATCGAGGCGCAGGGCAAGCTCTACACTCCGCCTGAGATCTCGGCGCTCATCCTGCAGAAGCTGAAGAAAGCTGCCGAAGACCACCTCGGCACCACCGTCACCGAAGCGGTGATCACGGTCCCGGCTTACTTCAACGACGCGCAGCGCCAGGCCACCAAAGACGCCGGCAAGATCGCCGGGCTCGACGTGAAGCGCATCGTCAACGAGCCCACTGCAGCCGCGCTCGCCTACGGTCTGGACAAGAAGAAGGACGAGACCATCGCCGTGTACGACTTCGGCGGCGGCACCTTCGATATTTCCATCCTCGAAGTCGGCGAAGGCGTCATCGAGGTGAAATCGACCAACGGCGACACACACCTGGGCGGCGACAACATCGACCAGCGCATCGTGGACTGGCTCATCGATGAGTTCAAGAAAGAGGAAGGCCTCGACCTGCGCGCCAAGGGCAACGAAATGGCCCTGCAGCGCCTGCGCGACTCCGCGGAGCGCGCGAAGATCGAGCTTTCCACCGCGCTCGAGACGGAGATCAACCTGCCCTTCATCACCGCAGACGCCTCCGGTCCGAAGCACCTGGTGAAGAAACTGACCCGCGCCAAGCTCGAGCAGCTCGTCGAAGACATCATCCAGCGCTCGGTCGAGCCTTCGAAGAAAGCCCTCTCCGACGCCGGTATCGACGCCAGCAAAATTGACGAGGTGGTTCTCGTCGGCGGCCAGACCCGCATGCCGCGGATCCAGCAGCTGGTGAAAGAGCTGTTCGGCAAGGAAGGCCACAAGGGCGTCAACCCGGACGAAGTGGTCGCCATTGGCGCGGCGGTGCAGGCCGGCGTTCTCTCCGGCGAAGTGAAGGACCTGCTGCTGCTCGACGTCACGCCGCTGTCGCTGTCGATCGAAACGCTGGGTGGGGTCGCGACCGCGATGATTCCGCGCAACACGACGATCCCGACCAAGAAGA
Organism: uncultured Acidobacteriaceae bacterium; assembly: GCA_963705765.1. Lineage (GTDB taxonomy): Bacteria > Acidobacteriota > Terriglobia > Terriglobales > Acidobacteriaceae > Palsa-343. The sequence goes on along the minus strand of CAVPKU010000029.1, from coordinate 205,303 downwards.
CGGAGACCTTCTCGACGGCGGCCGATTCGCAGACCGAAGTCGAAGTCCACGTCCTGCAGGGCGAACGGCCCATGGCGGCGCAGAACCGCACGCTGGGCAAGTTCAAGCTCGGCGGCATTCCGCCAGCCCCGCGCGGCGTCCCGCAGATCGAGGTCACCTTCGACATCGATGCCAACGGCATCCTCAACGTCAACGCGAAAGACACCGCCACGGGCAAGGATCAGAAGATCACCATTACGTCCTCTTCGGGTCTGAGCAAGGAAGAGGTCGAGCGCATGGCGAAGGAAGCTGAAGCGCACTCGGCCGAGGACAAGCAGAAGCGCGATGAGATCGAGGCCCGCAACCAGCTCGACGGCCTGGTCTACAACATCGAGAAGATGCTGAAGGAGAACGGCGACAAAGTCTCCGGCTCCGACAAGTCCGACGTCGAAACGGCACTGGCCGACGCGAAGAAGGTACTGGAAGGCCAACCCAGTGTTGCCGATATGAACGGTGCAAGGGAGAAGCTAACCCAGGCGTCGCACAAGCTGGCGGAGGCCATGTACAAGGCCAACGCGGCTGCGCCGGGCGCAGGCGTTCCTCCCAGCGACGGCGATGCCGCAGCAGCCGGCACTGCCGACAGCAACAAGAAGGACGAAGGTGTCATCGACGCCGAGTACGTAGACGTCGAGGACAAGAAGTGACGCCGTTTGCGAGGCGTCTGAGCCTTGCGGCGTCATCCTGAGCGCTTCGCGCGAAGGATCTCCTGGCTTCGAGAGAAGGGGCGTTCCGAAGGAATGCCCCTCCGTTTCAGAACGTAAAGGAGTTCAGCAGTTGAAAGGAAGTTTCCCCATGACGAACACGGCAAACACACTTTGGAAATGCGAACAGCACCGCGCGGGCCAGATCACGAACCAGGTCGTGTTCGACGATGAGAAGCAGGCGCAGTACTTCGTACGTGAAATGAGACAGATCGAGCCGGACATTTTCTGGCGCATTGAACCGGTCGACGCGCAGATGGTCTGGAACTAAGAAGGCACGTTTAACGCTTGGCGTTAAACGTGCTACGCTAAACACGTGATCCGGTCCTTTGCGGATGAAGATACACGACAGCTTTGGCTCACCGGGCGGAGTAGGAAGTTTGGCAACATTGCCCGCACAGCACTCCGAAAGCTGCAAATTCTCAGCTTCGCCTCCCGCGCCGATGAACTCAATTCTCCTGGAGGAAATCGCCTGGAGAAGCTACGTGGAGATCGAGAAGGCCAATACAGCATCCGCATCAATGACCAATATCGAGTCTGCTTCCGATGGGAAGACCAAGATGCTCTGGATGTTGAAATAGCGGACTATCACTAGAGGAATGATGATGCCGATCTCTGTCAAAACCGGTGAACATAGTATCCCGATTCATCCCGGCGAGTTTCTCCGCGAGGACTTCATGAAGCCCATGGGGCTTTCCGCAAATGCGCTCGCTCTCGCACTCCGCGTCCCCGTAACTCGAATCTCGGAAATTGTTCGCGAACGCCGGGCAATTACTGTCGAGACCGCGATGCGCCTTGCACAATATTTCGGCACTTCCACCGATTTCTGGATCAATATGCAAAAGGCCTGGGAGATTGGCATCGCAACCAGGGACCTTTTGCCGCGGATTCGCGCTGAAGTCAAGCCCGCCGCACGCGATCACGGATCTCGCGTTTTGCGGCAAAAGGCAACCGCATAAGGAATCCGAAGAAAAATGCCACCCACCCAGCACAAAGACTATTACGCGACGCTCGGCGTGAAGAAGTCCGCCACCTCCGAGGAGATTCGCAAGGCGTTCCGCAAGCTCGCGCGCAAGTACCATCCCGACGTCAATCCGGGCGACAAGAAATCCGAAGAGAAGTTCAAGGAAATCTCCGAAGCCAACGACATCCTCTCCGACGACAAGAAGCGCAAGATTTACGACCAGTTCGGCTTCTACTCCGATCAGATCGATCCGGCGACCGCCGAAGCCGCTGCGCGCGGCGGCTATGGGCCGGGAAGCAGCGCGCGCGGCGGATCCCAGGAAGGCGTCCCCTTCGACTTCGGCGGCTTCGACTTCTCCGAAGAAGCGCCCGGCGCATCCAGCGGCGGCCAGGGCTGGGGCGGCTTCCGTGACATCTTCTCCGGAATGTTCTCGCGCGAGCAGAACGCTGCGGCTCAGGGTCCGCAGCCCGGCACCGACCTCGAATACACCGTCAACGTTGATTTCTGGACGGCGATTCGCGGCGGCATTGCGCGGCTTGAAATCCAGCGCCAGGAAGTCTGCGTCACCTGCCACGGCCGCGGCTCAGTCGGCGGCACGCAGACTTGCCCCGAGTGCCACGGTTCCGGCCAGGTCACGCAGATGGGCGGGCGGATGAAGTTCAACATCCAGTGCCCACGCTGCAACGGCAGCGGCAAGATTCAGACGCCCTGCCCCACCTGCCACGGCGAAGGCGTGCTCTACCGCACCGAACCGCTCGAGTTCCGCATCAAGCCGGGCACGCGCGATGGCCAGCGGATCCGCCTCGCCGGCAAGGGCAACGCAGGCGTGCATGGCGGCGCGGCAGGTGACCTTTACCTCATCATTCGCACCGGCTCGCACCCTGTTTTCACCCGCACCGGCGACGACATCTACATCACACTGCCGGTCACGGTGGCCGAGGCCGCGCTCGGCTCGCGCATCGAAGTGCCCACCATCGACGGTCGCGCGCAGCTCCGCATTCCGCCGAGCACGCAGAGCGGCCAAAAGCTCCGGATGAGGGAACGCGGCGTCGCTTCGGCGACCAAAGAAGGAACGCGCGGCGACCAGATCGTCACTGTGGAAGTATCGGTTCCGCAGGTCCGCGACGAGCGCTCCCGCGAGATCCTGAAGGAATTCGCCAAGCTCAACCCCGAAGATCCGCGCGAAGCCATCTGGGCAAAGGTCTAGTGGCAAATGTCGCTCTATTTCTCATGGGACGACCGAAAAGCCGCTGCAAATCTCCGCAAACATCGCACCTCGTTCGAAGAAGCGGCTACGATATTTGAGGATCCGTTGCTCCTGACCGTTCCCGACCCACGACATTCCAATGGCGAGGAACGATTCTTCAGCATTGGACGATCCCGCGAGGATCAGCTGATCTCGGTTGCGCATACTGAAGCAGGAAACTGCATCCGGATCATCAGCGCAAGAAAAGCGACACGAAAGGAAAGGGGGACTTATGAGGAAGGCGAGTAACTCGACTGCAATGGAGATGCCACGCGAAATCGACTTCCGCGGCGGCGAACGCGGGCGCTACGCAAAACGCTTTGCTGAAGGGACGAACCTGGTCTTGCTTGCTCCGGATGTAGCGGCGGTCTTCCCCGACTCCAACTCCGTCAATGCGGCTCTGCGCGTTGTGTTGCGGGCAAGCGCCAAAGCCAAGCCGCCGGCAAGAAGCCGCCGCCGCACCGGATAAGGGCCGACGCTGATGCCTGGTCTCTTCCGCGGTCCCTGGCCAAATCCGTCCGACGTCACTCCTCAGGACCCCGACACCCGCCGCGCCACACAACTGCTGAACGCGGCCATGTCGTATGCACGCCTCATTCTTCGCCGCTACGGCCAGATGGCGCCGTTTGCCTTCGCCATGGATCTCGATGGCAACGTCGCGCGCGAGACACTGGACATTCCTCGCCTCCCTCGCGACCCCGAGCGCCTTTTCAAATTGCTGACCGAGCATGTTGCCAATCGCGTTCGCCGCGGCTTGATTCAGGCCGTCGCCGTCTGCGCCAATGTCACCCTCGCCGAACCCTCTGCCGAGGGCCATACCGACGCCATCATCCTTACCATCGAACAGCAATCCGGCCACGCGCTCCAGGTAACGGTTCCTTACAAAATTTACGGTGGCCAGCTGCGCAACCTGCTTCCCCGCCGCATCACGGTCGGACAGCCGGTTGCAGAGGAAGCCGAAGCGCACCTCTTCGCCCACGCGCGTTGACGCCGCACGATTCCCACTCGCTGTTCCGCGGTCCGCAGTGCATAATGTGAGTCGGATATGCCCACCAAACGCAAATCCAAAGGCGCCTACATGATCTCGGCCGTCGCCGAGATGTATGACATTCATCCGCAAACCCTGCGCCTCTACGAACGCGAAGGCCTGCTGAAACCCTCCCGCACCGAGGGCAACACCCGCCTCTACACCGACGAAGATCTGGAGCGCCTCGAGTTCATCCTCAACCTCGCGCGCGACCTCGGCGTCAACATCGCCGGCATAGCCATCATCCTGCAGATGCGCGAGCGCATGGAAGCCATGAACCTCCAGATGCAGGACTTTGTGAAGTACGTCCGCACCGAAATGCTCTCCCGCATGCAGCACGCCGCTGAGCCCGGTGCGGCGATGGTGCCGTTACGCCGCCCGGTGATCGTCCCCAACGACAAGCCCAGCCGCAAATGAAAATCCCGGTGCAAACAGAAAAGCGTGCCGCAAGGCACGCTTTTCTCTGATCGCTGTTGGCTATTCCCTGTTCCCTGCTTTTAGTGCGGCTTCCTGTAAGCGATTTCGTCGTCTTTCAAGTAATACTCCGCCGAGCATGCATCGCCACCGCAGATCATCGACTCCAGTCCGTAGTACTGCGCCTTTGTAATCAGACCCAGCACCCCGCATTTCGGGCACGCCAACACCGCTACAAATGGATTCCGCGCGTCGCCCATCGGCGCCGCATTCTCCAGCACAAAGAGCGTTCCTGGTTCCATCTGCTCCGGTATCCACTCGTCCAGCATCTGAAGATCTTCCTGCATATAACCTCCTGGTGTGTGGGTCGTGCCTGCGCTGCGTGCTCTTGCATCCGGCAGCCGTGCTATTTACCGGATCGATTCAGGGGAATCCTTATAGTGTGCTGATTTTGGCGCAGCCTCCTTCTCCGGAGCAGAGCACAGATCCTTGCTCAATCCGATTATGCCGGACAGATTGTCCTGTTCTGTTAGACCTGAGTTTTTGGGAAAAATCTCGGCCGCCGGAAAAGAGGTTTCCGGCTCGCACCGCCTTTGCCGCGGATTCTGCGGCGGCCTTGCTCGTGCTCGAATCTCGCTCGGGCATCACAGGCGGCATCTCGACGACCACCTTGATCCGGTACGATGCAGCCCTTCCGGTTTCGGCGGTCCGTCAATTGACGCCATTCTCTGTGCCATGGCCTCAGGTGTCAATGCCAACTTTGGGGCCAGGTTATCTCACCAGATGCGTGAGGCGAGTACCACACTCCGGTCACGCACCTTGTGATCACCTTTGTGTCATCTCCCATTCATCAGGAAAGTTCGGGACGGATTCCGATACGAACGATCCGATTGTCAGGTGGAATAACGCAAAGCGCGCCGCTTCCTGCTCTCTCCAACACAGACGATGTTCCACGAACGTCGCTACATCCCGGCCTGAACGCTGAACGCCGAACGCTGAACGCTCGCCTTCACTGCGTCGGCAACCTGCTGCATCTCCGCCGGTCCGAGATAAGGATGCATGGGCAGACTCAACACGCGCTCTGCCGCGCGCTCGGCGACAGGAAAACTGCCGCGGCCCCACCCCATCGCGCGCGACAACTCCGCGTACACCGGCTGCAGATGCAGCGGCGTCGGATAATGCACCGCGGTCGGAATCCCCGCGCTTTTCAGCGATGACTCCACCGTCTCGCGATCGTCCACCTCGATCGTGTACTGCGCCCACGCACTGGTTCGTTCGGGCAGCACACGCGGCACCGGCACGGCATCCTTCAGCAGTGCCGTGTAACGGTCTGCAATCTCCGCTCGCGCCGTCAGCTCCTCGTCGAAAACCTCCAGCTTCGCCAGCAACACCGCGGCTTGCAGCGTGTCGAGGCGGCCGTTGATCCCGATCCGCGCATGCCGATATCGGCCTTCCTGCCCATGATTCCGCAGCTCCAGCATCGCCGCGCCAAGCGCATCATCGTTGGTAAAACACGCGCCGCCGTCGCCGTAGCAACCCAGCGGTTTCGACGGGAAGAAGCTGGTGCAGCCGATGGTGCTCAGGTTCCCCGAGTGCCGGCCGCGATAGAGCGCGCCAAAACTCTGCGCAGCATCTTCAATCACGGCCAGCTCATGCCGCTCCGCGATCGCGTTGATCGCGTCCATCTCCGCTGCCTGCCCGTAGAGACTCACGGGCAGAATCGCCTTCGTTCGCTGCGTGATCGCCGCTTCGATCTTCTCCGGGTCCAGGTTGTACCCCACGGGTTCGATATCGACAAACACCGGTCGTGCTCCGGCCAGCGAGATCATCTCGCCCGTCGCGAAAAAGGTGAACGGCGACGTGATCACCTCGTCCGCCGCATCTCCGCCACTCGCCGAGCCAATGTCCAGAGCCATGAGCGCCAGCAACAGCGCATCCGTTCCACTCGCACAACTGATGCAGTGCTTCGCGCCCACGCGAGCGGCCAGCCGCTCTTCCAGTTCCGCGACTTCCGGCCCCAGGATGAACCGCTGATGCTCCATCACCTTCGCGATGCGCGCATCCACGCGCGCTGCGATGTGCCGGTACTGCGCTTTCAGATCGACAAATTCCATTGCCCTTCTATTGTCTCGCAGAGGGCGCTGCAGCCACGTCTCCTGGGGTCAGTCTCTCGATCTGCTGCTGCACCTCGTTGCGAAACACCAGCGGTTTCGCAATTTTGTGGAAGCCCTCCGAAGTCCCGCCGGTTCCGATCATCGTGATGGACCCGTAGCCCAGCACGCGCCCCATTCCTGGTTCGCTGACTTCGATCGTCTCCACCTTATTCAGCAGCATTTCGATGGTCCGCCGGCTTGCCAGTCCCGTCTTCACCACCACGCGCCGCGTCGTCACCGCCATCTCCGTTGTGTTGCGCCGGATGCTGCCCACAAACAGTACGATGAACCCGCACACCAAAAGTGCCGCGCCGCCGTATCCGGCGATATGCCGGCTCGAAGCCTCCATCTGCGGATGCGCGTACGCATACCACGCCAGGTATCCTCCGATTCCCCACAACACAATCGCGCCAAAAATATGCCCCAGCATCACGATCCAGTGCAGCCGCGTCGTGTAGACGACCTTTTCCCCCGGAACCAGTGTCTTGCTGATGTAGCTCATGTGCCCCTCTCCCCCTGCTTCCCCTGCACCCTAAACTCTAATCCCTAAACTCTAAACTCTCGTTGCTCGCCCGCAGCCTCCAGGATTCGTCCAATCCCCGATAATAGAAACCGCATGCGCGTCACCCTCCTGGCCTTCGGCATTCTTCGCGACCAACTCCCCTCCTCCAGCGGCCCGCTCGATCTGCCCGCCGGTTCGACGGTCCACGACCTCCTCGATCGCTGCCAGGCACTGATTTCGGGGAACACGGTGCCGTGGTCTTCGATCGCCGTCGCCGTCAATCAGGAGTACGTCCCAGCCACGCATCTGCTCACCGATGGCGACGAAGTCGCGCTGCTTCCGCCGGTCAGCGGAGGGTCGGCGAAAAAAACCGCGGCACGGCTCCCGTCCGATATCCCCGTGCTCCTGGTCCCGAGCCGCAAAGTTCGCCTCACCAACGAGCCCATCGATGCCGGCGCCCTGGCCCATTCGCTCAAGGCCGGCGAAGATGGCTCCGTCATTCTGTTCGACGGCATCGTCCGCAATAACACGCGCGGCCGCCGTACGCTCTACCTCTTTTACGAGGCCTACGCGGAGATGGCCCTCACGCAGATGAATCTCCTCGCCGCCCAGGCCTTCGCCGATTTCCCCATCCGTGATCTCGCCATCGTGCACCGCCTCGGGCGCCTCGAAATCTGCGATACCTCTGTCGCCATCGCCGTTGCCTCTGCTCATCGCGCCGCCGCCTTCGACGCCTGCCGCTTCCTCATCGACACGCTGAAGAAAACCGTGCCCATCTGGAAAAAGGAATTCTTCGAAGACGGAGCTGTCTGGGCCCAGGGCGATCCCTTTCCCCCCGAACTGACCCCAAACGCCGCGAAGCCGCGCAAATCCACCGTTCCGTCGCGTTCAAAAAAATCCGCAGCCAAATCCGCCAAATCCCGCAAGCCGGAGCGTGCCCGTTGAACCTTGTCCGGCTCCGCGTCGCTTGCGCAGTTTTGGTGACGCTCGCGCTGCAAGCCGCTCCCGCGATTCCGCAATCAACGCAGGAGCCGCCGACGTTCCACGTCAAAGTGCATCTGGTCAATGTCTTCGTCAACGTCACCGACCCGAACGGATCTCCGGTCGGCGGTCTCAAACAAGAGGACTTCAACCTCACCGAAGACGGCGTTCCGCAGAAGATCGCCTACTTCGAGCGCGAGACGAATATGCCGCTCTCCCTGGTCCTCGCCATCGACACCAGCGGCTCGGTCCGCAAGGACACCGACATCGAACTCCACGCCGCACACGATTTCATGCGCGCTCTCATTCGCCCCGTCGACCGCGTCGACCTGATCGACTTCAACTCCACGGCACGCGAAGTGGTTCCTTTTACTTCCGACCTGCATCGTCTTGAATCTGGCCTCAGCAACCTCGACTACGGCGGAGCTACCGCACTTTATGACACTATTTATCTCTCCTCGCAGATGCTCGGCCCTCGCTCCGGCCGGAAGGCTCTGATTGTCATCTCCGACGGGGGCAACACCGTCAAAGGCGTCGACTTTGAGCAAGCCCTCGACCAGGCCATCCGCGGCGAAACCATGGTCTACTCCCTCATCGACTTGCCCATCCTCAATGACGCCGGCCGCGACACCGGCGGAGAGCACGCGCTCATCACCCTCTCTCAGGAAACCGGCGGCAAATCCTTTTTCGCCGAGTTCGGTGACATTTCGGCCGCTTTCCGCAAAATCTCAGAGGACCTCCGCACCCAATACCTGATCAGCTACTACCCGGTGCAGCGCCGTTCGCAGTCCGACTTCCGGCGCATCCAGGTCTCTCTTAAGTCGAACCCTTCCTATACTTTGCGCTATCGGCCGGGTTACTACGCCACGCCTTCCGTCCCCCTCGATCAGTAACCGTCACGGTGCCGGTTGGCGAGACCGTTGGCCCCGGTTGGTATGATCAGAAACGTCGTCTCCAGCATGTTGTCCGATTCCGACATCCGCGAACGCCTTGGCCCCATCGTTGACCCGTCGCTCGATCCACAGGGACCTTCCCAACCCCGCCGGCCCGCTGGTTCCGTCGCCGCTCTGGTGGTCCTCATCCTCTTGCTGTGGGGCGGCGGTGTGGCTCTCGTCTGGCATCTGGAGAGAATCTCGCCCCGCGTCCCGGACCCGCCATCCGGCCACGTCTATCGCTTCACCGACACGCGCCACACGGTTTACTTCACCCAGAAGGAGCAATACGCGGCCTGGGCGGCGATCGGTGTCCCCATCGTCGCAACGCTTGCGGCAGCTTTTCTCTGGTTCTGGCGTGCCACAGCAGAACGCCCAGGCTAGCACGGCGACTCCGGCGACCCGCTTCCTGCTCTCGCCTTCGGCCTACCGGGTGATAATCACTTCGTACAAATTGTCCTTCGCCAGATAGAACTTGTATCCCGACCACCCGGTGAACAGCTTCTCGATCTGCCGGTTCGTGTAGACCCGCTGCACCGGATAGGGCGCCGACTCCTGCATTTCGATCTCCGACGTAGCGGTCAGGTGATAGCGGCAGTACGCGGTATACGGCCCCGTTGGCTTCGAATGGAAGATCGCCAACACCTTGCCGTCCCGCAGCGTTGCGTCCTTCAGCCGCGTCACCAGCGGCTCGATCAGACCCTGAGGAATGTAGTCCAGCGTAGCCCACAGCAACACGACGTCAAATTGCCGCCCATGAAAGTTCAGATTCTGCTCGAAGAACTTCTCTTCGTTGAACCGCGGCGGCCCGCCTTCTTCTTCCGGCGGCAGTTTCCACTCTTCCCGCAGCGATTCGTGGACCACGTCCGCCATGTAAACGCTGTGTCCCAACTCCGTTACGAAGTTGATGTTCTGCGGCGACGTCGGCCCGATGTCCAGCACCCGAAGCCCGTTCTCGGCGCGCAGATGCTTCAACAGCGCCTCCCACCCGCTGGAGTGCCGCGGGATCCTTGGCCCCGTCAGCACGGTCGGCCCGTGCCTCTCTTCTTCCTTCTTCCTGCGAAAAAGACTGACCATTTCCAGCGATCAACCCTCGTTCATGGATTGTAACTGTTGCGCTTGCATTGCCGATCACCCTTGTCTTCGCCGCCAATGCGGCTTGCGCCCGACCGTGATCTGGACCTCTCGCCCCGTCCCGCTTACCATGGGATGTTTCGTGCATCAGCAAACCACCTCTTCCGGAGTTCGAATTCATGCAACGTTGCCTGTCGCTGATCGCCGTACTGCTGATCCTTCCCCTCGCCACCCTTCCTGCTGCCGCCAAAGCTAAGGACAAGCCGGAGAGCGGCAACTTTACCTTCGACGGCCAACAGCGCACGTATGGCTATCAGATTCCTGCAGCGGCCGATGCCAGCACGCCTCTGCCCGTCGTCGTCGCCTTGCATGACCAGGGCGGCTGGGCCTCGGACATGATGGGCTCCTGGAAAGGCCTCGCCTCGCAGCGCGGCTTCATCCTCATCGCCCCCGAGTCGCTCCACAACACAGAGTGGAACTCCCAGGTCGACGGCCCCGCGTACCTCCACGCCGTCGTCGATGACGTCGCCAAAAAGCACCCCATCGATCGCACGCGTGTCTACCTCTTCGGCCTTCTCGGCGGAGGCGTCTACGCTACCGCCGTCGCCCTTTACGATTCCACTTACTGGGCCGCTACCTCTGTCCACGCCGCTATTCTCGACCCCACCAACTACAGCCTTTTCGCGCACGCCGCGCGCAAAGAGCCGTTCGAAGATTGGGTCGGCGACGGCGATGGCAACCACGACATGCGCGAGATGACCAACCAGCACGACGCGTTCGTCAAAGCAGGATTCCCGTACGAACTCCACGTCATTCCCAATTCCTCGGGGACCTATTGGAACGTCGTCGACACAGTCAACGAAGGTTCCTGGAAGTTCTTTACGAAGTACCACCTCGACGCTACCCCGCAAACCACCGCCGCGCCGGCTTCCGCACCGCAGTAGCTGAAGTGATGAAACCGCTAACGGCCCTGGCTGCCGTAACTGACCGCTGACCGTAATACTGAAGCACTCGGCCGAGGCCCGGGGGCGGCCCTGAACTCACTCTCCAGGGTCCGGCTCTGGTTTAGCCTTCCCAAAACGCAACCGGTATTCGGTCACGATCCTCTGCATCGCCCCGCCCAACCCGGCCAGCGGATCGGCGCCCGCCCGCAGTTTCGATTCCGCAGCGACCGCGCGGCTCACCCCCTCGCTCGTCGTGATGTAGAACGTCACATCGCCGAGCGACGGCAGCGGGCTCGATTCGGTTCGCTCGAAGTAGAACCGCAGACCGGTCGCCAGCGCCACCGCGTGCAGCGCCGCCTCGCGGATCGCCGGAACCTTTTCGCTCCCCCCAATGTATCCGCCACCACTGCTCAGATAGAGGCTCGCCGAACCGTCCGCCGCTGCCACCACCGTCACCGTGCCCTTGTCGACGTGCCAGTCCATCAGGACCAGGTGCACCGCATCGCGGGCCAGGTTCTGCAGCCGCGTCTCCAACGCCGCCCGCCGCATCTGTGAATAGATCGCCGGATCCGCCTTGCGCGCTCGGGACCCGGGCCCACTGCCCCCCGGCGCCGGGGCCTTTCCAACTGGACCGCCCTGCTCCATATCTGGACACTTTACTCGGGTTTGTGGGTGCCGCGCTGTATCGGCCAGCACGCTGTCTCCCCAGAGCCCACCAGCAATCGGACGATCACGCACTAGACTGGACTCCCGGCGTTCACCCCATGCGCATCGCGATCCTTTCCGACATCCATGGCAACCTCACCGCTCTTGAGGCCGTTCTCGCCGACCTGCGCACCACTGCCCCCGACGAAATACTCTTTGGTGGCGATCTGGCCGACAGCGGCTCGAGCCCGGTCGAGGTCGTCGACCGCATCCGCGATCTCGGCTGGCGGTGCGTGTTCGGCAATACCGACGAGATGCTCGTCCGCCCCAACACCCTCGAGGAGTTTGCCGCCCACTCCCAAGCCCCAGCCGCCCTGTGGGACGCCATCCGCGAGATCGCCGCCGCCACCCGCATTACGCTCGGCTCCGAACGCCTGGGCTGGCTCGCGCAACTCCCGCCCCGCCTCTCCGCCGGAGAAGATGGAAACCTCGGCCTCGTGCACGCCGGTCCTGCCTCGGCCTGGCGTGCGCCGGCGATCGATGCCACCGAAAACGATCTGGTAAGCACCTTCGAAACCCTGGACAGAGAAGTCGTCGCCTACGGCCACACTCACCTGCCCGGCATTCGCCATCTCAGCGTGGCCGTTCCCCGTCTCGTCCTCAACACGGGCAGCGTCGGTCTTCCCTACGATGGCGACCCGCGCGCCTCGTATCTTCTACTCGATGAAAACCGGCCCGACGATCCGGCCGTGATACGCCGCGTTGAATACCAGGTTGCGCGCGAACTCGAACGCCTCGCCGCCTGCGGCCTCCCGGGAGCTGCGTGGACCGCGAAAATGCTCCGTGCCAGCGCACCCGCCATGCCTTAGCCACTACGGCAATTTCGCCGCCTCCGCCACGGGATCCCAATGATCCTTCCCAGCCAAAAACACCTTCGGCTCGAATCGCCTGGCCTCTTTCTTCGTCAGCGGATGAGCCCACGCCACCCGCGACTCGGTTCGTGCGCCCGAACCCGTGTTGCCAAACTCCCCGAACCACGCCGTCTTCTCGTTCGCCTCTTTGCCCCAGTTGTTCCAACCGGCTGGAGCAATACCCACCGGCAATTCCGTGTGCATGAAAACGACGCGAGCGAAGGGGCGCCACGGCCGGCCGAGAAAAACCTCAGGCGAATCCGAGGCCGTCACCTTGCTGTTCACGATTACGTACCCGGTCGTCTGATCCGCCGACGTCCGCGATTGCGCCGTCAGATACCCGCGCCCCGTCGCATGAATCTCCGTGCGATCGAACACCGCCGTCGCATTGCCGAAGATGAAGTCGATCGCACCCTCGATGTAGGAGTCGACGTAGTATTGCCGCCCATAATCCGCAAACAGCGTGTCCTGATACCCGAGGAACCGGCAGTGCTTGAACACCGCGCGATCTGCCCGCACCGCAATCGCCACCGCCTGCCCCGTGTTGCCCGCCGAGTTCTCGAAGGTCAGGTTGTCCGCTTCGAAGCCCGTGCCGTTCACCTCCACCGTCTCGGTGAAAAACGTTCCGCCCGCCTGCTTCGCGTTCAGGCTGTTGGTGATCACCACGTCTTCGGGCCCGTGGCCCATGCCCACCAGCGTGATGTTCGTGTGGTTCTGCGTGATGTTCAGCCGCTCGTGGTATGTCCCCGGCGCAATCTCAAGGAACACGCGCCCGCCTGGCCCGGCGAACGGATGATGATCGAGCGCCATCTGGATCGTCGGAAACTCCGTCGTCCCCTCAATGCCCGTCTTCACCTCGGGCGAAACGCGAACGTGAACATCCTGCCCATCGACAGCGGCGCAAAATAACAGCGGCACCAGCAACCAGGAGCTTCTCATCGATCAACAGTGTGCCGTTGTCGACCCCGAAAAGCTACTCTGTTGACGTACGACTGAACCCGGGAGATCGTCCGCAAATGAAGATTGGCGCATTTCTGCTTTCGGCCCTGATCGCTGGAGTGACTTTTCAAACCCTGCCGGCCCAAACCCCGAGCGATGGCTCCGGCGCCTACGCCACCGGCAAGTATCGCAACCTCTTCAAAGAAGATGGCCACTCGGAAAAGGAAATTCGCGCCAAAATCGACGCCGCGTACCGGCAGCTCTTCCATGGCGATCCGCAGACGCAATCCGTCGTCTTCGCCGCGGGCTCCAATGCCAACGGCCCGCTGATGTACCTCACCGACTGGAATAACAAGGACGTTCGCACCGAAGGTATGTCCTACGGCATGATGATCGCCGTCGAACTGGACAAGAAGGCGGAGTTCGACGCGCTGTGGAACTGGGCGATGACCTACATGTACGTGGGTGACCCGAAGGCGCCCAGCTACGAATACTTCGCGTGGTCCTGCAAGCCCGATGGCACGCACAACTCTGAAGGCGCCGCGCCCGACGGCGAATCGTACTTCGCCATGGCGCTGCTGTTCGCCGCCAATCGCTGGCCCGGCGGCCACGGCATTTATGACTACCGCGCCCAGGCGTTGAAGCTGCTGCACGCCATGGTGCATCGCGACGTCATCACCGCGCCCAGCCCGCGCGGACCACACACCGTCGGCGCAGAGATGAACCAGGATCCACCGATGGTGAAATTCGTGCCCGAAGTGTGGCCCCATTCCATCACCGACCCCTCCTACCACCTGCCCGCCTTTTACGAATTATGGGCGCGCTGGGGTCCGCCCGAAGATCGCGGCTTCTGGCTTCGCGCTGCCGCGGCCAGCCGAGCCTTCTTCCCCAAGGTTACAAATCAAGACACCGGCCTTGCTCCCGACTTCGCCAACTTCGATACCAGCCCAATGCAGGGCCCTTTCGCACGCCGAGGCAGCGTCTTCGGCTACGATGCATGGCGCACCGCCAGCAACTGGAGCGTCGACTGGTCCTGGTGGCACAAAGCTCCCGCCGAACCAACCCTCAGCGATCGCATCCAGAAATTCTTCGAGTCCCAGGGCATGGATACCTACGGCCCCATGTTCACCCTCGATGGCCAGCCGCAGCACCCCGATCCCCACGTCACCCACGAGGAGCATCCCGAGGGTCTGGTCGGAACCAACGCCGTCGCCGGTCTGGCCGCCACCGATCGCGAACGCGCGCGCCGCTTCACCGAAGCGCTCTGGAACACGAAGATCCCCTCCGGTCAGAGCCGCTACTACGACGGCATGCTCTACCTGATGAGCCTCATGCACCTCAGCGGTGAATTCCGGATCATCGCACCGAAGAGTCACCAGCGATTAGAAAAATAATTCGACGGGCACCGAAAACCGCTCGCTCAACCGGCGGATGTGTTCCTTGCTCAACTCCCGCTTTCCGCTGAGAACTTCAGAGGCGATGCTCGGCGTGCCGAAAACGTCCAGAAGATCCTTCTGCCGCAGATGATGCTGATCCATGAGAAAGCGCAATGCTTCGAGGGGAGTGGCCTTCGGCAGCTGATACTGCCGCTCTTCGAAGTTTTCGACGAGCAAAGTCAGCAGATCGGCCAGTTCCCGTTCGGCTCGCGACAGGGATGAATGCCGCCGGTCAAGGTCCTCAAGAAGCCGAGTGTAATGATCGTTCTCCGCTTCGGTGCGGATCACTTTCGGCGGGTACTTCGCCAACAAAGCCGGATAAGCGGGAATTGGGCGCGCGCTCATGATTTCCATTTTCCTTTGTCATACTCAGCATGCGTCAGAACGTGACGAACGAAAAGACGACCTGAACGATAGTTGATTTCTGTAATCAACCGATAGCTGTTGCCTTTAACGTTGAACACCGTGTACTTGCCCACGCCGTCGGCGGAAGGAAAAGCTTTTTGTACGTCGTCAGGATTTCGCCAGTCTGACCTCTTTGCAATCCGATACCAGACGTCGAGCGGCGCACCCAGTTCGGCGTGTCGCTGGGCGGCCTCCTTCAGTCTTTTCCGGGAGATGACGTGCAACCGGTGCTCCGACTGCTATTTTATTCGCATTTTGCGAACTAGTCCAGCCCTAAGCCGCCAGCCTCACCCGCGGCCGCGCCTGCTCCATCTGCTCGAAGATCCGGTCCCGCCAGCGCAGCACATCGTTCTCCCGCACCGTCCGCCGCATGCGCAGCATCCGCCGATGGCGCTCCTCAGCCGGCATCTCCAGCGCCCGCTGCAGCGCTGTGCAGATTCCGATCTCATCGTAGGGATGCACAGTAATCGCACCCGTGTGCAGCTCCGCCATCGCTCCCGCAAATTCGCTCAGAATCAACACGCCGTCATTCTCAATGTGTGCGGCGCAATATTCTTTCGCCACCAGATTCATCCCATCCTTGAGGGGCGTGATCAGCGCGATGCCGGCTGCGCGGTAGAGCGCGAGCAATTCATTCCGTGGCACCGAGCGGTGCATATACTGAATCGGCGTCCAGCCTGGTTCGCTGAACTCCCCATTGATGCTCGAAACCAGACCCTCAATCTCCGTCCGCAGATCCTTATATCCCTGAATGTTCTCCCGGCTCGGCACCACCACCTGCACCAGCGTGATCTTTCGGTGAAACTGCGGACAGCTGCGGAAGAACAGGCGCAGCGCGCGCAACCGTTCCGGCACGCCCTTCGTGTAGTCCAGCCGATCGACGCCCACCGCGATCGTCATGTCCGGCGACTGGCTGCGAATCTGCTGCGCGCGTTCCGTCACGCAAGGCTCGCTGGCCGCTTCGGCGAAATCGTGAAAGTCGATGCTGATGGGAACATCCCGAATCCGCGTCACCCCGCCGTTTGCCGTCACCACGCGCTCGTCGCCTCTCCCCGACACCCTCGCCTCCGGAAGATACGTGCGAATGCTGGCCACCAGGTTCCGCTGGTCGTGTGCCGTCTGCAAACCGATGAAGTCGTAATCCAGCAGACCCTCCAGCACCTGCCGCCGCCACGGCAACTTGCCGAAAATATCCGGCGATGGAAACGGAATATGCAGGAAGAACGACAGAAACGCATCCGGCCGGTACTCGCGCAGCGCCCGCCCCACCTGCATTAACTGATAATCGTGAATCCAGATCAGGTCGCGCTCTCCGGCGATCGCATCCACCGCTTTCGCGAACTTGCGATTCACACGCTGATAAAAATCCCAGTACGCCGGGTCAAAAACGCCGCGCGACTGCAGATCGTGAAACAGCGGCCAAAGGACCTCGTTCGAGAATCCCTGGTAATACTTCTCCTCTTCCTCAGCAGAAAGAATGATCGGTGCGTAGCGAAATCCGTGGTCGCCCGCCGATGCCTTCAGTCCCTGGTGCAGTTCCGCCGAATCCTCAGTGCCCGCGCTGCCCACCCAAACGCCGCCCTGTTGCCGCAGGATCGGTTCCAGCGCTCCCACCAGGCCCCCACTCGAAGGAACCGTCTGCAGCTTCCCTCGCTCGCGGCGAAACGTCACCGGCAGCCGATTCGATACCAGGATCAGCCGCGGCTGTTGCGCGCTTCTCGTCTTCGCATGAACTGTGGTCGCTGTCCTCATCGGTTCCCCTCACTTTGTGTCAGCGCGCGACTGCCGGCCACCTGCCATTCATCAAGAAATGCCAGCAATTCCTCCGGCGGAGCCAGCCACAGATTCGCCGCCGATGGCCGCGGCTGCGTCCGAACCAGCACTCCCAGGCTCGCACCGTCCGCTCCCCGAGCTCCCAGCGCGGCAAAAGCCTCTTCATCGGTCAGATCGTCACCCAGATACGCGGCGGGGCTGCCAACCGGTTCTTCGCTCAGAATGCTGGCCACCGCCGTTGCCTTACTCCGTCCGGTCCCGCGCAGCTCCACCCCCCCGTCAAACGGCAGCAGTTCCAGCTCTGCATGCCCGCTCCCCTGCGTGATCAGCGTGGCGTAAAAATCGCGCACCAGCATCACGATCCGTTCTGCATCGGAGTCCGCAAAGCCTCGCGTATGCACGGCCAGGCTGCCCACCTTTTTCTCCACCACTGAGCCGAGCCCGCGCACCCGCAGATCGGCCTCCAGCTGATCCAGCCCCTTCTGCTGTGCCGCAGTCAGCGGCCACGCGTTATACACGCCGTCTGCAGTCACGCGCTCCCGCCCGTGACTGCCCCAGATTTCCACGTGCAGATCGGCAGGCAGCAACGCGGCAAAGTCCCCCGCGGGGCGTCCGGAAACCACCACCAGCCGCGTTCGTGGCGAAGCTGCCAGGGGATAGAGCCTCTCTGCGACACCCGGATACATCTTTGCCTGCATCCGTTCGCGGACGAACGGCGCCACCGTGCCGTCGAAATCCAGCATCAACACCGATCGCGGGGCGCGCTCCAGCCGCCGCCACCAGTCGGCGATGGTTTCGCCGCGTGACATCGCCACCGGTCCGGTGTCCAGACCCCAGGCTCCGGCCACACTTCTCCTCGGCTCACTCTCCATTGCATCCATTGGATGCAACCAAACAGAATGAAGGGATCGCCTGCTTGAGCGATCCCTCTGCAAAGTCTGCACAATGGCAGCTGGAAGCTGGCCGCTGGAAGCTTGCTCTTACCGCTTTTTTAGGTCGTTGTAGAGCTGATCCACCCACAGCGTGCCCAGCCCCGTCGTGTAATCCCATCCAGGTAACGCCGTGT
Source organism: uncultured Acidobacteriaceae bacterium (assembly GCA_963705765.1). GTDB lineage: Bacteria > Acidobacteriota > Terriglobia > Terriglobales > Acidobacteriaceae > Palsa-343. The sequence continues at coordinate 187,151 of CAVPKU010000029.1, read as the reverse complement.
ACAGGCCGTTTGCCCCCACCAGGATGTCGTGGAACCCGCCCTTCGGATAGCTCCCCAGCAGACCGGTTCCGTCATACAGGCTGTAATAAGTAAGCGGCGCGAAACCCAGCTTCGAGTTTGCCGAAATCATCCGCGCCCACACCCCCATCGCCAGCGGCGACGAGAGGCTCGTTCCGCCAACGCCCTCCCACGCACCGTTCACGTAGACGTTCGCGCCCGACTCAGGATCTGCGTCCATCGCGACATCAGGAATGCCCCGCGAACTCGCGGCCGAACTCGGCACGTTGGCCGCCGTCTGCCAGTACGGTGAGTATTCGAACTCGCTGATGCCGCCGCCGCCCGCGTTCCAGGCGATCTCCGTGTCGTAGTTGCCATCGGCGTTGGTCAGCAGCGTCGTTCCGCCCACCGCGGTTGCGTATTGCGACGCCGCAGGATAATTCACCAGAGGCACGCCGGCCGGAACGCCATTCGTTCCCACGCCCACCGGGCAGAACGAGCCCGTATCTCCCGTCGACGAAAACAGCGTCTGTCCCTGCGCCGCAGCTTCTGCGAACAACTCATCATCGGCCAGCATCGAGCCATCGATGTAGGGAAAGATTTCGCATTCGCCAAACGACGCATTCGCCGCGCGTGCCTTGTCATCCGTCACCCAGCGGCTGAACGCCAGCGCCAGATCCGAATCCGTCATCGTCGTCGCGTCGTAGAGATACAAGTGCTTCACCAGACCGCCGGCCATGCCCGTCGAGTACTGCGTGTCGAGGTCCCATTCATCCGCACCCGACGTATCGGTGCTGGCCAATCCAACCGGCACCACCGTCACCGGAAACGCCGGAAATCCCCAGCTGGCCTCGGCAGCCTTGAAGTCCTGCAGTACCCCGCTCAGATCGCCCTCCGCGATCACGGCAATCGTCGCTTTCGACGCTGCCGGAACGTCCTTCGCGGAATAGATCTGCCAGAAGTTCTGCGGTGTGTAGCTCACGCCATACTGCGGCAAACCCGCAGCCGCCCGCGTCATGATACTCGGCTTCATCTGCCCAATCGTGTTCAGTCCAAGAACCGATCCGACCACATTGCCCAGTGCAGCCGGCACCTGCGCCGGCGACGTGTTTCCGTAGACCAACTTGCCGAGCTGAGCAAACTGCTCGATCGGCGTATTGAACGCGGCCGAAGCCTGAGCCACCGTACCGTCGGCGCTGACCAGCAGATTGTTCGGTTCCACTATGACGTTGGTGAAGCCCGCGCCTTCGAGGTAGCTCACCATCTGCTGCACCTGCGCACTGCTCGGACCATACGTTGCGGCGAACTGCGCCGGCGTCAGACTCTGGCCATACAAAGCATTGGTCGGGTCATTGATGTTTCTGATATAGGTGTTGAGCGCTGTCTGGTTCTGCAGTTTCATCGCGACGCGAACCGTGATTGCCTCGTCGGATCGCATCGGCCCATAGTCCGCAGCCGAGTCAAGGAGTGAAACCGAGATACCCTTCGTTGCTGTGGCCGTCCAGCCGGTCTGGGCGTTGGTGGATAACGTAAAGGTGGAGGCGAGCGTCGCGGCAAAAAGCGTGGCCGCAAATGATTTTGCGTAGTGCATGCGTAGGGTCTCCTCAGGGTAGGTTCGAACTGCGGTGGCCGAACTGCGTCAGCCGACTGCGATGGCCGAACCTATGCAAAATGCGCAAAAGGTATCGGTTGGTTGTCATGCCCGTAAGGGAAAGGATCAAAAATTTCGCCCCGCCGCACCAAATCAGCGAAAGATGGAAATTTCGTCACAGTAGCGGTGGCAGAAAATTCTTCAATGCGGGAAAAACTCTCTATCTCGATAAATTCGCGGGCAAAACAAAAACCGATGGTATTGTCTCCGTCAGATGCCCTATTCGGTCACCGCCGGCGGCCGTACCGTCGCCTTTGCCGACCTGAAGACCCTTCTTGCCAGGGCGACTCCTGCGCGCTCCGGCGATGCCCTGGCCGGAATCGCCGCCGAGAATGAGGAGCAGCGCGCATTCGCCCGCATGGCTCTGGCGGAGGTGCCGCTGACCAGGTTCCTCCACGAGCTACTCGTTCCGTATGAGCAGGACGAGGTCACGCGCCTCATCATCGACACCCACGATGCCGCAGCATTCGCCTCCATCGGCGACCTCACCGTCGGCGCCTTTCGCGAGTGGCTCCTCGATCCGCAAACCAGCACCGAAATCCTGACCCGAACCGCCCCCGGCATCACTCCGGAGATGGCCGCCGCCGTCTCAAAGCTGATGCGCAATCAGGATCTGATCCTCGCCGCTCAGAAATGCCGCGTCGTCACGAAATTCAGAAACACGCTGGGGCTTCCCGGACGCCTTTCCGTTCGCCTGCAGCCCAACCATCCCACAGACGACGTCCGCGGCATCGCGGCCTCCATGCTAGAGGGCCTGCACTTTGGCTGCGGCGACGCGGTTATCGGCGTCAATCCCGCTTCCGACAGCCTGCAGGCTGTTACGCGCCTGATCGAGATGATGAATGCCTTCCGCGAGCGCTACGAAGTCCCCACCCAAACATGTGTGCTCGCGCATGTTACAAATACGCTCCGTGCTATTGAACGCGGCGCTCCCGTGGACCTCGTCTTCCAGTCCATCGGCGGCACAGAAGAGACGAACCGCAGCTTCGGCGTTTCGCTGTCACTCCTCGAAGAGGCGCGTGCCGCCGCTCTTGCGCTCAACCGCGGCACCGTGGGCGACAACGTCATGTACTTCGAAACCGGGCAGGGCAGCGCGCTCTCAGCCGGCGCACACCACGGTATCGACCAGCAGACCTGCGAAGCGCGCGCCTACGCGGTGGCACGCCATTTCCAGCCGCTGCTGGTGAACACCGTTGTCGGCTTCATCGGCCCTGAGTATCTGCTCGACGGCAAGCAGATCATCCGCGCCGGTCTTGAAGATCATTTCTGCGGCAAGTTGCTCGGCCTCCCCATGGGCTGCGATGTTTGCTACACCAACCACGCCGAAGCCGATCAGGACGACATGGATACACTCCTGACCCTGTTAGCTGTCGCCGGCGTGAATTTCGTCATGGGCGTTCCCGGCGCCGACGACGTCATGCTGAATTACCAGAGCACGTCGTTTCATGATGCGCTCTACGCCCGCAGCGTGCTCGGTCTGCGCCGCGCTCCCGAATTCGAAGTCTGGCTCGAACGCATGAATATTTGTAACGAACGCGGTGACTTGTTAGAAGCAGGCGCCGAACGTCGCCTCCTTCCCGGAGCGCCTGAATGGCTGGAATGACCGACCAGAGCGATTCCGCCCCCGCGCGCCGCTCCGAACCGGCAGATCCCTGGGCCCGCCTGCGCCAGTTCACGCCCGCACGCATCGGACTCGGTCGCGCCGGCAACAGTCTGCCCACCCAGGCGCTGCTCGACTTCTACCTGGCCCACGCCCGCACCCGCGATGCTGTCCACGCCGCATTCGACGCCGACGCCCTCGCTCGTGATCTGAAGGCCGGTGGATTCGGTGAGCCGCTCATTGTCTCCAGCGAGGCGCGCGATCGCATGGAATATTTACTGCGCCCCGACCTCGGCCGAACGCTCGACTCCACGAGCCGCGCGCGACTGCAAGAAACAGAACCGCAACCCCACCGTCTCCTGTTCGTCATCGCCGACGGCCTCTCCGCCATCGCTCCCACAAGCCACGCTCTACCCCTGCTGCGGGAAATCCGCGCCGGCTACGGCGAATCCCGGGAAAACGTCACCGTCGTCGTTGCAAATCAAGCCCGCGTTGCCCTGGGCGACGACATCGGAGGTCTCCTCGGCGCCGATGCCGCCGTGGTCCTCATCGGCGAGCGCCCTGGCCTCAGTTCTCCCGACAGCCTTGGAATCTATCTAACCTGGGCCCCGCGCATCGGCCGTACCGACGCCGACCGCAACTGTATTTCCAACGTCCGCCCTGAAGGCTTGCCCTATCGCGAAGCCGCCAGGCGACTCGTGTATCTGCTGAGCGAGGCCCGCCGCCTCCAAGTCAGCGGCGTCGCGCTTAAAGACGACAGCGACGGCAACGTGCCTGCCGCTCGCTCCGGGATCCTCCCGCGCGACAGCGACGAAAAACCGAAGATCGGCCCGGAGTCCTCGCGGTAACGGCAGCTTTCTCCGGCGTCAACAACCTTTTAACCGGAATTGCGTCTTTTGCAGACGAGGCATTTTCGCCATTTTCTGTCCCCAATGCAGCCTAGAATAGTTACTGATATGGCAATCCGGTGGTTCCGTCCAATTCTCACCCTTGTTGTGTCTCTGGCCGCTGTCACCTGCGCCTGGGCCGACCCGGCTCCCTTTGACCTCGTCGGGCCAAAGCTCGAAGTCAAGGTCACACGCGCCGGCAAGACCCTCCCCATTTCCGAGGTGCCCAACCTCGCCGTTGGCGATCGTGTCTGGATCAAAGCCGATCTGCCCCAGGGCCAGGCCGCCCACTACCTCATGGTGGCTGCGTTCCTCCGCGGCTCTACGAATCCACCGCCGGAGAACTGGTTCTTCAAGCAGGAAACCTGGGATAAGAAGACCGGCAGCGAAGGCCTCAACGTCACCGTGCCCCAGGGCGCTCAGCAGGTGCTGGTATTTCTCGCACCCGAAACCGGCGGTGATTTCAAAACGCTCATGGGTGCTGTACGCGGCAAGCCTGGCTCCTTCGTTCGCGCCTCGCAGGACCTCAATCAGGCCATGCTCGATCGCTCGCGCCTCGACACCTACCTCGCCGCTGTGCACCGGCTCGACGCGAGTGATCCAGTGAAGCTGAAAGACTCCGCGCCGCTGCTGGCGCGCAGCCTCGGCATGAAGATTGACGACAAGTGTCTCGACCGCATCACCGAGTTGCAGGCTGCCTGCCTTACCCAGGGCCAGGATGCCCTGATCCTCAACGACGGCCACAGCCAGTCCATCGTGGAAGCGCTCAGCTCCGGCCCGGCCAGCGATTTGGCGGTGCAGCTCAGCTACACCCCGCAGGCCAACTACGGCTTCTACAGCCCGTACATCGGCTCGGTCATGGACATCGCGCGCATCCTCGACACCTTCCACACCGCCCAGTATCAATACATCCCCGCACTCGCAACGCAGCAGGGCCCGCAGATCGCCCTCATGCTCAACACGCCGCCTTCGTTCCACAATCCCAAGTCGGTACTGGTCACGTCTCTGCCCGCGATCGAAGGCGCGCAGCCGCCACCGCTGCATCCCGTCGACTCGAAGCAGAATTACTGCGCTGAGAAGAATTCCCTGGTGCTTGCCGTGGACGGCGCGCCCCTGGTTTTCTCCACCGGCTACGCGCACGAGATGACTCTGCGTCTCAAGAAAAAGGACAATCAGTTCGTTGACGAAGCCGTGAAGCCCGACGCCGTGAAAGGCGGCCTTGAGCTCGAAGCCAAGGACCTCAGCGCCGGCGACTTCGGCAACACCATCGATGCCTCGCTCCACGGCTACTGGGGATTTGAAAAATACGACGGCCCCACCTTCCGGCTCGAAAACACCCATGCGCAGCACTGGGAACTCGCCGCTGCGGATCGCGAAGCGCTCATCGTCGGCCGCGAAGACACCATCCACCTCTCCGCCGACGACGCCAGTTGCGTCGATACCGTCCTCGTTAAAGACACCGCGGGCAAAGAGCTGAAGGCCGACTGGAAGGCCACCGGCGCCGATGAGCTCGAAGTGAAGCTTCCGCTGAAAGAGGCACACCCCGGCGCTCTGCAGCTTGAGGTCAAGCAATTCGGCACGGTCACCGCGCAGACCATCGCTCTGCGTGCCTACGCCCAGGCGGGCCATCTTGACAGCTTCACCCTCCACGCCGGCGATGCGCAGGGCCTGCTCAAAGGCAGCGGTCTCGAAGCCGTTGCCAACCTCACCGTGAATGGCGTCACCTTCATACCAGGAAAAATCGACGCCACCATGGGAAGCGACGAGTTGCCCATGATCGCCAAAGACAAGGCGGCTGCCGAGAAACTACAGCAGGGTGATTCCGCTAAAGCGCAGGTCACCCTTACCGATGGTCGCGCGCAGTCCATTCCGGTCGCGGTCGGCGCGCCGCGCCCCGGCGTTGAGCTCATCGGCAAGAGCGTCCAGGATTCAGCATCCAGCACCGGCAGCAACATCCAGCTCGCCAATCAGGACGAATTGCCTCAGGATGCCAAGCTCACCTTCAGCGTGCGCGCGCAGTCGCCGGCATCGTTCCGCCGCAGCGAAAAAATCGAAGTCGCCACCGAAGATGAAGCCTTCTCCACCACGCTCAGCCTCGACAGTGGCAGCATGACGCTGGAGAACACGAAGGTCGCGTTAGCCACGCTCGATCCCGCGAAGGCCTTCGGCGGATCCGCTTTCGGTCCACTCAAATTCCGCGTGATCGACAGCGGCACGGCCGGTGACTGGCAGCCGCTGGCTACGCTCGTGCGTTTGCCCGAGCTCCACGATCTCAAATGCCCAACGGGCGAAAATCAGCAATGCCGCCTCAGCGGATCGAATCTCTTCCTCGTCGATTCCGTCGCCAGCGATCCTGAATTCGCGCATCCCGTCGCGGTTCCCGATGGCTTCCCTGGCTACGTACTGCCGGTGCCGCATCCCGCAGGTGGCCAGCTCTACCTCAAGCTCCGCGATGATCCCTCGGTTGTCAATCAGGTCACGCTGGCTGCTGAAATGCTGCCGCCGCCCCCGGGCGAAGCGCATCACGCCTCGCGCGCCGCTTATCACGAAGGAGAGAACCCGCCCGCGCCCGGCGCCAATAGCCAGAGCGGCGACGCCCCCGCCCAATCACCGAAGCCGGACAAGCAGACGCCACCAGCCGCCACGCCGCAGACCGGCGCGTCAGCTCCGGGCGCCCCGGCTCCGAGTGAGACCAAACCCGTGCCTCCACCGTCCACTCCTCAGCAGCCGCAGAGCGATACAGCGAGCGGATCGTCGAATGCGCCGCAATCCCAGGGAGCGGCACCCTCCGCAACGCCAAATTCGCCTGCGCCAGGTGGAGCATCCCGTGAGACGAGCGCGCCGCAGAGCGGGCCGTCACAGCCCTAAAATTCTGCCCAGCGCATTCGCCTCATCATGATCGCGGCTGCGGCTCAGGAGGCCCGAATTGCTGAAACAACGTCGCAGGTTCTCTCTGATTCAGATCGCAGTCCTCGCGTCCTGCACAGCGACCGCCCTCGCGCAGCGTCCGCTCAATATGCCTCCGGTGTCCACGGCTCCGCCCGCGGCGCCATCCGGTCCCATCACGCTCACGGTGGTTGTCACCGACAAGTCCAACCATCCCATCGGCGGCCTCACCCAACAGGACTTCACCCTCCTCGACGACAAGCAGCCTGCGGCGATCCGGTCCTTCGAGGCGCACGACCTCACCGCTTCGCAGAATGATCCGCAATCGATATTTCTCCTCATCGACGACGTCAATGCGAATTTCAGCGTCGTCAGCATCGTGCGCACGCAGATCGAAAACTTCCTGCACGCTAACGGCGGACATCTGCCCGTGCCGGTCGGAATCTACCTGCTGACCGACGACGGCGTCCACCCGATCGCGCCACCCGACTCCGATGGCAATGCCCTCGCCACCGTCCTTCACCAGAGAGATGGCCAACTCCACGAGATCAGCCGCTCGGCCGGATTCTACGGCGCCGAAGAGCGAGCGCAGATCTCTCTCCAGGCCCTCAGCACGTTGGGCAACGACCTGGCCAAAGTGCCCGGCCGCAAGCTTGTCCTCTGGGTCGGGCCCGGCTGGCCGATCTTCGACAACCCCAACGTCGTCATCAGCACACAGCAGCAGCGCAATTTCTTTAGCGGCATCGTGGGGCTCTCCGGAATGATGCGCCAGCTCGGCATCACCCTCTACTCCATTGATCCTCTCGGCCCTGCGGATTCCGCCAGCCCGCGCAGTTTTCTCTGGGAGAGCTTCACCAAGCCGGTGACGAAGCCCGCCAAAGCCCAGCCCGGCAATCTTGCCCTGCAGGTTTTCACCGTCCACAGCGGTGGAACCGTGTCCGTCGGCAGCAACGACATCACCGGCGAAATTAAACGATGCGCTGAAGACGCGTCGGCCTGGTACTCCTTCACTTTCGATCCGCAGAAGGCCGACTCTCCCGACGCATGGCACGATCTCCTCGTTAAGGTCGACAAGCCTGGCGTCAAGGTGCGCACCCTGAATGGCTACTATGCGCAGCCGTAGTTGGCCGGGCGCGGCCCTCGCATGATCGAAGGCCGCCGCAGCGGAACTGCCGAGCGGGTGGCCATCCGCCGTGCGGCTCACCAGCTGTGCGACAAACCGGTTGTCTTCACGGATCCGCTCGCCCTGCGCATTCTCAGCGATGACGCCACCGCCGCCGCGCACGCCGAAGCCGGCGACGAAAACCAGCATTCCTGGATCCGCGGTCTCCGCCTCTTTCTTGCCGTGCGCAGCCGCTTTGCCGAAGATGAGCTGGCGCTTGCGGTGCAACGGGGCGTCCGCCAGTACGTCGTCCTCGGCGCTGGCCTCGATACCTTCGCCTGTCGCAATCCATACGCCGATCTGCAGATCTTCGAAGTCGACCACCCCGACACGCAGGCCTGGAAGCGCGAACGCCTGAATCACGCCCGCATTGCAATTCCGGACTCCCTGCACTTTGCGCCTGTCGATTTCGAGCGAGACACCCTGGCCCACGGTCTCGAGGCAGCGGGTTTTCATTCCGACCAGCCCGCGTTCTTCTCGTGGCTCGGCGTCGTGCCCTATCTCACCCGTGACGCTGCTTTCACAACCTTGCGATGGATCGCAGGACTTCCGCCGGGCAGCGGTGTGGTTTTCGACTATACGATCCCGCGCGAAAGCATGAGTGAAGCGGAACGCCAGGCCTTCGATGCTCTCGCCGAGCGGGTCGCGCGTGCCGGCGAGCCCTTCCGCCTCTTCTTCGATCCGGAGCAACTGGCCGTTGAGCTGCGCGCCCTTGGCTTCACCGCCATCGAAGACATCGATGGCGTCGCGATTCGCGCTCGCTGGTTTGGAGAAACCAACAAGGACCGCCCGAACGGGCGATCCGGTCACCTGCTCTGCGCGCGAATCTGACCCCCTGCCTCGTTTCTACGGTTAGCCATTCCGATCTGTGCATGGCAGAATAAGGTCTCCCTTGTGCTTTCCTGTGCGACTTGCTTACTCTTGGGCTGCGTAAGGAGTTTCCCATGCCAGGCAGCACACCCCAGGTACACCAATCAGGAGGCGTCCGGTACCGGCCTATGGCGCTGCGTTCTCTCGCTGTGGCGCTCGGCCTCCTGGCCGCATCAACGGTTTTCGCTTTGGCGCAGGATGCGCCCCCCGGCGCCGTCCTGCGCCCATGGGAACCGCCCGACGCCGTCTCCATCCCCGACAAGAACGACCAGATGCGGATGCATGAGCAGCAACAGCAAAAGAAGCAGATCAACTACGCCGCAGCCAATCTGGAACGCAAACGCCAAATCGCCGCAGACACCGCGAAGCTGCTTGAATTGGCCAACGACCTGAAGCAGGAGGTCGACAAGACCGACAAGGACACCATGTCCCTCGATGTCATTAAGAAGGCCGAGACCATCGAGAAGCTCGCCAAAAGCGTGAAGGAAAAGATGAAGCAGACCTCAGGTCCCATCTGATTCGGGGTGCTGCTGAGCCAGCACGAAGCAGACTCCCACGGTTTTCAGCGGTATTCCTCGACGTTTTTTTCCTGCCGGCGCCGTCGCGATCGATGCTCGCCTGCGTTACATGTTCGTGTGGCCGGCGCGCATCTCCTCGTTGAACGTCGGACGCGTCACCGCCAGCGCCGCCTGCAGCTTCGCGTGATACTCCTCGGCCCGTCCCAACAAAGCCGGAGTCGCCTCGGCATACTCGCCGTCCAGCTTCACCTCGCCCTTGCTGGCCAGATCCGCCGCCATTCGCTGCAGTTCCGCCGCTGTCGTGTTCAGATACTGCGCGTCGCGCGGATCGGCGATCCACACCGCCTGGTTTCCGCCCAGCGCGCCCGACAGCCAGTACGTCTTCAGCGCCAGGAAATCCATCCGGCTCTGATCATCCGTGTCGGTAAAGAAAAATTTCTTCTGCCAGCGGCTGTAGTAACGCGTCGTCACCGGCACCGGCTGCCGATTGCCGCTCTTCAGCAACTCCAGCTGCCCGCGGTCCAGTGTCTTCCGCACCGCGTTGTAGATGAATGTTTCTGCATACGGCTGCTCCGGCGCAGGCACAATTTCCGCAAAGGTCACCGTCATGCTTGCAGAAACCAGCGCATGCAGCGGCGATTGCGCTCCGTCTTCCAGGCGCAGCGTCCCGTGCACGATAAACGTGTCTGCCCCCGACGTGGATTGATGAAACGGCCATCCAAACTGGCCGAAGCTGACCGGCAGTCCAGCCAGCGTCACATACGCGTCGGGCCGCGGATTCCGCAGTCGGCTCGCCGCCTCGCGCAGGTGGGTCGTCATCTCCGGCAGCAGTTCAGGCTTATGAAAGTCGAATGCTTCGCTCAACTCCAGCAGCAGCGTCTTCTCAGCAGGGGCGTTTGCCGCAGCGCCGAGCCCAAATCGCGTCGTCGGATGACCGTTGAAATCCGACCCCGAGTCGGCAGAAAGAACCACGAGACCTGCCTGCTGCGCGGCGGCCTGAAGATTTGCGGTGAGCGTCGAGTCCAGATTCGTAGTCATAACTTGTCATTCAATTGTATCGGCTGACCGCGCCTCACAAAGCTCGCGCCGCCAGGTGACTAAGCAGACACGGGTTACAGCGCGTGACACCGCCGTGGTACAGCGCTCCAGCCCCCCGATTTATATCCTCTGTCAATCGTCGGACCCGCCCGTATCCGCCCTCTTCCCGGCGCAACTTTTTGACCCGTTCATCGTCTAGTCATCAATAGGCATCTAACTCCAGGGAGGCTGGGTCTATCAGTGCATATCGCTCGACGCACCGCCCTCGCGGTTTTTGCATCCGTAGAACTTCTCGTATTGCTCGCAGCATTGGCTAAACCGGCATACGGCTACGTAGATCCCGGCTCGGGTCTGCTCGCGGTTCAGGTCGGTGGTTCCATGCTCGCCGGCGGCTTGTTCATCCTCCGCTCCAAACTCCGTCGTCTCTTTGGCCTGTCTTCGCCCAGCGAAAAAATCGAAACTGACAAGAGCACCAGCGACGAAGCGAGCGATTAATGGCGGCAGCCGAGCTCACGCTCGAAACCTTTCGTGATCCCGCTGGCTCTCTCCGCATCGCCGGGGATCGAGTCTTCCGTTCCGTCCGCCGCGAACACGCTGCAGCAGCGCTCCGCTTCCTCGAGTCCCCCATCGCGCAGCAATGGGTCGCCCAGGGCCGACTCATCGAATCCGAATTCGTTCCTCAAGAGGACGGCGAGCTGACCCTCGAGCATCCTCGCATCTTCTTTCCCTCTTATCCGTGGGAGTGGACCCCGAGCGCCTGGATCGCCGCCGCCGACCTCACCCTCGACCTTTGCGAAGAACTCCTCGCTCACGGCCTCATCCTCAAAGACGCCACGCCCCTGAATATCCTCTTTCGCGGATCGCAACCGCTCCTGGTCGATGTCCTCTCCATCGCGCAGCGCGACCCCTCCAGTCCACTGTGGCTCGCCTACGCGCAGTTCGTGCGCACCTTCCTGCTGCCGCTGGTCGCGTATCAATATCTCGGCTGGCCGCTCGCGGCCTCCATGCAAAACCGCGACGGCTACGAGCCTGCAGACCTCGCGCCGCACCTCAGCCGCTGGCAGCGCTGGCGTGAGCCGTTCCGCTCGCTGATCACGCTGCCCCTCATGCTCGAAACCAGCGGCAGCAAATCCGCGCAGAATACCCGCGTGAAAGTCGATCCCGACGCTGCGTTGCGCGTGCTGCGCGGCAACCTCACCCAGTTACGCCGCCACCTTCGCCGCATCGAGCGCCGCATGGCCGCGCGGCAAACAACATCACGCTGGGGCGCCTACGCCTCCACCGCCGATCACTACAGTTCCAACGATCAGCAGCTCAAGCGCCAGTTCGTCCACGATGCGCTCGCGGCCGCGGCGCCACGTCAAGTCCTCGACCTCGGCGCCAACAGCGGCGTCTATTCCCGCATTGCCGCGGAATGTGGCGCGACCGTCGTCGCGTGGGACACCGATCTGCCCGCGACCGAACAGAACTTCCGCGAAGCCAGGCAAAAGCATCTCGACATCGCGCCTCTCCTCGCCAACCCCGCGCGTCCCACGCCCTCGGCCGGTTGGCGCAATGCCGAAAGCCTCTCGCTGCTCGATCGCTCTCGTAGCCGCTTCGACTGCGTGATGATGCTCGGCTTCATCCATCACCTTCTCCTCGCCGAACAGATCCCCCTCGCGGAAATCACCTCGCTGCTCCGCGATCTCACCGCCAACTGGGCCATCGTGGAATGGGTGCCGGCCAGCGATCCGCGCTTCGTCGATCTCCTTCGCGGGCGTGAAGACCTCTACGCGCATCTCAATGAAGAAGCTTTCACGCGCGCTGCGGAGCAGTATTTCACCGTCGTCCTGCGTGAAGCGTTGCCCAATGGCCGTATCCTGTACCTGCTGCAGGCCAGATAACGAATCGGGATCACGGCGAGGCGGGTGCAGGCACACTCCACAAATTCTGATCACGGCTCCCGCGCTCGCTTCGTCCTCGAAGCTGCCGGCGCCGCCCTCCTTCTCGCTCCCGGCTACATCTGGAACCAGCTCTCCCAAACCCACCTGGATTTGTATCACCGGCTGTTACCCATCACTTCCGTCGTCCGCGCCCTCACCATCGACGTCGTCGTGCTGTGGATCCTCGCGGTCCTGGCCCTGTACGGAATCGAGTGGCTCGCTGGTCACTCCAGCGTGTCTCCTGTCGACCGGCGCAGCTTCTGGCTGCTCGTCTGGAGCCTCTGGCTCGGCTTGCTTGCCGCCCGCATCACCGCCGGCCTCATCCTCGCGCAGCTCCTCGCCTGGCAGCAGCTCTCTGCCTTGCGTGCCTTCCTCGCGATAGCCGGCCTGCTCTTCGCGCTCTGGCTCATCAACCCGCGAATCTACCTCCTCGCCGTTCGCGGCCTGCGGTTCGTCGTCCTGCTCTTCGGTTTCTCCATGGTCTGGGCTCTCCCCGTGCTCGTCCTCGCCGGATTCGCGCACCAGCCCCACGATGTCGCCGAATTTCGTAAGCCCATCCCTGCGCCGACGGTGCCCCACCGCCGCATCGTCTGGCTGCTTTTCGACGAGCTCTCCTACGACCAGGTCTTCGACCATCGCTGGCCCGGCCTCGACCTCTCCAACTTCGATCGCCTGCGCGCCCAGAGCGTCACGTTCTCGGACATGCAGCCCGACGGCTACTACACCGAGCGCATCATCCCCTCGCTCTTCCTTGGCAAGCCGATCTACGACGCGCGCAGCACCCAGGCCGGCGATCTCTTCTATCAATCGATGAAAGGCGCCACGTGGCAGACCTTCGACCCCAACGCCACGCTCTTCGCTGACGCCCGCCGCGCCGGCTGGACCACCGGCATCTCTGGCGACTACAACCCTTACTGCCGCATGCTTCCGGATCAGCTCGATACCTGCGCGCAACGTCTCATCGTCTTCGGCGAGCATCTTTCCCGCGACAAATCCACGTGGCAAAATTTCACAGCGCCGGTCGCGGCCAATCTCGCCCGCGCGCAGCACAAACCCTTCGAGCCAGCCCCCTCGCAGGCGCAGGTCTTCGCGAACATGATCGACTCCGCGCGCAGCCTCATCACCGACGACACCATCGATTTCGCCTTCGTCCATCTTTATCTGCCGCACCCGCCTGGCTTCTACGACCGCAGGACCGGCCGCGTCCTCGTCGGCGGCAGCTACATCGACAACCTCGCCCTCGCCGATCGCTCGCTCGCCGGCCTGCTTCAGGCGCTTGCGCAGACGCCGGCCGCCAGCCAAACCACCCTCATTGTCTCTTCCGACCACGGCTGGCGCGTTGGCATCTGGCGCCACGTCTTCGGCTGGACCGACGAAGACGAACTCGCCTCCGGCCACGGCCACTTCGACCCGCGCCCCGCCCTCATGGTTCGTTTTCCAGGCCAAACCTCTACGGCCACAGTCAGCCGCGCTGTGCCGCTCCTCTCGATGCACGACATGATCCAGCAAATGCTTGCCGGGCAAATGAACAGTTCCGCGGACCTGCAGGCCTGGGCTGCGCAGCAATAACTCAGGCCCGTCGCAGAAAATAGGCCCGCACGCCGGCGCGCAGCAACAGATAGACGAAGAGGCCGTCGATCGCGATTCCCGCGAGGCCTCGGGCCCAGTCGTGCGTGATCAGCAGGCTCACCATGTCCCCCAGGGCGTTGATGCCGATGCCCGCCAGCGCGAGCAGCCACGCCCACAGCCGCCGCGTCAGTAAACCCACACCTGTGGCTAAGGCCACCGCACCCACCACCAGCAGCAGCATCGCCACCGGACCGGCTCGGGCCGCAAACGCATCGTGTGCGGGCACATTCAGCTTCCACATCCCGTCCAGCCGCGTACCGGGCACCAACAGCGAGACGCTCACGACGATCGCAATCGCCGCCGCGCCAAATGCCAGCACCGCAAGCAACATCACTTCCCACGGCTTCTTCATCATGCCCTCGCCCTAAGGATGCAGAATCGCACCCGGCGCCCCTTCCGGACGCTTCCAGTGCGCCGACGGACGCGCCACCGCATACATCTGCTCTGCGATCTCATCGATCATCGCCATCCGGTCGCCATTCTCCTCGTACAGATCGAAGTGCGTGCGGTTCTCGCGATACGTAAAGTGCGGATCGCCGCCCAGCCGCTGCAGCAACGCTTCAAAAAGATGCGCCGCGCTGTCCAGATAGAAAGTGTCCGCCGTACCCACCACCAAATGAATCTTCCCCTTCAGATCGCGCCCGCGCGTCGCCCAGTTCGCCTCCACCAGATGCGCCAGATCGTAGTGATCGTGCCAGTACGCCATCACCTGCGGGTCCACATCTCCCGTCTCTCGATCGAACATCTTCAGCGGCCGCCCGTCCTCTCCACGCGGCGAAAAGACCCACTCGAACGACGCCACCTGTCCGCCATACGCGCCCATCACCTTCTCCTGCCGCCCAAACTCCTCAAAGGTCGCCTGCACATTCCCGTGATCGCGCACGATGGGCCAGGGCGTTCCATCCGGCCGATGGTAAACATTCGCGTGCGCCGCATACAGATCGATCCCGCTGAAGGCATGAAAATCGCTGGGGTCCGGCGACGTCGACCATGTCCCGCCAAAAATCTGCGGATAGTTCACCTGCAGCTGCAGCGTCGCCCATCCACCCGACGAATGCCCCTGCAGAAAACGACCCGACGCCTTCCCATCCATCCGATACTTCGCCTCGATCCACGGAATGAACTCCGCCGTCAGCGCCTGTCCCCACGGCCCGTTGTTCACCGAATCGGCGAACTCATGCGTCCCCGTCGCCAGCGACTCATCCAGAAACAACCAGATCATCGGCGGCATCTTGCCCGCATTCATCCTCGACGCTACGTTCAGTGCAAAGGAGCGAATGTTCTGGAAGTTCCCCCCGAATCCATGCGTCCAGTAGACCGTCGGATAGCGCTCCTTCGCATGCTCCGCGTAACCGGGTGGCAGCACCGCCCATCCGCGAATGTGCGTCTCGCGCCCGGAAAACGCCGTCAGCGCCGGGCTCACAAAGTCGAACTCCGCTGTCGCCTTCTCCGCCGCGGCCTGATCCTCCGGCTTCATCGACATCGGCCTCGGCGGCGGCGCCCCCATCACATGGCTCAGCACGAAGGTCGGCTCAGCCCCGCTCCCCGGCGTCCACTCCGCCAGCGGCACCACATCGCTCTCCAGATCGCCCGCTGTCGGCCCGCCGTAGGCGTACGTGTGACCCACATCCAGCACCGCCTGCGCCTCATACGTCCCCGGCTTCAGCGACGAGAACGCAGCAGGGAATGCCAGATCGTCGACATCCATGTCGATCGACTCGCCCGGCTTCAGTCCTGAGATTTCCTTCGCAGCGATCGATACCGCCGACGGCTTGAACTGATTCACCTCGACACTCTTCGCACCGCTCCCCGCGGTCAGGAAGATCAGCATCCGCCCCGACGCAGGCTGCATCCCCGGATCCAGGGTCACGCGAAAGAAGAGATGAGGAGAGGCGGTCTGAGCACACGCCAGCGAAACCAGCGGCAGAAGAACCAGCAGTCGTCCAGCTTTCCTGAGGATCATTCCCGCGAGTCTACCAGCGCAACGAAAATGAAGGGAACCATCGAAAGGAGGAGGCTCGCTCGTGAAGGCGTACGACTTCGAAGGTCCCGGCCTTTGGAATGAAAAGTGAAGGGGCACGACTTCAGTCGTGCCATTAGCAGTCAAATTGAATCCGGGCTTTAGCCCCCGCGGCATTCCCAGGTTTTCTAAACGCTATCAGCTATTCCCTATTCCCTGCTCCCTGCTCCCTGCTCTCTGCTCTCTGCTCTCTGCTCTCACGGATGCAAAATCCGCGCCGGCCCGCCGTCCGGTCCCAGCACCTTGATCTTCTTCGCCAGCCCGAAAAATCCGAGCACGCGAATACCCCAGTAGTTGAAGTCCACTTCATACCAGGCCATGCCGTGGCTTGCCGATACCGGATGCGCATGGTGGTTGTTGTGCCAGCCTTCGCCACCCGTCAGCAGCGCTACCCACCAGTTGTTGCGCGAGTCGTCCCGCGTATCAAACCGCCGCCCGCCCCACATGTGCGTCGCCGAATTCACCAGCCACGTCGCATGCAGTCCCAGCGTGATTCGCAAAAAGGCACCCCACAGAAACCACGACCATCCACCCACGAAGAACAGCGTGATGCCGACCACCGTCAGCGGAACCCAGTGCCAGCGGCTCAGCCAGATATAAAAACGATCGTTCGCCAGATCGGGCACATACCGCGGCAGTCGCGGATTCCGGTTGCGCAGCGATCCATGCAGAATCCATCCCATGTGCGACCACCACGCTCCATCGCGCGGCGAGTGCGGATCACCCGGGCGGTCGGTCAGCTGGTGATGCATTCTGTGCACAGCAACCCAGTAAATCGGCCCGCCCTGCAGCGCCAGCGTCGCGCACAGCGCCATCGCATACTCCACCCACTTCGGCGTCGCAAATCCGCGATGCGTCAGCTGCCGGTGGTAGCTCATTCCGATGCCGACGTTCTGCGCCAGCACCCACAGCACCAACGAGACGGCCAGCGCGCTCCAGCTGAAGAAAAACAGCGCCGCAATCGCGCCCAGGTGAAACACCGTCAGCGTGACCGCGAAGATCATGTTCAGCTTTGCCGAGCGCGTCTGTTCCAGCGCCTCAGCGTCAGCCTGCACTGTTTCGGCAGGTATCTCGGCAGGTGTCTCAGCAAACGTCGACATCAGCAACAGTTCTCCAGCATCAACATAACGGCTACAGCAGCGGGCTGAATGTAACAGTTCAGTAATGTCCAAAACGGCGCAAAGCTAGAGGTTGGCCACTGGAATCTGGCCGCTGACCGCTATCAGGCCTCAGCCGTCGCGCGCATCGCCTCCGGCCGCGACCCATCATCCAGCCGCCCGAAGATCATCTTGCCCGACGCCGTCTGCAGCACCGACGTCACGCAAATCTCCACCGACCGCCCGATCAGCCGCCGCGCGTGATCCACCACCACCATCGTTCCATCATCCAGATACCCAACGCCCTGGTCGAATTCCTTGCCTTCCTTCATGATCACGACCCGCATCTTCTCGCCCGGCAGCACCACCGGCCGCAGGGAGTTGGCAAGATCGTTGATGTTCAGTACTCCCACCCCGCGCACCTGCGCCACTTTGTTCAGGTTGAAGTCGTTGGTCACGATCTTCGCTTCCAGTTGCCGAGCCAGTTCGATCAGCTTTAGATCCACTTCCTTGATGTGCGGATAATCCTCTTCCGCAATCTGCACCGTGATTTGTTCGTTCCCGCGCATCCGCTGCAGTACGTCCAGCCCGCGCCGGCCCCGCTGCCGCTTCGATGAGTCCGATGAGTCGGCCACCATCTGCAGTTCGCGCAGCACAAACTCCGGCACGATCAGCACGCCTTCCAGGAATCCCGTCTCTGCAATATCCGCGATGCGTCCGTCGATGATCGCGCTGGTGTCGAGCACCTTCGTGTTCCGCTTGCCGGCGCGCTCGGTCGAGAACAGCCCGCCCAGCGCCGCCAGATTCAGCAGGTCGCCCTTGTTCGCGCCCACCACCAGACCGATGTAGGTCATCAACAGCAAGACGCCAATCTGGAACAGGCTGCGTGTCTGCCCCTCGGGCAGACTGTTGCGCAGGACCAGCGAAAACAGAAACGCCCCGGTGATTCCCAGCAGGCTGCCGATCACCGCTCCAAACAGCCGCCGCAGGCTCAGCGCCCGCACCCGCAGCTCAAAGAAGATGATCAGTCCGGACGCAACCGCACCCACCCCGCCCGACGCCCAGGGATTGATGCCAAACGGACGAAAGAACCAGCAGGCAACTGTAAAAATCAGAATGAAGAGCAGACGAAGAGCGAATAAATCCATACAAGGCCCCCAACAACGTGCCCCGGCTACGCGGAAGAACAATGGAAGGGGGATCACAACTCGATCAGCATTGCCGGGCAAACGGAGTATACGCAGTCACCCCGGCCCCGTCCAAGACCCCAATTTTCACAAGACATCACCACGAAAAGTGGGATTGACAGAAGCCGGCCGCTGGCCGCTGGCAGCTCGCCTTAGTACTTCGCCACGTCCGGGTCGATCTCATTCGCCCACGCCGTAATGCCGCCCGCCAGGTTGTGCAGCTTCGTAAAGCCGTTCTGCGCCAGGAATTCCGCCGCCCGCTGGCTGCGCCCGCCCGACTTGCACTGTACGACGATGTCCTTCGCCGTATCCAGCTCGCCCAACCGATTCGGCAGCTCGCCCAGCGGAATCAGGTGCCCGCCAATCTGCGCAATCTGATACTCATACGGCTCGCGTACATCGAGAATGAAAACCTCTTCGCCGGCATCGAGCTTCCCCTTCAGCTCTGTCACGCTCATTTGCGGGATGCCGTTCTTCTCCACTGCCATCTTTGCCTCCGGAACAATGCCACAGAACTGCTGGTAGTCGATCAATTGTGTCACGGTCGGATTCTTTCCGCAGACCGGGCACTCCGGATTCTTCCTCAGCTTCAGTTCCCGGAACTTCATATCCAAGCGCGTTCACCAGCAGCAGCCGCCCGATCAGCGGCTCGCCCTTGCCCAGGATCAGCTTGATCACTTCCGTCGCCTGGATCACCCCCACCAGCCCGGGCAGGATCCCCAGCACGCCGCCCTCCGCGCACGACGGCACCAGCCCCGGCGGCGGCGGCTCCGGATACAGGCACCGGTAGCATGGCCCTTCTTCCGTCGCGAACACGCTCGCCTGCCCCTCGAACCGGAAGATCGATCCATAAGCATTCGGCTTCCCCGTCAGCACGCAGGCATCATTCACCAGATAGCGCGTCGGAAAATTATCCGTCCCATCGGCGATCACGTCGTACTGCGAAATAATCTCCAGCGCGTTCTGGCTGGTCAGCATCGTCTCGTGCTGCACCACATTCAGAAACGGATTGAGCGCTTCGAGCTTCTCCGTCGCCGAAACAATCTTCGGCCGCCCCACATCCTTCGTGCTGTGAATGATCTGCCGCTGCAGGTTGCTGGAGTCGACCACGTCAAAGTCCACCAGGCCCAGCGTCCCAACACCCGCCGCCGCCAGATAGAGCGCCAGCGGCGAACCCAGTCCGCCCGTGCCCACGCACAGCACCTTCGCCGCCTTCAGCTTCTGCTGCCCCTCCATGCCCACCTCGGGCAGGATCAGGTGGCGCGAGTAGCGCGCCATTTCTTCAGTGGAAAGCTCGGGGAGCGTAACGGGTTCAGTCATAGTGGCCATAGGGTTCCTTTAAAGGATGCGGCTTGGGTAGCTCGCGGTGCAAGCGGACGAGTCGTTCCGGGCTTTGGCCCCTGCTCCATTGTCATCGCGCCCCTCTTGGTCGCCTTCGCAACGAAACGTGAAGGGGCACGACTTCAGTCGTGCCATTAGCAGTCCAAAATGATCCGGGCTTCAGCCCCTGCCGCCTCAATCTCCTGCGCCGCAAGACGCGTCCGCCTGGGCGGCCAGTCCCGGCCAGCAGCCGCCTGCAATGGACGGGATGATCGACAGCGTGTCCGACGACTTCACCGCGCTGCTCTCCTTCTCCGGCAAATACCGCACGTCCTCGTCGTTCAAATACAGGTTCACGAACGACCGCAGTTTGCCGTCCGGGCTATACAAATGCTTCTTGAAATCCGGATACCGCGAGATCAGCTCCGACACAGCGTCAGAAACCGTGGCTCCATTCACATCCACGCTCGACTGGTTGCCGCTATAGACCCGCAAAGGGGTAGGAATTTCGATTGTCATAAGTTTGTCCTTGGGTTAGGGACTGCGAAGAGAAGGGAAACGAAGAGGCGCTAGCGGATCGTACAGAGACAACAACAACAGCGCGCCGCGGGGAGCGTGCGCATCAGGTCGGTCTCGGGAAGCAAAGCCATCTTCACCCTCTATTGTGCAACAAAACCCTAAGCAATGTCTTGCCGGAGCTGTTCGTCGGATTCCGGCTCCAAACCCGGATCCAGCTGCCCCGTCACCTCAATCGCCTCATTGGCAAAGGCCTTATCGTCCTCGGTCGAACCCATCAGCAGAAACGAATTCGTCTGCCGCGCCGCGCCCTTCTCCACCGCCGTGATCACGTAGCTCGACCCCAGCCAGTGCGCCTCGGCAAAATCCGTCGGCGACCACTGGGCCGGGTGATCTGGATGCGAGTGGTAGAACCCCACAATCTCCAGTCCCCGCTCCCGCCCGATCCGCTGAATCTTCACCAACTCCTGCGGTGCAATGTTGTAGCGATTGTGCGCCGAGTCCGTCCGCGTGTTGCCCGCGCGGATCGCTTCCTCCACCTCATTCACCGGTCCAGGGTCCTCAGTCAGAAACCGCCCCAGCAGCACCCCGCAGCACTCATGCGGATAGGTCGCCTCGCCGTGTTCCCGGATCGCGTCGTACACCTGCTGGCTCAGCCGCAACACCCGTTACTCCTCCCAGAACCGTTCGCTCAGATACTTATCCGCCGCATCCGGCAGAATCGTAACAATCACTGCTCCTTTTCCCATCGCGGCCTGCTCTTCGCCGATCCGCAGCCCCGCAACGACCGCCGCCGCCGCCGAAATCCCCACCAGCATGCCCTCGGTCCGCGCCAGTCGCTTCGCCATCGCGTACGCCGCTTCGGTCTCCACCTCGACGTTCCGATCCGCCAGTGCAGGGTCGTAGATCTTCGGCACAATCGCCGTCGCCATGTGCTTCAACCCTTCGAGCCCATGAAACGCCGAGTCCGGCTGCATCGAGATGCATTCGATCTCGGAATTCACTTCCTTCAGCCGCCGCGTCACGCCCATGAATGTCCCGCTGGTCCCCAGTCCCGCAACGAAATGCGTGATCCGCCCATCGGTTTGACGCAGAATCTCATTCGCCGTTGTCCGGTAGTGCGCCTTCCAGTTCGCCTCGTTGCTGTACTGATCGGCGTAGTAGTACTGCGGATCCTTCGCCATCTCCCGCGCCTTCCGAATCGCACCGTCCGAGCTCTCCGCCGGATCGGTCCAAACCACCTCAGCCCCATAGGCCTTCAGAATCCGCTTCCGCTCCGGCGACACATTGGACGGCATGCACAACGTCACCGGAAACGCCATCGCCGCGCCCAGCATCGCGTACGCAATCCCTGTGTTCCCGCTCGTCGCATCCAGCAGGCGCGTCCCCGGGCACAGCTTCTCCTGCCGCATCGCGTCGAGGACGATCGCCATCGCTGCCCGGTCCTTCACCGATCCCCCAGGATTGGTCCACTCCGCCTTGCCCAGAATCTGCACGCCCGGCAGCTCCGCCGCAATCCGCTCCAGACGCACCAGCGGCGTGTTCCCGATGCGATCGAGCAAAGTCGAGCCCGGTTAATCTGTTCTGGCTGCGGCCAAAGTCGCCATCGTGAGTCGTGATCCCCTGGGAAACTTCCGTACGATTGCAGCCGTCGCCCCCGTGTGCGACCCTGAAACTACAGTCCGCTGCCCAGTTTCAGTGTAGCGGCTGGCCCATTCTTCATGAAAACCGCACTCATGCTCAAAAAGCCGCGCCAGCGCACGTGGGATGGAGTTCTCAGCGAACTCCGCCGCCTACAGTTCGATGTTCAGCCCGTCAGCGGGGACGCAAATCAACAGCGCATTGCGAAATACGGCTCCGCCATCGTCCTCGCAAAGGCCGACAACATCGCCGGACTCCGCATGGCTGTGCGCCCCGGCCCGGTGATCAACGGCGAAATCGCTCAGCTCGTCGATCGCGGCTTTCAGAAGTTCTTCAAGACCAGCAGGGTCGAACTTCCCGCCACCGCCGATCGTCTCAAAACCCTCCACACCTTCGTCGAAGAACTCAAAGAAGTCACCGGCTCCATTACCCTCTACAACGAAGCCCTCGGCACCGTCAGCGATGAGTACCTCTACGACCGCGTCAAGGGCCGCGACCTCCCCGAAAGCGAGCGCCCCACGCCCGCCTGGGAAACGCCAACGAAAGCCTGACCCCCACCAGAAACACCAGCGGCCACCCGAAGGTGGCCGCCGTCAACTCCAATCCCAAAAACTAGGCCGCGATCTTCTGCGCCCGATGGTCCGTCATCCTCGACACCAGCACCGGTGCCCCAAACGCTACCACCGTAATCAGCGTCGTCGACAGCAGATCGTTCCGGTAGAACGGCAGCGCCGCCGCATAGCATGCACCCAGCCCGGCCATCGTGTGCGGATACATCACGCTCGCCACCCACACCGCGTAGTTGCTGATCAGAAAGAACGACGTCGACGCCAGCACCGGAGCCGTCAGCACCCGCGTCACCGTCACCTGCTTCCGCAGCAGAATCCGCCCCAACACCACGACGCCCACATACCATGCCCACGAGATCAGGTACTGGCTCGTGTGCCATGGGTAGTGATACGCGAAGATCGTCAGGTAGACATCGGAGCCCATCAGCGCCAGCACCGGCAGAGCCATCTCACGCAGCGGCCGCCGCGCGCCGAAATACAGCAGCCCCGCGCCTACCGCCGTAAAGTTCATCCCCGGAAACGGCACCACCCGGCTCAAAACCGCCAGCACCAACAGCAAATATGCGGCCATCATTCCCTCATCAGTCCAGAATCAAATCCTGTTCCCATTCTGCGGACCCGGAACCCTTTGGTCAAGGCGCACTTGCAATCCCATCAACCATTCCCTTGACATCATGAACAAGCTGGCCTCCAGCTTCCGGCCTCCAGCTTCCGGCTTCCGGCTTCCAGCTTTCCAGCTTCTTCTGACAACGGCCTGCTGGTAGCTGGTAGCTGGCTGGTAGCTGGCTGCTGGTAGCTGGCAGCCGGCCGCTGGCAGCTGTCTCGTCACTTCTGCTCACGCCCCTGCATATACAGCCCCTCAATCTCCCCGTGCGCACCCACCACCACCCATCCGCTCAGCGTCGCCCTGCCCCCCGCTCCCAGGGGCGCATACCCAAACCGTAAATCCTGGAACTCGACCGCGTGCCAGCCCGGCAGCGGCGGATCGGCCCCCGGCGCCTGGATCGCCCCCTGATCCTGCACCACCGGCCATTTTCCCCAGTCCAGATACACCTTCCCCAGGTACGTCTGCTTCGCCGCCGCCACCGCCGGCGTCACCGGAGGCTTGTAGATCACGTCAGCGGACGCATCCGTATCCACCACGTCGCCCATCGTGTGCACCTCGGCCGTCTGGAAGTAGTCCTGCGTCTCCATCAGCACGCGCCACCGGAACGGATCGACAATGTGCGGCTCGGCCGCGACGCGAATCAGCGGCTCCCGCGTGTAGTTTCCGGAACGAATCACTTCCAGCGCATGGGCGTGCTCCGCGTTCCGCAATCCCCACCACGACACCAGGAACACCAGCGCCGCAATCGCCCAGCCTCTTCCCCGAAACGGCTTCCTCCGTGCACCGATCTCGCGATCCGCCAGGCCAAAAATCGCCGGCATCACCACCGCCAGCGTCAGCGCCAGCAAAATCCATGGGTCCACGATAAAGACGATGCCCCATGCGTACCAGGTCTCCTTCCACGGGAAAAACGGGCGCACCCCATAATTCACCGTGTAGTCCAGCAAAATATGGCTCAGCGCTGCAAGCAAGGAGCAAGTTAGCAGCCACCCCCACCGCGGCGGAATCACCGGCTGTTTTTTTCGCAGGCGGTGGATACACCACACCAGCGCCACTGTCGCCACGGCCACCACCGGCGCTCCCACAAACGAGTGCGTCCACCCGCGGTGGTGCTGCAGCTCGGCCACCGGCCCGCGAAAGCCCCACAGCATATCCATATCCGGCGCTTCCGCAGCCAGCGTCATCGCCAGCGTCGCGTAGGCCGTCTTGCGATTGAACCCCGAGCGCCCCAGGCACGCCCCGGTCAAAAAATGCGTTACAGGTTCCATGTGTCAATAGCTGTCAGCGGTCAGCGGCCAGCTTCCAGCAAGCCCGAATCTACGTTCTGGAAGCTGGCATCTGGCAGATGGCAGCTAAACCAGCTTCGCGTCCAGCGTGATTTCCGTATTGCCCTTGAAAAGCCGCGAAATCGGGCAGCCGGCTTTTGCGTTATTGGCCGCCGTCTCAAAGCTCTCCGGCGTCGCGCCCGGAACCTTCGCGCGCGTCGTCAAATGAATCGCCGTGACTGTGAATCCCTCATCGGTCTTCTCGAACTTCGCCTCCGCCGTCGTTTCCAATGACTCCGGCGTCAGATTCGCATTGCCCAGCTGCGCGCTCAAGGCCATCGTGAAGCACCCCGCGTGCGCCGCCGCAATCAGTTCTTCGGGATTGGTCCCGATCCCATTCTCAAATCGCGTCGAAAACGAATATTGCGTATCTTTCAGTACGCCACTTTGGGTCGAAATGGTGCCTTTGCCGTCCTTCAGACCTCCGCGCCATACGGCGCTCGCCGTCCTCTGCATGCTTCTCTCCTTCTCTGATTCTTTGGTGAGCTGAATTTCCCCGGAATGATTGCAACCGACTGGATACTTCGTTGGATGCCGCAAGCCGCGCACTTCCCGCTCAGGAAAACGCGTCGGGCATCGCCCGCACCATCATATGCGATTTGCCCGTGGAGCCGCGCCCATCGCTCCGCAGCACGAATTTTTCAGCGCTGACCGCTTTTCGCTAAACGTCTTTCGCTGGCAGCTTTCCGCTCGCCTCTCGCTCGTCTGTTCGCTCGCCTCTCGCTCCCGTCCCCCTCACGTATGATTGTGCTTTCATGAATCCCTATTCGATCGGCGTCGATCTCGGCGGTACCAACCTCCGCGTCGCAGCCGTCACCCAGCACGGCGAATCCCTCGACACCATCCATCTCCCCACCCGTCTCCACGCCGGCCCCCAAGCCGTGCTCGACGACATGGCCGGAGCCATCCGCCAGCTCATGGAGAAACACGAGGGCGATCCCATCGGCATCGGCGTCGGCAGTCCCGGCCCCATCGAGTTGCCCCTCGGCGTCCTCCACCATCCGCCCAACCTCACCGGTTTCGACGGCCTCAACCTCCGCACCGAACTCGAGCGCCGTCTCGACCGCCCCGTTCAGGTCGGACATGACGCAGCCCTCGCCGCCTATGGTGAATGCCTCCTCGGCGCAGGCCGCGCTCACCGCGTTCATTCGCTCCTCATGCTCACCCTCGGCACCGGCGTCGGCTGCGGCATCGTTCTCGACGGCCGCATCTGGAACGGCATGAAGGGCGCTGCTGGCGAATCCGGACACGGCCCCATCTTTCCCGACGGCATCCCCTGCCCCTGCGGAGCGCGCGGCTGCCTCGAGATGTACGCCTCTGCGACTTCCATAGTTCGCATCGCCCTCGAACTCGGCATTGGAGCGGACCAGCCGAACCTCACCGCATCCGGCGTAGCGGCACTCGCCACCGCGGGCGATGAGCGCGCCCTCCGCGTCTTCGATCAGGTCGGCCTCGCCATCGGCCTCTCGCTCGCCCACCTCGTCAACGCCCTCGACCTGCCCCTCTACGTCATCGGTGGAGGAGCCGCCGCCGCCTGGCCCCTCTTCGCCCCCCGCATGTTCGCCACACTCCGCGAAGGCAGCTACGTTTACCGCCAATCCATGCCGCTCGATCCCGATATCTTCGAGCCCGGCAGGACCCACGTTGTCCCCGCCCTGCTCAGCGATGCCGGACTCCTCGGCGCCGCGCTGCTGCCAGTCGCGAATCGTGCCGCCATCACTGCCTGAAGCGCTCTCACTCCAGCCCACCCTCCGTCGCAAGGCAGGGATGAAAGAGTACCTCAACCCCCACCT
Organism: uncultured Acidobacteriaceae bacterium; assembly: GCA_963705765.1. GTDB lineage: Bacteria > Acidobacteriota > Terriglobia > Terriglobales > Acidobacteriaceae > Palsa-343. The sequence goes on along the minus strand of CAVPKU010000029.1, from coordinate 160,916 downwards.
TCGCAACGAAACGTGAAGGGGCACGGCTTCAGCCCTGCCATGAACCCGCCAAAATTAAAGTGTGCTTTAGCCCCTGAGTCCCGTCTCAGAACCATACCCGCCTCAACCCCCACCTTCGTAACGAAACGTGAAGGGGCACGGCTTCAGCCGTGCCATCCAGACTCCCAAAGAGAAAGGGCATGAGCCCCTGTGCGCCATCCCAAACCCCGCCACCGCCTCCTCTCTCTCTGCTACGATCCCTGCGATGCCTCGCCACACCCTCGCCCCCTGGCTTTCGGTTCGCGACGCTGCCCGCGCCGTCGACTTCTACAAATCCGCCTTCTCTGCGAACGAGACCTTCCGCATCGACGGGGGCGGTGTCGTCTCCCGCCTCTCCATCGGCGATTCAGAATTCTGGGTCGGCGATGAGTCTCCCGAGCACCTCAACTTCAGCCCCGATTCCCTCAACGGCACCACCGCCCGCATGATTCTCTCCGTCTCCGATCCCGATGCCGTCTTCGCCCAGGCCTGCGCCGCCGGCGCTCGCGTCATCCGCCCCGTCGCGGAAGAACACGGCTGGCGCACCGGCCGCGTCGTCGATCCCTTCGGTCATCACTGGGAAATCGGCCGCGAACTCCAGGACGGAGCATGATCCTCCACCATCGCCGCGAACGCCCCTCGCCCTGGCGCGAGCGTCGCACCCGCATCCGTTATCGGTGGCTGGTCCCGTTCCTCGCCCTCGACTGGCTATGGCAGTGGCTCGCATTCCTCCTCAGCAACTGGAGCTTTCTCGAAGTCCTCGAATACCTCGGCAGCTTTTCTATCCTCATTGGCGTCATCTTCTGGTTCGCCGAATCCGGCGACCGCATCCAGCAACGCCACTACCAGGCCTGGCAAGTCATCAACACCGCTCAGGGCAAGGGTGGCAGCGGCGGCCGCATCGAAGCGCTCCAGGAACTCAACCACGACCGCGTCCCCCTCACCGGCGTCGATGTCTCCTCCGCCTTCCTGCAAAAACTGCGCCTTCCCCACGCCCAACTCATGCGCGCCAACTTCACCGCCGCCGATCTACGCGACTCAGACCTCGCCGGCACCGACCTCTCCTGGGCCGAGCTCCGTTCCGCAAACTTCCGCAACGCCAGGCTGGAGCACGTCCTCTTCGATCACGCCGACCTGCGCGACGCCGACCTCTCCGCCGCCAATCTCACCAGCGCTTCTCTCGATGCCTCCGACCTCACCAACGCCGACCTCCAGGACGCCGACCTCAGCGGAATCGCGTGGCAGCACATTGCCGTCATCCTCAACGCCAACATCGCCGGCGTCAGAAACCCTCCCGACGGCTTCGTCGCCTGGGCGTTGCAAAACGGCGCCGTCCAGAACGCCTCCAGCCAATAGCACCCGTCTTCCGTCTTCCGTCTTCCGTCTCCCGTCTCTTCCTTCCTGCTTCCAGCTTCCAGCTTTCTCCGTTCCCACCCCACCGTTTCCCGTGCTATAACCCTGCTCACCTGGCATCTCGCCCACGAGGAAGCCGTTCATGAACCTTCGTTGCACCCATGCAACATCGCTCCTGCTGCTCCTGTCCTCCTTCGCCTTCGCCGCCGCTCAGGTCCCCGATGGGATTACTCCGCCTCCCATCAAAATGGGGCTCTGGCAGGCCACCGTCACCGTCAATGCCGGAGGCATGGGCCCGGCCGGCGCCACCTCCACTCATCAGTCCTGCATGACCCCCGAAAGCTGGAAAGATTCCATGGCGAAAATGCAGTCCCGCCAGCCCAACACCAACTGCACCACCTCCAACATGCAGCAGGACTCCCACAAGCTCTCCTTCGATGGCGCGTGCTCCATGGATCAGGGCTTCTCCGTCAACTACCACGTGGAAATGTTCCTCGACAGCGAAACCGCCATGCATGGAACCGTCGCCGGCAAGATGTCCGGTCCGAACTTCCCGCAGCCGATGACCATGGGCTCCAGCATCTCGTCGAAGTTCATCAGTTCCGATTGCGGCGGCATCAAACCCGGCGAAAGCAAAACCGTCCGTCCCTGAAAAAGCCAGCGGCCGGCAGCCAGCGGTCAGCTGCCGGCCAAAGCCCACGAACGAATGGAGCTGGGAGCTGGATTCTGGAAGCTGGAAGCTGGAAGCTGGAAGCTGACGATGCCTTCCCTCGAAACGCCGCGTCTGATCCTCCACCCCATCGCTCTCGCTGACGCCGACCAGATCCAGCAGATCTTTCCCCAGTGGGACATCGTCCAGTACCTGAACGCCAAAATCCCCTGGCCCTATCCCTCTCGACGGCGCCCTCACCTTCATCCGCGATCACGCCCTGCCAGCCTCAGCGCGCGGCGACGAGTGGCACTGGACCCTCCGCCTCAAAGCCGATCCCGATCGCATCGTCGGCGCCATCGGCCTCAGCCGCAGCGATACTGAAAACCGCGGCTTCTGGATCGTGCCCGAGCATCGCCGCCAGGGCCTCATGACCGAAGCCGTCTGCGCCGTCAATGATTACTGGTTCGATGTTCTCGGCTTCCCAGTCCTGCGCGCCCCCAAAGGCGTCGCCAACCTCGCCTCGCGCCGCATTTCCGAGAAAACCGGCATGCGCTGCATCGGCACCGAGCAGCGTGCGCTCGTCTCCGGGCTGCAAAACAGCGAAATCTGGGAGATCACCGCGGAGGAGTGGCAACACCTTCAAAAAGAAAAGCGCCGGCTAGCCGGCGCTTTTCCCTGTTGACGATACCCTATTGCCTATTGGCTATTGGCTAATCCCTACCCCTCACTCTTCCTCGCCCACCGCAAAATACCCCTTGCGCGCCTGCACCTTCAGATCCCCCTCCGTGTCGTGACAGGCAATGTCAATCTTCCGGAACTTACCGTCCATCGTCTTGTTCATCGGAGTGTATTGCGCGACGTACTGCGTCCGCAGCTCCTGCTCGATCTGGTCGAAGGCGTCTTCGAGCTTCTTCCCGTTATTGCCCACGTTGATCACGCGGCCGCCCGTTGCTTCCGTCAGCTGCTTCATCTGCATGTCGCCCGAATAGCCAAGCGAAAATCCGCCGCCCGAATAGAACCCTCGATCCGCAATCATGATCACGTAGATAATCGCGTTCGCGTTCTGCGCCGCCTCGATGGCCTGCTTTGGCTTGGTGATGCTCCCCTGATCCTCGCCATCCGTGAGCAGGATCAGCGCCTTCCGCCCCGTCTCCGACTTGATCTTGTGATCGGAAACCTCATCCACCGCGTCGTACAACAGCGTTCCCTTCGGGGATCCCTGCGTGGGTATCGGCCCTTGCCCGATCCCCGGCACCCCCACCGACCCGCCGCCCGCCGCCGTATTGATCTGCACATGGTTCAGCGCCCGCTCCAGCTCCCGAACGTTGTTCGTGTAATCCTGCTCCAGATTCACGCCGACATCGAAGCTGATGACAAAGGCCTGATCCTTTTCCCGCAAAACGCGCTTGAGAAAGGCCGATCCCGACTGCTGCTCCAGCGGCAGAACATATTGCTGGCTGCCGCTGGTGTCGATCAGGATCCCCAGCGTCAGCGGCTGATTCGCCTCCGCTACAAAACTGGTCAGCTTCTGCTGCGCCTTGTCCTCGAACACCGAGCAGTCGTTCTTCGTCAGAAACGGAATCAGCGCGTTCTTCTTGTCCCGGACCGTGAAGTACTCGCTCACCAGGTTCGACGTCACTTTCAGCGTCTCCCTGGGCGTCTCGTCCGTCGCCGAATTGTCCGCCGGAATATTGCTCACCGGCGGCGCGTCGGGTGACGGAGCCGACTGTCCCCACGTCAGAGGGATAGCGGTTCCCAACAGCAGCACGGGAAGCATCAATACAGGCAGCCTGCGCACGGCCATTCTCCTTAGCCTTATGAGCCTTAGACGGAGCGGTTCAAGCTTGGGTTATTCGCTGGGGTGGTATCCGGAACAGAGCCGCCATCGCTCTGTTAATCTTGAGCATACGCCTGAGGCGTCTGCCGCTTCGAGGACGCATCTAAAGATGGTAGAAGTTCCGCGCATCGTGTTCCGCACCACCGGACACGCAAAATCGACGAAACAGGCGCGGTCCAGAATGTTGGGTCAGTACAGTTTTTGAAAGATCAGGGGGTTTTGGCGTGATGCGGGCAGTTCGGCTCAGCGCTTTCTTGCTTTTCCCGGCGGTCGCCGCCTTTTCCGCCTTCGCCCAACCGCCACAGAATGTGCCCGATGCACCGGCACCGCAGGCCCAGAACCAGACCGCCCCGCCCAACGCTCCTACACCCCAGTCCCAGCCCGGCGCGCCCCTGCCGGACTTCAGGCAGGTCCCTCCCGGCAAAGCCGCAACTCCTGACCAGGATGGCGCAGCCGCCGCCGGCCAGCCCGCTCCCAAAATGGATGACGGCGCCCCCGGCCAACAAAATCCGCAGGCCGCACCGCCCCCCGATGCAGTCCAAACCGCACCCCCGCAGATGGGTCATCCCGGCCAGGAACCAGTCCCCACCATCAGCGTCGGCGTAACCGAAGTCGTCGTTCCCGTCACCGTCAAAGATAAGCACGGCAAAGAAGTCCCCGGCCTGCCCTGGTGGCGCTTCCGCGTCTACGAAGACGGTGTCCGCCAGCGGATCGCGTTCTTCTCCACCGACGCCTACCCGCTCTCCGTCGCCTTCGTCATCGATGCCACCCTGCCCTCCGACATCATGTCGAAGGTCAATCAGAGCCTCTCCGTCGTCAGCAATGGCCTCACCCCCGCCGACACCGTCTCCGTGATCAGCTACGGCGGCACCGGCCCGCAGATGATCACCCCTTTCACCGCCGCCCAGGGTCGCCGCCTGGACGTGGCGTTGCAGATGGCAAAGAAACCCGGCGAGCAGATGGGCGTGCCGATGGGCGGCGGTCCGTTCGCCTCGGGTCCGACGGTCAATGGCCTGCCGGCCGATCCGACCCTGACCTTGCAACGCGGCAACGCCAGCCCCGAATTGCAACTGCCCAAAGAAGTCCACCCCCTCAACGACGCCATCCTCTATGCCGCCGAGCAGCTTTCCAGCGAGCCACGCGGCCGCCGCCGCGTCATCTACGTCGTCAGTGACGGCAAGAACTCCCGCAGCAAGGCCAGCTATAAGGAAGTCGTCCAGTACCTCCTCGCCCACAACATCTCCGTCTACGGCACCAACGTCGGCGACTCCGCCCTCTGGGGCATCGGCTATCTCGATCGCACCAAGCTGCCCTTCCTCCAGCCCGAAGACCTGCTGCCGCGCTATGCCCTCGTCACCGGCGGCGAAGTCGACCACGAGCTCAGCGAGAACGGCATCCAGACCGCTTTCGTCAAAATCACCGACTCCCTCCGCACCCAGTACACGCTCATCTACAACAGCCATCAGCCCAGCATCAGCGGTAAGTACCACGTCATCGACGTCCACCTTGAAGGCCTTTCCGGCTACGAGATCGACGCCAAACAGGGCTACTACCCGAGCGCCACCCAGCAATAACCATCCACCGGTTGCCTTATGTTGCATGATCGGGCAATCGTGCCGGTTGCTGCGCCTTCGCAAGCAGATCGCTTACCCGCTCCGATCCCTGTTGCCGCGCTCCGCATGTTGTCCTGCGTAGCAGGACGACGGTAAAAGCCACGGCCTTTAGGCCGTGGAACCGGGTCCCCGGAGATGAAGGGCTTTCAGCCCCGGTAGCTTTCACATCCCGGCAAACACGGCTGCCGTGCGGAACTCATTCCTGGCCGGGCACGACTTCTGTCCATTCGCTGTTATCCTGTGATTGCCTCGTTTCAGCAGTCCACCTACCAACCTCGTGCGCCGCAAAAGCGCCCGCACCTCTTCCGAAGCCTCAAAACAAATGGCCGACGCAAAACTCCAAATCATCCCCTTAGGCGGTCTCGGCGAGTTCGGCATGAACTGCCTCGCCCTCCGCTATAAAAGCGACATCATCGTCATCGACGCCGGCCTCATGTTCCCTGAGTCCGAGCTCCTCGGCGTCGACATCGTCGTCCCCGATATCTCCTACCTCGTCGAGAACAAACAACACGTCCGCGCCATCATCCTCACCCATGGCCACGAAGACCACATCGGCGGACTCCCCTGGATCCTCTCCGAGCTCAACGTCCCCGTCTACGGCACCGAGTTCACCCTGGCCTACGTTGACGGCAAGCTCGAAGAACACGCCCTCGACGACGCCGAGCTCATCGAGATGATTCCCGGTGAAAAGTTTTCCCTCGGCGCCTTCACCATCGAGCCCATCCGCGTCACCCACTCCATGGTCGACTGCGTCGCGCTCGCCATCGAAACCCCCGTTGGCGTCATCGTCCACACCGGCGACTTCAAGATTGACCTCTCGCCGCCCGACGGCAAGGCCTTCGACCTCCACCGCTTTGCCGAATACGGTAAACGCGGCGTCCTCGCCCTTCTCCAGGATTCCACCAACGTCGATCGCCCCGGCTACACGCCCAGCGAGTGGGCCGTCAAACCCCGCCTCGACGAAATCTTCGGCCGCACCAAAAAGAAGCTCTTCTTCAGCTGCTTCTCCTCATCGATCTACCGCATCCGCATCGCTTGTGAGCTGGCCCGCCTCCACAATCGCAAAGTCGCCATCGTTGGCCGCTCCATGCTCGAGTCCACTGAAATCGCGCAGGACCTCGGCTATCTCGACATGCCCTCCTCGCTCCTCATCCATCCCGGACAGGTCAACGACTACTCGCCCCACGAGGTCATGATCCTCATCAGCGGCACCCAGGGCGAACCCATGAGCGCGCTCAGCCGCGCCGCCGTCGACAACCATAAACACGCCCGCATCGCCGCCGGCGACACCGTCATCCTCAGCTCGCGCGTCATCCCCGGCAACGAGAAGTCCATCTTCCGCGTCATCGACCATCTCTGCCGCCGCGATGCCGATGTCATCTACGACGATGGCTCTTCCGGCCTCATCCACGTCAGCGGCCACGCCAGTCAGGAAGAACAGCGGCTCATGATCAATCTCCTCAAGCCGAAATTCTTCATCCCCATCCACGGCGACTACCGCCACCTGAAGAAGCATGCTGAAGTCGCGCAGAACCTCGGCGTCGTCGACCTCGCCATCGTCATGGAAAACGGCGAAATCGTCGAGCTCGACCGCGACAACGCAACCAAGGGCGGCAAAGTCACCGCCGGCCGCGTCTGCATCGACTCCGGCTCCTCCTCCGACGTGGTCGAAGACCTCGTTATCCGCGATCGCCGCCATCTCTCCGAAGACGGTTTCGTTCTGCCGATTCTTACCATCAACAAATTAAGTGGCAAAGTGGAGCGCCAGCCCGAGCTCGTCTCCCGCGGCTTCGTCGGCGCCGAGCCCGGCCTCATGGAAGGCGCCCGCCAGGTCGTTACCCAAACCCTCGACGCCTCCAGCGCTGAAGAAAAAGCCGACTACGGCGTCATCAAAGAAAAAATCCGCATCGACCTCAAACGCTATATCCAGAAAAACACCAGCCGCCGCCCTCTCATCATGCCGGTGATCCTGGAGATATGATGTCACCCTCTGCGCGCACCGGAGGCGTGAAGCTGTTCTGAAGAAGTTCTCACGACGAAGTCGAACAGCGTTTGCGCCGACTTCGCATTTACCTCCTGCTGCAACAGCGCCCGCACGATCTGCGGCCCGGTCAGAAGACTGATGATAAAGTCGGGATCCACTCCGGCCGGCAACTCACCCGCGACCACGGCTTCCTGAACAACTCCGCACCCTTCGGCCCGCCGCGGCACAAACACTTTTTCGTAGAAAGCCTTGTGCAGCGCGGGATTCTCCTGGATCGCCATCAACAGCCGCAAAAATACCCGCCCATTTTCGCTGTTCAAAAATTCCGCAATGCGCAGCGTGTATTTCCGTAACCGCGCCAGCGGACTCCCGCGCTTCCCGTAGGGCAAAATCTGCCGCGTCGTTTCGAGATATGCATCCAGCAGAATCGCCTGCTTGCAGTCCCACCAGCGATACAGCGTCGCCGTGCTCACACCCGCTTCCTCTGCAATGTGCTGCGCGGAAACCTCATTGAACCCTTCGCGCTTCAGCAACGCGAACGCCGCCTTCAGAATCGCCTTGCGCGTCTTCTCGCTCCGCGGTCTTCCCGCCGAATGCCCCTCCGCTCCCCGTCCTCGAACGGCCTTCGCTTTCACCGCGTCCTCCAGATCCAATTGAGTCGATCGGGACCCTTACCGCATCGGATACAATAGTAACGAAAATAGTCGTTTCGTAATTCCCGATATTCATCCGCCCACGATCCACCCAGAGAACCGTGAGCACCGAGCTCTCCAATCCCGCCTCCGCGTGGACGCCGAAAGCCAACCCCTGGCTCATCGCCTGCGTCGTCTCGCTCGCCGCTTTCATGGAGGTTCTCGACACCAGCATCGCCAACGTCGCCCTGCCCCACATCGCCGGCAACCTCGGCGCCAGCAGCGACGAGAGCACCTGGGTTCTCACCAGCTACCTCGTCTCCAACGCCATCATCCTTCCCATTACCGGCTGGCTGGTGTCGCTGATCGGACGCAAACGCTTCTTCCTCATCTGCATTTCCCTGTTCACCGTCAGCTCGCTCCTCTGCGGCATCGCGCCCACTCTGCCGTTTCTCCTGATGGCGCGCGTTATCCAGGGCGTCGGCGGCGGGGGACTTCAGCCCATGGCGCAGGCCATTCTTGCCGACACCTTCCCGCCTTCCAAACGCGGTCTCGCCTTCTCTGTCTATGGCATGACCGCCATCGTCGCCCCTGCCATCGGCCCCACCGTCGGCGGCTGGATCACCGACAACTACACCTGGCGCTGGATCTTCCTCATGAATCTCCCCGTAGGGATTCTCGCGCTCTTCCTCGTCTTCACCTTCGTCGAAGACCCGCCGTTTCTTGGCCGCACCACTCTCCGGGAGAGCAGGATCGACTACTTCGGCTTCGGGCTCCTCGCCGTTGGCGTCGGCTTTCTCCAGATCGTTCTCGACAAAGGTCAGGAAGACGACTGGTTCGGCTCCAGCTTCATCACTACCCTCTCCATCATCTCCATCGTTTCGCTCGTCCTCCTCGTCCTCCGCCAGCTCCGCGTGAAGAACCCCATCCTCGACGTGCGATTATTCACGAACATGAATTTCGCCACCTCGAGCGTGATGATGCTCATGGTCGGCGCCGCTTCCTTCTCGACCACCGTCCTCATGCCACAATTCCTGCAAACGCTGATGGGCTACACCGCCGAAAGCGCCGGCGCCGTGCTCTCCGTTGCGGCCCTCATTCTCCTTGTCGAGCTCCCCATCGTCGGACGCCTCACCGCTGTCGTTCAGGCCCGCTACCTCATGGCCTTCGGCTGGGCCGCGCTCACCCTCGCTATGTTCTACTCCACCCAGCGCATCGATCTTCAGATGAGCTTCGCCTCCGCCACCTGGCTCCGCATCGCCCAGTACGTCCCCATGGGATTCATCTTCATCCCCGCCACAATGGTGGCGTATCTCGGCCTGCCTCGCGAGAAAAGCAACGCCGTCGCCGGCCTGATCAATTTCGTGCGCAACATCGGCGCCAGCATCGGAACCTCTGTCGTCACCACCGTCCTCGCAAGGCGCGCACAGTTCCATCAGGTCATGCTCTCCGACAGCACCGGCCTCGCCAACGGAGTCTTCCAGAACTCCACCGCAGTGCTCGCTGGCCGTTTGCATTCGCCGGCCGGCGCGGCGGCGCAGGGCTCGGCCTATGCCCGCCTCTATGGAACCATGCTGTCCCAGGCCTCCACCCTCTCCTACATCGACACATTCTGGCTGCTGGGAATCGCGACTGGCATCATGTTTCTCCTCTCCTTCCTGCTCCGCAAGAACCACTTGCAGAAGACAGATGCCCAGGCGCTCGCCCATTAGCGCCGACCCCTCCGTCGTCTTTTCCAGAAAGAGCCGCTTACGCCAGGGCAAAAGTGTCTCATTGCAGAACCACAGGAATGGGAAGGGGACTGGGCTCCCCGCGGCATAAGCCGGAGATTCTGCGTGCGCATCAGCGGCGAACCCGCACCGGCCTAAGTCCGCATCAGAGCCCGCATCGGCCCGCGCCAGACCTCCACACCTATGCCGACTTGGCCGCGACCCCTCACTTCTCCGCGTAGAACGTGTACTTCGCCAGATAGGGCACCCGCGACGTCTTCCCCACGTCAGCACCCGTCCGGCATGCCGAGGCATCCGCGCCGCCGCCCTCCGTCTCCGTCCGCTGGATATACGCCACGTCCGCCAGTTGTCCCGTCGCCGTCCCAGGCTTGGCCCGCAGCAGTAGCCACGCAATAGCTCCCGCCTGCGTCGCCGGCTGGCTCGCTACCACCGTACCCTGCACCTGGCTGCCGTCGGTCAGCTTCCAGGTCGGTCCCGCAAAGTGCGTTCCAATCGGGTGGTTATTCGCATCCAGTAGCCGCGCATCCGGTCCGTCAAGCGTCCACTGAAAGCTGCCACCGCTCGCCGCCGCGCAGTGGTAAATCTGCACACCCGACCCGTGCGCCTCCAGCACCATCCGCGCACTGGCCGGCACATCGATGGACCTGCCAGTCTGTCCGCCCGCCATCACCACTATGCCCAACGCGGCTGTCATCCCGAGCCATCGCATGGCCGGAGAATAGCACTCCTCCGTCGCTTTCGGCTTCCGCCTTTCCGCCGATAACTTTCTCGAAATCTCGCAGGAAGTCGAAGCCATCGTGCGAGACAAAGCAACTGGCTAACAGCTAGCAGCTAACAGCTGCTCTTTCACTCCCGCCAGCCCCGCCTTCTTCCGCGCCACGCATACCAGATCAAACACGCCGTCGCGCTCCGCGCATACGCTGGCGAACTCAGCGGCGTCGTCATCAACAGCAGAAGGATGACCACCCCGTTCACCACCGCCAACCACGGCGCCCCTCCCTGGATTGCAGCACTGTGAGCAAGTTGGCTTCAGCGTAGGCGGCTTCGCTGCGCGGCAACATAGCACTTTCTGGCTCTGGACACGCGGCGCGCGCGCCGCTCCAGCAACGAGCAGCCCTCCGCCCATCGGCTCACGCACGCAGTTCCGGCCTCCGCGACAACTCCCCCTTCCCGCCGCGCTTCCTACTCACCGAGGAACAAATCCATGAATGCTTCCGACATCCTCGTCGAACGGCTCATCGCCTGGGGCGTCGACACCGTCTTCGGTCTACCCGGCGACGGCATCAACGGCGTCTTCGAAGCCCTTCGCCAGAACCAGGACCGCATCCGCTTCATCCACGTCCGCCACGAGGAAGCTGCCGCGCTCGCCGCCTGCGCCTATGCCAAATTCACCGGCCGCCTCGGCGTCTGCATCGCCACCTCCGGCCCCGGCGGCATTCATCTGCTCAACGGCCTTTACGACGCCAAAATGGACCGCGCTCCCGTCCTCGCCATCACCGGCCTGCAGCATTCCGACCTCATCGGCACCTTCACCCAGCAGGACGTCGCACTCGACAAGCTCTTCATCGACGTCACTACTTACAACGAACGCATCATGAACGGTGCCCACATGGAATCTGTCGCCGACCTCGCCATCCGCACCGCCATTGAGACCCGCGGCGTTGCCCACATCACCATCCCCGTCGACGTTCAGGTCCAATCCGTTAAGAAAGACCGTTCACCCCGCAACCCTCCACATCACACGTCTGCCACTCCGGCATTTGCGGATAATCTGCCCTGCCCCGTGGACCTCGAGCACGCCGCCGATCTCCTCAATCGCAGCAAAAAAATCGCCATCCTCGCCGGCCAGGGTGCGCTCCATGCCACCAATGAACTGGAGAAAGTCGCCGAACTCCTCGGCGCACCCATCGTGAAAGCCCTCCTCGGCAAAGCCGCCGTTCCCGACGACAGCCCTTACACCACCGGCGGCATCGGCCTCCTCGGCACCGAGCCCTCCCAGGACGTCCTTGAAGACTGCGACACCCTCTTCATCGTTGGCTCGTCGTTCCCGTACATCGAATTTCTTCCCGCGCCCGGCTCCGTCAAGTGCGTCCAGATCGACATCGATCCTCAGCGCATCAGCCTTCGCTATCCAGCCGACGTCGCCCTCCTCGGCAGTGCGCGCGCCTGTCTTCGCGCCCTCATACCGCTTCTCAAGCCGCACGACAAAGGCTTCCTCAAAAAAGCGCAACGCGCCAAAAAGGATTGGCAACAGCTAATCGAGAAGCGCGGCACCGACTCCGCCAAGCCCATGAAGCCCGACGTCGTCGGCTGGGAACTCGGCAAGCGCATCCCGCCCAACGCCATCGTCACGTCCGACTCCGGCACCATCACCACCTGGTGGGCGCGCTACGTCCCCGCACTCCGCGGCCAGATGCACAGCTGCTCCGGCAATCTCGCCACCATGGCTTGCGGCCTGCCTTACGCCATCGCCGCTGCCGTCGCCTATCCCGACCGCCCCGTCTACTGCATCATCGGCGACGGCGGCCTCAGCATGCTCATGGGCGAACTCATCACCATCGCCGCTTATAACCTCAACATCAAAATCATCGTCATCAAAAACAACTCCCTCGGTCAGATCAAGTGGGAGCAGATGATCTTCCTCGGCAATCCTGAATACGCCTGCGACCTCTTCCCCGCCGACTTCGTCGCCATTGCCCGCGGCTGCGGCCTCCAGGCCATGCAGATCGCCGAGCCCGCCGCCTGCGGCCAGCAGTTCGACGCCGTAGTCGCCACCAACGGTCCCTTCCTCGTCGAAGCCGTCGTCGATCCCTTCACTCCGCCTATGCCCGCAAAAGTCAAAGTGAGCCAGGCTGTGAAGTTCGCTGAATCCCTCATGCGCGGCGAGCCCAACCGAACCAAAATCGCTCTCACCCAGCTCCATGACCGTGTCCGCGAGCTCGTGTAGCGAGGGCGATCGGGGCACAGCAACAAAGCCCGACCGCGGTTACTAAAATCTCCCGCGCCGCGAGGCAGCCCTCGGCCATCTATCCGGCATCGCACTGCACGCTATGTTTCGCTCCGGTCCTGGCAAGAGCGTTCCTGAGGTAACTCCGCTCCTCGCTCGCTACTTCGACGCTCTCCGCCGCATGCCCGACGTCCCGCAACTCCGTCCCTGGCCATCCATCGCCTCGGCTCTCCCGCAGGCCTCGTGTCCACCCTGCCCTGAGCGAGTCGGCGAAGGCGGCGAGTCGAACGGGTCCTCTCCAGTCACCACCGTCCCCTGGTGATACAGAATCCGCCACCCCTCCCCCGTCTTCTGCCACACCGTCGCGCGCCGCGTGATTCGCCCCGCCTGATCCAGGGTCAACGCTCATTTCCAGCAAATGAATCACGATCTCGCTTTTGCCTGACCGACAGATGGCCGCGTTTTCCTTACCGCTCGAAGCAAGCCGTGAATCATCCTGCCGATCTCGTTCGCCTGCTCCAGGATCTGCTGCGCCTCATCGGATGGCATCACCTTCAGATTTCGGGACAGTTCGATCTGCGTCTCCAGCTCGTATAAGGAGCCCTGCGCCTGCGTGAGAAAGAGCGCGAAATTTCCATCGGAACCTCGGCCTTGCCCTTCGGCAATATTGCTCGGGATCGATACCGCCGAACGACGCAGCTGGCTCGTCAGCCCGAAAAGTTCTTCCTTCGGAAACTGCTTCGTCGCGGAATAGACCGTCTGCGCCAGCGTCATGGAACGTTGCCAAACTTGCAGATCGCGAAAATGCGTGTAAGCCATGGATCCATTGCATGGCTCCGACCGCGTGGCTGCAAGAGCACAAGGGTCACGAGCCGGAAGCGGATAGCTGGAAGCCGGAAGCTGGTAGCTGGCAGCTAGCCGCTGGCAGCTGGTAGCTGGCAGCCGGAAGCTAGCAGCCAGCAGCCGCCAGCTTGACCCCCTCGCCGCCCTCCCCTTACTCTGAAATCAGCGCGAAGGGCGCATCCAGTCCGCGGAAAGGGCCGTGCCCACCTTAGCTTCTCCACAATTCAGCGAACCTTCTTTCAGCCTCGCATGTGCGGACTCCTGAGGCGCCACACGAAAGGAGCTTCGTATGCCTGAACTTCCCGCCCATCCGTCCCTCGAACAATACAAAAAACAAGCCAAAGAAATCGTCCGTGGCGTCGAGACCCGTAACCTCCACGTGCTCGATCTTCTCCGCCGCTGGCATCCTCGCTTCCGCAAAGCCACCGATGATCAACTGACCGCTATCAGCCTCGCCGACGCGCAGCTCGCCCTCGCCCGCGCCCACGCCTTCCCCTCGTGGCCCAAATTCGCTGCGCATCTCGAAACCCTCGAAACCCTGCGCGCCCTCGAAGACGCCTCCCATCCCGCCGCTCTCCGCGATCCCGAGTCGCTCTTCATCGAATTCGCCTCCGTCGAACGCCACGGCTGGCACGGCTCCGGCTCATTGCAACAGGCGAACCTCATCCTCTCCCGCTACCCGCACGTTGCCACCGCCAGCATCTATACCGCTGCGCTCCTCGCCGACGAGCCTGCTCTTTGCGCCTTCCTCGAACGCGACGCCTCTCTCGCCACGAAACCCGGCGGCCCGCACCGGTGGGACCCGCTCACCTACCTCTGTTTCTCGCGCTACCTCCGTCTCGATCCAGCGCGCTCCGACGCTTTCGTCGCCTCCGCCCGCGTTCTCCTCGATGCCGGCGCCAATCCCAACACCGGCTGGATGGAAACGCTCGACGAGGACCCTCCTAAAGAATTCCTGGAGTCGGTCCTCTACGCCGCCGCCGGCCTCGCCAAACATCCCGGCCTCTCGCAACTGCTCCTCGAACGCGGCGCCGACCCCAACGACGAAGAGACCTGCTACCACGCTCCCGAAACCTACGACAACGCCGTCGTCAAAATCCTCATCGATTCCGGCCGCTGCAACGAGCGCTCTCTCGCCTGGCTCGCCGCGCGCAAAGCCGACTGGCACGACGAGAAGGGTTTGCTCCTCGCTTTAGACGGCGGCGCCAACCCCAACTACATGACCCAGTGGAGTCACACCCCCTTCCAGCACTCCATCCGCCGCGACAACGGCCTCATCATGATCGAAATGTTTCTCGACCACGGAGCCGATCCCTACCTCCGCAACACCGACAACAACCGCAACGCCTTCCAGATGGCCGCGTATCACGGCCGCGGCGACATCCTCCGCAATCTCCAAACCCGCGGCTTCGCTCCCAACTACGAAGGCCCCACACCCGCGCTCGATGCCCTCGTCGCAGCCTGCGCTCTCGCGGACCTGGAAGCTGCCAGCCGGCAGCTGGCAGCCTCCATCCCAAATATGATACAGGAACTGTTACAAATAGGTGGCGCCCTCCTCGCCCGCTTCTCCGGCGTCGGCAATCTCGAAGGCGTCCGCACCCTCCTCGACCTCGGCATCCCCGTCGACGCCCTCTGGCCCGAGGGCGATCCCTACTTCGACATCACCCGCAACTCCACTGCCCTGCACAGCGCCGCCTGGCGTGCCAACCACGACGTCGTCCGCGAGTTGATCGCCCGCGGCGCCAACGTCAATCTCGCCGACGCCCGCAACCGCACCCCGCTCCAGCTCGCCGTCAAAGCCTGCATCGATTCGTACTGGAAGCGCCGCCGCCAACCCGACTCCGTCGCCGCCCTGCTCGCCGCGGGAGCCACAAAGCAGGGCATCAAACTCCCCACCGGCTACGACGCCATCGACGCACTATTGACGTCTTCCTAAACAGCCACGAAACCCGGGTGCCCCATATCTGACCGCCGTTGGCAGATGTGGGAGGCCCGCTGTCATCGCCCTCGCAGGGTGCAGTTCTTCCCGCTAAACTCGCTTCGTGACGCCCCAACCCAGCTTCACCATCCGCCCCCTCGCCCCCGCCGACTACGACCAGTGGCGGATCCTCTGGGACGGCTACAACGCCTTCTACGGACGATCCGGCCCGACCGCGCTCCCCATCGACGTCACCCGCGCCACCTGGTCCCGCTTCTTCGATCCCGACGAACCCATGCATGCGCTCGTCGCAGAAAGCGACAGCCAGCTCCTCGGCCTCGTCCACCTCCTCTACCACCGCAGCACCATCTCCATCGCACCCGTCTGCTATCTGCAGGATCTCTTCACCACCGAAGCGGCTCGCGGACGCGGCGTCGCTACTGCACTCATTCATGCCGTCCATCAGGAAGCCCGCCGCGCCGGCGCATCCCGCGTCTACTGGCACACCCACGAAACCAACCACACCGCCCAGCGCGTCTACGACAAGCTCGCCGAGCGCACCGGCTTCATCGTCTACCGTCAAATCCTCTGATCCCACGCGGCGCCGGCCTCCACTAAAATCGAGACCCATGCCCCGCATTCTGCTCCTCGCCGCGCTCTTCATCCCGACCCTCGCGCCTCTCGCTCTCGCCCAACAGCCCCGCCCCACGCCGCCCACCCGCGATCCCCACACTGCGGGATACGTCAAAGCGACAGAACTTCCCGACGGCACCCTTCCGCCCGCCAACAAAGACGGCAACTTCATCCTCGGCCCCACACATCCCGCCGCACCCGAATCCTCCGAGCACGCCGACGTCCCCCACGGCATCGTCACCGAACTCACCCTCACCTCCGAGGGCGACAAATATTACCCCGGCATCGCGCGCGACTCCGGCACATCCGTCTCCGCTGATCCCGACCACCCCGAGCGCCCCGTCGTTACTACCTCGCATCCGCATCCCTGGACGCGCACTATCGCCGTCTATGTCCCCGCGCAATACAAGCCCGGCACCGAAGCCCCCTTCATCG
The DNA here is from genome assembly GCA_963705765.1 of uncultured Acidobacteriaceae bacterium. Taxonomy (GTDB): domain Bacteria; phylum Acidobacteriota; class Terriglobia; order Terriglobales; family Acidobacteriaceae; genus Palsa-343. Next base: position 144,321 of record CAVPKU010000029.1, on the reverse strand, counting down.
TCGGCGCCGACGGACCCGACCGCACCCTCTTCACCGTCCTCGATAACTTAATCGCCGCGCACAAAGTTCCCGTCCAGATCGCGATCTCCATCGCGAACGGCGGCGGTGACGCGCAGGGCTCCGAGCGCGGACTCGAGTACGACACCATGTCCGGCCACTACGCCGAGTGGGTCGAGCACGTCGTCCTCCCCCTCGTCGAATCGAAGTGCAACGTCAAGCTCACGCACAATCCCGACGGTCGCGCGGCCACCGGCGGATCTTCAGGCGGAGCGGTCTCGCTCATCATGGCCTGGTATCATCCCGAGCTCTACCACCGCGTCCTCGCCTACTCCGGCACATGGATCAACCAGCAGTGGCCCTGGAATCCCGAAACTCCGCACGGCGCCTGGGGCTTCGTCGATAACATCATTCCTAACTCCCCGCGCAAACCTATCCGTATCTGGATGGAAGTAGGCGACCGCGATCTCTACAACCCCAACGCCATGCGCGATAACATGCACGACTGGGTTGTGGCCAACGAAAAGATGGCCGCAGTCCTCGCCGCGAAGCACTACCACTACCAGTTCCTCTTCGCGCCCAACGCAGGCCACGTAGACCACGCAACAAAGTTACAAACCCTACCCGAAGCCCTGGAATACCTCTGGCAGGGTTACAAAAACAAAGAATGAAAGACCCTGCGAGGCGGGACGGAGATTCCAACAATCAAAGGTCCTGCGAAGCAGGACGACGGTAAAAGCCCCGGCCTTCAGGCCGGGGAATGACACTCCAAACAGGAAGGGCTTCAGCCCCGGCTTCCTCAGGCCAAGCTATCTAAATCGGCACTCGCGTTACTCTCCATAGCATCCCCCGAAAGGAGCCACCATGCCCCGCCTCTACTCCTGCGCTCTCCTCCTCATCGCCCTCCTCCTTCCCGCCATCCCAACAGCCCACGCCCAGGATCCCCTCGCCGGCCTCTGGCAAGGCTACGACCCCGAATGGCAGCACACCTCCGCGCAGCTCATCGCCCTCGCCGAAGCCACGCCGCCCGAGAAATTCGCGTGGCGCCCCGCGCCTGGAGTCCGCTCCACCAGCGAGGTCTACATGCACATCGTCCTCGCGAATTTCTATCTCCTCAGCATCACCGGCCCCAAAATGCCACCCGATCTCAAAGAAGACGCCGAGAAGACCGTCACCACCAAGCCCGAAGTCATCGCGTGGCTCAAGCGCTCGCTCGACGCCATCAAACAAGCCCATCTCAAAGAAACCCCGCAGCACCTGGCGATCAAAGTCCACATCGGGGATCGCGACTCCACCGTCGACTGGATGTATCTGCGCATCATCATTCACGCCAATGAACATATGGGCCAGCTCATCGCCTACGCCCGCATGACCGGCGTCGTCCCGCCCTGGTCGAAGTAATTGCCGCAGTCGATACCTGAATCCTGACTCAAAATCCACCTACCAAACTTTCTTTTCATCCGATTTGACAAATATATTCCTATATAGGAATATACAAATTATGGCACGCGCCGCTACCACCACCGACGTCTTCAACGCTGTCGCCGAGCCACGCCGCCGCGAAATCATCGGCCTGCTCAGCGACGGCAAGGAGTGGCCGGTCAACGACGTCGTCGTCCGTCTGCGCCTAGCCCAGCCCGCCGTCTCCAAACATCTCGGCGTCTTGCGCAAGGTCGGCGTCGTCACGGTGGTCAAGCGCGGCCAGCACCGCATGTACAAGCTCGATGCGGCGCAACTCAGGCCCATTCATGAGTGGGTCAAAATCTTCGAGCGCTACTGGAACAGCCAGATCGACCGCATCAAGGAACGCGCCGAGCAAAAGGCCATGGAACGCATCGCGCGTGAAAACCAGAAGCAGGACCGCTAAACGAGGAGAACGAGATGCCGGTTACAGTCACCGAACAAACCATCCACACCCTGGAATTTCTTCGCGAAGAAGAGATCGCCGCCCCCATCGGCATCGTCTTCGAAACCATCCTCGAAGAGCTGGGGCCCAACAACCACACGCCCGGCACCCCTATGCCGATGAAGCTCGAAGCCTGGCCCGGCGGCCGCTGGTTCCGCGACCTCGGCAACAACACCGGCCACTGGTGGGGAAACGTCCAGGCCATCAAGCCCCCCTCGCTGCTTGAAATCAGCGGCCCGCTCTTCATGTCGCAACCGGCCATCTCCAACGTGCAGTACAAGCTCAGCGAGGAGAACGGCGTCACGCGGCTCAGGTTTACTCATCGTGCCCTCGGCTACATCGCCTTCGACCCGCAGATTCGCGAACAGTGGACGCTGGTCGAACACGGCTGGGGAACCATGCTGGACCGCATCCGCACCGCGGCCGCCTCGAAGTAAGGAGCGTCGACAGAGAAGACGAACGCCGTTCGATGAACAACGCAAGGCCTGCGGTTCGACACAGCAGGCCGGGATTGCGCGATCCCAGCGGCTTTTGTAACAGGGCACGAGTTCACTCGTGCCGAATGGGTGCAAAAAATCCAGGCTTCAGCCCCTGCGTTTTTGAACTCGCAGGGATCTTCGCCCAACCCCAAAGGAGAACGCCATGACAGAACACACCGTTGTATCGCAGCAGCAGTGGCTGGATGCGCGCCGCGCACTCCTCGCCAAAGAGAAAACCTTCACCCATCAGCACGATGCGCTGGTGCACGAGCGCCAGCAGCTTCCGTCGGTCCGCGTCGACAAACAATATGTTTTCGACTCGCCCGAAGGAAAGAAAACCCTCGCCGACCTCTTCGGCGACAAGACCCAGCTCATCATTTACCACTTCATGTTCGGCCCCGACTGGGAGCAGGGCTGCCCCTCCTGCTCCATGGCTACTGACACGATGAACGGAAATGTCTCCCACCTCGCCCAGCGCGATGCCGCCTTTGCCCTGGTCTCGCGCGCCCCGCTGGAGAAGATCACGCCTTTCAAAAACAGGATGGGTTGGTCTGCGCCGTGGGTCTCCTCGCAGGCCACCAGCTTCAATCACGACTTCGCCGTCTCCTTCGCCAAAGAAGAGATGGAAAGCAACGGCTACAACTTCGGCACCACTCGCCCCTACAGTGACGAGTGCCCCGGCCTCAGCGCTTTCTATAAGGATGGGGATGGCGCGATCTACCACACCTACTCAACCTATGGTCGCGGTCTCGAAGCCACCCTCGGCGTTTACTCCTTGCTTGACCTGGCCCCAAAGGGTCGCGACGAGGACTCGCTTCCCTGGCCCATGGCCTGGGTCAAACACCACGACCGCTACGAAGCCGCGCAACCCGAGCACGCCTGCCACTAAAGCCGCCCGAAGTGCGGCTCGAAGGAGGACACAATGAACTGCTGCATGGCACACGCGGAACAGAAACCCCAGTCCTTCCGGCCTCGGCGCAGCGGATGGCGCAGCCTCAGCGGTTGTGCCGGCTCGGGCGCACTGCTCGTGCTCCTGCCCAAGTGTCCCCTGTGCCTTGCAGCCTGGCTGGCTCTCTTTACCGGAGCGGGTGCAGCGATGCCCATCGCCACCCGCCTCCGCCCTCTGCTGGAAATCGCGCTGCTCGCTTCACTGTCCTTGCTGTTGTTCCGCTTCCTGAAGGCACGAAGGCGATAAAACTCGTCCCCTGTGCCTGGCATCCTGACTGGCTGTCTTTATCGGAGCGAGTGCAGCGATTCCCATCGCCACCCGCCTCCGCCCTCTGCTGGAGATCGTGCTGGTCGCCTCACTGTCCTTGCTGTTGCTGCGCTTCGTGAAGACACGGAGGCTATAAAAATCGTCCTGTGCCTTGCAGCCTGCCTGGCTGTCTTTACCGGAGCGGGTGCAGCAATGCCCATTCCCACCCGCCTCCGCCCTCCGCTGGAAATCGTGCTCGTCGCTTCACTGTCCTTGCTGTTGTTCCGCTTTGTGAAGGCACGAAAGCGATAAAAACTCGTCCCCTGGCCTTGGAGCCTGCCTGGCCATCTTTACCGGAGCGGGTGCAGCAATGCCCATCCCCACCCGCCTCCGCCCTCCGCTGGGAATCGCGCTCGTCGCTTCACTGTCCTTGCTGTTGTTCCGCTTTGTGAAGACACGGAGGCGATAAAACTCGTCCCCTGGCCTTGGAGCCTGCCTGGCCGTCTTTACCGGAGCGGGTGCAGCAATGCCCATCCCCACCCGCCTCCGCCCTCCGCTGGAAATCGCGCTCGTCGCTTCACTGTCCTTGCTGTTGTTCCGCTTTGTGAAGACACGGAGGCGATAAAACTCGTCCCCTCGCCTTGGAGCCTGCCTGGCTGTCTTTACCGGAGCGGGTGCAGCAATGCCCATCCCCACCCGCCTCCGCCCTCCGCTGGAAATCGCGCTCGTCGCTTCACTGTCCTTGCTGTTGTTCCGCTTTGTGAAGGCACGGAAGCGATAAAACTTGTCCCATCGATGCGCGGAGACGATGAAACAGGTCGAGGCGATTGAGCTCGCCCTCGCGTTCGGGATTCCAGAGTGCATCTTCCAACCAAACGAGCCGAACCCAAACCCCATCCGGCCCCAAACCCAACCCCGGCCCCAAACCCAACCCCAGCCCCAAAACAAACCCCAACCCCCGAAAAAACCGGCGCCCCAAAAACTACGCGCCCGGCCAGGTTCACCCCATAGCAAGAAGCCTCGGCCCTTATCCCCCCCGGCGTCCACTCAAATGAACCACCGCTCAACTCGAAAGTACCCAGCCCGGCCCATTGTGGGAAAGCCCGCGCCCGGCCCCCTCCAATCGAGGCCAACGCAAAACTCATCCGCACGAAAGCAGCTTCCCGGCTCCTGACTCCCAGCTTTTCTCCTCACCAAACCACCGTCGTCACCGAATCTGGAGGCAGCGTCACCTTCATGTTGTTCCCCGCCAGCAACACCTCCATCCGTTGCTCGCCGCCGTTCTGATTCGTCAGCACCAGCACCTTGCTCCCGTCCGGATTCTCCGCCGCTACATGATCGATCCCCGGAATTTCACCCCGCGACGCAAATACCCGCGCCCCGCGCTCAATCGCTCGCGAATACTGCGCGAACGCCTTGTACTGTCCGCTCTTCGTCACCGCGTGTGTCTTCGAGTCCAGCGTCACCACGCCGCCGCAGTTGAACGGCCCAATGTCCGGCCGCCCCTTTTCATCCAGAACCAGGTTCCAGCTCACAATCGCCCGCGCCCAGTTCCGCAAAATTCCGCTAAACGTCGACGACCACTGGCTCCAGTCCGTCGCATACGCCGGATCGGTGTAGTCCGGTCCGCCCTCGGTCCAGTACGCGCTCTTTTTCCGGAAACAGATCGTGCACTCGCGTCATTGACTCCGGCCCGCCCACATACCCGTGCCACGCCACGCCGTCTACATATTTGTAGACATCCGGATCGCTCAGCTCATCCACCACGCGCCCCCACAGGTTGTAGTTGTGGTCGAGGATCCAGATCTTCGTCTTCATCCCCGACTTCTCCAGCGCCGGCCCCAGATGCGCCTTCACAAACTCCATCTCGTATTCCTGGCCCCACAGCGCCTGTGGCATGCGCCCGTCCTGGTCGGTGTCCACCTCGTTCTGCACGCTGATTGCGTCGATCGTCACTCCCGCCTTCGCGTATCCCTCCAGAAATCGCTTGATGTACTCCGCATACACCGGCAAATACTGCTTCCGCATCGACCCGCCCAGCAGCGAGTGGCTCGACTTCATCCACCCCGGCGGACTCCACGGCGACGAAAAATAAAACGTCTCCCGATTTACCTGCCGCGTCTCCCGCAGCACCGGCAAAATGTACTTCACATCGTGATCGATCGAGAAGTGCGTCAGCTGCGGATCCGCTTCCGGCGTGTCGTCATAGCTATAAGCGTTCAGCGAGTAGTCGCTCGACCCGATCGTCGTCCGCGCCACCGACAATCGCAACCCATTCCGTCCAAAGCAGTCCTGCAAAATCGCGCGCCGCTTCTCTGCATCCAGTTGCGCCAGCAGATAGCAGGAAGCGTCCGTCATCGCCGCCCCAAACCCCAGCACCTCCTGATAACGCGTGCCCGGATCGAGGTGAATGCTCATCGCCCCCGCCCCCGCGCCGCTCTCCCATGCCGGCGCCTCCACTAACTGGAACTCCTCGGTCTTCGACGTGCGCCACGCCTTCACCTCGCCCACTGCCGGAGCCGAATCCGCACCTGTGCCCGTAGTCCCACTCATCGCAAAAGTCCGCAGCGGCCCAGGCAAAGCCGCTGCTGAAGAAAGCGCCGATAACTTCAGAAAAGTCCGTCTCGTTGTGCTGGTCATATCCGGCCAACAGCATACTCCAGCCCCGCGTTGTAACCGATCTCAACCGCCGGATACGCCTCGATATATTCCTCGCCGTTGCAACCGAAGTAGGCTACGGTTCGCGCCGCAAAATCGACCTCATAGCGAACAACACCCGCGCGCCAACTGGCTTCGAGAAACTCCGGGAACGTGCTCTCTCCCGCCTGGTCCGTCCGTAATGCGGTTATCAGCGCGTCGCGGTCGAATGCCGGCACATCCACAGCGCCCGATACCAGCGGCGTACCCTGCATCACGACCGGTCCGTCGCCGGTGATGAACAAACTTTGACACGACGGCAGAGACCACTGGTTGCGCGTCACTCCCGCCTGTCGCAAACATTCCGCCAGATGCGGAAATCCTCCCACTTTCGGACGGATCGCCGCGCCTCGCCTCATCGCCTTCATCAGATTGTCGATTGCTTTGCTCATCGGACTTTCTCCTTTGCAGTTGTCCTGCTGCGAATTCTCCATCCTGCGTTTCACTCCACCGGAACTTCCCGGATCCCGTGATGCTCTGCCAGCTTCGAAAGCAAACGGCGCAGAGCAGCTCGCTCTCCGGCATCGAGACAGGCGAAGAACTCCTCATCGTTCCGATCCGCGATTCCTGCCAGTTCGGGAACATTCCGCCGCCCCGCACGCGTCAGCCTCAGCAGTTGCCCGCGGTTGTCCTCCGGGTTCGCCCGGCTCCTGATCCACCCCTTCGCCTGCAGCTTGTCGACGATCTTCGAAATTGCCCCGCGAGTCATAGTGGCGGCTTCGGCCAGCGCGCCCGGCGTGGCCTGCTCGCGCTCATAGAGCAGCCGCAACAGAACCCATTCGGCGACCGAAGTTTGCTTTTCGTGCAGCGACCGCGCAAAATCCCCCGAAACCCTGTTGGAAACCCGCCGTAACCAGTATCCGAGATGGCTCTCCAGTCCGGCCGCCTGGCGCTGCGATGCTGATCGCGATGGGGATTTAGTTTCCATGGACACTATTATGCTTTCCACGGAAAGCATCTGTCAACTGCTCCGCTCGCCCCCCTGCTCCTCCGCCCTCCCAAAAAACAATTTCCACCGGGCTCACCCCAGTCTCGAAAACTAACGGCCCAAAATCCCCCTTCCCATTCCGGGAAAAACCTCTAAAACCCAAAAACGAATTTCGCCAGGTTCACCCCATAGCAAGTAGCGGAAGCCGCTGCCACCCAAAACTCAAGAACAAACCTCCTCGCTCCAGTCCCAAAAGTAACGACTCAAACCTCGCCACGCCCATTTTGGGAAAAACTCCGGACCCCAAAAAACAAGTTTCGCCAGGTTCACCCCATAGCAAGTAGCGGAAGCCGCTGCCACCAAAAACTCAAGAACAAACCTCCTCGCCTCAACCCCAAAAGTAACGGCTCAAACTCGCAAATCCCATTTTGAAAAAACACTGCCCGGCTGGCCCCCGACCCGCCATCCCTGCCACACCAGGAGCCCGCCCGCCAAACCGCCCCAATACAACCCCTTCCCCCTCCGCCTGCATCTTTGCTGCGAGTCCCTGACTCTGCTGGAAATGTGCAGCTCGCCCCTGAGCTGGTAGTTTCATTTGCGCACCATTTTGCAAGAGGTTGCTGCTTGATCCGCCCGGAGCCACCCTCCCTGACTGCCATTCCCAGCGAAGCGCCCGCCCCCGCAGGCCGCTCGCCGAATTCCCCGTCCGCGCCCGTCCCCGACCTCGATCCCAATTCTCCCGACAGCCTCCTCGCCGGCGACGATGAACTCGGCGCTCTCATGCGCAACTTCGACTGGTCCGCCTCACCCCTGGGCCCCGTCGAATCCTGGCCGCAAAGCCTCCGTACCGTCGTCCGCATCGTCCTCACCTCCCGCTATGCCATGTGGATGGGCTGGGGCCCCGACCTCACCTTCCTCTACAACGACACCTACGCCCGCATGACCCTCGGCAAGAAACATCCGTGGGCTCTCGGCCGTCCCGCGCACGAAGTCTGGCGTGAAATCTGGAACGACATCGGTCCTCGTATCGAAACCGTTCTGCAGACCGGCACCGCCACCTGGGACGAAGCTCTGCTCCTCTTCCTCGAGCGCAGCGGTTATCGCGAGGAGACCTACCACACCTTCTCCTACAGCCCGCTCAGCGGCGACGACGGCCGCATCACCGGCATGCTCTGCGTCGTCACCGAGGAAACCGACCGCATCATCGGCGAGCGCCGCCTCAGCTTTCTCCGTTCCCTCGCCACCGCGCTCAGCGGAGCCATCGCGGAAACCGATGTCCTCTCTGCCATCGAAGACGGCCTCGCCCAGAACCAGCGCGACCTCCCATTCACCCTCACGTATCTCTTCGACAAAGACGGCCGCCTTCGCCTGGACGCGAGCAGCGGTATCGAAACCGGCCATCCCGCCGCCCCGCTGCACATCGATCCCGACGACAGCCTCTGGCCCCTCGGCGACCTCCTCAGCGGCAGAAACATTGTCGTCATCGACGATCTCGCGCGCCTCTTCCCCAGCCTTCCCACTGGAGCCTGGGATGTCCCGCCCTCTCGCGCCGCCATGATCCCCCTGCAACGTCAGGGTCAGCGCCAGGGTGAAGACCAGCCAGCCGGGTTCTTCATCGCCAGCCTCAACCCCTGGCGCCAGCTTGACCCTGAGTACGCCGGCTTCCTCGAGCTCGTCGCCGGCCAGATCTCTGCCTCGCTCGCCAACGCCCGCGCCTACGAACAGGAACGCCGCCGCGCCGAATCCCTCGCCGAGCTCGACCGCGAGAAGACCATCTTCTTCTCCAACGTCAGCCACGAATTCCGCACCCCCCTCACTCTCATGCTCGGCCCGCTCGAAGACGTTCTCACCCGCCGCGACCCGAACATCCCGCCCCAGGAACTCATCCAGATCGAAACCGTCCACCGCAACGGCCTTCGCCTTCTCAAGCTCGTCAACACCCTCCTCGACTTCTCCCGCATCGAAGCCGGCCGCATTCAGGCGCTTTACCGCCCCGTCGATCTCTGCGCTCGCACCATCGAGCTCGCCAGCGTCTTCCGCTCCGCCATGGACCGCGCCGGCCTCGCCTATCGCATCCTCTGCGATCCCCTCCCCGAACCCGTCTATATCGACCTCGATATGTGGGAGAAGATCGTCCTCAATCTCCTCTCCAATGCCTTCAAGTTCACCCTGCAGGGAGCCGTCGAGCTTACCCTTCGCCCCACGCCCGGTTACGCCGAGCTTTCCGTTCGCGACACCGGCACCGGCATTCCTGAGTCCGAACTCCCCCGTGTCTTCGAGCGCTTCCATCGCATCGAAGGCGCCCCTGGCCGCACCCACGAAGGAACCGGCATCGGCCTCGCCCTCGTCGATGAGCTCGTCCGCCTCCATGGCGGCACCGTCGACGTCGGCAGCAAACTCGGCGCCGGCACCACCTTCACTGTCCGCATCCCCTACGGTTCAGCGCATCTTCCCAACGACCGTGTTGCCGACGCCGATCAGCGAGCTGACAGCACCCTCGGCGCTGCTCCTTATGTCCAGGAAGCTCTCCGCTGGCTCCCTGGCGAAGACCTCCGCGAAGAGCCCCTCGTCAAAGACCTCGCCTACGAAGACCTCGGCGTCCTCCTCGACCCGAAGAACCAGGAAAAGCGCGCCCATATATTGCTCGCCGATGACAACCGCGACATGCGCGAATACGTCCAGCGCCTCCTCAGCCGCAGGTTCCGCGTCACCGTCGTCGCCGACGGCGAAAAAGCCTTAGCCGCCGTGCGCGAAAATCCTCCCGACCTCGTCCTCACCGACGTCATGATGCCCCGCATGAACGGCTTTGAGCTGTTGCGCGCCCTGCGTTCCGATCCCGCCACCGCCACCATCCCCATCCTCATGCTCTCCGCCCGCGCCGGTGAAGAAGCCGAGTCCGAAGGACTCGAGGCCGGCGCGGACGACTATCTCGTCAAGCCCTTCACTGCCCGCGAACTCCTCGCCCGCGTCACTTCCCACATCTCCATGCAGCGCCTCCGCCACGAGCTCACCGCCAAAGAACGCGAGCTCCGCACCAAAGCCGAAAACGCCGAGCAGCAATATCGCTCCATCCTCGAAAGCATCTCCGAGGGCTTTGTCTTCGTCGATCGCGACTGGCGCGTCCGCTACGCCAACCGCCAGGTCGGCGCCATGGGCGCCTTTGATCCCGCCCAGATCATCGGTCAGTCCCTCTGGGACATCGCCCCTGGACTCGAATCCACCACCTTCGGCCGCGCCTTCCAGCAGGCCATGGACACCAACCAGATCACCCACAGCGAAGACTTTTATCAGCCCTCGCAGCGATGGATTCACGCCACTGCTTACCCATCGCCGGACGGCCTCTCCCTCTTCGGTCAGGACGTCACTGAGACCCGCATCCAGCAGCAGAAACTCCTCGTCAGCGAAAAACTCGCCGCCACCGGCCGGCTCGCCGCCACCATCGCGCACGAGATCAACAACCCCCTCGAGTCTGTCCTCAACCTCATCTATCTCGCCCGCACCTCGCGCACTGAAATTGCCAAGATCCGCGAGTATCTCGAAACCGCTGAGAAGGAACTCACCCGCGTCTCCCACATCGCCCGCCACACCCTCGGCTTCTACCGCGAAACCTCAGTCCCCGTCGACGTCGATCTTCCCGCGCTCCTCGAAGAGGTCCTCACCGTCTACGACAGTCGCCTCCGCGCCGCCGCCATCGAAGTCCATCGCGACTTCTCCATCGTTCCCAGCATCCGCGCCCTCCGCGGCGAGCTCCACCAGGTCTTCTCCAACCTCATCTCCAATTCCATCGATGCCATGCGCGACGGCGGCCGCCTCACCCTCTCCGTCCGTCCCGCCCCTTCGCACGACGCCGGCGTGGTGGTCGCCATCTCCGATACCGGCATCGGTATTCCCCAGGAAAACATCCCACGCCTCTTCGAGCCTTTCTTCACCACCAAGCCCAGCGCCGGCACCGGCCTCGGCCTCTGGGTCGTTCGCCAGTTCGTCACTTCCTGGAAAGGCGCCATCGATGTCACCAGCGACAACAGCCGCGAACGCCATGGCACGACATTCACACTGACGCTCCCCCTGGTCGCCGCATCTCAAAACCGTGGCAGGCAGGACAAAAGTCCGCCCCAGCACCTCATGTAATCTCTTCGTAAGAGGAGCCCTTGCGCGAACCCACCGCCTGGCTGCAGTCTGAAACCCCGCAACCACCACCCCCCGAGCCTTCGACAAACCTCGGCCCGGAAACCTCACCAGCCGTTCCTCGCATCCTCGTCGTCGATGACGAGCGCCTCATCGCTGACACTCTCGCCACCATCCTCAACCACAACGGCTTCTCTGCCTCTACCGCTTACAACGGTGAAGAGGCCATCGTGGCCGCGCGCGACCTCCAGCCCGACATCGTCCTCAGCGATGTCCTCATGCCAAAAATGTCCGGCATCGAGCTCGGCATCCGTCTCCGCAGCGAATTCCCCCAGGCCCGCATCCTGCTCTTCTCGGGCCAGGCGGCCACCATCGAGCTGATGCGCAAAGCCCACGCCGACGGCCACGACTTCGAGCTCTTCCCCAAACCCATCCACCCCGACGAACTCATCGCCAAACTCAAAGCCCGCTGGTAACAGCCGACACCCCGCCGCGCATCCTTCTCCTCAATAAAGATGGCTGGTGTGGTGTTTCTAATCTTCCTTTACCTTGTCATCCCGACCGGACCCTGAGTGCAGCGAAGGGGGAGCGGAGGGACCTGCTTCTTCTCGAACCTCAATCCGTAAAGAAACCTTCGAAACCCGACACGAGTGTGGCGTCCCGGAAGTTCTTAGCATGAATCGAAATTGTGCTCTTTCCGCAAGCTGTGAAGCCGTGCCATAGACCACTGAAGTTAACCCTTGATCTGTCGCCCCTGCCCATCCCTCCTGCGTGCGATCTCACCTTCGTAACGAAACGTGAAGCCGCACGACTGCACAGCTCGCGGAAAAGCGCGGATCCGCATCGGGTGCCGCGAAGCGGCACGACGGTAGAAGCACCGGCCTTCAGGCCGGTGAATGAGGCGCGCCGCAAAAAGGCCTTCAGGCCCGGCAAGTTTTGAAAGGGCACGGCTTCAGCCGTGCCGTAGGATCGGTAAAGAATCGGCTTGAGCCACGGAGGGATGGGTTCTCGAAATCTGAATCAAAGCCTCCCTTTAGGGGTTCGGCGCATACCCTCCGCACTCCCGCGGAGTCTGCCAGTTCGATCCGTTGCCAACGATGTTCGCGTCTGCGCAGGCAAAGCCTATATCCATGGCACGCTGGTTATTCGCCATCGCCCTTAGGAACATCTGGGTCTCGTCCGGCCCGCCGAGCCCCGGCTGCGGCGCTGCCGTAGCTGCCGGTGTGACCGGGGAAAACATCCTTTGCGCCCAGCCCGGGGCGATCCTGTAGCTCTTAAAAACCGCCTCAACGGCCGGCACGGTCTGGACTGCGATCGCATTCGGCGCCGTTCCAAGGATCAAAACGCTCTTGAAAAACTGCCCGCGGTCCTCGGGAAGCGAACAGAACATGCCCATTCCCTTGGCTGACTCGGAACCCGCGGTCGCTTCGGCAACAAACATGCCGCATTGCCCCATGGCCGCTCCCATTTGAAGCGGCGCCACGTAAAGAAACTTCACCTGAGGAATCGGCTTGCCCGCCAGCGACGCATTCTGCTGCAGAATCATCACCAGCTTGTCGGTGAGCCTTGCCGATGAGGGCATATTCATCAGCGCGCCTCCCGGGCCTTTCTGTCCCAATTGAAAAGGACCGTCGTGCGCGACGAAGACATCTCCCAGCGTGACCGCTTCGCCCTGGGGTCCCGCCATCGCGATCGCACCTTTCACGGCACCCGTGACTTTCCATCCCTGCGGCACACCGGCAGAAGCGCTTTGATCGGACGAGGTATAGGGCTGCAACTGGACCGGACTCGACGGGCCGGCGGGTTTTTCCTGCGCTCGACCCGAGACAAAGCCCGGGATCAGCAGGATCGTCAGGATCGCAGGCACGGCAGCGATCCGCAGAAATCTCATTGCATCGGAAACGCGCATGGCACAGCGCATGGGTACTTCCTCCACCGCGGATTGAGCCTCCTTCGCCTGGCGAAAGAGGAACGAACGGAAGAGACAGAAACGGGGGGATTCGGCTCAGTTCTGCGCTCGGATCTGCTCAGGGTAGCATTCACAGATCGCGGGTAGGCACCTATCTTTGAGCGCGAAGACGTAGTACGTAAAAGGCAAGTCGTTGCGAGCAGGAACTACGATTGCGGCCTAAATTTCCTGGTTGCCGACAATCCGACCGGAAACCTGCGCATTTAGTGTCTTGCGAGAATTGCTTCAACTGCAAGAGAATTATCTTCATAGGGTGAGGGAGGGTTGTGCACTGGATCGGGATGTTCGAAGGGATTCGACCAGAGCCTGTCGCACCATTCCATCGCGAACGACTGAGCGAGCTTCTCGTGCGCATACTTCAGCCGGGCAGAGGACGATCTCTCATTAATCAGTTGCAAATGCCCAAGTTCATGAAGAAATACGTCGTAGAGCATGAATCTTCGCACAGCTAACACTGGCCATTTTTGCCCCCGTCGCGCTCCGAATTGCTCGGGTGTTTGTCCGTTCCTGAGGGCGGCTGTCAATCCGACGCGCGGAGGCAGGGCGCACAAGGCGATCTCCCTTCGTCCTCTCGCTGAGACATAACCGAGCGTGCGGTTGCCACGGCTCCGATCATTGAAGTGAACGGCGCGGAGGCGGCTCCATAGTGTGTGCGGTAGACGGTCTAACAAAACGCGGACGTCTTGTTCATTGACGTAGTGGATTCGATCTGCCCCCGGAGTGGAAACAGAGAATTTCACTTGCATCGGCATCGATTTGCAGAATACTGCACGCAAATTGATTGGTGAATTACCGGCAACCCGGACGTTACCGGTGCAGGAGACCTGCCCACCAGGCCAGGGGATCGCTGGCCGCATAAAAACCGCACAAAATTCTTCGACAATCCGCGATTCACCTGAATCAAGCGGTTACAAAGCGGCCCTTCGTAGCAAGACACGACTTCACAGCTTGCGGAAAAACTCGCCTCCGCATCGGGTGCCGCGAAGCGGCACGACGGTAGAAGCACCGGCCTTCAGGCCGGTGAATGAGGCGCGCGGCAAAGAGGCCTTCAGGCCCGGCAAGTTTTGAAGCGGCACGACAATCGCGCCGAAAATCCCCCAAAAAAGGATCCGGGCTTCAGCCCCTGACTCCCAACACCGAAAAACCTTCCTCCAGGGATCGGGCACTGCAACTTCCCGCCTCCAAAAACATTCTCGCTGTCCGTTTTTTTCCCTCACCGCACCCAGCCAACCGCCGTTGCGCCGACCGCCGTTCCACGCGCTTTTCGCTACACTGAAATTTCCCATGGCCACCGCCGTCACGCTTACGCCGGAACTCCGCGCCAAATACGAAGCCGTCATCGGCCTCGAGGTCCACGTCCAGCTCCTCACCGAGACCAAGGCCTTCTGCGGCTGCGCCAACAAATTCGGCGCGCCCCCCAACACCAACGTCTGCCCGGTCTGCCTCGGCCTCCCCGGTGCACTGCCCGTCCTCAATCGCCGCGCCGTCGAGTTCGCCACCCTCGCCTCGCTCGCCCTCCAGTGCCAGGTCCGCGAACGCTCCATCTTCGCCCGCAAAAACTACTTCTATCCCGACCTGCCCAAGGGCTATCAGATCTCGCAGTTCGACAAGCCCCTCGCCGAACACGGTTTCATCGAAGTCCCCAGCGGCCATAGCAAGAAGCGCATCGGCATCACCCGCCTCCACATGGAAGAGGACGCCGGCAAGAGCATCCACGACGGATTCCCCGACTCCGCCACCCGCACCTACGTCGACCTCAACCGCTGCGGAACGCCGCTCATCGAAATCGTCAGCGAGCCCGACATGCGCACTGCGGACGAAGCCTTCGACTACCTCACGCGACTCAAGGAAATCATCGTCTACACCGCCGTCAGCGACGGCAACATGGAAGAAGGCTCTCTTCGTTGCGATGCCAACGTCAGCATTCGGCCCCGCGGCCAGGAAAAATTGGGCACGAAGGCCGAAGTCAAGAACGTCAACTCCTTCCGCTTCATCCGCGCCGCCCTCGAGTATGAAATCGAGCGCCAGATTGAGTTAGTGGAATCCGGCGGCCGCGTCATTCAGGAAACGCGCCTCTACAACGCCAACGAGGGCCGCACCTACCCCATGCGCTCGAAGGAACAGGCCCACGACTACCGCTACTTCCCCGAGCCCGATCTTCCGCCGCTCATCGTCACCGACGCCATGGAAGGCCGAGATCGCCTCGCACATGCCTGAATTGCCCGAAGCCCGCCGCGCTCGCATGATTGCCGACTACGGCATCACGGAAAAGGATGCGCAGACCCTCACAGCAACGCGCGCCTTCGCCGATCAGTTTGAAGCCGCCGCGAAGGCCGCGAAAAATCCACGCCGCGTCGCCAACCTCGTTCAGAGCGAGCTCACCATGCGCCTCAAAGCCGCCAACATCGAGCTCGAACAGTCGCCGGTGTCTATGTCGGGAATCGCCCAGGCCGCCGACCTCGCCGAAGACGGCAAGCTCTCCAGCAAACAGCTCAAGCAGCTCTTCGATCTCTGCTTTGAAAAGGGCGAGGACTTCGGCCCCGTCTACGACCGCGAGAAGCCACAGCAAATTACCGACTCCTCGGTCCTCGAAAAAATGATCGACGACGTCATCGCCGCCAACCCCGCCCAGGTGGACCAATACCGCAAGGGCAAGAAGACGGTGGCAGCGTTCTTCGTCGGCCAGGTGATGAAGGCCTCGAAGGGCCAGGCGAATCCGGCGCTGCTGAACGAGCTGGTCACAACAAAGCTGGACGCATAAGTAGTAAGAATGACAGTTACAAATAAGCCGTGAGCATGGTTGCCGCGTCACGCCATGGGCTCAAGCCCTGCGCGTTTGTAACGAGCCGCGACTTCACTCGTCCCACGGGCTTTTGTAACGGGCCGCGACTTCACTCGTGCCAACGGGATTTGTAACAGGGCACGACTTCAGTCGTGCCAAAAATAGTCGCGCCGCAGGCGCTTCCTTGTTCGATCCTGCGCGATGCGCCCCCCCCGAGAGGCACACGCGCAGGATCGAACCGCACGCCGGTTTTGAAATGCAGCCCTGAGCTTTAGTCCCCGGCGCCAACCGCCACAACCGCCTCGCTCTTCGCCACCAGCGCACTCGTCCAGCGCCACAAACTTATCGCCGGCCCGGTGAAGTAGCTGATCGTCAGCCGCGGAATCCGTTTCAGATCCGTCGCCAGCGTGTGCGATTCCTCGCCCACCAGCAGCGCGCCATTGCGAATCATGTGCCAGTGAAACGTCGCCGACACCACCGTGAAGATCAGCCCAGGCACACCGAGCTGCCGTGTGTCGCGCCCGTCCAGCCAGAAATGCAGTCCGCCGTCCATGCTGAGCGCGGTGAGAGGAATCACGAAGACGCACGTGAACCAGGCCAGCCACTCGGACCGAATCTGCAGCGACTGCTGCTGCAGCGCCGAGAAGAATCCGCAGGTGAACAGAACGAACACCGCCTCAACTACGCCGAAGTGGTTGCGCGCATGATGCTCCATGTGACGCAACGCAGCCACGCAGGCCGAACCGCGCAGCACTGCGGTCATCAGCGCCACCTTCCAGTTCCAGTGCCTGACAGCAAAAAGCCAACCGGACGCCTGAGGGCTTCGCGCCGTCGAGTGGGTCCCGCTCATCATCGTCTGCAACCTTCGTCGTGCACCCGAATTAGCTTCCTGCCTGCTCGCATGCACCTTCTCATCCGCTCGCCCAATGCACCGTCAACGGGGCATTACAGTTCGCACAATTTCATCGGCATCGCACCGAATTTGTCACCGCCACCGACGTAAATATTGGAAGAAAGTTACCAAGGTGTCGAAAATTTCCGAAACTTCGAACCTCCCCCTGGGTTCACCCTTCCGACGGCGAGCTTTCGCCGATTACGAAACCAACCATCAGCGGTTCACGGGCTCGCTTCATCGCGCCACGCGACCGACGCTTTCCGAGGATCACAGCCTGGCTGCACTTAAGCTTTCGCGCTTCCCGCGCGCATGCCCTCCTGCGTCCAGGCCCTGATCTTCCGCAAGCTTCACCGCATCGCTCGACCCGGCTCCCCGGAACTGCGGAAAGCGACTTACTCGATGTCGACCCACGTACGCATCCGCTCCGCGATTGCCGCCCTCTGTCTCAGTGCCGCTCCCCTTTTGCTTGCCGTCTTCCTGCTCGCAGGTTGCGGCATGCAATCCGGCAACTCGGTTTCTAACCCCGGCACGACTGCCGGCTCTGCTTTCGTCATCGGCACCGACGCGCCACTGGCCAGCGTCGTCTCATTTAGCGCCACCCTCCAGTCCATCAACGCCATCAACGCCAATAACCAATCCGTCTCCCTCGTCAGCGGCTCTCCCACCGTCGACTTCGCCCGCTTCAACGGCCTGCAGACCATGCTCGACATGAACAACGTCCCCGCTGATACCTACACCCAGATCCAGGTCGTGTTCTCGAGCGCCACCATCGGCTATCTGCAAACCGGCTCCGGTGCACCCACCATTCAGACCATGCCCGCCACCTTCACCACCAGCACCGTCACCCAGACTCTGCCGAAACCGCTGGTCGTCTCCACCGCCGGTCCGGTGGGCATCCATATGGATTTCCGCCTCGATAAATCCATCCAGGTCTCGAACGGTCAGATCACCGGTGACGTGAATCCGACCCTCGACATCAATGCCGTCGGCCCCAGCGATCCGGGCGCCTACATCGACGAGTTCACCGCCGCCATCGTCAACCCCACCCTCACCGCACAGTCCTTCACGATTCAAGGTCCCCATGGCCGCACCTTCACCGTGAACGTCAATGGTCAAACCGAGTGGGATAACGGCGAGGGATTGAGCGACCTCACCTCCACCAGCATCGTGCAGATCTCCGGTTCGCTCGATCGTGCCGATGCAACCATCGACGCCGATGAAGTAGCGATCCTTACCCAGAACGGCTTCTACGCCGGCGGCCTCGTCACCTATGTGCAGCCTTCCTCCGGTCCGGCCACCGACTTCCAGCTCTACGTCCGCGGAACCCTCCCGGCCAGCGGCGATGGCGTCACCCTCGGACAGATCGCGCAGGTCAACCTCAGCGGCTCAGAGAAATTCTTCATCTACTGGATGCACAACCCGCTGACGGAATTCCTCTTCAACTCCGCAACCCTGCTGCCCGGCCAGCACGTCACGGTCGGCGGACCGCTGAGCGGCGCAGCGAATGCCAACGCACTCACCGTGAAGCGTGTCGTTCTGCGCGACTGGGGCTTCAACGGAACCCTGGTAGCCAATTCCATCTCCGGCGGCACATTTCAGATGAACGTCGGCGGCCTCGACGGATTACTGGTTCCCAATCAGCCGGTCACCGTCTACACCGGCCTCGGCACAAAGTTCCGCGATGGGATTAGCTCCATCGGCGACGTCAGCTCCGCCGCGCACATCCGCGTCGTCGGCCTGCTCGTCAAGGCTCCCTCGGGAGGCTCGGCGATCCTAGCCCGCTACATCGACGACATGGACAACGACTAACTTCCCCCGGTCTGCCCACGAAAGGCGGCGCGCTCGAATCTGAGCCGCCGCCTTTGACTTTGCAACGGTGGGTGGCCGCACAGGCCGCTCCTCACTTCCCCGTGTAGGCCGACTTCATATACTTCCTCGCCTGCTCCCCCTGCGCCGTATCGCTGCCCGCATTCAACACCGCCTGATACTGCTCCACCGCCTTGTCATGTTCCTTCATCAGGTCGAACGTCTTTCCCGCTTCCAACAAACAACGTCGCTTCAGCTCGGGGCTGGTCGTCGCCTCCGCCGCCCCTTCCCGAAACGCCGCCACCGCCTCGGAAAATCTCTTCTGGCCGCGCAGCGTATCGCCGTATCCGAAGTAAGTCAGCTCCATGTGCGCGCTCGGAAAATATCCCGGCTGCTTCGCCTTTTCCAGTAGCCGCCCATAAGTATTGATCGCCGCCGTCCCGTCGCCCGCATCCTTCTCCAGATTCGCTTCCTCCAGCAGAAACAGATAATCATGCGGATACTCCTCCGCCATCCCCTTCGCAATCTCGACCGCGGCCTGATACTTTGCCTCGCGCCGCAGGAACAGCATCATCGAAGTCTTCGCCTCCACCCGCGTGATCACGCCCCGCTCGCTGTCATCGCGCAACAGCGCCAGGCCCGACCCCTTCGATCCATGAATCCCCACAATGCCAACCAGCACCTTGAACGCCAAATTGAGTGAACCAACCACGTACTGATACACGCCGCTGACTAACTCCGCATCGACATAGTTCGGATCCAGTTGCAGCACGCGGTCGCAGTCGCTCCGCGCTCCGAAGGCCTGCTTGAGCCCTCCACCAAACGCGCGCTCCACCATCGCCGAATACACGGCCTGCATGCTCCTCACCCACCCGCGTGCGAACAGCGCGTTCACGTCGTTGGGATTCGTCTTCAGTTCCGCATTGGCTTCGTCAATCGCCTGCCCGCTCAGATCGCGCACCCGATCGCGCACCTTCGGATCCTCGATCACCGTGTGCTTGCCGGTGAGGAAACCATCGTTTGCGTAGAACGTCGTGTCCAGCAGGTCGAGCCGGTTCAGTTCGCGGAACAGCACGGCATCCAGAAGGTACGCAGTCGCGATGGGATTGCCTGGATGCTCTCGCCGAATCTTTTCAAACCGCGGCAGCGCCTCGTCGTAGTCCATGTTGTAGAAGACCCGGAAGGCTTCCTGGACGTCGGGCTCGCGGTTCAACGGATTCGTATCTACTTGCTCCGCATCGGCGCGTGCGATCGCCGCAAACGACAACAGCACACACAATGCGGAACGGATCCATCCGGCAGACAAGCGACGCAACATTCTCCACGGATTGTAGACGGACTCCCGCATCGAAACGCCGACGCACCCGACCCACGTGATTGCGTTGTCCTGGCGCGACTCTCCTGTGGAAAACCCGGCCACAGGCCAAAACGGTTACCAAAGTACACCGTTCGACAACAGTACTGCCCACACGCTTTGTCGCCTCCGAGCCGACAACATTCCACAGATCCAAACGATGCGAATGCGCGGCGAAACCCAACGCCCCTCCACCGATCGACCGTCGCATTCGGGAGTCGAGCCTCTCGCGGCACTGGACAGGATCATTCACATCAGGAAGGAGATCGCGTCTCATCGCAAACAAGAAGGATCGAGAATCTTCACCAACCAGCTTGCGTCACTCCGACCACCATTTACTGATTGGTTATCATGGGGCATGGCGTCCAGCTCTTTACTGCGGCGATATGCCTGCATCCGATTCGCCAACGATTCGCTGTATTTTTTAATTGCTCTGCCCCCCGCACCTGGATTACCGTTGGGGCGACCGAGAGTGAAACCGCCGGATGTTACTCCTCTCCTCTCCGTGAAAACCCCATGACCCGCCACGAACTCCTCCGCATCGTTGTGCTTCGTGCCCGAGTACACGGGTTCGAGTTCCGCCACTGGTTCCTGGCCAACCTCGAAACCGAGTGGCCAGGCTTTGAACAGGCCGTTGCCCTGCTCGCCTCCGGCCGCCGCTATTACGCCCTGCTTTTCTCGCACGACTTCGCAAGCCACTTCTGGAAGAAGGGCACGCAAATCACCTTCCTGCTCCCTTCGCAGGAATACACCCGCCTCGATGCCAACGGCAAAGTCGTCACCATCAAACGCAAATCATTCACCCGCCGCTCATCCCGCTCCACCTCGAACACCGTTTGGCAATATCACCTGGAGCAGATGGCGGTCTGGGATGAGCCGCTGCGCTATATCCGTCGCTTCATCCTCACCGACGAGGAACTCGAAGCGGCCGGGGGTGAACCCGCCGAGCGCACAGCATCCGTCGAATCGCCACGCCCTCCCGAGGCGGCCGAGTCCGTTCAGCCCAACGAAGAGCAGGCTCTTCCCCGCCGCGCGGACTGGTGCTGAAGAGTTCTCCATCACCCTCGTCGAACCTTGCGCCTCACGATTGCCCGCTCCCAGCGGAACTGCTATTCTCGAAGAAGTCGTAACCCCTCCAACCCAGTGCGCCCTTAGCTCAGTTGGATAGAGCGACTGGCTACGAACCAGTAGGTCGGGAGTTCGAATCTCTCAGGGCGCACCATACATTTCAACAATTTGTGAAATGAAGCTGCCCAACCGGGGCAAGCTATTGTTCGGACTCGCTCCTCAGCGATGCCTTCTCGGACGACCGCCCGCGCTTTACTGCACAACCATCACCGACCCCTGCCAAAATGCGGCCCGATGTCCAGCCGGATCGAGCACGCTGATCTGGCACTGATACGCCCCGTCCGCCAGCGAACCTAACCCAATGTGGAAGCTGAACGGAACAACACCCAATCGCGTTGTGCCCTGCGGCGTCATCGCCATCAGCGGCGTTTCCATCACCATTTTCTGATCCCGATAGAACGTCACCCACGCAAAGAGGGGCGAGCCAGCGTTCACACTCGGAGGCGGCGCTTCCGTCGCTGATCCTGCTGTCGAAGCCTGGACTACCTGCGCAGCGCCCAAGTCGTTTTCGTACGCCTGCAGATAGACGTACATTGGCTTGTCGCGACTGAACACGCGCGTCACGCTGGGGATCAGCTTCTGCCCCTCCTGCACCAGCGGATTCGCAGCATCGTCCTTCGCCTGCTCCTTGCCCCGCGCCGCAGTGTAGAGTGCATCGTTCAGCGCGACCTTCTGGCTGCTGATCACCACAGAACTGATGGCGAGCCGCCGCGTCACCTTGTTCAGGTCCGGAATCGTGAACGTGGTCTGGAAAGTTCCGATCCGCCCCGTCTCATCATCGCGCGCCAGAAACTTGATCGTGTACTTGCCCGGAAACAGCGTGAATCCCGAGTCATATTCGACAGGCCGGTGCGCCAACTCCGCTGCCGTCTGATCGCTCAGCTTGATGTTCACGAAGTCGCGCACGTTGCTCATCGTCGCGCCGCTCAGATCGTCCTTCACTTCACAGACGAAGTCGATCAGCGTGTGCTCCGCGCCGAACTTCTTCGCCAGCGCAAGCTCCTTGCCAGGAATCTTGACGACGATCGGAACGAAATACTCTGCGCGATTCAGCTGGAAGTAGTCGATCTCCATCGCGATGGTCAGATCCGTCACCGGATCGCCCAGCATCAGCGCGTCCTCCAGCTGGCGCTCTTTGTCAGCATCGGTAAATTTGTTGAATGTCTTATTCGCGTAGTAGCCCTGGCGATAGTCCAGCTTGTCCGCCAGCGGCGAATCCACCGTGATCTTTACCTTCCTGAAGCGCCCGTTCTGCGCGCTGTTCGTCGTGTAATAGCCAACGATGTAGTAATCCTCGATGGAATGCTGCGCCTGCACGATCCCGCGCGTCAGGTCATTGTTGTCGAACAGCGCCTTCCCGCCCGTGTCCGCCCCAAGCGAATACAGCGTGTCCTGCGATTGCTGGAACTGCGCCGTCTGTGCCTGCGCCGCGGCTCCCGAATACATACCAACATTGCCCGTCGATCCCTGCGTCGCATCGCCCAGCGGAGCACCAGCAACCAACCCCCGCGCATCGATCGGCCAGAAAGTAACCCCCGACCGCACCGCAGCATCGATCGTCGCATGCAATTGCGCCAGGTTATCGATCCCGTGCATCCGCATCCCGCTTGCAAAGTAAATCAGCGACTTCTTCTCGCTCAGTGAGCCCAGCATCTTTGCCGCCGTTTGCAGCGCGGAAAGCTGCCGGTCGTTATTAAAGATGTTGAACTCGCTGTCGTCCTGCCCGAACGCCGCGCCTGTGTCGGCACTGCTCGAATCGTCAATCGACTCCAGCGTTCCCTGCCCCTCGCCAACCACCATCGTCTCCAGAATGCTCAGCAGCCGGTTGCGATCCGCCGTGAAATCCTGCAGCACATCCACTGACCCGCCCTGGTAGCGCAGAATCGCCACCAGATCCGCAGCCGTCATCTGCGTGCGAACAAACTTCTCCGCCGCCGCCAGCGCCCGCAGCTGATCCGTCGGCGGCATCGCCGTCATGTCGAAGTACAGCGCCATCAGCCGATGATCGTTGTACTGCGGCTTGCCGGGGCTCTCCGGCGCAATCTGTGTCCGCGTTAGGCGCTTATAGAGCGTGATCTGCTCCTGGTCCGCCGGCCTCGCAGCTAGCGGCTGGATCTCATTCGCCAGCGCCTGGTGCTCGAAGATTTTGATGGTCTGCGGCTGCCCGTCCTCGGTGATCGTGAAATCTTTCGCCGTCAGGCCCGGCACAAAGTTCCCCTGCTTGTCCTTCACCACCACCGTCTCGACCACTAGCTGCGAGTTCACGGAGAGAGTAAAAGTGCCGTTCTGCCCGGCCATCTGATTCGACCCGGTTTGCTGCGCACGAACGCCCGTGCCCACAACAAGCGCTATCAGGATCGAAGCCGCCGTTCGCAGTCGCATCGCTAGAACCTCAGCCTGCTCGTCCACAGCAAGCTGCGCATCGGATTCGTCGCAACCGGCAGCCCGAACACCGTGCTGTTCACCGTCGTGTTCCATCCCGTCCATGCCGCATGGTTCAGCAGATTCGTCGCCTGCGCGCGTACATCCAGGTTCCACTTGCTGCGCAGCCGAAACGTCCGCGCCATGCCGGTATCGAGGCTGAACTGATCCGGTCCCGTGATCGAATTCCGCCGCGCATCGCCCCACGCGCCCGCTGCCGGAGCAGCAAACGCCGCAGCGCTGAGATGGTAGCCCGGCGCAGTCGAACCCAGCGGCTTGCCGGTCACATCCGGCCGCAGAAGATTCGTAAAGCCTGTCCCCGCAATCCCGGAAAGAAAGACCGGCGTCTCCGGCGTGCCGCTCTCTGCGTTGATCTGCGTCAGCAGCGTCCACTCCTTCAGCACGCGCCCTCTCCATCCGCTCAGCAGCGTCTCGCCGCCCAGCCCCATCCCCGTCGTGTACTGGAACGTCGCCTTTATCACGTTGCGCTGATCAAAAGTCGAAAGCCCGCGCTCGCCCGTGAGATCGAGCCAGTCCTGCGCAACCGTCGCCGGCGGCGCCTGATTGTTCGCAAAGTCGCTCACCGGAGCAGCCGCCTCATTCCCCGTGCTGTGTCCTTGCGCGCCCACCTGCGCATCATCATCCAGCGCCTTCGCCCACGTGTAATCCAGCGTCGCCGTCAGTCCACTCCGCAATCGACGCCGCACCTGCACCTCGCCCGCGTGCCGCGTCGAGTTTCCATTCGACGTCCGATAGACAAAACCCACCGGCAATCCCGCGTACGGATTCGTTCCGCCCGGCGCATACGTATTCGGCAGAAACTCCTGCGTGCCCCGCGTCCCCTTCGTCCCCAGATACGTCGCCGTCACCACCAGCGCCCACGGAAAATCCTTCTGCATCGAGAGCTGCCAGTTTTGCGCATACCCAATGCGCAGATTCGGATCAACCCCATACGTATCCGGAGTCGTGCCCGCGCAATCCGTGAATCCATCCGCCAGCGTCAGCGGACACGTGCTGCTGTTGGCCACGCTCACGCTCTTCGAAAGCGGCGCCTGCTGCGCCATGCTCTCCGCGCTGCCCAGATACACCGACGTGTCGTCGTAGATTCCGTATCCAGCACGCACCACCAGCGTCGATGCCGGAAGCGGTCGCCACGAAATTCCCACCCGCGGCTCCCATCCGCGATAATCCGGCCGCAGCAGCGTGTCGGGATACTTCGCACCCGTCACCGCGCCTTTAGGACTGCTCGCCAGCACCGGAGCCACAGCCGAAAATCCCGGCCCAACATCCAGATTCACCATGCGTCCGAACAGCTCCGACATCGGCGCGCCATACTCCCACCGAATACCGGCATTCACGGTAAACGTAGGCCGCACGCGAAAATCGTCGGTCACGTACGCGTCATACGCGGAGGTCCGAAAATACTTCTCAGGATTTCCAAACGCAATCTGGCTCGTATCCGGAATCCCCAGCAGAAAATCCGCAAGATCGGATCCGGTAGCATTTGCCGGTCCCGGCGTGCTCCCCGGACCCGCCGTCGCCGCGCCCGTGAACGAAAAACTGCCCCGCGGATTCTGCTCCGTAAATTCGTTAAACTCCTGCCGCCGGAAATCTCCGCCGAATGTCACCGTGTGCCGATGATGCGTCGTCGCCACCTTCACCGCATACGCATCGGTCCGGTTGCGATTGAAGACGCTCGTCCCATCGGTCAGCCCCACCGTGCCGCTCGAGAACACCAGCGACGGCGGCCCCCACTCCCGAGGATCCTGATCGTTGCCCGCGATGCCCGCATCGCCCGAAACATTCACCCGCTTCTCAAACTCCGGCCGCACCAGCGTGCGCAGCCGCGTGAAGTGATACGTGAACGTAGTAAAGAGCTGGTGATGAAACTGGTGCGCCCAATTCGCCGTCGCGTCGATCCCCAGCGTGTCCGTCGCGTCGCGAAAATTGAACACATTCGCCGTATCGCCGCGCGAGCTGTCGAACCCGAATCCGCCGTACACCTGATCCCGCCGCCCCAGCGACTTTTGCAGACGCGACTCCAGCGCGTCGCTATGCGTGTTGTTCAGAACCTGCGCTTCATAGTTGTAGCGCGCGTTCCCCGCAATGTTGGGCAGAGGATAGTAGCTCAGCAACGCCGCCGCCTGTGGACTCACCGGAACCGGTCCCGTAAAGGCAGCCCGGTCGCCGGATCATAGATCGTTGCCGGCTGACCCTGCGCGTTCAGTACTCCGGATAGGTCTCCGCTACGCTCCGCCGCCGTCGGCACCAGCCCTGGATCCGTGACCGCATTACTGTTTCGCGACCACTGATACGCCACAAAGAAATCCGGCCCGTGATAGAAGAGGTGCGGAATATTCAGCGGTCCGCCCACCGACCCAAGCCCCGTCACGCGACTGTACTCGGCCTTCGGCAGCTGAAATCCTGTCAGCGAATACGGCCGCGCATCGAAGACGGAGTTGCTGACCACTGCGCCGAATCCACCCGTGTAAAGCCCCCGCGTTCCAGGCCGATGATTGCCGAACGATGGCGACAGAGAAAACTTCGACGTGTTCGCATTGTTCGATGTGCCGTTGATCAGCAGCCCGTCCTGGGCCTTCTCTGCATTCTCATCCGCGGGCGGGGTCGCGTTCGCCTCACCCGTCGTGGCCGCCTTTGTTTTCGGCTTGTCTTCCACGCGCTGCGCCAGCTGCGGCGGCGCTTCCGCCTTCATCTCCTTGCTCTGTGCCAGCAACGGTTCCAGCTCCAGCAGCTTCAGATCCCATGCGCCCTGTGGAGCGCCGCGGCCGTCGGTTCCGTCCGGCGCAATCTTCACCTCGCCCGTCAGCGTCTCAAAACCCCGCATCCGTATCTCGACCTTCCACGCCCCATCGGTCAGATCGGGAAACTCATAGACGCCCTGTTCGTCCGTGACGGCGGAAACCTGCTTCGATCCCTGGCTGAGAGTTACAGTGGCACCGGGCACCGGCACCCCCGCATAGAAAACCTGCCCGTGATACTCCGTCGCCCACCCCGACGCCGCAGCCAGCAACATCGCCGCTGCGCACGCAAGCCGCAGCGCCGCGGACGGTCGCCGTCGACCCTGCAAGTAGTCCATTGGCCGAAGACGCTTCAGCATCGAAAGATCACGCGTGTTGGACGAAACGGCGGGTCGTTCCCCTGGGGATATCCGTGAAAACATGCACGCCGACCACCATCAAAACCCCGCCTCCGCTGCAGGAAAGACGTATCTTCCAGCCCGTCGCTCAACTCCCTCCGTCCAGAATCGCAAGCGCCCGTCCATTTCTGAACACCCAACGCGCCCTCGCCCGGCTGGAAACGCAACAGCAACCAGTCACCCGTAACCTGCCACCCGTTTTGCTGCCTAGTTCGGCGACGGATGATCCACGTGATCGATCTCCATCACGTCCACCTGCGTCTTTTGCGCGTCCAGCTTCAGGCCAATCTGCTCCTGAATCGCCGTGAACAACGGCGGCGGCGCATCCGCTGCATCCGTCGGCGGAGGCACCTTGACGCCCAGCCCTGCGAATTGCGATTCATCCGGAGTCCACTTCAGAAGGAAATTCCACCTTCCATCCAGCCCGGTGTGATCCACCACCGGCCGGTCCAGCACCGCCGATTGCATCACTCCGCAAACGTCTCCCATCGTCGCGTTCGCCACATGAAACGTGCCCAGCGGCCCGAAAAACAATGACGGCAGTCCCGACGCATCGGTCGCCTTCGTCATCTTCGGCCCGTCCTTGCCCACCGTCAGCACATACGCCGACATCTCCTTCTTGTCGTTGTGAAACTTCACCCCAAAACGATCCGAAAGCAGCTTCTGCAGGATCATCCGGAACTGATCCGGATTCGGCGTGCCCGGCTGGTCCGGCTGCACGTTGATGTCGAATCGTTCCGACCCCAGCCAGTCCGGCCCGTTCAGAATCTGTTTCTCCTGCACGTTGTACGCAAATTTGATGACGTCGTTCGGCGTGAACCCGACGATCACCATCTCCCGCCCCCGAAACGTGATGAACCGGCGTTGCTCTCCCGGTTGACTCGGCTTGATGGTCGCCACTTCGATGCCCGGCTTTGCATCCGCAGCCATCGGCGGAACCCGCGGCGTTGGCTCCGGAATCGACCACTCCGTCTCAGGCGTCGCTCGCACCAGCACGAACGGCATCCCGTTCCCCGCCTGCGTCCACGTTCCGGCGATCGACTTGCCATCCGCCGATATTTTCCCGACGTACGTTCCATCGATGATCTGGATCGCGAATTTGAATTCGTCCCCCGCCACGCTGGCCGACGAGGTCGGAATCGGCTGCCCGCCCTGATCGAGGCTGTACATCGTCGCCTTCGTCGCGCCACCCTCCGTCGTCACCTTCATCACGATGCGCAGATCGCGCCCCGCATGCAGAGTTCCCTGCCAGGTTCCTGCGATGCCGTTCGCGGCGGTTGCTGGCGCGGCCGGCTGCGCTGTCAACTGGCCCGGAGGGGCGGGCTGCGCGCCGGTCGCCTGGCCCTGCGCCTGCATTTCCAATGCGATGCCCGACAAACCCAACGTTACGAAGATCGCCGGCAATATCTGGCGGACCCCTCTGGCTAACTTCGCGTAACTCGTCATGCGTGCAGGACCTTTCTGTGCCCAGGCCAATCCTCGGGTCGTTCCGTGGGGAGGAGGCTGAGATTGCTCGCCAGAATAACACCAGGCTGTTGACGGAACCTCGCCATCCCTCAACCCGTTCGTCACTCAATGACTCCTGCGATGAAGGGCGTCAAAATCGCGGAAGCCTTGATTTCCCTGTACTAACAAAGTTCGCCCGCTTTACCAGGTGTTGGGTTCCTCGCGCGGCACGGCGGACCGCCGACCGCCGCGGCACGGTACTTGCGTACCGTCGGCCAGCCCGATTTTCCTTGTTCCAGGTTTGCAAAAGAAATATTCTGACTTCACGGGAAGCTCTGTCGCCATCAACGGCGTACAGAGCTTTTCTGTTTCAGGGTCCAGATCTGGTCCGCAGCCCAGCTTGGTCGCGTTCCGTCCTGTCACCCGTAACCCGTTCTCCCGGCCCAGGCCGAATCGAAGTTGCTCTTTGAAATTCCAGAAGACCCGCGCACACGCCGTTCGCACTTGCCAATGCCGCATTCATAGATACGAATGCAGCACACACCACCACGAACCCGGCATTCACAAGTACGAATGCGCATTCGTACCCACGAGCGCATCTGCCCAGCCATCAATCACATGGCTTGTTCATGATCGCGAATGCAGCATTCACAACCACGAGTGCAGCACAGACAAGTGCTTCCTAAGTGCCGCAGTTGCAACTCGGCGGATGTTGTCTAATTTGTAAACTTCGACTAACTCCCGCCGAATCAATCAACTACGGATTTGCGCCCGGCGAAAAAGCGCAAGAAGGACCCTGTTTACTCTTTTGTTAATACGGACTTCTTCTCGCCCGACCCGCGCAGATGCGCCATCGTTCCGCGAGGAAATCCAGTCGACTCCCGCACCACAAGACGCGTGTCGATCTTGTATTCCCGTTTCGGAGTCCCTTCCAGATGCCCACGCAATGCACTCACCGCCGCCGTTGCAATATCAGTGCGCGACATCTGGATCGAGGTCAAAGGAGGAATCATCATCGCGGCCATATGAATATCGTCGAAGCCGACGATCGAGATCTCGTCGGGCACCTTGACTCCCGAGCGCGACATTTCGTGCAGCACGCCGATCGCAAGCATGTCGTTCGAGCACATGATCGCCGTCGGCAGGTCTTTCTGCACCATCATCGCCTTGGCCGAAACCATGCCGCCTTCCATCGTGTGATCGCTTTCGACGATGAGCTTCTCGTCCACCGGAATCCCGCATTCACCAAGAGCCTTTTTGAACGCGGCGAGGCGCGACTGTGCCGAGTGCAGACGCGGCGGCCCGGTCACAAATCCGATTTGCCTGTGTCCGAGCGCAGCCAGATGTTGAACTCCTTGCCGGATGCCATGGTGATAATCCACCTTGAGCACAAACATCCCCGGCCGGTTCGGCGCGACATCCACAAACACGAGCGGCACATTGCGGTCCGCCAACTGGTCGAGCAGCGGCTGCTCGATGCCGAACGTCATCACCGCTACGCCCTCGGCGTTCCGCTCCATCATCCGCCGGATGCAGCGCTGCATCCGTTCCGGCTCGTAGTTTGTCGAGCCAATCAGGATCTCGTATCCGTTCGCGACTGCGACGTCTTCGAAGCCCTGAATTAGTTCTGGAAAGAAAGGATTGGTGATTTCAGAAACGATGAGCCCCAGCATCTTGCTCCGCCCGGATACCAGCGCCCGTGCCTGCGTGTTGGGGAAGTAGTTCAGCTCACGAATGGCTTCCCAAACCCGCTTCGCCAGCTTGGGATTGACGGTTGGAACGTGATTGATGGTCCGTGATACCGTGGCTATCGAAACATGCGCCTGTTTGGCGACTGCGTGGATATCCATCCGCTCGGGTTTCGAGGTCGAGCGTCGTCTTGTCCTTTTCGCCGAACCAACCATAAGGCGCCTGAAAGAATGCGTTTACAGCATACTCCAACACTAAACGGCGACCTGGAATAAAATAGGCATTTCCATTCTGAGAAAATGTTTACCGTCGAAACTCGTCTCACTTTCCTCCAGCCATCTTTCAGCGGAATAGGCCTATGACCATCGTTGCCGGTGTCGATTTCGGAACTCTCAGCGTCCGCGTTTCCATTCTCTCCAGCGATCAGGGCCGCCTTGGCACTGCGGTTGCCGAATATCCGCTGCATCGCAAACGTGAAGATCCCGACTTTGCCACGCAGTCGCATGAGGACCACATGCGCGCGCTGGCTGAAGCGACGCGCGCCGCGGTCAAATCCGCCGGCGTCCAGGGCGCACAGATCGCTGCCATCGCCCTCGACACAACCGGGTCCAGCGTCGTGCCGGTCGATGATCGGATGCAGCCGCTGAACGAGTACTACCTCTGGTGCGATCACCGCGCGAAGTCCGAAGCTCAGGAAATTACCGCGCTCGCCCACAAGGAAAACCTCGAAGCCATCGAGTGGTGCGGAGGCGTGTACTCCCACGAGTGGGGCTTCGCGAAGCTCCTGCATTGGCTCCGCCACAACCCGGACAAACGCGCCAAACTCGCGTCCGCCTTTGAGCACTGCGATATGGTGGCTGCGACCCTGAGCGGCATCACCGATCCTCGCCAGGCGAAGCGCAGCGTCTGCGCGATGGGACACAAGTGGATGTGGAACCCCAGGTGGGGCGGATTTCCGCCGCAGTCGTTCCTGTCTAAAGTCGATCCCCTGCTCGACGGCATCACCGAAAAACTCAGCGGCGAATACTTGACCTCTGATCATCTCGCTGGCCATCTCTCTCCCGCCTGGGCCGAGAAGCTCGGACTCCGTGCCGGCATCCCGATTCCTGTCGGCGCTTTCGACGCGCACTGGGATGCCCTGGGCGCCGGCTGCCGCGAAGGTGATGTCGTGAATGTTGTCGGCACTTCGACCTGCATCATCGCCATGGCGAAGAAGACCGAATTGATCCCCGGCGTTTGCGGCGTCGTTCCCGGCAGCGTGCACCCGCAGTACACCGGCATCGAAGCCGGCCTCTCCGCAACCGGCGACATCTTCGAAGCCATCGCGCGCCGCGCCGGCCTGAAAGTCTCAGAACTTTCCAAAGGCCTCGAAGACTATCGAGCCGGACAGACGGGCCTGCTTCGCCTCTCCTGGGACAACGGCGACCGCACCGTGCTGGTCAACTCCGAGCTCGGAGGCGTAACGCTGGGTTGGAATCTCGTCCACACCGCGCAGGACGAACTCTTCGCCGCTATCGAGGGCACCGCATTCCATACGCGTATCATTCTCGAACGCATGGCCGAGCACGGCACTCGCGTCGACCGTGTGATCAACGCCGGGGGCATTCCACAAAACAACCCCGTCCTCAATCAGGTCTACGCCGATGTCCTCGGCAAACCGGTGCTGGTGCCGTCGGAAATCCCAA
This sequence comes from uncultured Acidobacteriaceae bacterium, assembly GCA_963705765.1. Lineage (GTDB taxonomy): Bacteria > Acidobacteriota > Terriglobia > Terriglobales > Acidobacteriaceae > Palsa-343. Next base: position 112,662 of record CAVPKU010000029.1, on the reverse strand, counting down.
CCAGTCTTGGTTCCGGCATTTTCGCAATGGTGGCGGCCGGTGAGTTCCCGACGATTGAAGCCGCACAGGAAAAGCTCTGTCCGAAGTTCACTGAGTTTCGTCCGCGAGCCCAGGCCTCCGCAATCTGCGAACGCCTCTATCCGCTTTATCGCAAGGTGTACTTCGCGCTCGGAACGCGTTCCGCAGAACCGGTCGCTCTCGGCGACGTATTGCCGGAGATCCGCAAGATTGCCGCCGAGGTAAACGCCGCAGCCGCAGTGTCATAATTCTCGTCGGTGAAGACGAGGAGTAAAAGCCCCGGGCCGATCGTCTCAGCGCGTCGTCAGCACCAGCACCTCAATGCTGTACGGAGGCACGCGGTGATGCAGGGTCTCAGCAACGCCGCTGATCGTGCTTTCCGCAGGCGCAACTGCCTTCGGCTCGTCAATCGTGTTCGTCGCCTCCGGATCATGGGCCACCAGGCTGATCAGCCTGGCCGCCGCCGCCAGTTTTGCGCCCGGCAGTCGGATGTCCACCGACTGCGGATCTGACGAGCCATTCACCAGCTTTACGTAGATCTGTTTCTTTGCGGTGCTTTCGGTGACAGAGTAGAAGAACCGCGAGCCGCCGCCTTCGAGAGTGGATTCCGGCTTGACGTCGCCAAGGTAGCTGCCGAACATGACCTGCGCATAGTAGCTCGGCGATCCATAGCTGCGCATCGCGTCGTAGCCGATCAGATCGGTGTCCCACTGCATCGCGCCGGGACTGATGTTCACCAGCAGCGGCGCATAGCTTGCCATGATGACGACGTCGCTGTTTCGCTCAAGGCCGGTCATCCAGGCCGCATCGCCCAGCGCCGCGCCCATATTCGGGGTCGGAGTGCCTTCACGTGTCGCCCACTCGCCGACAAAGATCTTCGGCCCGTTGCGGTCTGTCTTGTCGTAATGCGTCGCGTCGTGGAAGAAATCGGTCGCCCGCACGTAGTAGTGGTCGTCCTGAACGTCGAGCTTCATTTCCTTGAGCGGCATCGTGGCGATCAATTGCAGGTCCGGATACTTCGCTTTGATCGCCTTGTAAAACTGCGCATACCGGGCCTCATAGCTGCCGGAGTGGTCAAACTGGTCCTCGTTCCCGATTTCCACGTAGCTGATATGGAATGGCTGCGGATGTCCATCCGCGGCGCGCCGCGCACCCCACTTCGTGTCGGCGCCGCCGGTCGCGTATTCGATCTCTTCCAGCGCGGCTTGCACATAGGGATCGAGGTCCGGCCCGGGTTTCACGTGCTCCTGCGCCAGCGAATAACCCGCGTACACCGCCAGCAGCGGCTGCATGTGCAGGTCTTCGCACCACTCCAGGAACTCAAGCAATCCGAATCCATCGGTCGACCAATAGTTCCATGGGCTCGGATGGCCTGGCCTGTTCACAAGCGGACCGATCGTCTTCTTCCAGTCGTACCAGTCGCTCAGGTGGTCGCCTTCAAGATAGTTGCCGCCCGGGAAACGGAGGAACTGCGGACGCATGGCGGCCATCTTTTCCATCAGATCGATACGCGTGCCGTTGGCGCGGTCGTGATACGTCGGTGGGAAGAGCGTTACCAACTGCAGCCACAAATTCCCCGAGTGCGCCACACTGAGCACCAGATGGTTTTCTTTGGACGCCTCGATCGCGCCTGTCTTCAGCGTGAAGTGGTAAGGCTTCCAGTCGGTCCCGATGCCCGAGACGACGGTGCTCGCGAGCACTTTGCCGGTCTCATTCGCCACCAGGCTTGCAGTCACCGGTCCGACTTCGCTCGAATCTTCCTTAGCGTAGAACGAGCCGTGATAGGTCGTATTGGGATGGAGTGGGATTCCCCAAAACCCACCGTTCAGAACGCCCGCCGGTCCCGAGGCGCTCGCCTGGTTAATTTCAAGATGGAGGCTGGTGGGCAGTGCGTCGCTCGGCCCGGTGGTTTTGTCGATGCTGAACTTCGCCTCTGAATCGCCGCTTTGGACCAGGATCCAGTCGTTCACGCCGGACCAATCGGAACGGAACGTGTTGTTGCGGATCAACTCAGCGTAGAGGCCGCCCTCGTAGGAATGGTTGATCTCCTCCGTCATCAGGCCATAGAGAATCGGACTCACCTTCGACCCGGCGTGATCGGCGTGAATCGTAAGGACGGCCGGACCGCCGGATTGGGCAAGCATCGAAGCAGGAGCTGCAAGAAATACGACAAGAAGAGGAAGGATTGCGAATCGGATGGTTCTCATGAAGGGCCTTTCCGGCAGAATCGGCGGCAACACCGTGAAAACGTATACCACAAACACCAGCTCTACAGTGAGCTTTCGATTCAACGAGAATTCATTGCGAAGGGCTGGGTTCAATCTGCGGAGTCACCGTCCGGCCCAACTCACCCGGATCAATGAAACACTTTCCAGCGGTTGCTCCAGGTCCAACTCAATCTTCCCTGCGCTCACCGTGACCCAGCGCGGTGACCCAAAGAGCTGCAACTGCCCAGCAGCTTTCAATTGCCTCCATTGTTCGTCTGTCGGGTTTTGCGGGGCTCCAATGCTCTTCCATACGGCGTATGCGTTGCTGTGATTCTGATCGATGCGATACTCCTCGACCAGAACGCGTTGTGCGTTGGAAGGAAGGCCGCGCATTGTGACATGCGCCTGCGATGGTGCGGTCGCAATCTCATCGTCGGCGTAGTTCCACACCATCACTGCAGCAGAGTTCGTGCTGCGCGTCGCAAGCGCGTCGATTGCAGGACGGGTGCGCACGCCGTCCTGCACGATGCTGTCAGCGGGAATCGCGCCGCTGCTCGTCGCTGACGCGCGTTCCGGGCCCAGCAATCCCGCCATGCGGAAGAAATTCAGCTCCGGTTTGTCGATGCCGCGCGTCGCCAACTCCCTCTGCCCCTCGAAGAGCGGTTGACCTTCAAACTCGAACGCCCAGGTAAGGAATCCGGCAAGCTTTACGTGCTCGTGGGTTGCGAGTTCGGTCAGACCCTGCATTTCCGCAGCTGTGTACGCCGGATAGACCGTTCCGTTACGGTAGGCGTCTTCAGGATGCTGGGCGGGCGAGCACGCGCCGCAGCCCTCCGGATCTGCCTCGCTGAGAACGATGGGCAGATCGCGAAACTTCGCAGAAGAGTGAACAATGGCGAATCCGGTCTTCGCGTTCAGTAATTCATGTCCGAGACCCATCTGCACATGGCCATCGACCCAGTGCGGACTGCCCTTTGCGTGAAATGAAATGAAGTCAAGCGGGATTGTGCCGCCGGTCGCGTTGCTGCGATCCTGCGCGCTGTGCTTCAGGAAGGCCTCGAGGAACGCGGCGCTCTTGCTTCCCGGAGCGGGGCCTGTCGTTGCTGGTCCCCCAACTTTTGCCGTTGGGATCGCCGACCTTACGCCTGCGACGGCGTAGTCATACAACTTCTCATACTCCTTTTCAGTTCCGCGCCAGTAGAAGATATCGGGCTCGTTCCAGACTTCCCAATACCACGTCGAAACCTCGCGCGCTCCGTAGCGCTGGAGCATGTGCGCTGCTACCGCGTGGGTCAGGTCGCCCCATTTCTTGTAGTCGTCGGGCGGATACGACCATCCCTCGGTTTCCCCCGGCTTCGTAGGCCATGCGATGTGGTACGGATCGGGATGGCTCGACAATGCCTTCGGCATGAAGCCCAACTCGACGAAGGGCCGCACGCGCGCGCCGACCCACGCGTCGAAGATGCTGTCGAGAATTGCCCAGTTGTAGACTGGCGTTCCTGACGCGTCCTCGCTGTAGACGTTGCTCGAGCTCCACTTCAGTTCCGGTTTCCCGTCGCCGCTGGTCAACAGGAAATGGGCGCGCACATAGACGGGCTCAGGCGTTGTGTCATGCAGCTCCTTCAGGAGAGCCTTGCCGTTCTCCGTCGTCGTGTAATTCGACTCGTCATAGCCAAACCATGCGTAGACAGGCGGAAACGCACCTTCGGACTTCTGAAGATTCACATCGATGCTGATGGGGGACTGCGCAAAGGCGGCAGCCCCCACGAGGCACAGCACCACTGCCAGCCTTCGCATGTTCACAACGACTCCTTATTCGGGCAACATCAGCTGCCCTTTGATCCGGAAGTTCCCAGACACGGTAGGTGCGTCAGTATCCGGCTGCCCTCCACCGATGGTAATGGTGTAGGCACCCTCGGCGATGATCGGATCCCCAGCTTCGGTCACCATGCTCAGGTCACGGGGCTTCAGAGTGAAATCCACTTTCTGGCTCGCGCCAGCTTCGAGATGCACGCGCTGGAATCCGCGCAGTGCGCGAATGGGCGCACCAGGTACGTCGGGGAACTTGAGGTAGACCTCCACGACTTCATCGCCAGCCTTTCCACCCGTATTTGTGACTGTCACAGATGCGTGCACCGGATCGCCGGCGTTCAACTCTTCGTTCTGAAGGGCAAGCCCGCTATAGCTGAACTTTGTGTAGCTGAGACCGTAGCCGAACGGAAACAGCGGCTCTCCCTTGAAGTACCGATACGTCCGACCTTCCATCGAATAGTTTTCGAAGTGGGGCAGCTGATCGACACCCTTATAAAACGTTAAAGGCAGCCGACCTGCCGGATTGTTCTTGCCACTGAGCGTCTCGGCGATCGCCGCGCCACCTTCTTCTCCCGAATACCACGACTCGATGATTGCACTCGCATGTGCTTTGGCCCAGTTCACGCTAAGGGCGCTGCCATTCATCAGCACCACCACCACCGGTTTGCCGGATGCGCTGACCTGCTCGATCAAATCCTCTTCAGGCTGTGGAAGGTCGAGGCTGGTGCGGTCGCCGCCCAGAAATCCCGGCTCGCTGACTGGCATCTCCTCGCCTTCGAGTTCACTGGTGATCCCTACAACAGCGACCACCACATCCGCCTCTCTCGCCGCAGCCAAGGCTTCAGGAGAAGGGGCGGAATTGTAACGAGCCCATAACAGCTGTGCTTTGGGCTCCCCGGCGGGATTCAATTTTGAATATGTCATCGCGATTGCTACTTTTTGGCCTCGATCCAGATGGACACGACTCATTTTGGCGTTTCTGCCGCCCATGCTGAAGACCTGAGCAATCTGTTTTCCATCCAGAGACAGACGTCCAAACCCATCCGCAGTCATACCGAGAAGGTAATCTCCTGAATCCGGAGACGTGAAGAAACCGGTCCATTCCACTGAAATTGCGGCCTTGCCTTTCACCTCATCCGGCAGGCCGCTCGCGGTGAGATTGACGTTCGGCTCTACGCGACTGGTCAACGGTGTCGGTTTCGTTCTGGGACTTAGATCCATCCCCTCGATCGCGCCGTAATCCGCCTTGAGCCCTGCCTTACCGTCGGGGGTGGTGAGCAGCTTGTCCGGTATCGGATCGCCATCGTTACGCAGAAATTGAGTCCCCGGAACATAGCGAATCCTTGCTGAAGGGAATTCAGCCTTCAATCCATCCAGTACCGTCACCGAGTGCGTCGGCGTGCCGCTGTAATTACCCATCAGCACGCGGTTCTGATCAGCCAAAGGACCAACGACCGCAATCTTTGCGATTGAGGACTTTAGCGGAAGAACGCCATCGTTCTTCAGCAGCACCATCGACTCATTCGCCATCCTGCGTGCGAAAGCGCGGTGCTCCGTGCTGTCCAGTTCTTTCTCATCGATCTTTGTGTACGGCACCATCTCCGGTGGATCGAACATTCCGAGCTTCATACGCGCAGTGAACAGGCGCACAAGAGCAGTGTCGACGGCACCCTCGCTCAGATACCCCTGTCGCACGGCATCGACATACGGGTTATAGTCGTGGTCGTCCTTCACCTTCGTAAAGAAGTCAGCGCACTCGTTATCCATCCCACGCGTTAAGGAAATCGCCGATGCCTGCGACTGTGTCGATCGGTAGTGGTGCCCCTCAAAAATGTCGATCACCGCACCGCAGTCCGAGACTACGTATCCCTGGAAACCCCAGTGTCCGCGGAGTTGGTTCTCAAGCAGGAACTGGTTCGCGCAAGCGGGCTGACCTTCAATGGCGTTGTAGGCACACATCACGGAGTCGGCTTTGCCCTCAGTGACCGCGGCGCGAAACGCGGGCAGATACGTGTCCACCTCATCGTGCTTGCTTACGTCCACGTCGGCCATGTGCCTCGTTGGCTCCGGACCGCTGTGCACGGCGAAGTGTTTGGGAGTCGCAATCACGCGGTAATACTTCGGATCGTCACCCTGCATTCCGGTTACGAAGGCCACGCCCATCCGGCCCGTCAGAAAGGGGTCTTCTCCATAGGTTTCCTGGCCACGGCCCCATCGCGGATCGCGAAAGATATTGAGGTTGGGAGCCCAGAAATCAAGACCCTCCATGATGTTGCTGTGACCGGCACGCTCGGCCAGAACATGCTTGATCCTCCCTTCGATTCCGATGTCAGTGGCCATCTCGTGAATGGCTGGAGCATCGAAAGTCGCGGCCAGGCCGATTGGCTCCGGAAACTCCGTCGTCCCGTTCACGGCCACACCGTGCAGCGCCTCACTCCACCAGTCATACGCCGGCACATGCAGCCGGGGAATCGCGCGCGCCTGGTTGACCAGTTGAGAGGCCTTTTCCTCCAGCGTCATGCGGCTCACCAGATCTTTGGCTCGTGCCTCCGGCGATAGATTCGGGTTCATGTAGGGCAGGCTCGACGCATCCTGCGCTCCCGATCTCACTGCCACCATCCCCATGCACAGCAAAGCTGCCGCACAGACGCGCAAACCAACCTTCGACATAATTCGCCTCATGATTACGCAGATTCGCCGCCAGGGGGCTCTTCGCCGCGCAATTTCCAATTGCCGGTGGCGACAACCCACCCTAATGCCTCTGGCGCGCGAGGTCAATTTTCAAAAAGGTTTTCCGCGAGAAATGTCTCAAGCCGGCGCAATGTGGTTCTGGTCTGGACGGCTCTCCCCCTACTATGCTGGAAGCGCATTCCAGAATTTCACCATGAGTTGCCGCGCCTCCAGGGCTCGCCGCCATCTTTTCCGCAGACCTTCACGGCTGGCGCCGCTCTTCGCGCTCATTTTTCTTTTGTTCGCAGCCCCCGCGTGGATTGCCGTCAGTCGGCGCTCCTTCGCACAAACCGCACCTCCCCTCGACTACCCGCGCCTCATCGACATCACTGATTCCACCGGCATTCACTTCGACCATCACTCCAGTCCTGAACAGAAGTTCATCGTCGAGTCCATGAGCGGCGGTGTGGCGCTCATCGACTACGACCGAGACGGCTGGCCGGATATCTACTTCACCAACGCTCAGACCGTCGACATGGTGCGACGGGGAAGCAAATCCCGCAGCGCGCTCTACCACAACAACCACGACGGCACATTCACCGACGTGACGGACAGAGCGGGCGTAGGCTATCCGTGCTGGGCGAATGGCGTTTCAGTTGGCGACTACAACCATGACGGCTGGCCGGATCTAATCGTCACATGCCTCTCCGGGATCGTGCTCTACCGCAACAACGGCGATGGCACGTTCACCGACGTTACAAAACAGGTGGGTCTCGGTGGCGACACACTCTGGGCTGCCGGCGCCGCCTTTGGTGATTACGACAACGACGGCTGGGAAGACCTTTTCATTTCCCACTATGTTGATGTCGATTTGAACCACCTCGACGCTTTCGGCTCAAGGGATACCTGCCGATATATGGGCATCGATGTGCAGTGCGGGCCGCGCGGCCTGAAGGGCTCACCCGACAATCTGTGGCACAACAACCACGATGGGACCTTCACCGACGTGTCAAAGAAGGCAGGCGTCTCCGATCCCGAGCATCGCTATGGCCTCACTGCGCTCTGGTCGGACTTCGACAATGACGGCAAGCTGGATCTTTTTGTTGCCAACGATGGCCAGCCAAGTTACCTCTATCAGGGCGACGGGGCCGGACACTTCACCGATGTTGGCTTTACTTCAGGTATAGCGCTGAACGCGAATGGCGTCGCGCAGGCCAACATGGGCCTCGCGCTGGGCGACTATTTGCACAGTGGCTGGATGTCTCTCTTCATTTCGCATTTCGACAATGAATATCGGGGCACTCTATCGCAACGACGGCGGAATGGAATTTTACCGAGGCGTCTTTCACCTTCGGCCTGGCGCACGCAACGAGCGGCAAGGTGGGCTGGGGCGATGCCTTTGTAGATTTCTCCAATGACGGATGGCCGGACCTCTTTATCGTCAACGGTCATGTCTATCCCCAGATCGATGCCATCCCAGAGCGGGCCAGCTATCGCCAGTCCAAACTTCTTCTCCTCAATCAACGCAACGGGACCTTTCGCGACCTAAGCAACGGAGTGGGCGACGCGATCCAGAAACGCGAGGTTAGCCGGGGAATGGCCATCGGAGACCTCTTCAATGACGGACGTCTCGAGGCAGTGGTCGAGATTCTCTCCGGGCAGCCTACGATTGTTCGCCCCGAAGGCGGTCCCGCGCATCACTGGGTCAGCTTTCAACTCGAAGGAGTGAAGTGCGATCGCCTCGCTCTTAACGCGCGGGTCGGTATCGTTGCAGGCGACCTTGTCCAGTTGAGCGAAATCAATAGCGGCGGCAGCTATCTTTCGCAACATGATCTGCGCCTGCACTTCGGGCTGGCCGGACATGAGCGCGTTGATCAGGCAACGGTATTGTGGCCCGATGGCGGGAAAGAAATGCTCAAAGACCTGCCGGTCGATCGGTTTTACACCGTTCGCGAGGGCGCGGGCATCATTACCTCTACGCCGCCCGCTGGTCACTAAGCTGTACCGGGGAGAGCGTTTCCCTCACGATCGCCTTGAACGGCTCCCTCCGTGAATGAATGTCATTGGCAAGAAAACGGTTTCACAAAAGCTCTGACGGAGTCGTCCGGCCTTGGAAGTGCCTTGACAAGCCATATTTCAAAGGAGTAATTGTTTCGCGTCCGGAAAACAACATCTTCCTTTCGCTCAAAAATTCCGGCGCAAGCAATTGGTCAATTTGCTTGAGAAAACGTTTGCTCACGGAGGCAATATGGTCGGTCATCCTCGTCGTATGCGGGGAGCCCAACGATTTCACGCGAAAAGCGTGTTTTCGTGGCTCGCAATCTTCGCCCTAACATTCGCGTTCAGTACTGTCCTGCGGGCCCAGGAAAACGCCACCATTAACGGCGACTGCACGGATTCGTCAGGCGCCGTCGTCGCGAATGCGCAGATCACACTCACCAACATCGCTACCGGCGTGGAACGCAAGGAAGTATCCAACTCCGTCGGTGCGTTTCGCTTCGCCAACCTTGCCATCGGGACCTACAACCTCACGGCGACGGCCGCTGGCTTCGAAACCTTCAGTAAAACTGGCATCGTCGTCAACGTCGCACAGACAGTCGCGGCCGACGTCGTTTTGAAGGTTGGTAGCCAGACGCAAACCGTTTCTGTCCAGGCCAATGCGCTGCAAACGCAGACCGAAACCAGCGAAGTCAGCACTCTGATCAGCGCCCAACAAGTCGAACAGCTCTCGACGAACGGGCGCAATGTCACACAACTGGCTGCACTCGGCCTGGGCGTGTCGAGTACACTGCCTTCCTTCGGAGGGGTGGACGCGCTCACCTCGGCCAACAGCATCAGCTTTAACGGCACGCGCAACACGCACAACGTCTACCTGCTCGACGGCGCGGAGCAAAACGACCGCGGCTGCGGCGGCTGTTTTATGAACCTTCCCGCCCAGGATGCTATTGCTGAGTTCCAGACTCTGGACAGCAACTACTCGCCCGATTACGGAATTGGCTCGGGCGGGACGATCGTCATGGCTCTTAAATCGGGAAGCAAGAACTTCCACGGCGAACTGTACGAGTTCAACCGCAACACCGATTACAATGCCAACGATTACTTCCTGAAGCGGAGCAACAAGCCACGTCCTATCTTCCAGTTGAACGAGCCGGGCGGCAACATCGGCGGCCCGCTGTTCATCCCCAATGTCTATAACAACAACCGCAATCGCACCTTCTTCTTCTGGAACGAAGAGTGGCGCCGGCTGATCCAGGGCAGCTCACCGCTGGTCGCCAATACCATTCCAGCAAACGACTTTCCCACCGCAGGCTCGAACTTCACTTACACGCAGTGGAACACCACAAAGGCGCCGGTCGTTCCGACAACCACCGATCCAGCGAAGCTCACTCTGTACACGCAGGACGGATTGACTCCGGGCCAGCCGTTCCCCGGCAATGTCATCCCTGCGAACCTGATCGACCAGAATGCGGTTCTTCTGCTGAATGCCGGCACCTTCCCCAAGCCGAACCTCGGCACAAGCCAGTACACAGCGTCTATCCCGCAGCCGGACAACATCCGCGAGGATGCGGTTCGCATCGATCACACGATCAACAGCAAGTTCCAGCTGATGGGGCACTATCTGCATGACGCCATGGCCAAGCAGTTCTTTCCGCCTCTCTGGGGTGACAGCACGTACCCGACAGTCGGAACTGCCATGACTAATCCTTCCTTCACTGCGGTGATCAAGCTGACGCAGACCTATTCGCCTGCTCTGCTTAATGAGACGGGCTTCTTCTACAGCGGCAACAAAATCACTCTGACACCAATCGCGGGCAAGGGTGGGGCGAGCTTCGTTCAGCCCAGTGGGTGGAACGCAGTCAGTTTCTTCCCAACGGCCAATAACCTGATGAAGCGCCTCCCGGAAGTACAGCTGCAGCAGACGCCTATCAACACCACCTGGAGCCCGAGCTACTTCCCGTGGAGGAACGGCTACGAAGGATTCCAGTACAAAGACGATCTGTCCTGGACTCGCGGGCGGCACCAGTTCAAGTTTGGATTCAGCTGGTTGCACGCCTACAAGAATCAGCAGTTGCAGGCCAACACGAATGGGACCGCTGTGTTTAATGCGAGCGCGTTCTCTGGCGATTCCTTTATCAACTTCCTGCTCGGGGATGCCGCGAACTTCAACCAGCTTGAATACCTCGCGGGCAAGCACTGGGTCACCAACACCTATAGCTTCTATGCCATGGATAACTGGCATGTGAATCGGAACCTGACGCTCAATCTGGGCATTCGTTACGACGATCTGCCGCACACCTTCGAGCGTTACAACCTGTTCTCCAACTTCGTCCCTGCCGACTACAACACGTCGCTGGGAAATCCGGTCACTGCGGACGGCACGCTGATCCCCTCCTCGCTCTCCACCTTCAGCAAGACCGGCAGCGAGCAGTTCTACCTCAACGGCATCCGCGAAGCGGGTGTAAATGGCTTCCCGACCGGCAACGTGCAGAACTACCACTTCACCTGGCAGCCGCGCATCGGCTTTGCTTATAACTTGCGCGGCGATGGCAAGACCGTCATCCGTGGTGGTTACGGCACATTCTTCGAACGCGTCCAGGGCAACGACGTCTACAACGCTGCTCTGAACCCCCCCTTTGCGTACATCCCGTCGGCAGACAGCGTCTACTTCTCCAACCCGCACACCAGCGCCATCGATGGCACCACGACGGCTCAGTCTTTTCCATCGAACCTAACCAACATCAAGTTTCGTTACCCGCCACCGGGAACCTCGAATTACAGCCTCGGAATCCAGCGCGAAGTGATGCCTTCCGTGGTTGCGGTCATCCAGTATGTGGGTTCCAATGCCTGGGACCAGAACAACGACCGGCAGATCAATACTCTTCCCGTCGGAGACATAGCGGATCGCCAGAAAGTAGCTGGCGGAGCGCCTCCCAACCAATATCGCAACTTCCCTGGCTTCGCCAACATCAACCAGCAGGAGAACGAGACCAACTTCACCTACAACTCGCTGCAGAGTGGTATCCGTTTCGAGAACAAGCATGGGCTCACCACGCAGCTGGCCTACACCTGGTCGCATGAGATTGACACCGCAACCAACGATCTCAACGGCTTGTCGAACCCTTACAACGCAGGGTATGACCGGTCTTCCGGTGGTTTGGATCGCCGGCATATCTTCAACGCCAGTTACGTTTATGCAATGCCCTTCTTCCATCACAGCGACAATGTCCTGGCGCGTGAGGTCGTGGGTGGGTGGTCGATCTCCGGCATCACCTTGTTCGAGAAAGGCGTGCCGCAGTTCGTCCACTACAGCGGCGGCGATGTTGTTGGGCTGGGCGGCGGCACTACGAACCGTCCGAACCAATCGGGGAAGATGAGCTATCCGAAAACCCAGACAGCCTGGTTCGACAAGAGCAAGTTCACCGATCCAATCGCTCCCTGGGCAGGTGGACCTGGAGGCGTGAATGCCGGCTTCGGCAACGCCGGGCGCGACGCAGTCGTGCTGCCTGGCCTGTCGAACTGGAATCTGTCGCTCTTCAAATCCATTCCCTTCAAAGAAGGCGGACCGCGCATCGAGCTACGATTCGAGTCGTTTAACACCTTCAACCACACTCAGTTCCAGAGCGTCGATGCCAACAACCACGACGGCAACTTCGGCCAAACCACGGGGATTTACCAGCCGCGTGCACTGGAGTTGGGCGGGAAGTTCATTTTCTGATCCCAGTTGTTGGATCAGCCTCCCTGAAGGCGCGGCGGCGAATCTGCTGCCGCGCCAATTTTCTTTTTGCCCGCGATTGCCTAACGCGAATTGTCCGCGCGACAATAGCGGTTCGGAGACGTACGTGAACCGGGTCGTTTCGCGACAAACGCTGGTGGCGGCGCTGCTTGGCCTGGCCTGCGCCCAAGGGGGCATCAGCCAAAGCGCCAGGTCGTACGCCGGCCAGCGAGACGCAGCCATCGGCCTGCAGCAGCAGGGACAACTGGTTCAGGCTGAAGCCGCCTGGCAGGACATTCTCAAAAGCCATCCCGCGGACGCGGACGCCTATGCCAACCTCGGCGTGATCGAATCACAACAGGAACACTACGCCGAAGCGGTTCGTTACTACCACAAGGCTGTCGCCATCAACGCCTCAATGCCGGGCCTCAGGATGAACCTCGGCCTTGCCCTCTTCAAGGCCGGTGAGATGAAGGAAGCGGCGGCTGTCTTCGTGCGCCTATACCATCAGGAGCCGGCCGACTCACCCGATGCGCAGCGACTTCGACTGCTGATCGGAATGGCAGAGTACGGTGCCCAGCAATATGCGGCTGCTGTTCCTTACCTTCGCGATGCGATGGCCCGGGATCCGCAGAATCTGCCATACCGCCTGGTGCTGGCGCATAGCTGCCTGTGGTCGAAACAGTACTCCTGTGTTCTGGACGTTTACCACGAGATCCTGAAACTCAATGCCGAATCTGCGGAAGCAGACATGCTTGCCGGTGAAGCTTACGACGAGATGCGGGACCACGAGGAGGCAATCCAGCAGTTTCGAAACGCTGTCAAAGCCGATCCGAATGTGCCCGGCGTTCACTTCGGCCTCGGCTACTTGCTCTGGAGCCAGAGTCAGTTCGAAGAAGCAGCGGAGCAGTTCCGTCTTGAATCCGACAACTCCCCCAACGACGCCGAGAGCATCGCCTACCTGGCCGACTCCGATGTTCGTCTCAATCGTCCGGAGGTTGCGCGACCCATCGTTGAGAAGGCACTGCAGATGAACTCGGCCCAGGAACTCCCGTGGCTCGACCTCGGCATCCTCGACGCTCAGGCGGGGAACAACGAGGCGGCCTTTCACGATTTTCAGATGGCGGCGAAGATCGCGCCCTCCGACGTTCAGGTGCACTGGCGTCTGGCACGCCTTTACCAGACGATGGGCAGACGCAGGGAGGCACAGGCGGAATTCGCGAAGACGAAGACGCTGACCCAGGCGGCCGATCAGAGCCTGCGCGAGAAACTCCAGGCAAACCACTCGGCCAGCGGCGTTTCCTCTTCGATGGGCGATCCTCGGTGATTGGCAAGTCGGCGGGCGTCCCGCCAGGGGCCATGACTCCATTACTTTCGTGCAGAGGAAAGCTTTCAAGACGCGGTCCAGGCAGCCGATAACGTCAATAATCCGGAGTTGCCCCTGTGCGCGGTCTGATCGTCTGTCCGGGTGCAGAGGGTGCCGATTCGCTGTGGCAGGAAGGCATCCGCCCCAGAGCGAGGCTTGCGGCGAAGCCAGAGGAGAATTGCGTGGGCACGCGGGAGACGAGGCAGGTCGATGTTCCAGGGTCTTCGGTGGAGGACTCGCGTTATCGCTGGCTCTTCGAATGCAATCCGATCCCGATGTGGGTGTTCGACCGGGACACGCTTCGTTTTCTGGCTGTAAACCAGGCAGCGATCCAGCAATATGGATACTCGGAAACCGAATTTATGAGCATGACGATCGCCGATATCCGGCCGGAAGAGACGGTCCCCGCGTTGTTGACCGACCTGGCGGAACAGCGGCGCGGACTGCAGGAAAGGACCGTCTGGAAGCATCGCCGCAAAGACGGATCGCCGATCGATGTCGAGGTCGTTTGCCACGATGTGGATTTCAACGGGTCAAGGGCGATGCTGGTGGCCGCTTACGATGTCACGGATCGTCAACGAGCCCAGGAGGCAGCCCGGCGGGCGGAGGAAAAATATCGAGCGATCTTCAATGATGCGGTGATCGGGATATTCCAGCACACGCCGGATGGCCGACCAGTGAACGTCAACCGAGCCTTTGCGAGGATGCACGGATACGATTCGCCCGAGGACCTGCTGGCAGGGATTTCCAACGCTGCAGAGCAGCTTTTCGTGGAGCCGGAACGGATGGCATCGCTCACGCGGGCGGCCGTGGAACAGGGGATCGCACAGGGAGAGGTGGAACTCTATCGGCGGGACCAGAGCCGATTCTGGGTGATGGTGCATCTGCGGGCAGTACGCGACAGTGCTGGCGAGTTGATGCTGTTCGAAGGCACAGCGGAGGACATAACGGACCGGAAGGCGGCGGAGGCAGAGGTAAAGTATCTGGCCTATCACGATGCCCTGACGCGGCTCCCGAATCGGATGCTGTTCACGGACCGTCTGGAAAATGCATTGGCCAGGGCACGGAGGAACGGCGAGACGGTAGCGGTGTTGTTTCTGGATCTGAACCGATTTAAGAAGATCAACGACTCGCTGGGGCACGCTGCGGGCGACGCAATGTTGCGTGAGATCGCAGGGCGATTCCGGGAATGCGTACGAGAAGAGGACACTGTGGCTCGGGTCGGTGGAGACGAATTTGTGATCCTGCTGCGCAGCGTAACGAGCCCGGATGAGGTGGAATGTGTGGCGCGGCGGATCATGGACGCGGTCGGGCAGCCATTCTCGATCAAGGGCAAGAGTCTCGGCATCAGCTGCAGCATTGGCATCAGCCTGTATCCGGAGGATGGCGCGGAGGCCGAGACGCTGATCCGGAACGCGGATTCCGCGATGTACTCCGCCAAAGAAAGCCGGGGCAACGACGTACGGTTTTTGCGGAGAAGGTTTCGGGGGCCCTGCAGACCGGCGATCCATGCTTAAACACAGAGAGACGTGTTGGGTTGTAACGTAACAGTAGCTGTTGAGACTACCGTCCTCGTGCCCACGCAGGACTACCTCGCGATTCGCGGGGACGGGAGATTCGGTCCTAATTGGCGGAACTGCTGGTAAAGCCGCAGTTTTCGACGAGCGGGCGGGTACAGTCGGCTGTGTGCGAGGGAGGGCTATCGGAAATGAAGTCGTTGCTGCTACGAGAGTACGGCCATCTGGAAATTGCTGAGATGGCGCAGCCAGAGCCTGGGCCGGGCGAAGTGCTGGTGCGTGTGGCCGCATGCGGGATCTGCGGCAGCGACGTACACGGATACGACGGAACATCGGGAAGACGAATTCCTCCTCTGGTGATGGGGCATGAGGCAGCAGGGACGGTAGCGGCGGTGGGCGCGGGAGTGGAGAGATTTCGCGGGGGAGATCGCGTCACGTTCGATTCGACGGTGTATTGCGGGGACTGCGACTTTTGCCGGCGCGGCGAGGTAAACCTGTGCGATCGCCGGGAGGTGGTTGGGGTTTCGTGCGGAGACTACAGGCGACATGGGGCGTTTGCAGAATTTGTCGACAGTACCGGAGCGAATTGTTTACAAGCTGCCCGATGCGATGGGGTTCGCCGAGGCGGCGATGCTCGAGGCGATCTCGGTAGCGCTGCATGCAGTGCATCTGAGCGGTGACGGTGCTGGGAAAACGGCTCTGGTGGTAGGCGCCGGGATGATCGGGCTGTTGACGATGCAGGCGGCGCGGGCGCTGGGATATGCGCGGGTGATGATTGCGGACATTGATGCGACGCGACTCGAACTCGCGCGGAAGCTGGGTGCGGAGGTGACGCTGCATCTGAAGGGCGCGGAATTGGTGGAGGAGGTTCGGAAGCAGACTGGCGGGCACGGCGCGGACGTGGTGCTGGAGGCCGTAGGGCGGAATGAAACGGTCGGCGCATCGATCGATGCCGTACGCAAAGGCGGCACGGTGGTGCTGATTGGAAACATTTCGCCGGAGGTGACGCTGCCGCTGCAGAAGGTGGTGTCGCGGCAGATCCGACTGCAGGGGAGTGCAGCGTCGTGCGGCGAATATCCGGAGGCCATGGAACTGGTGGCGAGCGGGAAGGTCCGGATCGAGCCGCTGATCACAGCGGTGGCGCCACTGGAAGAGGGGCCACGCTGGTTTGAGCGGCTGCATGCCGGCGAGCCGAACCTGATGAAAGTGGTGTTGTCACCGGATGCGGCCGTGGTTGGGGCAGGGCGATGAATCAGCCTTCGGAGAAGCTGTTCGATCTAAGCGGACAGGTTGCGGTGATCACGGGCACGAGCCGCGGGCTGGGGCAGTATCTGGCACGGGCGCTGGCGAAGGCGGGCGCGGACCTGGTGATCACGAGCCGCATGCGCGAGTCGCTCGCGGACTTCCAATTGGAGATCGAGGCTCTTGGGCGCCGCGTCGTTGCGCTGGAACTGGATGTACGGGACCAGGCGAGCATTCAGCGGATGGCGAAGGAGGCGCAGGCGGCGTTTGGACAGATTCACATCCTGGTGAACAACGCTGGATGCAATGTGCGAAAGCCGGCGCTCGATGTGACGTGGGACGACTGGAATCTGGTGCTGGAGACAAATTTGCGCGGCAGCTTTTTTGTCTCGCAGGCGCTGGCGGGCGGAATGATCAAGCACGGATACGGGCGCATCATCAAAATTGGTTCGGTCACGAGCGTGTTCGGGTATGCGGGGCTGGCTCCGTATGGCGCGAGCCGGGGTGGCATTCGACAGCTGACGATGAGCCTGGCGGACGACTGGGGCAAGCACGGGATCACGGTGAATTGCCTGGCGCCAGGGTGGTTTCGCACCGAGCAGAACAAGGTGATGTACGAGGATCCGCAGTGGGTCGAGTATCTGGTGGAGCGGATTCCACTGAAGCGGCCAGGGCAACCGCATGATCTGGACGGAGCGGTGGTGTTTCTGGCATCGGAGGCGAGCCGGTACGTCACCGGGCAGACCTTGTTGGTGGATGGCGGGATCTCGACGGGATCCATGCGAGCGACGGCCAAGAAGAAGTAGGGCGATCAGATCGGCTGTTCTTCGCGCATCGAAACGGGGCTAATTTCGCCGAGCAGGAAGATGTATCCGGCAATGCCGATGACGAGGTAGGCTCCTGCGACGGCAAAGGCAGCAGTGAAGGAATGGCGGGAGCCGACGAGGTAGCCGGTGATGGCGGGCGCGGCGATGCCGGAAATCTGATTGGACAGATTCATGATGCCGCCGACCGAACCGACGCTGTCGCCGGGTGCGATGAGCGAAGGCACCGACCAGCCCACGGCGGAGGCGGCGGAGAGGCCGCCGATGGAGAGGCTGATCCAGAAGAGCGCCTGAGCGAGCGAGTGGGCGTGTGCCGCTCCAAGGATGCCGAGGCCAAGGGTGAGTCCGGTAATCAGTACCGTGCGGCGGACGGCGCTCGGGCTGCGGCCACGGCGGAGGAGCGCGTCGACGAGCCAACCGCCGACAATAAGATCAGCGACGGTGGCAAATAGCCAGGGCACGCCCGTGTAGAGGAAGGACCGGCCGAGATTAAGATGCAGCGATTGTGACAAATAGGTCGGCAGCCAGGTGAGGAGCAGGTAGAAAGTGTAGTTGTAGGAGCCCATCCCAAGGGCGAGTCCGATGACCTTGCGCTGGCGAAAGAGGTAGCCGAGCGGTACGCGATGGTGGTGGCGTGGGTGCAGGTCTTCGACGGCAAAGGAGCGGTGTTCTCGCTCAGGATCGCGATAGATCCAGAAGAAGAGCAAGAAGAAGACGAGGCTGATGACGCCGGTGGCGGCGAAGCTGAGGCGCCATCCAATGTGGAGCAGCAGCAGGCCGATGAGCGGGACGCCGATGGCGGAGGAAAATTTCGCCGAGGAATCGAACAGGCTGGTGGCGAAGCCGCGCTCACGAGGCGGAAACCAGTAGCCGATGGCCTTGGCATTGGCGGGAAATGTGGGCGCTTCACCGATGCCGAGGAGGAAGCGGGCGCCGAAGAAGCCACCGATGTTCGGCGTGATGGAGGCGGCAAAGGAGGCGACGCTCCAGAGGAAGGTGCTGACGCAGCCGACGCGGCGGACACCGAAGCGGTCAAGCAGGTAACCGGAGGGCAGCTGGCAGAGGGCGTAGGTCCAGTTGTAGGCGCCGGCGAGGAGGCCGAAGGTGAACTCGGAGATGCCGAAGCCGGCGAGGATCGCGTTGTGGGAGACGGTGAGGTTGACGCGGTCGAAGTAGTTGACGAGGACGCCGAGGGCGAGGAGGGCGGCGATGGTCCAGCGTCCGGCGAGGCGAGAGGGCGCGGAGGTTTGGGGTGGGTTGGACGGCATCGCGGATGGCCGGACTGAGCCAGTAGACCACAGGGCGTGGGCTTTGGCGCAACGGATGGTGAGGAGGCGCGGAATGCTATTTCCTCCGGGGACAAATCGCAGTTGATTGATTCGGCGGGAGTTAGTCGAAGTTTACAAATTAGACAACATCCGCCGAGTTGCAACTGCGGCACTTAGGAAGCACTTGTCTGTGCTGCACTCGTGGTTGTGAATGCTGCATTCGCGATCATGAACAAGCCATGTGATTGATGGCTGGGCAGATGCGCTTGTGGGTACGAATGCGGCATTCGTACTTGTGAATGCCGGGTTCGTGATGGTGTGTGCTGCATTCGTATCTATGAATGCGGCATTGGCAAGTGCGAACGGCGTGTGCGCGGGTCTTCTGGAATTTCAAAGAGCAACTTCGATTCGGCCTGGGCCGGGAGAACAGGTTACGGGTGACAGGACGGAACGCGACCAAGCTGGGCTGCGGACGAGATCTGGACCCTGAAACAGAAAAGCTCTGTACGCCGTTGATGGCGACAGAGCTTCCCGTGAAGTCAGAATATTTCTTTTGCAAACCTGGAACAAGGAAAATCGGGCTGGCCGACGGTACGCAGGTACCGTGCCGCGGCGGTCGGTCAATTTGACGCGCTTCGTGTTGCTCGGTGGTCCGCATTGAGGACACAGGTGCGCACGGCAAATAGGGAAGGGACGCTGGGTCGCTTTCCAAAATGGGCGGGGACGTTACTTTGGGCTGAGGTCGAAGTCGAATCGCGTTGATTGTCGACCCGGGGAGGTATCTGCTGCTTGCTGTGGGGTGAACCTGGCCAGCCGGCTGTTTTTTTCGGGTGCGGCGCAGGTTTTTTGTGCAGGATGGGGGAATCAACATTCAGCCGAATGCCCCTTCAACTGCGGTCGCGTAAGGCTGGTTCGGATCACTGTGTTGGAAGTGGTCGGGATGGGAGGAGACTCTGCGCTCTCTCAGAAGAATGAAACCGAATGCAAACGGCTGTACCTCCCGCTACTTGCGGAGATTCTTTCAGGGCTGCGGATACGGCTTTTGTGCTACTCACCCGAGGGTTGGTTTCACGTAGAGTACATCCCAACCTCTTCGATTTGTGTGGCTACGGTTTTGCGGAATCCCCTTTCCCCATCGAACGACTCCGCTTCCGGGAACCAGGCTGTGCGGCACTCCCAGGGATCGAACGACAACCGGCCGGGCTCCTTCGGGCTACAGGCTGCTGGCGAGGCATGGGGAAGGACCAAGCGACACACGCGGACGCTTTTTCTGGCATCGGTAGCTGCGGCGGCCCTGGTCGTCTGCGCGATCCATTTTGCGGTAGCGGGGGCCGACACGATCCGGGCGTCCGGCATCGGGTATTTGTGCGACGGGCTGATTCTGTTTGGGTGCGCGGCGGCGTTGTGGACGCGGGTGCGCTCGGCGACGGGAGCCACCCGGATGCGGTGGTACGTGTTTTCGGCTGCAGTGCTGTCGGAAGCGGTCGGATTTGTGCCATCGTTCACGGAGTGCGTCCTGCATACGGGAAGCGCGCGGCAGTTGCAGACGGCGTGCTTCAACGCGAGCGAGGCACTGTTCATGGTGGCGGCAGTGCTGTTCTTTGCCGGGGTAGCGCGTTCGATCGTAGCGATGGATCTGCTGCAGGCGCTGGTTTTCCTGGTGCTGCGCTTCAACCTCGTTTATTCGCCGATTACGCGCGACCACTTCACGAACATTCATCTGATTGTTGGGCAGTCGGTGGCGCTGGTGCTGTTCCTGGTGGCGCTGGTGGCATGCGTCGGAGCGACTTCGCGCGCGGAGTTGAAGTACCTGCGGACGCTGTCATGGTTTTTTGGGCTGCGGCTGATCGCATTTATTACTGCGGATCAGGTCTCATACATCTGGCTGCACCACCAACACTGCAGCCAGTGGGACGTGGTGGGGGACGTACTATTCGCAGCCTTCGCGCTGTATCTGCTGTGGACGGGCGGTCCGAAGAGCGAGGAGGCACAGGCGTCGGCGCGGCATACGCCGGGCATGGCGGTGCGCAGTCTGATGCCGTCGTTTCTGGCGCTGTTGAACCTGATGCTGGGGCTGTTTCTGCTGCGCATTTCTGTACGGTTGGCGGCGGTGGCGATTGCAGTAACGGTGGTCTCGTATGTGGTGCGCACGGCTCTACTCCACGCGCAGGCCGTGCATGAGCGAGCACAACTGGAGAGCCGGAATGAACACCTGGAGGGGCTGGCGATACGCGATCCGCTGACGGGCATTGGGAATCGGCGATCCCTGGCGGGCGCGTATTTGCAGATACAGGAAGCGGCGGGAGACACGGCGGTGTCGCTGCTGCTGCTGGACATTGACTCGTTCAAGCGAGCGAATGATTGCCACGGGCATCAGCACGGCGACCAGGTGCTGATCACGCTGGCGCAGAAACTGGAAAACGTGGCGGGCGGGGTGGCGGGTAGCCATTGCGCGCGGCTGGGCGGCGACGAGTTTGCGGTGCTGCTGCCGGGCGTGACGCCGGAGGAGGCGTTCACGCTGGCTGAAGCCGTGCGCGCGCTGATCGGGGCGCATCGATTCCCTGCAGCGGAAGGCAAGGTGAGCATCAGCGTGGGGATCGCATCGCTGGAGGCGGCGCGGGATCTGCCGCTGGAGACGCTGGTGTGTCATGCGGATGAGGCGTTGTACCGAGCCAAGCGCGAGGGGCGGAACCGCGTGGAGACGCAGCCGGTTTGGAACGCAGGGGTGGCGCGCGCGTTTGAGAGCGGGTCGGCGCTCGATGTTGAGCTGCAGGGGACGTTGAGCTAACCGCGGCGCCCAGGCGCGATTCTGAAGTTCCTGTTTAATCCTTATCGTGCGAGATCGGGCTGCTTCGGCGATCCTTTGCCGCTTGCTTTGACTTCGAGCGTATCGCGCAGGACGATATGGTCGGCGGCGCTGCCGGTCATGACATCGATCGAGCCGCCGGCTACGCGCCACAACATGTCCTGATCGAGAAACATCAGATCCTCGGGGCGGACAGTGAACCTGACGGTTTTGGTTTCGCCGGGATCGAGGCTGACGCGCGCGAATCCACGCAGCTGACGGACAGGAAGCGAGACGGGCGCGATGCGGGGGTGCAGATAGAGCTGCACGGTGTCTGTTCCGGCGCGTGGTCCGGAATTTGCCACATCGACGGTTACATTTGCCAGGAGGCCGGCGGAATTCGGCACGGCGTCGACGCGGAGATGGCTGTACTGAAACGTGGTGTAGCTGAGGCCGTAGCCGAAGGACCAGAGCGGGGTGCCAGGCATGTCGACGTAACCGCCATCGTGGGTCCACCCCTGGGTCATCCAGTATTCCTTTGACGGCTTGTAGCTGTAGTAGTCGGGGAGCTGGCCGGAGCTGCGGGGAACGCTGATGGCAAGGCGGCCGCTGGGATTGAAGTCACCGAAGAGGACATCTGTCACCGCTTCACCGCCGGCCTCGCCAGGCTCCCATGCTTCGACAATGGCGGGGAGATGTTCGGCTTCCCAGGGAATGGAGAGCGGGCGGCCGTTGATGAGGACGAGAACGATGGGCGTGCCGGTGGCGTGGATTGCGCGGACGAGATCTTCCTGGGAGCCGGTAAGGTCGAGGCTGGCGACATCGAAGCCCTCGCCATCGGTCGCGGGGGCGTCGCCGCGGCCGGCGTTGTCGGGACGCTCGCCCACCACCACGATGGCGACCACTGCCTGGCGCGCGGCGGCGATCGCTTCGGTGAAGTCGGCTTTGCCACCGATAACGTCGCAGCCGTGCGCGTAGAGGATTTTGGTGGCGGGTGAGACGCGGGCTTTGATTCCATCGAGGACTGTCGTGATTTTGTGGGGAACGACGGAGGGCGAGTAGTCGCCGAGCTGACTCCATCCGTCGTCGGCGTCGGGCCCGATGACGGCGATGGACTTGAGATCTTTTCTGAGGGGCAGGAGCTGGCCGTCGTTCTTGAGGAGCACGATGCCTTCGCGGGCGGCGTCCAGTGCGAGCTGGCGGTGTTCGGCGGAATGGACGACTTGCTGTGCGTGGGCGAGATCGGCGTAGGGGTGATCGAAGAGGCCGAGACGGAATTTCAGTTCGAGGACGCGGCGGACGGCGCGGTCGACGAGAGCCATGGGGATCTCGCCGCTCTGCACGCTCTGAACGAGGGGGGCCATATAGGCGGGCTCGTAGGTGATGTCCATGTCGACGCCGGCGCGAAGGGCGAGGGCACCTGCCTGCTTTTGATCCGCGGCGACGTTTTCGTAGACCAAGGATGCGAAGCCGCCGCCTTCGCTCATGACGACACCGCGGAAGCTGAGTTCGTTGCGCAGGATCTGGGTGTTCCACTTCTCTGAGGCGTGCTCGGGGACATCGTCGATCTCGGGGTAGCCGGCCATGACGCCGAGGGCTCCGGCGTGGAAGGCAGAGACCCAGGGGACGAGGTCGTTTTCGCGGAGGCTGCGTTCTGATAGGTCGATGGCGCCGCGCTCCATGCCGCTCGAGGGCTCGCTCTGCGTGGGGAAATCGGTGACGAGGGCGACGACTTTGTCGGGGGCAGCGATGTTGCTGCCCTGCGCGCCTTCGACGATATTCTTCGCAAGCTGGGCGTAGAGCCAGGGGTCCTCGGTGTAGGTTTCCATGTTGCGGCCCATGCGCGGATCGCGGTCGAGCTCAAGGACCAGGGTGGAGAGGATGTGAATGCCGACGGCACGGGCCTCTTCGGCAGACGCGGCGTAGATGCGGTTGACCAGAGGCATGTCGAAGGTGCTGCCGATGGCGAGGCCTTCGGGAAAGACGGTGGCTCCGGGAAACATCGCGCCGTGGGTACCTTCTTCATCTTCGAGGAGGGGAATTTTGAGGCGGGTTTGCGTGATCGCGATGCGTTGGAGTTCGTTGAAGAGGTTCACTTCGCGGGCGAGGTCGGCGTCTTTGAGGGTGTTGGCCAGGGTGAAGAATCCTGCACCGGGACCGATGTCGGAGGTGTAAGTGCCGGCGGCGAATTTGCGGGCGGCAGCGGATTTTTCTTCGGAAGTCTTGCCGAGGTTGTCGACGTAGGCGCAGGGAAGATTGAGCTGGCCGATTTTTTCTTTGAGGGTCATGCGGCGCATGAGGTCGCTGACGCGTGCATCGATCGGCTGGGAGGGATCGAGGTAGGGCGGCTTCGCTTGCTGGGCGCAGGTTGAGGCTCCGGCTGCGAGGAGCAGACCGAGGACGAAGACCGGGGCCGCAGTTTTGCGATTCAGGATCATTCGATGTCTGTGCCGGCTACGATTCGGTGAAGTCGATCGTCTTCGGCTTGAGACGAAAGCCGCGGGTTGCGAAGGCCAGATAGGCGAGGCCTGCGGCAAACCACAGCCCGCCGACAATTTTCGCCAGGACGTTGAGGTTCCACCAAATGGAGGCGCAAAAGGCGAAGCCGATGAGGGGCAGGACGATGTCGGCCAGCACGCGGCGGCGCTCTCCGCGCGCGAGCAGTCCGAAATGCCAGAAGGCGGAGACATTGACGCCCATGAAGGCGAGAAAGGCACCGAAGTTGAGCAATTCGCCGGCGTGCTCGTAGGCGTTGCCGATGGAGTTGAGCGCGACGGCTCCGGCGTAGGCGAGGACGCCGATGAGAAGGATGTTCCAGGTGGGGGTGTTGGTTTCTGCGTGGAGATGGGCGAAGAACCTGCGCGGGAGGACGCCGTCGCGACCCATGCCAAAGAGGAGACGTGCAGCGCCGAGTCCGCCGGTGAGGGCGCTGCCGAGGGCGGCGAGGATGAGGATGATGCCCATAGCCTGGAAGAGCCAGGGACCGCCGACGCGTCGGCTGACATCCATGAAGGCAGTTTCGAGATTGGCGAAGGTGTGCCAGTTGGGCCAGATGCGCTGACCGAGATAGACCTCGACGCCGCTGATGATGCCGGTGAAGAGACAGACAAGGACGGTAGCGAGCAGAACGTTGCGACGAGGATTTTTGACGTCTTCCGAGAGGGTGGTGATTCCGTCGAAGCCGATGTAGGTGAGAGCGGCGAAGGAAGTGGCTCCCCAGATGCGGCGGAGGTCGAAGGTGTTGGGAGAGTAGAACGGCTCGGTGGAGAAGAGACCGGCCCAGTGCTGGTGGATGAAGAGGAAACGGACGGCGAGGACGAAGAAAGCGGCGAGGACGACGCACATGGCGGCGAGCAGTAGCTTATTGGCGCGCGCGGAGGATTTGATCCCGATCAAATTGAGGCCAGTGACGAGGGCGGCGATGATGAGCGCCGTTACTGAAAAAGGGACAACGGCGAGATAGCGGCTGTGGAGGGCGGCGGAAATCCAAATGACGTTGAGCAAGGGCTGGAGCATGTAGTCGAGGAGCATGGCCCAGCCAACGAGGAAGCCGAGGTGGAGGTTGAGAGTCCGGCCGACGTAGGTGTAGGCGGAGCCGGCGGATGGATACACGGCGGCCATGCGGCCATAGCTGAATGCCGTGATGATCATGGCAAACATTGCGATGAGGATGGTGGTGACGGTGTGTCCGTTGGAGAGTTTTTGCGCGACACCGAAGAGGGGGATGGGGGCGGTGGGCTGGATGAGGACGATGCCGTAGAAGATCAGGTCCCAGAGGCCGAGGACCTTTCTGAGGCGGATATCTTCGACGGGTTTTTGGCCGGCAGCGGGCATCTTGCGCAACTTCGCCGGAGAACAGCGAAGACCTTTCCTGCGTGGGCAACGGGTCTGGAGCCTGCAATGACGCTAACGCAAATCGAGGCGAAATGCCTGGGGAATTCAGACGGCCAATGCGGTGAGAACTTTGCCGAAGGCGGCGATGATGTCGTCCTCGTCGCGCGCGGTGAGGTTGGAGGGGATGGCAAGGAGGTTGGTGCGTTCGAAAAGGCTGTCGGCGTTCGGACAGGTGCCTTTGTCGTAGCTGGTGTGTGAGTCTTTGTTTTCGGCGAGAGACCACGGGGCGTTGCGGCGGTCGATGCCGGTTCTGTGCACGAGGCTGGGAATGTTGTAGTAGAGGTGGAGGCCCCAGCTGGTCATGACGATGTCGTTGATGCCCTGGCTGTAAGTGATGAGGCCTTCGGCGCGGAGGGCGCTGTTGACCTCGCGGGCGAGTTCAGGAGTCGCGAAGGTGGTGAGGAGGAAGGATCCGGTATCGCCGCGCTCGTCGATGATGCGGCGCAGGCCGACACCGGGGAAACGGCGGAGCGTCTCACGGATGCGGTATTTGCTGGCGCGCATATTGCCGGTGATCTGGGGGAGCTTGCGCAACTGGACGCGCAGAACGGCGGCTCGCATTTCATCGAGACGATAGCCACGACCCCAGAGGCAATACTCGAGGCGGTCGTAGATAGCGCGGCCGGAAGCGTCGCGAGCGTAGCCGGTATCGTGGACGGCGAATGCGCGCTGATAGAGATACTCATTGTTGGTGACCAGCGCACCGCCTTCGCCACTGGTCATGTTCTTGTTCATCTGGAAGCTGAAGATGCCGGCATCGCCGAAGGTGCCGACGCGGCGGCCATCAATGCTGCCGCCAGCACACTGAGCGCAGTCTTCGAGAAGGAACAGATTATGGTGGTGGGCGAGGGCGGCGATGGCTTTGATGTCGGCAGGAGCGCCGCTCATGTGCACGGCGACGATGCCGGAAGTGCGCGGGGTGATTTTCTCTTCGACAGAGACAGGATCGAGGCAGAAGGTGCTGTCGATGTCGGCAAGGACAGGGATGGCGCCGAGATTAACGACGGCGGCAACGACGGAGACCCACATGTAGGCGGGAACGATGACTTCCTGTCCGGGACCGACACCGAGAGCGGCGAGGGCGGTATGGAGCGCGCCGGTTCCGCTGGTGAGGGCGAGACAATGAGAGACGCCTGCGAAGGCCCGGAACTCGGACTCGAACGCCTCGACTTCGCCCTGAAGGTCGACGCCGTAGAAGCGGAAGGGAGAGCGGCTGCGCAGAACGCGCACGGCGGCCTCGATCTCTTCTTCATCCATGTGGTGGACGCCAGGAAACTCGAGGGGCAGGGGTGTGGAGCGGACCGGAGTTCCACCGTACAGGGCAAGGGCTGCGCGCTGGGATTCCTGGGGCTTGAGTTCGACTTCAGCCTTCATGGGGAAACTCCTGTGCGGGATTTAGCCCGGGCTGGACTGGGTGCCAACCACTTTGGATGAGAGGGCGCCCCCACGTGAACTTTTGAACTTACATCAACGGAGCAGAGGCGCCAAAGGAAACTGTGGCAGAGTATTGTTTTCTGGTCAATGTTTATCTGCTGAGGCCACGGTACTTTTGCCGATTATTGGTTTAATAGAAAACCAATTGAGACATCGCGGGGGCGCGGTGCCGAGTCATTCGGGGAAAACATGATCCAGCCTTCATCGGTCCATTCGCAACGCAGCAGCAACAATATCCGGAAGATGCTGAGGATCGGGGACGCGGATGGCGGTGAATCCGGCTGCGGTAGCGCTGGCCAGGCCGGCGGCGGAATCTTCGAACGCGAAAGCGGTTTCGATGCCGAGGCGCTTACGGATGAGGAGGTAGGGCTCGGGATCGGGCTTATGGCGAGCACAATCGTCGGCGCACACCATGGCGTGAAAACAGGAAAGGACGCCGGCGTTGCGGAGCACGGGCTCGACCTCATCGCGGCTGGAACTTGTTACAAGCCCCAGCGAGAAATCGTGGAGTTGGGAGAGCATGCAGGCGGTGGTGGCGGGGATGGGAGAGCGGTCGAGGCAGGCATCGCGAACGATCTGCCGACGAGTGTCGATGGCGGCCTCGAGACACGCGAGGAGATCCGGGTCTAACTGCACCGCGGGAAGGCGACCGAGCATTTGCTCGTCGGTTGCGCCACGCCCGAGGCGGCAGTAATCGTCCCAGGTGAAAGCGATGTTGTGGGGGGCGAGAAGGCCGGCCCAGGCTTGCCAGATGACGGGTTCGGTGTCGGCGAGTACGCCGTCGAAGTCGAAGACGAGGGCCCGGCGGGCGAACGGCATGGATCTAGTTGGTGCGGGTGGATGCGGAACTGGAAATGTCCGCCGCCGCGGGTGAAGTTTCACGCGACAGATCAGCGGACGAGGGAGTCTGCTGGCCAATGGCGCGGTGGTACAGATCGCCGAGGGCGCGAGCGGCGATCATGCGGGCGGCGCCGAGAGCACCGGCCTCGCCCTCCAGAGGAGAGAGGCGGAGCTGGACGTCGTTGGAGGATTTCTCCAGAGAACGCTGGCGGATGATGCGGCGCAGAGGATCGGAAAGCAGTTGCGGAGCGGCGCGAAAGAGGGCGCCACCGAAAATGATGAGGCGGGGGTTGAGGAGGTTGACGAGATCGGCCAGCCCATGAGCGATGTGGGTGGCGGCTTCCTGAAGAACGCGAAAGGCGAGGCTGTCGCCTTCAGCAGCGGCCTGGGCGATGACCTCGATGCTGATGTGGCTGAGGTCGGCGTGGGCGAGCTCGCGAATGCGGGAATCGACGCCACGTTCGAGAGCGAGACGTCCGGCGTGAATGATGGCGGCACATGACGCAACGCTTTCAAGACAGCCGGTGTTGCCGCAGGAACACAAGGGCCCGTTTTCATCGACGGTGATGTGGCCGAATTCGCCCGCTTTTCCACCCGCGCCGCGATAGAGCTTGCCTTCGATAAAAATGGCGGCGCCGATGCCCATTCCAGCTTCGACGAAGAGGAAGTCCTCGTGTTCGCGGCCGAGGCCGAAGTGGCGTTCTGCGGTGGCCATGGTGCGGACACTGTCTTCAAGCAGGCAGGGGAGGTGGAATTCTTCTTCGAAGATGGACTGGAGAGGGACGTTCTTCCACTGCGTCATTTGTCCGGGGCGCGGATACGAGAGGACCATTCCCTTCTCCGTATCGATGACGCCGGAGTGGGCGACACCGATGCCGGCAATCGCGTCACGGCTGACTGCGGAGGCGGCGATGGATTGGCGGACGCAGTCGAAAACTCGCTGGAGGACACGGGCCCGGCCCTCGGGAATGCCGGACTCGATGCGCTCCTTATAGATGACGTGGCCGTTCATGTCGGCAACAACGACGTGGGTATAGAAGGAGCCGAGGTCGACGCCGATGAGGAAGCCGGCATCGCCGCGCACCTCGAGAGGGATGGGCTTGCGACCGACCATGGAGGAAACGGCCGGGGCCTCAGTGACGAGCTTGAGGCCGATAAGGTGGCGGACGATGCTGGTGATGAGGGCCGGGCTGAGTCCGGTCCGGCGCGCGAGGTCGAGCCGGGAGTAGTTGCGGCCGGAATGGATGAGGCGCAGGATCGCCAGGTCGCGGTCTTCCGGTTTTTTCTGAACTCGGGATTTATTCGATTGCGCTGCTTTTGCCGGCATCTTTCAGTGTTCCCGCAAATTGACGACCGTGGGTGCTGGTTAGAGTTTTGTCGAGGGGACCGACTGGGGAATCACTCGCAAAAAGAAAACTCGCCGAAATGCGGCAATTGCATGATGCATCTTTCCGGTTTGTCTAGCAAGGTCGAATGAATTCGGGCATAGATTACTTTTTATTTCATCTGCGAATCAATTTATGGGTTTGGACCTTGCCTTGCGGAATTCGCCTGACATACTATTGCCGCTCACGCTGGACCGCAGGCGAGGCAATCCTGCGGCCGGAATCGACGCCGGTGAGCGGGCGAGTGGCCGGCGCGGCTGGTTCAACCTTGCAACGGAGGGAACGATGATCCGGAAGCCTGGCACGTCCTGTTTTGCTGAGAAGTTTGTTGGCAAGGGCCGCGGGGTTGCCACATTGCTGTTGTCGTTTGCGGGGGTGGGGATGAGCCTGGGGGCGCAATCGCAGAAGCCGCCGGAGCAATGGAATGGAGTGCCCACCTCTGCGCAGATCAGCGCTACCGAACAGGCCGGGATCGACGAAGATGTTCTGCTCAAACACCTGGGGGATATTCCGGTGGATCCTGGTCCGAAGGCGCAATTGTCGGGCGCGATGGAGCGGGCGGCAGTGGACTCAGCGGTGCGCAAGGTTGCGGACTGGGAGTTAAAGCGCGCCGAACCTTATATGGATCCGAGCTGGACTTGGGCGGTGCTGGGCACGGGATTCATGGCGGCATCGCGGGAACTGAACGACCCGAAGTATCGCGATGCGATGGAGAGGTTTGGCGAAAAGTATCACTGGGGGCTGGGCGAAGAGGATCGACTGGGCCGCGGGTGGCCGGACAATGACGATCAGGCGATCGGACAGACTTACCTTGAGCTATATCTCCTCGATCCGCGGCCGGAGAAGATCGCGACGCTGCGCAAGGGCATTGATGCAATGATTGGCGTGCCGCAACCACCGCCGGACAAGGATCAATTTCAGCAGCTGTGGTGGTGGTGCGACAGCCTGTTTATGGGGCCGCCGATGTGGGCGCGGATGACGGCAGTCACGCACGATGCGAAGTATCTGCATTACATCGACCAACCGTGGTGGCAGGTGTACGACACGATGTATTCGCGGACTTATCACTTGTTCTATCGGGACAAGATCTACATTGGCGTGATGGATCCTGCGATGAAACCGATTTTCTGGTCGCGGGGAAACGGATGGGTGATGGGCGGGCTGGCGCGCACGCTGGAGTACATGCCGAAGGACTATCCGGATCGCGCCCGCTACGAGACGGTGATGCGGGAGATGGCGGAGGAGCTGGCATCGCTGCAGGATCCGGAGAACGGAGTGTGGCATTCGGATCTGATGGATCCGCACGACTATCCGCAACCGGAGCTATCCGGATCGACGCTGATCACGTTTGGCCTGGCGTGGGGGGTCAACAACGGCGTGCTGGATCGCGCGACCTATCTGCCGGTGATTGAGAAGGCATGGCAGGGACTGATACACGAGATCTATGCGGACGGGCGACTGGGCAATGTGCAGCAGACCGATGAAGCGCCCATGCACTATCTCCCGCAGTCGAGCTATAACTTCGGCGTGGGTGGCTTTTTGCTGGCCGGAGAAGAGGTTGCGAAGTTATCGGAGCACCATAACTAGACGCCGGCTGCAACCCGACGGGACAACGGAGATCGACGATGAGCGCACGCAACAGCATGGCTCTGGTCAGGCATCGGTTCGCAGGAGGGTGGTACGCAGCGATTCTGCTCGCGACTGGACTGCTGATCCTTCCGACGGGCCTGGCTCAGACGACTGGAGTTCCAGTGACGGCGGCAGTTGGGGCTACGTCGCGCGCTTATCCCCTGAAAGTGAGTGCGAATCACCGCTACCTTGTGGATCAGAACGATATTCCGTTTCTGATTGTCGGGGATGATCCGCAGACGATGGTGACGCAACTCTCGACGGCGGATGCGGCGCGCTTCATGGAGGATCGCGCGGCGCACGGGTACAACGCGCTGTGGATCGATGTGCTGAATGCGGGACCGTATCATCCGGCAACGCGGGACGACGGGGCGACTTACGACGGGATTGCGCCTTTCACAGGACATCTGGCGGGCGGGAACGATACTGCGCACTACGATCTTTCGACGCCGAATGAGGCTTATTTTGCGCGAGTCGATCAGATATTGGATCTGGCGGCAAGGTATGGATTTCTGGTGTTCCTCAATCCGGTGGAGACGGGGCAGTGGGTTCCGACGCTCCAGAATAATGGCGCGGCGAAGTGTCGCGCGTACGGGGAATATGTGGGACGGCGGTACAAACACATCAACAACATCGTATGGCTGAGCGGGAACGACTTCGATCACTGGAGCGATCCAAAAGAGGATGCAGTGGTGCTGGCCGTTGCCAAGGGGATCAAGTCGGAAGCTCCGGAGCAAATGCAGACGGTGGAGTTGAACACGTGGTCGAGCTCGTCCCTGGACGATCCAGCGTGGGCACCGGTTGTTTCGATCAACGGCACTTACACCTATTTCCCAACCTACTTACAAATGTGGCACAGCTATAACCAGACACCCGTCATGCCCACCTACTTATTAGAGGGACATTATGACATGGCGGATAACTGGCCGGATGAGTATGGGACGCCATCAGTGCTGCGCCGACAGGAATATTGGGCGATGCTGAGTGGCGCCAAGGGCGAATTTTACGGCAATAACTACACTGATGACTTCATGGCGGGATGGAAGAGCTTTGTCGATACGGTTGGGGTGAACCAGCTGATGATCTGGCACGCGTTCTTCTCCTCCTTGCCGTGGCAGGACCTGGCGCCGGATCAGGACCATACCCTGGTAACGGCGGGGTATGGGACCCCCGGACACGCGAAGGATCGAGCAAGCAAGATGGATTTCTGTACGGCATCGGCGACCGAGGACGGCTCATTGGCGATTGCGTATATGCCGACAGGACGGGAGATCACAGTGAATATGGCGCGCCTGAAGGCTCCGGCGATGGCGCGGTGGTTCGATCCGGTGAGCGGCACGTACATGACGATCCCGGGCGGACCGTTTGGGAATGCGGGAGAGAAACAGTTCACTCCGCCGCACAAGGTGAACGAAGAGAACGGGGACGGCGACTGGGTGCTGCTATTGGTGGCTCGGGGATCGACCTACTGAGTTTCGGCCGGACACGGCGGGGCTGTCCATCCGGAACTACGGTGAAGGTGCTACCTGCGGGCTCGGATCCGCGCGCGTGAGCCGGGCCCGCAAGCGTGGGTCAGAAGAGGAATTTCAGGCCGAGCTGGCCGATGCGGGGATCGGCGGCACTGGTGACGAAACCGAAAGCGCCATCACCATCGCTGAGGTTTCCATCGACAGAGAAGGCGCCCTGGAACTGCGCGTGGTTGAAGACGTTGAAGAACTCGGCGCGGAATTCAATGGACTTATCTTCGGCAAACTTCGTGTCCTTGATCAGAGACATATCCCAGTTATCGACGCCGGGGCCATGGAAGAAGCGGCGCGAAGAGTTACCGATCTTGCCGAGAGGCTCGGGGCTGAAGAGGTTCACTTTGAAATAGGCGTTGCCGTGCCTCGGATTCTTGTCGTCGTAGATCTTGCCGGGGGTGAAGGTGGGAAGGTCCGGAGAACCGAAGTAGCCGCTGTTGTTGGTGCTGCCTAACAGAGACTGATCATCCATCTCGTACATGGTGATGGGGAGACCGGTTGTGAATTCGGAGATGCCGGACAGCTTCCAGCCACGGGTCAGCTGATTATTCCGATGAGAGAGCTGGTCGAAGGGTAGCTCATAGGTATAGCTGGCGGAGAAGTTGTGGGTCATGTCGTAGAGCGACAGAGCCCGCGGAGCGTAGACGGTGCCATTGGGCCGCAGGACGACCTGCTCGCCGAATCCCGAACCCTCGTCCATCGCCTTGCTGTAGGTGTAGCTGAGGAGAATCGAAGCCCGGCTGCTGACCTGGCGCAGGGTCGCTTCCAGCGCGTGATAGCTGGAGTTGCCGATGTCGAGTTGGAGTCCATTGCCGAGGAAGTTGTGGCCGAAGGGGCCGCGCGTGCCCTCGACGGTGGCTCCGCTGATCGGTGAGTAGACATCGCTTTCGCCAAAGGGGCCACAGGTGTCGGTGCCAGGCATGACCTCGCTCGGATCACTGAGGCTGAGGCACAGCGCCGGATCTCCGGGGTTGTTATCGGCATTGAGAATGAGGTGATGGCTAAAGGTGCCGACGTAGTCGACCGTGAACATGGTATTGGTGGCGAGCTGACGCTGCAGGGAGACGTCGATATGCTCTGTATAAGGACTCGGCGAATCGACCAGTGGGCTGCGCATGCCGGAGAGCGGCTCAAACTGTGCCCAGTTGATGTTGGCATTCGAGGTTGGAGGAGGCAGCGGGAAGCGCTGGCCGTTGTTGTGTCCCGACCCACGGCTAATGAAGGGCGTTGAGAGGAGAGGTGGAGCGGGCGCGGAGTAGTGATAGCCGTAAGGTGGAGCGGAGAAGCTATAAACGGCTGAGCCCTCAATATTGGTGTAGTAGAGGCCATAGCCGGCGCGAATGCTGCTCTTGCCGTGATCGCCGAAGACGGAGTGGAGGAAGCCGGACGCGATGTCGGGGGACCAGGCGACACCAAGGCGCGGGCCAAAGTCGTTCCAGCGGATATTAGCCATGTGCTTCGGAATGCCGGGATCGCCGGGGAAGTTATAACCGAGGGGCGCAGTGGGAAATTTCGCAGACTGTTTGCCGGCAACGAAGACGGGCTCGTTGTTATTGGCGGAAGCCCAATAGGGATCAACATCCCAGCGGAGTCCATAGTTGAGGGTTAGATTGCGCGACACGTGCCAGCTATCTTCGCCATAGGCGCCGGTATAGAAATTGCGCAGGTCGACGGAAGCTGGAGTAGCCTGGAAGTATCCATCGGGCGCGCCGAGGAGCATGTCGAGAATGTCGACGCCGGTTTCGCCGCCAAAGAACTCAAAGAAGAGCTTCATGTTGGCGCGAGAGAATCCGATGAGGTCCCAGTGATAATCAGCGCCGAATTTAAGGGTGTGAGTACCGATCACTTTTGTGAAGTCATCCTGGAACTGGTAGGTGTCATTCAGTTGGGCGAGGCGCGACTCGGGAGGTCCGACCGAGTAGTTATTGAAGAGGACTGTGGGGTAGTTCTCGAATTGCGTGGTGAGCTGAGCGATGCCGCCATTCTGCGGAGAAGCGAAACCGAGGGAGGCGAGGGACGGCCCGCTTTTGGTTTCGCCGGAAATATCCTTATTGCGGAAAAAACTGGCGGTGAATTGATTGACATTGCTCGCGCCGAACGTGCTCGTGATGCCGAGTGTGGCGAGCTTGGCGCTGCCGACGGCTTGGTCGGGAAAACCAGGCAGATTTGCCCCGTCGCTGTTGTCGTAGGGCGAAGTGTTGCTCCACGGATTATCAAAATAATAGGCAGCGATCTGACCGATGCGTGTGTTTCCATCGACACGGAGACCGCCTTTGTCATCCTGGAGTATTTCCGGGAAGGCCGAGGTGCTGTAGTAGATTCCGGAATTTGCATTGGGGATCAGGGGCAGGAGATTGGGACTAACCGGATCCCAGGCGATTTTCGGAATTTTCGCGTTGGGGAAGACACAGACCGCGGAGCTGGTGCACCCGGGCGAATAGTACGGTTCACCGGCAGTGACCGCATAGCCCAGCCGGCTGCCGAGAACGCCGGCCCAATAGGAACCGCCGACGCTGCAGGGGATGGAATTTCCGTTGTCATCCTGGCACGCGGAGGTGAGGGTGTCCTGGTCGTCGGAGGACGAAAAATCACCGGTTCTTTCAGCGGCGGTGGGCACGAGGATGCGACCTGTATCGACGCCGATGGTTTGGCGAGTACCCTGGTAGTCGACGAAGAAGAATGCCTTGTTGCGCAGGATGGGGCCGCCGAAGGTGCCTCCAAACTGGTTCTGGCGGAAGACGCCGCGGGTGGGCGAGTAGAAGTTGCGCGCGTCAAAGTCGGAGTTGCGGAGGAATTCGAACAGGTCGCCATGGAAGTCGTTGGTACCGGACTTAGTGACGACGTTAACCTGTCCACCGCCGTAGTTACCGTATTCAGCACCGGCATTGCTGGTGATGATGCGGAACTCGCCGATGGAGTCGAGGTTGGGAATGACGGTAGTGCCGGCGCCGAAGCCTTCGACGACATTTGCACCGTTGACCATGAAGCCGCTGTTAACGTCGCGGGCGCCGCCCATGGAGAGAAGGCCGTTATTGAGAGAGTTCGCGGGGAGCAGCGTTCCGTATTGCGAAGTGGAGATGGGAACGACGCCCGGTTGCAGCGCGAGCAGGTCGGTGTAGGCGCGGCCATTGAGCGGCAGGCTGTTCATCTCTTTCGCGCCGATGACTTCACCGATCTGGTTGGTTTCGGTGTCGACGCGCGTCGCGGATGAGGTCACGGTAACGTGTTCCTGGGTGCTGCCCACCTGGAGTCCGGCATCGACCTGCAAGCTGGTGTCGACGTTGATGACCAGGTTGGTTTCGCGATATTCCGAGAATCCGGTTTTCTGGATGCTGACGCTGTAGGTGCCGACTTCGACGGCGGGAAAGTTGTAGAACCCGGCTGCGTCGGTTTCGATAGCTTGAATGACGCCGGTTTGAATGTTGAGGAGCTTCACGCTGGCGGCGGGGACGACGGCACCCTGAGGGTCGCGAACGGTACCGGAGATACTGCCGGTGACTTTAGCGAAGAGTGGAGCCGCAGTAGCGGCGAGCAGGAACAGGAGCAGCGCGCATCGGAATCCTCGGGCCGCTGGTTTCGTAGCAAGTTGTCTGCATTTCTGAGAAAGAGAACGATTCACTACGCAGGATTGCGTCGGCCCAGTCTGTTCCTTACTCATGTGGTTCCTTTCGTTCGGGAGCGCGTATCGCAGGCAAAAGATGCGGGAGCCTTCGCCGGCTCTTCGACCATAGGGGTTCGCGTCGGAATGCGAGGCGACAAAGGGGCTCTCGGCACGCAACTGCGGCCGACGGCTGCACCTCCATCGAAAAGAAGCGGGCCCCCTAAGCTTGGCCACTATTGCACCGGTTCTTCGTAACTGTCAATCAAAATCAAGACTCCACGGTACTTTGGAGTTATATTGATTTATCGATAAAGTAACGCGCCGTCGGCGAGTTGCTTCCGGGAACATGCTGGCATACTATGGCGCCTCATGGCAAAAGAGGACCGATCGGGCGAGGGCTTTTCCCGCCGTCGTTTGCTGCAGTTGTCCGCCACAGGGGCGACGACGCTGGCGGCACGGCGGGTTTTTCCGGTTTCTCTCCTTGTTTCGACCAGGGATGAGGGAGATTCTTCGGGCCGGGAAGCCGCTGCCGACACGAACCTCTATGCCGAGTTGGTGAAAACGTGGTGCGATGGACTGCTCGCGCATCAGATCACCGAACTGAAGGATCCGGCGCTGCGGGGTGGATTTCTGTGCCCGGCGTGTGGACTGATCCACGGACGCTGCGCCGACTCTGTGTACCCGTTGCTGTACATGGCGCAGGCGACGGGAGAGGACAAATACCTGCACGGCGCGAAGATGGTTTACGACTGGTCAGAGCGCCAGGTAAGCCGGTCGGATGGCAGCTGGGTGAACGATGTGAGCCTGCAGGACTGGCAGGGGATCACAGTTTTTCGCGCGGTTGCGATGGCCGAGGCTCTTCGGCACTATGGAACCCTGCTGGATGGTTCGACGCGGCGGAGTTGGACGGATCGCCTGGCGCGCGCGGTGAAGTTTCTGGACGGATTTATCACGATCGACACCGGAAACATTAACTACCCGGCGTCGGCTTCATATGCTTTTGCCGTTTGCAGCCAGGTTCTGGGTGATGCGCAGTATATGGATCGGGGTCGTAAGTTAGCGCATGTCTGCCTAGACTATATAAGTCGGCCGAACTATCTGCTTTATGGTGAGGGCCATCCGATCCGGAAACTTAGCCCTAAGGGTTTTCGTCCAGTCGATCTGGGTTACAACGTGGAGGAATCGCTGCCTGGTCTGGCTTTATATGCAAAGCTGGCGGGGGACCAGGAGGTTCTGGATTTAGTCGTCCATGCCCTGCGCGGTCATATGGAGTTCATGCTACCCGACGGAGGCTGGGATAACAGCTGGGGTTGCCGCAACTATAAGTGGACCTGGTGGGGAAGCCGGACGAGCGATGGGTGTCATCCCGCGTACATTCTTCTGGCGGACCACGATCGGCGGTTTCGCGAAGTGGCGCAGCGTAACGTGGAACTGATGGCGGCGTGCACGCACAACGGACTGCTGCACGGGGGACCCGA
The DNA here is from genome assembly GCA_963705765.1 of uncultured Acidobacteriaceae bacterium. Lineage (GTDB taxonomy): Bacteria > Acidobacteriota > Terriglobia > Terriglobales > Acidobacteriaceae > Palsa-343. Next base: position 75,459 of record CAVPKU010000029.1, on the reverse strand, counting down.
CTATGCGGTGCACGGCGACCAGCCATGTCTCCATCATTCGTTCACGCATGCCAAGGCGCTGACGACGGTGCTCGACCACGATGCGCATCCCGTGCCGGAGACTCGTGTTGGCTTGCCGCGTGATGAGCCGTATGGGCTGAAGTCGTTTCCTGAGATCGGGACGCATTTGGCGGCTGTGGGTCCATGGCGCGCAACGGTGACGGAATTCGACTGGAAGGAACCAGGTGAGGAAGGAGGTCATGTCACCGGAGGATCGCTGTCGGTGTTATTCCATCGAGAACTCGGGCCGTTGCTGACCGCAAGCATGACGGAGTATGAGCTGATCGAGCCACCGAATCAGCAGGGCTTCAACGATGCTCCGCATATGGAACTAACACCGCGGGTAGAGTACGTTGCGCAAGGAGAAACCTACACCAGCTTCAGCGACCGCCGGGCCGCACTCAAAGTCACCAACCTGAAGAACCAGGTTATTTTCGATGCCAAAGGGCAGCTTCTCACCGTCACGCTGAAGCCACTGGGAAAGGGTGGCGTGGAGTACCACCTGACTTACAGCTTGACTGAGTCTGCTGTCGAAATTCGTGCGTCTGTCAAAGAGACGGACCCGGCGCTCCTCGGAAAGCTGCAATTCGTTCTCCCCGTGATCTCTCGAAGCAATGAAGCCGTGGATCACAGCGAGCCCGGTGTGATTCGCGTGACCAAACCAACCGGGAGTGTGGACCTCAGGACGAAAACATCTGGCGGGTTTGCGCCGTTGCCGCCGCAAAGAACTTTCAACCTGGTGCCTGGATTTGAATGTCTTCCGGTCGTAGTTCCAATGCGGCAGGGCGAAGAGATCTACATCCAGATTGAAGCGTTCCCCTTCGGCAGAAGCGGCGGCCCGAGGTGACTGGAGGGGAAGGTTATGGATCGTCGTGAACTGATGATCGGAAGTGCCGGAACCTTTCTCCTGCATGGAATGGCGCGCGTGCTGACGGCGCAAACTGCGGGCGCAACGGCGAGGGCGAGCCTGTCGATGGATGCGACGGCACCGCGGGTTCCCATTCGCGACGACTTCACCGGGCTCAGTTATGAGTCGGCGCAACTGGCCAACCCGGGATACTTTTCGCGGGATAACTCAGCGTTGGTGACCCTGGTGCGGCAGCTGGGCACGCGGGGCGTACTGCGTTTGGGTGGCAGCACCAGCGATTACGACCAGTGGAAGCCGGAACGGGTGACCCGCAGCGCGGAGTGGGGCGATCCGGTGAATCCGGATAACGGCCAGGGCGCGACGATGCGCGCGGTGGTGACGGAAACCGCCATCGATGAGCTGTGCGGGTTTCTTGACGCGACGGGATGGACAGCGGTTTATGGGCTCGATCTTGGGCACGGTTCGCCGGAGGAGGCGGCGGACGAAGCGGGGTACGTGGTGCAGAAGCTGGGTCCGCGGCTGGTGGCGCTGCAGATGGGCAACGAGCCCGATTTGTTTTCCAAAGACATTCGCCCGTCGACTTACGGGTACGACGCGTATTTCGCCGAGTGGCGGAAATTCGCTGCGGCGATTCGCGCGAAGACACCTGATGCTCCGCTGGCCGGTCCGGATATCACAGAGGATGTGAGTTGGGTGGATCGGTTTGCGCAGCAGGCCAGAGGTATTCGCATGCTGACGAGTCATTACTACGCTGAGGGGCCGCCGGAGAGCGCGGACTCCGATATCGCGCATCTGCTTGCACCGCACACCGATCTCGAAAAACAGATGCAGCATCTGGTTGGCGTTGCGCGAGCGGCGAAGGTTCCTTATCGGATGTCGGAAGGAAATTCCTGCTACAACGGCGGGAAGGCGGGCGTGAGCGATGCGTTTGCTTCTGCGCTGTGGGGCGCGGATTTCATGCTGTTGCTGGCGAAGCTGGGCGTAGCGGGCGTCAATCTGCATGGAGGCGGGCGAGGATATTACACACCGATCGCCGGCGGCGGGAAGACATCGTTCGAAGTGCGGCCTTTGTATTACGCGATGCTTTTTTGGCGCGCCTTTGCTTCGGGTTCGTTGGTTCCCTGCCGGTTGCACGCGGGTGAAGCGAATGCAACCGCGTATGCGTGTGTGGCCGCACAAGGACGGCTGGCGGTGGCGGTAGTGAATAAGGATCTGCATCGGGCACTTCATCTGGAGCTGGCGGGTGATGTGCTTCGGCGGCCTTCGCAGACGATGGCGCTGACGGCTCCGACGGTGGATAGCACGACCGGCATCGCGCTGGGTGGACTTAGTGTGGCTGGCGGAGAGTGGCATCCGCATTGGTCCGGAGAGCGGAGGCGTACTGAGATCGTCGTGCCCGAGGCGAGTGCGCTGCTGCTTCAGTGGAATGGGGTCGACGTGTGATTCGAATTGGGCAGAGGTTATGACCCGGGAACCGATGAACTTCGAGAGCGTATTCGCCGTGCCGCCACTGGCGCGGACCGCCGACAGTCGGCACGAGATTGACCTCGTTGAAAACGCGCGCATCATTAGGCACATTGCGAAGGGCGGTATTCGCAACCTCATTTATGGTGGCAATGCGTTCCTGTATCACTTGACGCTACGCGAGTACGAACAATTGCTGGAGTGGCTGAGCCAACTGACAGGCGACGGGTTTCTTTGTATCCCCAGCGCCGGTCCGTCGTGGGGACGGCTGATGGATCAGGCACCGCTGCTGCGCCGCTTTGGGATTTCGACGGTGATGGTGTTGCCGTGCAACGATCCGCGCGATGCTGTGGGCATCGGACAAGGACTGCGGGAGTTCGCGGAATCTTCGGGTACGCGCATTTTGGCCTATGTGAAGGAAGAATCGAACCTCGGCTCTGACATCGAGCGCGGTCTGGACATGCTGGCTGGGCTCGTGAACGATGGCGTCTGCGTCGGCATCAAGTATGCCGTGGTTAGGAAGGATCCGGCGGTTGATCCTTATTTGAAAGCAATCCTGGAGCGGATAGATCGCGCGAAGGTGATCAGCGGCATCGGCGAGCGGCCAGCGACTGCACATCTGCGGGCGTGGGGGCTGCCGGGATTCACGACTGGCTCGGGATGTGTGGCGCCCTCGCAATCGATGGCGATTCTGCGGGCATGCCAGCAAGAGGATTTTGCAGTGGCACAGCAGCTGCGGGATCAGTTTTTGCCACTGGAGGATCTACGCGATCTGTGGGGACCGGCGCGAGTTTTACATCATGCTGTGGAGCTGGCGGGGATTGCGACGACGGGCGCGATCCCGCCGTTTGTTTCCTCTCTATCCGCTGAACAGCAGAAAAGAATCCGGCCTATCGCCGGGGAATTGGCGGCGAAGGAAAGTGGATCGTTCGTATCCGGTAACGCACGCTGAAGAAGGATGGCCGCTTGAACGAAACCAGCAGCAGGCAACCCGGCTTCCCTCTGACAGGCGTACGCGGCGTACTTGTGCTTTGGATGTTCGTGCTGAGTTCCATTGCGTATGTGGACCGGGTGAACATTTCCATCGCGGGGCAGGCGATCGCGAAGGAATTCCATCTCTCGAATCTTCAGCTGGGCTGGGTTTTCAGTGCGTTCGTTCTTGGGTACGCACTGTTTCAGGCTCCTGCCGGACGGCTTGCCGATCGCATCGGTCCGCGACGGGCGCTGGCGTTGGGTGTGGTTTGGTGGGGCATTTTCACTTCGGCAATCACTCTGGTCTCGGCTTCACTGGCGGCTGTCGTCGCTGCATTGATCGCGATTCGCTTTTGTCTGGGGATGGGCGAAGCCATCGTCTATCCTGCTTCGAACTGTTTGGTGTCGCGATGGATTCCGTCTTCGGAGCGCGGGATCGCCAACGGCATCATTTTTGCAGGTGTGGGATTTGGCGCGGGAGTGACGCCGCCGGCGATCACGTACATTCTGCTGCATTACGGTTGGCGCGCGTCCTTCTGGCTGAGTGCTCTGGTTGGGATTTTCGCCGGGCTGGTCTGGTTCCTGATTGCGCGGGATACTCCTCTCACGCATCCATGGGTTTCAGAGGGAGAACGGCGATTCATTGAGGAGAATCTTCCTGCAGATACGGCGGGTTGTGGCGAGCGCCTGTCGTGGGGTTCTATTTTGAGTAACTCCAGCGTTCGGGCGATGACGCTGAGTTACTTTACTTATGGCTATGTGACTTACATTTTCTTCGGCTGGTACTTTATATATCTCAACGCGGTGCGCGGCGTGGATCTGCGGCACAGCTCGTATTACACGGCGATTCCATTCCTTGCAATGGGGCTGGGAGCGCCGCTGGGGGGATGGATCAGCGATCGCCTGACGCGGGCTTTCGGCAAGCGAGTTGGCCGTTGTGGGCTGGCGTGCGTGGCGATGAGCCTGTGCGGGATTTTTGTGGCGCTGGGCACGCAGGCGACGAGTGTTCGATGGGCGACCGCGGCGCTGGCGGCGGGCGTGGGAACGCTATACGTCTCGCAGAGCTCGTTCTGGTCGGTAAGCGCCGATCTTGGAAAGCAGAGTGCCGGATCGCTGTCGGGGATCATGAATATGGGCGGACAGTTTGGCGGAGCCGTGACCTCGTCGCTGACGCCCTGGATTGCGGGGCGGTTCGGGTGGACAACTTCGTTCGCAGTTAGCGCAGTGCTGTGTGTGGTGGGCGGGCTTTTGTGGCTGCGCGTTATACCGGAGACGACTCCGCTCCTGCCCCAGGAGACAGCGGGCTCCCTTCCCTCCCGGGGGTTGGAGCCGGATTGATTCTCCATCGTCCGGACTGGATCTGTCCGGATCCGGTTCGCTGAGGACTCGATTCTGGCTGCGTCGATTGAACGAGTGTGGGAAGAATTGGGTGGTGGGCACAAGCTGGAAGCTGCCGAAAATATCCGGGGGATCCGGCGGCGGGAACCAACCCTATATGGCGCGAGGTGATCCAAGCTTTGGCACATCGCTCGAATGTTTTGCGATCGTAATGGAGGCTGGGTATGAGAAAGTTTCTCGGAGCAGTTTTGATTGTGGCAGGTATGGGGTCTGCGATGCAGGCCCAGGATACGGCAAAGATCGACGCACGCATCGATGCCGCGCACGCTGTACTGCATGAATTGTTGAACACGCCGGACAAAAGCATTCCGCTGGATATTGCGGCAAAAGCCACGTGCGTTCTGGTGGTGCCTTCGTTCAAGAAGGGCGCTTTCGTGGTTGGCGGGGAGTATGGCCAGGGCGTGGCGACCTGCAGGACGCGGTCGGGAAGATGGAGTGCACCTGTGTTTGTGCAGCTGGAGGGGGCGAGTTTTGGTTTCCAGATTGGCGGCCAATCCACGGATCTGGTGCTGGTGGGCATGAATCACCGCGCTATTGACGATCTGCTGAAGGAAAAAGTGAAGCTGGGCGGTGATGCGGCTGTGGCGGCGGGCCCGGTGGGACGCAACAGCCAGGCGGCGACGACCGAGCTGGCGAATGCCGAGTTTCTGACGTATTCGCGGAGCCGGGGGCTTTTTGCCGGCATCGATCTGAACGGCGATGTGGTGCACCAGAACAGGGCGGACACCGAGACCGTTTATGGCCACGATATTCCGTATGCCCGCATTCTTTCCGGGGCTGTGCCGACACCCGCAGCGGCGACTCATTTTGTGGCGACGGTGAGTGAGCTGTTCAAGCGTGGCGTGGAGCATCGAGCGACGGACAGGTAGGGTTGGGCGGTTCTGACTTCTCTTCAGCTGTGTTGTGCCCCGGAATTTGAATTTCTTCCGGGGCACAACTTGTATGTACTTGAAAATGGGGATCTTGTTTTTGTTTACAAATTTGACAACATGGCCGGGGTCGAAGCATTCGATCCCGGGATAGGTGCCTGTGCGCATTTGATTCTACGGATCTGTGCTCGCCTGCGAGGGCGGACGACGCGGAAGGTCCGACGCGGTTTGCGCTGGTGAACCCTGGCTTTTTCCCTCCCTCCCTCGATGCGGATGGCCTCGCGGGTGACCGGCAGCCGAGGCGGCCGTCTCGCGTGCACGCACCCTGCAATTGCATTCTGGGCGGAGACAAAATTGCATCTTATTGAAAATACAGTGCTTTTATGTTGTTTACAAACTTGACAACATTGCTGGCTTCCACGCATTCGATTCGAAGGTAGATCGTGGTTGGCATTTGATTTTGGAGTCGTTGTGCGCCAACGAGGGAGGGACTGAGCGGAACTTCTGGCGTGGCTCGCGCTGGTGGACATTGGCTCTTTCCTCCCTCTCCCGGTGTCAGGTGACAGGCAGGCGAGCCGGCTGCCCGCGCGCTTCCATCCTGAAATGGAAAAGCTCCGTGCGCCGGTTGGCGGACAGAGCTTTTCGTGATCTTAGGGTAGGTTTTTTGCGGGGTTGGGGCAAGGGAGATCGGGGGGTGGGGCGGTACGTTGGTACTGGGGGCGGTTTCCCGTTTTGGGAAGAGTCCGCTGCGCCTCCTGCGGAGCTCCGCGGACGGCCTGCGGCAGCAAGGTTGGCGCTTCGCGCCGACTCATCGTTTTCTCGACAGCGAGGAAGACGGAGAAAGCGCCGGGTTTCAACCCGGCGAAAATCGCTGTTTATGTAGGGCCTTTCAGGCCCGGACGTACGCGGGGATTGGATCCATCGCGAATGCAGGGTTGGCGGATGACCAATGGAAATCCTCCGAGCGCTCGCAGAGGTGAGCGCGTACGGGATTTTCGTGGATGTAGTCGCGGTGGGCCTCGTACGTCGCTGCGTCTTGCATGCGGAGCTTCTTGAAGCTGTTCTCCCAAACGGGCATTTTGGATTTCAGACGGAAGGAGAATCCTCCCTTGATGTATTGAAGGGCTTTCTCGATGGAGACGTCGGGCGCGGGGGTTATCAGGAGGTGGAGGTGGTCGGGCATGAGGACGAAGGCGTGGAGTTGGTAGCGGCCTTTCGTGCGGTCGTCGTTGAAGAGCTTGGGGAGGAGGTTCGCGTTCGCGTCGGTTTGGAAGAGACGGCGGCGATTGGCGGCGACGGTGGTGATGAAGAAGGTTCGGATTTGCTGCGGGACGAGAGTCGGGCACGTGGTCGAGGTTAGTGCGGAATCGGTGTGGAGCGATAGGTGACGTTGGTGCGGATGGGAGTGGGTCGTTGGTGTTGAGGGTGGTCGTTTCGGGAAAGGCGAGAGGCCCGCGGCTGAAGCCCTGCTCTTTTGGCCTTTATTCCATGCCTGAAGGCCTGGCTTTCTCCGTCGCCTCGCTTTGCGAGGCTTTATGTGCGGTTCGTCTCCATGCCTGATAAGGAGGGTGTGATGCAATTGGCCGTTCGGCTTGTTCAGGATTCCCAGAATCTTGTAAGTTTCTGGATTGCATCTTTTTACCGTCGAGGCTCACCGGGCCAAATTAGCTTCGCGTTGTCGCCTTTGAATTCGAGCTTCGATGTCGTCTACGACGGGGGTGCGGCAGCTTCTATGATTTCCAGCGGCACCGGCGATGTGCTCTGCAAATTTGCTATCGCAGTTGACGATTACCAGACGGCCATCAGGCAGCTGCAGTGTGAAGGTGGCGCCGTGGACCGTTAGGTCTTTCCGACCGCCACGTTGTTGTAGACGGCGGCGTAGTCGTACGAATCTTCCTTGTCCTGACGGTCAACGATCTTCACGTCTAACTTCTGCGCTGAGGCCGATGCGATGCATGCTAGGAACAGTCCGGCGAAGATAATGGTGCACTTCATGAAGCCTCTCTTTGGGGGCTTCAGTATACGGGAAGGGCCCGGGCTGAAGGCCTCTTTTCTTTCCGGCCTTTATCCCATGGCCTGAAGGCCATGGCTTCTACCGTTGCCTCGCTTTGCGAGGCCTGAGGTGCTTCATCGGGCCCAGTGAGACATTCTTAGCGCCATTCTGGGCGGCGCTTGATGCTGCGCCTTGGAGGCATCAATGAAAGCCTGTTTGCAGTTGTGACAGTCCCTTCTCTCTCCAGACCCTACCAAGATCGAGTGGCCCAAGTGAATAGCAGCTTTCTTCGATTCCCAGCAATTCGGGCAGAACGGAAACGGGTCGTCTTCCGCAAGGCACCAGGCGCCATTAAATGTGAGACTCCCGGAGAATTTCAGCGAGGCTTCCAACTCCGCGTTCTCATTGTGGAGTCTTTGAATCTCCATGGTTTTTTCTTGTAAATCGTTCTGCAGATCGTTGATCGTGCTGTGTAAGTCGACAATTTTCTCGTAAAGGTCTATTTTCCCCGCTGCCTTCGCGGCTGAGGCGGCTTCCTTCACGACGGCTATCATTGCACCGAGTTCTAACATCCCATCCTCCGGCTTTACTTGTGGTGGAAGGTAATTGAGCCGGGATGAGGAAATCTTGCTCCTCAGCCCGGCTCGGTCGTTTCGGATGGCGGACTATTACTTATTATTTGTTCGCCATCGGTGATTCGGGTTCCCTACGAGCATCCGCTGGTGCTGCCGCAAGACATGCAGCGGTAGCAGCTTCCGTTTCTTACCATGATGGCTCCGCAGGTATGGCAGCTGGGGGCGTCGCCCATGTCGTACATGCTGCGCATGGCGTCGGAGGCGTGGTAGATGCCTCGGTCTTCGATCGAGCCGGAAGCTGGAGGCCGGAATCCGGAAGCGCCGGGCTCGGGGGCGATTCCGCCTTGCGGGGCGCTGGCGGCTCCCATGCCACGGGTTGGGTTGTGCTGCTCGGGGGAGAGGTGCGACTCGGACGATGAAGGCAACCGCAGGTCCTTCGCGTCTCCTTCGTCGCCACTCAGGACGGGGGCTGAAGCTCCCGGCGCTAATCCGGCGAACAGCGACAACTGCTGGCCGGAGAGGAAGCGGAGCTGGATCCAGCGGAAGATGTAATCCATGATCGACTTGGCGTAGCCGATGTGCTCGTTGCCGGTCCAGCCGGAGGGCTCGAAGCGGGAGTGCGCGAATTTCTCGCAGAGAACTTTGAGCGGGACTCCGTGCTGCAGGGCGAGCGAGGCGGCGGTGGCGAAGCTATCCATGAGGCCGGAGACGGTGGAGCCTTCTTTGGCCATGCGAATGAAGATTTCGCCGGGTTGTCCGTTGGGGTAGAGTCCGACGGTGATGTAGCCTTCGTGACCCGCGATGGCGAACTTGTGGGTCAGCGAGGCGCGCTCGTCGGGGAGACGATGACGGACGGCACGGGGCGGAGCTTCGGACTGTTCGACGTCGCTGCGCTCGGCTTCACTGGCTTCGGTGCGGGCGAGTGCGGCGATGAAGGCGTTGGTGGCGCCGAGGATGGACTTCGAGGCGATCTCGACTTTGGCTTCGATCTTCGATTCCAGAGTTTTGAGATCGGCTTCGACCGGCTTTTTGCCGGAGGCCATGGCGGCGAGCACGCGATCGGCAGCGGCGGAATTTTCGGGGGAGGAATTGGCTCCTTTGACGTCCTTGGCTTTGGCGCCGTCGGAGACATTGAGGGGTTGGGCACCTTTGGAGCCATCGCGATAGACGGCGACGGCTTTGAGGCCGAGACGCCAGGATTCGAGATAGGCTTCCGCGATGTCGTCGAGGGTGCAGTCGTGCGGCAGATTGACCGTCTTGGAAATAGCTCCCGAGAGGAACGGCTGGGTTGCGGCCATCATACGAACGTGGCCCATGTAGTGGATGGAACGGGTGCCCTTCGACGGCTTGAAGGAGCAGTCGAAGACGGCGAGGTGTTCGGGCTTGAGGGCGGGCGAGCCTTCGATGGTGCCGGTGGCGTCGATGTAGCTGACGATGGCGTCGACCTGGTCGTTGTTGTAGCCGAGCTTGAAGAGCGCGGTGGGAACGGTGTTGTTGACGATCTTGATCATGCCGCCGCCGACGAGCTTCTTGTACTTGACGAGGGCGAGGTCGGGCTCGATGCCGGTGGTATCGCAGTCCATCATGAAACCGATCGTTCCCGTGGGAGCGAGGACGGTGACCTGGGAGTTGCGATAGCCGTACTTTTCACCGTGGGCAAGAGCCTGGTCCCAGCAGTTTTTGCTGGCTGCGAGGAGATCGTCGAGCTGAGGGACGGCGAAGGTTTTGTCGCCGATGGTGCGCGACTTGCCGATGTTGTTGACTTCCGCGCGATGCATACGGATGACGTCGAGGAAGGGTTCGCGGTTGACGTAGTAGCCGGGGCACGCGCCGCCTTCGCGATCGACGGAGGCGGTGAGCGGCGTGGCAGAGGCGAGGGGAGGGCATGTTTCGGCGATGCGGGCGGACTGCAGATAGGCCTCGCCGCACATGATGGCGGTGAGGGTACCGGCGAAGTCGCGTCCGGCGTCGGAGTCGTAGGGAAGGCCGAAGGCCATGAGCAGCGCGCCTAAGTTGGCGTAGCCCAGGCCCAGGGGGCGATAGTCATGCGAGTTACGCGCGATGGCTTCGGTGGGATAGCCAGAGTTATCGACGAGGATGTCCATCGCGGTGATCATGATGTCGATGGCGTGGCGATAGGCGGGGATGTCGAAGGTGCCGGCAGGGGTGAGGAACTTGAGCAGATTAAAACTGGCAAGGTTGCAGGCGGAGTTATCGAGGAACATGTACTCCGAGCAGGGATTGGAGGCATTGATGCGGGCGGTGTTCTTGGAGGTGTGCCAGCGGTTGATGGTGGAGTCGTACTGCATGCCCGGATCGCCGCACTGGTAGGTGGCTTCGGCGATTTTGGTCATGATGTCGCGAGCTTTGTACGTCTTGAGAGGCGTGCCGTCTTTCACGGTGCGGGTGGTGAAGTCGGTGTCCTTCTCGACAGCGCGCATGAACTCGTCGGTGACGCGGACGGAGTTGTTGGCGTTCTGGAAGAAGATGGACGTGTAGGCTTCGGAGTCGGGACCGCTGGAGCCGTCGTAGCCTTCCCGCATGAGGGCCCAGGCCTTGGCTTCTTCTTTGGCTTTGCACTCGATGAAGTCGACGATGTCGGGATGGTCGACGTTGAGGATGACCATCTTGGCGGCGCGGCGAGTTTTGCCGCCGGACTTGATGACGCCGGCGAAGGCGTCGAATCCACGCATGAAGCAGAGCGGGCCGGAGGCAGTGCCGCCGCCGGAGAGGGTCTCGTTGGAACCGCGGATGCTGGAGAGGTTGGTGCCGGTGCCGCTTCCCCACTTGAAGAGCATGCCCTCGGTCTTGGCGAGGGTGAGGATGGAGTCGAGGGAATCCTCGACGGCGTTGATGAAGCAGGCGGAGCACTGCGGCTTGCGGTAGCCGGTGACGGAGAACTCGACAGCGCAGGAGTGCTGGTTCCAGTGCCAGTTCTGCGCGTCGGAATTGGGCTCGAGGCGGTCGCAGCCGACGTTGAACCAGACGGGCGAATTGAAGGCGACCTTCTGGGAGACGAGAAGGTGGACGAGCTCATCGTGGAAGACGGCAGCGTCTTCGGGGGTAGCGAAGTATCCGCCATTGAAACCCCAGTCGCGGATGGTCTCGGCGACGCGGCCGATGAGCTGGCGGACGCCGGTTTCACGCTCGGGGGTGCCGAGCTGGCCGTGGAGGTATTTACTGGCGACGATGTTGGTCGCGGTCATGGACCAGTCGGTAGGGACTTCGACGTCCTTCTGCTCGAAGATGGTCTTGCCGCCGGCGTCGGTGATGGCGGCGGTGCGGGTCTCCCACTGGACTTCGTCGTAGGGAGAGACGTTGGGGCGAGAGAAGGTGCGCGGGAAGCGCAGGGCAGCTTTCGTCGGGGTGGAGGTGGGGGCGATAGGATGGCCGGCGTCCTGTGCGGACGTCGTCGTCTGAGCCAGGGTGACGGATTTCCTGGTGGTTTCGGCCATGGTGGATCCTCTCTTGTGTGATGTTGCGCCTGACGCGCGGATTCTGCCTGAGTACTACGGTTCGGGCCTGAAGGCCGGGGCCTCGGGGCTCCGGGAAAACGGGAACGGCACCGCAAAGGGAAACGGGCACAAAGGCCGCGGATCCCGCTCACGGCAGGACGATAAAGCTACGAACCAATGGCGGACAGAAAACCGCAGGACCTCAGGCGAGTGTGCTTCCAGGTTTGGGGGAGGCGACGACCGCTTTTTGGCTAACCTCTACGGGTATTTTGGAGCCGCAGAAGGCAAAGTACCTCTGTTAATGGTGTGTGTCAAGACCAAACCACTACATCTGGTATTTTACGCGCAGATGGGGGAATCAAGAATCATAATTCCCGGAATTTGCTTGTGCAGAATCGCGGGAAGGCGCATGGAACGCGGGGTTCAGGGCCATTTGCGACGCGACCGGAGCGAACAGGAAGGCGGCGCGGCGCGATTCGCTTCGGCCGGATCTGGGTTCATCGACGAGCCACGATTCGAGGCTACGCGGGTGGGGTACGTGGGACAAGGCGCGGAGATGGTGCAGTTTCGGTGGATAGGTGTGGGAGGGGTGGAAAACGGGGGCGGAGGTGGGGAGCGTTTGGGGAAAACGTGGCCTGGATGTGCAAAAGGGGACGACGGAAGGGTGGCGCGGCACGATGGCGGGGACGAATCGGAGAAGAGCGCTCCCTAAAGAAGATGTTTCGCGAGGTAGCCGTAGACTTCCTTGTCATTCCAGTAGGAGAGGTGAGCCAGGATGGGCACGCGGTAGGCACGTTCGTACTGCGTGGTGGCCTTGTAGAAGAACAGCTCACCCGAGATGATGTCGGCGCGGGACCAGACATTGACCCAACGGAAGGCATCGATCCGTTGTTGCAAATTGGGCGGAATGGAAACGGGATCGAGCGGGGCTCCGGGGAGATTGGTTGCAGGGGAGGCCTGGAGAAAGAAGTGGAGGCCATCGACGAGCTGGGCGCGGATGAGTTCCTGGGCCTCGGACTGATCGCGGAAGAAGTAGTAGGTTTTGTTGAGCGGCGAGCCGAAGGTGAGCATGCCACGGAGACGCGAGCAAACGTCGAGTGCTGTGGGGCCGGCGATCTGGCCTGGATCGGGAGCAGGAGCTCCGGGCGCGACGCCGCCGATGCGGGCGCGGTTGAAGAGGTCGCAGATGGTGTCGTAGGCGATGACGGTACCGAGGGAGTGCGCTGCAACCACGATCTGAAAGTCCTCGGCGGGAAGCGTTTTGGCGACGGCCTCGCGGTTTTCTTTGGTAGCGTCTTTTCCGCCGAGAGCGCGGTCATCGATAGCGGCTTCGCGCAGGTCGGTGTAAAGCGACGTGAGGGCATGGCCGCACTCTTCAAGGATCTGCGAGCGGATGGAGAAGTTGGAGCTGCGCTGATTGAGGTTGGTATAGATGGCGACATCGCCGGCGAAATTAATGAGGAAGCTGCGGATGCCGCCGGCGATGGCGAGTTCGGCGAGCGGGATGGTGATCCGGGGGGAAGTAAACGGGGCGGTCAGCATGACGAACTGGCTGATCCAGGCAAGGAACCAATCCCAGAGCTGACGGAGCCAGGCAGGCAAGGTTGCGAAGAGGCGCCAGAGGTGATCCTGGGTGGGGAAGAAGTGATGGAGAAGCCGCGTGGTCCAGCCGTAGTCCTTGAACTGGGCCAGGTGCCCATCGGGAAGGAGTGGCGGGAAACGCCATGCCTGAGCCAGGAGGGTGGGAACGAACAGGAGAGCGAGAGAGAAGGCGATGGCCCAGACGAACAGCTCCATGTTGTAACGGCGGCCAGGATCCGGTGCGGTATCCCAATGCTTCGAGGTCAGGGTAGCAACGGCCTGGGGCGAGCGATATCTGCGCCACTTGAAGAAGTTGAGGAAATAGCCGCCGAGGCTGACGAGGATCAGAAGGCGGGCGGCAAGGAACAAGCCGATGACGATGTTTTTGGGACTGGCAGCGACGGTTTTGAGGACACTGCCGAGTTCAGGGACGCCGGCGAGGAAGCCTGCGAGAGCCATCAGGGAACCGAGGAACAACGGATAGAGCAGCACCAGGCGAAGCATCTCGCGCAGAGCGAGGTTGTGGCGCGTCTCGGCCTGGAGTTTGGGGTCTACACGGCCGGGACTGGCGGCGACCATGGCCTGAATGTTTTCGCTGATGTAGCGGAAGGGCTCGAGGGCAGCCCGGAAGAGCCAGGTGAGGACTTCGACATCCTTGATCTTGCCTTTGGTGACGGGCGACCAGTAATACTCGGCGACGGTGATGCGTTCAGGGGCGGATGGAAAGCCGGTGATGTCCGCGTCGTGATGGCGCTCGTAGCCAATCTGGGCCTGGATCCAGGACTGCTGTTTGTGGGAGGGATCGGAACCGCGCTCCTTCCACTGGGTCTTCATGGTGTAGAGCGGACCATTTTTCTCGTGCTGGAAATAGCTGTAGAGGCCTCTGCCGAACTGATCGAGGGTGCCGTAAGCATTCTCTTCGCCAATGCCGTGGATGACGAGGATGCCGATGTGTTTGGGGTGCGGGGTGCCGGGGGGAGCGGTCATGAGTGGATCCTTTGCGTCTCCCGTTGGGGAACGGCAGGACTGCGCGGGGGACGCATGTCAACGCAAAGTGGGAGAACAGACAGCAGGGGCGACCGAAGGGCGTTGCGGAAGGATAGCGAATTTGCTGCCGGAAAGAAAGACCTGGTGGAGTGGCGGGGCGGGCTTCAGAAAAGGGGCAGGCGAGGCCTTTTTGGTGGTTTTGGCAAGACTTCACGAGGCGCCGAGGCGCAGGTTGGCTATCTGGGTGTCAAGGACCGTTAGTAATTAGGGAAAAAGGCTCGGGCAGGGTATGCTCAGAGCTTGGGGGGTCCTCAGAGCGCGCCCTCCGGATTATCTGGCCTGTCCTCGATTCGCTGATTTACTGGCGTGCCCCACGCCTGCGCACAGCGAACCTTTGTTGCCTCGAGCCCTGGCTTTAGCAGTTCACGTTCCACAACCGGGAAATGAGGCAACGCGATGCGATCGGATCTGGTGTACTCCGCCGGGCTGAAGATAGAGAACCGCTTTTTGTTAGCGACGGTGGTGATGCGGGCGGTGCGGAAGCTGCACATCGACTCGACACGGACCGAGGACACGACGAATCAGGTGTTCGCGCAGGTGGCGGAAGGGAAATTTGTGAGTGTGGAGATGCCGGTGTTGAAGCCGGCGCCGGCGATTGAGGCTTTGCTGATCGCTTCGGCCGCGTAGGGATTTGAGTGGAAAGGCCGGCCCCTTTGGGGGTCGGCCTTTGTGTTTTTGGTGGGCGTTGATTTGCGATTGGAGGAGAAACGAAAGGCCCGCGGCTGAAGCCGCTTCTTCTTTTCGGCGCTTATTCCATAGCCTGAAGGCTATGGCTTCTACCGTCGCCTCGCTTTGCGAGGCTGGGCGTGGTTTCCGGGCCGGAAGGAAGCAGGCTCGCGGTGATGGGTCCAGGGGTTCCTGGTGAAAGGGCTGCGATTATAGGGTACAAGGGCCGCGATTCCAGGGTGAAATGGCTGCGATTCCAGGGTGAAATGGCTGCGATTCCAGGGTGCAAGTTTGCGAGGCCGCCCTGCGAAGATCGCGCATCGCGCGATGCCCCCCTGATTACGCCAGCAACGGGCGCAATCAGAATGAGGTACCCGGAAAAGCGCCTTTCTATTTGCCGGCGGTTTCGTTCCAGAGGAAGGCCATTTCGTCAGCGTAGTCCTGGACGAGCTGGGTCATGGAGACGCCGGCGGAGTGTCCGCCTTTGATGGAGTAGTGGAGAAGGATGGGGCGGGCCTTCGAGGATGAGTCTTGTTGCTGTGTTTGCGTCGCCTGCATGAGGGCGGTCATCTTGCGGGCGTTCATGGGATCGACGCGGGTATCGTTGTCGCCGGTGAAGAACATGATGGCGGGATATTTCGTGCCCTGCTTCACGTTCTGGTAGGGCGAGTACTTCGCGATGTAGGCGAAGTCCTTCGGGTTTTCGGCGTTGCCGTATTCGGTGGTCCAGAGGCGGCCGAACTCGAAGCGCTGGTAGCGAAGCATATCAAGGAGCGGATAGCCGCACCAGATGGCGCCGAAGAGATCGGGGCGCTGGGTCATGGCGGCGCCCATGAGCAGGCCGCCGTTGGAGCGGCCGCGGATGGCGAAATGCTGGGGCGATGTGTATTTGTTGGCGATGAGATATTCGGCGGCGGCGTAGAGGTCGTCGAAGACGTTCTGCTTGTTTTCGAACATCGCGGCCTTGTGCCAGGCCTCGCCGTATTCATTGCCGCCGCGCAGATTGGGAAGCGCGAAGTATCCGCCCTGCTCCATCCACCAGGCGTACTCGGGGTTCCATGTTGAGAGCTCGGCGAGGTCGAAGCCCCCGTAACCGGTCATGAGGAGGCGCGCGGATCCGTCGCGGGGCAGGCCTTTTTTGCCGGCGATGAACATGGGGACGCGGGTGCCGTCTTTGGATTTGTAGAAGACCTGGGTGACTTCGTACTGCGCGGAGTCGAAGGGGACTTTGGGCGCGGCGAAGACGTCGGAGCGGCCGGTCTTTGTGTCGTAGCGATAGATGGTGGGCGGGAGGATGAAGGAGTCGAAGGTGTAGAAGCCTTCGGTCTGATTCGGGCGGCCGTAGACGACGGTGCCGGTGCCGATGCCGGGGTAAGTGAGGGTGCCGGTTTGTTTGCCGTCGAGGGTGTAGATGGTGGTTTCGGTTTTGACGTCGTGGAGGCGCGAGACGAAGAGCTTGCCGCCGACGATGCTGTATCCGTCGATGACGTCTTTCCCTTCGGGGACGATGATTTTCCAGGAGGCGGAGTCGGCGCCGGGTTTGGCTTCGACGATGCGGGTGTTGGGCGCCTCGTAGTCGGTCATGAGGAAGAAGCGGTCGTTGGCGTCGAGGACGCGAACGTGGGCTTCGACTTTGTAGACGAGCGGGACGAAGTCTGAATCGGGCTTGCGCAGATCTTTGACGAGGTAGTCTTCGCTGGTGGCGGGGACGCCGTGGGAGATGGAAACGATGAGGTAGTGGTGGTCGTCGGTGATGCCGGCGCCGACGAGGTCGAGCTCGCCGAGCTGCTGGCCGCGGTATTCTCCGCCGAAGATTTTTGCGTCGTCGGAGACGGCGGTGCCGAATTTATGGAACCAGACGTTGGTGCCCTGGTGCGTGAATTTGGAGTAGTAGAGGCCGCCGTTGTCGGGGCTGAGATCGAGGCTGGAGTAGCGGGCGGAGGGCAGGACGTCGGCGAGATCCTGGCCGGTTTTTACGTTGCGAATGTGGACGGAGCCTTCGTCGGCGCCGCCTTCGCGGATTTCGTAGACGAGGAGATTGCCGTCGTCGGAGATGTCGGCCATGTTGACGGAGGTGTTCTGGTCGGCGCTGAGCTTGCTGCCGTCGATGAGGAGCGTGTCGTCTCCATGCCAGCCGGTGCGCATGTAGATGGAGCCCTGGTTCTCGTCCGCGAGACGCTTTTTGAAGAAGTATTTGCCGCCGCGGAGGGTAGGGGCGGAGTACTGATCGACGCGCATGAGAGCGGTGAGCTGGCTGGAGAGCCGGGGGAGCGTCGTAATTTGTGACAGGTACTGTTGCGTATAGGCGTTCTCTTCGGTGATCCAGGCGCGAGTCTCGGGCGATTTGGCGTCTTCGAGCCAGCGGTAGGGGTCGTCGATTTTGGTGCCGGCGTAGTCGTCGGTGACGACTTTGACGGCGGCGACGGGAGGCGCGGGGAGGGTGATGCCGTTTTCGCCGTGGATGGCGCCGGGAGGATTGGGGGGCTGGGCGTTGAGCATCAGCGAACCGGCGAGCGTAAGCGGAGAGCGGAGAGGAGAGGCGTCGATCGAACATGGGGATTTCTCCATTGAGGGAAAGGGTTGCGGGCGAGAAGGGGTAGTTTACGGCAATCGATTGGCAGGTGGCGCAGGATGGCGTTTCGGGCAAGGCGAATGATTAACGATCAGATTATTGATCAAATTGACAACTGTTCTGCCGGATGACTATAAAGGCTGGCGGGGCGACGCTGGCGTTTCTTTTGTTGACCACGGCCTGACCCACTCCGCGAGAGCGTGTAAACGCGGCTACAAGCCCCAAAAATCAATCGGAGGCCTGAACATGCGCGACAGGATGATCCTGCGAAGTGCAGAGCTATTCTCTTCACTGTTAACTGAGTTGCTAACACATTATGGCAGTTGGAGTTTGAGCAGATTTCGTCACGCAGCGAGCTTAAGGATGCGGACGGGATTGGCGTGGTTGATTTGCGCGGCGATGGTCGCGGGGATGAGCGTTGCGCCGGCGTGGGGACAGAACACGACGTCGTCGATTGCGGGCACGATTGTGGATTCTTCGGGGGCGGTGGTGCCGAATGCGAGGGTGACGGTGCGGAACGGCGCGACCGGGCAGTCGCTGACCGCGACATCGGACGGGCATGGCGGATACACGGTGACCAATCTGCCGCCGGGGACCTACACGGTGAATGCGGAGGCGCAGGGATTCCAGGCGGAGACGCAGAGCAATGTGATTGTGGATCCGAGCATCGGGCGGCAGGTAAATTTCGCGCTGAAGCCAGGCAGTTCGAGCACGACGGTGACGGTGCAGGCGAACGCGAACACGCTGCAGACGGAGTCGGCAGCGGTGGGACAGCTGGTGACCAGCGATCAGGTGAAGTCGATTGCGCTGAACGGGCGGAATCCGATTTATCTGTCGCAGCTGGAGCCGGGCGTGACGCGCAACGCGCCGCTGACATCGTTCAACTTCACGCCGGACTTCGGCGGGCCGCAGATCAGCGGGTCACGGAACGATGAGATTGTGGTCACGCTGGACGGCGCGCCGATGATTCGCACGCGCGGCAACGGGACGACGACGGGCGTGGCGGACGTGGACACGGTATCGCAGATGCAGATTCTGTCGACGACGTATCCGGCGGAGTACGGCGGGACGTCGGGCGGGATTCTGGCGCAGGTGCCGCGGTTTGGGACGCGGGAGTTTCACGGATCCGCATATGAGTATCTGCGGAATTCATTTTTCAATGCGAACACGTGGGTGCGGAAGCAGTCGACGGATCCGTTGACTTCGGGGCATCCGACGCCGTTCCGCTACAACCAGTTTGGGTGGAATCTGGGCGGACCGGTGGCGATTCCGCACGTGAGCGAGGGACTGCGCAACAAGCTGTTCTTCCTGGTGGGTCAGGAGTATCTGCGGTATCGGCAGTCGCCGACGCAGACGGGGATTGTGCCGACGGCGCTGATGCGGACGGGAAATTTCAGCGAGTTGCTGGGACCGAACAATTTTGAGGCGCCGGTGCAGCTGGTGAATCCATCGACGGGCGCGCCGTATCCGGGGAACGTGATCACGGCGGGGCTGAGCGCGAACGGGCTGGCGCTGCTGAATGCGTATCCGGCGGCGAACCAGAATCAGCCGGCGTACAACTGGGAACAGTCGGCAGCGTATCCGCAGAACCAGAGGAAAGATTCCGTGACGGTGGACTATCTGCCGGCGCAGAAGCATCAGCTGCGGTTCTCGTTCCTGCACTACACGTATTTCCAGGACAATCCATTTTCGGGGAACTTCAATCGGACGCCGCAGATCTGGAACTGGCCGGATGAGGTCGGTGTGCTGCACTACACGTGGACGATGAGCCCGACGATGGTGAACGATCTGACGGTATCGGGATCGACGGATCACGTGACGATCACGGACGATCTTTCGAGCGGTTTGTACGATCGCACGAAGTACGGGATTAACTTCCCGTATCTCTTCCCTGCCGATCAGAAGCTGCTGCCCTCGAAGATTCCGACGACTGAGATTCAGAACTTCACGACGCTGGACGGAGGGCCGTATCCGTCGCACTCGGGCGGGATGGTGACATCGATTGCGGACAATCTGACGAAGGTGGTCGGGAGTCACACGCTGAAATTCGGCGGGTTGTGGATGTATTCGGGGGAAAACAATTTCGACCAGATCGATGTGAGCAGCACGACGCCGGGCGCGACGAACAATCAGAACGGGCAGTTCATTTTTACGACGCTGCACAACAATCAACCGACGACGGGAGCCGCGGTGGCGAATACGGCGCTGGGGTTGTTCGATTCGTACGGGGAGATTGGGCAGAAGTCGTACACGCTGTTCCGCGCGAATGCAGGGGAGTTTTTCGCGCAGGATAACTGGCGTGCGACACCGCATCTGGTGATCGAGTACGGAGCGCGGTACAGCATCTTCCAGCCGTATTACGCGCTGTGGGGCAACCAGTCGATGTTCAACGCGAACAACTACGATCCGGCGGCGGCTCCGACGGTGGATCCGACGACGGGGACGGAATCGGGCGGCAATCCTTACGACGGAGTTGTGATTCCGGGCAGCGGTTTTCCGTCTGCGGCGAAGGGGCACGTGCCCGCGGCCGTGCTGAGCGGGCAGTACAACGGTTTGTTCCACGGGTACAGCAAGGCCTACTCGCCGACGGTGTGGACGAACATCCAGCCGCGGCTGGGCGTGACGTGGCAGATCGGACCGTCGACGGTGATGCGCGTGGGCGGCGGGCGATTCGTGCAGCGGCTGGGGATCAACGACACGGTGCAACTGGGCGGGAACCCGCCGTTCCAGGCGGCGCAGTCGGTGACGAACGGGAACGTCGACAATCCGGGGGGCGTGGGGACGAGCCAGTATCCGCTGCAGCTCTCGTCGCAGACGTATAACTTCCCGAGCCCGGAGGCGTGGGCGTATACCGCAAGCGTGGAGCAGGATTTCCCGAAGATCGCGACGCTGACCATTTCGTACGTGGGACGCAGGGGCGTTCATCTGGAGCAACTGGAGAACATCAACGAACTGCAGCCGGGGACGGTGCAGGCGAATCCGAATGTGACACCGGATGCGCTGCGTCCGTACAAGGGATTTGCGTCGATCATTGAGCAATCGGATCGCGGCAGCTCGAATTACAACGCGATGCAGGTGAACCTGAAGCGGCGCATGACGAATAACCTGCTGTTCGGCGTTGCGTACACGTGGGCGAAGACGATGGACTTTGGATCGGGCCGCGGTTACGAATTGCCGGATTACTACAACCCGCGGATCAACTATGGTCCGGCGGACTTCGACATGCGCGATGTGCTGGTGGTGGATTACGTGTGGAACATGCCCTATGCAGACAGCATGCACAACTGGCTGGCGAGGAATGCGTTGGGCGACTGGCAACTCTCAGGCGTGACGCAGGCGCAGACCGGGCAGCCATTCTCTGTCGGCGATGGGAGTGACTACGCTGGTGTCGGCCCAGGCGCGGGATCGCAGATCTGGTATCCGGTGAAGCCAGTGCATGTGGGTAAGCACTTTGGCTCGGCGGGATGGTTCGATGCGACGGCGTTCGAGAATCCTGACGGAACACCGGCGCCCCCGGCGGCGGGAACGTTTGCGCCGCGCGGGGCCCGCAACGCGTGGTACAACCCTGGCTTCCAGAGCTGGAACATCGCGTTGCAGAAGCCGTTCCACGTTGTGCCGGCGCATGAGAGCCAGGAGCTGACGTTCAGGGCGGAGGCGTTCAACTTTACGAACCATCCGAATCTGGATGCGTCGTCGGATGCCTCGGGGATGACAACGCCGGGGAGCGCGAACTTTGGGACGATCACGACGAAGGGGCAGACGTATTCGTCGGATCGGGAGATGCAGTTCAGTTTGCGGTATGCGTTTTAGAGACAGGGACCAGGGAATAGCCAATAGGGAATAGTTAGAGACGGAATGCGGATAACTCGAAGTCGCCATCGGTTACGGCCATGGCGACTTTTTCTTTTTCTGCGGTGAAGCGGATGCGGACCGAGGGTGCGCCGGCGGGGTAGAAGTTCATGTCGCCCAAGTGGAAGAGGGGGCGCGTCATGGTGCCTTTGCGGGTCCAGTTGAGTTGCGGCGGGAAGCTATACATCTTGCCGGCGTACATTTTCATGTTGTCGGCGTTGACGTCGATCTGGCCGTCGGTGGATTCGGCGAAGGTATAGGTGCCGGAGAGGCGCGCGGTTTCGGCGTCGGTGAGCGGAATGGGTTGAGCGAAGTCGGCGTCACCGAGGGACTGGAGATATTCGAGTACGGGACGGGCGGCGTCACCGCCCATGCGTGCGTGGCCGAGGAGGCTGATGCTGTGGGGGCCGTGGATTTGCTGGATGCCGGGCTGCGCGGCGACGAGGGATTTGACGACGTCGAGATGACCGAACATGGTGGCGGAGAAAAGGGTGGTGGGGGCGCCGTGGGCGATGAGGAATTCAGCAATGGGGTGGTTGCCCATGTGGGAGGCGGCGCCGAGCGGAGTTTCCCAGTCGCCGAAGCCCCAGTCCCATGCGGCGGAGACGAGAGCAGGATGAGCGGTGGCGAGTTCTTTGACGCGATTGAGATTGAAGTGGGAGACGGTGACCATTTCGCGGACGAGGTCGGGCGGCTGGGAGGGGAAGCGGTCGCTGATCATGGGTGGGGCGTTCTCCGGATTTGAGGTTTGCGGCGAACAGGTGGGCGGGAGTTCCTTGCGGCGAGGTCGAGGGCGCCCAGTTTCAGCACCGTGCGGCGAGAGGTTGGGTTCGGCATTTGCGGACCTCGCTCGCCGCGCGATGAAGGTCGCGGCGAGAATGGTGGCGAGGATGCCGGGAGGGAAGGCGCGAGCGCAAGTGAGAGAGCGGTTGCGGGAGCTTAGAAAGACCTGAGGCGGAAGAACGTGCGGAATCAATTACCTCGCGATTGAATGAGGGGGCTTTGTCGGGGTTGTCGGCGAGGCGCGAGGAGAATGTCGGCGGCGATCTGGTGGCGCTTTCGGTGTCGAGTTGGGGATGCCGGGCGCAGGGTCTCGACGCGGACGACCCAGATGTGGGTTTGGTCGGAGGCGCGGATGAGGTGGGCGAGGATGCGGATGCGGTCGCCAGCGAATTGCACCTGGCCGAGGACGATGTACGAGGCGTTGAGGGTGGAGGCGATGGTGCGGAGGTCGCGCTCCGGGCGAGGTTCGAAGAGGATCTTGGCGTTGCCGATGACGCGGTCGTCGCGAGGCGGTCCAGGTGGTGAGTTGTTCGACGACGGTATCGCTGAGGTTGTTGGTGAAGGAGTCATAGTTGGGATTGCCGGTTTCGTTGTCGAAGCGGGCGACGGCAACGATGGGGGGCGGATTGTGTTTTGTGCGGATCAGGTAGAGTGCGCTGGCGACACCGATCAGGAGTGCGAGGACGAGAGGGATCGCGAAGAGCGGCGAGAGCAGACGGTTCCGGGCGTGCTGGGGTGGCGGCGGTGTCGGATGCGGGGGCTGTCCAGGGGGCGGACGGGGGCGATGAACTGGTAGCCCTTCTTCGGAACGGTGCGGATGTAGAGGGGCTGTGAGGCGTCGTCGCGGAGGGCGGAGCGCAGCTGCGAGATGCAGAAGTTGAGGCCGCTCTCGAAGTCGACGAAGGTGGAGTCGCCCCAGATGGACTTGCGGAGATCGTCGCGAGAGACGATCTGGTCGGTGTGTTCGAGGAGGGCTTTCAGGACCTGGGCGGGCTGGGATTGCAGGCGGACGGATGTGCCGTCGCGGCGGAGGTCGAGGGTGGCGGAGTCGAATTCGAAGGGTCCGAAGAGGTAGCGCGGCATCGTCTTCGGAATGATGGCACAGTGTGACCAGCTATTAGCCATTAGCTTTTAGCTGTTAGCTATGAAGGACCGACGGCGGTGCAACCAGGATCACTCGGTGCGCAGGGCTTTGACGGGATCGATGGAGGCGGCGCGCTGGGCGGGGATGATGCTGGCGACGAGGGCGCAGACGCTGAGCGTGGCGATGGAGGCGAGGAGGACGATGGGGTCCCATCCTTTGACCTGATAAAGCTGCGCGGAGATGAGGCGGGCGCAGCCGATGGAGGCAGGGATGCCGATGAGGAGTCCGATGAGGATTTGCAGGAAGGCTCCGCGGAGGACGAGGCGGACGATGCCAGTGCGATTGGCGCCGAGGGCCATGCGGACGCCGATCTCGCTGGTGCGGCGGGCGACGGTGTAGGCGGTGACGCCGTAGAGGCCGACGGCGGCGAGGACGAGGGCGAGGATGCCGAAGAGGCCGGTCATGTTGGCGACGGCGCGGCGCTGATCGAAGTTGGAGTCGACTTGCTCAGTCATGTTCTGGACGCTGAGGAGAGTGAGATTGGGATCGACGTCGGAGAGAACACGACGGATCTGGGGCTCAAGGCCTTCCGAGCTGCCATGGATCTTAAGGACCGCGCCTTCGATGTAGTGGGTCGCGTCGTCGATGTGACTCATCATGGGGTCGTTATCGTAATGGGCATGCTGGGCGAGGGGAACGAAGAAGAGGGAACGAGGCGGCTCAGTTCCTGCAAGGTCGTTGTATTTGGCGTTGCGGACGACGCCAACGATTTCATACGTACTCGAGTGGGAGGGGAGATCGAGACCGAAGTGCTGGCCGATGGGATCTTCACCAGGCTTGAAGAAGTTTTTGACGAAGGCTTCATTAACGACGGCGATGTTCTGCGTGGAGGCGGTGTCGTCTTCGGTGATGGAACGGCCGCGAAGGATGGGCTCGCTGAGGGTTTCAAGATAGCCAGGAGCGACGTGGTCCCACGAGGAGCCGGAGTGCTCGTCGTTGTTGGGCATGGGGTGGCCCTGGCGGATGACCATCTCGCCCCAGTTGTCGGTGAGAGGCGTGTACTGCGCGAGGGCGGCGCGCTCGACGCCGGGGATGGCTGCGAGGCGATCCTGCAACTCGCGATACATGGCATCGAGCTGGGGCTGCGAATACGTGGACCATGGGGCGGTGAGGCCGATGATGACGCGGTGATCGGTGTCGTAGCCGAGGTCCTGGTGCTGAAGATTGTTGAGGCTGCGGGTGAGCAGGCCGGCTCCGCTGAGCAGAACGATGGAGAGGGTAGCCTGCACGATGACGAGGGCCTTCTGCGACCAGGAGGCATGGTCGCGGGTGCTGCGATTGGCGCCGCGGAGCGCTTCGGCGGGATCGGCGTGGGTGGCGAGCCAGGCGGGTGCGGTTCCAAAGATGATGCCGGTGACGAGTGAGAGCGCAAAGGCGAAGGCGAGCACGGGCAACGAGGGAGTTGCGGAGATGGGGACGAAATGCGCGTGGCGGAAGGCCATGGCGACGATGAGCTTGACTCCGGCGAAGGCGACGACGATGGAGGCGATGCCGCCGAAGACGGAGAGGAGCACGCTTTCGGTGAGGGTCTGGCGGACGATGCGTTTGCGCGAAGCGCCGAGGGCGAGGCGGATGGAGGTTTGCGTGCGGCGCGAGGCTCCGCGGGCGAGGAGGAGGTTGGCAATGTTGGCGCAGGCGATGAGTAGAACGAGACAGCAGACGGCGAGCAGGATATGGAGGGAGTCGGCGTAGTTCTGTTTCATGACGGCAACGCCGGCGCCTGCGGGAACAACTTTGATGTTTTGTTTGGGGAGGTCGGCTTTGATGCCGGCCATCCAGTCGGCAGGCATGCCGCTGTCGTTGACGAGCCAGTGGCGGACGAGCGCGGTCATGCGCGGGGCGGTGGTGGCGGTAGTGGCTCCGGGCTTGAGTCGGCCGATGACGCGGAGCCAGGCCTGGAAGTGATGGAGGAGCGTATTGGGTCCGTTGAAGACGGGCTCCTGATTGACGGGGAGCCAGAGATCGGGAGGATTGGCGCGCAGGGTTTCGCCGAAGAAGCCGGGCGGGGTGATACCGATGATGGTGACGGGGTGGTTGGCGATGATGAACGTGGATCCGATGATGGAGGGATCGGAGCCATACTGCTGTTGCCAGGTGCGGTAGGTGAGCATGGCAACGGGCGCGGAGTTGGGCTGGTCGTCGGAGGGAGTGATGGTGCGGCCTGCAAAGGCGCCGAGTCCGAAGGTGGAGAAGTAGTTGCCGGTGACCATCTCGATGCGGAGAGGCTTGGCGGCGCGATCGGTTTGGCCACGACGAACGCCGTAGGTCCAGCCGCCGGCCTGGAAGGCAGCCAGAGAGGAGAACTCGGGCGTATTCGCCTGCATCTGGCGGTAGAAGTCGTAGGAGAAGAAGCCCCAGTTGTCCTGGGCGCTGCCCTCGATACAGCAGTCGTTGCCTTCGCCGATGCGCCAGAGGCTGGAGGGGTCGGCGACGGGGAGAGACTTGAGCATGACGGTGTTGATGAGGGAGAAGATGGCTGTCGTGGCACCGATGCCGAGGGCGAGGGTGAGCATGGCGGTGAGGGTGAAGACGGGGGACAGGCGCATCTGGCGCAGAGCGTAGGCGAGGTCCTGGCGAAGGGTCTGCATGGGGTCAGCCTCCAGGATGGCGATACGGAGGGCGGGGCGGGGTTGTTCCGGGAATGTGACGGGATGTAACGGAGGGACAGGAGACGGGAGGATAGGAGACTGGAGACAGTAGAACGGAGATCGGAGATC
Source organism: uncultured Acidobacteriaceae bacterium (assembly GCA_963705765.1). GTDB lineage: Bacteria > Acidobacteriota > Terriglobia > Terriglobales > Acidobacteriaceae > Palsa-343. The sequence continues at coordinate 49,467 of CAVPKU010000029.1, read as the reverse complement.
GGAGACTGGAGACTAAAGACAGAGGTCAGGACGACGGGCTACGGGCTACGGGCCCTGGGCTGCAGTCTGCTGTTTCCTGCCTTTCGTCTCCCGTCTCCTGTCTCCTGTCTCGTGTCTCGTGTTTGTAGGTTACAAAGCTGAGAGATTGCTTTCGTATGATGGGCGGATGGTGAAGTTGTTTGTTTGCGCGGCGCTGGCGGGGTGGGGCGTTGCGAGTTGGGCGCAGACCCCAGGTGCTGGACAGAATCTGCCGCCGGCTCCGGTTCCAGCCGGCGCGCCGACGGTGCAGGGTCTGCCATCGGGTCCGGGACAGGAGCCCTGCGATCTAAACCGCCTGATCGTTTGCCTGAAGCATGTTGCGGAGGATGAGAAGGGGATCGTGATGAGCCCGCTGCATGCGCCGGCGGAAGACCTGTTATGGATCGTGCCGTTTGGGGTAGCGACGGGCGTATCGATTCATTACGACACGGATGCGATCCGAGACCTTGGCGTGAACCCGTCACGGGAGGACAGATTCAACAAGGTGTCGGATTACGCGGGACTGTACGGGCCGTTCGCGGCGACCGGGGCGGGATATATCGCGGCACGGGTGAAGAAAGACGATTATTTGAAGGAGACCGCGGTGCTGTCGGCCGAGGCGATGGCGGACGCTGGGATTCTGGATCAGGCGATGAAGTATGCGCTGGACCGGGAGTATCCGCTGGCGCACAACGCGCGGGGCGGGTTCTGGCCGGGTGGGCCGAAGAGCTGGCCGAATAACCCGTCGATGCCGTCGGAACACGCGATGAATGTGTGGGCGTTCGCGCATGTAGTGGCCGGGCAATACGACGGGATCGCGACGAAGAGCCTGGTGTATGGCGTGGCGACGACGGTGTCGGTATCACGCGTGCTGGCGCGGGAGCACTTTCCCTCCGACGTGCTGGTGGGGAGCACGTTCGGGTGGCTGATCGGCGGATACGTGCTGCATCATCGGTCGCAGGAGCATGGGACTCTGCTGGATCTGTCGACGGTGGAGACGCCGTTGGGGACGGGAGTGCAGGTGGGGATTCGGCTCGGGCGGTAGTTTCTCGGCAGCGATGCTTCGCGGATGGCAGTCTAGTAGAAGAAGCAGGTCCCTCCGCTGCGCCGATCTCGCTGCGCTCGATTCGGCTCCGGTCGGGATGACAAGCTCAGTTCTTCAGGCGGCGGATTGGTCGAGGTTAATGGGGAGCGCGGTCAGGGTTCGGTATTCGAAGAACATATTGAGGCGCCAGCGGAGGATCATGCCGAAGGCGAGGATGAAGAAGAGGCCTCCGGTCTGCTCGACGGTCATGAAGCGGTCGAAGTAGCTGCGCGCGGCAAAGCGGACGGCGGCGAGCAGGATGATGACGACGAGGAACATGCTGGAGCGCTTCATCATGATGACGTCGCCTTCGCGATGGAGGCGCGAGGTGCGCAGCAGCGGCCAGGCGAGGAAGATGGCGCCGATGAGGAAGGCGGCGAGAGCCCACGTCCATGGAAAGCGGAAGAGCGGGACGATGAACATGCAGAAGCCGGTGGCCATGCCCGCGGGCGGGATGAGGATTTTTTTCAGCGTGACGGGGGTCTGACCTTCACGGATGCGCCAAATGATGACGGCGATGGCGCCGAAGACGGAGGTGACCGCGTAGGTGAGTGGGGAGATGTGCATGGGCGGAGCCGGGGACCGGGGCGGTCTGTGTATATAAGGATAGCGCGACGACAGGGTACAGGGTTTAGGGTACAGGGTTTAGGAGATGGCTCGATGGAGTCCTCGGGCGCGCCCAACCCGCGTGAGGCCCGCGCCGTTTCGGGCGGCGATTACAGCTTTCGCGACCGCAAATTCATCTTCGAGAGCCGCGAACGCCTTGCGGTATTTCGGCTTCTCCATCCACCTCTCGTGCATTTCCGTAATGCGCGCCATCGATTCAGAATATCGTCTTGGCACGCTGGGGTCAGACGTGCTGGACGGCCTGGGCTAAGTGGGTTAGTGAAGACTTCGCGTCGCCGTAGAGCATGGTGGTGCGGGGTTTGAAGAAGAGCGGGTTCTCGAGGCCGGAGAAGCCGCGTCCCTGGCCGCGCTTGAGGACGATGACGCTACGGGCGCGGTCGACTTCGAGGATGGGCATGCCGGCGATGAGGGATTGCGGATTGTCGCGGGCGTCGGGGTTGACGACGTCGTTGGCTCCGATGACGACGGCGACATCGGTGGTGGGGAATTCGGGATTGATCTGCTCCATCTCGCAGAGCTCGGAGTAAGGGACGTTGGCTTCGGCGAGCAGGACGTTCATGTGACCGGGCATCCGTCCTGCAACGGGGTGGATAGCGTATTTCACGCTGACGCCGCGGGATTCAAGGAGCTCGGCGAGCTCCCGGACGGCGTGCTGGGCCTGCGCGGTGGCGAGGCCGTATCCTGGAACGAAGACGACGCGGGTGGCGAAGGCCAGCTGCATGGCAGCGTCGTCGAGGGAGATTTCGCGCATGACGCCGCCGGCGCTGGAGGAGGTCTGGGCGATGACGGCTCCGAATCCACCGAATAAGACATTGGTGATGGAGCGGTTCATGGCCTTGCACATGAGGATGGAGAGGATGAGGCCGGAGAATCCATCGAGTGTGCCGGCGATGATGAGGACGTTGTTGCCGAGAACGAATCCGGTGGCGGCGGAGGCGAGGCCAGCGTAGGAGTTCAGGAGCGACATGACGACGGGCATGTCGGCGGAGCCGATGGGGATGACGAGCATGACGCCGAAGAGGAAAGCGATGCCGAGCATGGAATAGAAGGCGATGTGCGCGGTGGGGTGAATCCAGAAGGCGGCAAAAGCGGCGATCATGCCGGTGAAGATGAGGAGGTTGACGATGTTCTGGCCGCGGAACTGGATGGGTTTGCCTTCGATGATGCCCTGCAGCTTGGCGGCGGCGATGAGCGAGCCGGTGGTTGTAAGGGCGCCGAGCATGATTTCGAATCCAAGCGCGCCGCGAGTGACGCCGCCCATGCCGGTGCCGCGGACGACGAATTCGCCGATGCCGACCAGGGCGGCGGCGAAGGCTCCGAAGGCGTGGGAGAGCGCGGTCCGCTGGGGCATGGCGGTCATGGGGACGAAGATGGCCATCCACGCGCCGATGACGGAGCCGATGGCGAGGCCGGAGAGGATCCAGACCCACGTAACGATGTGCACGCCGATGAGGGTGCCGATGATGGCCGCGAGCATGCCGCCTTCGGCGAGGAACATGCCGCGGCGGGCGGTGTCGGGGTGCGACATGCCTTTGAGTGCGAGGACGAAGAGGACGGAGGCGACGAGGTAGGTGCCTTCCATGAAACCGGTGGTGGGGTTCATGGGGCGACCTCTTTCGCGGCGGGCTTCTTTTTGCCGAACATCTTCAACATGCGGTCGGTGAGGCCGAATCCGCCGACGACGTTGACGGTGGCGGTAGTGACGGCGACGAAGCCGAGGATGTGCGCGAAGGTGGGATAGTGGGCGGCGCCTGCGAGAACTAAGGACCCGATGAGCGAGATGCCGGAGATGGCGTTGGTGGCAGACATGAGCGGCGTGTGGAGAAGCGGCGGAACGCGGCTGATGACCTGATAGCCAAGGAAAGCGGCAAGGACGAAGACGTAAACCGAAGCGATGAGGACGGCGGGGTTCATGGTTTCTCCGTTCAGGGGGCGATCAGCTCGGGCGTGTGGGTTTCGAGGAGTTTGGCGACGCGCGCGTTGACGGGTTGGCCTTCGTGGGCGACACACGCTCCGGCCATGGATTCACCAGCCAGGATTTCATCCGTGAGATCGATCGTGAGGACGCCGTTTTTGACGATCAGCGCGAGGAAGTTGAGGATGTTGCGGGCGTAGAGGCGGCTGGCGTCGATCGGGATTTCTGCTGGGAGGTTGAGGGGCGCGAAGAGCGTGATGGTCCCACCGGTTTGCGTGCGGATCATTTGCGTGACGCCGGGCTGGGTGAGCTCGCAGTTACCGCCTGCGGGAGCAGCGAGGTCGACGATGATGGAGCCGGGGCGCATGCCCTCGACGGCGGCGCGACGGATGAGCTTCGGCGCGGGGCGGCCGGGCACCTGAGCCGTGGTAACGATGACATCAGCACGGGCGGCGTTGCGCGTGATGAGGCCGCGGCCGCGGTCCAGAGCTTCTTCGGTGAGTTCGGCGGCGTAGCCTCCACCGCCTTCGGTGTTGATGCCCCCGAGATCGACGTCGAGGAACTTTGCGCCGAGCGAGCGGACCTGTTCACCGGCGGCGGCGCGAACATCGTAGGCTTCGACGACAGCGCCGAGACGGCGAGCGGTGGCGATGGCCTGCAGTCCGGCAACGCCGGCACCGATGACGAAGACGCGCGCGGGCGGGATGGTTCCGGCGGCGGTGATGAGCATGGGGAAGAGTCGTGGCAGGCGATCGGCGGCGATGATCATAGCCTTGTAACCGGCGACGGTGGCCATAGAGGAGAGCGCGTCCATGGACTGCGCGCGGGTGATGCGCGGGATGAGTTCCATGCTGAAGAGGGTTGCGGGGCGGTGAATGGCTTCAGCAAGAGCGCCGGGATCGTCGAGGGGGCGGAGGAAGCCGACGACGACGACGCCGGGTTTGAGTCGGGCCTGGTCGGCGGCGGGCGGCGCGCCGACGACGGGGAGGATGTCGGCGTTGGCGAGGATCCAGCGGCGGTCGGCAGTGAAGGTGGCTCCGGCTTCGGCGTAGGCCTGGTCGGAGGCTCCGGCAGCTTCGCCGGCACCGGCTTCGACGGTGATGGAGAGGCCCTGGGCGACGAGAGGCTTGAGGTTTTCAGGCAGCAGGGCGACACGCGTTTCGCCGGGTGCGGACTCTTTGAGGATGCCGAGGATCAGATTACCGAGGGCCAAGGGTCGCCTCCGCCGTGAGAATTGGGAGCCGGCCGGGCGGGGAAACTCAATGGGGACACAATCGCACGGCGCGCAACAGACATTATTGGTCCGAGGCGTGGCGGGTTCTTGTGATGGTGGTCACCGCCGCTCGCAGCGCAAAAGCAGAGGATGGAGGACCATCCAGAGGTGTGGGCTATGAGTCTGTCGCGAAGGAGTTTTGTCCAGCTGGCGGGGTCGGGATTGCTGCTGCAATCGCAGCTGTTGCGTGGCGATCGCACGGTTCGGGCGGGGATGCCGGGAGTGGAGTTGCCGCGGCAGTGGCCGGCGGGACCGTCGAAGGTGGCGCTGACGCACGGCGAGGATCGGCGGAAGAATGTGCGGGCGGCGCTGGAGACGATCGACGCGGAGATTCGCGCGGGGCTGCGCGGCAAGAAGTTGGTGGTGATCAAGCCGAACAACGTATCGACGACGAATCAACTGGCGGCAACGCACCTGGATGCGCTGGAAGCGATTCTGGATTATCTGGACACGCGGTTTCATGGACCGGTGGTGATTGCGGAATCGTCAGCAGGCGACACGCTGGCGGGATTTGAGCATTTTGGCTACAACCGGCTGGCGACGGAGCGGCGCGCGCAGAAGCTGAGCCTGGTGGATCTGAATCGCGAGGGCAAGTTCGGGACGGTGGAGGTGCTGGACGCCGATCTGCACATCACGCCGGTGCGGCTGGCGGCGCGGCTATTGGATCCGGAGGCGTTCGTGATTTCAAGCGCGATGCTGAAGACGCATAACACGGTGGTCGCGACCATGAGCGTGAAGAATATGGTGCTGGGGGCACCACTGCACAGTGTTCCGGGCAACGGGTTCTGGAGCGACAAGCGCAAGTACCACGTCGGGATCCGGCAAACGCACTACAACATGCTGGTAACGGCGCAGAAGCTGCAGCCACACTGGGGGCTGGCGGTAATCGACGGGTTCGAGGGGATGGAGGGCAACGGTCCGGGCGCCGGCACGCCGGTGGCTTCGCATGTTGCGATTGCGTCGACGGATTTCATCGCGGCGGATCGCGTGGGTCTTGAGGTGATGGGGATCAATCCGGACTGGGTTGGGTATCTGGCGTATTGCGGGCAGGCTGGGCTGGGGCAGTACGACCTGACGAAGATTCGTGTGGAGGGCTCGGCGATCGCGGAGGTGGCGAAGAAGTATCAGCTGCATCCGGATGTTCAGAAAGAGCTGGAGTGGATGGGGCCGCTGAAGACGGGTTCGCCGACGATGGGGAGTTTGTTACAGGGAGAGGATTCGGTTTACGGGTTCTGAGGGTGCAATGTCGCAGTACGACGATTTCGCCGTGAACTACCACTGGCTCTACTCAGACCATGTCTTGTCCGGGAAGTCCTACGTTGAGGAGCACGAGGACGTTCTGAAAGAGGCAGGTCCAGGGGCGCGCATCCTGGATTGCTCCTGTGGAATGGGAACGTTGCCAATAGCTCTGGCTCAGCTTGGCTATGAAGTCAGTGGCTCTGACGGCAGCCTGGGAATGATCGAGCAGGCGGCTCTTGCCGCCAGGAAAGCCAATGTCGATATCCCGCTGCAATGCAGTACGTGGGAGAATCTTCCGGCACACGTTCGCGGTCCCTTTGACCTGGTGTTTTGTCTCGGTAACTCCATCGGACACACCCGCAGCGGAGATGAAATGCTTCGGTCTTTGCAGGGGATCCGCGCCGTTCTACGGAGTGGCGGCAAGCTCGTCATCGACTCGCGCAATTGGGAGCAGATCAGGAAAGAGAAAACACGTTTTACACCCTATCCGTGGCGGGAGCGCGCTGGGCAACGGTGTTTGCCCATCTATATTTGGAACTTTCCGGAGCGGTTCGAGGACCCTCACACGATCGAAGTGCTGCTGATCTTTGATTCTGACGGAAAAGTGTCGGTGCGATCCTACCCGATTGTCTACTATCCATTTCGCATCGAGGAGCTGACAGAGCGCCTAAGCAGTGCCGGTTTCACGAACATTCAAACCAGATTCAGCGAAAACCGTGAGGGGTATCGGGTGGTCGCTTCGTAGAGGCTTCATTCCCGCCGGACTCTACAACGCTAACGCGGCTGCACGAATTTCGCGGTGGTGATGGCCTGGCCAGTGTGGCGCTGGGTGTGGTCGGCGCAGTGGACGAGCAGGCCGCCGATGGTGGTGGGCAGAGCTTTGCGGCCGACACTGCGGGGCTGATCGAGGTCGGCACCGACGAAGGCCTGGACGCGGCGGATCGCGTCGTCGATTCCCTTTTGAAATTCTGAGAACAGCTCGGCGTGGGTAGTGCCGGGTTCGAGTTCTGTCTTGAGGGCGGCGAGTTGGTCCGGGTTGAGTTGCTCGCCTTCGGCGTAGGTGAGCAGGCGGTCGAGGCTGCGGACGATGTGGCGCAGATGAAACGCGACGGGGGCCAGGTCGGAGGGGCGGGCGTTGAGGGCTTCATCGGTGAGGGGCGCGCACCATTGGTCGATGTCCTCGCGGGCAAGCTCGAGCGCGTGGACGACCGCGCGGAGGACGGCTGGGAGTTGGGTGTGCGTACCGCGGAGCCAAGGTTCCATAAAGGAACAGGGTACAGGGTGCAGGTTACAGCGAATCGGCGTTCGGCGCTCCGCGTTCGGCTCCATAGCGAACCAGTAGCGGCTCGATCACATCCCATGAATTTGGAGATGTGCGAAAGGAGACTGCGATGCCGGATCAAGAGGAACGGGAGACGCTGGAGAAAGCGGAAGAGGATTTGCGCGAGGGCAAGTCGCCGTCGACAGCGGCTGGCGAGTTTGTTCGTGAGGAGATTGACCACGTGCGCGAGGGCAGGCATGGGGCGCGGTCGCCGCAGCAGGCGGTGGCGATTGGATTGAGCAAGGCACGGCGGGCTGGGATTCCGCTGAAGCCGCCGTCGAAGGGAAAGGCGAGCACGAAGGAGAGCGCCGAGCGGGACTATGAACGCGGGCAGTCGCACACGAGGAAGAAGGTGTCGGCGAAGCGGTCGCGCGCGACCATGGTTGCGTTGAAGCGGGAGCCGAAATCGACGGCGTCGCGAAGCGCGTTGTCGAAGCAGACGCGTTCGGCCGCAAGCAAGCGGAGCGCGAGCAGCCGGCGGGGAGCGGCGGCGAAGGCTGTGCGGACGAAGGGCCCGGCGGGGCGGAGCCGGGCGGCGAAAAAGGCGGCGAGGACCAAAGGTAGGCGGTAGGCGGTAGGCGGTAGGCGGTAGGCGGTAGGCGGTAGGCGGTAGGCGGTAGGCGAAGAAGGCTAATCGATCTTCACGACGCCTGGAGCGATTACGGGGAAGCGCGAGAAGATGGCGGGGTCGTGGCCGGGGATGATGAACTCCGGCCGCGCGGCGAGTGTGCGCATGCGATCCTGCGCGGCGAGGTTGGAGGCGCTGTCGAGGGTAGCGGCGATGGCGACGTGCTTGTCGAGGTTCTCGTAGAGGTAGACGTTGTCGGAGGCGAGGATGACGGTGCCGTCTTTTGCGTGGACTGAGACGTACTGCGACTGATAGGTGTGTTTGCCGCCGATGTAGCAGCGGATGCCGGGCAGGATTTCCTGATCATCGCCGTTCACGAAGGAGAGGCGGCCGGCGATGTTGGCTTTCACGAGGGCGCCGACGTCGTCGGGATCGATGCCACCGTGGGTGTTGGGGTGGTGCCAGGCTTCGCCGGTGTAGTAGACGTATTCGTCGCGCTGAATCCAGATATGCGCTTTGGGGAAGAGGTCGACGCCGTCGGCGTGATCCCAGTGCATGTGGGAGATGACGATGTCGGTGATGTCTTCAGGATGAAGGCCGGCATTGCGCAGCGCGTCGGATGGTTTCTGAAAGTCGGCGACTTTCCAGTCCTTGAAAAACTGCGGACGGTAGAAGCCTGCATCGACGAGGATGTTGCGGCCGTTGCCCTGGACGAGCCAGAAGACCATGGCGAGGTCCATGCGGCGGGCTTTGTCGGCACCGGCAACGAGTCCGGCGACGGGAAAATCTTTGATGGTGCCGTAGCGGATGGCTTCGATGGTGTAGGTGGGCGTTTGCGCGAAGAGCGGGAGGGCCGCGGAGAGGACAAGGATACCGGTGAGGACAAAGCGGAAGACGCGCGCAGGGCTATGCATGATGGCTCAAGTCAGCGTAACGCAGAACCGGAACGGTGGAGCAGGAGCTATTGTCCGCCAGCCCCGGGCGCATAAATTTCGTCGATAGGAAACTGCGAGGACTTCGAGGACTCCTGTGCGCCGAACAGGAAGAGGTCAGTGTGCGGATGCTCGGCGAGCCAGGAGTCGGCGGCGGTGAGCTCGCGGTTCTGCTCCTCTTCAGTCAAGGCATGCCGGCAGCGGTCGAGATCGAAGCTGGTGAACTTTTGGGCGGCGGATCCTCCCTGGCGAGATGCGATGGTAAACCAGCGGAAGGCGTCGGCGAGATTCTGCGGGCGTTCGTGGCCATCGCGGGCGAGAGAGCCGAGTGTGGCGGAGGATGTCCAATATCCGGCCTGGGCCGCGCGCTCCAGCATGGAGACGGCTTCATCGGGCGGGTTGGGAGCGATGGCGGAATTCTGCTCGAGGAAAAGACCGAGGGCATGCATGGCGGGGACGTAGCCGTGGCGAGCGGCATCGCGAAGGAACTTCACCGCTTTCGCGGGATCGTGTTCGTGGCCGGAACCCGAAGACCAGAGGACGCCCATGCTGTATTCGGCTTCCGGATTCTTTGCTTTGGCGGCTTTGCCGAGCCATTTCTCAGCGCGCGCCTGGTCGCGGGGTATGGAGGAGCCGGTGAGATAAAGGATGCCGAGATAGGCTGCCGCGCGCGCGTTTCCCTTTTCGGCGAGCTGGTTGAGGAGGTCCACAGCGAGTGGAACATCGCGAGGCGTGCCGGCACCTCTGAAGTACAGGACGGCCAGATTGAGTTTGGCACTTTGACAGCCATATCCGGCGGCGCGAGCAAACCAGCGGAAGGCTTCCGCGGGATCGCGAGCGACCCCGATACCCCACGTGTAGAGGTAGCCGAGCTGATTCTGGGCTTCAGGGTCGCCCTGGTCAGCGGCTTTTCGATACCAGTAGGCAGCCTGAATGGGATCTTTTTGAACGCCTCGACCGACGAGGTAATCCCCGGCGAGGCGAATCTCCTGCTGCGTTACGGCGGAAGAGGTCTGGACGGGTGGCGGTCCAAACCTCGGAGGATCGAAGGGAGAACCGATCAGCTGCCCGAAGAGCTGGATTGCGGGGGTCAGGAGGACAGCAATGACGAAGAGGGAGGGCAGAACGATGCCTGAACGAGGAACGCGAGTCGAGGAAGGGCAGAGCTGGAAGGCTGACGGCAACGGCGACTTCGAGCAGGAGGGTCGCATGGGCCCGCTCCTTTAGCCGGTGGACCTGCGCCTGTGGGTCCGCACATGCCGGGAGTCGACGCTCTGTTCTATTGGCGGGACAGCAGAGCAGAGCGAGGGGAAGGAAACAACCTTGTTTCGTTCCATCCAAGTGTGGAATCACCGATCGCAATGGGTAGTGATTTAGATCACGCGAGGGGGTCGGAGGAGAAATCGAAGGTAACGTTTTTGGGCAGGATCAAAACGAGCGCGAGAATATATTTCTCTTTGGGGCACGCGAGGCTGAAAAGCGAGGCATTGGAGGAGGGATTGCTGTGCTTCCTTCACCTTCGGCTTGCTGCGTGTTCGATCTGTTGGGCGAAGCGCGGATCTCCGGCGGAGGCTTTTTTATGTGAGGACGTGCCGGGACCGTTGCGGAGGAAGGGGCGCGACAGGAATTTCCACGCGCCGGATAGCGGCGAAAACCCGTAAGATGGCCTTCGCGATTCCTGCGAGGATTCTCATGACCCGGCAATTCACCGGAGCGCTCATCTCTGAAGCTGTCGCGATGTTCATCATCATCGCCTTTGGCGATTCAGTTGCCGCGATGTATTCGCTGTACGATCCGAGCCCGTACCAGAATGCGTACTGGGGCGTTTGCATCGCGTGGGGACTGGCGGTGACGATGGCGATCTACACGACGGGGTCGATCAGTGGATGCCACGCCAATCCGGCGGTGACGCTGGCGCTGGCGCTCTACCGGAAATTTCCGTGGAAGCAGGTGGTTCCGTATTGTCTGGCGCAGACGATTGGCGCGATTGCCGGAGCGGTCCTCGTCTACCAGCTGTTTTCTCCGGTGATCGATTCGTTCAACGCGGCGCATAACCTGACACGGGCAGCCGGCGGAGCGGCGGGAGTCTTCTTCACGCATCCGGGCGCGGGCATCACGCCGTTCCATGCGTTCGGCGACGAGGTAGTGCTGACGGCGTTTTTGATCTTCGGCATTTTTGCGATCACGGAGCAGTACAACGAGATGGCGCCGGGGGCGAATTCCGGCGCGCTGATGATCGGGTTTCTGGTGGCGCTGATCGGGGCGTCGATGGGGTATCTGGAAGCTTTCGCCATCAACCCGGCGCGTGATTTTGGCCCACGTCTGTTCTGCTTTTTTATGGGATGGGGAAGCTCGGCGCTGCCTTCGCCGGGAAGCTACTGGTGGGTGCCGATTGCAGGACCGTTGTTGGGAGGCGCAGTGGGCGGCGGAGCGTACCAGTTGTTGATCCATCCCTTTTTGCCGGCGCGGATGCGGGCTGCTTCGGGCAACGGGAAGGGCTGACTATTCCTGGCCAGCGGCCCCACTCACGACGAGGGCAAGATCGCCGGATGCTTCTTCGCGGGCTTTGTCCAGATACGGTCGTGGATCGCTGGTCGGCTTGCCCACGAGATAGCCCTGGACTTCGTTGCATCCGATCTCGGTGATACGCGCCATCTGATCCTCGGTTTCGACACCTTCGGCGATCACGCGCATGCCGAAGTTGTGGGCCAGGGCGACGAGGGAATGGACCATCGCGTCCACTTCGGTGCGGACGCCGAGCTCGTTGACGAAGGAACGATCGATCTTCAGGGCATCGAAGGGAAGCTTGGGAAGATAACTCAGGCACGAGTAGCCGGTTCCAAAATCATCGATGGCAAGGCTAACGCCCAGGGCGGCCAGCTCACTCATCGTGGCAGCCGCGCGGGTAGCGCCGTTCAGGGTGACGGATTCGGTAAGCTCAATCTGGAGCAGATGAGGATCCAGTCCGGTGGTGCGCAGGATCGCGGCCACCTCAGCGACAAAGGTTTCGCGCAGGAGCTGGATGCTGGAAACATTCACGGCGACCTGGACGGGGGTGCAGGCGATCGCCTGCCACTGGACCGCATCACGGCAAGCCAGTTCCATGATGTGATTGCCCAGTAGGACGATCATCCCGGTTTCTTCGGCAATGGGGATGAACCTGGCCGGCGAAACCATGCCGAGAGTGGGATGAATCCAGCGGGCGAGGGCCTCGAAGCGCGCCAGCCTGCGTGAAACGACCTCGAACTCGGGCTGATACCAGGCGCGTATCTCGCCGCGGGCAATCGCACTGCGCAACTCGGTTTCGAGCATGAGGCGCTCGCGGATTTCCGCTCCGAGCTGGTCGTTGAAGGCCATCATGCGATTCTTGCCGGTGCGTTTGGCCGCATACATGGCGCTGTCGGCCTGCTGCAGCAGTTCGACGGGCGTGGCGCCGTTGCCGGGGAAGACGCTCATCCCGATGCTGGCGCCGATGGTGATCTCATGCTCGCCGACGTTAAAGGGCGGAGCCAGTGCATCGAGCAGGGCCATGGCTGCAACGCTGGCCTGTTCGCGGACGGCGTGGCCGGTGACCACGACGGCAAACTCGTCGCCACCGAGGCGTGCCAGGGTGTCGAGGAGCGCACGCGCGCACGCAGCCGCTCGCCGACCTGCAGCAGGAGCAGGTCGCCGATGGAATGGCCGAGGCTGTCGTTGACGAGCTTGAATCCGTCAAGGTCGATGTAGAGGAGAGCCACTTCGTGCCCGACGCGCCGGGCAACATGGAGTGCGTGGGAGAGGCGGTCCGCAAGCAGGCGGCGATTGGGCAGCCCGGTCAGATCGTCGTTGAGCGCCTGATGTTTCAGCTGCGCTTCGAACTCGGTCTTCTCGAGGGCGCGTTTTTCCAGTTCGGCGAGCATGGTGTTGAAGCCGCCGCCGAGCTGGGCGATTTCATCGGTTCCGCGCAACGGCACGCGAGCGGCGAAGTTGTGCTGCTCCGTGACCTCGTGCATCGCGGCAACGAGGGCGTGTACGGGCTTTGAGATTCTCCGCTGCAGCAGCGATCCGGCGATGCCCCCCACGACGAGTGCGCCGAGCAGGAGGATTCCGGTGATGAGAAGCATGCGCCGCCATCGTGCGGCAATCTCATGCAGGTCAGAGCGCAGCACCAGAGTTCCGGCCGGATCGCCGGCCCGCTCGACCTTCCGGGTCACCGTGACGAAGCCGCGAGCGGTGGCCGGCGCCTCGCGGAGCACCGGACAATCGCGGGCAGTTCCGTCGCGGGCAGTTCCGTCGTGAGCGGTTCCTCCGCGCTGGTACTCCGCGAAGAGGGTTCCCGACTGCTCATAGAGACATGCGGACACCACGGAACGCTCGGCATCGAGGGCGCCGAGCACTTCGACGGCTGCGGTGCGGTCGTCGAACAGCAGAGCCGCCGCCGAGTTCTGCCCAACGATGTTGGCCAGGGTCTCGAGGCGATTCTGGAGCTGGCGGTGGGCGTTGACCGAGTCGAAGCCAAGATAGGCGACCATCAGGGTTGCCGAGGCCACGCTGCTGGCGAGCAGAGCCAGGATGGTCATGCGATGCGCGAAGCTGTTGCCGCCAGGAATGCGCATGGTCAGTTCCCGCCCTTCCCGGCCGGACGCACGATGGCGGCCAGTTCGAGCACGCGCGAGCTGATGTGGATTCCCGCGGCCTGGACGGCCTCGAGATTGACTTCAATCCGGATGTGGTCACCGGTATTTACGAGGCCGACCATGCCGCCGGCCTGCGCGAAGGCCTCGGTCTCACCGATGGTGAGGACACCTCGGCCCTGGGCTTGTTCGAGGTAGCGATGCACTTCCGCTTCGCGCGTATCGGCGATGTAGAGGACGCTGCACCGCTGCGGCTCGACGGCAGAGGACCAGCGCACGGCGTGAATCGTCTGGCCGTTGCCGGTTCTTCCGTCGAGCAGATGGAGGATCACGTCGTTGGCGGCTTCGTCGCCGGCAAAGGCGATGGTGAGGTCCTTCAGCGGAGCGGGGCAATCGACGTACTTGATGAGGTTGTAGACATAGGCAGCGCGGACGGCGCGCTCGTCGCGGGACTGCGCCTGCGTTGCCGATGCCGCCCAACACGCCAGCACCACCAGAACGACGGCCAGTCCCCGCAACTTCGGGCAGGGCGCGGCCTGGGGTGTCACGGCTCCCTCCTGCCGCCTCGCACCGGCAGTCGATACCCGAGCTGGAAGCGCCAACTGCGCCCATCCATTGCGATCTGGTCCTCGGGGTCGTTCGGTCCGGCGGGACTGGACCAGCGGCGGTCGAAGACGTTGTAGAGACTCGACGAGAATTGCCATCCGCCCCAGAAGGGCTTCGCGGCAAAGGTCAGGTTGGGCAGGAAATAGCCGGGCACCCGCGTGCCGCGCATATCGGTGATGGCGCTCACGTAGAGACCTTCGAGGGCGGCGGATCCCCAATGACGAACGGGCAAGCTCCCGTTGAGGCTCGCCTGGTTGTGAGGCGCATTCTCCAGCGGCGCGTGGGCGATGTCATCGGTGGCCATGGTCGCAGTCCAGGTGGCTCGCAGGCCCAGGCCCGATTCACGGTGCGCGTCCGCTTCGGCTTCAAGGCCCTGGGCGTGCACCCGATCGTCGTTGACGAACCAGCTCAGCGTCGTGTCGCCGTCGGGAACCTGATCGATAAGGTCCTTCAGCTGGTTGTAGAACCCGTCTGCGGTGACCGTGAGCCAGGGTTTCAGACTGCGCTCCACCACGATCTCGTGAGAGAGGATTTGTTCGGGCTTGAGGGGCGGACCGGGAGCGACGGTAATACCGTCTGCGTAGCCGGCCTCATAGGCGTTCGGATCGCGAAAGGCGCGGCCCACCATGTACTTCACGGCCGTGCGCTGATCGGGCAACCAGATCACGGCCGCCCGCGGGCTCAAGGTCGCGGCGAATTCGCTGTCCTTATCCACTCGTGCCCCGATATGCACGATGATTTGCGGGATCACCTTCAGTTCCGCATCGACAAAGGCGCTGGCCAGCCAGGGGGTCTGGTTGGACCAGAACACGGGCGGCGCACCGACTGCATAACTCCATTGCTTTACATCGAGGCTGTGCTCGTACTCGGCGCCTCCTGTAACTCTCTGCTTCCCGATTTGCCGCGTGACCGTCGCTTCCACGCCGACCCAGTCGGCGCGACCTTTGACTCGTACCGGCGTCGGCGGGACACTGGGCGGCCCGTAGTCCCCGCTTCCGACGTAGTTGTAGGCGTCGTAGTGACACCGAACCTCGAGATCGGTGGCATCTCCCAGTTTTCTGCGCAGGCTCAGGTCGAGGTAGCCGCGCGTGTCGTTCTCCTGATTCGATGGGTCGTCAAACGCGGCACCCCCGGCGCCGGTGGGGAAATGACGGATTCGATCCGCCAGCAAGCCCTCCAGGGTGAGGTCGCCGTCTGTCAGTTGGACAAAGGCGTGCTCCGCGTGCGCGCCATCGTCGTTCTCGGCCCATCCGTCGTTGGTCTCCGGCGTGGCGAACTCGGGGAAGAAGAGGCGCGCGTTTCCAGCGCTGCGGTACATGCTGCCCGACAACAGTCCGGACACCGGACCCAGTTTTCCCAACAGCGTTCCGCGGCCGGTCCGACTGTCGAGGGACCCTGTGCCCCCTTCCATCTCGAGCGCGGTCTCGCGACCGGGGTCGCGCGTGATGACGTTGATGACCCCAAAGATGGCGTTGGTTCCGTAGAGAGACGAACCGGGCCCTCGGACCACTTCGATGTGGTCGATCAGAGCCAGATCCAGGGGAAACTCGGTCCCGACCGCGGCGGTGTCGTAAATCCGGTCATTGAGGCGGTGTCCGTTGATGAGCAGCAGAATGCGCGGATTGTCGTCTCCGGGGCGCATGAAGCCGCGCACCCCCAGATACGTGTACTGGCGATTATCGGAGATGTAGAAGCCGCGCAGGCTGCGCAGCGCTTCGCCCAGCGTGCGCCAGCCGTAACGGCGAATGTCTTCCGCGGTAATGATGCTGACCGAGGATGGCGCCTTACGGACGTCTTCCAGATGACGGGAGGCGCTATAGACCTGGACGCGGGCCAGATCTTCCAGCGGCATGGCCATGAGGTCCTGATCGGCCGCCTGGCCGGTGGCGTACTTTGGCGCGCCCCCGATAAGGAGGCAAAGGGTGAGGGCGGCCAGCCAGCCAGCCGGCACCCTTCCTACCGAGATCCCACCACATTGGAGCGCGCGCCGGGTCACGCTGTGGTTATCGGTGAAAGTTGGAGGAAGGTTAGCGCGGTTGCGCGACCTTTGCGGCTACCACGACCGTAACCGCCCTCCGACCCTGTTGACCCTTCAAACAATGTGACCGGCGGTTGTTACGATTTTTTACACCCTTTTCCCACAGGCGATGGTTATGATCGTGACCAAACGCTAACCCAACGGATCGCCGCAGCATTGCTGCATTTCCCCAAGCTGGCTTCCCCCCCGCGTTCAGAAGTTGGAATGGTCCACGGACCAATCTGCGTCAGGAGCGTCCCCAGCAGCTCCGAAGGATAAATCGCATGAATTGTCGATCGAAGCACGTACTGTCCGTCGTCGTGTTCGCCGCCGCTCTGGTCGCCTTGTTGCCGTTCAGCGCCGGCGCTCAGCAGGTCACGTACTACAACTTCAATACTCCTGCGACCACCTCGCCGCTGCAGTATTCCTATACGTGCTCGACGGCGAACCCGTCGACGAATCCGCTGTTCTGCCTGAACGACGGAACCGGTACGGCGAGCAATCCCTCGTTCATTCAGGACCCGGCCGGCGGCGGCACCTGGGCCGCACAAATGACTCCCGATGCCGGCGGTCAGAGCGGCAGCCTGTGGTTCTCCGTACCTCAGGTGGTCTCCGGCGGATTCAATACCTGGTTTGAGTTCAGGCTGACGCCGGACAACATCAACGGAAGCTACGCCACCGCGGACGGAATCGCTTTCGTGATTCAAAACGCGCAGGGCGGCGGCGCCGCGGATCCGAGCACGGGCTGCGCGGCAAGCGGAAGCGGTCCCACCGCTCTGGGCGGCGGCGGGGGCTGCCTGGGATACAGCGGCATCGACAACAGCGTCGCGCTGGAATTCGATACGTACTTCAACTTTTACGACCCCGAGGACAACGCGCACGGCAACTTCAACGACGACAACCATATTGCGCTGCAGGATTGCGGCGCGGGGCTGGTGAACTCGTCGGCGCACATCGCATCGGACAGCGGGCCGGCATGCGAGGTTTACCTGCCGGGTCCGAATGAGACGCAGATTCCGACGCTGGTGTCCAATCCGAATGCATCGCTGGTGCCGACGGCCGCACCGGTTCCGGTGGTTATTTCCGACGGCAACGTTCACCAGGTCGTTGTGGTCTACAACGGGCCGAACGATTCGCCGGCGAATTATCTCTATGTCTATCTCGATCCGGTCTTCAATCCCGGGACGGTGACACCGGTGGCCGGCTCGGTTCCGCTGTTCTCCGGTCCTTATGACATCACGCAGGCGCTGAATCTGCTCAACACCGGATCCGGCCCGAACAGCGCTTACGTCGGGTTCACATCCGCGACGGGCGCAGCCTTCGAGCAGAACGAACTGGTGGCGTGGACCTTTACGCCGCACACGCCGGTGACGCAGCAGCAGCCGCTGGGACCCGCGGGCAGCCCCACCTACACAACGTTCCCCTTCGGCACGCACACCTACGGCGTGCAGTATCCCGCGGGCGGACCGGCGACAACGAATGTCAGCATGACGGTGACGGCGAACACGGTTTCTCCGACGCTGTTTTCGCAGCTCATCGCGGGAACACCGTTCCAGGGTTCGGCCTGCCAGGTGTATGACGACACGGGCGGCAACTGCATCATCTACTCCGTTTCCTGCTTCGTGACCGGGTCGAATCCGCAGCAGATTGTGGCGTGCCCCGCGGTGACCAGCGTGCCGGACTGCATCGGTCCGAACGCAGCGAGTTGCATCAACGTGAAGACGGTATTCAACAGCAGCGCCCCGCCGATTTCGCCGGGATACCTGCAGGGCGATCCGTTCTTCAGCCAGATCAGCGCGCTCAGCGTGAGCGGGGATACAGCGACCTTCACGTGCACGGGCGAGTGCTCGGTGACTCCGGGGCAGACGGTCTCAGTCGTCGGCGCCCAGCCTGCCGGCTTTAACGGCAGCTATATGGTGACGTCGGTTTCGGCGCCGAACGCGTTTGTCGCGCAGACGGCCGTTGGGGCTTCAGGAAGCGCCACTACCGGGGGCTTCCTGACTTCAAATAACGTGCAGAACATTTTTGTCTCGTACACGCCGGCGAACATCGACGGCACAACCACGGGGAAGACGCTCAACTTCTCTGATTTTGTCTTCACGAGCGCCACCAACAACGCGAGCACGCAGATGCAGCTGGGAGCAGCCTCGATCACACCGTCGGTGGGCCAGCCCGATCTGCTGACAGCAACCATTGTTGGATCGCCTGCGGAGATCGCAGCGCCTACCGGCAACGTTTCGTTCTACGCCGGACCGACGCTGATTTGCAGCAGCCCAGTGAGCACGATAGCGACGATCACGACTGCGACGTGCAGCTACACTCCGACCGCACCGGGTCCTGTGGCGATCACTGCGCAGTATCTGGGCGACACCACGCACCTGTTGGCGAACGCCGGGCCGCTCAACCTGAACGTGCCAGCGCCGCTGACGCTGAACATCAACCCGTCGTCGATCGATTTCGGCACTCTTTACCTGGGATCGATTGTGACGAAGCTGGTCACGATCACAAACAACGGAACCAGCGCCGTAACGATCAAGGATCCGCTGATTGCTATCGTGAAAGGCGGTAACTCCAACGAGTTCGTCACGCTGAACCTGTGTCCGAAGTCTCTGGCCACAGGCAAGAGCTGCTATATGACAGTGACGTTCATCGCGGGACCCTACTACACGCCGCAAACTGCGACGCTGACCATCAACGACAACGCGTTTGGCGGGCCGCACACGGTTCCGCTGACCGCTACGGTCATCGATCCGATCGCGAAGTTCAGCACCAGCAGCCTGAGCTTCGGCAAGGTGAAGACGGGAACCACCAGCTCGCCGCAGTCGATCACGGTGACCAACACGGGAGCGACAACGCTGACGATTAACAATGTCTCGGTTGGCGGCGCGAACGCGGGTGACTTCCATGCGACGAACGGGTGCACTGCACCGTTGGCTCCGAAGGGCACTTGTTCGATCAGCGTAACGTTTAAACCAACGGTGAAGAGCTCACGATCCGCAACTCTGATCGTGACGGACAACGCCTACAACAGCCCGCAGGGGATTTCGCTCTCGGGCACAGGGAACGAAGGCCCTTCGGGCCTTAGTTCGGAAACTCGCTCAACGGAAATCCCGGTGGCTTTGCCACCGGGATTTCTCTTTGGGTTGAAGTGGTGCTGAGCGGGTTCGGAGCAGCTACTTAAACAGGGCGAGGATTTTCTTTGGAGTCAAGGAACTGACGATGCCAAGCCCGCGGTGGAACGGCTACTGAGCCGCCGCCGCAATCGCCTTCAGGTCGGCGCGCTGCGCGATCTTTGCTGCTCCATCTTCCTTCGCGATCGCGTCGAGAAGCCGAGTGACCTCATGCTGGTTGCGCTGGGCTTCAGCGGCCTTGCCGCTCTTTGCGTCCAAAGTCGCCGCGAGCGAGTCTGCCTTGGCCTGCAGAACGCGCAGGCTAAGATTTTCGGCACGCGCCTGCGCGAGCATCAAGGTTTGACCGGCGGCCGCATCGTTCTTCGTGGCCGCCTGGGCCTGCGCCAGATACACGGAGCATTCGACCGACAGCGCCTTCAGCCCAAGGGCATCGGCATCCTGGGCGAGCTTCTTCAGCTGCGGCGCAACAGCGGCGGCGCGTCCCAGCGCCAGATCGGTCTTCGCGAGATTCACCTTCGAGCGCAGCTGCGTTTCCTTGTCGGGCGTTTTTGCGGAGATGGCCTGGGCCTGCGCGTACTGCTGGCGGGCGCTCGCATAGTCACCCTGGTAGAAATAGAAGTCGCCGGTCCAGTTCGTCGCCATCGCGACGTAGGCGTCGTCTTTAATCTGGTGCGCGTCATTCAGCGCTTCATCGAGGTTCGCTTTGCCCTCGGGAGCGCGGCCGACCTGGGCCAGCAGATCACCCAGCCGCCGACGATCTCGACGGTGTACATCGTCATTTCTTTTGTCTGGTGGACTGCATCGAGCGCGTTCTTCATGGAGCCGAGCGCGGCACCGTAGCGGCCCTGGTCGGCGAAGATGAGCGCCATGCCGTGGGCTTCACGCGCCACGCCGCTCTGGTCGTTGATGCCGCGCAGCGTATCGAGAGCTTTCAGATAGAACTGCAGAGCCGCATCATATTGCCCGAGCTTCGTGTTAACTTCGGCGAGGTTGTGCTGCGAGTCGGCGACGTCGGAGGGGACGTTCAGCTTCTGACGCAGTTCATAGGCCTGCTGCAAATACGTGAGGGCGTCCTGATACTGCCCCTGGTCGGCCTTGATCGACCCGATGTTGTTCAGGCACAGGGCCTGGTTGGTCTGATCGCCCAGCTGGCGCTCGATGGTGAGCGCGTCGGTGAAAAACTGGAGCGCCTGATCGGGCTTGCCGTGATTGCTGTAGAACGACCCGGTATCGATGAGGGTGTTGGCGATGCCCGCCTGATCGCCCAGTTCCCGGCGCAACGCGAGCGACTGCTGATAGCTCCTGAGGGCGTCCTGTGTTTTTCCGGCGGTGTCCTGCAGCGAACCAATTTGTTCGAGGCTGGCGGCCGCGCCGCGCTTATCGCCGATCTGCTGCTTGATGGCCAGCGACTGCTGGAAGTTGCTCAGCGCGTCGTCGGGGCGCCCCATCAGGCTGTAAGCGATGCCCGTAGCCTGGAGGATGGCGGCTTTCTGCTGCTGATTGTTCAACTCGATCGCGACCGGCAACGCCTTGCCGAGAAAATCGAGGCCACCTTTCGCATCGCCGCTACGGATCGCCACGCGACCGCTGGCCAGCAGGGCCGCTACATTCCGGGGATCGCTCTGGAGGACCGCTGCCAGCCGCTGCTTGGCGGATGGGTAGTCGCCGCTCTGCTCGTAGAGATTCGCGAGCGCGAATTGCACCTCGGTGTCGGAAGGATTCGCAGAGGCAAGCTGCTGGTAGGCCTGAATGGCCTTCTGCGGGTTATGGTTGACCTCGGCATTGTTCGCCTCAATGAAGAATCGTTCGGCAGCCGGCAACGTTTCGCCCAGCTCCATCGCCGTGCGCGAGGCTGACTGCGCCAGATCATCCTGGCCCATGCCCTGGTAGGTTTCCGCCAGCCGCGAGAAGGCGAGCGCGAAATTGGTGTCGGCTTCGGTGGCGGCTTTGAATTGTTCTGCTGCCTTCGTATTTTCACCGGTGCGTTCGAGCGCGAGGCCGTTCTCGTAATCGTGCAGGGCTTCGACCGAAGTGGTCGAGGGCCGCAGTGCGTGCGCCTTGAGATCGTTGAGGACTTTCGGATCGGCTGTGAGCTTTTCCCGCAACTGCCCGGCCAGCTGGTCCACACTCGCGAGGAGGTGATTCTGGTCCGGAACATCGGTGGTGAGCGTGGTGCGGGTGTCGTGCGCCAGATCCATCACGGTGGTGTTGATCCGGATCGCATTGCCGAGCTGGACGAACTGTCCGAAGACCACGGTCTGTGCGTTGGTGAATTCGGCTACGCGTTTGAGCGTCGCGGCATCGGTCTGCGAGGTGGCATTGAGGTGAAGATCGCTGGCGACCTGCTGGAGGCGCTCGGGGGAGACCATGCGCACCGACGCCGAAGCGCCGATGTCACTGTTCAGCATTTCGGCGAGGCTGGCGCCGAGCCAGTCCATCGATGCATTGCCCGACGCGTTAAAGAACGGCATGATGGCCAGCGAGATGGTGGGCGCACTGGCCACTGTCTCGGTCGACGTCGGCGTTTTCGATCCGGCGAAATGGCGAATCGCGAAGGATCCGCCTGCAATCAGCGCGATGAGCAGCGCTCCGCCACCGGTGATGAACAGCCAGCGCCCGCTCAGTCCCTGTGAAGGCACCTGAGCTTCGAAGTGGAGGCTTGCAGCCGCGGTCTTGCCACGCCACGCGTCCAGATCGTGCAGAACCTCACCAACGCTTTTGTAGCGCTGGGCCACATCGACCGTGAGGCACTTGTCGATGATGCTACCGAGGATCGTGGGAATCGCTGCATCGACCTTCGTCAGCGATTCGGCAGGCTCCCGCGTTCGCTTGAGAAGGCTGGCGATGGCGCTCTCTGCCTTGAAGGGCATCCGGCCGGTGAGCATCTCGTAGCCGATGAGGCCGAGGGCGAAGATATCCGAGCGCTGATCGAGGTCCTTGCCGAGCGCTTGCTCGGGCGACATGTACTCCATGGTGCCGACCAGCGCGCCGGACTGAGTCATGCCGTCGCCTTCGATGGTGCGCGCGAGGCCGAAATCCATGACGACGACGCGGCCGTGCTCCTCGACCATCACATTTTGCGGTTTGAGGTCGCGATGGAGAATTCCCTCGTTGTGCGCGGTTTCGAGCGCGAAACAGATTTGCTGGAGGACGTCGGCCGCCTCATCGACCGGCAGCTTTCCGCGCTCTTCGAGGATGGAACGCAGATCGCGCCCGGCGACCAGTTCCATGGTGACGAAGCGCATGCCTGCATCTTCGGAGAGGTCGTACATGCGCACCACGTTGCGGTGCGTGACCTTGTGGGAGAGGCGCAGCTCCTGCTTGAAGCGGTCGACGATGGCGGCATTGCGCGCCAACTCCGGCCGGATGACCTTGAGCGCGACGAAGCGGTCCAGCTCGCGATCCCTGGCTTTGTACACCGATCCCATGCCGCCGGTACCGAGGACGCTGAGAATCTCGTAGCGGCCGGCGAGCACGGTGCCGGGTTCCAGCTCGGCCGTATCGCCGTTCCATCCGCCGGAACCGCCGGCGCGACTGCCGCCTGAACCGCCGCCGCGGACAGTGCTGCCAGGAACGATGGTCGCTGCATCGTTCCTCGACTGCGGAACGAGGGTCTCGTCATTTTTGGCAGGAGGCACCAGCGTCTCTTCGGGGCGGGACTCCTTCGACGGAGGGACCAGGGTCTCCATTGGGCGCAGATTGTCCGCTGAACTGCTCACCGCTGTGGCAGAGCCAAATTGCGTCGGCATTTCATTCGCAGGGCGCTTGGGACTCTCTGCCATGACAATACGATCCGGTTCGGGCCAAATCGTGCAGGCCGATGTAAGGCTTCGGGGGTGAGCCTGGGGGCCCCGGGGGCTTTGTAGTCCAGAATAGTACGCAAGGGCGGGAAATGTCCCGCACTTTCCGCGGTTGGGAATTAACTATGGAGGCGCTTTTGTCACAGCTGCGAGGCCATAAGGGAAGGCAGGCCGAGCCCCTGCGAACGAGAGGCCTCCCGGACGGCTAGTCCACCTCCCTCCAAAGTTCAGTTGATCGGCCTTCTGGCGGCCACTATGCTGGCATTCATACCCACTCATGCCCGAATCGCACAATCCCTCGCCTCTCAGCGCGTATTTCCGCTGCCCCGACGATTTCGTCCAAACGGCGCGTTTTGACGTTCCGGCCCCCGGATCGTCGGAACCCGGCTACTTCGCCTTTGGTCCGGACACGACGCTTTTCGGCCGGCTCGCCTCTCAGACGCCGGCTGACTCGCCCGAGGAGCCTTTGCACGACGCCAGTTCGGATGTGGCGATCCAGCAGGGTGCGATTCAGCTGCCGTTCGATCCTCAGGAAGCGATCACGAACCTCCGTCACGAGACGTACATGGGGGGCGACGGGCGGTCCGGCACACAATCGCTGACGGCGAAGGTCTACTACTTCTTCCGGCCGCTTCTGCCGGTGGCGGCGCGCAAGCATCTGCAGAAGCTGCGGCTGCGGAACTGGGACAAGCGGCCCTTTCCGCGCTGGCCCGTCGACTTTTCCGCCGATAACCTTCACGAGCAGTTGCTGCTGCTGGCGCTGCGCGCGTCAGGCGCGCCGCGGGTGCCCTTCATTTGGTTCTGGCCGGAAGGCAAATCCGCGTGCGCGATGATGTCGCACGATGTAGAAACCAAAGTTGGGCGCGATTTTTGCGGGACGCTCATGGACCTGGACGACTCACGCGGGATCAAGGGGTCGTTCACTGTCATTCCTGAGGAGCGCTACGAGGTTCCTCAGTCGTATCTCGATTCGATCCATGGACGCGGGCACGAGGTCGCGGTGCACGATCTGAATCACGACGGCCATCTCTACGACAATCGCGCACAGTTTCTGGAGCGGGTAGCGAAGATCAACGAATACGGGCGCAAGTTCGGGGCGCGAGGGTTTCGCGCAGGAGTGCTGTATCGCAATCAGGACTGGTTCGATCGGTTCGAGTTCGACTACGAGGAATCGGTCCCTAACGTTGCGCACCTCGACCCGCAACGCGGCGGGTGCTGCACGGTGATGCCGTACTTTATCGGCAACCTGCTCGAGATTCCGGTGACGGACATCCAGGATTATTCGCTCTTCAATATCCTGAATGAGTACTCGATCGACATCTGGAAGCGGCAGACGGCGATGATTCTGGCTAAGCACGGACTGATGAGCTTTATCGTGCACCCGGACTACATCATTGAAGCGCGAGCCCGCGCCACGTTCGAGGCTCTGCTCGATCACCTGGCGCACTTGCGCGAAACCGAGAATGTGTGGACGGCGTTACCTCGCGAGATCAACGCGTGGTGGCGGCAACGGGCTGCAATGAAGCTGGTGAGCACCGGAGACGGCTGGCGGATCGAAGGGGCGGGAGCGGAGCGGGCGCGGATCGCGTGGGCGACCGAAGTCGACGGCCGGCTGTCGTATTCGTTCTAGCGCGACGCCAGGCCAGGGTTCTCTAAGGTTTCGCCGATCTTTTCAGGAGGTCATCTACTTCATCCCTCCGCGGCATGGAAGGCGCGGTGCCGGCGCGTGTGACGGAAATACCGGCGACCGCACATCCGAAGCGGACGGCGTCGATGAGGTCGCGACCTTCAGCGATGGCAACGGCAAGGCCGCCATTGAAGGCGTCGCCCGCTCCGGTGGTTTCGAGCACCGGGCCTGCGTCTACAGCGGGTACGTGTTCGCGGAGGGTCGCGGTTTTCACGAGGGCGCCCTGGGCGCCGAGGGTCACAATGACTGTACGGACACCACGGGCGAGGAGGGCGTCGGCCGCTCGCTCTGCGTCGGCGAGCGAGGCAACGCGGATGCCAGTGAGGACCTCGGCTTCACTTTCGTTGGGCGTGAGGTAGTCGCACGCGGGGTAGATGGAATTGGGAAGCGCGCAGCCGGGCGCGGGATTGAGGATGGTGGTCACGCCGAGGTCGTGCGCGAGCTTGAGACCGAATTCAACGGTGGGCAGAGCCAGTTCCAGCTGGGTAAGAAAGACGGCGGATTGTGCGATGAGGTCCCTTGTCGCGGCGATTTCGTCCGGAGTGAGCGTAAAGCAGGCGCCGGGGACGACGATGATCGCGTTCTCGCCGGTTTTCGCGTCCAGGATGATGGCAGCGGCACCCGTCGGAGTGTCGGTTTCGAGCAGGTGGCGGGTGTCGATCTTCTCAGCACGATAGGTTTCTCGGGCGATGTCGCCCAGCGCGTCGCGGCCCAGCTTGCTGATGAAGCTGACAGGCGCTCCGGCGCGCGCAGCGGCGACTGCCTGGTTGGAACCTTTACCGCCGGGGCCGATGCGGAACTCATTCCCCATGTAAGTCTCGCCCCAGGCGGGCAGCTTCTCGGTGCGGAATGACATGTCCGCCACAAAACTCCCCATCACAGTTACAAATTTTTCGCTCATCGTTCCTTCTGAGGCCAGGCGGCCGGCATTTGTCACAATTAGAGGCACATTATCCGGCATAGGCTCGGGCGATGAGCACGAGTGCCAGCAGATAGGCCACAAACATCGCCGCCAGGTAGCCTTTGGCTTTGGCGTTGGCGCCGCGGAACTCCTTCCAGACGAAGACGCCCCAGAGGCAGGCCACCATAGGCGACGCCTGTCCGATGGCGTAGGAGATGGCGACCCCCACCAGCGACGCGGCAACAAAGTTGAAGACGGTTCCGCAACCCCAGATCGCTCCGCCCAGCAGTCCGAGCAGGTGATAGCCGGCCGGCGCGCGAAAGTATTCAGATCCGGCCACCGGCGCGCCGACTAACGGCTTGCGCATCAGGATCGGGTTGAAGATGAACAGGCACAGGAGCGCCCCAAAGGTGAGCAGGACTGCGGTGGTGTAAGGCGTCAGGGTCGCTCCGCGCGTCATCGCGCGCGTCACGAACGGGGCGAAGATGCCCATGAGCAGACCGGAGATAATGCACACGATCACGCCGCGGCGCGAGACGGAACTGCCGGTCCGGAGGGCGCCGTAAGCTTTGCCAATGAGCAGGAGCGCGACGACCGCCATGCCGATGCCAGCCGCCAGTAGCACAGGATTGCCACGCGGCTGCAGGATGTAGCTGAGGACTACACCTTCGACGAGGGCAATACCGATGGAGACGGGGAAGGCGATGGCGAGACCGACGATCTCAATGCCCGCGACGAGGAGCGTGTTAGCGATATTGAAGATGAATCCGCCGAGGGCGGCGTAGAAGAGGTTGAGGCCGTCGGCCGCATGCAGATTGGCGAGAAATGCGGTGGGGCCTCCAGCGTAGCTGCCCATGGTGAAGGCGAGGACGAGGGAGATGAGGAAGATGCCGACACCGTAGTCCCAGTAATAAAGCTCGAAGCGGTAATTCCTGGTGACTTTGAAGGTGTTGGCGAACGATCCCCAGCAGGCGGTGCTGAGAATGGTCATCAATAACGCCGCATGAAAGGTGGTGGGAACGAACATGGCGGGCCCTCGTCTCGGGTCCGCGCCCGGGTGAGGTGCGCGTGCGACCCACGCCATTAAACCATCTTCAGATTTGCGCCGGTAGCACCAATTCTGATGTGCGGCCCGGCGCTCGGTTGCGGCAAGAAACCCCTATGCCAGCCCGAGTTCGTTCCGCAGCGTCTCCAGCTGATCCTGTTTACGCAGGGGCATGGGCTGAAATTCGAACCGCACTCCCTGCTCGCTCTTTTCGATCAGGCGAGCCGCCAGGCGCAGGGGCAAACCTTCGGTGCGCAGCCACACTTCGACGACGGTTCCGTCCTCGAGGCGGCATTGGGTCTGGAGCCTGCATCCCTGGACATTGAGTTCGAGAATTTGTCCCGGATACTGCAGGCCGCGTCCAGGAAGGACGATTTCAGCGTCGTTCGAGGCCCCACGCCGCGGTGCGGCCTGGCTCCCTGCGCCCTCATCGCGCCGCACTACCAGATCGGGCGCATCCCATCGTGTCGCATTCGATCCCATTGCTGTTCACCTCAGTCTGCATGGCATGTCGGGCTTATCGGCGTCCCATCCCGGTCCTTCACCGAGCAGGGCAGAAAATTTCCTTCACGCCCGCCCTGAGTCCAAAACGGTACAATCCCTCTTTCTATGTCGCGTTCTCCGATCCTTCTGATCCATGGCGGCGCCTGGGACATCCCCGCCGACGTTCTTGATGCTCACGAGCAAGGCGTTTTCGACGCACTTCAGGAAGGCTGGCGCGTCCTCGAACGGGGAGGCTCCGCGCTCGATGCGGTCGAGACATCGGTCACTTCGATGGAGAACGATCCCGCCTTCGATGCCGGGCGAGGTTCGTTCCTGACGCGCGACGGCCGTGTGCAACTGGACGCACTGATGATGGATGGTGCGACGCTCCGGGCTGGGGGCGTCGCTTGCGTGGAGCGCATCCGCAACCCGATCCAGGCCGCACGACTGGTTCTGGACAAGAGCCCACATGTTTATTTCGTGGGCCCGGGCGCGGAGGCGTTTGCAGCGGCGCAGGGGATGCAGCTCATCGACAATGCGGAGCTGGTGCTGGAGCGAGAACGCGAGCGTCTGGCCGAAGCGCAGGCTCGGGAGCAGAAGGGCGCACCCGACAGGACGTTCTCAGGGAATGCTCCAATGGACTCACACGATACGGTGGGTGCGGTGGCGCTCGACAGGGAGGGACGCCTGGCAGCGGCTACCTCGACAGGCGGCACGCTCAACAAGGATCCGGGGCGGGTGGGGGACTCGTCCCTGATCGGGTGCGGCTGCTACGCGGACAATGCGAGCGCGGCGGTTTCGCTGACCGGCTGGGGTGAGCCCATTATGAAGTTGGTACTGGGGAAATGGGCGACCGATCGGGTGCTGGCGGGCCGATCTCCGGAACAGGTGGCACCGGAGGCGATCGCCTATCTCCTGCGACGCGCCGGAGGGCACGGGGGCATCATTCTGCTGGCGCCGGACGGCCGCTTCGGTTTGGCGCACAACACGCCGCGGATGGCCTGGGGGCTCCACACAGTCGAGGGGCCGAGGACCGGAACTCTGGTCCGCGAGCAGGACGAAAACGAGACCGACAATGGATGAGCGGCCCGATCGAGGAGTCCGCTGCGGGCTATTTGCTGAATAGCTGTGTGAGGTTCGTCATGGTCAGCAGATCTTGCAGCCGCGGCGAGAGATTCGCCAGCTCGAGCTTGACCAGGCCCTGGTTCAGCGCGGAAACCTTCAGCCCCACGAGGGCACCGAGGCCTGAACTGTCGAGGTATTCGAGATCTGCAAAATCGAGGACGATGCGCCCACCGTTCGGAATCATCGGCTTCACCAAATCCTTCATCCGGCCGGCCGTCTGATTGACAAGCTTGCCATGACAGTGGATCGTCGTGGTCTTGCCGCCCGTTCGATCCTCCGATTCCTCTACTTCGTAACGAAACTCCTCGCCCTGCGCGATGGCCATAGTGCTCTCCTGTTTCGCAATCGAAAGTCGTGCCCGGGGAATAGCAGCCATAGTAGCCGCCCGTTGCAATCTCCGCCATGTTAATTTCAGATTACGGCTGCCGCCCCTGTGCGCCGTTGGCTGCGTTTCCGCCCACCTGGCTGCCGACTATAATCCAATCCCACCCTGTATCCCGGAGGCTTTAAGAATGCTGAAAGGATTTCGCGATTTCATTCTGCGCGGTAATGTCATGGACCTGGCGGTCGCGGTCGTCATTGGCGCCGCGTTTACAGCCATCGTCAACGCGCTGGTCACCGACATCGTTAACCCACTGATCGCGGCCATTGTCCACAAGCCCGACTTCTCGGCCCTGATCCTCGACGTGAACGGCGGCAAGATCAAGTACGGCGACTTCCTCAATGCCATCATCTCCTTTCTGCTCATCGCCGCGGTCGTTTACTTTGTCTTCGTGTTGCCGCTGAATGCGCTGATGAAGAAGTTTCGCCCCGCCGAGGCGGAGCCGCCCAAGACGCATCCCTGCCCGGAATGCCTCTGCGACATCCCGCTCGGCGCCAGGCGCTGCTCGCATTGCGGGCAGCCAGTCGCGGCGGCAACGGCGACTTAGTTCGTTTGCGCTGGAGTTCGACGGTCCGGGTCCTGCGCGGGAGGACCCGGTTTCGCCGGTCAAGAGACACAACGCGCCGCGCCGAGTTCTCTGTCCTGTGAAGGCTATCCCCTGTACGCTATCCCCTATACCCTGACCCTCGCCGTTCAAAAGGAGCCCCTCCACTGATGCCGTCGCGCGTCTCTGCTTTCTCCGTTGCTGCTCTCGTCCTCCCTGCCCTGTTGTTCATCGGTGCCCACGCCACGACGCCAACCAACTCCGCCGGTTCCGTTTTTGGCTACCACGATTTCGCGGCGGAGCAGTCCGGCGTGGATCGGACATTCCTTGCGGTTCCGGACGCAAAGCTTGCCGGCGAAGAACTAAAGACGCTGACCGCCGAGCCGCATATCGCCGCGTCGCCTGAGGATCACAAGACCGCTGAATATGTCGCACAGAAGTTCAGAGAAGCCGGCCTCGAAACCACCATCGTGCCGTACAAGGCGTGGCTGAATATGCCGAAGTCGGTCAAGGTGGAGGCATGGGACGCGGATGGCAAGCTCCTGATGACCGGGCCGGTCCCGGAGCATGTCGACGGCAATGAGCCGTTCCAGAACGATTCGCGGGTCACGCCTGCCTTCAATGGCTCTTCGCCATCGGGAGATGTGACAGGGACGGCGGTCTACGCGAACTACTGCCGGCCGGAAGATTTCCAGAAGCTGAAAGAGCTGAACATCGATGTTAAAGGCGACATCGTGGTCTGCCGTTACGGTGGCAACTTCCGGGGCGTCAAGGTTTATGTCGCGCAGGAACACGGCGCGGCGGGAGTAATCATCTACTCCGATCCCGCTGATGACGGCTATTATCGCGGCGACATGTATCCGCATGGGCCGTACCGTCCAGCGACTGCGGTGCAGCGGGGATCCGTACAGTACATGTTCAAATATCCGGGCGATGCGCTCACGCCGGGCGTCGCGTCCCGTCCCGATCTGCCGGAGTCGCAGCGGCTGCCTCTGGACAAGGTCACCAGCCTGCCCACGATTCCGTCGGAGCCGCTCAGCTACCATGACGCTGCGCCGATTCTCGAACACATTGGCGGGCCCGCCGCTCCGCGCGAGTGGCAGGGGGCGCTTCCCTTCACCTATCACGTGGGACCGGGGGTGAAGGTCCACCTGGATCTCAAGATGGACTACGAGTACTCGACCATCTGGGATGTGGTTGGCACCGTGGCGGGCGCGGAGTTCCCCGATGAGTGGGTCGTGGCGGGCAATCACCGCGACGCGTGGGTGTATGGCGCCGTCGATCCCAACAGCGGCACGGCAGCGATGCTGGAAGCCGTGCACGGCGTTGGCGCTCTGCTCAGGACAGGCTGGAAGCCGAAGCGGCGGATTGTCTTCTGCTCGTGGGACGCAGAGGAAGAGGGCCTGATCGGATCCACGGAATGGGCGGAGGACAACGCGGATCATCTGGCGAAGGCGGTCGCGTATTTCAATACCGACGTCGGAGTTTCAGGCCCCAACTTCGAAGCCTCGGCGGTGCCGTCGCTGAAGGAGTTCATCCGCGACGTCACCAAAGACGTGCCCAGCCCCAAAGGCGGCACCGTTTACGACCAGTGGAAGAAGGCGCAGGCAGAAGCTGCACGACGCCGCAATCCTAACGGAGTGGAAGAGCATGGCGCGCGGGGGAATGCTCACGTGGACAACGACGTGGACGTGGGCGACCTTGGCTCAGGCTCGGACTTTACGCCGTTCATCCAGCACCTGGGCGTGCCCTCGTCGGACATTGGCTCAGGAGGACCGTATGGCGTCTACCACTCGGTTTTCGACAACTATGCGTGGTTTGTGATGAACGCGGATCCCACGTTCGTCTACGAACAGGAAATGGCGCGGGTGTTCGGGCTCGAAGTGCTGCACATGGCCGACGCGGACGTGCTGCCCTACGACTACGTGACGTACGGCAAGGAGATTTCGGCTTATCTGGACGCGGCGCAAAAGAAGTCAGCAGCCGAGGGCCTGAGCGGGATCGACTTCACGCAGGCCAAAGCGGCAGCGGAGAAATTCACGCAGGCGGCCGAACGGGTGCACGCACGGCAGGAGAGTGCCGCTTCCGACTCACCGCAGCAGCTGGCAGAACTGAATGGAAAGCTGCGCAGCGTCGAAGAGGGATTTCTGTCCGCGCCCGGTCTGCCGAATCGGCCATGGTTCAAACACACGATCTACGCTCCGGGCGAATATACGGGATACGCGGCCGTGGTGATTCCAGGCGTCAACGAGGCGATTGACGCGAAGGATTTGTCGCGGGCACAGGCACAAATGTCGGTTCTGGCGGGCACGATCGGTCAGGCAGCTTCAACGCTGGAGGCGATCGCAAAGTAGCGCTGTTAGTTTCGTAGAAACGGAAGCGAGTCTGCAAGGTCAGCGAAGGGGGGAGCGTGGGGCTCGCTTCCCTTTTTCAGCTGGCTTTTTTGCTCTTTTGCCTCGAGCTTCCAGACAGGTTTCACCCGCCCTTCTCATCTTCTCGGACCCGTCCGCCGATATGGAACACAGCAGGACGGATACGACAGTGCATCTCGCTCCCATCATGAATCCGCAGCCCAGCCAGGAGGCTGAGCCTTCCACAGTTCTCGACATCGAAGCTCTGCAACCGCGCATGGTTCAACCGGAGCGGTGGATGCTGGGCGGGATGGTGGGGCGCAGTCTGGTGATGCAGCAGTTATTGCATCGCATCCGCTGCACGGCGCCGCATTTTCGGCTGGTGAATGTCGAAGGCGAGCAAGGCAGCGGCAAGCTGCTGACCGCGCAAACGCTGCATCGACTGGGTCCGGCGGCTTCAGGACCGTTTGTCCCTTCGATCGCAGGGGAATTCATTGAAGATCCTCAACCGCTGTGGCAGGAGGCGCAGGCCGGGTTGCTGTATCTGTCGCGGATCGACGAATTGTCGACCGATCAGCAACGGCGCCTGCGCGATTACCTGGAGCGTGCGGCGCACGAGCGGATGCGCACGGCGCGAGGCTCAGCCCCTCTGCAGATTGTCGCCGGGGCGGCCCAGTCGTTGCGGCGTTTGGCAGCCGGGGGCACGTTTCGCTCCGACCTGGCCAGTCATCTGACCGCGATACGCTTTGCCATTCCGCCTCTTCGCGATCGCAAAGAGGATATTCCACTGCTGGCGGCGCTGTTTCTGCGGACGTGGAGCGGGCAACGCAACAGCCAACTGCGTGGATTTGCGGCCGGTGTGCTTCCTCGTTTGACCGCCTACGAATGGCCGGGCAATGTGCGGGAGCTGGAATCGGTGATTGCGGCCGCGGCGCTGGAAAGTTCCGGTCACTGGATCCGGCCGATCGATATTCCACGCCTGCACTGGTCAGTTGCTGCTGCAGCCGTTCCGGCCGCTGCGGAACCCATTGCCGAAGATCCGAATCTCGACCACGCGATCCTGCGGCACATTACGCGGGTGCTGGCCCGCGTGAATGGCAACAAGGTTCGGGCCGCGAGGATGCTTGGCATCAGCCGTTCGACTCTGTACCGGCTTCTTGACTCCGGTCACCCCGCGGCTTCGGCAGAGAACCATTCGGTCAACTCCCACACCGGAGGAGGGGAGCCTCTCGGCCCGGCATTTCGGTAAAAGATACAGTGCCAGGAGCGGGTCCCGACTGGGGTTTTTCGCTTCCGGTGAGAGACTGCCGATGAGCCGCCACGCATAGACAACTCGACCCCTCTCCGCTCGCATCAATATTTGAGCTTTAACGAATTCGGCGACTCGCCGAATGCAGCTCACGATTCGGAGAGCAGAAAGGTGACTCCCAAATCCGCATCCGCCGGGCCCGCTCGACCCAGGATTTCCCCGGCTCCATCTCCCGACGGCCATGGGCGACCTCCCCAGCCTCGTCTCCGCACCGGCATTTCCGGTCTGGATGACATTCTGCATGGCGGATTTCCACCCGGGCATCTCTACCTGATCGAAGGCGATCCGGGTACGGGGAAGACCACTCTCGCTCTCCAGTTTCTTCTCGACGGGCTTCGCAACGGAGAACGCGTCCTTTACGTGACGCTGTCGGAATCTGTTGAAGAACTGCACCAGGCCGCCTTGTCGCATGGCTGGTCGCTGGAGGGCCTCGAAATTGTCGAGATGATTCCGCCCGACGACGATCTGAAGCCTGAGGCGCAGTACACGGTGTTTCACCCTTCAGAGGTGGAACTGGCCGACACGATCGCAACCATCCTGAAGAGGGTGGATGAAGTTCAGCCGCAACGCCTGGTTTTCGATTCGCTGGCGGAGTTGCGGATGCTCGCGCGCGATCCGCTCAAGTATCGACGCCAGATCCTCGCGCTGAAGCGCCATCTCTCCGGCGGCAACATCACCGTGCTCATGCTGGACGACCGAACCTCGGATGACAGGAACGACCTTCAGCTGCAAAGCATTGCGCACGGAGTGATCGTCTTGCAGGGTGTGGGTCGCGACTACGGTATCCGGCGCCGGCGCATCGAGATCCACAAGCTGCGCGGTTCGCCCTTTCGCGAGGGCTATCACGACTACATTATCCGGACGGGAGGTCTGGACATCTTCCCGCGCCTCATTGCGGGAGAGCATCGTCCGACGTTCAAACGCCAGCCTGTGCCCAGCGGTCTGCAGGAACTCGACGATCTGTTCCGCGGGGGCATCGACACCGGCACGAGCACATTGCTCACGGGTCCGGCGGGATGCGGCAAATCCACCATTGCTTTCCGTTACGCCTACTCGTCGGCCCAGCGCGGCGAGAAGGCGATGATCTTCACCTTCGACGAATCGCTCGCCACTCTGACCGACCGTGCCAGGGGACTCGGCATGGATCCCGATGCGGTGATGGCTTCCGGCGCCCTGCAGCTACAGCAGGTGGACCCAGCAGAGCTGTCCCCGGGTGAATTCGTCTCGCAGATTCGTCGCACTGTGGATGAACAGAAACTTCGCGTGCTGGTGATCGACAGCATGAACGGGCTGCTGAACGCCATGCCGAACGAACAGTATCTGTCGATGCAGCTGCACGAACTATTTTCGTATCTCGGCCAGCAGGGGGTGGCGACGATCATCACGCTGGCGCAGGTCGGAATCATCGGCGCGTCGATGCACGCACCGCTCGACGTCAGCTATCTGGCCGACACGATTCTTCTGTTCCGCTACTTCGAGCGCGCCGGGGAAATCCGGCAGGCGATTTCCGTCATGAAGAAGAGGAGCGGCGCGCACGAGCGCACGATCCGCGAGCTGTTCATGCAGGACGGCAAGGTTTTTGTCGGTGCGCCGCTCTCCCAGTTCGAAGGGGTTCTGACGGGCGTTCCGAAACTGATTCGGGACTATGGCAATCATCAGCAGGAGGACTCCTCCGTTGCCTGATATCCAATCCTCCGTGCAGGAGACGCGGACCATCGTTCTTGCGCCGACCGGCAAAGACAGCGCACTGATCTCCGGACTGCTGGAGCGCTGCGCGATTCCGTGCCACGCGGCGCGATCGGTGGAGGAAATGCGCCTTGAGATCGAGCTGGGAGCAGGCGCGGCCATCGTCTCAGAAGAAGCTCTGACGGGAATGGCCATGGCAAAGCTGCGCGACGTCATCGAACAGCAGCCTGCATGGTCTGACTTCCCACTGATCCTGCTCACTGTAGGGGGACGCGTGACAGCGGAGAGTGAGCGGCTCCGCGAACTGCGTAAGCCGCTGGGCAACATCTTTTTGCTGGAGCGGCCGATTCGGCCGGAGACGTTGCTGAGCACGCTCGAGATCGCCTTGCGCGGCCGGCAGCGGCAGTATCAAATTCGCGATCAAATGCAGCAGTACGCGCGCGCGCAGGATGCGCTGCGGCGGTCAGAGAAGCTGGCCGTGACCGGGCGCCTAGCCGCAAGCATCGCGCACGAGATCAACAATCCGCTGGAAGCAGTGACGAACCTGCTGTATCTGACGCGAGCCACGGAAGATCCTTCTGAGGTTCATGCCTATTTAGCTCAGGCCGATCAGGAGCTGGCGCGGGTTGCGGAGATCACGCGACAGACGTTGCGGTTCTATCGCGAGCCCAGCCACCCGGTCGATACCGAAGTCGCAGCCGTCCTGCGGTCGGTGCTGGTTCTCTACAACTCGCGCATCATGGCGGCGAATGTCGAAGTTCATCTCAAGATCGACGCTCCAATCACGACCGTGCTGGCGAGCCCGGGCGAGTTGCGCCAGGTGATCGCCAATATCGTCGGCAACGCGATCGATGCGATGCGCCACGGCGGGCGCTTGCGTTTGCGAGTCTCCGGAGAATCGGGGATCGAAGAGAGTCCCCGCGTGCGCCTCACGATCGCCGACACCGGATCCGGGATACCGACCACGCTGCTGCCTACGATCTTCGAACCCTTCGTCACCACCAAGGGAGAGACGGGTACGGGGCTGGGCCTGTGGGTGACCGGCGAGATCATTCGCCGCAACGGATGGAACATCCGGGTGCGCAGCCGCTGCGGGGAGCGCTCGGGCACGGTCTTCTCGATCACCATGCCGTTGCGGGCTTCGACTCGCCGGGTCGAGCGGGAAGTGGCAGTCGCGTAGATCGGTCGCCCGTCCTGTCTGATCTTTGGCGTGCTTACTCATCTGTCTGCTAATTTGCTGGCATGAAGAAATATTCCTTCACGGCCACCATTGAGGCCGCTCCCGTGGGTAGCGGTGGTGCCTACGTTCTTTTTCCCTATGACGTTGAGAAGGAATTTGGGACGAAGGGACGGGTTCCGGTGCAGGCCACGTTCGACGGAATTCCCTACACCGGTTCCCTGGTAAAGTACGGTCAGCCGCAACACATGCTCGGCATCCTGAAAGCACTGCGCGA
The DNA here is from genome assembly GCA_963705765.1 of uncultured Acidobacteriaceae bacterium. Lineage (GTDB taxonomy): Bacteria > Acidobacteriota > Terriglobia > Terriglobales > Acidobacteriaceae > Palsa-343. The sequence continues at coordinate 13,356 of CAVPKU010000029.1, read as the reverse complement.
GCAGATCGGCAAGCAGCCCGGCGACAAGGTGAAGGTTGAACTCTGGAAGGACGAGGCGGTCCGCACGGTGGAGATCCCTGCGGAGTTCGCGGCGGTCCTGAAGAAAGAGAAACTGCTCCCGGTTTTCGAGAAGCTCAGCTATACGCACCGCAAGGAGTACGTTCGCTGGATCACGGAAGCGAAGAAGGCGGAGACGCGCGAGGCCAGGATGACGAAAGCGGTTGCGATGCTCCGCAAAGGCGTGGAGACGCCGGGCTAGGAGACCGATGGCGTTCGACGGGCTATCGACTTCGTGCCGTGCGCCTGTACCCTTACTCAGTGATGAAATTCCGTATCCTCGCCGCTCTTCCCCTGGTCGTTGGTTGTGCCTGCCTGATCGCGCCCAGCGTTTCCGCGCAGCCTGCTCCTGCTACACAAAGCTCTGACGTTGCCTCGCGGCGCAAGGCGCTCGACGATCTCTTCGCGCAGATCTGGGAAGACCGCCTCAGCCACTCGCCGGAGTTCGCGTCCACCATTGGGGACGACCGCTTTAACGATCAACTGACGGACTACACGGTTGAGGCCTACCACCAGCAGTTGGCGCGCGGGCTCGAGTACATCCGGCGGCTGGGCGAAATCGACACGACCGGAATGCCGGACCAGGAAATCCTGTCGAAGGACCTGATGGTGCGACAGCTCGCCGATGATCAGGAGGAATCCGGGTTTAAGCCGTGGGAGATGCCGGTGAATCAGTTCAACGGACTCCATCTCTCCCTGCCGCAGCTCGTCCCTCGGCTTCGCTTCGCCAGCGCGAAGGACTACGACGACTACATCACGCGCCTAGGCAAAGTGCCGACGGCCTTTCGGCAGATCACCGACAACATGCTGACTGGCGTAGACGATCAGCGGGTGCCGCCGAAATATCTGCTGGAGAAGGTTCTGGTGCAGGTGAATGCGCTGCTCGCGCAGAAGCCTGAGGAGAGCCCGTTCGCGCTGCCGCTGAAGAAATTTCCTGCGTCGATTTCGGCCGCCGACCAGGCCCGCTACCACGATGCCATCGTTGCGGCGATCACGAAGCAGGTTTATCCCGCGTATCAGCACTTCGCGAAATTTCTACAGGGAGTCTACATTCCGGCCGGACGCACCGAGCCCGGCGTGTGGTCGCTGCCCGACGGCGACGCGTACTACACCTTCCGCGTGAAGCAGAGCACCACCACGGATCTAACGCCCGCACAGATTCACCAGATCGGCGTCGATCAGGTGGCGCAGGACGAAGCCGACATGCTGGTGATCGCGAAGAAGCTCGGCTATGTGGATGTGGCCGCGCTGCGCGCTGCCATCAACGCCAATCCGAAGCAGCACCCGACCAGCCGCGAACAACTCCTTGATGCGTTCCGGGTGGACATCGATCACATGCGTCCAAAACTACCTGAGTTGTTTGGGCGACTTCCGAAGGCGCCGCTCAAAGTTGAGGCTGTGCCTGCGTTCATGGAGAAGGACCAGGCGCCGGCGTACTACGAGCAGGGCACGCCGGATGGATCGCGGCCTGGCACCGTCTTCGTCAACACCTATGACTTCGAGCACCGCTCGCTCGCCAACGTGGAGTCCGTGGCGTACCACGAAGGCTTGCCTGGCCATCATCTGCAGATTTCCATCGCTCAGGAACTCACCGGGCTACCGACGTTTCGGAAATACGGACACTACACCGCTTTTACTGAGGGCTGGGGGCTGTACGCCGAGCGACTGGGCAAGGACATTGGCTTCTATCAGGATCCGTATTCGGATTTCGGACGGCTGGAGGCCGATATCTTTCGCGCGGTGCGTCTGGTGGTCGACACGGGTGTGCATTCGCAGCACTGGTCGCGCCAGCAAATGGTGGACTATTTCCACGCGCACTCCGGGCTCGATGATGCGACGGTCAACGCTGAGTGCGACCGCTACATTGCATGGCCGGCGCAGGCGCTGGGATACAAGATGGGCCAGTTGAAGATTCTTGAGCTGCGTGCTCGCGCGGAGAAGGCGCTCGGGTCGAAGTTTGATCTGCGCGCGTTCCACGATCAGGTCGTCGATTCCGGGGCGCTTCCCCTCGATGTGCTGGACGCCCGGATCACCGCCTGGATTGGAAGCCAGAAGTAGGACATCGCGGAAGCAATGGTATCGCGTGGGGGCCGCGGTGTAAGCCTGTACCCTGCTCCCTGCAACCTGTACCCTGATTTCATGTCCATCGATCTCTCTACCGCCAGAGTCGCCGTGCTGGGCGCAGGCAAAATGGGCGGCATTCTGCTGCAGGCGTTTCTGAAGCAGCAGATCCTGTCGCAGGACCGCCTCTTCGCCACGGTGGCCCACGCCGACCGCGCACAGGTGCTGTCCGCGCAGTGGGGCATCGAAGTCTCCACCGACAACGCCGCCATCGCATCCAAGGCCGACGTCATCCTGATCGGCGTGAAGCCCTTCCAGGTACCGGCGCTGGTTGAAGAAATCCGGACCGCGCTCACGTCAGACAAGTTGCTGATTTCGTTTGCGGCCTCGGTGCGAACGGAGGCGATCGAGAAGTCGGCAGTGGAAGAAGTGCCGGTGGTTCGCGCTATGCCGAACACACCGTCGATGCTGGGCGCCGGGATTTCTGCGCTATGCCGTGGTCGCTTTGTACAGCCTGCTCACATGCAACTCGCTGAGAGCCTGTTCGCCGCTGTCGGCCGCACCGTCGTCGTCGATGAGAAGCACATGGACGCGGTAACGGGGCTGAGCGCGAGTGGGCCGGCATTCATCTACATCATCCTCGAATCGCTGGCGGAAGCCGGAGTCAAGGTTGGCCTGCCCAGGGACATCGCTACGCTGCTGGCAGCGCAGACGACGTTTGGCGCGGCGAAGATGGTTCTCGAAACCGGCTATCACCCCGCGCTGCTGAAGGACGCGGTCACGACGCCGGCGGGCTGCACGATCGACGGCATCCTCGAACTGGAGGAAGGCGGGTTGCGCGTGACGCTGATCAAGGCGGTGATGCGTGCCACCCAGCGAGCGAAGGAATTGGCAGCTGGGTAGATTTCCGGCACGGAGCGCGGTAACCGGACGGCGAGTCCCCTGACATTTGTCATCCCCAAAGGCTGACGAACGCCACTCCTCTGCTGCTCGCCGCTCGCGCATACTCGAGCCATGCAGATCTCCGACGCCCAGCGCGACGTGCGCACGACGTATCTTGGTGGATTCCCCGGTCAACTTGTTTCTGCCTTCATCTGGCTGGCATCCGCCGCTCTGGCTACGTGGGTGTCGCCGCGCGCCGGAATTCTCGCGCTGGTCTTCGGGGGCATGCTCATCTTTCCGTTGACTCAGCTCTTGCTGCGATCGCTCGGTCGCCCCGCAGCTCTGCCCAGGGGCCATCCGATGAACGCGCTTGCGGTTCAGGTCGCTTTTCTCGTCCCGTGCGGTTTTCCTCTTGTTGGGGCCGCCGCACTGCATCGTCTTTTCTGGTTCTATCCCGCTTTTCTGATTGTCGTGGGCGCACACTATCTGCCGTTTACTTTTCTCTATGGCATGCGGCAGTTCATCGTTCTATCCGGCCTGATGATGGGGACAGGGTTACTGCTGGGTCTGTATGTGCCCGCGGGTTTCGCGGCCGGCGGATGGGTAGGGGCCGGACTGCTGTTTCTGTTCGGGGTTATCGGACTCAGCTCGGCGCATTGATCTGGCGCCTCGGAGCAGCAATCGGGCCGCTTGCTGGCGGCCTCTTTGTTAGTTGTATCTCTATTGCACCGACAGTAATTCGTTACTAAACGGTCAGTACAGGTGTCATAGTAACGGCCACTTTCCTGCAATATCTATTCCCTGGCCGATCCGGCTACTCTGAGACGTTGGTTGTACCCGCTGGTTTTACCGTCTGTATCACTTTCTGCTTTGGAAGCGACGAATATGTACATCAAGGTTGCAGTTGCTGTGAGTCTCGTCTTTGCGCTGCGCTGGTTGTCGCGGCGTTTCCGCGATCCCGATACGTTCTGGGATTGATCATGCCGACGCGCTGTGGCCGTTGCACTGCAACACTCCGAGGTAGCGGTTCCATGGCCCGACAGCATCGCCATACTGGTACGCCAGGATGCGCGCAATCTGATGCAGGTGGGAGAGGTCATGCACGACCCACGCCGCCATCAGTTCTGACAAAGTAACGGGGCCTAATGCCGGATGGCGGCCGGGCCTTGCGAAGTCTTTGCTCCCCAGCTTGAGGCTGCGCACTTCTCTCAGATTCTTTTGTCGCAGCCGAGCGAATTCGCTCAGCAGACGATTCAACGATTTGCCGCGCGCGTTGCGCATGAAGGCCTGACGGTCGACGGGATCGAAGGTACGAGCATCGCCGTGCTTGAGGATGCGCTGGATGCGCGGCATCCAGTCAGTACGCTCCAGCTCAGCCAGATGGGCCACCACGTCCCGCGCTGTCCAGGTTCCCTCTCCCTCGTTGCGGCGCGTCCAGGCGTCGGGGAGGCCACGCAGGAGAGAGTCCAGAGCGGCTGGGGTGCGAGAAAGCAGAGCCAGGCTTTCGTCGAGTTTCTGACGCATCGATTTCCTCCTGAGAGCATCCGGCAACGGTGAATGGATTCGCGAGTCAGGGTACTGGGTTCACGACTTTTGCGTGGGCCTCTGCCCAATCTTCGAGCGCGAGAAATCGGCGCTGTTCGGGATCCCAGGATTCGACGGAACCGGTGAGGATGTCGTAGTACCAACCGTGGACCTGGAGTGCGTCGTGAGCGAGGGCGCGCGCAACTTCGGGATGCGTCTTCAGATTTTCGAGCTGCGCAATAACGTTGGCATGAATGAGGGCGGTGTGAAGAGCGCGGTGATCGTCGGCGGGAATACCGGGAGGGAGGTATTTCCATGCAGGCTCAACGTAGCCCAGCCATTTGGCGGTGAGGGGAAGACGGGGCAGGTTGCGGTGATCGCGGGGGTCGGCGGGATCGGGCGGCAGAACAGCTTTGATAGCGCCGCAGTCGGAGTGGCCGCAGACGATGATGTGGCGGACGTGCAGGACTTCGACGGCATATTCGATGGTGGAGGAGATGCCGCCGGGCATGGAGCCGTGGGGCGGGACGATGTTGCCGACGGCGCGGCAAAGGAACATGTCGCCGGGCTCGGTCTGCAGGATCAGGTCGGGGACAACGCGCGAGTCAGCACAGGTGATGAAGAGAACGTCGGGTTGCTGTCGCTCGGCGAGCAGGCGGAAGCGGTCTCGGTGTTGAGGAAAGATGTCGCGGCGGAAGCGGGTGTAGCCCTCGAGAAGACGTTGCATCAGCAACAGGGTACACGGTACAGCGGGGCAAGGCCGAGACGTTGCATACCGCTACAATCGCTTGCATGACTCGCACGACCTTCGCACGCCGATTTGGACGGATTGCCCTTCTCCTGACGTTTAGCTTCGCAGCGTCGGCCTTCGCGCCCACCTCGCTTGAAGCGCAAAATGCCGCTATCGCCGCTGATCCGGCACCCGATCACGATCACCCTGCAGCCATCGACACCTTTCAACTGCCGAGCCACGGGACTCTGCTGAATGCGTTCATCTACGTGGCCGCGGGAGCTGGGCCCCATCCGACGGTGGTTTTGCTGCATGGTTTTCCCGGAAATGAGAAGAACCTTGACGTAGCTCAGGCCATCCGTCGCGCGGGTTGGAACGTTTTGTACTTCGACTATCGCGGCTCGTGGGGATCGCCGGGCGATTTTTCGTTCACGCACTGCATCGAGGACACAGCGGCGGCGATTGCGTGGCTGCGGGATCCCGCGAATGCTGCGAAGGAGCGGATCGATCCAAAGAAGATCGTGCTGGTGGGGCACAGCATGGGCGGATTTATGGCACTGGAGGCGGGTTCACGGGATGCGGGGATCGCAGGGGTGATTACGATTTCCGCGGCGGACATGGGGATGACGCAGCTACTGGCGGCTCCGGTGGAACAGCGAGCCGCATTTGTGCCGGTGATTGCTCCACAACTGGCGGCTGAGGGTATGGCTCCGCTGGCGGGGACCAGCCCTGAGGCGCTGGCGCAGGAGCTGGTGGCGAATGTTGCGGATTGGAATTTTCCGTCATTGGCAGGGCGGCTCGCGGGGCGTCCGCTACTGGCGATTACGTCGGACGATGGATGGCGAGCACCGGCGGAGACGCTGGTGGCTGCAATCGGGAAAGCGGGCGGACAGCACGCCTCAACGGTGCACATGGCTACCGATCATTCCTATTCGGATCGTCGGATTGCGCTGGAGGAGGCTGTGTTGGGGCTTTTGCAACAGGGAGCAGTCAGCCAATGATTTGCGACCACGATGGTTACGATTGCGCCGTCTTGGTGCGGACGCCGCGCCAATAGAGGGCAAGGCCGATGAGGATCGAGACCACGGTTCCAATGAGGAGCTGCAGTTCGAAGCCCAGACGGCTGACCGCTTCGCCCGGCGGCACGAGAGAAACGGCGATGCCGATGAGGACAACAGTGAACCCGAGGCCGCCGCAGATCCAGACGCCCGCACGGCCACCGGGAACGAGGACGGCGTGCGGGTTCTCTGCGCGGTCGGGGCGGCTTGCGAGCCGGATGATCGCCGCGAACATGTAGAGGAAGGGAATGAAATAGAGGATGACAGCGGCGTCCACCAGAAACTGGTAAGCGCTGCGGACACTTTGATTGAACTGGCTGCCGAGAAGAATAAAAGCGGAGATGCCGCCCTGGACCAGGATGGCGACCCAGGGAGTTTTCCAGCGGGGATGGATTTTGCCAAAGGCCGCGGGCAGATAGCGATCGACACCGACCACGAAGGGGACGCGCGCGATCCCGGCCACGGTGGAACCGACTCCGCCGGCGTTGCCGACGGTGACGAGGAGCGCGGCGAGAATGCCGAGGAACCCGATCTTCAAGGCAACGGAGCCCACGGTGATCGCGCTGAAGACGCCGCTCTGCGGATCAATGGAAGCAGCCGGCAAGAGCGAGAGGATGGCGAACGTCCCTGCGATGTAAACGAAGGCGATCATCGCACCGGCTCCATAGACGGCGCGGGGCAGCGTGCGGCGCGGATCGCGAACCTCTTCACTCATCGCGGAAACCAGCTCAAGGCCGGTGAAGGCGAAGGCGATTTGCGACCAGAAATTGACGGTGCTCCAGTTCCAGGTGGGGAGCATGTTGTGCAGGGTGAAATGCGTGGCGGATCCGTGGCGTAAGGTGAGGGTGACTCCAACGAAGAGGAGGATCACGAGAGGCACATAGGTGCCGACGCCACCGGCATTCTGCAGCCACTTGCCGACGTTGAGACCGACGATGTTCAGCGCGACGGCGACGAGCAGCAAGCCCATCGAGACGGAGAGCTGGAAGGCGCGGTCGCCTGCGATCCCTGAGCCATGGGGGCCGAGGACATAAGCGGCCATGGACGCGCTGGCGAGCAGGAGTCCGGGAAAGTAGAAGAAGGTGTAGATCCAGTAAGTCCAGCCGGCGATGAAGCCGTGGAAGTCGCCAAAGGCTTCTTTGGCCCAGACGTAGAGGCCGCCTTCCTGAGGGAAACGCGAGGACAGCTCATTGATGACCAGCGCGCCAGGCACGAAGAAGAAGACCGCGGCAATCGCCCACAGGCTGATCGAGGAGGTTCCGTTATGACCGGCAGCCGCGATCCAGCGCGGGCCGAGAACGGTCGCGATGTTGAAGAGCAGGACATCCCAGAAGCCCATGGTCTTGCGCAGCTGAGATTTGGGTTCGGCCGGGATCATGCGGGAAGCACGATAATACGCGCCGATAGGCGCGGGATGCACAAAAGAAAAGGGCCGCGGGTGCGGCCCTGGTTTCGAGTCAATCCTGCCGATTAAGCGGCTCTGGCGGTGCCTTCGATCTCGTCCCACTCAGAGGAGGAGAGGTTGATTTCCGCGGCTTTGAGATTTTCTTCGAGGTGCGCGACGGAGGAGGTTCCGGGGATGGGCAGCATGACCGGCGAGTGATGGAGAAGCCAGGCGAGCGACAGCTGGCTAACCGTCGCGCCGTGCTTCTTCGCAGCCTTGTCGAGCGGACCACCGGCCTGCGTCAGTTTGCCCGCGGCTACGGGAAACCAGGGAATGAAGGCCAGCTTGTGCTTCTCGCAGTACTGGAGCACATCTTCGTGTTCGCGATCGGAGACGTTGTAGCGGTTCTGCACGCTCACGATGGGGAGGAATTTGCGAACCTGCTCGATCTCGGGAACTTTGACTTCGCTGAGGCCGACGTGGCGGATCTTGCCCTGCTTCTGCAGTTTTTTGATGGGCTCGAGGGATTCCTCGACGGGGACTTTGGGGTCGATGCGGTGGAGCTGCCAAAGGGGGAGGGCTTCCAGCTTGAGGCGACGCAGGCTCATTTCGACTTCCTGCTGCAGGTATTCGGGACGGCCGACGGGGAGCCACTCATTGGGACCCTGGCGGGTGAGGCCGCCTTTGGTGGCGATGACGAGGCCCTGCTTGTAAGGCGCGAGGGCTTCCCCGATGAGGCGCTCACTGACTTCGGGGCCGTAGGAGTCCGCGGTGTCGATGAAGTCGACGCCGAGCTCGACCGCGCGACGGAGGACTTTGCGGGCGCTGTCCGCATCTTTGGGTTCGCCCCAGATACCGGAGCCGGTGATGCGCATGGCACCAAAGCCAAGACGGTGGATGGTGAGGTCGCCGCCAAGGGAGAAGGTTGTGGAAGACGTCATAGATTTAGGGATGACGGTGGCCCCGGCTCGGGCGCAGGAGATGGGGAAGAAAGCGGTGGAAAAGGAGAGATAGCCAGGGGCGTCAGCCAAGGAGCGGTCAGCGATGGAACGGTTAGCTGAAGAGCGGTTAGCGAAAGACGAAGGGCGGCAGGGGGTTTCCCCTGCCGCCCGTAGAAATTCATCTGTGCCCTTTAGTGATGGTGGCCGCCACCTCCGCCGCCGTGACTGCCTCCACCACCGAAACTGTGTCCACCGCCACCTCCGCCAAAGCTGTGTCCACCACCACCGAAGCTATGGCCTCCGCCGCCTCCGCCGAAGGAGCGGCCACTACCGCCGCCGAAGCTGGAATGACCTCCGCCGCTGAAGTGGGGGGTGCTTTCGGAACGGCCTCCGCCGTAGAAGCTGCGACCTCCGCCGCCACCGTTGAAGGCGCGAGGCTGGCTGAAGCCGCGATTCTCAAGACCGCGGTTGGCGAACCCAGAAGAGCCGCCGTTGAAGGAGCGGTAGTTGGGCATCGACGGCGCACGGTAGGCCGGCTGGGACTGGCGGAAGGAGTTGCCGAAGTTGCGGTTCATCCCGCTGGGTGGCGACGGACGATTGAAGGTCGGAGCGGAGCGGAAGTTCGGGGTGGAGTAGCCGGGCGTGCGGCCGTAACCGTTGTATCCGCCGCGGGCCTCATAGCCGCCGCGGGCGTTGAAAGCGGGCTGGCCGTTGAAGGCCTGCTGGGGAGCACGCTGGAATCCGCCACTGTAGCCGGGGCGCGTCGCGGGACCGGTGCGGGAATCGGCGAAGCCACGGCGAGGATCGGAGAAGCCGCGACCGTCAAGACCGCGATTCTGGAATCCGCGTGGATCATTGAAGGCTCCGCGATTGGTGTTGAAGCCGCGGTTTTCGTATCCGCCGCGGTTTTCGTATCCCCGGTTCTGGCCGCGGTCGAAGCCGCGGTCAAAGCCACGGGCTCCGCCGCGATCATAGCCGCGATTGAACCCTCGATCGTATCCACGAGCGAGACCGCGGTCATAGGCGCGGGCGTAGGCGAAGTTGCGACCCCAGGGAGCGCGGGGTCCACCGTAGCGCAGCCCCCAGTCGCGAACGCCGGGGCCGTGCGGCCAGTATCCGCCGTGATTAAAGAAGAGGCAGCTGCCGAGCCAGCTGACTCCCCATCCGGCCCAACCCCATGGCAAGCCGGTGAACGCCGAAAGGACGAAGCCGGGGCCGAATCGAACGCCATCGTAGCCGAGTCCACCGAATGCGAATCCGGGCCAGGGATTGATGGGCGCACCGTAGACGGCCCACGGATCATAGGTTGGAACGTAAACGACCTGCGGATTGACGGGGGCGATGTCGATGTAGCCCTGATCCTGGGTGACCTCCTGCTGCGGCGTGGACTGCAGATTGCCCGCGGCCTGAGCGCGCTGGCGCATCGCCTGGATGGCGCTGAAGACGTCCTGCGGCTGGTTGTAATAGGCGTTGCCGAGTTCGGTGGTCCAGGAGAGGTTCTTGTCCATCTCGTTGAGGACGTCAGGAAAGGCAGTCAGTGCCTTCACGCTGGGATCCCAGGGCTGCGCATTGGCTCCCGCGGCGATATCCTGCGGCGAGGCATAGCCCATGGACTGGCGCCAATGGTCGGCTTCTGCGATCTGAGTCGGATACGTGGAGCCGGCGAGGATCTGCGCGATGAGCTGGTCAGGGTAGAGAGCCAGTGGGGCGACAAGCTGGTCGAGCTGATCCGGGGCAAGCGCGGCCTGCGGCTGCTGCGGCGCGGCGTACGGCTGGTAGGACTCGTCCGGCTGGTTGTAAGCCTGATCCGGATACGGCTGCTGGGCGTACTGCGGTTGCGAATACTGATCCGGCGCCTGCTGATATTGAGGCTGCTGGTAGGGCTGGCCAGCCTGGGGCTGGGGGTAGTCGGGCGGTGGGGGAGGGTAATCCTGTTGCGGCTGCTGGTAGGCCTGGGGCGTCTGTGGGACGTCGGGTTGCGCGTCGGGAGGAGGGGGAGGGTAATCCTGCTGGGCTTGCGGCGCGGTTTGGGGCGGATAGCCGGACTGAGCCAGGACGCCAACACTGGCGAAGGGTACGAGCAGCGCGGCGAGGGAAAGAGCCACGGCGCGGCGCCACAGAGGAACAGGGGGCTCGCCGGAGGGGGTGGAGTTGGGGCTGGATTGCCGGGGGGTAGATGGGGCAGGAAGCAACGCTCGGAGATTCATAAGCCCTCGTGGCCGCACGGGCAGTTGAACTGCCTGTGTTTTCTTGCCGTTGCAGGAGACAAGCCCCTGTGAGCAGGCGGCCGCGCTCCTGAAACCCGGGCCCCCGGGGAGGAGCGAAAACGCCCGAGGGGTACTGGGGTCCCATTCCTTGAACCCGGCTTTTATAGGATGGTTCCGCAGCGAATGTCGTTTTTAGTGGTGCTGCCGAATTCAGTTGGCGGAGGGCTCGCGGTTGACGTGGTCGATGACCAGGACCGGTGCGGACCGGCGTACTTTCAGAAGCCGGAGCCCAAGCTCGCGACGGACAGCGTCGTAGAGAGAAATGGCCCCGTTCGGGTCGCCGGGTGGAAGGGGGGCGCCGCCGGACGATTCGCCCGATCCGGGCTTCACGAGATCGGCAGAGCTGAAGCTGAGGGTGAAGTCATAGCGGTCATGAAGACCAGTGTCATCAACCACCGGGGAGTTGAGATAGCCGTAAGCAAGATGCGGTAATTCCCGGCCGAATTCGGCGAGCGTGATGTTCCGGCAGTGGACCACCCTGTTGAGGATCGGCGTGGCGATGCTCGGATCTTTTTCTCCCGGGCCGGGGCCGTGGCCGCATTTAGTGCGCTCGGCCGGATCGGCGGGTTTGAGTTCGGGCTTCAGTTGTTGACCGGTGGCTTCAAAGTTGTATGCGGTGACGGGCCGCTCTTCCATGTGCGCCTGAATGCCGAACCGTTCGATCAGCAGCGTCTGCAGCATCTGGCGAGCGCGTTCGTATTCAACCTGTCTGGTGCCGCTGACTACCTGGTCGAGGTCTTCGGGGGAAACTTTTGCCTGGATGTCGTAGCGATCGGAGTCAGCCCATTTTGGGAGTCCGACGACGTCCCCGTCGTCGTTGAGGTCGAGGTTCCAGGCAAACTGGATGAGGGATTTCAGCGAATCGCCCTGCAAGTCGTAGTGATCGAAATCGACCGTGCCCCCGGGCTCCTCGTCGGGCTTGCTGGGCTTGATGACCGCAACCTCAAAGTGCGCGGGCGGTTCTGGCGGAAGCGCCTTGTCGATGCCGGGTGCGTTGGGGGTGGGAGTGCTGCGCACATTGTCGACGATAAAGACCGAGCGGGGCGCAATGCGGAAATCGAGCTTGAGGCCGAGTTGCTTCGTCATGGCGTCGAAGATGGTGATGCCGTTTCCGCCCGCACGGGCGAGGAGCCCGTAGGGTGTCCAGTGAAACTCGAAGTCATACTTGTCGGTGAGGCCCGTGGAGTCGACGACGGGTTTGTTTTCGAAGTAGTTGACGCCGAAGTCCTGAAGGATGGACACGAACTTATCCATGGGCATGTTGTGGCATGCGACCGCGACCATTGGCGCCGATCCCGAACAGGCGGCTTGATGGGGACGCATTCGGTCGTGCTGCTTTGGGCCGCCGTGAGCTTCGGTTTCACGGCGGTGAGAACCCACGCCGGCATGGGCACCGTGCCGTTATGGGCGACGAGGCCGAAGCGATCCGTGAGAAGGGAACGCAACATGAGCTTCAGGGTAGCGGGTGGTGTTCCGGCTGGCGCTTGGGCGACGATGTCGAAGCGGTCGAACTCCAGCCAGGAAGGACCCCCTGCGACGGTTGATGGATCGAGTGACCAGGCTTTCGAGATGAGATCGACCATGGTCGCCTGGCGTAGGGTGTAGCGTTCGCCGCGCAGAAGATCGCCATTCGTGTAGGGGTAGGTGATCCAGGGGCTGGGACGGACGTCGGCGCGGATGAAGGCGGGTGCCGAAGTGGGGGATGCGGCTGGAACTGGAGCGGCACCTGGAGTTGCCGTTTGCGCCCGGGCGGGAACGCAGGCGACGGAGAGGGCGAAAACAATGAAGAGTCGATGAAGCATACGACCCTCTGGAGCGGGATATGTGATCGGAGTGTATAGGAAAGGGGGAGCGAATTGGCCGTGCCCGGAGCATCGGCGGCCGGGTGCGAATGACCGTCGCCGTTCCCGCGGGAGACACAGCCGAGATGGTCCCGAATCTCGAGGCGAGACCCGGGCCATCTCTCGCGTTAGCGTGTGACTGGTGTCGTTGTCGGCGTGGGCCGAGGCACCGCCCCGTTGCCGTCGAAGCTGCTTTGGGCGCCGAGGCCGGCCATGATCTGAGTGAGGAGGTCGTTGACGGCGCCGGGGTGGTTGGGCAGCAGGATGGTGTTGGAGTGGCCGGCGGTTCCGATGTCACGCAGCGTATCGAAATACTGCGTGAGCAGGACCATGGACATGACGTCGCGGGCAGTGGAGCCTTCGACGGCCGTTTGGAATTGCTCGACGGAGGCCTGAAGGCCCTGAATGATGGCCTGGCGCTGTTGCGCGACACCCTGACCTTGCAAGGCTTTCGACTGCGCTTCGGCTTCGGCCTGTTTGACCTTGAGAATTTTTTCGGCTTCGCCGCGTGCCTGGGCGGCGGTTTGTTCGCGCTGCGCCGCATTGATGTCGTTCATGGCAGCTTTGACTTTAGCGTCGGGAACGATGTCGGTGACCAGCGCTTTGAGAAT